>CAWHXL010000006.1:0-399963 GCA_963833295.1 uncultured beta proteobacterium | reverse complement strand
AGCACAATCGAGGAACTCGACGTGCTCTTGTCGGCCAGGAGCAGGTCGAGGCACCTCTCGTCGTGAAGGGCGAGGCAGCGGAGGCGCTGCTTGTAGTCATCCATCGCGCTTCCAGATATTCCACCTCGTGAAGTCTCAACCCGCCTCACCCTCGCCGGGTGAGATCCCGCCCGCAACCGCAACAAGGGCAGCGAGCACCGTGGTCACCACCAGGAGGCAACAGTCCCTCAGGAAGGAGCCGGTGTCGCGACGCCACATGCATGTGGGGCCTCGGAAGCTATCGCGGTTGGCACGCTCAATCGAGCAGATGGATGGTGTACGCAGCCGCGAATCCGAGCGTCACCATGATCCCGACCCACTTTCCTCCGTGCTCGAACGCCTCGGGCATCATCGTGTTCGCGAGCATCGTGAGGATCGCTCCGGCCGCGAACGTGAGCACGAAGGCGACCACCCCCAGCGGCGAGGAGTCTTGGAACAGGCCGTAGCCGGCAACTGACGCCAGGGCGGAGACCACCATGATCGCGATCCACATCCAGAGGATTCGCGACTTCATCCAGCCGCTGGTGAGGAGGCCGGACGTCGATGAGATCGACTCGGGCAGGTTGGAGATGAAGACCGCAATCAGATAGGGCGAGCGCCTACGGCCCCGCCTTCGAAGATCGTCAGGCCGATCACCACCATCGACTCGGGGATCCCGTCGAGCACGGATCCGAGCACGATCGAGAGCGAGGAACCACCGCCTTTCTCGTCGCCCTCCTCCACGGCTCCAGTCGGATCCTTGCGATCGCCGCCGCCGAGGTGGTCGATCAGCCGGTCGCCGCCGAAGTACACCAGGCAGCCGGAGAAGAGCCCCGCAATCAGGGCTCCGTGACCGCTCGACTTCCCGGCCGCCTCTTCGACGAGGTCGAATGCGACGGCGCTTATCAGCACTCCTCCGCCGAACCCCATGATCAGCCCGATCACCCGCACCGGGATGCGATCAGGATCGCGATGACGGAGCCGATCACGAGCGATGACGCCGACAGCAGCCCCCAACCGAACGCCGCGCCCATCTTAGCGCCTCGGCTCCGGAGCGTGCAACACGGCGATCGAGCGCTGACTCATCGGACGAGCGTGAACGAACGGCGGATGCCCTGCGTCATCCGATAGGGGTGATTGCGCCCTGTCGCTTTTGACGGGCGGCGCGTCGTCAGGCCGAGCGCCGCGTCGTCCAGTTGCTTCCCGCGCGCGAGTGGCCGGACGAACGCATATGGCGTCGGACCTCGACCGAGTCGTCCTTCGCCAGCAACTGGACGAACTTTCATGCCATCGGTATGACGAGGGCCGGCGCGCCCCGTCCATACTCGGCGCAGCTCACCGAACCCGAACGTCTGCGAAAGGGCGGCACCATGGCCGGACCGCCACGCGAACCCCGGTTCTCGACCTGCTCGCGAGCATGACGGCGGACTCGGTCGAGGCCTCGAGCCTTGACCCTGCGACGCTGATGCTCGTTCGCATCGCGGCGCTGGCGGCGGTCGATGCCACGCCGGTCTCGTACCTGCTGAATCTCCAGGCGGCAGGGGAGCTCGACCTCGACGCCGAGCAGGTCCGCGGCGTCCTGGTCGCGATCGCCGATCGGAACCGCCCGTGTCGCCGCCGCAGTGGGGAGGATCATCGACGCTTTCGAGATCGATATCGAGATCGTGGAGCTCGAGGAGGAGACCATCGAAGGAGGAGCACGATGAGCGCGACGAGTGTGAAGAGTCCGAGTCCAGCGAGACCCTGCACTCGATCTCGTCCGACCGGCTCGAGACAGACTCGGGACGCTCGAGTTCGAGGACGGCGTTCCCAGTCGCGAGACGTCCGATGCCGTCACGACCACCTCGACTTCACGCACGGCCCTGAAGTGTTCCTCAACGGCTTCCCTGGAGCGTCGAGGGCGGCGCTGCCCAAGGACTTCCATGACGCGGGACGGAAACAACGATCCTGATCTTCCCGGAGCTGATGGACTCGAACTCGTTGTTCCTGACCGCGAACGCCGACACGGTCTACTTCGTCGGCATTCGTCGATCTCACATCGGCCCGATGGTGGTCGAACGCCTCCGCAGGCGCCTCGGGCTGTTCGACGACATGTGGTTCAGTGGATCGTCGACTTCGGCCTTCCCGGGGCCGGATCGCGGCGAGGGCGGCCGCTTCCTGCTTGTCCCGCCGGGCTATGACGGCGCCCTGCCGACAGCGGCCTCCACGTCCGGCACTCGCGCACGACGAGGGTGCTGCTGCTCGGCCGGTCGTTCATCAACGAGAACCCGGGCCCGGACCTCTGCGACCGTCGAGGTGATCAGAGCACGCTGGAGCTCTACCCCTATCCCCAGGGCGGCTTCGGGACGACCATCGGGACGCTGCTCGAGGGCCACGTGCACACGGATCCGCCGCCGGACATTCCCGAGACGACGTTCGTCGAGGCAACCGGGAAGGCGTTCAACACGATCCCGCCGAGCGACTTCGGCTTCTTCGAGCTGCTGAACGAACTGGTCCAGGCCGAGCCGCGGGGAGCAACACGAACATCGAGCTGATGGGGGATCTGGCCGCGATCGGGATCGTGCAAGGCAAGCCTTTCGAGCCGGACGAGCGGATGCGGGGGATCCTCGAGGATGCGGCCGCCGTCGGCAGCGCGACCCCCGGGCGCTCGTCGTCGACCCGCGGGAATCCGAGGGGTTGGTACTACGACGAGCTCGGCGTGGGGACTGCCACTCTGGGTCGGCGGATACAGCTTCGACACTCCGCCGCCGCTCGTCACCACAGCAGGGAATCGAGCCGTCGCCCGCGACCGGCGCCCGGACGCTGAACGCTCGGACATCGTTCTTCTATGCCTACACCGGGATCACGCCCGCGATGTGCATGCGGCTCACCGGAGTCGGGTCGCAGTACATCGTCGCTTTCACGGACAGTCGAAGGACAGGCTCTCGACGGCGCGCAGGACCTACCGGCGTGACGCTACCGCCCGACATCCGGAGCGCGCTTCTGGTCGCTGACCCTGTACGACAACCAGACGCGCTCGATGCTGCAGACACCGCAGCGTTACCCCTGGGAGGGAGCCAGGATACCCGACACCTGCGGCGAGTGCCGACGCTGACGGCTCGACAACCATCACATTCGCCCCCGCAACCCTCCGATAGCCCGGATGGCAACTGGATCCAGACGGCGGAACGGAAGGGGTTCTTCGTGATCCTGCGGCTGTACAGCCCACTCCAGCCCTACTTCGACAGGACGTGGCGGCCGAGCGAGATCGAGCCCGTGAACTACAGGCGACCCGCCTGAGCGCCTGTTCGACTCACGAAGGGAGCCGAACAGGCGCTCGGAACCGGCTCAGAGAACGGCCCACCGTCGTCAGTCGAGAACGATTGCAGACGGTCTGACGACGGCGGCGGGCTACGGCAAGGGCAGCCAGTGACGCTCTACGTCGACGGCGACAAATCGGCGAGGGACGCGTCGACGGGACGGTGCCGATGGTCTTCTCCGCGACGAGACAACCGACGTCGCGAGCGAACGGCGATGCCCGTCAGCCACGACTACGGCCAGCGAGACAGCGAGTTCACCGGCACGGTGCAGTGGGTGTACACCGACATCGACGAGGCTGCCGAGGATGCCGACCACCAGCTCGCGCCGACGAGCTGCTCCGAAGTCCGCAATGGCGCGGCAGAGCTCGACCGGCTCCCCGCCAGGGGCCCTCTTCACACGATCCGGGTGATGAGGCGCGATAGAGCTCACTACCTTCTCCGCACACAACAGAACAAGGAGGGGCCGCAATGCACGCCACTGCTGCAACGAAGACACCCGTGCCCGAAGCGATCACGACCCCGTCGAGCGTCAAGACTGGGATCGGGCGCTGGAGTTCGCCGACGGCTATCCGACGCGCTGAGACGGCGGAGACGCTGCGTGACCACCTGGACTACCTGCATGGCGTCGAGACGTTCATGAACACCATCTCGGGGGTGTCGGTGTACGCCATCCGGAAGGGCTTCCAGGACGTCGGCGTCGCGGACGGCGACGTGCTGATCTGCTCCAAGCTGATGGATTCCCGGTCGCTGTTCTTGACCGCGAACGCCGACACCGTCTACTTCTGGTCCTTTCACGACCTGTCGCAGGGACCACTGGTGTTCGAGCGCCGTCCGACATGCTGGGCCTCTTCAACGACATCTGGTTCCGCTGGATCAGCGACTTCGGCCTGCCCGGTGCGGACCGCGGCCAGGGCGGCACCTATCTGCTGGTCGGTCCCGGGTACGACGGGCCGCTGCCCGAGGGCGGGTGCTACGTGCGGCACTCGCGTACCAACCACGTGACCTTGATCGGCCGGGCATTCATCAACGAGAACCCCGGTGAGACCCCGCCCCCACCGTCGACCGGATCAAGGAGCAGCTGAAGATCTACCCCTACGCGGCCGGTGGCCTCGGCAGCAGCATCGGCGCCTACCTGACCGGGCAGGGCCCGCTCGGCAAGCTGGGCACTCCGAAGAGCCCTCGGTTCGTGGAAGGCAGCGGACTGGCGATAAACACGGTCCCGCCGAACGACTTCGGGCACTACGAGATGCTCGATGCGCTCGTGCAGTTGGAGCCAGCAGAAGCACTGGATACCGAGCTCGCCGGACAGTTCGCCGCGATCGGGATCGTCAAGGACGAGAAGTTCGCTCCCGACGCCCGACTGCGGAAGATCCTCGATGACGCAGTGGCCGTCGGTAATGCGGCTTCTCGGATGGTTGGGATGGGTGAGTCCCCGACCGAGGGCTTCCGCTACTACGAGGGTGATTCCGCGTGGTGGAACATGCTGTTCGTCGGCGGGTTCGAGTTCACCAATCCCCCGCCGAACATCACCGCCGAAGGTGTTCAGCCCTACCCGAACAAGGGGGCACGCCGGCTGCACTCCCGCACCTCGATGTTCTACACCGCCACCGCCATTACCCCGGCCATGTGCATGCGGCTGACCGGCGTCGGGTCGCAGTACCTGGTCGCGAACGTCGACGCCGCCGGCGAACCGTTCGACGGTGCAAGACCTACCGGGTGACGCTGCCCAAGGACATCCCGGCGGCCCGGTTCTGGTCTCTCAACGTGTACGACAACCAATCCCGCTCCCTGCTGCAGACCGACCAGGGATACCCGCGCGCCGGCAGCCAGGAGTACCCCTCACCCGCGGCGGAGGCCGACGCCGACGGCTCCACCGTCATCTACTGCTCGCCCACCCGGCCCGACGACGTCGCCCCGGGCAACTGGATCCAGACCGATCCAGAGAAGGGCTGGTTCGTCATTCTGCGCTGCTACAGCCCGCTTCAGCCCTTCTTCGACAAGACTTGGAGGGCCGGCGAGTTCGAGCGGGTGAGCTAACCGCCGGCCGATCGTGGTTCGAGTCAGGTTCTCGCCGCGTCGACGGTCGAAGTCGCGGCGAGAGCGATGACGCCGAGTTCCTTCGCGGGCCGTATCGGCTTTCCGCCGAGACCACGCGCGCCCTCGGTGGCGGCTGATGAGCAGACCGCCGCCGCGCCGGAGGCCGTCGGCGTGCGGCCGCCGGGCATGACCAACGTCTCGAGGGAATCCTGCGGTGAAGGGACGGCCTAGGATGGACGCACCGATCGTCACCGCGCGCTTCGACGCCGTCATCGGATGCGGACCAGTACGGCGAGCGCGAGCCGTTCCAGGCGGCACGGCCGGAGCCGCCGCTGACCAGGGCGATGCCGGTCGCGGGCGAGCTCCCGCATTACCGGGCGCGCACCGCGCGCGGCGACCTCGTCGCCGGGGTGACAGTGGCGGCGCTGGCGATCCCGTCGGCGATGGCGTACGCAGAGGTTGCGGGGCTTTCGCCCGTGAACGGCCTCTACGCGCTCCTGCTTCCGACCGTCGCGTATGTGCTCCTCGGCTCGTCGCGGCAGCTCGTCGATCGGGCCGGAGGGCTCGATCTCGACGCTCGTCGCTGCGGCAATCCTGTCCCTTGCGGTCGCCGGCAGCGCCGATGCGGCGGAGCTGGCGGCGATGCTCGCGCTGGTCGTCGCGGCCTGCTTCGGACTCGCCTGGGTGCTGCGCCTCGGCTGGATCGCCGACTACTTCTCACGCCCGGTGCTGGTCGGCTACATCCACGGCGTCGCCGTCATCCTCGTCATCGGTCAGCTCGGGAAGCTACTCGGTCTGTCGATCGACGCAGTCGACCCTCTCCCGCAGCTCTGGGAGGTCGTGCGCGAGGTCGGGAGTGTCAGCGGCGCGACGATCGTCCTCGGCGCGGTCGCGCTCGCGACTCTCCTCGTGCTCGGCCGCGTCATGCCGCGGCTACCGGCGGCGCTCCTGGTCGTGGTCGCAGCGATCGGTCTCTCCTGGGCGTCGACCTGCAGGCCCACGGCATAGCCGTCCGGTACGGCCCGATTCCGCAGGACTACCGAGCTTCGACCTGCCCAGCCCCGCCTGGCAGGACGTCGTCCACCTGCTCCCCGCCGCGGTTGGCGTCTTCCTCGTCGCGTTCGCAGACGAGATCCTGACGCGCGCTCCTTTGCCGGGAAGCACAACCAGCACGTGCGCGCATCCCAGGAGCTGCTCAGCGCTGGGCGCCGCCAACGCCGCGGCCGGCGTCACCCAGGGCTTCTCCATCGGCGCAAGCGGCTCGCGCACAGCGGTCAACGACAACATGGGCGCACGCAGCCAGATACGCAGGCATCGTCGCTGCCGCCACGGTGCTCGTGATCCTGCTCTTCCTCACCGAGCCGGTGCAGTACCTGCCGAAGGCCGTGCTCGGGGCGGTGATCGTCTCGGCAGCCATCGGCCTCGTCGACCCGAACGCCTGGCGCAGTCTCGCCGCGGTCGACCATGTCGAGGTCGCGATCGCCGGCGTGACGACGGGATGTGTCGTCGTGTTCGGGGTGCTCGAGGCGCTCGCTTTCGCCGTCGGTCTCTCGGTGATCGACACCGTGCGAAGGAGCGCGAGCCCGCACGACGCGGTGCTCGGCTGGGTCGAGCGGCTCGGACGCTATGCGGACGTCTCTCTCCACCGCTCCGCGACCGTGACGCCCGGCGTCGTCGTCTACAGGCTCGACGACCGGCTCTTCTTCGCCAATGCCCGCTACTTCAAGGGGCGTGTGCGCGAGGCGGTCCGCGCGGCGCGGACGCCCGTGTCGTGGCTCGTCTTCGACGCGGAGGCGGTCACGCATGCCGACTCGACAGGACTCGAGGCGCTCGAGGAGCTGACGAAGGACCTCCGGCGTAACGAGATCACGCTCGTCATCGCTCGGCTCAGAACACACATGCAGGAGCAGTTCGACCTCTCCGGCCTGACCGAGGTGATCGGACCCGAGCACTTTCATCCGACGGTGCACGGCGCCGTGGACGCAATCGACCGCTCCCAGACGGCTCCGCCGTGAGTACCGCGGCGCGTGGCAGAAAATCACCCTGATCTAGCACGATGCCCAGGGACTCCACGGGTCATCTGTACCGGTGGACCGCTTCCCGCACGACCGCTCGCGCACTGAGCGTTCCCGGGTGTACCTAGTCCACGCCGATGTCCGACGCCACTCCGGAGGAGAGACGCTTCCGCGAGAACGTCGCGCAACCAGAGGAGGAATGATGGCAGGCGACAACCTCGCCCTCGTAGTCGGCACGTACTCGGCATAGTGCGACGGCTGCCGACGATGACAAAGCATTGAAAGCAGGAGAGAATGCCGACGAGTACCAGGAAACTTGTCGGGGCCGTCGTGATGAAGTGCGACGCGAGTGGCAAAGTCGATGTGGACGAGCACGGCGACGGGAGAGTCCGGAGGTGGCGCCGTTCTCGGCGGACGGCGGCGTCGGTGGTCGGGTTGTTCGCACTTGCCGCTCCTCGCCGCACCGCGTCCGGGCGGCAATTGGCGCTGTCGTCGGCAAGCTCCACCAGAAGCATCACCAGAAGGAGCTGGGCGTCGAGTTCGAGCAATACCTGCCGCCAGGACTTCGTCCGCGGTCGTCGCGGTCGTTCACGACCGCTGGGCCGACAAGGTCGAGTCGCGCTCGTCAAGTCTGACAAGCGGATCAACAAGGCGATCGACGCAGGCGACTACGACGAGCTCCAGAAGGCGATGGCGCAGTCCTCCGACGAGGTCTCCGGACGCTGTCACGTCCTAGCTCACGGGGCGGCGAGTTGGGGGCCTCGCCGCCCCGAACTTGCCCTTGATAAGCGAGCCTGCCTTCGCCACGGCTCGGCGCCGTGTTGTATCCGAGATCGTCGTCTCTGAGCCCCAGCTCGCGCCCTTGCCCGCGTAGGACAGAGGTCGAATGGGCCGGAGGCATTCTGCTAATAAGGCAGCAGTGATCGTTGCCCTCCACGTGGCGACAGGCGCTGCGGCCGGCGCCGCCAGCGGCTCGCGGCTCGCGGCACTCCTTCTGGGGCCCGTTCTCCACATCGCGGGCGACCGCGTTCCGCACCGAGACTTCCACTCGCATCGGTTCGAGATCGGAAGCGGCCTGGCGGGCATCCTCCTCCTCGCCGCGCGCCGGGGCCTGCTCGATCCCGCGACACTTGGCGCTGCGGCGAGCTCCGCGCCTGACCTCGAGCACGTCCTTCCGCTCCTACGCCCGGGCGGAAGAAACTCTTCCACGACCACGGCTGGCACCGCTCGGGTCGGTTCCCGGCAAGCCTGCAGCTCCTGCTCGCTGCCGCGATTCTCGCGGCACTCAGCGTGCGACGGAGTGAGCCGCTGTTTGAGATCGAGCGGTAAGCGGGCCGGGGCGGGTCGTCCTGCGTCGCCTTGCCCGTCGTGCCGTTGGCGGCGGACCCCGCGACAGTGCGACGTCTGGCGTCGCCGATGGCCGCTCGACCGTTCGACGAGCGCCCCGACCAAGGTCGGCGCATGGCCGGACAAGGAGGCCGAGCTAGATCCGCTCTCCCGCGCTCAGGCGATCATCACCGAGCACGACGACGAGCGAGGTCAGGACTCCTCCTCGTGCGTGGGAGGCGGTTCCCAGATGCACTCGTAGTCGACGGCGACGTCGGCCTGAATCCGTACTCGGCCGCGGCGCACGGCGGGCAGAAGACCGCGATGCGCGGCTCGTCGATCCCGTTGGGGTCGTACCGGTACCGGGCGACCCAACCCTTGCCGGGCTTGGGGGAGCAACACCCGCAGAAGTCGCATTCCAGCATGGCCGCGGGCCACGGTAGGCGCGGGCGGCCGGGCGGCATGGACACGATCGGGTCAATTTACCGAGGTCCAACCTGGCCGATACGCGCGCTCGCAGGCGCAGGTCGACGTTGGCGACCGCCTGCTGGGCGGCGGGCGCTGAGGCTGAAGCGCCTAGCCGCGCGAACGCCGCGATACTCCTTCAGAGCCGTCGCACTTGCTCCGAATCAGACGGAATCGTTCCCCGGTAAACGCCCCGGGAAGGGCTTCGTTGAGCAAGTGGAGGCGGCGGGTTCGACAGGCGCGAAGAACGGCGTGGCGAGACACGTCGCCGGTCGACCTGCTGCCCGATTGCGACCTTTCCAGTAACGCGAATAGAGTCGCTCGAATGCGCGTCTCGATCGGCGACCTGAAGCTGCCCGGGAACCTCAAGGCGGCGCAGAAGCTCCTGGGTCATGCGTCGATCCAGACGACCGCCGACATCTACACCGACTGGGACATTGATCAGCTAGCCGACACGCTTCTAGAGGTGCTGAATTGAATCGTTCCCCACGCGTGCATCGCAAACCCGCATGGTTGAGCCAATGATGGAGGCGGCGGGAATCGAACCCGCGTCCGCGGCCGTACCGACCGAACGTCTACGAGCGTAGTCCGCGCTTTGGTCTCGCCCGACGGCCGGTTCGCGGACGACCTACGGCGGGCCAGCCCTCCTGCGATGTCGCGCCTCGGGCGAGTGGCTCTCCCTCGGTGCCTGAGCCCGATCGTTGGCGCCCCGTTCCCGACCTCGGGCCGAACCGGGTGGGACGTCGCCTTACCTAGTGTTGACTAGGCGGCGAGTGCGAGATCGTTCTTCGCACTTGCGTTTGTGCCGGTTGTTTTACGAGGCCGACCGGCGACCTCGGCTCGCTGCTCGACCGGAGAACCGACCACGTCGAGACCTGGTCGCCCCCGTATGTTGTCCGTCAAGCATAGCGACGGCGTCGCGATCACTCGGGACGGACGTCGGCTCGCGCCTGCTCTTGCCGCGCATGCCCCAGCGGTGGCGAACGCGGAGCAGCGCGACGAGCATCACGAACAGCGCGATCGCGAAGCCGACCCAGGCCCAGCGCGTCTGGAACTCGTTGTCCTCGATCAGCTTGACGAGCGCGCAGAGTGCGAGGCCGACGCCGAGGATCGCGGTGATCACGGCCGTCGGCCAGCCGCGCATCGAGAGCCTTGGCCAGATGACCGGCAGGAATGCCGAGCGCGCGGCCACGGCCCGTGGCAGTGCGAAGGTGGGAAGGCATATCGTTCTCCTCGAAGGATGTCCGCGGGCGAATGCCCCGCTGTTGTGATCGGACCGCAGCGATTGTACGCCGCGCCGGTCGCCCGGCCGTTCGAATGGGCGAGGATCCATGCTACTGAGCTTTGCCTCGCGCGGGCAAGCGTTTGGCCGTCCGCAGCGCAACATCCTCTACAATTGGGACCATGGCGGGCCACGGCAACGGCGATTTCCGCGCACGCCTCGCGGGCGCGGTCGAGGGCGACGTGCTGTTCGACGCGGCGTCGCGTGGCCGGTACGCCACGGACGCGTCGATCTACCAGGTCGACCCGGTCGGCGTGCTGGTGCCGCGTACCACCGACGACGTGCGCGCGGCGATCGCGGTGTGTCGCGAGTTGAAGGTGCCGGTGCTGGCGCGCGGCGCGGGCAGCTCCCAGTGCGGGCAGACGGTCGGCGCGGCGCTCGTCGTCGACCACAGCAAGCACCTGTCGCGCATCGGCGCGTTCGACCGCGACGCGCTGACCGTCAAGGTCGAGCCCGGCGTGGTCCTCGACCAGCTGAACGCGTGGCTGAAGCCGCACGGGCTGTGGTTTCCGGTCGACGTCAGCACGTCGGCGCAGGCGACCCTCGGCGGCATGGCCGGCAACAATTCGTGCGGCTCGCGCTCGATCGCGTACGGGAACATGGTGCACAACGTGCTGGCCATCGACGCGATCCTCTCCGACGGAACGGAGGCGCGCTTCGGACCGGAGCGCGAGATGGGTGCGCCGCCGCCGCGCGTCGGCGAGCTCCTGCGCGGACTGCGAGGCGATCGCCGCGCGCGAGCGCGACGAGATCGACCGCAACGTCCCGAAGGTCATGCGGCGCGTCGGCGGCTACAACATCGACGTCTTCCGGCCGCAGAGCGAGCGGCCGTACACCGCGGACGGCGGCGTCAACTACGCGCACCTGCTGGTCGGCAGCGAAGGCACGCTGGCGTGGACGCGCGAGCTGACGCTGAAGCTCGCGCCGATTCCCGCGCACCGGACGCTCGGCGTCGTCAACTTCCCGACGCTCTTCAGGGCGATGGAATGCGCGCAGCACCTCGTCAAGCTCGGGCCGTCGGCGGTCGAGCTCGTCGACCGGACGATGATCGGGCTCGCGCGCGGCAACCCCGCGTTCCGCGCTGTCATCGACCGGGCGCTGATCGGCGAGCCCGACGCCATCCTGCTGGTCGAGTTCATCGGCGAGACGCGCGAGGAGCCGGTCGCGCCGCCTTGCCGATCTCGTCGCGCTGATGGGCGATCTCGGCCTGCCGGGCAGCGTCGTCGAGATGACCGATGCCGGCGCGCAGCGGGCGCTGTGGGAGGTGCGCAAGGCCGGTCTCAACATCATGATGAGCCTGAAGGGCGACGGCAAGCCGGTGTCGTTCATCGAGGACTGCGCGGTGCCGCTCGAGCACCTCGCCGAGTACGTCGACCGCCTGACGCAGGTGTTCGCGCGGCACGGCACGCGCGGCACGTGGTACGCGCACGCGTCGGTCGGCACGCTGCACGTGCGGCCGATCCTCGACATGCGCCGCGACGGCGCCGCCAAGATGCGCGCGATCGCCGAGGAGGCGAGCGCGCTGGTGCGCGAGTACAAGGGCGCGTTCTCGGGCGAGCACGGCGACGGCCTCGTGCGCAGCGAATGGGTGGGCTGGCAGTTCGGCCCGCGCCTCACGCGCGCGTTCGAGGAGATCAAGGACCTGTTCGACCCGGCCGGCCTCATGAACCCCGGCAAGATCGTCCGCGGGACGAAGATGGACGATGCGTCGCTGTTCCGCTTCCGCCCCGGGTCATCGCACGCAGCGCTCGACGACGGCGCTCGACTGGTCGGCGTGGGACGTGCAGAACGATCCCGTCGCCGGCACGCTCACCGCCGCCGGGCACCGGCGGCGATCCCGGCGAAGCGGCTTCGCCAAGGCCGTCGAGATGTGCAACAACAACGGCCACTGCCGCAAGTTCGACGCCGGGAACGATGTGCCCGAGCTATCGCGTGACGCGCGACGAGCAGCACCTGACGCGCGGCCGCGCGAACACGCTGCGCCTCGCGCTCTCGGGCCAGCTCGGCGCCGACGCGCTCGACCTCCGAGCCGGTGCGCGCGGCGCTCGACCTTTGCGTGAGCTGCAAGGGCTGCCGGCGCGAGTGCCCGACCGGCGTCGACATGGCGAAGATGAAGATCGAGGTGCTGTATCAGCGCCAGCGCGCGCACGGTCTGCCGTTGCCGGGACCGGCTCGTCGCGCACCTGCCGCGCTGGGCGCCGTGGGCGGCGCGGCTGCCGTGGCTCGCCAACCTGCGCAATACGCTGCCGGGCGCGGCGAAGCTCGAGCGAGGCGTGGCTGGGCTTCTCGGCGCAGCGGTCGCTGCCCGCGTGGCGGCGCGACACGTTCCTGCGGGCGAATGCCGGCGCGAGCGCAGATGCCGGCAACCGCCGACGTCGTCCTGTTCGTCGACACGTTCACCAACTACTTCGAGCCCGAGAACGCGCGTGCGGCGGTCAACGTGCTGCGCGCCGCCGGCTACCGCGTCCATGTCGCGCGTGCCGGATCGCGCGGATGCGGAGCCGCGCCGGCCGCTGTGCTGCGGCCGGACCTACCTCGCCGCGGGCCTCGTCGACGAGGCGAAGCGCGAGGCGCGGCGCGTCGTCGCCGCGCTCGCGCCGCACGTCGAGCGCGGCGCGGCGATCGTCGGCCTCGAGCCGTCGTGCCTGCTGTCGCTGCGCGACGAGTTCCTGGTGATGGGTCTCGGCGAGGCCGCGCAGCGCCTGTCGGAACGCGCCTTCCTGATCGAGGAGTTCCTCGCGCGCGAGCATCGCGCGGGACGCCTCGATCTCCCGCTCGCCGCGCTTGCCGCAGAAGCGCGCGCTGCTGCACGGACATTGCCACCAGAAGGCGTTCGATGCGGTGGCTCCGACGCTGGCCGTCCTGCGCCTCATCCCGGGCCTCGCGGTGGACGTCGGTCGAGACGAGTTGCTGCGGGATGGCGGGCAACTTCGGCTACGACGCCGCGCACTACGACGTGTCGGTGCAGATGGCCGAGCTCGCGCTGCTGCCGGCGGTGCGCGCAGCGCCGCCGGACACGCTGATCGTCGCCGACGGCACGAGCTGTCGGCATCAGATCGCGGATCTCACGCGCGCCACCGGGCAACGCGAGGCGGTCCATGCGATCCGCGTGCTGGAACGCGCGCTGGTACCCGGTTCGGGGTTGCCTACGCGATGAATCGCAACGCACTCTGCTCCTGCGGCAGCGGAAAGAGATTCAAGCACTGCTGCGGACGGGAGGGGCAGACCGTCGTGCCGACGCGCGCCCAGGCGTTGGCGGCGCATCAAGCCGGGTCGCTGCGGCAGGCCGAGAGCCTCTATCGACGCGCGCTGCAGGAGAATCCCGGCGATGTCGACGTGCTCCACATGCTCGGCGTGGTCCTGCTGGCGCGACTGCAGTATCGCGAGGCGCTCGATCTGATATTGGAGGCCGCAGAGCGGACGGATTGGGCCGTTCCGCAGGTCCGCCACAACCTCGGGCTCGTGTTGAGCAAGTTCCTGGTTCGCGAGGCGAGCAGCCGGCAGGCGAGCCTCGTGGAGGAGTTCCTCGCATGGGAGCGGGCCCACGGCCAGCCCGCGACGGACGATCGTCCCCTGGTGAGCGTCGTCCTGCCGGCGTTCAATCATGCCCGCTACGTGGAGCAGGCGATCGCCTCCGTCGCCGCACAGACCTATCCGAATCTCGAGCTCGTCGTCATCGACGACGGATCGACCGACGGAACGGCGGATGTCGTCGCGAAGTGTGTTGCGGGCGTGTCGACGCCTGTGCGCTTCATCGCCAGAACGAACCAGGGGGCACCCGCAACGCTCAACGAGGGGGCCGCGCTGGCGCGCGGGGAGTATCTCGCTTTTCTCGAACCCGACGACCATTACGCCCCCGATCGCATCGCCGCGCTCGTGGACGGGATCGCCCGTGCCGGCCTCGTGTGGGGATTCTCGCTGGTCGCGCAGGCCCTTGGAGAGAAGGAGATGCACGCGTCGGGCAACGGCGCTTCCGCGGGCAGCTACTGGCAGCTCCAGCAGAGCCTGCTGGGCGGTGACTCGAACAGCTTCGCTCTGGTGCAAGGCAACGTCGCCGTATCTGCCGGCAATCTCTTCGTCGAACGTGAATTCTTTCGCGCGCTGGGCGGATTCCGGGATTTCCGGTTCAATTACGACCGGGATTTCTGCCTGCGGGCCGCCGCGCTGGCCGAGCCCATGGTCGTGCGCCGTCCGCTCTACTTCTACCGCGTTCACGCCGGCAACACGACCGGCAAAGCGCCGCAGCTTGCCGCAGAAGAAGCCGACCGGATACTGGGCGCGCTCATTGCCACGGTGCTTTCGGGTGACGCGCACTGCACCAACCCGCTCGCTCCGCAGTGGCCCGCGAACCGGACGCTCCTTCTGACACGGATCCTCGGGGCGGGAATGGGAGCCCTCGTCCCGGTCCCTGCGATGCGAGAGCTGGCAGAGGAAATGCGCGCCGCCCACCCGCCCGCGCCGGTGGCCGAGCGCGCGGCCGTGGTCGCCGGCGAATCGCGCCCGACCGCGGTGGTCGTCCTCGGAATGCACAGGAGCGGCACCTCGGCGCTGGCGCGAGTGCTCAACCTCTGCGGCGCGTATCTGCCCGACGTCTTGTTGTCGCCGCGCCCTTACGACAATCCGACCGGATTCTGGGAGCCGGAAGCGGTCGTCATATTCAACGATCGGGTCCTGCGCCAACTGGGGGGCGCCTGGAACCGGGTCGACTTTCCACCGCCGGGGTCCGACTTCGTCGAGGAGTTCGCGCGCGACGCGCAAGCGGTCCTCGCGTCCGAATACGGAAACCGGCCGACGATCCTGATCAAGGACCCGCGCATCTGTGTCCTGGCGCCGCTGTGGCATCAGGCGCTGGCCGGGGCCGGATACCGGACCGTCTATGTGGTGGCCGTGCGCGGGCCGGTCGAAGTCGCGCAGTCGCTCCATGCCCGCGGCGGGATGACGGTGCCCGAAGGGCTCGTGCTGTGGCAGATCTACATGCAGCGCGTTGCCGAATTTGCGGACTCGGTGCCGGATGTCATGTATGTCCGTTTCACGGACCTGCTCGACGACTGGCGCGGCGTGGTCGGCCATATCGCGGATCGTCTCGGCGTGGCGCTCGACGTTCGCGCCCGGGCCGACGAGGTGGACCGCTTCCTCGAGCCGAGTCTGCGCCGGCAGCGCCCGGACGAGGACGCGCTGGAGGCGCTGGTGGCGGAGCCCGTTGCCGCCGAAATCCGCACCCTCTACGGCGCCTGCCTCGCCCGGTGCGAGGCGGACGCGAAACCTCGGTCCTCCCCCCCGGCGGCGGCGCACCATCGGATCGAAATTCCCGACGATCGCGCGAAGGCATCACGGGCCACGGCGAGCTTCGTCCTCTGTATCGAGAACAACGCGATCCGGGACCAGGCGCTGCTGCTGTGCGAGAGCATCCGGACGTTTGCCGGGACCTACCGCGACGCTCCGATCCTCGCCTTTTCGCCCCGTGCGGGCCTCGCGGTCGATCGCGACACCCGACGCGCCCTGGCGGAGCTCTCCGTCGAGTACGTGGACGAGCCCATCAACACCACGTGCACCGACTACAGCCCGGCGAACCGGGTGTTCGCCGGAGCGTGGGCCGAGGCGCACTCTACTTCCGATTTCACCGTCGTCCTGGACAGCGACACGATCTTCCTCCGCGAACCGGAGTTCCCGAACGACGCCGATGTCCTGGTCAGGCCCGTGGACGCCAAGGGCAGCGCAACCCGGGGCCCGGGCGACGCCTTCGAGGACTACTGGGTCGCTCTTGCGGAAATGTGCGGCACGTCGATCGACCGGCTGCCCTACATCCACTCGACGATGGAAGGCGAGCGCATCCGCGCGTCGTACAACGCCGGCCTCATCGTCGCTCGCCGCGACAAGGCCATATTCACGCGCGGCGCCGAGCTCTTCTCGAGATCGCTGCAGGCCGGCATGCGACCGTATCGCGACAGCGGGATCGACATCTATGCGTCGACCGGCTCGGTGGGTCGGGCCGGCAGCGAGTACTGGGGCTCGAGCCAGGCGGTGCTGGCGATTGCAATCTGGGCGACGACCGATCGGGTCATGCATTTCCCCGCCAGCTACAACATCCCGTTGCACATGGTCGCGGCAAAGGGAGAGATCGACCCCATCTGGCGGGCAGTCCCGCCGGTTCACGTCCACTACCACTACATGTTCGCGCCGAACCGGTACGAAGTCGCCATGGAGATCATGGCGAAGCTCGGCGTTCCGTCGGACCGGCTGGCGTGGCTGGCGGAGCGCATTCCGCTGCGCGACCCGTCGCAAGCGAAGCGGGTCGCCTAGGAACGTGTCGGCGCGGTCAGGCCGTCATCCCGGGATCGTCTTCGTCCAAAGCTCCATTCGCTCCGCGACCAACGGCCCCGTCGCGCCGCGGACGTGTCCCGACCCCTCGAGATGCAGCGTGCACCGGGTCATGTGCGTCAGCCATTCGTTGCTTGCCAGCAGCGCGTCGAGCTTGGCGTTGTCGGCGCGGATCAGGAAGAACCCGTTCATGTCGCCGCCGTGGGCATCGAGAAAGACGGCTTCCGACGAGGCGATCGCCCCTTTCTGCTGAAGCCCGGCGAGATAACCGACAAACTGCTGAAAGTGCTCGGCGCTGACGCGTTCGCGGCCAGGGATCGAACGGTTCCATGCGAAGAAGACGACGTTGCTGCTCATGGCTTCCTCCTTGCGGGCCTCGAAGGCCCAACGGTTGAGACTCGGAAGCGGCCAATCGCGCGGCGCCGCGCCCTTCGGGCCTTGGCTTCGCCCGCCGCGCTCATGGCCTGCTCCTTCCTTTCGTCAAACGGGCAGACACGCCGGCCCGAGCGGCTCGAAACTCTTGTACGTGAGGATGAATTCCTGGTGGCCGAGCGCTTCCGATCGGGTCGGCTCGCCATTGCCGACGCGCTGCACGAGCTCGTAGATCTCGCGGCCGACCTCGGACAGCGTCGCGCGGCCTTCGAGGATGCGGCCGGCGTCGACGTCCATGTCGTCTGCCATCCTGGCGAACGTCTCCGGATTCGCGCAGACCTTGATCACGGGCGCGATCGCCGATCCGACGACGGAGCCGCGTCCGGTCGAGAACAGGATCACGTGCGAGCCGCAGGCGATGAGCTCGGCGATCTCGGCGTTGTCGTTGATGTTCGGAAAGCCGAAGCGCACCTCGCCGTCGGGCACGACGTCGAGGAGGTAGAGGCCCTTGCGCGGCGGCGCGATGCCGGGCTTCACGATGCCGTCGATCCGCGACTGGCCCGATTTCGCGTACGCGCCGAGCGACTTCTCCTCGATCGTCGTCAGGCCGCCGTCGGCGTTGCCGGGCGCGAAGCTCGCATAGCCCAGCGTCGCGTAGTACTGCGCGGCCTTGCCCACGGTGCGCTTCAGCGCCTCGCCGAGCGCGGGGCGGGCGGCGCGCGCCGCCATCAGGTGCTCCATGCCGATGAGCTCGCCTGTCTCCTCGAAGATCGTCGTCGCGCCGTCGGCGACGAGCAGGTCGAACGCGACGCCCATCGCCGGATTGGCCGTGAGCCCGGAGGTCGCGTCGGAGCCGCCGCAGATCGTGCCGACCGTCAGCTCGTCGATGCCCATCGACGTGCGCTGCTGTCCGGCAAGCGCGACGAGCGTCCGCTCGACCCAATCGCGACCGGCGGCGATCGTCGCCTTCGTTCCCCCGGTGTCCTGGATGCCGATCGCCCGCACCGGCCGCCCCGACCCTTCGATCGTCCGCGCGAGCCGGCGCTTGTCGAAGCCCTCGCAGCCCAGCGACACGAGCAGCGCGCCGCCGACGTTGGGGTGCGTGCGAGCTTCTCCATCATCGCGAGCGCGTAGTCGTTCGGGTAACAGCCGGGAAAGCCGATCAGATGCACGCCCCGCTCGCGGAACGGCGTGGCGATCTCGCGCGCGACGTGGTGCGCGCACTCGACGAGGTACGCGACGACCAGGACGTTGCGGATGCCCTTGCGGCCGTCGGTGCGGAGGTAGCCCGTGAGCATCGCGCGCCTATTCCGGCAGCGTGTACGTCGGGAGGTAGTTGCTCTCGACGTTGTGCGTGTGCACGTACTCGCCGGCGGCGATCCGCGTGGTCGCGGTGCCGATCGGGCAGCTGTACTTGAGGATGATCTCGCCCTTGGCGATGGCGCGCGCGGCGAGCTTGTGGCCGACCGCGATGTTGCGGCGCGATCGTGATCGCGACGCCGTCGAGCATGACCGTCTCGCCGGCCTTGAGCGGCCGCAGCGCGACGGCGACGTTGTCCGGCGGCGAAAGCCGCATCACGGCGCGATGCGGCGCGCCTGTCAGAACTTGCCATACTTGTTGTACGCCTCGACCGGATCCATGCCGCCGATCGAGCGCGCGGCGCATGTCGCTCTCCGTCGCGACGACTTCCTCGGTCTTCGCGACGACTTCCTCGGCGAGCGCGCTGCGGGATGATCACGACGCCGTCGCGGTCGCCGAGCAGGTAGTCGCCGGTCGCGATGGTGACGGTGCCGATCGTGACCGGCTCGCCGTAGCGGTCGGGAATCCAGCGCTCGACGATGTCGGACGGCGTCAGGAACGAGCAGAACACCGGGAAGCCCTGCGCCAGCACGAGGTCGGTGTCGCGCGAGCCGCCGTCGACGACGTAGCCCAGCACGCCGCGCGCCTGCAGCGTCTGCGCGGACAGCTCGCCCATCAGCGCGACCTCGTGATTGTTGGGCTGGCAGACGACGACGTGGCCGGCCGGCGCCTTCGCGAGCAGCGTGCACCAGCCGAGCAGCGTCTCGTCGCGCGTCTTCGTGCGGTCGATGTGGCCCGACACCGTCCACACCGGGCCGGCGAGCTTCGTGCCCGGCGCGATCGCCTTGATCTCCGGGCGGCAGCACGATGTTGTCGTGCCCCATCATGCGCAGCACGTCGTGCACCGCGCCGGTGTAGCACCGCGCGAGGCGCTCGGTCAGCGACGGCATCGGTTCACCTCGGACAGTTCCGCGGAAGGGGTCACGCTCGCCTGTCGCCATCCGCCGATGATCGCGCCCATCGTGGTCGCGCGTCAACGGAAGAAGTCGAGCTGGGCCGATCTGCCCGGCGCGGCGGGCGGCCGGAACTGCGACGTGTCGAGCGGCGCGTCGCGGTCCGTGTTGAGACCGAGCCGCTTGCAGGCGAGCGCGAAGCGCTTGCGGATGAGGTCCGCGAACTCGCCCTGGCCGCCCATGCGCACGCCGAATCGCGGCTCGTTGTCGCGTCCGCCGCGGATCTGCCGGACGATGCTCATCACGTGCGCGGCGCGCAGCGGGTAATGCGCGGCGAGCCAGTCGCGGAAGAGCGGCGCGACCTCGAGCGGCAGGCGCAGCATCGTCCAGCCGGCGTGGCGCGCGCCGGCGGCGGCCGCCGCCTCGAGGATCGCCTCGAGCTCGCGGTCGGTGAGCTGCGGGATCACCGGCGCGACGTTGACGCCCACCGGCACGCCGGCGTCGCTCGAGCGCCTTGACGATCGCGAGGCGGCGATGCGGCGCCGCCGCGCGCGGGTCGAGCTTGCGCGCGAGCTCGCGGTCGAGCATCGCGATCGAGACGAACACGCGGACGAGACCCTTCGCCGCCATCGGCGCCAGCAGGTCGAGGTCGCGCTCGATCAGCGCGCCCTTGGTCGTGATCGTCAGCGGATGGTCGCACTCGGCGAGCACCTCGATCACGGAGCGCGTGATCTTCCACTCGCGCTCGATCGGCTGGTACGGGTCGGTGTTGGTGCCGAGCGCGATCGGCTCGCAGCGGTAGCCGGGCTTCGCGAGCTCGGCGCGCAGCAACGCGGCGGCGTTGGGCTTCGCGAAGAGCTTCGTCTCGAAGTCGAGCCCCGGCGAGAGGTCGAGATACGCGTGCGTCGGCCGCGCGTAGCAGTAGACGCAGCCGTGCTCGCAGCCCTGGTACGGATTGATCGACTGCGTGAACGGGATGTCCGGCGAATCGTTGCGGCTGATGATCGTGCGCGCCGGCTGGATCCGCACGATCGTCTTCAGCGGCGGCGGCTCGTCGTCGCCGTCCGCCGTCGCCGTCCGGCGCGACCCAGCCGTCGTCGACCGGCTCGCGCTGCTCGCGCGGAAGCGGTTTGCCGGATTGAAGGTCGCGCCGCGGCCCTTGGTCGGCGCGGCCGCGGCGCCACCGAGCTCTCCGCCGGCGTCAGGACGCGAGCACCGCGTCCATCGTGACGGTGATCGACGGGGAAAGCGCGCGCGAGATGACGCAGTTGACCTTGGCGTTCGACGCGATCTCCGCGAACTGCGCGGCGGCGATCTCCGGGCACCTGCGCGCGGGTCATCAGATGGATCGCCGTGATCGTGGGCTTGCCGTCGACGGGTCCATCGTGAGCTGCGCCTCGGTCTCGATCGCCGTCGCGGTGAAGCCCGCGTTGTTCAGCGTGAACGACAACGCCATCGTGAAGCAGCCCGCATGCGCGGCGGCGATCGAGCTCCTCCGGGTTCGTTCCCTTGCCGTCGCCGAAGCGGGCCTTGAACGAGTACGGGCGTGTCGCGCAGCGTGCCGCTCTGGACCGAAAGCGTGCCGCTGCCTTCCTGCGTGCTGCCCTGCCAGCGTGCGGTTGCCTTGCGTTGCATGGTCGTCTCCTTCGGGTGGTGCGGAATGCGAGAGTTTAATCCACACGGGACCCATCGGGCAGGCGCCGGTGCGCGATGGTCGGGTCGGCGTAGAGCCAGCCCCGGCGCACCAGCCATTTCTCCGCCTCGACGGCGACGAAGACGACCGACGACAGCGCCAGGCAGAGCGCGAGCTCGACCGCCGTCAGCGGATCCGTGCTGAGGACCGAGTTCATGAACGGAACGTAGATGGCGGCCATCTGCAGCGCGAACGTGAAGACGACGGCGCCGAGCAGCGGCAGGTTCGACGTGATCCCCTGCCGGAACAGCGAGTCGCGCTCGGACCGGATCGCCAGCACGTGCGCGAGCTGCGCCAGCGTCAGCACGGTGAACGCCATCGTCCGCCAGTGCGCGGAGCCGCTGTGGATCGCCCACGCCTGCGCCAGCAGCGACAGCGCGCCGATCAGGAGCCCGACCCAGAGCATGTGCTGCCACATGCCGTGGGCGAAGACGCTTTCCTGCGGCGGTCGCGGCGGCCGGCGCATGATGCCCCGTTCTTCCGGCTCCGCGGCGAGCGCGAGGCCCGGCAGGCCGTCGGTCACGAGGTTCACCCACAGGATCTGGATGGGCAGCAGCGGAATCGGCAGGCCGAGGAACGGCGCGAGGAAGATCGTCCAGATCTCGCCGGAGTTTCCGGTCATCACGAACCGGATGAACTTGCGGATGTTGTCGAAGATCCGGCGGCCCTCGCGCACGGCGCCGACGATCGTGGCGAAGTTGTCGTCGAGCAGCACCAGGCTCGACGCTTCCCGCGCGACGTCGGTGCCGCCCTTGCCCATCGCCACGCCGATGTCGGCGCGCTTGCAGCGCCGGCGCGTCGTTGACGCCGTCGCCGGTCATCGCGACGAACTCGCCCCGGCGCTGCAGCGCCTCGACGATGCGGATCTTCTGCGCCGGATCGACGCGCGCGTAGACGCGGATGTCGGCAACCTGCTGCGCGAGTGCGTCGTCGCTCGAACTGCGCGAGCTCCGCGCCGGTCAGCACGCGGTCGCCGGGACCGATGATGCCGAGCTCGCGGGCGATCGCGCGCGCGGTGGCCGGATGATCGCCGGTGATCATCACCGGCGTGATGCCCGCGGATCGGCAGACGCCGACGGCGTCCTTCGCCTCGCGGCGCGGCGCGTCGATCAGTCCGACCAGCCCGACGAACGCGAGGTCCGGCTTCGACGGCGTCGGGATCCGGCGCGGCCGGCAGCGCCGGCCACTCGCGCCGCGCGACCGCCAGCACCCGCAATCCCTCCGCGGCCATGCGCTCCGCGGCGGCGAGGATCGCGGCGCGCGTGCAGCGGCTCGTCGCCGTCGGCGCCGGCCATCGCCGTGCACCGCGGCAGCACGCTTTCCGGCGCGCCCTTCGTGTACGCGATGGCGCCCGCGCCGGCGCGGTGCAGCGTCGTCATGCGCTTGCGCTCGGAATCGAACGGCAGCTCGATGACGCGCGGCGTCGCCGTTTCGAGCGACCGCCTTGTCGAATCCCGCGTCGGCCGCGGCGTGGAAGAGCGCGGTCTCCGTCGGATCGCCGGTCACGCGGCCATGGGGGCCGCGGTTCGCGTCGTTCGACAGTGCGAGCGCCGTGAACAGGCTGCGCAAGGGCTCGCTGCCCGCCGCGGCCTTCCAGTCGCGCGTTGCGCCTGCCCGCGCAGTGGATCTCGACGACGCGCATCCTGTTCTGGGTCAGCGTGCCGGTCTTGTCCGAGCAGATGCACGTGACCGAGCCGAGCGTCTCCACCGCCGGCAGGCGCCGGATGAGGGCGTGCTGCTTCGCGAGCTTGGTCGCGCCCAGCGCGAGCGAAATCGTGACGACCGCCGGAAGCGCCTCCGGGATGGCGGCGACCGCGAGGCTGACGGCGGTCAGGAACAGCAGGAGCGGGGGCTCGCCGCGCGAGGAGGCCGACGGCGAACACGATGATGCAGATCGCGATGACGGCAAGCCCGAGCCGCCGGCCGAACACGGACAGCCGCTTCTGCAACGGAGTCTTCGGCTCGACTCGCCGGCGTCGAGCAGCGCGGCGATCCTGCCGAGCTCGGTCGCCATTCCCGTGGCGACGACGATGCCGCGGCCGCGGCCCGAGGTCGCCGTTGCGCCCTTGAACGCGATGTTCCGGCGGTCGCCGAGCGACAGGTCGGCGGCGGCGAGCGCGCCGCAGGTCTTCTCGACCGTCACCGACTCGCCGGTGAGCAGCGCTTCGTCCATCCTGAGCTGCGCCGTCTCGACGAGGCGCAGATCCGCCGGGACGACGTTGCCGGCCTCGAGCAGCACGACGTCGCCGGGGACCAGCTCCGTCGCCGGCACGGTCAGCGTCTCGCCGCCGCGCACGACGCGGGCGTTGCCCGCCGCCATCTGCTTCAGCGCCGCCATCGCGCGCTCGGCGCGGAACTCCTGCACGAAGCCGATGACGGCATTCAGCACGACGATCACGACGATCGCGAGCGTGTCCTTGACGTCGCCGACGATGCCCGAGATCACCGCCGCGGCGAGCAGGACCAGGATCATGAAATCCGCGAACTGGTCGAGCAGCATGCGGAGCGGCGCCGCGCGCGGCCCGCTCCTGGATCGCATTGGGGCCGAAGCGCGCGGCGCGCCGCGCGGCCTCCTCGGGCGCGAGCCCGCTGTCGGCGCTCGCGGCCAGCCGTTCGAGCGTGGCCGTCGACGCTCAGCGTGTGCCAGGGAACATCGGCCTCGGCTCGAACGCTCTCCGGCGGAGGAGCTGCGGAGACGTGCGCGACTGCGGCGCGGCATGGGAGTTCGGGCAACGGCGCAGGGCGGAGCGCGCGGACGCGACCGTCGATGCCATCTCGTGCCGCGCGCCGTCTGCATTATGCGCCGCGAGCATCGGGCGACAATCGTCGGCGCCGGCAGCGCGTCGTCGCGCGCGTCGCGCAGCGCGCGGCCTCGCCGTTGTCCGCAGGGCCGGGTTCCCCGTAGAATCGGCCGGAAAGCGCAGGCGCGGCGGCCGGCTGCGCGTCTCCACCACCCAGGACGCACGGATGACCAAGCCCAGGACCACGCACTTCGACACGCTGTCGCTGCACGCCGGCGCGAGGCCCGACCCCGCCACCGGCGCGCGCGCGACGCCGATCTACCAGTCGGCGTCGTTCGTGTTCCCGGACAGCGACCATGCGGCCGCGCTCTTCAACATGGAGCGCGCGGGGCACGTCTACTCGCGCATCTCCAATCCGACCTGCGCGGTGCTGGAGGAGCGGATCGCCGCGCTCGAAGGCGGCGTCGGCGCGATCGCGACGGCGAGCGGGCAGGCGGCGCTGCACCTCGCGATCGTCACGCTGCTCGGCGCGGGCGCGCACATCGTCGCGTCGCGCGCGCTGTACGGCGGCTCGCACAACCTGCTCGACTACACGCTGCCGCGCTTCGGCATCGCGACGACGTTCGTCGATCCGCGCGACCTCGACGCCTGGCGCGCGGCGATCCGGCCGGACACGCGGCTCCTGTTCGGCGAGACGCTCGGCAACCCCGGCCTCGACGTGCTCGACATTCCGCGCGTGGCCGCGCTCGCGCACGAGCACGGGCTGCCGCTGCTCGTCGATTCGACGTTCACCACGCCGTACCTGATGCAGCCGTTCGCGCACGGCGCCGATCTCGTCTTCCACTCGGCGACCAAGTTCCTGTCCGGCCACGGCATCGGTGATCGGCGGCCTGCTCGTCGATTCGGGGCAGTTCGACTGGGACGGCGATGGCGGACGCCGCGCGCGCGCGGCAAGTTCCCGACGCTGACCGAGCCGTACGCGGGTTTCCACGACATGGTGTTCGCCGAGGAGTCGACGACCGCGGCGTTCCTGCTGCGCGCGCGGCGCGAGGGGATCCGCGACTTCGGCGCGTGCATGTCGCCGTTCACCGCGTTCGAGATCCTGCAGGGGATCGAGACGCTGCCGCTGCGGATGGCGCGCCACGTCGAGAACGCGCGCAAGGTCGTCGCCTTCCTCGTCGACGCACCGCTCGGTCGAATCGGTCGGCTATCCGGAGCTGCCCGGCGCATCCGGACCACGCGCTCGCGCAGCGGCTGCTGCCGAAGGGCTGCGGCGCCGTGTTCAGCTTCAACCTCAAGGGCACGCGCGCGCAGGGCCGCAAGTTCATCGAGACGCTGAAGATCTTCTCGCACCTCGCCAACGTCGGCGACGCGAAGTCGCTGGTGATCCACCCGGCGAGCACGACGCATTTCCGGATGTCGGCCGACGGACCTCGTCAGGGCCGGCATCACCGAAGGCACGATCCGCCTGTCGGTCGGGCTCGAGAATCCCGACGACCTGATCGAGGACCTGTCGCGGGCGCTGCACGCGGCCGGGAAGGCCTGATGCGCTTGGTCGTCGCCGGCAGCGAAGTCTACGCGTACACCGGCGCGCGGCCCTTCGACGCGCGCGCTGCCGACGGTCGTCTTCGTCCACGGCGCGGCGAACGACCACAGCGTCTGGGCGCTGCAGTCGCGCTATTTCGCGCATCACGGCTGGAACGTGCTCGCCGTCGACCTGCCGGGCCACGGCCGGTCCGGCGGCGATGCGCTGCCGTCGGTCGAGGCGATCGCCGACTGGATTCCCGCGCTGCTCGATGCGGCGGCGATCGGCGACGGCCGCGCTCGTCGGCCATTCGCTGGGCTCGCTCGCGGTGCTCGAATGCGCGGCGCGGCACCCCGAGCGCGTCGACGCGGATCGCGCTCGCTCGGCCCCGCGGCGCCGATGCCGGTCTCCGACGCGCTGCTCGACGCCGCGAGGCGGAACGACCACGTCGCCTACGAGCTCATCACCGGCTGGTCGTACAGCGCCGGCAAGCAGCTCGGCGGCAACCGGATGCCCGGCGTCTGGCTCACCGGCAACGCGCTGCGGCTGCTGGAGCGCACGCGGCCCGGGGTGCTCCACGCCGACCTCGCTCGCGTGCCATGCGCTACGCGGCCGGGCTCGACAGCGGCGGCAAGGCTCCGCTGTCCGGCGCTCGTCGATCCTCGGCGCGCGCGACATCATGGCGCCGCCGAAGAACGCGCGCGGCGCTGATCGCGGCGCTGCCCGACGCGCGCGTCGTCACGCTGCCCGACTGCGGGCACGCGCTGATGGCCGAGCAGCCCGACGCCGTGCTCGACGCGCTGCGCGCGTTTCTGTAGCGTCAGGTCGCGCATGGCGACACCCGAAGACCGATCCGCAGGCCTCGACCGTTCCCGGGCGTGCGCATGCTGCCGGCGACGGCGCCGTTCGGCTGGCTGGCGCGGGCTGGCGGGACTTCCGCGCGCATCCGCTGCCGAGCATGTTCTACGGCGTGTGCTTCGCCGCGATGGGCTGGCTCATCGCGTTCACGTTCCGCCATGCGTACGAATACGTGTCGGCGCTCGTCACGGGCTTCTTTCTCGTCGGGCCGTTCCTCGCGATCGGCCTCTACGACCTCTCGCGCCGCCGCGAGCGCGGGCTGCCCACGCGGCTCGCGCCCACGCTCGACGCCTGGGCTCCCAACGTCGGCGCGATCGGCATGTTCGCGCTGGTGCTCGGCGTCATCCTGCTCGTCTGGGCGCGCGCGTCGCTGATCGTGTTCGCGCTGTTCTACACGGGAGAGATGCCGACGGTCGCCGGCTTCCTGCGGCAGATGCTCTCGCCCGACAACCTCGAGTTCCTGTTCGCGTACGTCTGCGTCGGGCGGGTTCTTCGCGGTGCTGGTGTTCGCGATCAGCGTCGTGTCGGTGCCGATGATGCTCGATCGCGACACCGACGGCGTCGTCGCGGTGCTGACGAGCCTGCGGGCCTTCGGCGCGAACGTGCCGGCGATGGTCGTCTGGGGCGCGATCATCGTGGCGCTGACCGCCGCCGGCTTCGCGCTCGTCTTCGTCGGGCTCGTCGTCACCGTGCCCGTGATCGGGCACGCGACGTGGCACGCCTACCGCGCGCTGGTCGAGTGAGCGGCGGTCGGGAGAGTCGGCCGCGAACCGGTTCGTGGGTCAGGCGTCAGCCTGAGCGATGACGTCATGCGGCATGGCCGAGCCGAACTGGCTGCCGGCGGTCGACTGCGCGGCTACCCCGCTACGGCTGCTTCCACTTGATCGAGCAGCCGACCGACGGATGCTGGATCGCCGGCGCCTTGCCGCCGTGCGCGCATATCGCCACCATCGCGTCGAACAGCTCGCGGGCGGCCGCCGGATCGGCTCGAGCGCCCGGACGCGTCGAGCCGGCCGCGGTAGGCGAGCCGCGAGATCGCGGTCGAAGCCGAAGAAGTCGGGCGTGCAGACGGCACCGTAGGCGCGCGCGACCTCCTGCGTCTCGTCGATCGCGTACGGGAACGTGAAGCCGTGCTGCGCGGCGAACGTCCTTCATGTTGTCGAACGAATCGTCCGGGATAGGCGGCGGGGTCGTTGCTCATGATCGCGATGCTGCCGACGCCGTGCTTGCGCAGCTCGGTCATGTCGCGGACGATCTTGGCGACCACCGCCTTCACGTACGGGCAGTGGTTGCAGATGAACATCACGACCGTCCCGTTGCGCGCCGCGGACCGATTCCAGCGTGTGGCGCCGGCCGTCGGTCCCGGCAGATCGAAGGGCGCGGCGGGCCAGCCGCAGCTGCGCATGACGGGTGTTGTCAGGCTGACCATGGGGTCCTCATGCAGTCGGCGAGTGAGGGCTGTGTCAAAATGCTAGCAGGCCATCGGTCTTGCCTGTCTTGCCGCGGCGCAGGCGCGTACCCGAGTCCGACGGGCGTTGACGCCTCCGGAGATCCCGCTTCGATGCACGTCATCCGCCACTCCGATCCCGACGCGTTCCTTGCCGCGGCGGCGCCGATGGCGGCGCGCGGCGAGGCGTCCGCCAGCTTCTTCAGCGGCTGGGCGCACGCGATGAAGCGGACGCCGCCCGCGCCGACGAGCGCGTCTACCTCGCGACCTGCGGCGACGGCGACGGTCTTCGGCGCCGCGATCCAGCGCGACGACGGCCCGGTGATCATCGGCCAGAGCGATGCCGAGGTCGCGATGGCGTTCGCCGACGATCTCGCGCCGCGACTGCCCGGAGCTGCAGGGCGTCGTCGGGCGCGCCGGCGGGCTGCGAGGCGTTCGCGCGGCGTGGCACGCGCTGACGGGACGCGCGCACCGCCTGCGGGTCCGCCTGCGGCAGCACGCGCTGACCGCGGTGAACGACGTGCCGGCCGCGCCCGGGTGCGGCGCGCGTCGCCGGCGACGCCGACGTCGCATGGCTGATCGAGCGGCAGATCGCGTTCATCGTGGAAGTCGGCATCCCCGACCGGCCGGAGCGCGTGCGCGAATGCTGCCCGAGCGCGTCGCGCGCGGCGATTTCCGGATCTGGGACGACGGCGGGCGCGTCGCCTACGCCGGCTTCAACGACGCGGCGCCGGACTTCGCCCGCATCGCGCCCGTGTACACGCTGCCGGCGCACCGCGGACGCGGCTACGCGACGGCGCTCGTGGCGGCGATGTCGCGCGAGCTGCTCGCGCGCGGCAAGCGCAAGCTGTTCCTGACGACCGACCTCGCGAATCCGACGTCGAACGCGATCTACGCGCGGATCGGCTTTCGCGCCGAGAACGACGACTGCGCGCCTCGATTTCGTCGCGCCGGCCGGAGAGGTTGACCCGACTCCGTGATGGCGGCCCCGCGATTCTTCGTCCCGCTGCCGCTCGCGCCGGAGCTTGTCGGAACGGCGATCGAGCTGCACGAGGCCGCCGCGCATCACGCGACGCGCGTCCTGCGGCTCGCCGTCGGCGACGCGCTGACGCTCTTCGACGGCGACCGGCGGCGAGTACGCGGCGACGCTCGTGCGCGTCGACAAGCGCGGCGCGCAGCGTGCGCGTCGCGGCTTCGCGCCGGATCGATCGCGAGTCGCCGCTCGCCGTGACGCTGGCGCAGGCCATCGCGGCGAACGACGCGATGGACTACGCGATGCGCAAGGCGACCGAGCTCGGCGTCGCGGCGATCCAGCCGCTCGTGACCGCGCGCAGCGCGCCGTTGCCCGCCGGGCGAGCGCGGCGACAGGCGCCTCGCCCACTGGCGGCAGATCGCGATCGCCGCCTGCGAGCAATGCGGCCGCAATCGCGTGCCCGACGTCGCTGCCGCCGCAATCGCTCGCCGAATGGCTCGCGGCGTGGAACGGCGGCGGCATCCTGCTCGCGCCCGAGGCCGATCGCTCGCTCGCGGCGCTCGCGCGGCCGCCGGCGCCGCTCGCGCTCGCTGATCGGCCCGGAGGGCGGGTTCGATGCGCGCGAAGTGCGCGGCGGCGCGCGCGAAGGGCTTCCACGCGGTGCGGCTCGGGCCGCGCGTGCTGCGCACCGAGACCGCGGCGGCGGCGGGCCTCGCCGTCGTGCAGGCGCTGTGGGGGGATTGGCGATGATGCGATCGACGATGGCGCTGGCCATCGCCGTGGTGCTGGCCGGCTGCGCGACGCCGCGGCGCTTCCGGCGAGCGCGGCGGCGAGGCTGCGCTACGCCTACGTCGTGCTGGGCGAGGAGGGACGTCCGGTCGCGCGCGTGATCACCGCCGCCGCGGCGTGCCCGGCGATCGATCTCGACGGGGTCGCGCGGCCGATGGACGTGCGCGCGCCGCCGGTGACCGTTCCGCTCCGGCCGACGCGCAGCGATCCGCGGAGTCGAAGCCGTCGGCGTTTCCGGTGCTCGTCTGCGAGAAACTCGTTCCGCCGGGCGTGCGGCGGGCCGCGGTCGCCGGCCGCGAGCTGCCGCTGCCGAGAGCCGAATCCGCAGCGGATCGTCGTGCTGGGCGACACCGGTTGCCGGATCAAGACCGTCGGACCGCGCGTTCCAGGCGTGCAACGACGCGGCGCGTGGCCGTTCGCGGCGCGTGGCCGACGCGGCGGCGGATGCCGCACCGGACCTCGTCATCCACGTCGGCGACTATCACTACCGCGAGAACGCGTGCCCGGCGGGCAACGCCGGGTGCGCAGGCAGCCCGTGGGGCTACGGCTGGGACGCGTGGGAGGCCGATCTCTTCGCGCCGGCGCAAAAGCTCCTCGCGGCGGCGCCGTGGATCGTCGTCCGCGGCAATCACGAGTCGTGCAACCGCGCGGGTCAGGGCTGGTGGCGCTTCCTCGATCCGCGGCCGCTCGGCCGCGCGGCAGGACTGCAACGACGCGGCGGACGACGCGATCGGCGACTACAGCGAGCCCTACGCGGTGCCGCTCGGCTCGGGCGGCGACGCCGACACCCAGTTCATCGTGTTCGATTCGTCGCTGGTCGGCGTCGCGCCGCTGGCCGCCGACCGACCCGATGTACGTCGAGTATCGCGCGCAGTTCGAGCGCGCGTTCGCGCTGGCGGCCCGCCGGCCGGACAGCGTTCTTCATGAACCACCATCCGATCCTCGGCGTTTGCGCCGAACCCGCGAAGCCCGACGCGCCGTTCCCCGGCAACGCCGCGCTGCAATCGGTGCTGGGCGCGCTGCAGCCGACCGTGCTGTTCCCGCCCAACGTGCAGGCGCTCCTCGCCGGTCACGTGCACCTGTTCGAGGTCGTGAGCTTCTCGACGCCGCAGCCGGCGCAGTTCGTCTCCGGCAACGGCGGCGACTTGCTCGACGTGCCGCTGCCGTCTGCCGCTGCCGCCGGGAACGACGCCCGCGCCCGGCGCGGTGGTCGCGGGCCTCGTCGCCTCGAACCGGTTCGGCTTCATGACGATGGAGCGCGACGGCGCGCGCTGGCGGATGGTCGCGCACGACGTGCGCGGCATGCCGATGACGCCGTGCACGCTGTTCGAGCGGCGGGCGAGCTGCGATCCCGTGCCGCCGCGCTGAGCGCCGACGCTCGCGGTGCCGCCGGTGGCGTCCGATGCCGGCACCGACGCAACGATTCAGCGCATCGCGGGCAGCGGCAATGCCGGCTTGCCGGCGAGCGCGAGCGCGATCGTCCGCAATTCGTCCCAGACGTTGCCGCGGCCGATGCCTTTCGACAGCGCGTCGAGCCGCGCGAGCGCGGCGAGAAACGGCGCGATCGCGTCCGCTTTGAACCGCCGCGCCGCGCGCTCCATCGCCGCCTGCCGCTTGCCCCAGACGCGGGCATTGCGGATCGCGGTCGCGACCGGCGTGCCGGATGCCGTGGCGCCCAGCACCGAGGCCAGCGCGTGGACGTCCTCGCCGAGCTGCCACAGCAAGAGCTGAATGCCTTCGCCTTCGGCCTCCAGCGCCGCGATGATGCGCAGCGCGCGCGCGGCGTCGCCCGCGAGCCACGCCTCCGAGAGCTGGAAGACGTCGTAGCGCGCGACGTCGGTGACCGCGCGCTCGACCGCGTCCGCGGCGAGCTCGCCCTCGGGCAGCAGCAGGCCGAGCTTCTCGATCTCCTGCCGCGCGGCCAGCAGATTGCCCTCGCAGCGCTCGGCGAGAAACGCGAGCGTCTCGCGGGGCGCGCGCTGTCCTTGCCGCGCGAGGCGCGCCGCGATCCACGACGGGAGCTCGTCGCGCTCGAGCGGATAGACGGCGATCGCCACGCCGGCGTCCGTGAGCGCGGAAAACCACGCCGACGCCTGCGTCGCGCGGTCGAGCCGCGGCAGCGTGACGAGCAGCGTCTGGTCGGGATTGGGCGTGCCGCGCAGGCTTCGAGCGCCTTGGCGCCGTCGACGCCCGGCTTGCCGGACGGGATGCGCAGATCGATGAGCTTGCGCGCGCCGAAGAGGCCCATGTTCGCGTTGGCGGCGACGAACGCGTCCCACTTGAATCCGGGCTCGACGACGAGGACCTCGCGCTCGTCGCAGCCGGCGTTCCGCGCGGCGGCGCGGATCGCATCGCCGGCCTCGATGGCGAGCAGCGGCTCGTCGCCGTGCACGACGTAGATCGGCGCGAGCGTGCGCTCGAGGTGCGCGGCGAGCTGGTTGAGGCGGAGTTCCACGCGGGCTCGCGGCGCAAGGCATCCTGCGCAGCGGGGGTTCGCGTCGGGCTCAGGATGAAGCATGCGCCCTGCCCGTCCCCGGCTACTCCGGCTTCTTCGCCGACTGCAGCCGGCGCACGATCTGCTGCACGGCGTCGGTCTGCATCTCCGTGAGCAGCCGCGCCTCCTGGGCCTCGCGCGCCAGCACTTCGGACTCGTTGAACGAGTACGAACGGCGAATGACGATTTCGGCGGCCGGCAGCCAGTCGTGGCCGTTCGCGTCGTGGAGCGCGAAGGTCACGCGCTTCGTCAGCGGGTACTCGCGGACGCGCCCGCCGCCCGACAGCGAAAGCACCTGCTTGTCGTCGGCGACGCCCGAGAGGTCGAGGGTGACCTGCGCGGCGGTGGCCGTGTCGACGATCGTCGTGCCGCCGCCTTCCAGCGTGCGCTTCAGCTCGGCGGCGAGCGGCGTCGCCGCCGGCGCATTCACGTAGAGCGTCGAGAACGCGTAGCTGACGTCGCCGCGCAGGTGGAAGCCGCAGCCGGCGAGCGACCCGGCCACGGCGAGTCCCGCGAGAATGCCGGCGATCCCCGATCGCCGCCGAACGCTCAGACGACGACATTGACGAGCCGCCCCGGCACGATGACGATCTTCTTCACCGCGGCGCCCGCCGCGTGCTTCGCGACCTCGGGGCTCGCGCGCGCTCCGCCTCGATCGCCGCGTGGTCGGCGCTCGCCGGCACGATGATCCTGCCGCGCAGCTTGCCGTTGACCTGCAGCACGAGCTCGATCTCGTCCTGCGCGAGCGCGGCGGCGTCGACCTCCGGCCACGGCGCGTCGAGCAGGTGGCCGTGCGCGCGCGCGAACCCGAGGTCGTTCCACAGCGCGCACCCGATGTGCGGAACGACCGGGTACAGCACGCGGAGCAGGATCGACAGGCCTTCGCGCACCAGCGCCGCGGCGCCCGCGGCGTCGGCCGGCACGGCGTCGAGCGCGTTCAGCATCTTCATTCCGGCCGACACGACCGTGTTGTACTGGATCCGCTCGTAGTCGTAGTTCGCCTGCTTCAGCGTGACATGGATCTCCCGCCGTGCCGCCTTGACCGGCGCGGCGGCGTCGCGCCAGTCGACTGTGGCCGGAGCCGAACGCACGGCGTCGGCGTGGCGTGCGCGTACGTCCACAGCCGCCGCAGGAAGCGGTGGGCGCCTTCGACGCCGGCGTCCGACCACAGCGTGGCCTCCGGCGGGCCGGCGAACATCACGAACAGGCGCGCGGTGTCGGCGCCGAACTTCGCGATCAGCTCCTGCGGATCGACGCCGTTCTTCTTGCTCTTCGACATCGTCCCGATGCCGCCGTACTCGACGCGCTTGCCGTCGGCCTTCGGCGTCGCGCCGACGATGCGGCCCTCGGCGTCGTGCTCGACGTCGACGTCGTCGGGCGCGAAGTAGTCGATGCCGCCCTTGTCGGTGCGGCGGAAATAGATGTGGTTGAGCAGCATGCCCTGCGTCATCAGCCGCGTGAAGGGCTCGTCGAATCTGACGAGGCCGAGGTCGCGCATGACCTTGGTCCAGAAGCGGGCGTAGAGCAGGTGCAGGATCGCGTGCTCGATGCCGCCGATGTACTGGTCCATCGGGTTCCAGTAGTCGTTGCGGGCGTCGACCATCGTCGGTGCGTCGGGGCAGGCGTAGCGCATGAAGTACCACGACGAGTCGACGAACGTGTCCATCGTGTCGGTCTCGCGCTTCGCCGGCTTGCCGCAGCGCGGGCACGCGTGTCGACGAAATCGGCGCGCTTCGCGAGCGGGTTGCCGGTGCCGTCGGGCACGCAGTCCTCCGGCAGCACGACGGGGAGGTCCGTCTCCGGCACCGGCACGTCGCCGCAGGCGGCACAGTGGACGATCGGAATCGGCGTGCCCCAGTAGCGCTGGCGCGAGATGCCCCAGTCGCGCAGCCGCCAGGTCGTCCGCTTCTCGCCGAGGCCCGGGCGGCGAGGTCGGCGGCGATCGCGTCGACGGCTGCCTGCGTAGCGCGAGGCCGTCGTACTTGCCGGAGTGCACGCACCGGCCGCGCTCCTTGTCCTCGTACCACGGCTGCCACGCGTCGGTCGAGAACGGTCGTGCGCGCGTTCGCCGCGCGCCACGACCTCCCGCCGATCACCTGCTTGATCGGCAACCCGTACTTCTTCGCGAACGCGAAGTCGCGCTCGTCGTGCGCGGGGACGCCCATCACCGCGCCGTCGCCGTAGCTCATCAGCACGTAGTTGCCGACCCAGACTTCGATCTTCTCGCCGGTCAGCGGGTGCGCGACGGAGAGGCCGGTCGGCATCCCCTTCTTTTCCATCGTCGCGAGGTCGGCCTCCATCACGCTGCCGTGCCGGCACTCGTCGATGAACGCGGCGAGCGCCGGGTTCGACTTCGCGGCGTGCGCGGCGAGCGGATGCTCGGCGGCGACCGCGCAGAACGTGACGCCCATGATGGTGTCGGCGCGCGTCGTGAAGACGTACATCCGGCCGTCGCCGATCGGCTTGCCGCCGTCGTCGCGGATGTCGTGCGTGAACGCGAACCGCACGCCGAGGCTCTTGCCGATCCAGTTCGCCTGCATCGCCCGCACGCGCTCGGGCCAGCCCGTCATCTCGGTCGAGATTGTCGAGCAGCTCGTCGGCGTAGTCGGTGATCCGCAGGTAGTACATCGGGATCTCGCGCTTCTCGACCGGCGCGCCCGAGCGCCAGCCGCGGCCGTCGATCACCTGCTCGTTCGCGAGCACCGTCTGGTCGACGGGGTCCCAGTTGACGACGCCCGTCTTCTTGTAGGCGATGCCCTTTTCGAGCATCTTCAGGAACAGCCACTGGTTCCACCGGTAGTACGCGGGATCGCAGGTCGCGATCTCGCGCGACCAGTCGATCGCGCAGCCCATCGCCTGCATCTGCCCTTTCATGTGGGCGATGTTGTCGTAGGTCCAGGGCGCCGGCGCAACGCCGGCCTTCATCGCGGCGTTCTCCGCGGGCAGGCCGAACGCGTCCCAGCCCATCGGCACCAGCACGTTGTACCCCTTCATCCGCAGGTGCCGGTACATCATGTCGCTGATCATGTAGTTGCGCACGTGCCCCATGTGCAGCATGCCCGAGGGGTAGGGCAGCATCGACACGCAGAAGAACTTCTTCCGGTCCGCTGCGCTCGACGGCGCGATAGGCGTCGGCGGCCTTCCACGCGGCCTGCGCGGCGGCTTCGATCTCGGTGGGGTTGAACAGGTTTCATCGGGTGCGGGTTGGGGCACGCGGTGACGCGCGGCGCGAACGGGCGCAAGCGGCCGATTATACCGGCGGGCGCCTACCCGCGCGCCGGGCAGGTCCGACGCGACGAGCGCGTAGACGCCGAGCGCGGCGAACAGCAGCGCCGCGGCGATGCGCACCGCCTTGAACGGAATCCTCGCGGACGCGGCCTTGCCGACCAGCACGACCGGGACGTTGGCGAGCAGCATGCCGAGCGTCGTGCCGAGCACGACGGCGACGAGCGACGGAAATCGCGCCGCCAGCACCACCGTCGCGACCTGCGTCTTGTCGCCCATCTCGGCCAGGAAGAACGCGACGACGGTCACGCCGAAGACGCCCCAGCGCGTCGCCGGCGGCGGCTCGTCGGCGTCGAGCTTGTCCGGCCGCAGCGCCCAGAGCGCGACGGCGAAGAACGACAGCGCGACGAGCCACCGCAGCACCTCGGACGGCACGAACGAGCGGAACAGGTTGCCCAGGAAGCCGGCGAGCGCGTGGTTGGCGAGCGTCGCGACGAGGATGCCGGCGATGATCGGCAGCGGCTTCCGGAAGCGCGCGGCGAGCACGAGCGCCAGCAACTGCGTCTTGTCGCCGATTTCGCCGAGCGCGACGACGCCCGTCGAGACGAGGAAGGCTTCCATGGGAATCGGGCAGGGGTTTTGCGTGTTTGCGGCGGATGGGTCGCGCAATCGGCGCAACGAACCGCGGCGACCGCGCGCCGGTCGTGCACCGAACCGTCGATGAGGCGTTTCGCGGCGTTTCGCGATGCGCGGGTAGAATTATACGTGCCGACGGGAACCTTCCCGGCTCCCGACCGACCCAAACGCGTTGCCAGCGCCGCGGCCCACCGATGATCCGCCGCCGCCCACGCCTCGCCTTCGCCGCGCGCGCTCGGCGCCGCGGTGCTCTTCGCGTTGGCGTCGGCGACCGTCGCGGCGCCGGTGAAGACCGCGCACGTCGAAGCCGAGCTCGTCGCGGCGCGACGGCGCTCGTTCCCGGCGAGCCGATGACGGTCGCGTTGCGGCTCTCGATGGAGAAGGGCTGGCACACGTACTGGCGCAATCCCGGCGATTCGGGATTGCCGACGACGCTCGAATGGAAGCTTCCCGCCGGCGTCGAGGCCGGACCGATCGAATGGCCGGCGCCGCACGTGTTGCCGGCCGGCCCGCTGGTCAACTACGGCTACGACGGCGAGGTGCTGCTGCTGGTCGAGCTGCGACGGCACGCACGTTGACGCCGGGAGGCGCGCACGTCCTCCAGGCGCGCGCCGACTGGCTCGTGTGCAAGGAACTCTGCATTCCGGAAGGCGCCGATCTCACGCTCGACGCTGCCGGTCGCGACGGCGGCGACACCCGATCCGCGCTGGGGCGCGCAGATCGCCGCCGCGCGCGCCGCGCTGCCGCGCCCGCTCGCGGGCTGGCAGGCGACCGCGGAGGGCAAGGGTCAGACGATCGAGCTGAAGCTCGTGCCGCCGCCGGGGCGGCCGATCCGGGTGCGCTTCATTTCTTCCCGTACGCCGAATCGATGATCGAGCCGTCGCGGCCGCAGACCGTCACGCGCGACGGCGACGCCTACGTGCTGACGCTGCCGGTGTCGTTCAACCTCGCCGGCGACCATCGGCGGGTCGCCGGCGTCCTCACCGCAGCCAACGGGTTCGGCGGGGATCCGCGCGGCGTCGTCGAGTCCCCGCTCTCCGGCGCGCTCGCCGCCGGGCCGAAGCCGGCGCTGCGGCCGGCCCCCGGCTCGACCTCGCGCCGCCGCCGGCGGCGGCGGATTGTCGCTCGCGCTGGCGCTCGCGTTCGCGCTCGCCGGCGGCATCATCCTCAACCTGATGCCGTGCGTGTTCCCGGTGCTGTCGCTCAAGGTGCTCGGCTTCGCGACGCATCACGACAGCAAGGCCGACGCTGCACAAGGAGGCGTTCGCGTTCGCCGGCGGCGTCGTGCTGACGTTCGTCGCGCTCGGTGTCCTGCTCGCGGGACTGCGCGCGGCCGGCGAGCAGCTCGGCTGGGGCTTTCAGCTGCAATCGCCGGCCGTCGTCACGGCGCTGGCGGCGCTGTTCTTCGTCCTGGCGCTCAATCTGTCGGGCGTGTTCGAGTTCGGCCAGCTCGTGCCGTCGGATCTCGCCGGCTTCACGGCGAAGAACCGCACCGTCGACGCGTTCGCGTCCGGCGTGCTGGCGGTGGTCATCGCGTCGCCGTGCACGGCGCCGTTCATGGGCGCGGCGCTGGGCTATGCGCTCGCCGGATCGACCGCCACCACGCTGGCCGTGTTCGTCGCGCTGGGGATCGGCATGGCGGTTCCGTATGTGACGCTGGCGCTCTTCCCGGGCTGGCGCCGCCGCCTGCCGCGCCCGGGGCCGTGGCTGCTGCGCCTCAAGGAGCTGCTCGCGTTCCCGCTCTACGCGACCGTGATCTGGCTCGCGTGGGTGCTGGGCGCGCAGCGCGACAACGACGCGGTGGTCCGCCTGCTGCTCGCGCTGCTGTGCCTCGGCTTCGCGCTGTGGACGTGGCGCATCGTGCGCACCGGCGGCGCGCGGCCGTGGGGGATCGCCGGCGTGGCCGCGCTGCTCGGCGCGTTGACGCTCGCGTGGCCGCTCTTCCGCGCCGATGCCGACGCGGCGGTGCGCGCATCCTCGAGCGGTCGGGTGGCGCTCGCCGATCCGGACTGGCAGCCCTACACGCCGGCCCGGGTCGCCGAGCTCACCGCGGCGGGTCGCGCCGTGTTCGTCGATTTCACCGCGGCGTGGTGCGTCACGTGCCAGGTGAACAAGCGCCTCGTCCTCAACGCCGCGAAGTCCGTTCGGCGTTCGCGCGGAAGAAGGTCGCGCTGGTGCGCGCCGACTGGACGCGTCGCGACCCGGACATCACGCGCGCGCTGACGGCACTTGGCCGCACCGGCGTTCCGGTGTACGTTCTGTACCGGCCCGGCAAGGGACCCGTCCTGCTGCCGGAAGTCCTGTTGCAGCAAACGGTGCTCGACGCGCTCGCGTCGCTGTGACGCCGGCCGTCGCACCGCCGAACCAAGGAGGATTCCATGCGCATGCGCTCGATTGCCCTGATCGTCGCGCTGGCGATGGCTGCGGTTACGCCTGCACGGGCGGCCGTGCCCGGCGCCCCCGCGCCCGACTTCACGATCGTCGACACGGCCGGCAAGCCGGTGAAGCTCGCCGATTACCGCGGCAAGTTCGTGGTGCTCGAGTGGACCAACCCCGAGTGCCCGTTCGTGCAGAAGCACTACATCAGCCGCAACATGCAGGGGCTGCAGAAGGAGTGGGGCGCGAAGGACGTCGTCTGGCTGGCGATCAACTCGACCAACGCGAGCAGCAGCGAATTCAAGACCGGCGACGAGATGGCCGCCTGGATGCGCGGCCAGGGCGCCGTTCCGAAGGCGACGCTGATCGACGGCACCAGCGCGACCGGCCGGGCCTACGGCGCGAAGACGACGCCGCACATGTTCGTCATCGACCCGGCGGGCAAGCTCATCTACAACGGTGCGATCGACGACCGGCGATCGACGAACCCGGCCGACGCCAAGGTGGCCAACAACTACGTGCGCGCCGCGCTGACCGAAGCGACCGCGGGCAAGCCGGTCACCGTCGCGAGCACCACGCCGTACGGATGCAGCGTGAAGTACTAGCGCCCGTTCGCGCTCATGGAATCGGTGTGAACACGCGCTAGGCATCGCTTGGGAACGCAACCGGCGCCCATCCGCCGCCGCGCGCTCGTCGCGCTGGCGGCCGCGGCGATGGCGTCGGCCGGTTGTGGACCGGCGGGGGAGCGCCCGCTGCCGGGTTACGTCGAAGGCGAATACGTGCGTGTCGCCGCGCCTTTCGCCGGGACGCTCACGCAACTCTCGGTGAAGCGCGGCGAGGTTGTCGCCGCCGGCGCGCCGCTGTTCGGGCTCGAGCGCGAAAACGAGACCGCGGCGCGCCGCGAGGCCGAGCAGCGCCTGCGGGCCGCCGAATCGCGGCTCGCGAACCTCCAGACCGGCAAGCGGGCGCCCGAAATCGAAACCGTCGTCGAGCAACAGAAGCAAGCGCGGGCCGCGCGCGAACTGTCGGCCGCCAACCTCAAGCGCCAGCAGCAGCTCTTCGCGAGCGGCTTCGTCAGCAGCGCCGCGCTCGACGACGCGCGCACGCAGCTCGCGCGCGACGAGGCGCGCGTCGCCGAGCTGGCCGCCTCCATTGCGACGACGAAGATGCCGGCGCGCACCGACGAGATTCGCGCGGCGGAGGCCGACGCGCGCGCGGCGCGCGAAGTGCTGGCGCAGAGCGATTGGCGGCTCGCGCAGCGCGCGGTCGCCGCCCCGGTCGCGGGTCTCGTTCACGACACCTATTACACGGCCGGCGACTGGGTCCCCGCAGGGAGCCCCGTCGTGAGCCTCCTGCCGCCGGCCAACGTCAAGGTGCGCTTCTACGTGCCCGAGCCGGCGCTCTCCCGCGTGAAGCCCGGCGGCGAAATCGCCTTCGGCTGCGACGGCTGCGGGGCGAGCGTCACCGCGACCATCGACTACGTGTCGAATCGGGCCGAGTTCACGCCTCCGGTGCTCTACTCGAAGGAAAACCGCGCCAAGCTCGTCTTCCTGGTCGAGGCCCACCCCGCGCCCGGCGCCGCGGCCGGCCTGAAGCCCGGGCAGCCCGTCGACGTCAGCCTGCGCTAGCCGTGCCCATGGATGCGCGTGCCAGTGCGATTCCGGCGAGCGGTCTCGCGATCGACGTCCGCGGCCTCAACAAGCATTTCGGCACGCATCACGTCGTCCGCGATCTCGCGCTGACGGTGAAAAGCGGCGAGATCTTCGGCTTCCTCGGCCCCAACGGCAGCGGCAAGACGACGTCGATCCGGATGCTCTGCGGGCTGCTCACGCCGGATAGCGGCGAGGGCACGTGCCTGGGCTACGACATCCGCAGGGAGGCGTTCGAGATCAAGCGCCGCGTGGGCTACATGACACAGCGCTTCTCATTCTGGGAGGACCTCACGATCCGCGAGAACCTGCGTTTCATCGCGCGGATGTATTCGCTGCCGGACGGCCGGCAACGCACCGAGGGCGCGCTCGCATCGCTTGGGCTCACGGCACGCGGCGACCAGCTCGCGGGAGAGCTCTCGGGGGGCTGGAAACAGCGGTTGGCGCTGGCCGCGTGCCTGCTGCACGGGCCGCGGCTCCTGCTGCTGGACGAGCCGACCGCCGGCGTCGATCCGAAGGCGCGGCGCGAGTTCTGGGAGGAGCTGCACGCGCTGGCCGCCGATGGCATCACGGTGCTCGTCAGCACGCACTACATGGACGAGGCCGAACGCTGCCACAAGCTCGCCTACATCCTCGAAGGCCGGCTGCTGGCGCAAGGGACGAACGCCGAGGTCGTCGCGAGCCAGGGGCTCGTCGGCTGGTCGGTCGCAGGGGCCGAGCTGCCCGCGCTGGCGCAGCGCCTGCGCAGCCTGCCCGCCGTCGACCAGGTTGCCGCTTTCGGTGAGACGCTCCACGTGATCGGACGCGACGCCACGCAACTCGACGCGGCGCTCGCGCCGTACCTCGCCGAGCCGAACTATCGGTGGCAGCGTGTCGAACCCGGCCTCGAGGATGTGTTCATCCACCTGATGCGCAATGCGGGCAACGGCAACACGGGGGCCCGTCCGTGAACCGCATCTTTTCCTGGTCGCGCTGGCTCGGCATCGTCGGCAAGGAGTTCATCCAGCTGAAGCGCGACCGGCTGACGTTCGGCATGATCGTCGGGATCCCGGTCCTCCAGCTGCTGCTCTTCGGATTCGCGATCAACTCGGATCCCAAGCACCTCCCCGCGGCGGTGCGCGACGCCGACCGCAGCGAGTTCTCGCGCAGCATCCTCGCCGGCCTCAGGAACACCGGCTATCTCGATTTCGTTCGCGAAGCCGTCGACGAAGCCGACATCGATCGGATGCTCACGATCGGCGCCGTGCAGTTCGTCGTGACGATCCCGGAGGGCTTTTCGCGCGCGGTCGTGCGCGGCGAGCGGCCGGCGCTGCTCGTCGAGGCGGACGCCACCGATCCGTCCGCGACCGGCAACGCGATCGCCGCCATCAACCAGGTCACGCAGAACGTGCTCGCGCGCGAGCTCGTCGGTCCGCTGGCGCCGCTCAGCGCGACGCCCGGCGCGTTCGAAGTGCGCATCCATCCGCGCTACAATCCGGAGGCGATCACCCAGTTCAACATCGTCCCGGGACTGATGGGCGTCATCCTCACGATGACGATGGTGCTGATGACGGGGCTCGCGATCACGCGCGAGACCGAACGCGGGACGATGGAGAACCTGCTCGCGACGCCGGCGAACGCGCTCGAGGTGATGACCGGCAAGATCGTCCCGTACGTGCTGATCGGGCTCATCCAGGTGACACTGATCCTCGTGATCGCGCGGTGGGTCTTCAACGTACCGATCCACGGCAGTTTCGTCACACTCTACGTGGCCGTGCTGCTGTTCATCGCCGCGAACCTGACGCTCGGCCTCACGTTCAGCTCGCTCGCGCGCAATCAGCTGCAGGCGATGCAGATGACGTTCTTCTTCTTCCTGCCGTCGATGCTGCTGTCGGGATTCATGTTTCCGTTCCGCGGCATGCCGGGATGGGCGCAGGCGATCGGCGAGGTGCTGCCGATCACCCATTTCCTGCGCATCGTCCGTGGCGTGCTGCTGAAAGGGAACGGCCTCGCGGAGATCGGCGGCGAGGCATGGCCGATCGTGCTGTTCATGGCGGCCGTCATCGCAATCGGGTTGCGTTCGTTCCGCAGCACGCTGGATTGAGAGGTTGTCCGTTCATTGGCGGTACGATCAGTAGCGCCCGCTGCGATCGGCAACCGGCGCGCGCCGGACGCGCACCTCCGGCTTCAGCTGAAGCGTCCAGTCGACGTTCGCGCGCCGGGTCGCCGAAACATCAACGGTCTTGCGCGTCGCTTCCTCGGGAATGTCCGTCTGAGGGTGCCAGACGCGCACGACGTACGCACGCAGAGGCAAGTCGGTCATGCGTCGCCTTGCCGTCCTTGCCGGTCTTCGCGAAGTAGGGTGACTCGGAAACGTAGACATATCCGATCATCCAGTCGTGGATGTTGCACCCGATCGACGACGATCCCTGGCTTGTCGAACAGAACGGGCTCGGCGGGTACGCCCGCGTAGAGCGGCAACTCGAATCGCTTGGCTGCCGAAAACGAGTAGACGTGATGCCGCACGTTGTCGTTGTTGGGAAACGAGATGGAAGTCCCGACGAGAACGGCCTGCACCTTGGGGATGAATTCCTTGTCCACCTGGTCGACGACGTTTGCGCGCGCACGGGCCGGCAATTGAAGGCCTCCGCCGGCCGGTATCGCAACGACAACCGCATCGGCGACGGGCCGTCCCCGATCGTCCGTGACGCTCGCCGCGATCTCCGCACTCTGCGCGGACGCCGCCGAAGCCAGAGAGGCGAAAGCCAGGACGGACAGGATTCTTGAAATCATCGCCGATACCTTCAGTAGCTGTACGCATACGTCAGGATTGCCGCATTGCTCCGGTAATCGAACCCTGCGGTCGCGTTCGTCGACTCGCCCGCGTAGGTGAGATTGAGCGACGAACGTTCATTCAGAGCCCAGCTTATCGTCACGACTGTCGTGCGTGTCGTGCCACGCAACCGGTAGTCGTAGAGCTCGTCGCCGAATGTCGGGTCTTCCGCGATGGCAGTCGCCGCACGGATGATTTCCTCGGTCTCGGACGACGTAGACACGACATCGCCGCGTCGAACCGCAAGGCGCGCGCTGAGCAGCAGGTTCCCGGTCACGGCGTATCCGGCGCGAACGATATACGCCTTGACCGCTCAAATTGAACAGCCTTGCCGGAAATGCCGGGGATGTCGGGTTCGCCGAACGGACCGTATCTTCGGTCGTAGAATGCGCCGATCTCCGCGTCGAAGACTTCGCTGAACCGTTTCCCGACTTCGGCCCGCAGCGCATATCGGGCGCCCGTGCGCACGTCGACGTCGTAGCCGTAGTAGCCGCCAGCCACCTCGCCCAGGAGCCAGGGCACCTCGAGCCCGACGCCGAACTTGTGCCGGTACTGGGCTGTCCCCAGGGCCCAAACGTTGTTGAGCCCGTGATAGCGATGGTAGGCCTCGCCGCCGACGGTGCCGCCAATGGAAAAACCGTCGGACGCAGTCGGCGCCGCGATCCACGTTCCGGCGACCGCCAGGGTCGCCGCCGCGTCCGCACGAACATCCGCGGGTGCCGACGCGCGAGTCAGATTGGTGTCGTGGAGCGCGCCGGCAGCGACATCGAACAGCCACTCCGCGCGCAACGGCGCGCTTACCGCGATCAGGAGGATTCCGCACATCGCGGAGCCGCGCCGACTTTGGCTAGGAAGCACGGCACTCACGCGACGAGTGGGCTCGGGCGCCTGCTTGCAGCAGTCCGACGTTTGCGGGACGGCAGGGATCTTGCTTTGCCATGGGTCTGACGACTGCAAGATTCGTTCCGTTTGCTACAAGGTGACGCGAAATTTCAGAGGTCGGTTCAAAGGCGTTGTCACAAGTCGTTGAATTGACTGTGTCAATTTGGATCAATGACCGCGAGGGTGTCACCGCGCGAGCTTGCCGGCATTGCCGGACATCGTCCGATGCCCGCGAGCGGCAGGGACAAAGCGCTCGAGACGCACGGTTCTCGTCCTTACGGCTGCCCGAAGAGCGGGCGCACGAGCCGCGACGACGATCCGGGCCGGAGACGCTAGGCCGATCGGCCCGCGCTCCGCGTCCGAACCTACGGCCGCGCTGCAATAGTCGAAGCATCAATGGTCTTCACCGTCCTGCCCAACCGCAGCCTGCAGACGAGGATCATCGCGCTGTTTCTGCTGCTGATGGTCGTCGGACAGATCGTCGGGTTTGTCCTGATCAACACCATCGGGCTTGCCACCGCGCACAAGACCGTCGAGGCTGACCTCGCAATCGGCACGCGCGAACTTCACCGCCTTCTCGAGCAGGACGCGCAGCGGCTCGTTCAAGGTGCCCGCCTGCTCACGTCGGACTACGCGTTTCGGGAAGCGGTTGCCACGCGCGACCGCGCCACGATCGCGTCCGTACTGGCCAATCACGGAAAGCGGATCGACGCCGCGCTGATGATGCTGATCGGTCTCGACCAGCTCGTCGTCGCCGATACGCTCGACGTGGCCAGCGGTCGGCCCTTCATGTTTACCGGGCTTGTCGAAAAGGCCGAGGCTTCGCAGCAGGCGACCGCAATGGTTGTCATCGACGGAAACCTCTATCAGCTCGTCGTTCTTCCGGTCTGGCGCCATTGCCGGTGGCATGGGTTGCCGTGGGCGTTCGAGTCAACGATGCCCTGGCGCAGGACCTGCGGTACCTGACCGGTTTGCAGGTGTCGTTTCTGACGCGGGGTACCGACGACCCGTGGAAGGTCCAGGCCAGCACGTTATCGGAGCAGGATCGCAGGCTGCTGCTCGAGAATACCGCCGAGCAGCGTCTCGGTGCGGATGATGTCGAAGGGCAGATCGCCGACAACGACACCGCGGTCACGCGAGTCCTGAACCTTTCCGCGCAGTCGGGTCAGCGGATCGTGGCGGTGCTGCAGAAGCCGCTGGCGGTCGCCCTGGAGCCGTTCCGGCGCCTGCAGCGACAGCTGACGCTGGCCTCGCTGATCGTCATCGCCGTTTCGATCGTCGCGATCGTGGCGATCGCCCGCGGCATCACGCGTCCGGTGCGCGAACTCGCGCGCGTCGCGCGGAGGGTCGCGGCCGGCGACTACTCGATGGTGCCGCCGTATTCGCGATCGGACGAAATCGGCGACCTCACCGGGGCTTTCCGCGCGATGCAGGATGGCATCGCCGCGCGCGAGGCGCAGATCACGGATCTCGCGTATCGCGACGCGCTGACCGGGCTCCCGAACCGTGTGCTGTATACCGATCGCCTCGACCAGGCCATAGCGCTGGCGGCACGGACCAGCGCGCCGGTCGCCGTACTGCTGATGGACCTCGATCACTTCAAGTACGTCAACGACACGCTTGGGCATCCGATCGGCGACCTGCTGCTGCGCGAAGTGACGGCTCGTCTGCAGGCGGTCGTCCGCCGGGCGACCGACACGGTCGCGCGGCTGGGCGGCGACGAGTTCGCGATTCTGTTGCCCGGTGATCGGGCCGCCGACGCCCGGCGCGTCGCCGAGTCCATCCTGCGAGTGCTCGAGGCGCCGATGACCCTCGAGGGTCACGTTGTCGATATCGGCGCGAGCATCGGCGTCGCGTCATTTCCCGAGCATGGCGGCGAGTCGTCGCGGCTCATGCGGCACGCGGACGTCGCGATGTACGCGGCGAAGCGCGGCAATCTCGGCGTCGCCGTCTGGGATGAGGGCTACGACCAGCATGGCGTCGAGCGCCTGTCGCTGCTCAGCGATCTGCGCAAGGCGGTCGACGAGGACGAACTCGTGCTCGTGTACCAACCCAAGGTGCCGCTGCACGCCACCGGTGAGCATTTCGTCGAAGCGCTCATTCGCTGGCAGCATCCGACGCGGGGCCTCGTTCCGCCAGCGAATTCATCCCCTTTGCCGAGCAGACCGGCTACATCCGCGCGATCACGCAGTGGGTGCTCGGAAGCGCCGTGGCGCAATGCGCAGCCTGGCGGCGGGAGGGTCTGCCGATGAACGTGTCGATCAACATCTCGGCGCGCGACCTGATGGACGCTCGAGCTGCCGGACCGGTTCGCCGCGCTCCTCGAGCGCGAACGGTGCGCGGCGCAGTGGATCGCGCTCGAGATCACCGAGAGCGCGATTCTCGACGATCCGGGCCACGCGATCAGGAATCTGGAACGGCTGCACGCCCTGGGCTGCAAGCTCGCGATCGACGACTACGGCACCGGTTACTCGTCGCTCGCCTACCTCAGGCGCCTGCCGGTGCACGAGCTCAAGATCGACAAGTCGTTCGTGACCGGGATGGCGAACGATCCCGGCGATGCGATCATCGTGCGCTCGACGATCGATCTCGGCCACAACATGGGGCTCTCGGTCGTCGCCGAGGGCGTCGAGGACGAAGCGACCTTCGAGCAGCTCCGCACGCTCGGTTGCGATGTCGCCCAGGGCTACTGGCTGAGCCGGCCGCTGACCGCGCTCGACGTTTCCGATTGGGTGCGAGATTCCGAGTGGACGCGACCCGGCCTCGAGAAGATGGAATTGCGGCGCGTCGTCTGAACTCCGCACCGCATCGGCTGCGGGGCTATCCGGTCAACGCGGCGAAGGTGGTGCGGGCAGGCCGCTTCGACTGCCGAACGCGGCTTCCATCTCCCGCCGGAACCTGACGGCGTCGTCGGCGCGATCGACGACGACGTCGTCCCAGCGCACCGGCGCGTGCGCGGCGACGCTCGCGCGCGAGCCGCACGCCGTGCGCGAGACCGAGCGGCAGGCCGCCGAGCGCACAGCGAGTCCGCGGCGGGCATCAGCTTGCCGTACACCGTGTAGCCGCCTTCGCCGTCGAGCACTTCGCCGGCGGCGAGATCGCGCTTGGCGGTCGCGACGACGTCGCCGTGCCAGGCGATCGCGGCCCCCGTCGGCTCGCGCGCGCAGGCCGACCGAGGCGACGCTGATGCCGAGCTCGAGCCCGATCGCGTGGTACGGCTTGTACATCGCCGAATAGCGGCCCGAGGGGTCGGTCGAGAAGCCGTACTCGGCGAAGCAGCGGCGCACGTAGTCCTCGCCGGTCGCGGCGCCGGCGCGGAACGTCACGTAGACGCCCCAGCGCAGGTCGCGGAACACCGGCCGGCCGTCGCGCTCGAGACTCGAGATCACCTCGACCTGGCCGGCGTGGTGCAGCTGCCCGCCTTCGTCGCGCGGGCCGCAGCACGCGCGGCAGGTCGTCGACGCCGCAGGGCGGGAACGCGAGGCCGTCCGGCGCGGGCGTCGAGCCCGGTCGCGTTCGCGACCGCCGCCATCTCGATCGCGCTCTTGGTGCCGTCGAGGAACGAGTTGAACATCTGCGCGTTGAAATCGCCGGCCGCGACCATCTCCGGCGTGAAGCCGTAGTGCGGCCACACGGTGTCCGGCGTCGACGCGTGGTACGCGGGCAGGTACTTCGTGCCCTTGCCGGCGGCGACGACCTCGAACCCCGCGGCGCGGCACCAGTCGACCATCTCGCAGATCAGCGCCGGCTGGTCGCCGTACGCGAGCGAGTAGACGATGCCGGCCTCGCGCGCGCGCCGCGCGAGCAGCGGACCGGCGAGCGCGTCGGCCTCGACGTTGACCATGACGATGTGCTTGCCGTGCGCGCAGCAGGCGAGCACATGGCGGATGCCGGCGGCCGGATTGCCGGTCGCGTCGATGACGATCTCGACCTCGGGCGCGGCGATCAGCGCGAGCGCGTCGTCGGTGACGTGCGTCGCGCCGGTCTTCGCGGCCTCCGCGAACGAGCGCGCGGCGTAGCGCTGCGCCGGCCCAGCCGGTGCGCGCGAGCGAGGCCTTCGCGCGATCCGGCGCGAGATCCGCGATCGCCGACGACGTGGATGCCCGGCGTGTGCTTCGCCTGCGCGAGGTACATCGATCCGAACTTGCCGGCGCCGATCAGGCCGACGCGTGAGCGGCCGGCCCTCGGCGGCGCGCGCTGCAGCAGGCGATGGAGGTTCATGCGCGATGCGTCAGCGCAGCGCCAGCGAGAGCCCGAGCGGCACGAACAGCACCGCCATCATGTTGCCGATCAGCACGATCGACGCGACCTTGCCCGGCTCCTGCCCGTACTGCTCGGCGACCATGAAGTTGAGCACCGCCGGCGGCAGGCAGCCGAAGAGGAAAAGCAGCCCCTGCTGCGTCGGGTCGAGGCCGAGGACGGGCGTCAGCAGCCCGGCGAGCGCGATGCCGGTCAGCGGGCAGACGAGTCCGCCGATGACGCCGAGGTGCCATTCGTCCCAGCGCGCGTCGGCGAGCCGCACGCCGAGCGAGATCAGCATCAGCGGAATCGTCGCGTCGCCGACCATCTTGATCGCGAGCATCAGCCAGTCCGGCATCGGCGGATGGACGACGGCGAAGGCGAAGCCGAGGAACGTGGCGACGACCATCGGATTGCGGAACACGGGCCAGAACGCCGCGTGCCGGTTGACGATGTGCACGCCGAGCGTGAAGTGCGCAGATTCGAGATCGTGAACAGCGTGACCATCGCCGAGAGCCCGGCCTGGCCGAAGCGCGAGGTACGCGAGCGGCAGCCCCATGTTGCCGCAGTTGTTGAACATCATCGGCGGCACCCAGGTCCGGTGGTCCTGGTGCAGGAGCTTCGCGAACGGCCACGCGAGCAGTCCCGATCCCAGGACGACGCCGATGCTGCCGGCGATCAGCGGCAGGTTGGCGGCGATGTCGAAGTCCTTGCTCGCCAGCGCGGAGAAGATGAGCGCCGGGCACAGCACCGTCATGTTGATCCGGTTGACCCAGGTGAGGTCGGGCTTCGTGCGCCGCGCGTAGAGCCAGCCGAGCGCGATGATCGAGAACACCGGCAGGATGATGCCGAGGATGCGGACCAGCATCGGTCGAGAGGATGTAGCGGGCGAGGTTCTCGTCGCCGGCGATGTTCGCGAGCCGCGTCGTCGACGTACGCGGCGTCGATCGCGAACGTCTCGCCGGTGTGCCGCGTCGCGTGGAACGACAGATCGTCGAGCAGTCGCTCCATCACCGTGTAGAGCCGGCGCGCGCCGATGTTCTCCTGCTTCTCGTTGACGGCGAACGCGATCTCGGCGAGCCGCCGGATGCCGTCGGGCCGGAAGTCGAGGTGCACGTTCTCCGTGGCGAGCAGCGCCTCGTACTGGCGGACGAGGCAGGCGTCGGTCGCCGTGAGGATCTGCTCGAAATCGGCGACCGACAGCGACGACAGCTCGACGCGGATCGGGAAGCGCCCCTGCAGCTCGGGGATGAGATCCGACGGCTTCGAGAAGTGGAACGCGCCCGACGCGATGAACAGGATGTGGTCGGTGCGGACCATCCCGTACTTCGTCGACACCGTCGTGCCTTCGACGAGCGGCAGGAGGTCGCGCTGCACGCCCTGGCGCGAGACGTCGGCGCCGTGCGTCTCCTGCCGGCTCGCGATCTTGTCGATCTCGTCCAGGAACACGATGCCGTTCTGCTCGACGGCGGCGAGCGCCTTCGCCTTGATCTCGTCGTCGTTGACGAGCTTGCGTCGCCTCCTCGTCGGTCAGCGCCTTCAGCGCCTCGGCGACCGTCATCTTCTTCAGCTTGCGCCGCGCGCCGCCCATCTGCTGGAACATGCCCTGGATCTGGTTCGTGAGCTCCTCCATGCCGGGCGGCGCCATGATCTCCATCTGCGGCGGCGAGCAGCGAGATCTCGATCTCGACCTCCTTGTCGTCGAGCTTGCCTTCGCGCAGCATCTTGCGGAATTTCTGCCGCGTCGTCGAATCGGTCGGCTGCATGTCGTGGATGCTCACCTCGCGCGCCGGCGGCAGCAGCACGTCGAGCAGCCGCTCCTCGGCGACGTCGGCCGCGCGGTCGCGCACCTTGCGCGCCTCCGCTTCGCGCGTCTGCTTGATCGCGGCCTCGACGAGGTCGCGGATGATCGTGTCGACGTCGCGGCCGACGTAGCCCACCTCGGTGAACTTGGTCGCCTCGACCTTGATGAACGGCGCGTCGGCGAGGCGCGCGAGCCGGCGCGCGATCTCGGTCTTGCCGACGCCGGTCGGGCCGATCATCAGGATGTTCTTCGGCGTGATCTCCTGGCGCAGCGGCTCGGGCACCTGCTGGCGGCGCCAGCGGTTGCGCAGGGCGATCGCCACCGCGCGCTTCGCCGCGTCCTGCCCGACGATGTGCTTGTCGAGCTCGGAGACGATTTCGGAGGGAGTCATGTGCGACATCGGAGTCCTGCGCGGCCAAGAGGCGTTCGACCCGAGCGCGGCGACCGGCGCATTCTACCGCGTAGGCGCATCGCGCACCCGCCGTGCGAGGACCGGGGCGCCGATCACGGGCCGTGCGCTCCGGTTCGTCAGCGCGCGATCTGGTCAGCGCGACGGGCATCGCTTATCATGGGCGCGGCGCCGGGTTGGCGACGCGCGCGTCGCGCGAGGATGTCGATGCGCGATTCCACAGGGGAGCGCACCATGAAGCATGCACTCGGATCGATCGCCATCGGCGCGCTGGTCGCCGGCTGCGCGGGGATGGCGCCGGCGGGTCCGTCGGCGGTCGCCGACCTCGCGCCGACGACGGGCAACACCGCGGAGGGCACCGTGACGTTCACGCAGAAGGGCGACAAGGTCGTCGTCGTCGCCAAGGTCTCCGGGCTCGCGCCGGGCAGCCACGGTTTCCACATCCACGAGAAGGGCGATTGCAGCTCCGGCGACGGGATGAGCGCCGGCGGTCACTTCAATCCGCTCGGCAAGCCGCACGCGCATCCGTCGACGATGGACCGCCACGCCGGCGACATGCCGATGCTGATCGCCGATGCCGCCGGCAACGCGGCGCTCACTGTCGAGCTCGACGTGATCACGGTCGGCAGCGGCGCGGCCGACGTCGTCGGCAAGGCGTGATCGTCCACAAGGACCCGGACGACTTCAAGACGCAGCCGACCGGCAACTCGGGCGCGCGGGTGGCGTGCGGCGTCATCCGCAAGTCCTGATGGCGATGCTGCGGGGCGGCGGCCAGCGCTCCGCGCCGCTCACGTCGTCGTCCGCGCGCCCGGTCGACACTGCGGAACTTCCGGCGCGCGGCGCTCGCGGCGGCGCTCGCCGGCTTGCTCGCGTCGTGCGCGTCCGACGAGACGGGTACGCGAAATTCGCAGCCCGCACCGATCATCGGGGCGCAGCTTCGGCCCACTGAGCAGCAGTACGGCCAATGGCGTCGTGACCGTTCGAGCCGACGGCAGGCGGGTTGATGGCCGATGCAACCCTGTACGCCGGTCGCCAGGGTCAATGGCGCGTCGTGATCCACAGCACCGGCATCTGCACGTCGCCGAACGGATTTTCCGCCGGACCGCCGCTTCATCGCTGCCGGGAGCGACGCAGCCGGCGACGATTGTGATGACGACCACCGAGGACGGTATCGGCGTCGACACCGTGCGCCTGCCCGGCCTCTCGATCGACGGACCCTCGGGCATCGTCGGGCAAATCGGTGGTCGTCCACTGTCGGCACCGCGGGCTCGCTCGAGGCGGAGCCCGGCGTTCGCAACAACCGCGTCGCCTGCGGCATCATCGGCGATCGTCAAGCCGCTTGGCTTCTGAACACGCTGCCGCGTGCCGCGCGGCCCGCGCAATCCTGCCACCGGAGTCACGATGGGCTTTCTCGCCGGCAAGAAGATCCTGATCACGGGCGTTCTTTCGAACCGCTCGATCGCCTACGGCGTCGCGCATGCCTGCCGCCGCGAGGGCGCGACGCTCGCGTTCACCTACGTCAACGACGAGCTCAAGGATCGCGTCGTCAAGATCGCCGCCGAATTCGGCACGGTGCCGGTGCTGCCCTGCGACGTCACGCAGGACGACGACATCGACGCGCTGTTCGCCGCGCTCCGGTCCGAGTGGGGCGCGCTCGACGGACTGCTGCACGCGATCGCGTTCGCGCCGCGCGAGGCGCTCGCCGGCGATTTTCTCGAAGGGATGTCGCGCGCGGCGTTCGCGATCGGCGCACGACGTGAGCTCGTACAGCTTCGCGGCGCTCGCCAAGGGCGCGCGGCCGCTGATGCAGGGACGCGACGGCTCGCTGCGTGACGCTCACCTACCTCGGCGCGCTGCGCGCGCTGCCCAACTACAACGTGATGGGCCTCGCGAAGGCGAGCCTCGAGGCCAACGTCCGCTACCTCGCCTCGTGCCTCGGGCCGGAAGGCATCCGCGTCAACGGCATCTCGGCCGGGCCCGATCAAGACGCTCGCCGCCGCGGGCATCGGCGGCTTCTCGAAGATCTTCCGATTCGTCGAGAAGAACGCGCCGCTGCGCCGCAACGTCACGATCGACGAGGTCGGCAACGTCGCCGCGTTCCTGCTTGTCCGACCTCGCGAGCGGCGATCACCGGCGAGATCACCTACGTCGACTGCGGATTCTCGATCGTCGCCGCGGGAATGAACGACGAGTGAGCGCGGCGGGCGAGCGTCAGCGAGCCAAGGCACGAAGGGCCGTCGCCGCGCGAGCGAGGCGGTCGACAGCGCGAGCCGGGGTGGCGAGTCCGGTGCGGAGGCCGCAAGTGAGCGGCCGGGCCGACGCGGTTCGCTTCGACGCCGTCATCATCGGCGGTGGCCACAACGGCCTCGTCTGCGCCGCCTACCTCGCCGGCGCCGGGCTCAGCGGTCTGCGTGCTCGAGCGCCGCGCCGTCCTGGGCGGCGCCGCGGTCACCGAGGAATTTCACCCGGGCTTTCGCAACTCGACCGCGAGCTACACGGTCAGCCTGCTCAACCCGAAGGTGATCCGCGACCTGCAAGCTCGCCGCAGCACGGGCTCGCGATCGTCGAGCGGCCGATCGCGAACTTCCTGCCGCTGCCGGACGGCGGCTATCTCAAGGTCGGCGGCGGCCTCGCGGCGACGCAGGCGGAGGTCGCGAAATACTCGCCGCGCGACGCCGCTGCGGCTGCCCGACGTACTACGCGATGCTCGATCGCGTCGCCGACGTGCTGCGCGACCTCGTGCTCGCCACGCCGCCGAACGTCGGCGGCGGCGTCGCACGCGCTGCTCGACGCCTGGAAGGTCGCGAAGCGCTTCCGCGCGCTCGATCTCGCCGGCCAGCGCGACGTGCTCGACCTCTTCACCAAGAGCGCCGGCGATGTGCTCGACCGCTGGTTCGAGTCGGCGCCGATCAAGGCGGCGTTCGGCTTCGACGCGGTCGTCGGCAACTTCGCGAGCCCGTACACGCCGGGCTCCGCGTACGTGCTGCTGCACCACGTGTTCGGCGAGGTGAACGGCAAGCGCGGCCAGTGGGGCCACGCGCGCGGCGGCATGGGCGCGATCACCGCAGGCGATGGCGCGGGAGTGCGCGGCGCGCGGCGTCACGCTGCGCACCGGACGCCGCGGTCGCGCGCGTCGATCGTCGACGGCGGGGCGCGCGACGGGCGTCGAGCTCGCGAGCGGCGAGGTCGTCGCAGGCGACGCGCGTCGTCGCCAACGTCAATCCGAAGCTCCTGTTCGAGCAGCTGGTCGCGCCCGAGCACCTGCCGACGCCGACTTCCGCGCGCGCATCGCGGCGCTACCGCTGCGGCTCGGGAACGTTCCGGATGAACGTCGCGCTGTCCGAGCTGCCCGACTTCACCGTGCTGCCGGGCAAGGCGCCGGCGCCGCATCACGCGAGCGGCATCATCATCGCGCCGTCGCTCGCCTACATGGAGCGCGCCTACTTCGACGCGAAGACGCGCGGCTGGTCGCGCGCGCCGATCGTCGAGATGCTGATCCCGTCGGTGGTCGACGATTCGCTCGCGCCGCCCGGGATGCACGTCGCGAGCCTCTTCTGCCAGCACGTGCATCCGGACCTGCCGCACGGTCGCGCCGGGCCGCACGCTGGGACGACGCGCGCGACGAGGTCGCCGACCTGATGATCGACACCGTCGACCGCGTCGCGCCGAATTTCAAGGCGAGCGTGCTCGGCCGCCGCGCGCTGTCGCCGCTCGACCTCGAGCGCGAATTCGGGCTCATCGGCGGCGACATCTTCCACGGCGCGCTGTCGCTCGACCAGCTCTTCTCGGCGCGACCGGTCCTCGGCCACGGCAACTACCGCGCGCCGGTCCGCGGGCTCTACCTCTGCGGGGCCGGCACGCACCCGGGCGGCGGCGTCACCGGCGTTCCCGGCCACAACGCCGCGCGCGAGATCCTGAAGGACGTCGAGCGCAGCCGCCGGCGCGTGCGCAGCGGTGCGGGCCCGAAATAAAGCCGAAGTCAGCCGATAAGCCGGGTTCTGTTACGGCGCTTGCGCGCTATGGCCGTCATTCCTCTAGGCGCATCGTTGCCGGTGCGCTCGAGCCACCTACCCGCGGACTCGGCGAGCAGCGTCGTCGTCCGCCTACTTGGTGTTGCTCCGGATGGAGGTTGCCGCGTTTCACCCGCCGCGGTCGGTTGACCCGGCCGCGGCGACTCGTCTCTGTGGCCCTGTTCCTCGCCTTCGTCGGCCGCGCTAGCGGCGACTTATAGCGTCCGGGCGTTACCCGGCATCCTGCTCTGCGGAGCCCGGACTTTCCTCCCCCCGGTTGCCCGGGCGGCGACGGTCTGGCTGGCTTCGGAGCGGCAAGGATACCGTATGGCGCGGCGCATGCGATCGCGCGGTCGAGGTGCGCACGGCGCCACGGCTCGCCACGCGCCATGCACGGTCTCGCCGGCGCGCAGCGGCACGATCGTGTGCTCGCCGCACGGATACTCGGCCGGCACGGTCCACGGCTCGCGCCGAGCGTCACGTTGTCGGCGTTGCGCGGCAGCCCGTAGAAGTCGGCGCCGAAGTGGCTGGCGAAGCCTTCGAGCCGGTCGAGCGCCCCGGCCGCGTCGAAGGCCTCGGCGTAGAGCGGCAGCGCCACCGGCGCGGAGTAGCAGCCGGCGCAGCCGCAGGCGTTCTCCTTCGTGTGCCGCGCGTGCGGCGCCGAGTCGGTGCCGAGGAAGAACTTCGGATTGCCCGAGGTCGCGGCCGCGACGAGCGCCCGGCGATGCGTCTCGCGCTTCAGGATCGGCAGGCAGTAGAGGTGCGGCCGGATGCCGCCGGCGAACAGCGCGTTGCGCGAGTAGAGAAGGTGCTGCGGCGTGATCGTCGCGGCGACGCGTCGCCGGCGCCGCGGCGACGAAGTCCGCGGCCTCGCGCGGTCGTGATGTGCTCGAGCACGACCTTGAGGCCCGGGAAATCGCGCACGATCGCCGCGAGCGAGCGCTCGACGAACACGCGCTCGCGATCGAACACGTCGACGTCGGCGTCGGTGACCTCGCCATGCACCGACAGCACCAGTCCGTGCTCGTTCCATCGCGGCGAGCGCCGGATAGGCGCGCTCGAGCGCGGTCACGCCGGAATCGGAATTCGTCGTCGCGCCGGCCGGGTAGTACTTGACCGCGTGGACGATGCCGGACGCCTTGGCCCGCGCGATCTCGGCCGGCGCCGGTGGTGTCGGTGAGGTAGAGCGTCATCAACGGCTCGAATCGCGACGCCCGCGGGCAGCGCGCCGAGGATCCGCTCGCGGTACGCCGCGCGCCGCGACGGTCGTCGTCACCGGCGGCCGCAGATTAGGCATGACGATTGCTCGCCCGAAGACGTCGGCGGTCGCGCCGACGACGGCGGCCATCGCGGCGCCGTCGCGCAGGTGCAGGTGCCAATCGTCGGGACGGGCGAGCGTGAGCGTGGACGTGGCCGGGGCGGCGGTGTGGGCATGGAAAGGCCTTGTTTTTCCGAGATTATACGGTCGCGGCGTCGCCACGCGCGCCGGCATCCGCGATCGAGGCAGTTGCGAAGCAGTGGCCGACCGGGCGGAGGACGGGATATAATGGCTCGATTTAGTGCGGGCGGCGGCGAGATTCGCACGGGCAGTGCGTGCGGACCATGGTAACGACCACGCAGTGGTCGATGCACGGCGCACGGGGGTCGCGGCATTCGTCGCGCCACGCCGCCGGATGAAGGGATCAGAGGTCAGAGCATGGCAGCGAAGAAAGCAACGGCAACCGCGACGGTCGCCAAGAAGGTCAAGATCCTCACCGAGGAGGACCTGCTCAAGGCGCCCGACAAGGACTACATGAACGAGGCGCAGCTCGCGTTCTTCAAGCAGCGCCTGCTCGAGCTGCGCGACCAGCTGCTGCAAAACGCCGACGACACCGGCGAGCACCTGCGCGAGAACGAGACGACGACCGATCCGTCGGACCGCGCGACGCTCGAAGAGGAGTACACGCTCGAGCTGCGCACGCGCGACCGCGAGCGCAAGCTCCTGAAGAAGGTCGAGAAGTCGATCAAGCTGATCGACGACGGCAGCTACGGCTATTGCGACGAGACCGGCGAGCCGATCGGCATCCCGCGGCTGCTCGCGCGCCCGACGGCGACGCTGTCGCTCGAGGCGCAGGAGCGCCGCGAGCGCGTGCAGAAGCTGTACGGCGACGACTGAGCGTCCGCGCGAGCGCGTGCGCGCGCAGCGCGGCGCCGGCGGCGTGGACGCCCCGGCGCTACAGCCCGAAGGCGCGCCCGGTGCGTACCAGCCCGCCGGCCATGAAGAACAGCATCGGGATCGACAGCATCAGTGTTGGCGCGCGACGCGAGCAGCGCCACGCGGCGCGCCTTGTTCTTCTCCTCGTCGGAGGCGGGCTTCATGCCGAGGATCTTCTGCTGATTGGGCCAGATCAGCGCCCAGACGTTGAACAGCATGATCGTGCCGAGCCACGCGCCGATGCCGATCCCGGCGAGTCCCTTGCGACAGCGTGAACGCGCCGACGAAATTCGCCGCCGAGCAGCGCCGCGCCGGCGAGCCAGGTGACGACCGCCGACCAGCGGAAGTAGAGCAGCGCCCGCGGCGCGACGTGCTTGGTGATGCCGGCCGCGGTGCCGTCGGCGGCGGCCGCCTTGAGCGCCGGAACCTGCACGAAATTGAAGTAGTAGAGCAGGCCGATCCACATGACGCCCGCCAGGAAGTGCAGCCACCGTGCGAATACAGGTACGAGATCCATGTCCGTTGCCTCCCTTACATCAGAAGATTCTTGACGGCGGCGTACAGGATCGCCGTCAGGACCAGGCCGGAGATGATCGTGCCCCAGAGCGAATCGAGCGGATTCTTCATCGTCATCCTCCTCGTTGTGTCGCACAACGGTCGTACGGCGAGCCATTCTAGCAATTGCGCACTGATCGGGCCACCGGCGATTTTCGCTGCGCCCGGCCGCGCGACCGGCGCGGCGTTGCGAAACGGGCTTGTCCGTGCGCAAACGGTCGGGCGGCGGAGCGTCCTCCGCGCTTGTGGGATGGCTATGACGGGAACATAATTGGCGACCTGCGTTCGGATGGGCGGCTGGTCCGCGCCGGACGTGGGCCCGGCGCGGGCGCGCCGCCGTCAATCGACCGAAGCTACCGACCCCGCAATGGCGTTCTTTTCCAAACCGCCGGCCAAGAAGGCGCGCGCATCGATCCCCGACGTACGGCCACGCCCGGCTTCGTCGGTCGGGACGGGCCATGGCGCGTCGGCGCGCGAGCTCGCGGCGCAGGTGGCGCCAAAGATCGGGCGCCGGCAGGTCGAGCCCGCCGGGGGCGACGTCACCGGCTCCGGGGCGAGCCTCGTTCAGTGGACGCCGGCGCAATCGGCGTTCGAGGTGGCGCAGGCCAATCCCGGCTTGTGCGCGGTGCTCGAGAATGCCGCGTTGCGCTACGCCAGCGGCCAGGCCGCGGCAGCGCGCGCGCTGCTCGAAGAGGGGATCACCGCCGACGCCGACACGAAGCTGTCGCCGCTCGCATGGCTGGCGCTGTTCGATCTGCTGCAGCGCGCCGGCGACAAGGCGGCGTTCGACCAGCTCTCGATGGAATACGTCGTGCAGTTCGAGCGCTCGGCGCCCGGATGGGAAGCCCGGCCGACTTCGCAGGTCGCGCCGCGTACGGTCGGCGGCTACCTGGCGGTCACCGGACGCCTGACCGCCGCGTCGGCCAAGCAGCTCGAGGGGCTGAAGCGCGCGATCGCGCGGAAGGCGGAGGCGACGCGCCTCGATCTCATGTCGGTGCAAAGCTTCGACGACGTCGGCGCGCGGCTGCTCGCCGACGCGCTCGCGGACGCGCGTCGCGCCAGGATCGGACTGCAGGTGCAGCAAGGCGTCAAGCTCGGGCAGGCGCTCGACGAAGCCATGATCAAAGGGACGCGAGGCGGGCGAAGGCGCATGGCTGCTCTCGCTCGAGCTCCTGCAATGGGCCAACGATCGCGCGGCGTTCGAGGACCGCGCGGTCGACTTCGCCGTGACGTTCGAGCTCTCGCCGCCCTCGTGGGAGCCGCCCGCGCCCGCGGCGACGGAGGCAGGGCGACCGAGGCGGCGCCGCATCCGGCCGGACACGATGACGGGTCCGCCGATGCGGACGTGCTGAAGTGGACCGGCGTGCTGGCGGGGTCGCTCGCGCCGCAGCTCGGCAAGCTCGCCGATTCCGTGCACGGCAGGGCGGTGGTCGCCGTCGACATGAGCGAAGTCGAGCGGATCGATTTCGTCTGCGCGGGCGCCCTGCTCAATCTGATCACGCGCATCGAGGCGCAGCGGAAGGCCGTGCAGATCGTCGGCGCATCGCCGATCATCCGGGCGCTGCTGTTGCTGCTCGGCGTGTCGCCGCGGCATTTCGTCAAGAAGACGGAGTAGCCGACACCGCAGACCTCACGCACGGCGCCGGATTCGCCGCTCGTCCGGACGCGCCGCGGCGCGGCCACCGTCGGCACCCTGGCCCAGGTGCTCAGGGCGGATCGCGACCCGCGCGCCGACGGGCCCCACTAGCCATGAGGGCCGGACCCAAGACCATGGAAACCTTTCACGGAACGACGATTCTTTCGGTGCGTCGCGACGGCGCCGTCGCGCTCGGCGGCGACGGGCAGGTCACGCTCGGCAACGTCGTCGTCAAGGCGACCGCCCGCAAGGTGCGGCGGTTGCACAACGACCGCGTGCTCGCGGGGTTTGCCGGCGCGACGGCGGACGCGTTCACGCTGTTCGAGCGGTTCGAAGCGAAGCTCGAAAAGCACCAGGGCCAGCTGGCGCGCGCGGCCGTCGAGCTCGCGAAGGACTGGCGTTCCGACCGCATCCTGCGCCGCCTCGAGGCGATGCTCGCCGTCGCGGACCGCAGCGCATCGCTGATCATCACCGGCACGGGCGACGTGCTCGAGCCCGAGCACGGCATCGTCGCGATCGGCTCCGGCGGGCCCTACGCGCAGGCGGCGGCGCGGGCGCTCCTCGAGCACACGGCACTTTCCGCGCAGGACATCGTCAAACAGAGTCTGACCATCGCCGGCGACCTTTGCATCTACACCAACCAGAATCACGTGATCGAGACGCTCGACCGCGAACCATGATGCCGGGAGACACGGACAGCGACGTGCTCATCGCCGGCGCGGGCCTCACGGGGCTCGCCCTCGCGCGCGCGCTCGTCCAGGCGGGCCTCTCCGTCGCGCTTGCCGACCGGGCGAACACGGCAGTGCCCGGACGCGCCCCCGGGCGACGACGATTGGGACGCGCGCGTCTACGCGATCAGTCCGGGCAGCGCGGCGTTCCTGCGCGCGCTCGGGGCGTGGCAGATGCTGCCGCCCGATCGCATTGCGCCTGTCGAGTCGATGCGGATCGAGGGCGACGCCGGCGCGTTGCTCAACTTCTCCGCGTATGCGTTGGGCGAGCGCGCGCTCGCCTGGATCGTCGAGGAGCGCGCCTTGCGCGGCGCGCTCCTTTCCGTCGTGCGCGCGTCCGGCAATCGAGATCCACGCGCCCGTCGGCTTCGAGTCGCTGACCTTCTCGCAGGACGCGGCCGTGCTGCGCTTCGACAGCGGCTTTCGGCGGCGGCGCGCCTCGTCGTCGGCGCCGACGGGGGCCGCTCGTGGGTGCGCGAGGCGGCCGGGATCACGGCCGCGGCCCGGCCGTATGCGCAGACCGCGGTCGTCGCCAATTTCGCCTGCGAGCGCGCGCACCGCGGTCGGGCCTACCAGTGGTTTCGCGACGACGGCGGCATCCTCGCGTGGCTGCCGCTGCCCGGACGCCGGGTGTCGATCGTCTGGTCGGCGCCGGAGCAACTCGCGCAGGAGCTCCTCGCACTCGCGCCGGAAGCGCTCGCCGAGCGCGTCGCGGCCGCGGGCCGGCACGCGCTGGGCGCGTTCGCGTCGGTCATCACGCAGCGCGGGATTTCCGCTGCAGAGCGTCAAGGTGCCGGCAGCGATCGCCCACCGCGTCGCGCTGGTAGGCGACGCGGCGCACGGCGTGCATCCGCTCGCCGGGCAGGGCGTCAACCTCGGGTTCGGCGACGCCGAAGCGCTGTTCGCCGTCCTGCGCGGAGCGCGGGCCGCTCACGGACGCGGGCGCGCCGATCCTGCTCGAGCGTTATGCGCGCCGGCGGGCGGAACCGGTGCTGGCGATGCATGCCGTCACCGACGGGCTCGCCCGGCTGTTCGGCGTCGCGACACCGTGGATCCGCTCCGCCCGCAATCTCGGCATGACCGGCCTCGATCGGCTGCCGGCCGCCAAGCGGCTGCTTGCGCAGTCCGCGCTGCGCTAGACTCGCGCCACATCACGATCATGCCCGGGAGAACTCGATGAAGCACTTCGACGCGACGGCGATTCGCCGCATCGCATCCGCATTGCCGTTGTGGCGGGCATTGCAGTGGCCGGCACGTCATGCGGGCAGGCCCCGGCGGCCGCACCGTCGCGAACCGGCGAGGCGGCGATCCATCAAGAAGCTCCTCGAGCAGAAATTCGAGGGCGTCTGCCATCGGCAACATCAGCAAGACGCCCTATTTCGGCCTGTACGAGGTGCAGTTCGACGAGCAGATCGTCTACACCGACGCCAAGGTCACCTACGTCCTCGTCGGCAGCATCTACGACGCGGCCACCAAGAAGAACCTGACCGAAGCGAAGCAGCGGGAGTATTCGCGCGTCGCGTTCGACGGCCTGCCGCTCGAACTCGCGTTCAAGAGGGTCAAGGGCAACGGCCAGCGCAAGATCGCAATCTTTTCCGATCCGGACTGCCCCTTCTGCGCGCGGCTCGAAAAGGAGCTGAAGGGCATCGACAACGTGACGATCTACACGTTTCTGTATCCGATCGACCAGCTGCACCCCGACGCGGCGCGCAAGTCGAAGATGATCTGGTGCGCGCCCGACCAGGTGAAGGCGTGGGATGCGTTCTTCGAATCGGGAGCGCTGCCGAAGAACAACGGCGACTGCGACAATCCTGTCGCGGCGACCGGCACGCTCGGGCAGAAGCTGCGCGTGACGGCGACGCCGACGCTCGTGTTCGCCGATGGATCGGTCATCCCCGGCGCGCTGCCCGCGCAGCGCCTCGAGGCGGAGATCGTGCAGGGCGAAGCCGAAGCCGCGCGGCTCGCCGCCGCGAAAAAGTAGCGCGGCCCGGCCCGCGCCCGACCCCAGCATCCGGAGAGCATCGCCATGGCGATCATCGATTTCCTCAAGAAACAGTTCATCGACATCATCGAGTGGACCGACGATTCGCGCGACACGCTGTCGTTCCGGTTTCCCGACGAGGACAAGGAAATCAAGAACGGTGCGCAGCTCATCGTCCGCGAGTCGCAGGTCGCGCAATTCGTCTACCTCGGCGAGTTCGGCGACACGTTTGGGCCGGGCAAGCACACGCTGACGACCGACAACATCCCGGTCCTCACCAACCTCAAGAGCTGGAAGTACGCGCTCGAGAGCCCGTTCAAGGCCGATGTCTACTACGTCGTCACGCGGGTGTTCACCGGCAACAAGTGGGGCACGGCGAACCCGGTGATGATGCGCGACGCGGATTTCGGCATCGTCCGACTGCGCGCCTACGGCACCTACGATTTCCGCGTCGTCGATCCGAAGAAGTTCCTGAAGGAGGTCGCCGGCACCGACGACCACTTCCGCCTCGACGAGTTCGCCGACACGATGCGCTCGCGCATCGTGAGCATCTTCTCCGACGCGCTCGCGAGCTCGAAGATCCCGGCGCTCGACGTCGCGTCGCGGTACGGCGAGCTCGGCGAGGCGCTGCTGCCGCTCATCAACCCGGTGATCGGCGCGAAGTACGGCCTGGAGATGACGACGTTCATCGTCGAGAACGTCTCGGTGCCGCCCGAGGTCGAACAGGCGATCGACAAGCGCTCGAGCATGGCCGCGGTCGGCAACCTCAACGACTACGTGAAGTTCCAGATGGCGCAGGGGCTCGAAAAGGGCGGCGGCGGGCCCGGCGGCATGGCCGCCGAGATGGCGGTCGGCATGGCGATGGCCCAGCAGATGATGCAGCAGACCGGCGGGCTGATGGCGCAGTCGACGCCCGGGGTTGCCGCCCCCGCGCCGGCGGCGGCGCCCGCGCTCTACACGCCGCTCCAGGTGGCCGAGATGCTGGGCGTCGGCGAAGCCGACGTCATCGCGAGCCTCGATTCGGGCGATCTCAAGGGCAAGAAGATCGGCACGCAATGGCGGGTCACGCGCGCCGCGGTCGACGCGTTTCTGAACGCATGAGTCGCGGCGGGCGAAGCCAAGGCCCGAAGGGCGCGTCGCCGCGCGATTGCGCGCGCCCGACGCCGGACCGCCGCATGGCAATACGATCTCGAGGAGGGCGCATGAGTCGCGTCGACTTCACCCGGCGCGCGGCGCTCGTCATGCTGGCGAGCATGGTCGTCGCCCCGCGGGCTGCGTTTGCACAGGATCCGCGGGGGGCGATCGTCCAGAAGGTCGCGCGCGATTGGCTCGAGCTTGCCGACGCGCTCAACGGCGCGGCCACCTGGAATTCCGCGGGCGCGCGATTCCAGAAGGCGATCAGCGCCGAGAAATGGGCCGAGTCCCTGCGCCGCCAGCGCGGGCCGCGCGGGGCGACCATGCAGCGCGCGGTCATGGCGACGCGCTTCGCCTCGTCGTTTCCCGGCTTGCCCGAGGGCGGCTCGTACGCGCTGGTCCGGTTCCGGACCTCGTACGCGAACCAGCCGACCAGCGGCGACGACGTGACGCTCGAGCTCGGCCCCGACAACGTCTGGCGCGTGATCGGATACGTGATTCGATGACGCAACCGGGCGAGATGTCCGCAACGGTTGCGTTGTCGAAGTTTGCGTGTCCCGCTTGCGGCGGCGAAGCCACGTGGAATCCCGCAAGGCAGAAACTCGTCTGTCCGTTCTGCGGCACGGAATCGCCGGCGAAGGAGGGTGCGTCCGGCACGATCGTCGAGCACGATCTCGTCAGCGCCCTGCGCAGCATCGGCGACGATGCACGAGGCTGGCAGGCGGACAAGCGGCAGGTCAAGTGCCAGAGCTGCAACGCGATCTCCGTCCTCGATCCCGCGCGCCAAGCGCAGAACTGCGAATTCTGCGGTTCGGCGCAGCTCGTCCCCTACGCGGAAACCAAACCCGCCTTCCGCCCGGAAAGCGTGCTGCCCTTCAAGATCAGCGAAGCGGTCGCGCGCGACCGGATTCGCGCCTGGTACGGGAAACTGTGGCTCGCCCCGTCGGCGCTCGCGAAGAAGGCGCTGACCGACACGGTGCGCGGCATCTACCTGCCCTACTGGACGTTCGATGCCCGCGTCGACGCCGAGTGGACCGCGGAGGCGGGGCACTACTATTACACGACCGAGACCTTCGAGCAGGAGGGGCGCACGCAGACGCGCCAGGTGCAGCACGTGCGCTGGGAACCCGCGGCGGGCCGGCTGCAGCACGCCTTCGACGACGATCTCGTGTGCGCGTCCGTCGGCGTCCATCCCGGACTCCTGCGCGGCATCGAACCCTTTCCAACGGGCGATCTCAAGCCCTATGACGCGGGCTTCGTCGCCGGCTGGATCGTCGAGCGCTACCAGATCGACCTCATCGCGGCGGCGCAGCGCGCGCGCGACGCCATGGACGCGAAGGTCCAGGCGCTGGCCGCGCAGCAGGTGCCCGGCGACACGTTTCGCAACCTCAACGTGCGCGCCGACTATTCGGCGCAGACGTTCAAGCACATCCTGGCGCCGGTCTGGCTCCTCTCGTACACGTACGGCGCGCGCGTGTTCCAGTGCGCGATGAACGGCGTCACGGGCGCGATCCGCGGCGAGTATCCGAAGAGCCCATGGAAGGTGGCGCTGCTCGTCCTCACCGTGTTCATCGTCGTCGCCATTGCCCTCTCGCTGGGCGGTCGGCGCTGACGACGGGGCGCCGACGTCCCGAGTCCGGTCGTGAAGGCGTGCTACGCTCGGCTCCCATCGGGCGTCGGCGGCAGGAGGAAGGGATGCATGCAGCGATCGTGACAGGCGTATCGCGGGGTCTGGGCGAAGCACTTGCCGTCGCGATGCTGGAGCGCGGGTTTGCCGTGCTCGGTGTGGGCAGGACGGCGAGCGTGAAGCTCAAGGGCAAGATCTACCAGCACGCCACCTGCGATCTCGCTCGACCGGCCCTGATCGCGGCGTCGGTGACGCCGGCGCTGCGGGTGCTGGCGGCGCGCAAGCCCGATTCGGTCACGCTCATCAACAACGCCGCGGTCGCCACGCCGACCGGTCGCATCGGACACCTGGACGCCGCGGAAATCGAGGCCGCGCTCGCGACCAACGCCGCCGCGCCGGTCGTGATGGCCGATCTCTTCCTGCGGACCTTCGCGGACGACGCGATCGAGCGGCGGATCATCAACATCTCGTCGGGCGCTGCGCAGGCGGCGATCGCCGGCAGCGCCGTCTACTCGATGTCGAAGGCGGCGCTGGAGATGCTGACCCGTTCGATCGCCGCCGAGCACGACACGCCGCGCTTTCGATGCATTTCGCTGCGGCCCGGAATCTTCGAGACGGGCATGCAGGCCTACATGCGCAGTCGCGACCCGGCGGAGGTCCCGAGCGTCGGCATGTTTCGCGGCTTCAAGGAGAACGGGCTCCTCAAGGATCCGGCGGACGTGGCTGCGCGGATCGTCGACAGGCTGGTGCAGGGGCAGGTCGAGAACGGGCGGACCTACAGCCACACCGACTTGTGATCGGCGCCGGGATCACGTCCCGAAGGGCTTGAGGCGAATCCGGTAATCGATCAGCGCGCCGGCGCCCCCGGCTTCCCACATCAGGCAGTAGTCCTGCGCGGACGGCGTCGCGAACACCCCGGCGTCTGCGCGCGTCTTGTCGCGGACGACAGGCATGACGACCGTCTTGCCCTCGTGATAGTGGAAATTGAAATCGACCGGTTCGGTGCTCTCGAACGCATATTCGACCCGGTCTCCGACCCCGAGGTGCAGGCATTCCTCGTGCCACTCGTAGGGTGCGATGGGGTGACCGCGGACGTTCTTCGGCGTGTCGGCGGTGATGAGCGGCGCCGTGCACGCGCAGAGAGGCAGGACGGCGAGGAGGGCTGCACGGGACGATCGCGCAGCGCTGCTCACGTGCGCTTTCTCCGGCGTGCACGCCAGTCCTCGACCAGCAGCGCGAGGCGCGCGTGGTCGCGCCAACGCCCGGCGATCCTGACATAGCGGCGCGAGAACCCCTCGCGGACGAAGCCCGCATCGCGCGCGAGCGCCAGCGACCGCAGATTGGTCGGCTGGATGTTGGCTTCGACACGATGGAGCTTCAGCACGCGAAACGCGAACTCGAGCGTGAGCTCCAGGCCTTCGGCCATGTATCCCGCTCCGGCATGCGGAGCGAATGCGTAGTAGCCGAGGTAGGCGCTTTGGAACAGGCCGCGGACGATTTCGCTGAGATTGAACACGCCGACGATGGCGTCGTCGTCGCAGCGGCAGACGAGGAGTCCGACGTGGGTCGCCGTCATCGGATCGCGGGCCGCCGACCGGCCGAAACGGCGGACGAAATCCGCAAAGCGCGTAGGCGTCGTCGGCGGCTGGACCCACGCCCCGTGCAGCTTCCGGCTGGCCTTGACCGCGGCGATGAACGCGGGCGCGTCCGCTGCGCGCGGCGCGCGCAGGTACACGTGAAGGCTCCGGCGCCGCATGGTCGCTGCAAGGCCCATCGGTCGCGAAGGCATGGCTGCGATTCTACGCGTCACCCGGGTCCGAATCGGCATGGCGCGGGCCGGGCGCCCGCGCCATGTCACAGGCGAACGAGGGTTGCGACGGGCGGCCGTCGCAGGGCGATGCCGAGTCTCAGCGCTTGACTTCGATGAGTTCGACGTCGAACAGCAGCGTCGAATTCGGCGGGATGACGCCCCCCGCGCCGCGCTCGCCGTACGCCTTCTGCGGCGGGATCACGAGCGTGCGCTTGCCGCCGACCTTCATCCCCGCGACGCCTTCGTCCCAACCCTTGATGACCTTGCCGGTGCCGAGAAGGAACCCGAAGGGGACGTTGCGGTCGAGTGAGCTGTCGAACTTCTTGCCGTGACCGTCAGCGGCTGACGGGTCGTAGAGCCATCCCGTGTAGTGGACGACCACGGCCTTGCCGGCGACGGCTTCGTCCCCGGTACCCTGCTTCTGATCGACGATCTTGAGTTCTGTCACGTTGGCACCGAATTTGCTGACTGTAGTGGACGAAGTGGGCGAACTATCGGCGCCCGGTTTGCCTGGCGTTTGCGCGAAGGCGGGCATCGCGAGCAGCGCGATCCCGACGATGAGCAACGATCGGCACGCGTCCGGCCGCCGTGGCGAGCACGGCCGTCGGCACCGGAATGGGTACGGCATGGCTAGTCCTTGAGGAGGAGATGGGTTGGGTTGGGCAGGCGGTACATTTCGGTAGAGCCTGCGCATGTCCGGCATGCAACACGCGCGGCCGAATTGTAGCCCAGGCCGACGGAATTTTTGCGCCACCGTGGAATTTGGTCTATACATGTACACTTCAATCGGGTTTCGAATTCGCGGAACTCCGATAGGGTCGCGCGGCCATTCCACTGTGGATTTGGGGCCGTCGGGCAACACCAGGCCCGGCTGCCGCGATGAACGAATGGACTCCCCCTAGACCATGTTCGGATTCCTGACTTCGCAGGCCAAAGACGAGCCCGATCCACTGCAGACGTCAAGAGCGGTATCGGCTTGGCTGCGGCACTTGCCGACGCTGGACGTCATGGCCAGGCAGCACCACGTCATGGGCATCTTCGATGCCATGCGCCAGTCGCGCCGGCCGATCGACCTCAATCGCGTTGCCGCGATCCAGTTCCTCGATACGGCGCTGGGCGCCGACCGCCGCCAGCTGATCAAGCAGTACGTCGAGAACATCGACCGGGCGGCACGCGTCGCCGATCGGGCATGGCAGGCGGCACAGGAGCTCAGCCAGGGATTCGTCTACGCCTACCAGTCGAGCCTCGAGCGTGCCCTCGCGGATTCGGCCAATCCGCGGTGGAAGACCGTGATCCCGCAGCTCTTCGCGCGCCTGCTGCACTACCACGGCACCGACGCCAAGCTCCGCGTGTTCCGTCACGAGCGCTGGATTCCGGCGAAGTGGACGGGCCTGCACCACCTGTACGCGCGGGCCTCCGAACTCGGCGTCCACCGTATCGCCATTTCGCTGGCGAGCGCGGGTCCCGGCGCGATGCAATGGAGCGCCGAGCAGGAGTACACGTACGTGCTGCTGGTCCAGCAGCTCAACACCGGCAATCTTTCCCCGGCCGAAATCGACTGGGCCAGCGCCCAGATGCGCGCATGGGGCCGCAAGCTCGAGTTCGAGACCCTGCCCCGCTCGTCCGAGGGTTTCTTCGTCGACCTCGCGAGCAAACGCGGGCTCATGCGTCGCACGGGCGGCGAGTCCGGTCCGATGCTCCGCTATCTCGACACGACGCCGCTTTCCGACCAGCTGGAACGCGCGATCCACGCGCTCCGCCAGGCCGAGATCGGCGAACCCGGCGCCGCCGCCGTCGTGAACCAGCAGCGCATCGCGATCCTCGAAAAGGTGCGGCCCGTCGTGGCGCCCAACCTGCATGGCGACCTTCGCCGGTCGCCGCGCACCGCCGTGACGGTTGCGGCGAAGGTACGGGTCGGGCTTGCCCGAATCTGTGCGGAACTCGCTCCGCGCGAGTCGGCCGAGCCCGCCAACGATGCCGACGCCGGCTCGGAGCAGATCGAGGTGTTTGCGGTCGCTGACCGTCCGCGTTCCAGGCCCCGCATTCCCGACGAGAACGACTCGCTCGCGGCGTCGATCGGCTCCTTCTCCGATCCCGCGTGGCAGGTCAGGGACCGCAGCGTCGCGGGCCTGCGAATCGCGGCATCGGGCGGAATCGGCCAGAGCCTGGTGCTCGGCGCGCTCGTCGCCGTGCGCCAGTCCGATGCCGCCGACTGGGTGCTGGGCGCGGTGCGCCGGCTTTCCAAGGTCTCCAACGACGAAGTCGAGGCCGGCGTCTCGATCATCGCGGACCGGATCGTGCCGATCACCGTGCACGCGAAACGCGCGGCGAAGGACGACCTCGGCATCGTGGTCAACGGTGTCGACGTGTCGACGATGGGCGCGCGGTTCGAGGCGCTCTATCTGGCGCCGCCGTCGCGGCCGGAAAAGCCGCTGACGGTGAAGACGCTGATCGTTCCCACGTCCGAATACGCCGACGGGCGCAACATCATTCTCTCCACGGGTCGCTCGACGTACACCATCGCGCTTCGCCATCTCGTCGAGCAGCGCGCGGAGTGGAGCTGGGTCGCATTCCAGATCGTCGACAAGAAGCCGACGGAAATCTGACCAAACGTCAGTCCTGAGGCCGGAACTTGAGGGTCAGCGTCCGCTGAAAGAGGTCGGTGCGATCGGGCCGCGGAAGCGGTGACGACTTGATGATCGCGCGCTGCACGGCATCGTCGTACGCTCGCACGCCGCTCGATTTGCGCAGCACCGCGTCGATGATCTCGCCGGTCGGCAGCTGCACGACCTCGAAGATCGCCTCGGGGTTGCCGGGCATGTCCGGCGGCAGGACCACGTTGCCCCTGACCTTCGCCTGGATCCGGCGGATGTAGTCCGCCTCGGCGCGGGCGCGGGCCGCCGCCTCGGCGTCGACTTTCTGCTGCGCCGCGCGGGCTGCCTGCTCGCGCTCGGCCTGCGCCTTCAGCGCCTCCGTTTCGCGCTGCTGCCGCTCGCGCGCCTCGACGACGCGGCGCAGGTCGTCCTGCTTCTTCTTTTCGGCTTCGCGCTCCCTGGCTTCCTTCTTGTCGCGGTCCGCCTTTTCCCGCGCCGCCTGCTCGCGCTTCCTTCGCTCGTCCTCCTCCTTCGCCTTTCTCGCGATGTCGGCGGCGCGCGGGTCGGGCTTCTCGGCCCTGGGCTCGGGTTTCGGCGCGGCTTTCGGTGGCGCTGGCACTGCCTTCGCGGGCGGCGGTGCCGGCTTCGGGACGGGGCGGGCTCCGGCGCAGGCGGTGGCGCCGCGGCCGGCTCGGCGACACACGGCTTTCGGCGGTGGGGCATAGAGCTCGGCCGTCACCGGCTCGGGCTTCCTGTTCTGCCAGCGCAGCGAAAAGACGAGCACCGCGATGAACGCCGCGTGGACGGCGATCGCGAGCGCCAGCGCCGGCCACTGGCCCGAAATGCGCGCGGGCTTGCGCGGTCGGTCCGTGTGCATCGCGGCGTCTCAGTTGCCCGGCGGCCGCGCGAGCAGCCCGACCTTCTGTGCACCGTTGCGCTGCAGGAGATCGAGCACGCCGAGCACATCCTCGTATCGGGCATCCCGGTCGGCGGCGATGACGACGGGCTGGCCGGGGAGCCGGGCCTGTTTCGCGCGGATGCGGGCGACGAGCTCGTCACGCGACACCTGGACCGCAGGCGTCGCCGCCTGCTGGTCGGTGAGCCAGAGCGTGTGGTCGATGCGCAGCGTCACTTGCAGCGGGGCGGCCGGTGCGGTGAGCTTGGCTCCGACCGACGGCAGCTCGATCTCGCCAGGATTGACGAGCGGTGCCGTGACCATGAAGATCACCAACAGCACCAGCATCACGTCGATGTAAGGGACGACGTTGATCTGGCTGATCGATTTGCGTGCGCGCCGCATTTCAGTGCCCGCCCGGGGGGCAGCGAACACAAGGCCGAAGGCCGCAGGACAGCCGAAGGCTGGTCCCGCGCAGCGGGACGCGGCTCTGCCGCACAAAGTGAGCGTGGAAGCCGTTCATCTCAGCCTTGGCGCTGCAGGATGTTCGAGAACTCCTCGATGAACGTCTCGAAGCGGACGGCCAGCCGGTCGACGTCGTGCGTATAGCGGTTGTACGCGACGACCGCCGGGATGGCCGCGAAGAGCCCGATGGCGGTCGCGATGAGCGCCTCGGCGATGCCCGGCGCGACCTGCGCCAGCGTGGCCTGGCTCACGTTCGCGAGCCCGCGAAATGCGTTCATGATCCCCCAGACCGTGCCGAAGAGACCGATGTACGGCGAGACCGATCCCACGGTCGCGAGTCCCGACAGGTGCGCGTCGATCGCGTCGATCTCCCGCTGATAGGTGGCGCGCATCGCGCGGCGGGCGCTGTCCATCGTGATCCCGGCGGTGCTGCCCTGCTTCCTGTGCTTCGAGTATTCGCGGAAGCCGGCGGTGAAGATGTGCTCCAGCCCGCTGCCGGTCCGCGACTTGCTCGAGCCCTGGTAGAGTTCGTTGAGGTCACCGCCTTTCCAGAACTCGTTCTCGAACGCATCGGTGTCGCGCGCGGTGCGCTTCAGCTGGAACATCTTGAGGAAGATCTGCCACCACGACCATACCGAGAGGGCGACGAGGAGCAGCAGAATCGCCTGCACCACGATCGACGCCTGCGAGACCAGCGTGATGAAGGAGAGGTCGGTGTGCAGATTCAAAGGAGGGTTCCCAATCGTTCGTGGAGGGCGGGGGGAATTCGCGTCGGCCGCCAGGTGCCGCGGCCGAGGCAGGCGAGAACGACGCGCGCGTGCGTGAGCACCTCGTCGCGGCGTGCCACGTCCTGCGTGATCACCATCCGAGCGCGGTGCAGGAGGTCGAGCGCGACGGTGGCATCGAGGCTCTCGCCAAGCTGCGCGGGAGTCCGGTAGTCGATCTCGACACGATGGACGACGAACACGACCCGTTCGACGCGCTCCAGCGCGGATAGTTCGAAGCCCATCGACGCCAGCCATTCGGTGCGTGCGCGCTCCATGAACTTGAGATAGTTCGCGTAGTAGACGACGCCGGCGGCGTCGGTATCCTCGTAGTAGACGCGCAGCGGGAAGCGAAACGTCTCGCGCATCCGGTGCACGGGGCTCAAGCGGCGCTGCCGTCGGGAAAGAGGTCGGCGGCGGCGCCTGGCGTGGGCGGCGTGAGCCCGAAATGCCGATACGAGAGCGCGGTCGCGACCCGGCCGCGGGACGTGCGCTGCAGGAAGCCCTGCTGGATCAGGAAGGGTTCCAGCACGTCCTCGATCGTGTCGCGCTCCTCGCCGATCGCGGCGGCGAGGTTCTCGACGCCCACCGGACCGCCGGCGAACTTGTCGAGGACGGTCGACAGAAGCTTCCGGTCCATCACGTCGAGGCCGGCCATGTCGACGTCGAGCATCGCGAGCGCGTCGTCGGCGACGGAGCGCGTGATGGCGCCACCGGCGCGCACCTCGGCGAAGTCGCGCACGCGCCGCAGCAGCCGGTTGACGATCCGCGGCGTGCCGCGCGAACGGCGGGCGATCTCCAGCGCGCCCTGCGGGTCGATCTCGATCCTGAGCAGGCCCGCGGAGCGCGTGACGATCTTCGTCAGCTCCGCGGGCGTATAGAACTCGAGGCGGGCGACGATGCCGAAGCGGTCGCGCAGCGGATTGGTGAGCATCCCGGCGCGCGTCGTCGCGCCGACGAGCGTAAAGGGCGGCAGGTCGAGCTTGACGCTGCGCGCGGCCGGACCTTCGCCGATCATGATGTCGATCTGGAAGTCCTCGAGCGCCGGATAGAGGATCTCCTCGACGACCGGCGACAGGCGGTGGATCTCGTCGATGAACAGCACGTCGTTCGGCTCGAGGTTCGTGAGCAGCGCCGCGAGGTCGCCGGCGCGCTCGAGCACCGGGCCCGATGTCTGGCGCAGGTTCACGCCGAGCTCGTGCGCGATGATGTGCGACAGCGTCGTCTTGCCGAGCCCGGGCGGCCCGAACAGCAGCACGTGGTCGAGCGACTCCTTGCGCTTCCGCGCGGCCTCGATGAAGATCGAAAGCTGCCCGCGGATCTTTTCCTGCCCGACGTACTCGTCGAGCATGCGCGGCCGCAGCGCACGCTCGACCACTTCCTCCTGCACGCCGGCGACCTTGGCGGTCACGAGGCGGCTGAGTTCGTCGTTTTCGATCGTCATGTCAGGGCGGGTCGGGATCGGGCGGGGTCGATCATGACGCAATTGACCTTCGCCCGCCAGTTCCCCGAATGGACCGCGGAGCGGCTAGTCGCATACGTACTGCAGGCTATCGGCTCGTCCCGGCACCTTCTGCGGGCCCGCCTCGCTAGACCTTTGCGAGGAGCTTCAACGCCTGCCGAATTCCATCGCCGACGGCGAGGCCCTCCGGCAGCTTCTTGACCGCGGCGACCGCTTCCTTGTCGCTGTAGCCGAGCGCCAGCAGCGCGTTGAGGACGTCGGACATCACCGGTGCCGCGCGATGGACGCCGACCGTCGTCGTGACGTCGGCGCCGAGCTTGTCCTTGAGCTCGAGCAGCAGGCGCTCGGCCGTCTTCCTGCCGATGCCCGGAATCTTGGTGAGGCGGCCGGTGTCCTGCATCGTCACCGCCTGCGCGAGCTCGGCGACGGAGAGACCGGACAGCACCGACAGCGCGGTCCGCGCACCAACGCCGCTGATCTTCAGGAGTTGCCGGAACGCGCGGCGCTCCTGCTCGGTGCCGAAGCCGAACAGCAGGTGCGCGTCCTCGCGGACGACGAGATGCGTGTACAGCGCAATCCGCTCGCCGGTGGCGGGCAGGTTGTAGAACGTGCTCATCGGCACGTCGACCTCGTACGCAACGCCCTGCACGTCGAGCAGGAGCTGCGGTGGGTTCTTCTCGACGAGAATTCCGGTGAGGCGGCCGATCATGGGGCGTTTGTGCGATTCAGGCGATTATCGCATGCGCGTTGCCGTCTCGCGGGCCGGCCGCGCGCGGGAGGCGACCGGATTGCGCGATTCGTGCGAGCATCGTCTGCGCTCACGCCGGCAACGCCGCAAGGTGCTCGAGGACTTCGTACAGCGACGGCAGCACCAGGAGATCGAGCGCGATCAAGTCGGCCGTTGGCGCGCGCAGATCCGGAACCATGATCGGCGTCATCCCCGCGGCGAGCGCCGCGCGGATGCCGGGTTCGGAGTCCTCGAGCACGATGCACTCGCGGGCACTCATGTCGATGCGGCGCGCGGCCTCCACGTAGATGTCCGGCGCGGGCTTGCCGCGCACGACCTCGTCGCCGCCGACGATGTCGCGAAATCGCGGCAGCAACGCCGCTCGCATGAGCTTCTCGCGCGCGCGCTCGCGGCGTGTCGACGTCGCGACCGCGCGCGCGATCGCGTGCGTTTCCAGCCAGTCGATGAGCTCGAAGACGCCGGGCTTGACCGCGAGGCCCTCGCGCTCGACGAGCGCGTCGTACGTCGCATGCCAGCGGCCGAGCAGCGCGTCGACGGGGTAGCCGACGCCGTAGCGCGCGCGGACCATCCCCGAACAGTCGGCGAAGTCGCGGCCGACCATCGCGAGCGCCAGCGCCATGTCGAATTCGACGCCGAGCGACGTCGCCGCCTCGGCCCAGGCGCGCGCGGCGAGCGGCTCGGTGTCGAGCATCAGGCCGTCCATGTCGAAGATCACCGCGGCCGGCCGGCGGCGCGGGCGCGGCGCCGGCATCAGACGATGCGCCCGCGGCGAACCCGGTAGCCCGCGTTGCGGAGTCCGCCGGGCCCCTGCGCGCCGTGCGCGTGCGCGATCGCGCAGGCGAGCGCGTCGGCAGCGTCGGGCGACGGGGCCCCGGAGAGCTTCAGCAGGCGTCGCACCATGTCCTGAACCTGCTCTTTCGCCGCCTTGCCGTGGCCGACGACCGCCTGCTTCACTTGCAGCGCCGTGTACTCGGCCACCGGCAATTCGGCGAGCACGGCCGCGGAGATCGCCGCGCCGCGCGCCTGCCCCAGGAGCAGCGTCGACTGCGGATTCACGTTGACGAACACCTTCTCGATTGCAACCTCGGTGGGCCGGTGGGTCGCGATCACGGCGCCGAGATCGCGCAGGATCACCCCGAGCCGTGCCGGAAGCTCGCTCTCTGCGCTGCGGATGCAGCCGCAGGTCACGTAGGTGAGCGCATTGCCCGCGACGGAGATGACGCCGAATCCGGTCGACCGGAGCCCCGGATCGATGCCGAGGATGCGCCGGACGGAGGCGGCCTGCGGTGCGGTCGGTACGGCCAATGCCGTCCTACGCGTCGAGGACGGCGTTGGTGTGGACGTTCTGCACGTCGTCGAGCGATTCGATCGCGTCGAGGAGCTTCTGCATCCGCTGCGCGTCCTCGCCTTCCATCTCGACTTCGGTCGACGGCTTCATCGTCACCTCGGCGAACTCCGGCTTGAACCCCGCCTTGGCCAGCGCGTCCTTCACGGCGACGAAAGCGTAGGGCCCGGTGATCACCTCGATGCTGCCATCGTCGTTGGTGACGACGTCCTCGGCCCCAGCCTCGATCGCCGCCTCCATCACCGTGTACTCGTCCGTCCCCGGCGCGAACACGAGCTGGCCGCAGTGCTTGAACAGGAAGGCGACCGACCCGTCGGTACCGAGGTTGCCGCCGTACTTCGAAAAGGCGTGCCGCACGTCCGCAACCGTGCGCGTCCGGTTGTCGGTCATGCAGTCGACGATCACGGCGGCCCCGTTGATTCCGTAGCCCTCGTAGCGGATCTCCTCGTAGTTCGCACCCTCGAGCCCGCCCGAGCCGCGCTTGATCGCGCGATCGATCGTGTCCTTCGGCATGTTCTGGTCCATCGCCTTGTCGACCGCGAGGCGCAATCGCGGATTCATCGACGAGTCGCCGCCACCCATGCGGGCAGCGACGGTGACCTCCCGGATGAGGCGCGTGAAGATCTTGCCGCGCTTCGCATCCGTGGCGGCCTTCTTGTGCTTGATGTTCGCCCATTTGCTGTGGCCAGCCATGGTCGCTCCGGTCGGTTCGCGAAAGCGCAACCTGCAATTATAGCTGTCCGTGCGGGGCGGGTTACAGCAGCCCGCGTTCGCCGATGAAGCGCTGCAGCGCGGCGAGCCGCGCCTCGGCATCGTTCATCTCGAGCAATTCCTGCTTCATCGGGAGCGGCAGAGGCAGGAGCTCGGCCAGGCGGTAGCCGACCCACGAGGCATCGTCGAAGTTGCGCTCCGGGGGAAAGTGCTGCGGCCCGATGCGCCTGGCAAGGAGCTCGAGGAGCTCGGCAAGGGGCCGATGCGCATCGGGAAGCGCGACCGACGGTTCCGGGGCGATGGGTGTGACCTCGGCGACGACGAGGCCGTCGGGCGCGATTCCATGCGAGTGCGCCGCGAAGCGGGTCCCGCCCTCGGCGGTGACCTGCAGGATCCCGAGCTGCGGCATGTCCCACGCGCCGATCCGCGCGAGCGTCCCGATCGCGGCGAACTCCGGGGCCGCGCCGCGGCCTCCGGGCGCCGCGACCTCCTCGCCCTGCGTGATGAGGCAGACGCCGAAGGGGTCTCCGCCGGAGAGGCAGCCCTTCGCCATCGCGATATAGCGCTGCTCGAAGATCCTGAGGCCGAGTCGGCCGCCCGGGAACAGCACGGTCTTCAGCGGGAACAGCGGTAGCCGAGCTTGCTGGCCGGCCGCGCCGTGCGGGAGAGCGGGCATCAGGCCGTGCGTGTCCCCGGGACGGGATTGGCGATCCGGTCCTCTCCCCATCGCGAACCGAGGGCATGGGGAACGGCCAGCTGGTCGAGCACGCGCGCGACGACGAAATCGACGAGGTCGGCGACCGAGCGCGGATGATCGTAGAAGCCGGGCGCCGGCGGAAGGATGACGGCACCGGCCCGGGCGAGCTTCAGCATGTTGTCGAGATGAATGGCGGAAAGCGGCGTCTCGCGCGGGACGAGGACGAGCGGACGGCGCTCCTTCAGCATGACGTCGGCGGCACGCTCGATCAGATTGTCGGCGAGCCCGCCTGCGATCGCGCCAAGCGTACCCATGGTGCACGGGCAGATCGCCATCGCATCGGCCGGGTTGGAACCGGACGCGACGGGCGCCATCCAGTCCTCGCGCCCGAACACCGTCAGCTGGCCGTCCCTCGCCCCGTACCGTTCGGTGAAAAGGCGCGATGCTTCGCGTGGCTGGGTCGGCACGGCGAGATCGCACTCCTGCTTGGCGACGATCTGCGCCGCCGACGAGTAGAGCAGGAACACGCGGCGCTCCGCCTTGATCAGGCATTCGAGCAGGCGCAGGCCGTACGGCATTCCGGACGCGCCGGTGAACGCCAGAGTGACGGTGGACGGTGCGCTCATCCGAGCTCCCGGTGGCGGGTGAGCACCTGGTAGCGCGGCGAAAACGCGAGGGCGAGCCGCTCGGCGAAGTACACCGACCGGTGGCGCCCGCCCGTGCAGCCGATCGCGACGGTCAGGTAGTTCCGGTTGTCGCGTGCGTAGTCGGGAAGCCAGCTGGCGACGAAGTGGTAGATGTCGCCGTACATCCGCTCCACTTCGGGAAGCTTCTCGAGGAACCGGACGACCGGCGGGTCGCGTCCCGTGAGCGCCTGCAGCGCCGGCTCGTAGTGCGGGTTGGGCAGGCAGCGGACGTCGAAGACGAGGTCGGCGTCGAGCGGCACGCCGTGCTTGAAGCCGAACGACTCCAGCAGCAGCGTGAGCCGCGACGCATCGACGCTCACGAAGTCCTTGATCCAGGCACGCAGCGCCGCGGACGACAATTCGCTCGTATCGAACGCAAACCCCAGCGGGCGCGCATCGGCGAGCAGCGCGCGTTCGTAGTCGATCGCCTCCGTCAGGGTCCTGGCGTCGCTTGAGAACGGATGGCGGCGGCGCGTTTCGGAAAAGCGCTTGACCAGCGTTTCCGTCTTGGCGTCGAGATAGAGGAAGCGCACGCTCCAGCCGGTCGAGCGCAGGCGCTCCAGCGTGTCGGGGAGGTCGGTCAGTCCGGGCGCGGTCTTGACGTCGAGCGCGATGGCCACGCGGTCGCGTCCCGCTTCCGCGAGATAGCGCGCGGTCTCGGCGACGAGCGGCAACGGCAGGTTGTTGACGGCGTAGTAGCCGGAGTCTTCGAGCGCGCCGAGGGCCACGCTCTTGCCGGAGCCCGAAACGCCGCCGATCAGTAGGAGATCCATGATCGATGCCCTAGTCTCCGTCCTCCATGAACTTCGTCTGACGCTCGATGAACTCCTTCGTGCTGTCGATGCCGCGCTGATTGAGCACGAAGTTGCGCACCGCGGCCTCGACAAGCACCGCGAGGTTGCGGCCGGCGGCGACCGGGATCGTCACCTTGCGTATCGGAACGCCTAGGATCTCCTGGTACGTGGCGTTCACCTGCAGGCGGTCGAGCTCGGAGAAAGCCTCGTTGCTGTGGTCCTCGAGGTGGACCATCAGGCGCAGCAGCTTGCGCGGACGCACGGCGGTCTCGCCGAAAATCGTGCGGATGTTGAGGATGCCGATGCCGCGCACCTCGAGGAAATCCCGCAGAACGGCGGGACACCGGCCTTCGAGGGTGTCGGGCGAGATGCGATAGAACTCCACGATGTCGTCGGCGATGAGTCCGTTGCCGCGCGAAATGAGCTCGAGCGCGAGCTCGCTCTTGCCGATCGCCGATGCGCCGGTGACGAGCACGCCCATCTCGAGGACGTCGAGAAACACGCCGTGGAGCGTCGTCGATTCGGCGAGCACGCGCGCGAGGTAGAGGCGGATGACCTCGACCAGGTGCGGCGACGGCTGGAGCGACGTGAACAGGGCGACGTGGTTCGCATCGCACATTCCGGCAAGGTGTTGGGGCACGTCCTCGCCGTTGGCGACGACGATCGCGACGAGCTCGTTGGTGAACAGCCGGGAGATCGGCGGTCTCGAGCTCCGCTGTCGGGCAGCGCGCGGAGGTACGCGAGCTCCGCCGCGCCGAGGATCTGGATCCTGAACGGGTGGATGAAGTTCATGTGCCCGACCTGGCCGATGGTCGGCTTCAGCGCCGCCTCGCCGGTCAGCACGCGGTTGCCGCCCTGCCGTCCGGCGACCCAGTGCAGGCCGAGCCGCGCCTGGTTTTCGGCGAAGATCCTCTCGACGCTGACCTGCCGATTATGGTTGCTCATCGCTCATGGCCTCCGCGCCGTCCCGGAGGGACGAGCGTTCGGCCCGGCGCTGCGCGCGACGCGCCCTGGCGCGCCCGCCGCTCGAAGCACCGGCCATGCAACGCGCAGCGGCCGCGTCGGCGCGGGCGGCGAGGCTCTCGCGAAAGCGCGTCTCGGAAAACATCTGGGCGAGCTCCGACAGGAGCTGCAGGTGCTTCTCGGTCGCCTGCTCGGGGACGAGCAGCACGAACACCAGCGCGACCGGCTTGCCGTCGGGGGCGTCGAACGGTATCGGGGACTTGAGGCGCACGAACGCGCCCTGTGCCTCGGCGAGGCCGCGGATGCGCCCGTGCGGAATGGCGATGCCCTGGCCCAGCCCGGTCGATCCCAGCTTCTCGCGGGCGAGCAGGCTGTCGACGACGATGCGGCGCGAGACGCCGTGGTTGGCCTCGAACAGGGCCCCGACTGCGTCGAACAGGCTCGCCTTCGACCCGGCGTCGAGGTCGAGCAGGATGTTTCGGGCCGGCAGCAACTCGGCGATCTGGCTCATCGAGGCGAAGGATGGATCCTGGCGCGGAGGTTGGCAACCGGTGTTTCGGGGCCGCAAATGCAAACCGGCGGACCTCCCGGTCCGCCGGCGCGAAAGTTCGGCGCGATTATACGCCAGGCCCCTAGCGCGGCGCCCCGCCGGGTGCGCCCGCCGTGCGCGGCACCGGCCTCGGTCGCGGCGACCTCGCGCTTGATCGCGGCGCCCTCGTGCCGGTGCACCGCGAGCTTTTCCTTGTGCTTCACGACCTGACGATCGAGCTTGTCGACCAGCGCGTCGATCGCCGCGTACATGTCGAGCTCGACCGCCTCGACGTGGATGTCCTTGCCGCGCGCGTGCAGGTTGACCTCGACCTTGTGCCGCAGCTTGGCCACCGACATCACGACCTGGACGTCGATCACGTGATCGAAGTGGCGCGTGACGCGATCGAGCTTCGCGACGACGTAGTCGCGGATCGCGGGCGTGATGTCCAGGTGATTGCCGGTGAGGTTAAGGTTCATCGAGCACTCCTCGTTGTGCGTCACGGCGCGTTGTCAGGGCGCCTTGCGCAGGTTGACGGGAGGAATCTGCAGCGCCTCCCGGTATTTGGCGACGGTGCGCCGGGCGACGATGATGCCCTGCTCGCCCAGGAGATCCGCGATCCGGCTGTCGGTCATCGGCGCCTTCACGTCTTCGGCGCCGATCAGCTGCTTGATCAGCGCGCGGATCGCGGTGGCCGACGCCGCGCCGCCGGTGTCGGTGGCCACGTGGCTGCCGAAGAAGTACTTGAGCTCGTAGGTGCCGCGGGTCGTCAGCATGTACTTCTGCGTCGTCACCCGCGAAATCGTCGACTCGTGCAGGTCCAGCATCGTCGCGATCTCGCGCAGCACCATCGGCCGCATCGCGACGTCGCCGTGCTCGAAGAAGCGGCGCTGGCGGTCGACGATAGCCTGCGAGACGCGCAGGATGGTCTCGAACCGCTGCTGCACGTTGCGGATCAGCCACTTGGCTTCCTGCAGCTGCGCGGACAGCTGCTGGTTCGACGAGTCGCGGTTGCGCGTGAGGATGTCAGCGTAGATGCGGTTCAGCCGCAGCTTCGGCATCGCCGACTCGTTGAGCGTCGCCACCCACTTGCCGCGCACCTTCTTGACGACGACGTCGGGAATGACGAAGTTCGCCTCCGACTTCGCGAACGAGGCGCCGGGCCGCGGACTCAGGCTCATCACCAGCGCGCGCATCGCGCGCACGCCGGCGTCGTCGGTGTGCAGCAGGCGCTTCAACTTGGTGAAATCGCGCGCGGCGAGCAGCGGCAGGTGCTCCTTGACGACCGTCAGCGCCTCGGTTCGGCACGGCGTCGACTCCGGCAGCGCCTTCAGCTGCAGCGCCAGGCACTCGGCCGCGTCGCGCGCGCCGATGCCCGCGGGCTCGAAGCTCTGCAGGTAGCAAAGCGCGATCGACAGCTCGTCCGGATCGATCTCGAGCTCCGGCGGGAACATCTCGGCCAACTCCTCGAGCGAGGTGTGCAGGTAGCCGTCCTCGTCGAGCGCGTCGATCAGCGCGCCGACGAGCTGGCGGTCGCGCACCGGCACGTTGAGCACGGCGAGCTGGGAGAGCAGATGGTCGCGCAGCGTGCTGGTCGCGACCTGCTGCGGATAGAACCCCTCCTCGTCGTCGTCGGACGCGCCCGAGCCGCCCCAATCGGACTCGCCGCCCGAGTAGTCCTCGAAGTCCGCGCGGTCCACCGCCTCCGTGCGCTCGCGCACTTCGGCGTCGTCGGGCTTCTCGCGGTCCGCATCGCGCTCGGCCTCGTCGGCCGTCGGCGCGACGCTGACGCCGGCGAGCTCCCCGGCGGTCGGCAACGGCTCTTCGTCGCCCTCGGCCTTCTCGAGCAGCGGGTTCTCCTGCAGCATCCGCTCGACCTCGGCGTTCAACTCGACCGTGGACAGCTGCAGCAGCCGGATCGACTGCTGCAGCTGGGGCGTCAGCGTCAGGTGCTGCGAGAGTTTGAGCTGGAGGGTCTGCTTCATGCGTTACGCGTGTACACGTTCTCAGAGCCGGAAATGCTCGCCGAGATAGACCTTCCTCACGGCCTCATTATAAACAATCTCCCCGGGGCGCCGGAAGCGAGCACCCGGCCCTCGTTGATGATGTACGCCCGGTCGCAGATGCCGAGCGTCTCGCGCACGTTGTGGTCGGTGATCAGGACGCCGATGCCGCGCTCCTTCAGGAAGCCGATGATCTTCTGGATGTCGAGGACGGCGATCGGGTCGACGCCGGCGAACGGCTCGTCCAGCAGGATGAAGCGCGGCCGGGTCGCGAGCGCGCGCGCGATCTCGACGCGGCGGCGCTCGCCGCCGGACAGCGACAGCGCGGGGGCGTCGGCGAGGTGCGAGATCGTCAGGTCGTCGAGCAGCGCGGAGAGGCGATTCGCGAGCGCGTCGGCATCGAGGTCCTGCAGCTCGAGGATCGCGCGCACGTTCTCGGCCACGGTGAGCTTGCGGAAGATCGACGCCTCCTGCGGCAGGTACGACAGTCCGAGGCGCGCGCGCGTGTGGATCGGCATCCGCGAGAGGTCGCGCCCGTCGAGCTCGATCCGGCCGCCGTCGGCGGCGACGAGCCCGACGATCATGTAGAAGCACGTCGTCTTGCCCGCGCCGTTCGGGCCGAGCAGGCCGACGACCTCGCCGCTGACCGACGTCGAGGGAGACGTCGTGGACGACGGTGCGCGCCTTGTAGCGCTTTTCGAGCCTCGCGACCGAGAGTTGGCTCGTCGGCGCGCGGCGCCCGCCGCGGCGGATTTCCGCTCACTTGGTCGCGGGCGGCGCGAGCTCGCCGGCCGGCTTCAGCGTCACGGGTGGCTCGGCTGCCGGGGCGGCGGCTTCGCGCTGCCTTGCCGTCCTTGGCGGCTCCTTCCGCTGTCCTTGTCCTTGCCTGGCGGCGACGTTCGGATTTGGGCTGGAACATGCCGCGCACGCGCGTGCCGGGCCCGGTGGGATCGGGGACCGTTCCGGCGCGCCCTTCGGCCTTGAACAGCTCGGTCGCCGTGTTGTAGGAGACGTAGTTGCTGCGGATCTCGTCCTGGCCGCGCTTCAGCAGCGCGTTGTCGAAGAGCTCGACGAGGTCCTTCGAGCCGTCGTACTCGACGCGCTGCGCGTAGCCCTCGTAGTACTCGTCGACGTCGTCGCGCTTCTGGCGCAGGGCGACCGGATTGCCGAACGCGGTGGCCGACAGCGAATTGTCGGCGTTCTGCCTGAAGACGATGCGGTCGGCGCGGATCTAGAGCGTCCCCTGCGTGATGATCACGTGGCCGGCGAGCGAGCCACCGCGCGCCTGCAGGTTCGCGTCGCCGGTATCGCCCGAAAAGTTGATCGGCTTGTCGCGATCGGCCTTCTCGGCCGGGGCGCTGCGGCGCGACCGCGAGCGCCGCGAACGAGTGCGAGGAGCGCGGAAGCGGCCAGCGCGGCTGCGCGCGCGGCGGGAACGGCGGTTCGGCGAGACGGATTCACTTCGGTAGCGTGTTGGGCTGCAGCGTTCCGCGTAGCGCGGACTTCAGCTTGACCGTGTGCGCGTTGTTGTCGAAGGCCATTCCGACGCCCTGAATTATTCCACGTGGCTCCTCGATCGTCACCGCCTTGTCGGTCTCGGCGCGCGCAAGCTTCGGAATGATACGCAGCAACTCCGTCGTGAACGTCGCGGCCGACCGGCGAACAGCCTCGCGCCGTCGGCGATGCGGGCGCGTCGCGGGTCGCGCGGACATTGCCCCGCAGCGTGACGATGTCGCGATTGCCCGAAACCGTGCCGACGTCGGCGGTGACCGTCAACCGCGGCTTGCCGGGGTCGGTCAACGTCAGCGACGGCGCGACGAGGTCGACGCTGTCGTCGTCCGGATAGTGCTGCGCGCGCTTCGCGGCGAGCGATTGCAGCACGTGGCCGTTGGCGTCGAAGGTCATCGCGCTGAAGTTCTCGATGTAGAGATCGGGGTCGTGGCGCGACGCGCCGTCGAGGCGCGCCGCCCGGAGGTCGCACCTGCGCGTCCAGCCAGTACGTGAGCGCCGCGAGACTGCCGAGCAAAGCACGGGCGACCAGGCGACCAGGCGGTCGATGCGCGTGCGAGCCGGGACCATGGGCGGTCCAGGCTCCGAAGCGCCGCGTGCTGCGGGTCGAGGACGCCCTGCGCGGCGAGAATCATCTCGCAGAGCTCGCGCACGGCGCCGCGGCCGCCATCGCGGCCGGTCACGCAATGCGCGTGCGCGCGGACGACCGCTGGCGCATGCGGTACCGTGACCGCGAAGCCGCAGCGCACGAACACCGGCACGTCGGGAAGGTCGTCGCCGATGTGGGCGCAGGCTGTCGGCGGCAGTCCGAGCTCGATCCGCAGCGCCTCCCAGGGCGTGAGCTTGTCCTCGGCGCCCTGCACGACCCGGGCGACGCCGAGCGCGCGCGCGCGATGCGTGACCGCCGGCGCATTGCTGCCGGTGATCCAGGCGACGGTGATGCCGGCGCGCATCAGCATCTTGAGGCCGACGCCGTCGAGCACGCTGAACGCCTTCGGCTCGCGGCCGTCGTCGCCGACGTAGATGCGGCCGTCGGTCAGCACGCCGTCGACGTCGCAGGTGAGGAGCCGGATGCCGCGCGCCTGCTGCAGCAACGCGTCGGCCGTCATCACACCACCCGCGCGCGAAACAGGTCGTGCAGATGCAGCGCGCCGACCAACCGGCGATCGTCGTCGGTGACGAGCAGCACCGTCACCTTGGGCACCGCCTCCATCAGGTCGACGCAGTCGATCGCGAGCCGGTCCGGACCGATCGTCCGCGGCGTGCGCGTCATGACGTCGGCGACCTTCACGTCGGCGATGTCGCGCGTCGCGGTCGAGGCAGCGGCGAAGGTCGCCGTCGGTGAAGATGCCCGCGACGCGGCCGGCGTCGTCGACGACCGCCGTCATGCCCATTCCCTTGCCGCTCATCGCGACGATGGCCTGCGCGAGCGTCGCGCCGACGCCGACCATGGGCAGCGCGCGTCCGGTCACCATCACGTCGCGGACGTGGGTCAGCAGTCGCCGCCCGAGCGGGCCGCCGGGATGCGAGCGGGCGAAGTCCTCGACCGAAAAGCCGCGCGCGTCGAGCAGCGCGAGCGCCAGCGCGTCGCCGAGCGCCAGCGTCGCGGTCGTGCTCGCCGTCGGCGCGAGTCCGAGCGGACAGGCCTCGGCATCGACCGCCGCATCGAGATGCACGTCGGCGGCCTGTGCGAGCGACGAGTGTTCGTTGCCCGTCAGCGCGATGATCTTCGCGCCCTGGCGCTTCAGCTGCGGCGTCAGCAGCACGAGCTCGTCGGTCTCGCCCGAATTCGACAGCATCACGACGACGTCGTCCGGACGTGATCATGCCGAGGTCGCCGTGCGAGGCTTCTGCCGGATGGACGAAGAAGGCCGGGGTGCCGGTCGAGGCGAGTGTCGCGGCGAGCTTGCGCGCGATGTGACCCGACTTGCCGATGCCGGACACGACGACGCGGCCGCGGCAATCCAGGATCAACGCGACCGCCGCGACGAACGGGTCGCCGAGCCGCGCCGCGAGTGCGCGTGATCGCCCGGCTTCGGTCGCGAGCACGTCGCGCGCGAGCGACAGCGCGCGCGCCGCATCGACCCCGACGCGGCCGGGCGGCGCGGCGGGAGCGGCGGAGACGGTGACGCTCATGCGTGCAGTATAACCGAGCCCCTGCGCGGCTGCGCGCCGTGCCGCTGCCGGGTACGGAGGCGAGTGACCCCAACCTCGGGACGGCCCTGCGGCGTCGGCGTCCGAGTATACCGGACCGCAGTGTGTCGCCATGCTACATTCGATCGACTCCCACCCGCTGCCGGACGGCCACCGTCACGCCCACGATGCCGCAGACGCTGCAACTGATCCTCGTCCTGCTCGGCGCAGCCGTCGTCGTCGTCGTCGTCTGCCGGCTCGTCCGCGCTGCCGCCGATCCTCGGCTATCTGCTGGTCGGCATCGTCGTCGGTCCGCACGCGCTCGCGTGGGTGCCGGCCACGGCCGAGACCCGGCATCTCGCCGAGTTCGGCATCGTCTTCCTGATGTTCTCGATCGGACTCGAATTCAGCCTGCCGCAGCTGAAGGCGATGCGCCGCGTCGTGTTCGGACTCGGTCTCGCGCAGGTGGCGATCACCACCATCGGCGCGATGCTCGCGCTGCTACTTTCTGGGCTTTGGCTGGCCGGCGGGACTCGCGCTGGGCGGCGCGCTGGCGATGAGCTCGACCGCGATCGTCTCCAAGATGCTCGCCGAGCGGATGGAACTCGCGACCCCGCACGGCCGCGACGTGATGGGCATCCTGCTGTTCCAGGACCTGGCGGTCGTCGCGTTCCTGATCGTGCTGCCGTCGCTGTCGAAGAGCGGCGGCGAGCTCGCGGTCGCGCTGGCCGATGCCGGCGTCAAGGCGCTCGTCGTGCTGGTGCTGATCCTGTTCGCCGGGCAGAAGCCGATGCGCGCCTGGTTCCACCTCGTCGCGCGGCAGCGCAGCTCCGAGCTCTTCATGCTGAACCTGCTGCTGATCACGCTCGGACTCGCGGCGCTCACGGAGCTCGCCGGACTGTCGCTCGCGCTCGGCGCGTTCCTCGCCGGCATGCTGATCGCGGAGACCGAGTACCGCTATCAGGTCGAGGAGGACATCAAGCCGTTTCGCGACGTGCTGCTGGGGCTGTTCTTCGTCACCGTCGGGATGGCGCTCGATCTCGGCGTCGTCGCGCGACAACCTCCCATGGGTGCTGCTGCTGCTCGCCGTTCCCGTCGTCGCGAAGCTCGTGCTGATCGTCGTGCTGTCGCGCCTGTTCGGGCCGCCGCTCGCAACCGCACTGCGCACCGGCTTCTATCTCGCGCAGGCCGGCGAGTTCGCGCTGGTGCTGCTCGCGGTCGCCGTCGACCTGCGGCTCGTGCCGGGCACGATCGCGCAGATCGTGCTCGCGGCGATGGTGCTGTCGATGCTGTCGGCCCCGCTGCTGATCCATTTCGCGGACGCGATCGTGCGCAAGTTCACCGCCAACGACTGGCTCGCGCGCGCGGCGCAGATCACCCGGATCGCGGCGACGACGATGGCGCGGCAGAATCACGTGATCGTCTGCGGCTACGGCCGCAGCGGCCAGAACCTCGCGCGCCTGCTCGAGGCCGAGGACATCCCGTTCATCGCGCTCGACGCCGATCCGCAGCGCGTGCGCGAAGCGGCGGCGGACGACTCGTCCGTCGTCTACGGCGACGCGGGCCGCAAGGAGGCGCTGCTCGCCGCGGGGCTCGCGAAGGCGCGCGCCGTCGTGATCACGTTCGCCGACACCGCGATCGCGCTCAAGATCCTGCATCACGTGCGCGAGGTGCGCCCCGAGCTGCCGGTCGTCGTGCGCACGCTCGACGACAGCGAGCTCGATCGCCTGCTCGACGCCGGCGCGGCCGAGGTCGTGCCCGAAGTGCTCGAGGGAAGCCTGATGCTCGCCACGCATTCGCTGCTGCTGCTGGGCGTGCCGCTCAATCGCGTGCTGGCGCGGATCCGCGCGATCCGCGAGGAGCGCTACAGCCTGTTCCGCGGGTTCTTCCACGGCGCGTCCGACACGGCCGACGCCGCCGAGAACCTGCAGCCGCGGCTGCATTCGGTGCACCTGCCCGATCGCGCGTACGCGGTCGGCAAGACGCTCGCCGCGCTCGAGCTCGACGGGCTGCGTCGAAATCACCGGCGTGCGCCGCAAGGGAGCGCGCTCGCAGCGCCCCGGCCCGGACTGGGTCTTCGAGCCCGGCGACGTCGTCGTGCTGCTCGGCCGGCCCGAGGACCTCGCCGATCGCCGAGCAGCGGTTGCTCGATGGATGAGCGCCGGACGCGACCCGATCGCCTTGACGGTCATTGTGAGCGGCGGCGCGTAGAGCTACAATCGCGCTCCTTCGTGTCCGAGCGCCCGCCCCCATGTCCGACGCTTCCGTGCCGGCGTCCGCTTCGGCCGCCGCCCGTCCCGAAATTGCCGTCGAACTGGCCGACGTGACGTTCGGCTACGACCGGCGCGCCGTGCTCGACGGGCATCTCGATGACGATTCCGCGGGGCCGGGTGGTCGCGATCATGGGCGGCTCGGGCTGCGGCAAGACGACGATCCTGCGCCTGATCGGCGGTCAGCTGAAGCCGCAATCCGGGCGCGTGCATCGTCGCCGGTCAGTCGGTGCCCGATCTCGACCGCGAGGCGCTGTACGCGATGCGGCGCAAGTTCGGGATGCTGTTCCAGTTCGGCGCGCTGTTCACCGACATGTCGGTCTACGAGAACATCGCCTTCGCGCTGCGCGAGCACACGGACCTGCCCGAGGAGCTGATCCGCGACCTCGTGCTGATGAAGCTGCATGCGGTCGGCCTGCGCGGCGCCGCGCAGCTGATGCCGTCGGAGCTCTCCGGCGGCATGGCGCGGCGCGTCGCGCTCGCCCGCGCGATCGCGCTCGACCCGATGCTCGTGATGTACGACGAGCCGTTCGCCGGCCTCGATCCGATCTCGCTCGGCGTCGTCGGCCAGCTGATCCGGCGGCTCAACGACGCGCTCGGCATCACGTCGGTCGTCGTGACGCACGACGTGTACGAATCGCTGAAGATCGTCGACTACCTGTATTTCGTCTCCGAAGGCAGGATCGTCGCGCAGGGCACGCCGGACGAGGTGCGCGCGTCCGCCGATGCGTTCGTCCGGCAATTCGTCGACGGCGAGCCGGACGGCCCGGTGCCGTTCCACTACCCGGCGCCGCCGTACCGCGCGGAGCTCTTCGCCCGTGCTTAGCGCCGCCGTCACGGGCGTTCGCCGACGCGCTGCGCCGGCTGGGCGCCGCGTCGATCGCCGCGATCGCGCGGCTCGGCTACGCCGCGCGGTTCTTCGTCGCCGTCGTCCAGGAGACGCCCGCGGCGTTCGCGCGCCTGCACCTCACGGTGCGCGAAATCTACTTTTCCGGCGTGCTCTCGCTCATCATCATCCTCGTCTCGGGCCTGTTCGTCGGGATGGTGCTTGCGCTGCAGGGCTACGACGTGCTGCAGCGCTACGGCGCCGACGAGTCGCTCGGGCGTTCTCGTCGCGCTGTCGCTCGTGCGCGAGCTGGGCCCGGTCGTCGCCGGACTGCTGTTCGCGAGCCGCGCGGGCAGCGCGATCACCGCCGAGATCGGCCTGATGAAGGCGACCGAGCAGCTGTCCGCGATGGAGATGATGGCCGTCGATCCGCTCGCCCGCGTCGTCGCGCCGCGCTTCTGGGGCGGCGTCATCTCGATGCCGCTGCTCGCCGCGCTGTTCTCGACGCTGGGCGTGTTCGGCGCGTACCTCGTCGGCGTGCGGCTGATCGACATCGATCCCGGGGCGTTCTGGGGCAACATGCAGGCAGCGCGTCGATTTTCGCTTCGACATCGTCAACGGCATCATCAAGAGCGTCGTGTTCGGCGTCGCGGTCAGCATGATCGCCGTGTTCGAGGGCTTCGACGCGAAGCCGACCGCCGAGGGCGTGTCGAGCGCGACGACGCGCACGGTGGTCGAGAGCTCGCTCGCGATCCTCGCGCTCGATTTCGTCCTCACCGTCTTCATGTTCAGGGGGTTCGCATGAACCTGGATCTGGACGCTCCGGCCTTCGACCTCTGGGTCGGCATCTTCGTCGCGATCGGCATCGGCGCGATCCTGTTCCTCGCGCTCAAGGTCGGCAACCTCGTGAGCTTCGGGTCGTCCCCGGGCTATCGGCTCGAGGCGCGCTTCGACAACATCGGCGGCCTCAAGCTGCGCGCGCCGGTGAAGGCGGCGGGCGTCGTCGTCGGCCGCGTCGAGCGGATCAAGCTCGATCCGACCACCTACCAGGCGGTCGTCACGATCAAGATCGACCACGGCTACGAGTTCACGACCGACACGATCGCGTCGATCCTGACGTCGGGCCTGCTGGGCGAGGTCTACATCGGGCTCGACGCGGGCGGCGACCCGAAGATGCTCGCCGACGGCGGGAAGATCACGAAGACGCAGTCGGCGGTCATCCTCGAAAAGCTGATCGGCCAGTTCCTGTTCGACAAGGCCGCCAGCGGCAACGCGAAAGTGAGCGGCCCATGAGCGCGCGAATGCCTCGATTCGTCCCGCCGTCATCGCCCTCGCGGCTCGCTGCTCGCCGGCTGCGCGGCGGCGCCGTCGCGGGTCGACCCGTTCGAGCCGATGAACCGCGCGATCTTCGAGGTTCACGACGCGGTCGACGACGCGGTGATGAAGCCCGCGATCCAGACGTACATCGACGTCGTGCCGGAGCCGATCCGCCCGGCGGTGTCGAACGTCTTCAACAACATCGACGACCTGATTTCGGCGGTCAACGACCTGCTGCAGGGCAAGCTCGACAAGTTCGGCAACGACATGGGCCGCGTGATGCTGAACACGGTTTGGGCGTGGGCGGCATGTTCGACCTCGCGTCGATGGTCGGCATCGAGCGCGGCAACGAGGACTTCGGGCAGACGTTCGGCGTGTGGGGATTCGATCAGGGGCCGTACCTGTTCGTGCCGCTCTTCGGGCCGACGACGGTGCGCGACGGCACCGGCTGGATTGCGCGGATCGCCGTCGGGCCGGTCGGATTCATTCCCGACGTACCGGTGCGCAACTCCTCTACGGCGTGGGCGCCGTCGACCTCCGCGCGCAGGCGCTGGCGACGGCCCAGATCGTCGACACCGCGGCGCTCGACCGCTACCTGTTCATCCGCAATGCCTATCTGCAGCGGCGCCGCTACCTCGTCTACGACGGCAAGCCGCCGCCCGAACCCGAGGAAGAATAGATGATCGCTCTCGATCCGGCCGCCCGGCGCGGCGCGCGATGCTGCTGCTCGTGCGCAATCGCTGACGCGTGCTGGCGGCCGCGCCGGCGCGCGCGCAGGAGACGCCCGACGCCCTGGTCAAGCGCGTCGCGCAGGACGTCCTCGCGACGATCAAGGCCGATCCGCTGATCCAGGCCGGCAACGAGGCGCGCATCCGCGAGGTGATCGAGGTCGAAGCTGCTGCCGAACTTCGATTTCGCGCGGATGACGGCGCTGGCGATGGGCAAGAACTGGCGCGCCGCGACGCCCGAGCAGCAGAAGCGCCTGACCGACGAGTTCCGCGGCCTCCTCGTGCGCACGTACTCCGGCGCGCTCAACCAGTACCGCAACGAGACGATCGACTACAAGCCGCTGCGGATGAACCCCGGCGACACCGATGTCACCGTGCGCACCGCCGTGCGTGCGGGCGAGCGGCGCGCCGGTCCAGATCGACTACAGCATGGAGAAGAAGGCGGACGCCTGGAAGTGCTACGACGTCATCGTCGGCGGCGTTTCGCTCGTCACCAACTATCGCGACGAGTTCAACGAGCAGATCAAGAACGGCGGCGTCGACGGCCTGATCAAGACGCTCGCCGACCGGAACAAGGGCGTCGCCGCGAAGTGAGCGGCGAAGCGCGGGGCGACGAGCGTGCGGCGACGGGATTCGCGCCGGCGCCGACGGCGCGCGCTGGACCTGCGCGGGCGCGCTGACCTTCGCCAACGCCGGCACCGTGCTCGCGGCGGCGCCGCGATGCCGCTGCCGACCGCAGGGCGAGATCGATCTGTCCGGCGTCGATGCGGTCGACTCGGCGGCCGTCGCCGTGCTGCTCGCCCTGAAGCGACGCGCGTCCGACGACGGCAGGCCGCTGACGTTCGTCGACGTGCCCGCTGCGCTCACCGCGCTCGCCGACGTTTACGGCGTCGAGGACATGCTCGGCACCTGACGCGGCCGGGCGCGGCAGCGATTCGCGCATCGAGTTCGCCTTTCTCCCGGTTCTCCCCCTTGTCCATCGCCGTCGAAGTCGTCAACGTCGCCCGCCGCTTCGGCAGCGTGCAGGCGCTCGACGGGGTGAGCCTGACGGTCGCCGAAGGCGAATTCTTCGGGCTGCTGGGCCCCAACGGCGCCGGCAAGACGACGCTGATCTCGATCCTCGCCGGGCTCACCCGTGCCGACACCGGCACGGCGCGCATTCTCGGCCACGACGTCGTCGCCGACTACCGGGCGGCGCGCCGCGCGCTGGGCGTGGTGCCGCAGGAGCTCGTGTTCGACCCGTTCTTCACGGTGCGCGAGACGCTCCCGATCCAGTCCGGCTACTTCGGCATCCGCGACAACGGCGCGTGGATCGACGAGATCCTGCACCACCTCGACCTCGTCGCCAAGGCCGACGCCAACATGCGCTCGCTTTCGGGCGGGATGAAGCGCCGGGTGCTGGTCGGCCAGGCGCTCGTGCACAAGCCGCCGGTGATCGTGCTGGACGAGCCGACCGCCGGCGTCGACGTCGAGCTGCGGCAGAGCCTGTGGGCGTTCATCCGCAAGCTCAATCGCGACGGCCACACGATCATCCTCACGACGCACTATCTCGAGGAGGCCGAGGCGCTGTGCGGCCGCATCGCGATGCTGAAGGCGGGCAAGGTCGTCGCGCTCGACACCAAGCAGAACCTGCTGTCGCGCTTTGCCGGGCTCACCGTGCGCCTCGTCGCCGAGCGCGTGCCGGCCGCGTGGCAGCCGCGCGTGCTGCGCCAGGAGGCGGGCGTCTTCTTCATCGGCCTCGATCGCTACGCCGACCTCGAATCGCTGCTCGCCGCGCTGCGCACCGAGGGCATCGCCATCGACGAGCTCGCGCTGCAGGAGACCGATCTCGAGCACGTGTTCCTCGGATCATGGCGACGAGCGGCGCGGCGGCCGGCGCGCCGGAGTCTGGCGCGATGACGCGCATCGCCGGCGCCGGCTGGCTGACGCTGCTCTACAAGGAGCTGCTGCGGTTCTGGAAGGTGAGCTTCCAGACGATCCTGGCGCCGGTGCTGACGGCGCTCCTCTACCTGCTCATCTTCTCGCACGTGCTCGAGTCGAACGTCTCGGTGTTCGGCGGCCAGGTGCGCTACACGGCGTTCCTGGTTCCCGGCCTCGTCATGATGTCCGTGCTGCAGAACGCGTTCGCCAACACCTCGTCGTCGCTGATGCAGTCGAAGATGAACGGCAACCTGATCTTCATCCTGCTGCCGCCGCTCTCGCCGCTCGAACTCTTCGCCGCCTACGTCCTGGGCGCGATGGTGCGCGGCATCGTCGTCGGCCTCGGCGTGTTCGCCGTGACGCTGCTCTTCGCGCCATCGCTGCTGCCGATGCCGCATCCGGTCTGGGCGCTCGGCTTCGCGCTGCTCGGCAGCGCGATCCTCGGCACGCTGGGGCTTGATCGCCGCCATCTGGGCCGAGAAATTCGACCAGATCTCGGCGTTCCAGAACTTCATCATCATGCCGCTCACGTTCCTGTCCGGCGTGTTCTACTCGATCCACTCGCTGCCGCCGTTCTGGCAGAGGCTGTCGCACGTCAATCCGTTCTTCTATATGATCGACGGGTTCCGCTACGGCTTCTTCGGCCTGTCCGACGTGCCGCCGTCATTGAGCCTCGCGATCGTCGCCGCGTGCGCGTTGCTCCTCTCGCTCCTGACGCTCGCGATCCTCCACAGCGGCTGGAAGCTGCGGCACTGAGAATCGCCCATGGTCACCCCCGAATCCATCGAGACGTCGATCGCCGCCGGCCTCGCCTGCACGCACCTGCAGGTCAGCGGCGACGGCCACCACTGGGAAGCGGTGATCGTCAGTCCGGCGTTCGAGGGACTGTCCAAGGTCCGCCAGCACCAGCTCGTCTACGCGGCGCTCGGCGACCGGATGCGCGAGGAGATCCACGCGCTGTCGATGACGACGCTCACCCCGGCGCAGTGGGCGGCGGCCCGGGACGCGTGAGATGAACGGCCCCCGGGCTCACGTTGTGCGGCAAAGCCGCATCCCGCTGCGCGGGACCGGCCCGCGGTTGTCCTGCGGCCTTCGGGCGGCCGGGCGGGCGTTGAGATGGACAAGCTGCTGATCGAGGGCGGCCGGCCCTTCGTCGGCGAGGTGCGCGTCTCCGGCGCGAAGAACGCGGCGCTGCCGATCCTCTGCGCCGCGCTGCTGTCGTCGGAGCCGCTCGTACTGACCAACGTCCCGCGGTTGAACGACGTGCGGACGATGCAGACGCTGCTCGCGCAGATGGGCGTCGCGCAGGATCGCCGGCACCGGGCACGGTCGCACTCGATGCGGCGCGGATCGACTGGCCGCTCGCCCCCTACGAGCTCGTCAAGACGATGCGCGCGTCGATCCTGGCGCTGGGGCCGCTCGTCGCGCGCTGCGGCGAGGCGCGCGTCTCGCTGCCCGGCGGCTGCGCGATCGGCCTGCGCCCCGTCGACCAGCACGTGAAGGGGCTCGCCGCGATGGGCGTCGAGATCGACCTCGAGCACGGTTACATCAGCGCGCGTGCGCGGCGCCTCGCCGGTACGCGTTTCGTGTTCGACGTCGTGACCGTCACCGGCACCGAGAACCTGATGATGGCGGCCACCCTCGCCGACGGCACGACGACGCTGGAGAACGCCGCGCGCGAGCCGGAAGTCGTCGATCTGGCGCGCTGCCTCGTCGCGATGGGCGCGAGGATCGCCGGCGCGGGAACGGATCGCATCGTCGTCGAGGGTGTCGATCGCCTGCACGGCGCGACGCACGCGATCATGCCCGACCGGATCGAGACCGGTACGTTCGTCGCGGCGGTCGCCGCGACCGGCGGCGACGCGACGGTCGCCGGCACGCAGGCCGACACGCTCGAGGCGGTGCTCGACAAGCTGCGGAGGCCGGCGCCGACATCGACGGTCGCGGGCGACGCGATCCGCGTCGCGCGGCGTGGACCGCTCGCGCCGTTCACGATGCGCACCGCGCCGTATCCCGGGTTTCCGACCGACATGCAGGCGCAGATGATGGCCGTGGCCACGCGCGCCGACGGCACCGACGCTCATCACCGAAACGATCTTCGAGAACCGGATGATGCACGTGCAGGAGCTCGTACGCCTCGGCGCCGACATCGGCGTCGAGGGCAACACGGCGATCGTCCGCGGCGTGCCGAAGCTGACCGGCGCCAACGTGATGGCGACCGACCTCCGCGCCTCCGCCTGCCTCGTCATCGCCGGCCTGATGGCGGAAGGCGCCACGACCATCGACCGCATCTACCACCTCGACCGCGGCTACGAGCGGATCGAGGAGAAGCTCTCGATGCTGGGCGCGCAGATCCGCCGCGTGTCGTGAGCGGTGCCGGCGATCTCGGTGCCTCGCCGCTCGGCCACGCGACGACCTACGCCGAGGGCTACGACCCGCGCCTCCTGTTCGCGGTCGAGCGCGCGCCGCAGCGCGCGGAGCTGGGATTCGGTGCCGCGCTGCCGTTCCGCGGCGTCGATCTGTGGACCGCGTACGAGCTGTCCTGGCTCGACGCCGCGGCAAGCCCGCAGGTCGCGATCGCGACGTTCGCGGTGCCCGCCGAATCTCCCCGGCATCGTCGAATCGAAGTCGGTCAAGCTCTACCTGACGGCGATCAACCAGACGCGCTTCGCGTCGGAATCCGACGTCGGCGCGACGATCGGGCGCGACCTGTCGAGCGCCACCGGCGCGACGGTCGGCGTCGCGCTGACGCTGCCGCGGGACTTCGCCGACGCTGCGGCATGCGGAGCTTGCGGGAGACTGCCTCGATGCACCTGCCGATCGCGGTCGACCGATTCCGCGCTCGTACCGGAAGCCCTGGTCGCCGAGGGGCCGACGGTCGACGAGTCGCTGTGCACGCGCCTTTTCCGGTCGGTGTGCCCGGTGACGGGGCAGCCCGACTACGCGAGCGTGCAGCTTCGCTACCGCGGGGCGCGGATCGACCCCGCGGGCCTGCTCGCGTTACCTCGTGTCCTTCCGCCGGCATCCGGGCTTCCACGAGCATTGCGTCGAGCGGATCTTCGCCGACGTCTGGCGGCGTTGCCGGCCCGAACGCGCTGTCCGTCTACGCGCGGTTCACGCGGCGCGGCGGCGTCGACATCAATCCGTTCCGCACGAGCGGCGACGAGCCGGCTCCTTCGAACGCGCGGACGGCGCGGCAGTGAGGTCGTCGAATGGGGTGGGCGTCGAATGTCGAGGTGAATTGTGGAAATCAGAAAACTGGGCCAAGGGTTGGAAGTGTCCGCGATGGGGTTGGGCTGCATGGGTATGTCGGACTTCTACGGAGGCCGCGACGAAGGCGAGGCGATTGCGACGATCCATCGCGCGCTGGACCTAGGCGTCAATTTCCTGGACACGGCCGACATCTACGGCATGGGCCGCAACGAGGAACTCGTAAGTCGCGCGATCCGCGGACGCTGTGGAGTCGCGAACCGGAAGGCGAAATTCTCCCGATTGTGCGCGAACTCGGTATCGGCTTCGTCCCGTACAGCCCGCTTGGCCGCGGCTTCCTCACCGGGCGGATCAATCGGGTCGAAGACCTGGAGTCCGGCGACTATCGGCGCAACTCACCGCGATTCCTGGGCGAGAACTTCGGGAAGAACGTGCTCCTGGTCGAGAAGATCAATGAGATTGCCTCGGAAAAGGGTTGTGCGGCGTCGCAGTTGGCGCTGGCCTGGGTGCTAGCGCAGGGAAGCGATATCGTGCCGATTCCGGGTACCAAACGGCGGAAGTATCTCGAGGAGAACCTCGGCGCCCTGGACGTGATGCTCACGGCGGAGGATCTGGCCCGGATCGACCGCGTGATTCCGCCGGGCGCGGCGTCGGGAGAGCGGTACGCCCCACACGCAATGCGCGCGGTGAATCGCTAGCCGGAATCGGGCTTGATTGGCGATCCCTGATTCGTGAAGCGACGGACGGGCGGTGCCACGGATTCCACGTGCTCTTGCCCAGCATGCGGCAACGCGGATTCAGCCCATTGGGCTAATTCAACGCCGGGAGCCGCGAAAGCGCCGGAAGGCCAGCGTGGGCGCCGTGCGCACGAGAACGTGTCGCGACGCATGTGACGACAACGCTCCGTGGCGTGGAGCGCCCGAGGTGACTGTCCCACCGTGTGCCGACATTCGCAGTCGGTCAAGGATTGGCTTAGGATGGCCTCTGCGAAATTGGCAGCTGCCTGCGCACGAAGGGTACAGCCGCTTGGACAAGATCCGCATACAGTTCACCTTGTTTTCCGCGTTCTACTCACCGCTCATTTCGACGATGTCGGGCGGATTCCTCAAAGCGGAAGGTCTGGAACCGGAGTGGTCGATTTCGCCACCGGGCGGTTCCGCGCTTGCGGCCCTGATGGACGGCTCCGCTCACGTCGTTCAATCGGCCCTGAGCCAGGGGTTCGCGTCGCTCGACAAGGGGGAGACGCCGGCCGCAGTCCATTTCGCCCAGGTCAACGAGATGGACGGGTTCTTCCTCACCGGACGCGAGGCCGATCCCGCCTTCACGTGGGACAAGCTGGAAGGCGCCGAAGTCCTCACGTTCAGCGGCGGCCAGCCGCTCGCCATGTTCAAGTATGCCTGCCACAAGGCCGGTATCGATTTCGACGAAAATCAAACCGATCTGTCCCGGCGGCGCCGCCGAAATCGACCTTGCCTTCCGACGGGGCAAGGGTCGGTATGTTCACCAGCAGGGTCCGTTCCCGCAGCAACTGCAGGCCGATGGCATCGGACATATCGTGGCCCAGGTCGGCAAGCTGATCGGACCCTGCGGATTTTCCAGCCTTGCGGCGACCCGCGACTGGCTCGAAACCGATATGGCGAAGGCGTTCATGCGCGCCTACAGGAAGACCCGGATCTACGTGAACGAGACGCCCGGAGCCGAGATTGCCAAGGCGGAGAACCCGTATTTTCCACATATCGACGAAGACGTACTTGCCGATTGCATCGCAACGTATCAGCAGCTTGGCTGCTGGACGCCGCATGTGGAGATCACGCGCGCGGCCTATGAGAAGACGCTGGATATCTTCGAATACGTCGGTCTGTTGAAGCAGCGCTATCGCTACGAGCAAGTCTGTGTCGCTCCACCGGCAACCGATTGAAACGGGATTCCAAACTGTGCGGTGCGGTCGACCGGTTCAGGTCGACCCAGACCTGACGTCTAGCTCGGGCTGAACCGGACAAGCCCAGCCTTCCCTCAGCGTCGCTGAAAAGGCGAGCCGCCCTGTGTGCTCTCGCCTCACTTCGTCGCCGGAGCAACCTGTTCCTTCAGCACCTTGGCAGTTTCGCGTGCTTCGGTGATGAGCTGGTAGGAAACCTGGTATTTGAAGATTTTGCGCACGCAGGTCGTGGTCTCTATGCCGATCTTCTCCGCGGTGAGGGTCCCGACGTTGTTTGTCCGCGGCACCGTCGGGACCGACGAGCCCCGTACAATCGATACTTAAGGGCCTTCCCTGCGCAGTGCCGGCGCGCTGGGTTGCCCCGCTCGAAATCATTGCGATCCAATGAGGGAATCGGTCCGTCCCTCATCCAAGCCGGAACCGGGTCGAATCGCGCGCCCACGGCTGGACGCCGACCGGGCCGGCTGGATGCGCTGGGCACCTGGGTTACGCACGTTGCGCCATTACGAGATCGGGTGGCTACGACACGATGTTGTGGCAGGGCTGGTGCTGACCACGGTACTCGTCCCCGTCGGCATCGCGTACGCAGTAGCCTCCGGCCTGCCGGGCATTTCTGGCCTATATTGCCCACCACCTGCTGAAGGAGAGCCGGCATGTATCCACGCAATCTGCAGGTCGAGCACGGTACCGATGCACGCACAGTGTTTGCCACGGCGGCGCTGCTGATTGTCGGACTCGCCGGGTGTGCCTCGGAGCTCACGCCGAGGTCGGTCCGTCCCCCGGCGGACGCTGCGCCGTACGTGGGGGTGTTCACCGGGGAGTTCGTGGACGGGGTGCCCCTGTATCGCTTTCCGACTATCGAGGTTGTGGGTTCGCGGAGCAGCATCGGACCGGGTACCTGAGCCGGGCGAGAGCGACACGCATGCGGACGGAGTCACCCCGCGGGACAGGCGAAAAGGTGCCTCAAGGTTGCGCCCGCAAGCGATCGAGTGAAATCGCTGACTTCGTCATGCGAAGTACGCTTTGCGCACGTATTGATCGACCATGCGCTCGGTATTGAAGAACGATGCGTTGAGGGCGACGGCGTGGCGCATGATTTCGATGTAGCGGTCGCGATCGCTGTAGAACATCGGCAGGATGACGTTCTCCAGTTTGTCGTAGAGTGACTGGGCATCGCTCGCCCGATCATCGTCGCTCGCCACCGCCGTCTGGTTGCCGCCGATGCTCCAGCCGGTCACGCCTTCGATGCAGCCCTCGACCCACCAGCCGTCGAGGACGGAAAACGACGGCACACCATTTACCGCCGCCTTCATGCCGCTGGTGCCCGAAGCCTCCATCGGCGCCAGCGGCGTGTTGAGCCACACGTCCACCCCCGCCGTCATCAGCCTGGCCAGCGCCATGTCGTATTCTTCGAGATAGACGATCTTGATCCTGTCCTTGAGTTTGTCCTTCACCTCGAAGATCTTGCGGATGAGATCCTTGCCCATCTGGTCCTGGGGATGGGCCTTGCCGCCGTAGATCACCTGGAACTCGAGGCCCTTGTCCTGGATGGCCACGAGCCGCTCCACGTTCCAGAACAGCAGGTCGGCGCGCTTGTAGGCGGTGGCCCGCCGCGCGAAGCCGATGGTGAAGGTATTGAGGTCCATGCCGGCGCCGGTGCGCTGGTTGACGTAGCCCAGCAGCGCCTGCTTGGCGCGGCGATGCGCGTCCCAGACTTCCAGTTTTTGGATGCCCAGCGCGTAACGCAGGCTGGCGTTGTCGAGCCGCCAACTGGGAATGTGTCGATCGAACAGTCTCGCGCAGCGGTGGCGCCGCCCAGGTGAACGCGTGCACGCCATTGGTGATCGAGTCGATCTTGTACTGCGCGAACATGTGCCGCGAGACTTCCCCGTGTTTCTTCGCCACGCCGTTGATGAAGCGGCTGTTGTCTAGCGCCAGGTAGGTCGTGTTGAGCTCGCCATTCAGGCAGAAGTCAATCGCACGCTTGTCGAAATCGCGGCCGTAGCCGGTGATGACGCGGGCGAGGAGCGTCAGCGGAAACTTGTCGTGGCCGGCGGCCACCGGCGTGTGGGTCGTGAATACGCACAACGGCTTCACCTGCGCCACCACCTCGGGGGAGATGTCGTGCGTGCCGGCCTTCGCGGCAAACTCGTTGGCGAGTTCCACCGTCAGCAGGCTGGCGTGCCCTTCGTTCATGTGAAAGCGGCGGATGTTCTGGTAGCCCAGCGCGCGCAGCATGCGCACCCCGCCGATGCCGAGGATCACCTCCTGGCACAGTCGGTAGCGCGCATCGCCGCCGTAGAGGTGGTCGGTCAGTCGGCGATCGCCGTCGGCGTTCTCCTCCAGATCCGTGTCGAGCAGGTAGACCGGCACCACATGGTTGCTGATGCCCTTGACCTCGTAACGCCAGGCGCGTATCCGCACCTCGCGTTTCTCGATCTCCACGCTCGCCCGCGCCGGGAGTTCATGCAAGCGATCCGCGGGCGACCAGGTGAAAGGCTCCTCCGTTTGCGTTCCGTCGGCGGCGAGCCGCTGGCGAAAGTACCCTCGGCGATGAAGGAGGCTGACCGCGACCATGGGCAACTCCAGGTCGGCGGCGGAACGGATGGTGTCCCCCGCCAGCATGCCCAGGCCGCCGCTGTACGTGGGGATACCTTCCTCGAGGCCGATCTCCATCGAGAAGTAGGCGATGGTCTCGCTGGTCTTGTCCGCATCGAGCTCCGCGGCAGCGGGTGCGTCATTCGATTTCTCGGTTTGAGGATTGCCCGGGTTGGGTTTGATTCCGTCCATCTTCACCCCTCCCTAACGACGAGTGTGGACAATGCGGACCACGCGACGGCCCCAGTCCCTAGCATCAGCATGCCTCAACCACGCTCGATTCGATGGTGGAGCGGCAAGCTTCCCTAGGGCAGAATGGACAGAAGTCCGCACCGGCTGCCCGCGGCACCATGAGCATACCGAGACGTTCGCGAGCGGCTGAGTCTTACCCACGCCGGACGGTCGATCGCCTCCGAAGCGCCAACCCGACGACCCGCATAGCCGATCCGGTGTTGCTGTGGCGGCTAGGCCACGGTGTCCGTGCGCCTGGCGTCGGTCCAAGCTCCGGGATCAACGAAGCGTCACATTGCTTCGGACACCTTCTTCTGGAGGACTTTGACCAGATTCTCTTCCACGTGGAGCGGTGACGTTTCGCGTTTCGTTGCGGCGATTGCTCCCCTCAATTCTGAAAGGTATGAATCGAGGATCTTCTTCAGCAGGTCTCGCTCTGCTACGCTCATTTCAATCATCATCACGGTGCGCCTCCTTCTCTCTACTAGCGTTACACTACCCTTCGAGGCCAAGGGTTCATTGACGTCCGTCAACTGCAGCCCAACGAATCCTCATGGTTCTCATCGGTGCCCGCTCGAGCTTCCCAAGAAAGGTGTGCGGCTCGACCAGGTGCCGCCAAGAGCCGACGGGGATTCACGCAACCTAGTCCGCGTTCAAGCAACTCGGTAGCCGGCGACGATGGACTGCTTGCAGCCGACTGCGGGCGAAGTCTGGCGTCGACCCCGATTGGGAAGCTCGCCCACCTGTATTCCGGACGCTCGCACTACAGCAAACGAATCGCAGTAACGCGCAGCCGCGCAGCGGCGCGGGCCACTCGGCAGATGCCGCCGCGTCATGCGCGAGGACGTTGCTGTTCGAAAACCGCCTCGAGATTATCGATTGACTTACGCAATGCCCCAGCGACGGCTCGCTTGACCAAGAGACGGTCGAACAGACCTGGCAGTCCGCTCCGCGGCTCGAGGACAACGACCAGACAAAATTCGAAACCTTCGGGAACTGCCTTGAAATACCGCTCGTGCCTGGCGTCGGGCAGTCCCTGCTGACGGCTAACGTAGGTAACTCGGCTATCCCTTTCGTACTGCTCCAATATCATATTCACCTGCACGTCGCGACCGAGCAATCGAATGACCACCGTTACTCTATCGCCAGGCGTATCCCATTTGGCATGGGCGGGGTCATGAAGCCGGACGAAGTTCGGAAAGAACTCTTTCCAGTTTCTCGTGTCTGTGACGTACGCAAAGGCGTCACCAACGGAAACCGGGAAGGTGTGAGTCAGTTCGACACGTATCATCGATTTCTCGCCATCAACGAGCCGCGAGTTCGAAAGACGCGACGCCACCTCCAGAATTGCGGATCAGTGTCGATCCATCACCGAATCTCGGCGCCGACGAAGGGAAGTCAAGTCATAGTACGCTTTCCAGCCTGGGTTCACGCCCTCGCGCGTATGACTGCTCTCGGGATATTCTCGTGTCGTTGGCGAATGTCTCCAGTTGACACGAGACGAACGCCTGGCGGTCCCGACTCGACCCATCGAAGGGAAGTCGAGTTCCCCGCGAGTCGGACAAATTGCGCTAGTCTTTGGGAACTTCGCCGCTGGATCGCGCACCAACGGTCTATGGCGCGCGCGCTGCTGCCGCCTTCCACCGCCGAAGGGCCTCACGCCATGGATGCAGACCCTGCCTACGAAATCCGGCGCACTTCGCCGCTCGCGCTGTGGCGCTATTCGCACGATTATCTTGACGTCGTGCGGCAACTTTGCGGAAGGATACGCGTTGCCTGTGCGGAGTCCCAGGTGCCCTACCACGTCGCGGCACAGGGCATCGAATTCGCGCTCAAGTCCTTCCTGCGGGCGCGCGGCGCGACGATGTCCGACCTGAACCTCGAAGTCGGCCACTCGCTGCAACGCGCGCTCGAGCGCTGCGAAGCACAGGGCTTGCCGCCCATTCCCGAGCCTTGGCGCGCGGCGATTGTCGCGGTTGCGCCGTTTCACCAGGACGCTCAATTCGTCTACCCGTCGGTGCCCGATACAACGTATCCCGACGTCGAGCCCCTCATTGACGCCGGCGTATGGATTCTCGACCGGATCGCGCCCGACGTGGTCGAACACTACGTTGTGCATCTCGGCAATGACCGCACGCCGCCGGCAGACGAGTACGTGCGTCGGCTGCGAGCGGCCTTGAGCGCGACATCAAGAGCTGTCCCGGCGCGCACAGACGAACTCCCCGGCATCGGACAAACGTTCGACGGCCGCCACGATGCCGAGCTTCGTCCAAACGGCACGCGCACGAACTGATGCCGGGCGCCGGGGACGCGCTGCCGGGTCAAATTTTTGGTGTCGAACGCCAGTCGAAAGGACTGCTGCTGGCCGAAACGCGCGCCCCGGGGTGCAACCGGCTGATACGTTGCCGCTGCCGGCCGCCATGCGACGATCCGTCCGCACGGCAGGGGTCGACGGCGCCGAGTACCACCCGTCCGGTAGAATCAACCCTTTGCAGGACCGCCTCTGCCCGTGCCGACGCTCACCCTCGCGCTCTCGAAAGGGCGCATCTTCGACGAGACGCTGCCGCTGCTCGCGGCCGCGGGCATCGTCCCCGCCGAGGATCCGGAGTCCTCACGCAAGCTGATCATCGCCACGGGCAGTCCGGGCGTCTCGATCGTCATCGTGCGGGCATCCGATGTGCCGACGTACGTCCAGCACGGCGCCGCCGATGTCGGCGTCGCCGGCAAGGACGTGCTGCTGGAGCACGGCGGCGAGGGTCTATACCAGCCGCTGGACCTCGAGATCGCACGCTGCCGGATGGTGGCGGCGACGAAGCGCGGCTTCGACTGGGCAGGCACGGTCCAGCGCGGCGCGCGCATCCGCATTGCGACGAAGTACGTGAAGGTCGCGCGCGAGCATTTTGCCGCCAAGGGAATGCACGTCGACCTGATCAAGCTGTACGGGTCCATGGAGCTCGCGCCGCTCGCGGGCCTCGCTGACGCGATCGTGGACCTCGTGAGCTCGGGCAACACGCTGAAGGCGAACGACCTCGTCGTCGTCGAGGACATCCTGCCGATCAGCGCGCGGCTCATCGTGAATCCGGCAGCGCTCAAGCTCAAACGCGACGTCGTGCAGCCGCTCCTCGACGCGTTGGCGCGGGCGGTGGTCGAGCGCCGGAGCGTGGCGCCGAATCGCGCGGGCATGGGGGTCCGACCGTGACGGTGCAGCTCTCGCTGCGCCGGCTGGACGCGGCGGCGCCCGGCTTCGATCAGGAGCTGGCGAAGCTCACGTCGTTCGAGTCGGGACAGGATGCCGCGGTCGACGCGACGGTGGCCGCGATCATCGCCGACGTCCGCGCTCGCGGCGACGCGGCGCTCATCGAGTACACGGCGCGATTCGACGGCGTGCACGCGACGTCGATGGCCGAGCTCGAGATCACCGGTGCGGACATGCGGCGCGCGTTCGAATCGTTGCCCGAGGTCGAGCGCGCGGCATTGCGGACCGCGGCGGCGCGCATCCGCGCCTACCACGAGCGGCAGACGCTCGCGTCGTGGTCGTATCGCGACGCCGACGGCAGCGAATTCGGCCAGCGGGTTACCCCGCTCGACAGCGTCGGCGTCTACGTGCCCGGCGGCAAGGCCGCGTATCCGTCGTCGGTGCTGATGAACGTCATTCCGGCGCACGTCGCGGGGGTCGCGGAGATCGTCATGGTCGTGCCGGCGCCCGGCGGCGCTCGCAATCCGCTGGTGCTGGCCGCCGCGCATCTCGCGGGCGTGTCGCGCGCGTTCACGATCGGCGGCGCGCAGGCGATCGCGGCGCTCGCCTACGGTACCGCGTCGGTCCCGGCGGTCGACAAGATCTGCGGCCCGGGCAACGCCTACGTCGCCGCCGCGAAGCGTCGCGTCTTCGGCGCGGTCGGCATCGACATGGTCGCGGGCGCCTCGGAGGTCCTCGTCATCGCCGACGCCACGGCCAACGCGGACTGGGTAGCGATGGACCTCTTCGCCCAGGCCGAGCACGACGAGCTCGCGCAGGCGATTCTCGTCACTCCCGACGCGGCGGTGCTCGAGGCCGTCGCGAAGAGCGCACAGCGACAGATCGCCGGCATGCCCCGGGCGACGATCATCGCGGCGGCGTTCGCCCATCGCGGCGCGCTGGTCAAGGTGAGCGACCTCGACGCGGCGTGCGCGATCGCCAATCGCATCGCCCCCGAGCACCTGGAGCTCGCCGTTGCCGATCCCGCGGTCCTGCTGCCGAAGATCCGCCATGCGGGCGCGATCTTCATGGGGCACCGATCGTCGGAGGCGCTCGGCGACTACTGCGCCGGCCCGAACCACGTGCTGCCGACGGGCCGGACCGCGCGCTTTTCCTCGCCGCTCGGCGTCTACGACTTCCAGAAGCGATCGAGCGTGCTGAACGTCTCGCCCGCGGCGGCGCGCGCGCTCGGTCCCGTCGCGGCGACGCTCGCGCGGGGCGAGGGCCTGGCCGCGCATGCGCAGAGCGCGCTCTATCGAGTGTCGGAATGACGGCGCGCGCGCCCGCCGATCTCGTCCTGGCGTGCGTGCGGCCCGAGATTCGAGCGCTGTCCGCCTATGAGGTCGCCCACGCCGAGGGCATGATCAAGCTCGACGCGATGGAGAATCCGTTCCCGCTGCCCGCCGGCCATTCGCACGAGGATCGCCGCAGCGGTCGCTGCGGTGCCCGTCAACCGCTACCCGGATGGCGGGGCCCGCGGCGTGAAGGCGGCGCTGCGGACCGCATTCTCCATCCCCGATTCGCTCGGCTTGATCCTCGGCAACGGATCCGACGAGCTGATCCAGATCATCACGACGGCGGTGGCGAAGCCGGGCGCTGCGGTGCTGGCGCCGGAGCCGTCGTTCGCGATGTACCGGCTCGATGCGCTGTTCGCCGGCATGCGCTACGTCGGCGTGCCGCTCCGGGCGGATTTCGCGCTCGATGGCGCTGCGATGCGGGCCGCGATCGAGCGCGAACGGCCCGCGCTCGTCTTTCTCGCGTATCCGAACAACCCGACCGGCAACCTGTTCGCGGCGTCCGAGATCGTCGAGATCCTGCGCACGGCGCCGGGCCTCGTGGTCGTCGACGAGGCCTATCACGCGTTCGCCGATGAGAGCTTTCTGCCGCGCATCGCCGATTTCCCGAACCTGCTCGTCCTGCGCACCGTATCGAAGATCGGAATGGCGGGGCTGCGGCTGGGCTACGCGGTGGCCGCGCCCGAATGGACCGCCGAATTGAACAAGCTGCGGCAGCCGTATAATCTCAACGCGTTGACGCAGGCGGTGGCACCGTTGCTGCTGGCCGAGGGCGAGCTGCTCGCCGAGCAGGCTTCGATGATCAAGGCGGAGCGCTCGCGCGTTCATGCCACGCTTGCGGCGCTGCCCGGCGTCGTCGCGTACCGGACGCGGACCAATTTCGTGCTGGCGCGCGTTCCGGATGCGCCGCGCTGGTTCGATGGATTGCGGAAATCGGGGATCCTGGTGAAGAACCTGCATGGCTGGCACACGTTGCTCGAGCATTGCCTGCGCATCACCGTCGGCACGCCAGCCGAAAACGACGCGCTCATCGCGGCGCTGAAAGCGATTTCGTGACCATGCCTGCATCCGACGCCACGCGTCGCGAAGGTCGAGCGGAACACGAACGAGACCAAGATCGTGGTCGAGGTGAACCTCGACGGTGTCGGCCGCGCCGAGCTCGCGACCGGCGTGCCGTTCCTCGACCACATGCTGGATCAGCTCGCGCGGCACGGGATGCTCGACCTCACGGTGCGCGCGAAGGGCGACCTCCACATCGACGCGCACCACACGGTCGAGGACATCGGCATCACGCTCGGGCAGGCCGTTTCGAAGGCGCTCGGCGACAAGAAGGGGCTGACGCGCTACGGCCATGCGTACGTGCCGCTCGACGAGGCGCTGTCGCGCGTCGTCATCGACGTCTCCGGCCGGCCGGGCCTCGAATTCCACGTGCCGTTCACGCGCGCGATGATCGGCACGTTCGACGTCGACCTCGCGCACGAGTTCTTCCAGGGCTTCGTCAACCACGCGCTCGTCACGCTGCACGTGGACAACCTGCGCGGGCAGAACGCCCACCACCAGGCCGAGACCGTGTTCAAGGCGTTCGCACGCGCGTTGCGGATGGCCGTCGCTCCCGACCCGCGTGCGGCGGGCGCGGTGCCCTCGACGAAAGGTTCCCTCTAGGCACATGCCCCGGCGCGCTGGATGGACATCGCCGTCGTCGATTATGGAATGGGCAACCTCCGCTCGGTGGCGAAGGCGCTCGTCCACGTCGCACCGAACGCGTCCATTGCCGTCACCGCCGACCCCGACGTGATCCGGCACGCCGGGCGTGTCGTGCTCCCCGGCCAGAGCGCGATGCCCGATTGCATGCGCTGTCTCGACGAGAGCGGCCTCACCGGGGTGGTCGTGGAGATGGCGCGAACGCGTCCGTTCCTCGGTATCTGCCTGGGGCTGCAGATGCTGTTCGAGTCGAGCGAGGAGGGCCCCACGCGAGGGCTCGGGATCCTTCCGGGCGCCGTCGTCCGGTTTCGCGACGCGGCGATGACGTTGCCCGATGGGCAGCGGCTCAAGGTGCCGCACATGGGCTGGAGCCCCGTGCGCCAGACCCGACCGCATCCGCTGTGGGCGGGAATTCCGGACGGAGCGCGGTTCTATTTCGCGCACAGCTATCATCCGCAACCGGCCGATCCTGCGGCAACCGCCGGGACAGCCGAGTATCCGACGGCGTTTACTTGCGCGATTGCACGGGCTAATATCTTCGCAACGCAATTCCATCCGGAAAAGAGCCAACGCGCCGGGTTGCAGCTGCTCGCCAATTTCGTCGTCTGGGACGGGGAAGCTTAGGCGCGCGTGCCGCGGGCCGAGTCCTTCACCGGCCCTTCCTCCCCCTCCCGCCGTTTTCCCCTCCATGCAGATCATCCCCGCGATCGACATCAAGGACGGTCACTGCGTCCGCCTGAAGCAGGGCGAGATGCATTCGGCGACCGTATTCTCGGAGGATCCCGCAGCGATGGCGCAGCACTGGCTCGAGCTGGGCGCGGAGCGGCTCCACCTGGTCGACCTCAACGGCGCCGTCGCGGGCGTGCCGAAGAACGAGCTCGCGATTCGCGAGATCGTCAGCGTGATCGGCGAGGAGATCCCCGTGCAGCTGGGGGGCGGCATCCGCGACCTCGACACCATCGAGCGCTACCTCGACGACGGCATCACCTATGTGATCATCGGCACCGCGGCCGTCAAGAACCCCGGTTTCCTGCACGATGCCTGCTACGCGTTTCCCGGCCACATCATCGTCGGCCTCGACGCGCGCGACGGCAAGGTGGCAACCGACGGCTGGTCGAAGATGACCGGTCACGACGTCGTCGACCTCGCGAAGAAGTTCGAGGACTATGGCGTGGAGGCCATCATCTACACCGACATCGGGCGCGACGGCATGCTGACGGGCGTGAACGTCGACGCCACGGTCAAGCTCGCGCGTGAGATCCGGATACCGGTCATCGCTTCCGGCGGCATCGGGACGATCCAGGACATCCTGAACCTCACACCGTTCGAGAAGGAAGGCATCATCGGTGCCATCGCCGGTCGCGCGCTTTACGAGGGCAAGCTCGATTTCAAGGCGGCGATGAAGGCGGCCAAGGGCACCTGACCGGAAAGCAGAGTCAGACTCGACTCTTCACGAGGTTCCCCGCGACAGCGAACCGACCCGCGAAAAGTCGAGTCTGACTCCACTTTCCCGCGCTCCCACCATGGGACTCGCCAAACGCATCATTCCCTGCCTCGACGTCGCCGCGGGCAGGGTCGTCAAGGGCGTCAATTTCGTCAACCTGCGCGACGCCGGCGATCCGGTCGAGGTGGCGCGTCGCTACGATGGACAGGGTGCGGACGAACTCGCGTTCCTCGACATCCGCGCAAGCGTCGAGACGCGCGGCCTCCTCTACGAGATGATCGAGGCTGTCGCCGATCAGGTCTTCATTCCGCTTACGGTTGGCGGTGGCGTCGGTTCGGTCGACGACATCCGGGCGCTGCTCAACGCGGGCGCCGACAAGGTGAGCATCAACACCGCCGGCGTCCGCAATCCCGGCCTGTTCGATATTGCCGCGGGACGCTTCGGCGCGCAGTGCATCGTCGCCGCGATCGACGCCAAGCAGCTCGCCCCGGAGTCCTGGCAGGTCTACACGCACGGCGGACGCACGCCCACCGGACTCGACGCGGTCGACTGGGCGCGCGAGGTCGTGGCGCGCGGCGCAGGAGAAATCCTCCTCACCAGCATGGATCGCGACGGCGCGCGCACCGGCTTCGACCTCGCGCTGACGCGCGCGGTGGTCGATGCGGTCGACGTGCCGGTGATCGCGTCGGGAGGCGTCGGCTCGCTCGCGGACCTCGTCGACGGCATCGTCATCGGGGGCGCCGACGCGGTGCTCGCGGCATCGATCTTCCACTACGGCGAGTTCACGATCGCAGACGCGAAGGCGGCGATGGCCGCGGCGGGGATAGAAATCAGGTAGTGGTCGACGCGCCGATCGGCAGGGTCCGCCCTTGACGAACGCTGCCCGACGAGCGAACACTCGACACTTCACGTTCATTGCCGGAATCGCGACATGGATTGGCTCGATCAGGTGAAATGGGCCCCCGACGGTCTCGTGGCTGCCATCGCGCAGGACGCGGCGTCCGGCAAGGTGCTGACGCTCGCCTGGATGAACCGCGAGGCGCTCGCACGCACCGTCGAGACGGGCGAGGCGCATTACTGGTCGCGCTCGCGGCGGCGATTGTGGCGCAAGGGGGAAACGTCGGGCCACGTGCAGTCGGTACGCGAGGTGAGGCTCGACTGCGACGACGACGCAATCCTGCTCAAGGTCGAACAGGCGGGCGGCATCGCGTGCCACACCGGGCGCGAGCACTGCTTCTTCCAGCGGCTCGAGGCGGGGCGCTGGGTGAGCGTCGAACCGGTGGTCAAGGATCCACGGACGATCTATGGCGCCGACTGACCCTGCGGCGATGCCGGCGGACGTCCTCGACCGCCTTGCGGCCACGATTGCCGCGCGAAAGGATGCCGACGCGTCATCGTCCTATGTCGCCGCGCTCCTCGCGAAGGGCGACGACGCGATCCTGAAGAAGATCGGCGAGGAGGCGACCGAGACGGTCATGGCGGCGAAGGACGGTGATAGACTGCGGATCGTCGCCGAGGTCGCGGACCTGTGGTTCCACTGCCTCGTGCTGCTCGCGCGCCACGGGCTCGGTCCCGACGATGTGCGCGCCGAACTTGCGCGGCGCGAGGGAACTTCCGGGATCGCGGAAAAGGCCTCCCGGAAAGCCTGATCGCCGGGCTGCGCGGCGGCGATCGACAGATGGAGACGGAACGTGCAGGACTGCATATTCTGCAAGATCGTGCGGGGCGAGATCCCGTCGAAAAAGGTCTACGAGGACGACGAAATCCTGGGATTCCACGACATCCAGCCGGTTGCGCCGACGCACTTCATGCTGATTCCGAAGAAGCACATCGCCTCGCTGGCCGACGTCGGACCGGACGACGCCGGCGTGCTCGGGCGGATCATGGCGCTGACCGGCCGTCTCGCGCGCGAGCAGGGCTCGCCGGAGGGCTTCCGCACGATCGTCAACACCGGTCGCATCGGCCGGCAGGACGTGATGCACGTCCACGTCCACGTGATCGGCGGGCCGAAGCCGCTCGGTCCCATGATCGTGCGCACCGTGCCGTGATTGCGAACTCGAGGAGAACCGTATGGGTGGATTGAGCATTTGGCATTGGCTGATCGTCCTCCTGGTCGTCGTGCTGATCTTCGGCACGAAGAAGCTGCGCAACATCGGGCAGGACCTGGGCGGCGCCGTCAAGGGCTTCAAGGAGGGCATGAAGACCGGCGACGAAGCCGCGACGTCCGCGAAGGAAGCGGACGCGCCGTCGCCGCAGATCGGCGGCACGACGATCGAAGGACAGGTCAAGAAGGAGAAGACGTCGTAGAGCGGGGGGCGACGCGCGCGAGGCGCCGCGGGCGGCATTCGCGCCCGACGCCTTACACCTGACGCGGGACGCGCACGCAATGTTCGATATCGGATTTTCCGAAATCGTCGTCATCGCCGTCGTGGCGCTGGTGGTGCTTGGCCCCGAGAAGCTGCCGAAGACCGCGCGCACGCTCGGTCACCTGTTCGGCCGCCTGCAACGCTACGTGAACGACGTCAAGGGCGACATCACGGCGCGAGCTCGAGCTCGACGAGCTGCGCAAGCTCCAGCAGACCGTGCAGACCGCGGCGTCGGAGATCGAGCACTCGATGACGTCCGTCACGCGGGACGTCGAAGCGAACGTGCGCGATGTCGAGGCCGCGCTGGGCGCGACGGCCGGCGGCGCGCCGGTCGAAACATCCGCCACGGCGGCCGCGTCGCCGCCAGCTTCCGCGCCGGCCGCTGCGGCGCCGCACTGCTGCCGCGCCCGCTCGCCGCACGTCGCGCCATCGCCGGCCGATGCGCCGCGCCAGGCATCGCTGCCGGGCTTCGACCGTGGCTGACGCGCGCGTCGCGTGCCCGCGATGACCGACCCGACTGCGCCGCCAGAGGGTCCGCAGGAAACCTTCATCTCGCACCTGATCGAGCTGCGCACGCGCCTCATGCGCTCGATCGTCGCCGTCGTCATCGTCCTGCTCTGCCTCGTCCCGTGGGCGAAGGACATCTACGCGGCACTCGCGGCTCCGCTGCTGCGCGAATTGCCGAAGGGCGCGACGATGATCGCGACCGACGTCACCGGCACGTTCTTCGTGCCGCTCAAGGTCACGCTCATGGCGGCGTTCCTGCTGGCGCTGCCTTACGTGCTGTGGCAGGTGTGGGCGTTCGTCGCGCCGGGCCTCTACCAGCACGAGAAGCGGTTGGCGGTGCCGGTGATCGTGTCGAGCTTCGCTTTCTTCCTGATCGGAATGGCGTTCGCCTACTTCCTGGTGTTCCCGATCGCGTTCCACTTCTTCGCCGCGTATGCCCCCGCCGGCGTGACGATGATGACCGACATCGACAAATACCTCTCGTTCGTGCTGACGATGTTCATCGCGTTCGGCGTCACGTTCGAGGTGCCGGTGGTCGTGATCGTGCTCGTGCGGATGCGCATCGTCTCGCTGGAGAAGCTCCGGTCGATCCGCCCGTACGTGATCGTCGGGGCGTTCGTCGTCGGCGCGATCTTCACGCCGCCCGACGTCGTGTCGCAGCTCCTGCTCGCCGTCCCGATGTGGCTGCTCTACGAGCTCGGCATGCTGATGGCGCGCTTCCTCGTCCCTCCGGTCCCGGACGAGGTCCCGACCGAATCGGAAACCACCAGGTAACGGCTCACGCCGCGGCCTCCGCGACCGCTCTGCAAGTTCCCGTGCCTGAGTTGTCGGCCGCTAGCGTCGACTCGCCCCGGTCGCATCCCCACTCGCTTCGCTCGCGGGGCCTCTGCTCCCAAGCTCGCGCCGCGGCCTCCGCGACCGCTCTGCAAGTTCCCGTGCCTGAGTTGTCGGCCGCTAGCGTCGACTCGCCCCGGTCGCATCCCCACTCGCTACGCTCGCGGGGCCCCTGCTCCCAAGCTCGCGCCGCTACTGCGCCGCGGGCCGGCGGCCGACGGTGACCTCGACCTCCTGCGATTTCCGGTCGCGCCAGACTTTCACCTTCACGGCGCTGCCGGGAGCGAGATCGGCGATCCGCGACAACAGCGCAGGCGTGTCGCGCGTCGCCTTGCCGTCGAGCTCCAGCACGACGTCCCGCGACTGGATTCCCGCGCGTTCGGCGGGACCGTTGCGCACGATGCCGCGGATCAGCACGCCGCCGGGATTGTCGAGGGCCAGCTCGCGGGCGATTTCCGCGGTCATCTCCTGCGGCTCGATGCCGAGCCAGCCGCGCGTGACCGATCCGTCCTTGATGATCTGCTCCAGAACGGTCTTCGCGAGCGAGACCGGGATTGCGAACCCGATGCCGAGCGAGCCGCCGGACTGCGAGAAGATCGTGCTGTTGATGCCGATGAGATTTCCCGCCGTGTCCACGAGGGCGCCGCCGGAATTGCCGGGGTTGATCGCGGCATCGGTCTGGATGAAGTCCTCGAAGCGGTTGATGCCGAGGTGGTTGCGCCCGAGCGCGCTGACGATCCCGAACGTCACGGTGTTGCCGAAACCGAACGGATTGCCGATGGCCAGGACGAAGTCGCCCACCTGGACGTGGTCGAGCGAGCCCAGCGTGATGAACGGAAAGCGCTCGCCGTCGGCCTTGAGCACGGCGAGGTCGGACTCCGGATCCGTCCCGCGGACGCGCGCCCCCATCCGGCGCCCGTCGGCGAGCAGCAGCTGGATGTCGTCGGCGCCTTCGACGACGTGATTGTTCGTCAGCACATACCCGTCGGGCGACACGATCACGCCGGACCCCAGGCTCGTCGCGCGCTGGCGGGGCAGACGCTCGGCGAGGTCCGGGAAATACCGGCGCAGGAGCGGGTCGTCCGCCAGCGGTCCGCGCTGGCGCATCTCCTTGCTCGTGTAGATGTTGACGACCGCGGGCATCGCCTTCTTCGCGGCGTCGGCGACGCTCGCCACGTTCGACGTCGTGACCGGGGTCGACGTTTCCTGGAACAGCACGACCTGTCCGCCCTTGTCCCCGACCGGGCGAGCAGATCGGGCCGCAGCGTTGCGACGACGAAGAGAGCGGCGAGGCACAGCGTGCAGGCCTGCGCGAAGTAGAGCCAGAAGCGGCGGAGCAAAGGGATTCCCGCAGTGGGTTGGGGCCCAATTATAGACAGTTGTTGCGCCGCGAAACCCGGGCGCCCGCCGGGCGGAACGGCCGGTCCGATCCGATGGCGCTCCGCGGCGATTGCACGTTGCAACGGGTTGATTCGGATGGGGATTCCTTGCTCCGAATGCCGTGAGGCTTCCGGCCGGCCACGCAAATCCCGTATAATCGAAAGGTTTGCGAATCGGCGCAGGATTTGCCCGTTGCGAGGCGCAATCGCGGCGCAACCAGGCGCGCGGCCAGGGTGGCGGCAACGGCGGACAGGGGACAGGTTGTCATGGCGGATGGCACGGTAGACCAGGGAAAGCGCCGGTTTCTGATCGGCGCGACCAGCGTCGTCGGCGGAGTGGGCGTGGTGAGTACGGCGACGCCGTTCGTCATGTCGCTCTTTCCGAGCGAGCGCGCCAAGGCGGCGGGCGCGCCGGTCGAGGTCGACATCGCCAAGCTCGAGCCGGGGCAGAAGATCGACGTCGAATGGCGCGGCAAGGTCGTGTGGGTCATCAATCGCACGCCGGCGATGCTCGAATCGCTGCCCAAGCTCGACCCGAAGCTCGCCGACCCGAAATCCGACAGCTCGCAACAGCCGGCCAACTGCAAGAACGAGCACCGGTCGATCAAGGACAACGTGGTGGTGATGGTCGGCATCTGCACGCACCTGGGCTGCTCGCCGACGTTCCGCCCCGACGTCGCGCCGGCGGACCTCGGTCCGGATTGGCTCGGCGGCTTCTTCTGTCCGTGCCACCAGTCGAAATTCGACCTCGCGGGCCGCGTCTATTCGGGCGTACCGGCGCCGGCCAACCTGCCCGTGCCGCCGCATCGGTACGTGGCGGACACCCGGATCCTCGTCGGCGAAGACGCCAGAGTCGTAAAGGGACCTCGGCCATGCAGAAACTGTTGACCTGGATCGACGACCGGTTCCCTCTCACCGCGCTGTGGGAATCGCAGTGGGGCAAGTACGTCGCGCCGAAGAACTTCAACTTCTGGTACTACTTCGGCTCGCTCGCGGCGTTCTCGCTGGTCGTCCAGATCGTGACGGGCATCTTCCTGACCATGAACTACAAGCCCGACGCGGCCAAGGCGTTCGAGTCCGTCGAGTACATCATGCGCGACGTGTCCTGGGGCTGGCTCATCCGCTACATGCACTCGACCGGGGCGTCGATGTTCTTCATCGTCGTGTACCTGCACATGTTCCGCGGGCTGATGTACGGCAGCTACCGGAAGCCGCGCGAGCTCACGTGGATCTTCGGATGCCTCATCTACCTCTGCCTGATGGCCGAGGCGTTCTTCGGCTACCTGCTCCCGTGGGGCCAGATGTCGTACTGGGGCGCCCAGGTGATCGTCAACCTGTTCTCGGCGGTGCCGGTCATCGGCGAGGACCTCGGCGTCTGGATTCGTGGCGACTACACGATATCCGACATCACGCTCAACCGGTTCTTCGCCTTCCACGTGATCGCGGTGCCGCTCGTGCTGCTGGGCCTCGTCGCGGCGCACCTCATGGCACTCCACGAGACGGGCTCGAACAACCCGGACGGCGTCGAAATCAAGAAGCAGCCCAAGGATCCCGCCACCGGCCTCCCGCTCGACGGCATCTATTCGCATCCGTACTACTCGGTGAAGGACATCGTCGGCGTCGTCGTATTCCTCGCCGTGTTTTCGTCCATCATGTTCTTCGTGCCGGACATGGGCGGCTACTTCCTCGAGGCCAACAACTTCATCCCGGCCGATCCGCTGAAGACGCCGGAGCACATCGCCCCGGTGTGGTACTTCACACCGTATTACGCGATGCTCCGCGCCGTGCCGTCCTTCCTGGGCAGCCAGTTCTGGGGCGTGCTCGTGATGGGCGCGGCCGTGTTGATCTTCTTCGCACTGCCCTGGCTCGACCGTGGCGCGGTCAAGTCGATCCGCTACCGCGGTCCCGTGTACAAGCGCTGGCTGGCCGTGTTCGTCGTGAGCTTCCTGATCCTGGGCTACCTCGGCGTCGTGCCAGTCACGGTCTGGGGCCAGTTTCCCGACGGCTGGCCGCTGCTGGGCTCCGCCGATCGCGCGACGGTCGTCTCGCGCGTGCTGACCGTCGCGTACTTCCTCTTCTTCCTGCTGATGCCCTGGTACACCGCGCGCGACAAGACGAAGCCGGTGCCGGAGCGGGTGACCGGATGATGGCCATGCGCAAGTTCATGCCGCTGTTTGCCGCGCTTCTCGTCACCGTCGCCGGCGCGGCCTTCGCCTCGGGGGGCGCCGACATCCGCATGGAGCCGTCGCCGATCAACCGCCTGAGCCTCGACTCGCAGCAGCGCGGCGCACGCACGTTCGTCAATTACTGCCTCAACTGCCACAGCGCGCGGTACATGCGCTACAACCGGCTGACCGACCTTGGCCTCACGGAAGCGCAGATCCGCGACAACCTGATGTTCGCGTCCGAAAAGGTCGGCTCGACGATGAGCGTGGCGATGACGCCGGCGGACGGCAAGGCGTGGTTCGGCGTGCCGCCGCCCGACCTCACCGTCGAGGCCCGCGTCCGCGGCGCCGAGTGGCTGTACAACTACTTCCTCGCGTTCTACAAGGACGAGGGCGCGCCCAGCGGCTGGAACAACCTCGTCTTCCCGAACGTCGCGATGCCGCACGTGCTGGCGCAGCTTTCCGGAACGAACCGGCTCGTCACCACCGAATTCAAGGATCACGAGGACGCCCAGGCGGCGGCCCTCGCCGGGAAGGGCATCGTCGTGCTCGCGCCCGGCAAGAACCACACGTACCTGGTGAAGACGCTGGTGGTCGAGTCGCCGGGCACGCTCAGCCCGGCGCAGTATCGCGAGATGGTCGCCGACCTCGTCAATTACCTCGATTACATGGGCGAGCCCGCGAAGAACAAGCGCGTGAGCCTCGGGCTCATCGTGCTCCTCTACCTTGTCGTGCTCTTCGGGTTTGCGTACTGGATGAAGCGCGAGTACTGGAAGGACGTCCACTGACGCAGCGTCCGCGCGCGGCCGCGACGCTGCGCGGAAAGCGTCCCGCGTTTCCATTTTCGATCGACCCGGGGCCGTTCCCACTCGCATCGGGTCTTGCAGGCAAAGTGTGAACAGGCCCTAACCCAACGCGACCCCGGCAGGAGGCGCATTTCGCTCCCGCCGCGTTGCTTTCCGGGGCTCACGCCCTCATATCGTGAGGTCTAGCCCGCCCCGCGCGAGGAGAACCAGACCATGATGACGCTCTATTCCGGGACCACCGATCCTTTCAGCCAGCGCTGCCGCATCGTGCTGCACGAGAAGGGCATGGATTTCCAGATCATCGACGTTGACCTCGACCACAAGCCCGAGGATCTCGCCGTGATGAATCCCTACAACCAGGTGCCGGTGCTGGTCGAGCGCGACCTCGTGCTGCACGAGTCGAACATCATCAACGAGTACATCGACGAGCGCTTCCCGCATCCGCAGCTGATGCCCGCGGACCCGGTCATGCGCGCGCGCGCCCGGCTGTTCCTGCACCGCTTCGAAAAGGAGCTCTTCTGCCACATCGACGCGCTCGAGGGCAACAACCAGAAGCAGATCGAGAAGGCGCGCAATCACGTCCGCGACAGCCTCCTCCAGATCGCGCCGGTGTTCGCGAAGCACAAGCACATGCTGGGCGAGGAATACTCGATGCTCGACGTCGCGATCACGCCGCTCCTGTGGCGCCTCGACTACTACGGCGTCGTGATGCCGAAGCAGGCGGCGCCGCTGATGAAGTACGCCGAGCGGCTGTTCGCCCGTCCGGCGTTCTCGGAGGCGATGACCTCCGCCGAGCGCGGCATGCGGAAGTAGCCGACGGGTCGTGCCCGGGACGCGGATAGCCGACAATTGCGGAAGGCCGCCAGCCGCCGCCCTCGGTACCCCACTCGGGCCGCACGGGTGGCGGGATTCGACGAACGACCTGCGGAAACCCAAGCGTACCGCCGCGGTCCGCTTGACCGTTGACGGCTGGCGCGTAATATCCTGACCCCATGTCCGAGCAATCCGCCAAGCCCTACCTGGTCCGTGCGATCTGCGAGTGGTGTGCCGACAACGGCCTCACTCCCTACCTCGCCGTCAAGGTCAACGCGGAGACCCGCGTGCCGATGGCGTACGTGAAGAACGGCGAAATCGTGCTCAACATCGGCGCGTCGGCCACGCGCCGGCTCACGATCGACAACGATGGCGTGCGGTTCTCGGCGCGCTTTTCCGGCACCTCGCAGGAGGTCGCCGTCCCGATGAGCGCGGTCGCGGGCATCTTCGCCAAGGAAACCGGCTACGGCTTCGCGTTCACGGTTTCGCAGAACCCCGCGGCCTCGCTCGCTGCCGCGACTGCACCGCCCGAGCCGGATATCGAAGCGGCGCTCGATTCGGACTTGAAGCAAGCCGGGGAAGCCCCGAAGCGCGGCAAGAGCAAGTCGCGCGCGTCGCACCTGCAGGTCATCAAGTAGCCCGCCGCCCGTTCGCGCGCGCCGGGTCGGACCGGTCGCCGGCCACGCCGGCGAAGCGTCCCGCCTCCCGAAGTTGTCGTCTACGTGTCGAGCGCCTGGCGCGGTTCATGACATGAGCATGAACTCTGCAGAGTGCGAAGCCGAAATCCGCTGCACGCGATTGGGCGCCGTACGGACGCGATTCGTGTAGCACACGACTTGTGGCGCGGCTGACGGCGTTTGACGCCGTCATTTTGTCCTTTGTTATTGCGGCGTTAACGTCTACGCTTTGCATTTGATTGCCACTTCATGGGCGTCGGCGCGAGTAAAATCACGGACACGGCCGGCATAGCTCAGTTGGTAGAGCAGCGGTTTTGTAAACCGTTGGTCGTGGGTTCGATTCCTACTGCCGGCACCACGATTGCTTCTCCCGCGCGGACGCATCGACGTTTTGGCACCTGACGAATTCGAAGAGTGATGTGGGCAAGAACGCCGTCATCCCAATGCAAGGACGAAAGCAGGTTTCTGCGCGCGTTCGCGACTCTGGCGTGCGTCACCACCGCGCCGTGACCGAATAGCGCATGCCGCTCGTCGCGTTCAAACCCGTCAAGGCACGGCTCGTCATCGAGCAGGGCCGCGAGAGCGTCCTGGTGATGAAGGTGCTCGTCGCCAACGGCGAAACGGTGGCGCTCGCGAGCGGCGGCCGGCTCGAAGTGACGACCGGATCGCTGCGCATCCGTGAGCGCAAGGAGGAGCGCGGACGCAACGAGAGCAAGGCGGTGGGCTCGATGGTCTACGTCGACGCTGCCGGTCAGGGTGACGAGCGCACTCCGGCGAGCTTCCAGATCAACATCTCGCTTTCCGCGGCGAAGTTCGAGGCGCTGCTCAAGGTCGCGCTCTCCGGCAGGCTGCCGTCGAAGTTCTACGTGCATGCGGGCGATCGCGTCTCCGCCAAGGAAACACGGGGCATGGGCTACACCGTGCGCGGGAGTGAGCGGATCAAGGTCTGGGACAACAAACGGTACCGATCGCTGCCCGTGACGAACTTCTCGGTGATCCTGCCGATCTCGGTTCCCGAGGCGCCGGAGAGCCCGGTCTTCGGGGAGGACCGGGCGCTCGTCGAGACGCTGTCGAACAACGATCAGGTGGCGGAACTTGCGGACGAGTTCGCGGTATTCCAGGGCGAGACGAAGAATGCGCTTACGGCCGTGGTGTCGGTCGTCGCCGTGATCGGCGTCCTGCTGCTCTTCATCAACCTGGTGCTCATCATCAAGTGATGCACTCCGTCCGGTGCTCCACGGATGAACGCGCTCGATTTTCGCGGCCGGACGGCCGTCGTCACCGGCGGGGCCGCCGGCATCGGCCTCGCCGTCGCGCAGCGGCTCGCAGCGAGCGGCGCGACGCGTCGCGCTGTGGGACCGCGACGCGACCGCGCTCGAGGCCGCGCAAGCGGCGCTGCCGGGCGTGCCGTGGCGCACGCGCTCGACGTCGCCGACGCGGACGCCGTCGGCGCAGCCGCGGCGGCCGCGGCCAAAGCGCTGCGGGCGCATCGACGTGCTCGTCTGCTCGGCCGGCATCACCGGCCCGAACGTGGCGACGTGGGAGTACCCGGTCGACGCATGGCGGCAGGTGATCGACGTCAACCTCAACGGCGCTCTTCTACTGCAACCGCGCCGTCGTGCCGGTGATGCTGAAGAACGACTACGGGCGCATCGTCAACATCGCGTCGGTCGCCGGCAAGGAGGGCAATCCGAACGCGTCGGCCTACAGCGCGTCGAAGGCCGGCGGTGATCGGGCTCACCAAGTCGCTCGGGCAAGGAGCTCGCGAAGACCGGCATCCGCGTCAACTGCGTGACGCCTGCCGCGGTGCGCACGGCGATCTTCGATCAGATGACGCAGCAGCACATCGACTTCATGCTGTCGAAGATCCCGATGGGACGCTTCGGCGCGGTCGACGAGATCGCCGCGCTGGTCTGCTGGCTCGCGAGCGAGGAGTGCTCGTTCTCGACCGGCGCGGTGTTCGACGTCTCCGGCGGCCGCGCGACGTACTGAGCGCGATGCGGCCGCGCGCCGCGTGCTACGGGCGCACGGCCAGCATGATCTTGCCGATGTGCTGCGTCGACTCCATCAGCGCGTGCGCGGCGGCGGCGTCGGCCAGCGGGAACACGCGGTGGACGACCGGCTTCAGCTGCGCCGCGCGCGAACAGCGGCCAGACCTTCGCGCGGAGCGACTGCGCGATCTCCGCCTTGCGCGCGAGCGGGCTCGCGCGCAGCGTCGAGCCCGGTGACCGTCAGGCGCTTCATCATGATGTGGCGCCAGTCGACCTCGACGCGGCTGCCGCTGCAGGAAGCGCGATGATCGACGAGCCGGCCGTCGAGCGCGAGGCATTTGCAGGTTCTTCTCGATGTAGTCGCCGCCGACCATGTCGAGCACGAGGTCGACGCCGCGCTTGCCGGTGATGCGCGCGACCTCGGCGACGAAATCCTGCGTGCGGTAGTTGATCGCGTGGTCGGCGCCGAGCGAGCGGCAGAACGCGGCCTTGTCGTCGCTGCCGACGGTCGTGATCACGGTCGCGCCGATAGCGTTTCGCGAGCTGGATCGCGGTGAGGCCGATGCCGCTCGAGCCGCCGTGGACCAGCACCGTTCTCGCCGCGCTGCGAGCTGGCCGCGGTCGAACACGTTGTTCCAGACGGTGAAATAGTTCTCCGGCAGGCTCGCCGCCTCGAGCAGCGTGAGGCCCTCCGGAATCGGCAGGCAGAAAACGGCCGGCGTCGTGCAGTACTCGGCATAGCCGCCGCCGGGCGTCAGCGCGCAGACGCGATCGCCGACCTGCCACGACGTCACGCCTTCGCCGCAGGCGGCGACCGTGCCGGCGACCTCGAGCCCGATGATCGGCGACGCATCGGGCGGCGGCGGATACGAGCCCGCGCGCTGCAGGCAATCGGGCCGATTGACGCCGGCGTAGCTCACCTCGATCAGCACCTCGCCGGCTCTCGGCGCGGGCACGCGGACCCTCGCGCGATGCGCGAGGACCTCGGGCGGGCCGGGCTCGCGCGCGGCGACGTAGCGCATGGTGGCGGGAAGCGGGCGAGGGGTTGGCATGGTGGAGTCCGTGGCGGGATGGGCCGGCAATTCTAGCCCGTTCCCGGCAGCCATCGCGCCGCACGCGCCGTCAATCGCGGCTCAATAGACCACGCGCACGTTCTCGGGCGCCAGCCATTCGCGCAGGCGCGCGAGCAGCGGATCGTCGAGATTCACGCGCCACGATTCGGGCAGCTCGATCTCGCCGCCGATCGCCGCGGTTGCGGTATTCGACGACGATCGGGCAGGTGCCGTTGCGAAACGGCGCGAGCAGCTCGACAGCCGTGCGGCCTCGGCGCCGCCGTTGCACGCGAGGCGCAGGACCTTCGCGTGGCGCTTGCGGATCGTCGCGAGGTCGTAGACGGCCTCGGCGACGACGCGCAGTCCCTGCGCCTGCCCGTCCTCGCCGGCGCGCTGCATGGACCTTGACCTCGACGATGACGAGCTGGTCCTCGCGCAGCAGCGCGCGCGCGGCGTCGAAGGTCTCGTTGAACACGACGATTTCCGCGGAACCCGCGCCGTCGTCGAGCGTGACGAACGCCATCTTGCCGCGGCGGGACGTCTGCATGCGCAACGCGGTGACGATGCCGGCGATCAGCACGACTTCCTCGTCGGCTGCAGGCTCGAGAGCGGCTGGCGGACGAGCGGGGCCAGCTCCGCCGCGTAGGCGCGCATACGGGATGCCCCGAGAGGTAGAAGCCGAGCGCCGCCTTTTCGTGCGTGAGCCGCTCGGCCTCGGTCCACTCGCGCGCCGCGACCAGCGAGAGCCGCGCCGCCTGCTGCTCCTCGCCGAACAGCGACACCTGCGCCGCCGACGCTTCGGCGCGCTCCGCCTCGGCGAGCGCGACGCCGACCGACGCGAAGAGCGTCGCGCGACGCGGATCGATCGCGTCGAACGCGCCGCCGCGAATCAGCGCCTCGACGGCGCGGCGGTTGACGACGCGCTTGTCGACGCGCCGGCAGAAGTCGAACAGGTCGCGGAACGGCCCGCCGGCTTCGCGCGCGGCGACGATCGCCTCGATCGCCTGCTCGCCGGTGCCCTTGATGCCGCCGAGCCCGTAGCGGATCCGCTTGCCGTCGATCGGCTCGAAGCGGTAGTTCGACGCGTTGACGTCGGGCGGCAGGATCGCGAGGCCCATGCGCGACCGCGTCGTCGTAGAGCGCGCGGACCTTGTCGGTGTCGTCCATCACCAGCGACAGGTTGGCCGCCATGAACGCGCGCCGGATGGTGCGCCTTGAAGTACGCGGTCTGGTAGGCGATCAGCGCGTACGCGGCGGCGTGCGACTTGTTGAAGCCGTAGCCGGCGAACTTCTCCATCAGGTCGAAGAGCTGCGTCGCCTTCGCCCTTGGCGAGGCCGTTCTTCTCCGCGCCGGCGACGAAGATGTCGCGCTGCTTCGCCATCTCCTCCTTGTCCTTCTTGCCCATCGCGCGGCGCAGCAGGTCGGCGCCGCCCAGCGTGTAGCCGCCGATCACCTGCGCGATCTGCATCACCTGTTCCTGGTACACCATCACGCCGTACGTCGGGCCGAGGATCGGCTCGAGCCGCGGAGTCGAGATAGTCGACGCGCTCGCGCCCGGTCTTGCGCGCCGAATACGAGGGGATGAGCTCCATCGGGCCCGGCCGGTACAGCGCGACCAGCGCGATGATGTCCTCGAAGCGCGTCGGCGGCGCCTGCTTCAGGAGATCGCGCATGCCGCGCGATTCGAACTGGAACACGGCCGTCGTGTTGGCCGCCTTGAAGATGTCGTAGGTCGCCCTGTCGTCGAGCGGCAGCGTCTCGAGGCGGAGCGTCGTTCGCCGGGTCGAGCCGCCGCACGTAGCGCAGCGTCCAGTCGAGGATCGTGAGCGTCGTGAGGCCGAGGAAGTCGAACTTGACGAGCCCGACCGCCTCGACGTCGTCCTTGTCGAACTGCGAGACGATCGCGTCGGAACCCGCCTGCGTGTAGAGCGGGCAGAAGTCGGTGAGCTTGCCCGGCGCGATCAGCACGCCGCCGGCGTGCATGCCGACGTTGCGCGTGCAGGCCCTCGAGCGACTCGGCGAGCGCCAGGCAGCTCGCGGACCTCCTCTTCGTTCTGCTCGCGCTCGGCGAGCAGCGGCTCCATCGCGCGCGCGTCGCGCAGCGTGACGAGCTTGCCCGGCTGGAACGGGATCAGCTTGGCGATGCCGTCGCAGAAGAGGTACGGCAGGTCGAGCACGCGGCCGACGTCGCGCACCGCGGCCTTCGCCGCCATCGTGCCGAAGGTCGCGATCTGCGACACCGAGTCGGCGCCGTACTTCTGCTTGACGTAGTCGATGACGCGGTCGCGGCCGTCCTGGCAGAAGTCGATGTCGAAGTCCGGCATCGACACGCGCTCGGGATTGAGGAAGCGCTCGAACAGCAGCGCGTAGCGCAGCGGATCGAGATCGGTGATGCCGAGCGAGTAGGCGACGAGCGAGCCGGCGCCGGAGCCGCGGCCGGGGCCCGACCGGAACGCCGTTGCGCTTCGCCCAGTTGATGAAGTCGGCGACGATCAGGAAGTAGCCGGCGAAGCCCATCTGCACGATCGTCTTCGTCTCGAAGTCGAGCCGGGCGACGTATTCGGCACGCTTCGCATCGCGCGCCGCGGGATCCGGGATACAGCAGCGCGAGCCGCGCTCGAGCCCGGCCGCGGCCTCGTCGCGCAGATGCATCGTCGATCGTGACGCCCGGTGGCGTCGGGAAGTCGGGCAGGTAGTTCTTGCCGAGCGGAATCGTCAGGTTGCAGCGCTGCGCGATCGCGACGGAATTGGCGAGCGCCTCGGGCAGATCGGCAAACGCCGCGGCCATCTCGGACTGCGTCTTGAAATACTGGTCCGGGGAATAGTTTCGCGGGCGCCGCGGATCGGCGAGCACGAAGCCCTCGGCGATGCACACGCGCGCCTCGTGCGCGCGAAAGTCCTCGCGCCTCAGGAACTGCACCGGGTGCGTGGCGACGACCGGCAGCGCGAGATCTGCGGCGAGCCGGACCGTCGCGGCAACGAGCGCGTCGTCGTCGGGGTGGCCGGCGCGCTGCACCTCGAGGTAGTAGCGGTCCGGAAACAGCCGCGGCCCAGGCCCGCGCCGCCTTCGCGGCGCCGGGTGCGTTGCCCTGCGAGAGCGCGGCGCCGACGCTCGCCGGCGCGCGCACCGGAGAGCGCGATCAGTCCGTCCGTGCCCTCGGCGAACCACTCGCGCCGGATTTCCGCGCGGCCGCGGTACTGGTTGCCGCGATAGGCGCGCGTCAGCCATTCCGCGAGCTTCAGGTAACCTGCGCGCGACTGCGCGAGCAGCAGCGCGCGAAACGGCTGGTCGCGCTCGGCCTCGTGCGTCAGCCAGACGTCGCAACCGAAGATCGGCTTGATGCCGCGCGCGCGCGCCGCCTTGTAGAACTTGACGAGGCCGAACGCGTTGCCGAGATCGGTGACGGCGAGCGCCGGCATCGCATCGGCCGCGGCGGCCGCGATGGCATCGTCGATGCGCACGGTGCCGTCGGCGATCGAGAACTCGCTGTGCAGGCGCAGATGGACGAAGTCGGGCGCGGGCATGGACGCAATCGGAAGGATGCTAGAATTTTACCCCGATCACCGTCCGCCGTTTCCCTCATTGATCCTCCGCCCGTCCGCCGCGTGGTGTGCGCTTTCGCTGCGCCGGGCGCTGCTCGTCGCGTTCGCGTCGACGATCGGCAGCTGCGCGCAGATCGCGACGAGTCCTTCGGAGCGCGGGCAGGACGGCGCGGACGGGCCCGCGCGATCGACCGCGCCGCCGATCGCGCCGAACGTCGAGCCACCCCCGCCGCCCGTGAACCTGTCCGGATTTCCGCTCCCGTACCGGCAGGGGTATGCGGATGGCTGCGCGAGCGCGGCCGGTCCCGAGCGGCGCGACGCGACGCGCTTCTGCTGCCGACGGCAACTATCGCACCGGCTGGCAGGACGGCCTCGCGCTGTGCCGGAAGAAGTGATGCGCGCCGGACGCGCCCCGCATTGCGGGACCGACCGCGCGCCGCGCCACGCTTTCCGCCTTCCATGAAACCCGCGCAATCGGTCCGTGTCGCGCTGCGCGGCCTCGACGCCCACGTGCTGACGTGGGGAGAGCCTTCCGCGCCGAAGCTCTTCCTGCTGCACGGCTGGATGGACGTCGCGGCGTCGTTCCAGTTCCTCGTCGACGCGCTTCGCACGCGAGTGGTACGTGATCGCGCCGGATCTGCGCGGCTTCGGGAAGAGCGCCTGGCAGCCGCAGGGCTACTGGTACGCCGACTACATCGCCGACCTCGACGCGCTGGTCGATGCGTTCGCGCCCGGCGAGCCGGTCAACCTCGTCGGACACAGCCTCGGCGGCAACGTCGTCCTGCACTACGCGGGCGTGCGCCCGGCGCGCGTCCGCGCCGTCGTCTCGCTCGACGGCTTCGGCATCCCGGCCGAGAGCGCCGGACGAGGCGCCGCGCAAGATCGCGAAATGGCTCGATGCGCTGCGCGATCCGCAGGAATTCGCAGCCGTACGCGAAGCTTCGACGCCGTCGCCGACCGCCTGCAGAAGAACAATCCGCGCCTGCCGCGCGACAAGGCGCTGTTCCTCGCCCGGCACTGGGCCGACGAGCTCGCCGACGGGCGCGTGCGTCTCGGTTCCGACCCGCGCCACAGGCTGCCGTTTCCCACGGTCTACCGGATGGAGGAGATCTACGCGATCTGGCGCAACATCACGGCGCCGATGCTGTGGGTCGCCGCGGTCGACTCGCACATACCGAAGTGGCTGGACGACCACCCCGAGGGCGAAGGCGCCACCGACAGCCTCGCGGTCGTCCGGCGCCGCCTCGCGCACATTCCGCACGGCCGGCTGGTGACGATCGCCGACGCCGGCCACATGCTGCACCACGACCAGCCGGCCGCGCGTGGCGGCGGCGATCGAGTCGTTTCTGGACGGCCTTCGATGACAGTGGCCGCGCCGCGGGCGCGTGGCTCGGCCTCGTCACGCTGACGCTGATCTGGGGCATCAACTGGCTCGTGATGAAGATGGCGCTCCAGCACGCCGACCCGTTCGTCTTCAACATCCACCGCACGCTGCTCGCGATCGTCGCGCTGTTCGCGGTGCTCGTCCTGCAGCAACGGCCGCTCTGGCCCGAATCGTGGGTCGCGGTGGCGGTGACGGGCTTCTTCCAGACGACGATCAACTTCGGCGCCACGACGATGGCGCTGGTCGAAGGCGGCGCGGGTCGCACCTCGGTGCTCGTGTTCACGATGCCGTTCTGGACGATGCTCTTCGCGTGGCCGGTGCTGGGCGAGCGGATGCGCGGCGCGCAGTGGCTGGCGGTGGCGCTCGCCGGAGCGGGCCTGACGCTGGTCGTCGAGCCGTGGCACTGGGAGGGCGCGATCGCGCCGAAGCTGTGGGCGCTGCTGTCGGGGCTCGGCTGGTCGGCCGCGGTGCTGTGATCAAGTATTTCCAGCGACACCGCACGTTCGACATGCTGAACTTCATGGCGTGGCAGATGGCGATCGGCCTGCTGCCGCTCTTTCCGTTCGTCGCGTTTCGCGGTGCACCCGCGGTCACCTGGGACCTCCCGTACGCGCTGGGCTCGTCTACGTCGGCGTGATCTCGACCGCGCTCGGCTTGATTCTCTGGGTCGCGGTCCTGCGCTGGCTGTCCGCCGGCGCCGCGTCGCTCAACATGCTCGCGATCCCGGTCGTCGCGCTGACGAGCTCGATGCTCGTGTTCGGCGAGGGGCTCACGCCGGGCGAGTGGATCGGCATCGCGTTGATCGGCGCCGGTCTCGCAGTCCTCGGCGCGCTGGGCGTTCGCGCCGGCCGTGCCGCAGCGAAGGCCGAGCCGCCGCTGCTCGAGACCGGGTAGGAGCGCTGAACGGCTCCACGCGGATCGCGTGGCCGCCGGGTTAGAATCCGGGCGCGCCGGCATCCCGCCGGGCCGACGTGCTCATCCGCCGGCAGCCTATCGCCTCGCCATGGACTCCTCCGCGCAACCCGACCTCGCCAAGCTCAGGATCGACCGCGGCCTCGCGCCCGTCAGATCCGTCGCGCCGCCGGAAATGGCTGTGGCTCGGAGGCATCGCGGCGTCGCGCTCGCCGGCGCCGCGTGGTACGCGGCGCAGCCGCGCGCCGTCGACGTGCAGACGACGCCGTCGTCACCACCTATCCGTCGCAGCAGTTCGTCGTGCTCAACGCGACCGGGTACGTCGTCGCGCAGCGCAAGGCGGCGATCGCGTCGAAGGCGACCGGCCGGCTCGAATGGCTGGGCGTCGCCGAAGGCTCGCGCGTGAAGGCCGGCGAGATCATCGCCCGCATCGACAACCGCGACGTCGTCGCGCAGGCGCAGAGCGCGCGAGGCCGCCGTGCGCGCCGCGCGCGCGGCGCTCGATCAGGCGCAGGCCGAGGAGCGCGACGCCACGACGCAGCTGAAGCGCAGCCAGGATCTGCTCGCCAAGGGCTTCGTCTCGCAGGCGGCGGTCGACACCGCGAAGTGGCGCGCCGACCGCGCGGTCGCCGGCGTGGCCAACGCGAAGGCGGCGATCGGCGTCGCCGAGGCGAACGCGCGCAACGCGCAGGTCGCCGTCGACTACACGCTGATCCGCGCGCCGTTCGACGGCGTGATCGTGTCGAAGAGCGCGAACGTCGGCGACATGGTGACGCCGTTCTCGTCGGCGGTCGACTCGAAGGGCGCGGTCGTCAACATGGCCGACATGAGACACGCTCGAAGTCGAGGCCGACGTCTCGGAGTCGAGCCTCGCCCGGATCAACGTCGGGCAGCCGTGCGAGATCACGCTCGACGCGCTGCCCGACACGCGCTTTCGCGGCCGCATCAGCCGGATGGTGCCGACGGTCGATCGCGCGAAGGCGACCGTGATGACCAAGGTGCAGTTCGACGAGATCGATCCGCGCATCCTGCCGGAGATGAGCGCCAAGGTGGCGTTCCTGTCGCAGGAGGTGACGCGCGACGCAGCAGCGGCCGCTCGTCGCCGTGTCAGCCCGACGCGCTCGCGACGCGCGCGGCGCCGACGTGCGTGTTCGTGGTGCGCGACGGCAAGGCGGTCGAGGTGCCGCGTGACGCCGCGGCGACGAGCATCGGCGATCTCGTCGCGATCACGGGCGACGTCCGGACCGGCGACAAGGCGGTGCTGAAGCCCGCGGCCGACCTGCGACCGGGCGCGCTCGTGAAGGTCGCGCCGAAGTAGCGCGGGCATCGCGCGTCGCGCACGCCGCCGATGAGCGATCCGCACGTCATCGGCCGCCGCCGCGCCGGGCCGCGGCGGCGCGGCGCGGGAGCCGCTGGTCGTCGATCCGCGGGCTGTCGAAGTACTACGTCCGCGGCGAGCAGGTCATCCCGGTGCTCGTCGGCATCAATCTCGACATCGACGGGGGCGACTACGTCGCGCTGATGGGGCCGTCCGGTTCGGGCAAGTCGACGCTGCTCAACCTGATCGCCGGCATCGACAAGCCGAGCTCCGGCGAGATCCGGGTCGCCGGCGTCGACATCGCGCGGCTTTCGCGAGTCCGAGCTCGCCGCGTGGCGCGCGGCGCACGTCGGCTTCATCTTCCAGTTCTACAACCTGATGCCGGTGCTGATCGGCGTTCGACAACGTCGAGCTGCCGCTGCTGCTGACGCGCGCTCTCGCGGCGCGAGCGGCGCGAGCGCGTCGAGATGGCGCTGGCGCTGGTCGGGCCTCACCGACCGCATGGACCACTACCCGAACGAGCTCTCCGGCGGGCAGCAGCAGCGCGTCGCCATCGCCCGAGCGCTCATCTCCGACCCGACGATGATCGTCGCCGACGAGCCCACCGGCGACCTCGACCGCGCGACCGCCGAGGAGATCCTCGGGCTGCTCGATCGCCTGAACCGCGAGCTCGGCAAGACGATCGTCATGGTGACGCACGACCCGAAGGCCGCCGAAAAGGCGCACCGCGTTGGTGCACCTCGAGAAGGGCGTGCTGGCGGACTGACGCCAGCCGCGCGCCCTCGCCGCGTCAGCCGCTGCTTCGGCGGTTTCTTCGCCGACCGCGCGCGGACGTCGTCGCCGACGAGGTCTTGCCGAGCGTCGCAGCGACGTCCTCGTCGAGCGCCAGTTCGAGGTCGAGCGTGGGCGGGCGTCGGGCCGCTGCGCGGCGAGGGCGGCGACGCTCGAGTGCGGTTGCCCGCCGCGGTGCCGGCGCGACCGGCGGTCGAGCTGTCCGCACCGTCGGCGAGCGTCGGAATCGATGTCGATGACCGGCGGCGCGTCGAGATCTGGCGCAGGAACAGGATGTCGTCGTAGGCGGCGAGCGAGAATCCCGTGCGCCGGCCGTCGCGATTGTCGTGCAGCAGGCGCTCGAGGATACTCGCGGCATTCCGGCTTGGCTCCATATGCCGGCGACCAGCTGCTCGGATGATGTGCGGGAACGCCTCGAGGCCGCCATCGCTCGGCCGTCAGCGGCCGGTAGCCCTCCCACGCGGGCGTCTGCGCATTGAACTGCGCGTGGAATTCCTCGGCGAGTCGCGGAACTCCGGCTCGGCGGCCCCTGCGCGTGGTAGAGGTCGAGCAGCATCAGCCACGCCGCGGGCATCGACCGCGGGCACCGCGCGGATGTGCTCGTGCAGCACGTCGATCGCGCGCTCCGGGTGACTGAACGCGAGTAGACGCCGGCCTCCTCGGTGACGTGCGACAGCTCCGAGACGGCGACCGCGGTCGCGCCGTCGCGGGCGCGGCGCCGCGGTGACCGGCGGTTTCGGCGGCGGGGACCCGCGTCGACGACGGTGTCGGCCGAGTCCGCCACGGCCGCCGGCGACCTGGACGTGGCCGTGGCCGGCGCGGTCGCGCGAATCGGCGCGCGGTCGTTCGCACCGATCGGCGCCGCGCCGGCTCCAGCCTGCCAATCGGCGCGCGTTCAGCCTGCTGCGCGGCGCCGCCAGACGAGAGCGCCGCGGCGATCAGCAGCGCGAGGCCGACGACGCCGACGAGGAGCGGCCAGTTGTCGTCCCACCAGCGGCCGATCGTCGCCTCGGCGCGGCCTTCGCGGCCTCCGCCGCGCTTTCGCGCGCCTCCTCCGCGGCGCGCTGCGCCTTCGTCGCGCGCATTTCCTGCTGCATCCGGTCGACCATCGCGGTCAGCTCGGCGACGCGCTGGCGCAACACGACGGTCTCGGCGTCGAGCGCGGCCGACGAGCTCCTGCGGCGATGCGGTGCGCGCGCCGGCTGCGGTGGCCGACTGTCGGCGCGACGCCGCGCCGGACGCGGTTCGCCGGCGTCGGCGCTCGACACCTGGCACGGCGGTCGACCGCGAGTCTCGGGCGCGCGCCGAGCGCTTCGGTGGCGCCTTGGCGGTGCGGCCTGCGGCTTCGGCGCGGCCGCCTTGCGTGCAGGGCGCGCGCGACTCGCGGCGGCCCCGGCGCGTCGCGGCTGCCGCCGTCGCGCCGCGGCGCGGCGCGCACGCGGACCGCTCGACCGGGCGTCGCGCTCGCGCGCCGGCCGCGGCGTCGTCGCCGGCGATAGTCGCGCGGTGGCGACGCGCCCGCGCGTCGCGACCGCGCGGAGTCCGCTGCCTACCGAGCGACGGGATCGTCGATCGGCAGCGGGTCCATCAGCAGCACGTACTCGCGGCGCACCGCGGTCTCGCAGCCGGCCTGCAACGTGAAGCTTCAGGACGGGATCGTTGACCGGGCGCGGCGTCGTGACCACGAGCCGCGCGCCGGCCGGCGTACGCTCCGAGGCGATCCGCGCGTTCGCGCACTTCGGGAATCGCCGTCGCCGCTCTGCTCGGCGGACACGAGCTTGACGCATTCGGCCGGCGAGCTTCGCCGGCGCGGCGGCAAGCACCGGCACGACGACGCGCAGCGATGTGCCGAGCGCCGATTGCTCCGACGACCGCGCCCAGGCCGACCGCGCCACCGCGGAACCGGACCAGGCCGCAGCGACGAGCGATCACGAGACCGCGAGCGCGCCGCCCAGTCGCAGCGGCGGCCGACGGCACGGCGGCGCGTGCCGAGCGGGCGCTCCTTGCGTCGCTGCGGGCGTCTCATCGATTGAGCGGGTCACGGCATCGGCCGATGCGGGCGCGGTTCGCGACGATGGAAGTCGTCGTAGCAGGAGCCATGCCGCGCGCCGGCCCGGGATCCGGCGACGGTCGCAGCTTAAACTACTGATTGCATCGATTCCCTGCGCATTCCGACCGCCGTGCGCGCCGCGCCTGACCCGCCCCCATGTTCCTGCCACTCCTCGTCGTCAAGAACGCATTCCGGCACAAGCTGCGCACGACGCTGACGGTGGTCGGCATCGTCGTCGCGATCACCGCGTTCGGGCTGCTGCGCACGATCGTCGACGCGTGGTACGCCGGCGCGAACGCGAGCTCCAGCGCGCGACTCGTCACGCGCAGCTCGGTCTCGCTCGTGTTTCCGCTGCCGCTCACCTACGCGCCGAAGCTGCGGCAGGTCGCCGGCGTCGCTCGGTGTGACCTGGGCCAACTGGTTCGGCGGCGTCTACATCAGCGGAGCGCAATTTCTTTCCGCAGTTCGCCGTCGACGCGCCGACCTACCTCGACATGTACCCGGAGATCATCCTGTCCGCGGAGGAGCGCAAGGCGTTCCTGGCCGATCGCAAGGGCGCCATCGTCGGCCGCAAGCTCGCCGACAGTACGGCTGGAAGGTCGGCGACCAGATCCCGCTGCGCGGCACGATCTACTCCGGGCACCTGGACGTTCAAGCTGCGCGGCATCTACGACGGCGCCGACGCGACCACCGACACCTCGACGATGTACTTCCACTGGGGGCTGCTGAACGAGACGATCAAGAAGATCTACCCGCGCCGCGCCGACCAGACGGGCGTGTTCATCGTGCAGCTGCGCGATCCGCAGCGAGGCGGCCGAGGTGTCGCGGCGATCGACGCGACGTTCAGGAACTCGCTCGCCGAGACGCTGACCGAGACCGAGAAGGCGTTCCAGCTCGGCTTCGTCGCGATGGCGGAGACGATCCTGCTCGCGATCCAGGCGGTGAGCTTCGTCGTCATCGTGATCATCATGGCGGTGATGGCCAACACGATGGCGATGACGGCGCGCGAGCGCAGCGCCGAGTACGCGACGCTGAAGGCGCTCGGCTTCTGCGACGGCTTCGTCGCGGCGCTGATCTTCGCCGAGTCGCTCGGCATCGCGCTCGTCGGCGGGCTCGTCGGCGTCGCGCTGACGTTCCCGTCGCCGACGCGTTCGCCGCGCAGCTGGGATCGCTCTTCCCGATCTTCTTCGTGAGCGAGGACACCGTGCTGATGCAGGTGGGCGCCGCGGTGCTGGTGGGCGTCGTCGCGGCGGCGTTGCCGGCGTGGCGGACGGGCCGCGTTCCCATCGTCGACGGTCTGCGGGCGGTAGCGTGAGCGACACGGGCGAAGCCAAGGAGCGAAGCTCGCGTCGTCGAGCGAGCGCAGGCGGCGGCTGCGCGACGGGATCAGCGTGGCGGATGCGAAGCGAGGCCGCATGACGATCCCGTTCAGCTACATCGTGCGCAACGTCGCCGCGCGACGCCTGACGACGGCGCTCACCGCCGGCGGCATGGCGCTCGTCGTCTACGTCTTCGCGACGGTGCTGATGCTCGCCGCCGGGCTCGAGCAGACGCTCGTGGCGACCGGTCAGGACGACAACGTCGTCGTGATCCGCCGTGCCGCGCAGACCGAGGTGCAAAGCGGCGTCGACCGGGCTCAGGCCGGCATCGTCGAGAGCCTGCCCGACATCGCCGTCGGGCAGGACGGGCAGAAGCTCCTCTCGAAGGAGCCGGTCGTCCTGATCAACCTGCCGAAGCGCGAATCGAACAAGCCGTCGAACGTCGTGATCCGCGGCGTGACGCCGGCCGGGCTCGCGCTCCGGCCGCAGGTGAAGCTGGTCGAGGGACGGATGTTCCGGCCCGGGACCTCCGAGATCGTCGCGGGGCGCTCGATCGCCGGCGGATTCCAGGGGGCGGGCGTCGGCGAGACGCTGCGCTTCGCTTCGCGCGACTGGACGGTCGTCGGCGTCTTCGACGCCGGCCGCACCGGCTTCGATTCGGAGATCTGGGGCGACGCCGAGCAGATGCTGCAGGCGTTCCGCCGGCTCGGCTTCTCGTCGCTGATCTTCAGGCTCGCCGACAGCGAGCGCTTCGACGCGGTCAAGAAGGACCTCGAATCGGACCCGCGACTGACGCTCGAGGCGAAGCGCGAGACGCGCTTCTACGCCGACCAGTCGGAGAAGCTCTCGAACTTCATCAGCTACCTCGGCACGACGATCTCGGTCATCTTCTCGATCGGCGCGATCATCGGCGCGATGATCACGATGTACGCGAGCGTCGCCTCGCGCACCGCGGAGATCGGCACGCTGCGCGCGCTCGGATTTCCGCGCGCGGCGATCCTGGTCGCGTTCCTCGTCGAGGCGCTGCTGCTCGGGTTGATCGGCGGCGTCGATCGGGCTCGTCGCGGCGTCGTTCATGCAGGCGATGTCGATCTCGACGACCAACTTCCAGACGTTCGCCGAGCTCGCGTTCTCCTTCCGGATGACGCCGGCCATCGTCGGCGCGTCGCTCGCGTTCGCGCTGGCGATGGGATTCGTCGGCGGATTCCTGCCCGCGGCGCGCGCGGCGCGGATGAAGATCGTCGACGCGTTGCGCGCGACCTAGCAAGAAGTCCGGGTCGTACTTGCGCGGCGGAGGAAGGCCAACCGCAGTCGCGGAGGCGCTCGGCCGTGTCAGTCCTCGCCTTCCTTCGGCACGACATCCACGTTGTCGATGAGGCGCGTGCCGCCGAGGGTCGCCGCGCCAAGCACGATCAGCAGGTTCGGATGGTCGAAGCCCTCGGGGTGCGGAATGCGCAGGCCGAGGCCGTGGCGAACGGCGACGTAGTCGACCTTCCAGCCGCGCCGCGCGAGCTCCATGCGGGCGGCGGCCTCCAGATTCGCGTAGTCGTGGCGGCCGCCGGCGATCCCGTCGGCGATGTCGCGGAGGACGCGATACAGATTCGGCGCCTCGGCGCGCTCCGCGGGCGACAGGTAGGTGTTGCGCGACGAAAGCGCGAGCCCGTCCTCGGCGCGGATCGTCTCCGCCGGCACGATCTGGATCGGCAGGTTGAACTGCTGGACCATCCCGCGGACGATCTTCAGCTGCTGGCGATCCTTCTTGCCGAAGACGGCGACGTCGGGTTGCACGAGGTGGAAGAGCTTGAGGACGACCGTGCAGACGCCGTGGAAGAAGCCCGGCCGCGACGCGCCCTCCAGCTCCTCGGCGAGCGGCGGCGGATGCACGCGATAGACCTGCGGCGTCGGATACATCTCCTGCTCCGACGGGGCGAAGAGCACGTCGACGCCGTCGCGCTCGAGCCCCTCCCGATCGGCGTCCAGCGTCCGCGGGTAGCGGTCGAAGTCCTCGTTGGGGCCGAACTGCAGCCGGTTGACGAAGATGCTGGTGACGACCGCGTCGCCGTGCTGGCGCGCGATCTTGCACAGCGACAGGTGGCCGTTGTGCAGGTTGCCCATCGTCGGCACGAACGCGACTCGCTTGACGCGTAGCGAGGCGCTCCGAGAGCTCGGCGGCGGTGTGGACGATTTCCATTCGGATCCCCATACGCAGTGGTTGGGAGGGGTGGTCTTTGGTGCCGCGGCCTTGCGCGGGTACGCCGCTGTTCAGAAGCAATGCTCGGGCCCGGGAAACGACCCGTCCTGCACGGCGGCGACATAGCTCGCAAGCGCCGCTTCGACGCTGTCGTGGCCGGTCATGAAGTTGCGGACGAAGCGTGCCGGACGGCCGGTCGTGATGCCGAGCGCGTCGTAGATTACCAGCACCTGCCCCGAGCACGACGGTCCCGCACCGATGCCGATGACCGGGATGCCGGCCGCCTCCGTCAACGCCGCGCCGAGGTCCCTCGGCACGCATTCGACGACGAGCATCGACGCGCCCGCAGCGGCGAGCGCGCGCCCGTCGGCCAGCAGCGATTCCGCGGCATTCGGCGTCTTTCCCTGCACGCGGTAGCCGCCGAGCATGTTCACCGACTGCGGCTGCAATCCGACGTGCCCGCAGACCGGGATGCCGCGCACGGCGAGGAACTCGACCGTCGGCGCGAGCCAGGCTCCGCCCTCGAGCTTGACCATGCCGGCGCCGGCCTTGAGCGCAGCGGCCGACGCAACGTATGCCGCCTCGGCGCCCGATTGGTAGCTGCCGAACGGCAGGTCGGCGACCACGAGCGCGCGCGCGCGGCCGGCGACGACGCACCGGGTGTGGTACAGCACGTCGGCGAGGCTCACCGACAACGTCGACGCATGACCCTGGACGACCATGCCCAGCGAATCGCCGACGAGCAGCACGTCGATCCCGGCGCGATCGGCGGCGGCCGCCAGGCTCGCGTCGTACGCGGTCAGCATCGCGATCTTCCGGCCGTCGGCGCCATCTGCGCGAGCGCTGGGACGGTCACCGGCGCAGGCTTGGGGCCGGCGGACGCCGAGGGAGAGGATTCGCGAACTCATTTCACGATGAGAGGTTGAAGAATTCGCGCGGCCCGCGCATCGCGCCGATGCGCGCGAGCAGCAGCAGGACGTGGTCCCGGCTCTCGACGAAGTTGAGCCGTTCGCTGTTGACGATCAAGAGCGGCGCCGACTCGTAGTTGTAGAAGTAGCGGCTGTACGCGTCGGCGACCCGGGCGAGGTAGCTGCGCGGAGATCTTCCGCTCGAATTCCACACCGCGCCGGTGCACGCGCTCGACCAGCGTGTCGACCGGCGCCTGCAGGTAGATGACGAGATCGGGCGTCGGCGTCTGCGGCTTCAGATGCGCATAGACCTTCTCGTAGAGCCGGTACTCGGCGTCGGAAAGGTTGAGCCGCGCGAACAGCGGGTCCTTGTCGAGCAGGAAATCGCCGACGGTCGCGCGGCGGAACATGTCGAACTGGCCGACGCCGGAGAGCTGGTCGGCGCGCTGGAACAGGAACGTCAACTGGGTCGCGAGCGCGAAGCGCGTCATGTCGCCGTAGAAGCGCTCGAGGAACGGGTTCTCGTCGGGTCGCTCGAAGAGCTCCTCGCCGCCGACGTGCTGCGCGAGCACGTGCGCGAGGCTGGTCTTGCCGGCGCCGATCGGGCCCTCGACGACGATGTAGCGGCACTTCTCGAGGTCCATCGGGCTTCCCGGGGGAACGGTGCGGAACCGAATGCTAGCGCAGGATGTGGGTGCGCGTGCGCGCGATGCGCTGGTCGCGCACCGTGCCGCAGAAAGCGCCGGGCGAGCCCGCGCCCGGGGATGGTCGCGAACGCCGCAATGTCGGCGAGCGGGCGGAGGACGAACGCGCGCTCGTGCATCCGCGGGTGCGGCACCGTGAGCCCGGGGAGCCGGATCCGGCGGCGACCAAAGAGCAGCAGATCGAGGTCGAGCGTACGCGGCGCGTTGCGCCGCGGCTCGGCATCGCGGCGCCGGAGGTGGCGGCGCTCGATCGAATGCAGCGCGGCGAGCAGTGCGCGCGGACCGAGTACCGTGCGCACGGCCACGACGCGCGTTCACGTAGTCGGGCTGCGGGGCGTCCGCGCCGATCGGTGCGCTGACGTAGTTGGGTGAGACCGCGACGACGCGCAATCCCGGCGTCCGCGCGATTGCGCGCACGGCGCGCGCGAGCTGCCGGCGCGGGTGGGCGAGATTGCTGCCCAGCCCGAGGTAGGCGAGCGCAGTGCTCACTCCGGGGCCGGGTTGGCGTCGGGCGGCGCGGTTTCACCGTCCTCGCGGCGCTTGCGCCCGCGGCCGCGCGAGCGGGAGCGCTTCTTCGGTCCGGTCTCGGGCTTCAGCATCCCTTCGCGCTCGTCCGGCCCGGCGTTGGCAAAGCGGTCCCACCAAGCGGCGAGACCGGCGAGCTCGCCTTCGAGCTCGCCGCTCTTGCAGCGCAGGTCCAGGAAGTCCCAGCCGGCGCGAAATCGCGGATGCTCGACGAGCCGGTGCGGCCGCTGCCCCGAGCGTTGCTCGAACCGCGGCTGCAGCGACCAGATCTCCTTGATCGCGGCCTCGAACCGGCGCGGGACCGCGATCTTCTTGGCCTGCCTGGCGAGCACCTCGTCCATCGCTTCGAACAGTGCCGGGATCGGTTTGGCGCCGCCGGCCTTCGCCGCGTTCCAGGTTGCGAGGACCTCGTGCCAGAGCAGCGTCGCGAACAGGAAGCCCGGCGAAACGCCGCGGTCCTCGCGCACGCGGAGATCGGTGTCGGCGAGCGCCAGCTCGACGAACCGCTGGCCGAGCGGCTGCTCGAGGACGACGTCGATCAGCGGCAACAGGCCGTGGGACAGCCCGTGCGCGCGAAGGCTCCGCAACGTCTCCACCGCGTGACCGGACAGGAGCAGCTTTTGCATCTCGTCGAAAAGCCGCGCCGGGGGAACGTTCTGGATCAGCGACGCGAGTGTCGGGATCGGGGCGGCCGTCTTGGAGTCGATCGCGACGCCGAGCTTCGCGGCGAGCCGCACTGCGCGCAGCATGCGCACCGGGTCCTCGCGCAGGCGCGTCACCGGCGGGCCGATCAGCTTCAGGCGTCGCACGCGGATGTCGGCGACGCCCCCGACGAAGTCCCACACCTCCTCGGTGGACGGGTCGAAATAGAGCGCGTTGATCGTGAAGTCGCGGCGCGCGGCGTCCTCGGCGTGCGAGCCGTAGACGTTGTCGGAAAGCAGGCGCCCGTGCTCATCGGTGGCGTCGTCGCCGGTTTGCGCGGCACGAAACGTCGAGACCTCGATCGGTTCCGGTCCGACATGGACGTGGACCAGCCGGAATCGGCGGCCGATGATGAACGCGCGCCGGAACAGCGGCTTCACCTGCTCCGGGCGCGCGTCGGTGGCGATGTCGAAATCCTTGGGCTCGATGCCGAGCAGCAGGTCGCGGACCGCGCCGCCGACGACGAAGGCCTTGAATCCGGCGTCCTGCAGCTTGCGCGTCACCTCGAGCGCCCCGCGGCTCAACTGCGCGCGGCGGATCGGGTGGTCGGCGGGCCCGTAGACGTGGGGCGCGCCGGTCTTGTTCCTTCCGGGCAGGAAGCGGGCGAGCAGTCGGCGAATCGTCACGCGATCGGGATGGCGCAACGCGCCGGGGCGGGAGTGGAGACCAACGGATGCAGCAGGAGTCGTCGCAGGACGCCGCCGCGGGAACGGCAGGACCGCGGGGTCATCGAATGCGCCGCGATGATAGCACGCGCGCACCTGCGGAATCCTCGCGCCAGGCGCCCGGCGCGAGGCCGTCGATGGTCCACGGGCCGACGGCGTATCGGATGAGGCGCAGCGTCGGCAACCCGACGGCCGCCGTCATCCGCCGCACCTGCCGGTTCTTGCCCTCGACCAGCGTGAGCTCGAGCCAGGACGTCGGTATCGCCTTGCGGAACCGGATCGGGCGGATCGCGCGGCCAAAGGCCCGGGGCGCGGCAATCGCATGCACCTTCGCCGGCGCCGTCACGAAGTCGCGAGAGATCGACGCCCGCCTCGAGTGCGCGCAGCTGTTCGGGAGCGGGCACCCCCTCGACCTCCGCCCAATAGACCTTGGCGAGCTTGCTGCGGGGACTCGTGATCCGCGCCTGCAACGCGCCGTCGGCGGTGAGGACGACGAGCCCTTCGCTGTCCGCGTCGAGCCGGCCGGCGGGATACACGTCCGGAACCGGGACGAAATCGGCAAGTGTCGATCTGTCGCTACCCGCGGCGGTGAACTGGCAGAGCACGCCATAGGGTTTGTTGAGCAGGATGACCGGCCGGTCGCGACGGATGGAATTCCCTTGATCCAGTCCAAACCGCGTCGCGCCGTGCCGTGGCAGTATTCACCGGATTCGAGGATAATTAAGGGCTTGCCGCAGTTGCTCCCGCCCCGCGACACCATTCCGCGCCGCCCGCGAACGACATCCGGCCGCTTGCGCGGCGACCCTCCAAGGAGAACCCATGTACCAGCACGTCAAGGTCCCGGCCGCCGGCCAGAAGATCACGGTCAACAAGGATTTTAGCCTCAACGTTCCCGACAACCCGATCATCCCGTACATCGAGGGCGACGGCACGGGTGTCGACATCACGCCGGTGATGATCAAGGTCGTCGACGCGGCGGTCGCGAAGGCCTACGGCGGCAAGCGCAAGATCCACTGGATGGAGATCTACGCCGGCGAGAAATCGACCAAGGTCTACGGCCCCGACGTCTGGCTGCCGGACGAGACGCTCGCGATCGTCCGCGACTACGTCGTCTCGATCAAGGGGCCGCTGACGACGCCGGTCGGCGGCGGCATCCGCTCGCTCAACGTCGCGCTGCGGCAGCAGCTCGACCTCTACGTCTGCCTGCGGCCGGTACGCTGGTTCAAGGGCGTGCCGTCCCCGGTCAAGGAGCCGGAGAAGACCGACATGGTGATCTTCCGCGAGAACTCCGAGGACATCTACGCCGGCATCGAGTGGGAGGCGGAATCGGCGGACGCGAAGAAGCTCATCGACTTCCTGATCAAGGAGATGGGCGTCAAGAAGATCCGCTTCCCGGCGACGTCGGGCATCGGCATCAAGCCGGTGTCGCGCGAGGGGACCGAGCGGCTGGTGCGCAAGGCGATCCAGTACGCGATCGACAACGACAAGCCGTCGATGACGCTCGTGCACAAGGGCAACATCATGAAGTTCACCGAGGGCGCGTTCCGCGACTGGGGGTACGGGCTGGCCGAGAAGGAGTTCGGCGCGAAGCTGATCGACGGCGGCCCGTGGATGTCGATCCGCAACCCGAAGACCGGCCGCGACATCGTCGTCAAGGACGTGATCGCCGACGCCTTCCTGCAGCAGATCCTGCTGCGCCCCGCGGAGTACAGCGTGATCGCCACGCTCAACCTCAACGGCGACTACATCTCGGACGCGCTCGCCGCGCAGGTGGGCGGCATCGGCATCGCGCCGGGGGCCAACCTGTCCGATTCGGTCGCGATGTTCGAGGCGACGCACGGTACCGCGCCGAAATACGCGGGCAAGGACTACGTCAATCCGGGTCGGAGATCCTGTCCGCCGAAATGATGCTGGTCCACATGGGCTGGAAGGAAGCGGCGAAGCTCATCGTCGCGAGCCTCGAGAAGGCGATCGTCGACAAGGTTGTGACCTACGACTTCGCGCGGCTGATGCCGGGCGTCGACCCAGGTGTCGTGCTCGGGGTTCGGCAAGGCGATGATCGAGCGGATGTAGACCGTCGCGAGCGCGGCGCGCCGCATCCTGTTCCGGCCGAGAGGCCGGAATGCCTCCGAGCCGGCAGGGTGTTGTTTTTTTGGTCAGCGTCGGTCTGCCGCGCGCCGGGTCCTGCGACGCCCGCGACGTGCGCGGCCCCAAGTCCCTCGAAGCGCGGAGGGGAATTGCGTCGCACGAATGTTCGCGCGTGCGGGCCGAATGGGCGGCCGCGCCTCCGGTCACCCTTGAAATATCTGTTGTAATCATCAAACATAGACCCATCTAACGCCAGTCAACCCACAGCGGGAAATGGCCAACCAGCAGCAGGACGGCGGCCTTCTCGAGGCCGAGAAAACCCGGGTCAAGCCGCCGCCGCTCTACAAGGTGCTGCTGCTGAACGACGATTACACGCCGATGGACTTTGTCGTTGTCGTGTTGCAGACTGTTTTCGCGATGAGCCGGGAAAAGGCCACGCAAGTGATGCTGCAGGTGCATCGCGAGGGGATGGGGGTGTGCGGAACGTACGTGCGCGAGGTCGCGGCGGCGAAGGTCGATCAGGTGATCGATCTCGCGCGGCAGCACCAGCACCCGTTGCAGTGCACGATGGAGGAGACTTGAGCGTTAAGGACGCAACGGCTCGCAATCGCCGCACCCCGCGGCGCGACGGGCGCGTTGGTGAAAGGCAACCCAGATGATCGCGCAGGAACTGGAAGTTTCCCTCCACATGGCTTTTGTCGAGGCGCGGCAGAAGCAGCACGAGTTCATCACCGTCGAGCACCTGCTGCTCGCGATGCTGGACAATCCGTCGGCTGCCGAGGTGCTGAAGGCCTGCGGCGTGGACCTCGACGAGCTGCGCGGCGTGCTCACCGATTTCATCAGCGAGCACACGCCCCGGCTGTCGCCGCATTCGGACGCCGACACGCAGCCCACGCAGGGCTTCCAGCGCGTGATCCAGCGCGCGATCCTGCACGTGCAGTCGTCGGGCAAGAAGGAAGTCACCGGCGCCAACGTCCTGGTCGCGATCTTCGGCGAGAAGGAATCGCACGCCGTCTACTTCCTGAACCAGCGCGGCGTGACGCGGCTCGACGTCGTCAACTACATCGCGCACGGCATCACCAAGAATCCGCAGCAGAAGCAGGAGAAGGGCGAGGCCAAGGAAGAGGGCGAGGGCGCGAGCGAGACCCAGGGCGCGCTCGACTCGTACACGATCAACCTCAACACGATGGCGAAGCAGGGCAAGACCGACCCGCTGATCGGCCGGGCCCACGAGCTCGAGCGCGTGATCCAGGTGCTCTGCCGCCGCCGCAAGAACAATCCGCTGCTGGTCGGCGAGGCCGGCGTGGGCAAGACCGCGATCGCCGAGGGCCTCGCGCGCCGCATCAACGAGCGCGAGGTGCCGGAGCTCCTGTTCGAGTACCAGGTCTATTCGCTCGACATGGGCGCGCTGCTCGCCGGGACGAAGTACCGCGGCGATTTCGAGCAGCGCCTGAAGGCGGTGCTGAAGCAGCTCGCCGACAATCCGAAGTCGATCCTGTTCATCGACGAGATCCACACGATCATCGGCGCCGGCGCGGCGTCCGGCGGCACGCTCGACGCGTCGAACCTGCTGAAGCCCGCGCTGTCGACCGGCGCGATGAAGTGCATCGGCGCGACGACGTACGGCGAGTTCCGCCAGATCTTCGAGAAGGACCACGCGCTGTCGCGGCGCTTCCAGAAGGTCGACGTGCCGGAGCCGTCGATCGCCGAGACGATCGAGATCCTCAAGGGGCTGAAGTCGCGCTTCGAGCAGCACCACGGCGTCAAGTACGCGCCGGCGGCGCTGACGACGGCGGCCGAGCTCTCCGCGCGGTTCATCAACGACCGCCACCTGCCGGACAAGGCGATCGACGTGATCGACGAGGCCGGCGCGGCGCAGAAGATCCTGCCGAAGTCGAAGCAGAAGAAGGTGATCAGCAAGGCCGAGATCGAGGAGATCGTCGCCAAGATCGCCCGCATCCCGGCGAAGAACGTCACCTCCGACGACCGCAATGCGCTGAAGACGCTCGACCGCGATCTCAAGAACGTCGTGTTCGGCCAGGACAAGGCGATCGACGCGCTGGTCGCGGCCATCCGGATGGCGCGCTCGGGGCTCGGCAATCCGCAGAAGCCGATCGGCAATTTCCTGTTCAGCGGGCCCACCGGCGTCGGCAAGACCGAGGTCGCGCGGCAGCTCGCCTATTGCCTCGGCATCGAGCTGATCCGCTTCGACATGTCCGAGTACATGGAGCGGCACGCGGTGTCGCGGCTGATCGGCGCGCCGCCCGGCTACATCGGCTTCGACCAGGGCGGCCAGCTCACCGAGGCGATCACCAAGCACCCGTACAGCGTGCTGCTGCTGGACGAGATCGAGAAGGCGCACCCGGACATCTACAACATCCTGCTGCAGGTGATGGACCACGGCACGCTCACCGACAACAACGGCCGCAAGGCGGATTTCCGCAACGTCACGATCATCATGACCACCAACGCCGGCGCGCACGAGCTCACGAAGGGCACGATGGGCTTCACGAACGCCAAGGAAACCGGCGACGAGATGGCCGAGATCAAGCGGATGTTCACGCCCGAGTTCCGCAACCGGCTCGACGCGACGATCTCGTTCGCGCAGCTCGACCACGACGTGATCCTGCGGGTCGTCGACAAGTTCCTGCTCGACCTCGAGAACCAGCTGCACGAGAAGAAGGTCGATCCGACGTTCACGCCGAAGCTGAAGGCGTTCCTCGCGAAGAAGGGCTTCGACCCGCAGATGGGCGCGCGGCCGATGGCGCGGCTCATCCAGGACACGATCCGCAAGGCGCTCGCCGACGAGCTCCTGTTCGGCCGGCTCGTCAACGGCGGCCACGTCACGATCGACGTCGACGACGACGGCAAGCTGCGCCTCGCGTTCGAGGAAGAAGCGAAAGAAGCCGAGCCGGTCGCCTGAGAAACGCGGTCAGACACGACTTTCGTTGCATTGACTCAAACAGGTAATCGGCGCCGATCGCCGAGCCGTTCAGCAAAGGTCGAGGAAAGCCGGGCAACCCGGCTTTCTGCTATGTGAAGGCGAGGTATGCGCTAGGGAGAATTCTTCTGCTGCACCCGGCTCTATGCGCAATCAACCGGTCATATTGATCAACAGCCTTGTGCGACTCGTGTGCGTCTGGGTCTGCACACTGGCGGCGGCGATGGTCCTTTCCACGTCGGTCGCCTCCGAAACCCTCCCGCCGCCGGCAACCCCTGAGTTTACGGAGGGCAGGCTCCTTCCGAAGCAACCTGTCGTCGGTATGAATATGGGTCGATTGTTCGTTCGCTTCGAGCGGACGACGCTCGCTCATGTAATCAAGGAGGCGCGGATCGGGGCAATCGGTCATCGCGGCGACGCTGGGGGCAGCGAGCATTACCTGTGTTTCACCATCGTCGCCGCGCCAACCTCTTATCGCCTGTGGCTCATCTCAAGCGAGATGGGCGGGGAGGTTCATGCTGTAACGGGCATATTTGCGGAGAGCTACACCGGCCCGGCCTCCGATACCGAGAGTTGCCCACCTTTGCCCTCGACGTTGCAACCTGTAGCTCTTGATCGGGGCATCTGGATCGGAACCAGCAGAGAAGAACTTCGCAGAAAACTAGGCGATCCGTCTGAGAGCCAAGCCGACTGGCTGGCGTTCAACTTCGCCGGCAAGGTGCGGGGGCCATACAGGCACTATGACAGCGGCAAGACGGAGATGGTCGATTGGGATGTGTCGAGCAACGTCGAGACCAAATTGCGAAACGGTCTGGTTGACGCTGTCGGGGCCCACAAAGTCACGAGCTACTGCCGTTCGTAACGAACGCTGAATGGTCGAGGGCCGCAATTGCGGCCCTCGCCATTTCAACACCTTTGCTGAACGGCTCCCCGATGGCGCCGTTTCCTGTTTCGCTGCGTTCGACCGGGAAAGTCGTGTCTGACGCTGCTTTCTCCCACTTTCTCGCGGAGGTTCAGGCGAGGGTGTCGGCCCAGATGTTCTTCGCCCAGTTGAACGCGTACCCGCCTTCGAGCGCGCTCATGGCCGGAGAGACCCCACCCGCGCCCTGCACCGCCAGTACCGTCTTCTTCTCGTTGTCGTACTGGTGGACCGAGCAGACGTGGACGACTTCCGTGTCGGTGATGAAGCTGTAGCAGGTGTTGGTGAGCACGGGCGCCGGGTTCGGCGCCTGCCCGGAGAGGAGCGCGATCACCGCCGCTGCGCAGACCTTCGCGTGCTGGTTCGCCATGTGGCCGGATTTTGGCATTCCCGTCGCGATCTGGATCGCGTCGCCGAGGACGTGGACGTTCTTGACCTTCACGGATTCGAAGGTCAGGAAATCGACGTCGCACCAGCGGTCGTTGGCGGTGACGACGCCTGCCGCGCGCGCGATCGCGCTGGCGCGCTGCGGCGGGATGACGTTCAGCACGTCGGCCTTCACGCTGTCCTGCACGTCGAATTTCGCAGTCCGTGTCGCGACGTCCACGTCGGTCAGCACGTAGTTCGGCCGGTATTCGACGATGCCCTTGTACTCCTCTGCCCACGCCTTCTTGAACAGCGGCCCCTTCGACGTCACGTCGCCGTTGCCGTCGAGGATCAGCACCTTGGATTTCGGCTTCGCGCGCTTGAAGTACCACGCGACCTGGCAGGCGCGCTCGTAGGGCCCCGGCGGGCACCGGTAGGGCGCGACCGGGATGGAGATCGCGTAGACGCCGCCGTCGGGCATCGCCACGAGCTGGTTGCGCAACGCCACGGTCTGCGGGCCCGCCTTCCACGCATGCAGGATCTTCGCCTGCGCATCCGCGTTGTTGAGCGACGGCACCTTGTCCCACATGAAGTCGACGGCCGGCGACAGGATCAGCCGGTCGTACGGGAGCTCGCCGCCGCCGGCGAGCTTGACGACCCGCTTGTCGGTGTCGACGGCGGTTGCCGTGTCGCGGACCATCCTCACGCCGTGCCGGCGCGTCAGGTTGTCGTAGCTCACCGTCACGTCGGCGATCCGCTTGCTGCCGCCGACCACGAGGTTGGACAGGGGGCAGGAGACGAACTCGGAATTCGGCTCGACAACCGTCACGTCGACGCCGCCGTCGCTCCACATCCGCAGGTACTTGGCCGCCGTCGCGCCGCCGTAGCCGCCGCCGATGACGACGACCTTGCCGCCGGCACGGCCGCCCGTCGTTGCGCAGCCGGGCATCCCGGAGATCGCCGCCGCTCCAAACCCCGATGCACCGAGAGCCTTCAGGAAATCGCGTCGTTGGATGCTCATGGGATCCCCTTCACTTCGCCTTCTGCGCCGCGAACCAGGCGCCGAGAACTTCGATCTGCGCGTCGGTGTAGCCCTTCGCGAGCTGGGGCATGATCGTCCCCGGCTTCGTGCCTTTCTTGTAGTCCTGCATCTTGCGCACGATCTCGTCCTTGGGCATGCCGGCGAGCGATTCGACCACGTCGACGCTGACGCCGTTGGTGCCGTGACAATTGGCGCACGTCGCCGCAAGGCTGCGGCCGAGATTGGGATCGCCGCCCTGCGCGCTCGCGTGGGCTGCGCCCAGCGCGGCAACGGCGGCCGCCAGTACAAAGGGAATTTTGCGCACGGGGCTCTCCTCGTTTCGGCCACGCGTCACCGCGCGTTGACCGGGATGGGCACGGCGCGTTGAGTCATTTACCCGCGTCGTGCAAGTGGGTAACGGTTGCACCCCACGCAGCTTCTGTCAAGTGACGCAGATCAACAAAGTGCGTGGCCGTGCCCGCCGCGAAGCTGCTAGAGTTGCCGGCAGGATGACGGAAATCACGTTTCTCGGCGCGGCCCGCGAGGTCACCGGATCGTGCTTTCGCGTCGACGCCGCCGGGGCGTCGTTGCTCGTCGACTGCGGCATGTTCCAGGGCGGTCGCGACGCGGGCGAGAGTAACGCCACCGCGCTCGACTTCGACGTCCGAAAGCTCGATTTCGCGCTCCTGACACACGCGCACATCGACCACTCGGGCTTGCTGCCTCGGCTCGCCGCGCGCGGCTTCCACGGCCCGGTCTACGCGACTCCCGCGACCATCGATCTCCTCGCCGTCATGCTTCCCGACAGCGCGCACATCCAGGAAATGGAAGCCGAACGGTCTGGGCTTTCGTCCGCGGCGCGGCGCCGGGATCGCGGGGCAGGCGGCGGCGACCGCGACGACGTGCCGCTGTACACGGTGTCGGATGCCGAGCGCAGCCTCGCGCTGCTTGCCCCCGTCGCGTACGACACGGTGGTCGCGCGCGGCAACTCGATCCGCTTTCGGTACCGCGAGGCGGGCCACATTCTCGGCTCGGCAATCATCGAGCTGTGGATCGACGTGGGGGCCGCAACCCGCAAGCTCGTGTTCTCCGGCGACCTCGGCCAGCCCGGCAGACCCATGATGGTCGATCCGACGCGTATCGCCGAGGCCGACTGCGTCGTCGTCGAGTCGACCTATGGCAACCGGTTGCACAAGTCGCTGGCGACGACCTACGACGAGCTGGCGCACGTGTTGCGAACCACGCTGCCGCGCGGCAACGTGATCGTCCCGGCCTTTGCGGTCGGCCGGACCCAGGAGGTGCTGCACGTGCTCGCCGACCTCGTTCGCCAGGAGCGCGCGCCGGCACTGACGATCTTCGTCGACTCGCCGCTTGCGACGCGCGCGACGGAGATCACGCAGAAGTACGCGGCGGCGCTCGATCGCGAGAGCCGGGACGTCGCCGGGTGGATTGCGCAGCACAGGGACCGATTCCGCGTCCGGTTCACCGAGACGCCGCAGGATTCGATGGCCATCAATCGCGTGACCCGCGGTGCGGTCATCGTCGCCGCGTCGGGCATGTGCGAAGGCGGACGCATCCGGCACCACCTTCGCCACAACCTGCCGCGCGAGGAATGCGCGATCGTGTTCACCGGTTTCCAGGCGGGCGGGACGTTGGGCCGGCAGATCGTGGACGGCGCTGCGCGCGTGCGGCTGTTCCACGAGGACGTGGCGGTGCGTGCATCGGTGCACACGATCGGCGGGCTGTCCGCGCACGGCGACCAGCGTGCGCTCCTCGACTGGCTCGGGGGATTTCAAGCCCCGCCCGCCCGCGCGTTCGTCGTCCATGGCGAACGCGAGACCGCAGTCGGCTTCGCCGAGATGATCCGCGACCGGCTCTCCTGGCCGTCCGTCGAGGTCCCGCAACGCGGGGATCGGGTCCGACTGTCGTAACGCGATAGTCGCGCAGCGCATGCGGTAGGCTGCCGTGAGATGGAAATTATTTCCAAAACTGCATCCCGACGCGGATTCCGATGATCCCCGGCGGATCTCGGAAATAATCCAACCATTCAAGGGATTGTGCGATCTGGTCCGCATCGGTACGCCGGCCGCGAGGCAACGGCGTACTGCGATGCAACAGAAAACACCGTCGAATTTGGTCGGTTGTTTCCACCCAGCGGAACCGTTTTTTAACTACATGATTTGACACTGCATTTTTTGTATTGCATTGCGGAAATCTCCTTGCCAGCCGACGATTACTTTGCTAGCTTCCCTCCTGTCACGAGCAGCCGTCGGCCAACCTCGGCACCGGCTGCATGAAGGGCTTGGAATTCTCACCCCATCCATGCCCGCCCGACCGGCCGAGCGACCCTCGTCGGTCCGTGCAGTGAAGCACCTGGCGGCTGGGCTCGCCTCCTGCTTCACGCTGTGGAAGCCCGGGCGCCAACCGCGGTTGCGCCAAGGATCCGCTGACCAAGGTTCCGCGTCGCTCGTCGAACGGCGCTGCGGATTGGCCACTACGCACCGATGGGAGAAGTGAATGAACTACGATCTCGAAGCGGCAAGGCTCAAGAAGGACTGGGCGGAAAATCCACGCTGGAAGGGCATCAAGCGCGGCTATACGGCCGAGGACGTCGTGCGCCTGCGCGGCTCGATCCACATCGAGCACACGCTCGCGCGGCGTGGCGCTGAGAAGCTGTGGAAGCTGATGCACGACGAGCCGTTCGTCAACACCCTGGGCGCTCTGACCGGCAACCAGGCGCTCCAGCAGGTGAAGGCGGGCCTCAAGGCGATCTACCTGTCGGGGTGGCAGGTCGCCGCCGACGCGAACATCGCCGGCGAGATGTACCCGGACCAGTCGCTCTATCCCGTCAACTCGGTGCCGTTGGTCGTGCGCCGGATCAACAATGCACTCATGCGCGCCGACCAGATCCAGCACATGGAAGGCAATGGCGACATCGACTTCTTCGCTCCGATCGTCGCGGACGCCGAGGCGGGTTTCGGCGGCGTGCTGAATGCGTTCGAGCTGATGAAGGCGATGATCGAGGCGGGTGCCGCGGGCGTCCACTTCGAGGACCAGCTGGCTTCGGTGAAGAAGTGCGGCCACATGGGCGGCAAGGTGCTCGTCCCGACACGCGAAGCCGTCGAGAAGCTCGTCGCGGCGCGGCTCGCTGCCGATTGCATGGGCGTGCCGACCATCGTCCTCGCCCGCACGGATGCCGAGGCGGCGGATCTCGTGACCTCGGACGTCGACGAGACCGACAAGCCGTTCTGCACGGGCGAGCGCACGGTCGAGGGCTTCTACCGGACGCGCGCGGGCCTCGACCAGGCAGTCTCGCGCGGGCTCGCGTACGCGGCCTACGCCGACCTCATCTGGTGCGAGACCGGCAAGCCGGACCTCGCGTTCGCGAAGGCGTTCGCCGAGGCGATCCAGGCAAAGTACCCCGGCAAGATGCTCGCGTACAACTGCTCGCCGTCGTTCAACTGGAAGAAGAACCTCGACGATGCGACGATCGCGCGGTTCCAGCGTGAGCTGGGCGCGATGGGCTACAAGTTCCAGTTCATCACGCTGGCGGGCTTCCACAGCCTCAACTACTCGATGTTCAACCTGGCGCACGGCTACGCGCGCAACAACATGAGCGCGTTCGTCGAGCTGCAGGAGGCCGAATTCGCCGCGGCCGACAAGGGCTTCACCGCGGTCCGGCACCAGCGCGAGGTGGGCACCGGGTATTTCGATGCGGTGACGACCACCGTGCAGGGCAGCCAATCGTCGACGACGGCACTCTCCCACTCGACCGAGGATGAGCAGTTCTTCGACGACAAGAAAGCGGCGAACGCGTAACTCGGCGTTTCCTCCGATCGCACGGGCCGCGCCAACCGCAAGGGTGGCGCGGCCTTCCTTTGCGGAGGTGGCGTTATCCTGGGGCGAGAGGGCTCGGGAGCGGACACATTGTCCTGGGGCGAGAGGGCTCGGGGGCGGACTTAGGGTGATTCATGCGTCCGCCCCCGAGCCCTCTCGCCCCAGGACCTGCGCCGGAGAGAAGAGGGTACGCCGCGGGCGCATGAATCATCCTAAGCACGCGGCGTACCCTCTTCTCTCCCGCGCGCGATGCGACGGGCATGCCGGCGCATGAATCATCCCAAGGGCGCGGCGGACCGCCTCGCCCCGCGGACCCGAGGGGCGGGCACGCTGCGCGTCTTCTACGCGCTGTGGCCCGACGCTGCGGCGCGCGACGCGCTTGCCTTGCTGACGCGGGACGCCGCGACACGGACGCAGGGGCGCGCGGCTCCGGCCGCCAACCTGCACCTTACGCTCGCGTTCGTCGGCGACGTCGCGCCGGATCGCGGCACCGACTTGTGCGCGATCGGCGCGACGGTCGCGGCGAACGTGCTCCCGTTCACGTTGACCCTTGACCGAACGGGGACCTTTCGCGGGACCGGTATCACATGGCTGGGCGCCTCCGAGACGCCCCCTCATCTCGAGCAGCTTGCGAGCGATCTCACCGAGGCGCTCGCCGCGCACGGATTTGCGGTGGAACGGCGCGCGTTCAGTCCGCACGTGACGCTGGCGCGCCGATGCCGGACGCCCGGCGACGTCGGACTCGCGGCACCCGTCGCGTGGGCCGCGAACCGCCTAGCACTCAACGCGTCGGACTTGCGCTCCGGCGCGCCGACCTATCGCGAGCTCGCGAGCTGGCCGCTCGGTCCGCGCGTGACCGATGATTCGGCGTGCTAGCATTTCCGACGACGTTTCCGCAATCGAATCCCGTGTCCGATCCTGGCACCCTGGCTTCCCAACCCGACGAGGGGCTCGGCCCTCTGCCGCCGGATGCGTTGCGCGCGCTCGCGGCCTCCGCGGTCGCCCGGCGCTTCCCCAAGAATGCGGTGCTGATCAACGAAGGCGAGCAGGGCGATTCGCTGTTCATCGTGCTCTCGGGCCGGCTCAAGGTGTACGCAAGCAACGACGCCGGCAAGGAGATCGTGATCGATTTCCACGGTCCCGGGGAATGCGTCGGCGAAATGTCGCTCGACGGCGCGCCGCGGTCGGCGTCGGTCGTGACGACCGAGCCGACGACCTGCGCCATCGTCAGCCGTGCGCAGTTCCGCGAATTCATCCGGGAGCGTCCGGATTTCGCGCTCTATCTCATCGGCAAGCTGATCCAGCGCGCGCGGCGGGCGACCGAGAACGTGAAGAGCCTCGCATTGTCCGACGTCTACGGCCGGTTGGTGCGCCTGCTCGGCAGCCTTGCGCGGGACGTCGACGGCAGGATGGTCGTGTCCGAGAAATTCACGCAGCAGGAGATTGCCGAGCGCGTGGGGGCGTCGCGCGACATGATCAGTCGCCTGATGAAGGACCTGGTCGCCGGCGGCTATCTCTCGGTCGAGGATCGCTCGATCGTGGTTCTGAAACGGCTGCCGCCGGCCTGGTGACGCGCCGGACGCGGCGCACTACGCCGCCCGTGCTTTCGCTCGGGAGCCGGGCCGGTTGCCATGGGCTCGATCGGGCGGTTCGACCGACCGCGCGTGAATTTTCTGCAATTCCGACGCGCAGTTCTCCATCTCGCCACGTGGTGCGAGTGCCTAGAGTGCCATTCAGCGCCGGTGCATTTTCGCGCCGGCGTCGGGCGGCTCCGGACGAGGTGCCTTCAGCAGGGAGCCGCAGTTCATGGACTCGAGCACTGGAGCAAAGGCAGATGAACAGGATCGAACGCTTGATATGGGAAGAGACGCAATTGAAGGAGATCGCACGCCTTCAGCGGGAGTCGCATGGCTCGAGGGGCGCAAAGTTCATCTCGATCATGGTCCTGGTGGGTGTGATCGCGCTGCTCGCATCCCGGGTGTCCATTCCGCCGCTCGGCGAGGCCGTAACGCAGGCGTTGGCTCCGGCATCGATTGTCTATTCGCCGGTCGCCAAACCGAGCAAGGCGCGCGACGCCGGAACGTCGGCAGCGACGATGTCGCGTGGCGCTGCCGACGGAGCCGCCGACGCCACGCCGCGGGACGATCCGCCGATGGCACCGTTCTGACCATTCAAAACTCGACGGGCGGGCCCTGCCATGTGATGTCCCGCGGTCGGGCGCGAGCCAGCGCCTCGCCGGCCTCGCACCACCCGTCGCACGCATTGCGGCCCGGGCGGCGGCGCCACAGGTTCAGCAGCGCCTTGCACTTTGCGTAGAAGCGGAAGAATTGCAGCACCCGTTTGCGCTCGAGCGCGCTGACGGGACCATGGCTGCAGATCAGCTTGTCGTCGGCCATGCCGCGATCGATCAGGATTACCGCTCCCCACGCCGGGACCATGAGCCGCGTACCGACCCGCAGTCGCGGCCCAAGCACCACCGCGTCCAGCAGGTCTCCTTCCTGCCCCAGGTATTGCGGTACCGAGCCGTAGTTGAACGGACACGGCAGCGGCGAGACGAAATCAACGTGACCCGTCGATCCGCGTTTGAGGAAGCTGCCCCGCGGAATCTCGATCACGACCTCGATTTCAGGCGGGGCCGGCAATCTCAGGCGACGGGCACCGTGTAGTTGAGCGCCAGCCGTCCGCCGTCCGGGTAGATCGTCTGCCCCGTCAGGTACGACGCATCGTCGCTCGCCAGGAATGCCGCGACGGCGGCGACTTCCTCCGGCTCGCCGCAGCGGCCCAGCGGCGTTCGCGACAGGATCTTCCGACGCGCAGCGTCGTCGGTCAGGACCGCCTTCTTGGCCAGCTCGGTCAGGATCGTTCCCGGACCGATGCCGTTGACGCGGATGCCGTGCGGCGCGAGCGCCACGGCCATCACCTTGGTCAGCTGGTTGATGCCGCCTTTTGACACGACGTAGGGCACCTGGTTGGGAATCGCGACGACGGCATTCGCCGACGACATGTTGACGATCGAACCTTTGACAGCGAGCTTCACCATCGCGCGCGCGACCGCCTGCCCGCAGAGGAACATCGACTTGAGATTCACAGCGAGAACTCGATCGAAATCGGCTTCGTCGAGATCGAGGAATTCGCAGGCGTGCGTGATGCCTGCATTGTTGACGAGCACGTCGACGCGGCCGTGCCGCGCGATCGCGTGCGCGACCAGGGCATCGACCTCCGCCTTGCGCGAGACGTCGGCACGGACGAATTCGGCGCCGGGGATCGAGGCCGCCGCGCTGCTCCCGGCTGCCGCCTCGAGATCGGCGAGCACGATCGTCGCGCCCTCGGCGGCGAAGCGCTGCGCGCAGGCGAGTCCGATACCTCGTGCCGCGCCGGTGACGATGGCAACGCGTTGCGAAAGGCGTGGCGCAGGCGACATGGTGCGGCCCTCGGAAAGCGAGAACGCCTATGTTACGCGCCGTCGCGCGCCCGCATGAAGCGGCGATCGCCGGCGATCGCCGCAATGCGGCGCTTCAGGCGTCGCCGCGCGCGACCGGCCGCGCCGGATCGGCGGACCACTCGCTCCACGACCCGGGGTAGAGCGTCGCGCCGCCGAGCCCGGCGTGTTCCATCGCGAGCAGGTTGTGGCACGCGGTGACGCCCGAGCCGCACGAATGGACGACGGCGGCTGGCGCGCGGCCCTTGATGAGTCCGCCGAACTCCGCGCGCAGTTCGCTCGCCGGCTTGAACGTGCCGTCGGCGGTCAGGTTCTCGGTGTACGGTCGGTTGATCGCACCGGGGATGTGTCCGGCGACCTTGTCGATCGGCTCGACGTCGCCGCGAAATCGCTCGCGGCCGCGGGCGTCGACGACGAGCAGCGCACGCGACGCGAGGTTCGCCGCCACGGCCCCGGCGTCGACGACCGGGCGCGCGGGACGCGGGACGAACGTGGTCGGATGGACGACGGTGTCGGCACGGTGACCGGGCGGCCTTCACGCGCCCATACGGCGTACCCGCCGTCCAGCACGGCTGCGGCTTCGTGGCCGAGCCAGCGCAGCATCCACCACAAACGGGCCGCGTAGGCGCCAGCGCCCTGATCGTAGGCGACCACCTGCTTTGACGCGTCGATGCCGAGCCGGCCGAAGACCGCCGCGCAGGCTTGCGGTGTGGGCAGCGGGTGACGACCGTTGGTGCCGGACTTCGGTGCCGACAGGTCGCGGTCGAGATGCGCGAACCGCGCGCCGGGCAGATGCGCGCGGCGGTATTCGGCTTCGCCCCAGGTATCCGGCTGACCGAGTTCGTGCCGGACGTCGACTAGGACGACCGACGGGTCGGCCAGGCGCGCGGCGAGCTCCGCGGTCGAGATGAGCGTCGTGTACATCAGCGCGGCGCGATGTCCGCGTCGAGTTCGCGCCGGAGGAACTCGTGGAAGTGCTGCATCCCGTCTTCCATCGGCGACTGGTACGGCCCTTCCTCGCTCCTTCCCTGCCGGTAGAGCGCTCTGCGGCCGGCGTCCATCCGCTCGGCGATCTCGTCGTCCTCGAGCGCCGTTTCCATGTAGGCGGCCTGCTCGGCCTCGACGAACTCGCGCTCGAACAGCGCGATCTCCTCGGGATAGTAGAACTCGACGACGTTGGTCGTGCGATCGACGCCGCGCGGAATCAGCGTGCTGACGACGAGCACGTGCGGGTACCACTCGATCATGATGTTCGGGTAGTAGACCATCCAGATCGCGCCGTGAGAGGGGATCTCTCCCCGATAGAAGTCCGTGACCGCCTTGTGCCAGCGCGCGTAGGCCTTCGTACCCGGCTTGGCGAGCGCATTGTTGATGCCGACCGTCTGCACCGAGTACCAGTCGCCGAACTTCCACGCGAGGTCGTCGCAGGTGACGAACTGGCCGAGACCCGGGTGAAACGGCGCGACGTGGTAGTCCTCGAGATACACCTCGATGAACGACTTCCAGTTGTAATTGCACTCGTGGATCTCGATGCGGTCGAGCACGTGGCCCGAGAAATCGAAGTGGCCGTCGTCGAGCCCGGCGAGATCGCGGCGGACGTCGCGCTTGCCGTCGAACAGGAGACCGTTCCAGTTCGCGAGCGGGGAACGGTCGAGGTTGAGGCACGGCTTGTCGTCGAAATGCGGAGCGCCGAGGAGCTCGCCCTTGAGATCGTAGGTCCAGCGGTGGATCGGGCAGACGATGTTGGCCGTGTTGCCCCTGCCGTTCAGCATGATCGCCTGCCGGTGCCGGCAGATGTTCGAGATCAGCTCGACGCCCTCCGCGTTGCGGACGAGCGCCTGCGCGTTGTCCCGCGATTCGAGGGCGCAGTAATCGCCGGGATTCGGGACCATCAACTCGTGCCCGACGTAGCCGGGCGCGCGCGGAAACAGCAGCCGCTGCTCGGCGTCGATAGGTAGCGGGATCGCAGTACCAGGAGACGGGGAGCTGCGACGACGCGCGCCGCAGATGCCTCACATTGGCAAGACTGGACATCGGCCTTTCCTTTCTTCGCGAAATTCGGTCGAACCAACCAACCCAACCCAACAACCCGGGATGATTACGGCGTTTCCGCCGCCCCGGACCGCTTTGCTAAGTCGGCCGCGCGAAAGGATCGCGTAAGGCCGCATCGTCAAAAGATGGAAGTATAATCGGGGGCTCCAACGCGGGTCAAATCGACGTCATGCATGACGCGAACCACCGATCCTGGCGGTTTGACCGCGGCGGCGCCGTTTCGCAAGCTTTCCGCCTTCGCGGCCCGTCCGACGCCGGGAATTCGTCCGAACAAGTCGTGAGCGCGGCCCTCTCCGCACATCCATCCATTCCATGGGCAAGCCCAACGCAGTTCCCGCAAGCTTCGAAGCCGCCTTGGCGGAGCTCGAAGACATCGTCGCGACGATGGAGAGCGGCCAGCTGCCGCTCAGGGAATCGCTCGCCGCGTACAAGCGCGGCGCCGAGCTCCTCCAGTTCTGCCAGACGCGCATTGAAGGACGCCGAGCAGCAGGTTCAGGTTTTCGAAAAAGGCGTGCTCAAGGCCTTCGAAGCCACCGATGCCGAGGCCATCCGAAGCGATGATTCCTGATGTCGCCTGGGCCGTCTGGTCCGGCGAGCGACAGCGGCGGATCGAGGACGTGCTGGCGCGAGTGCTCCCGGCCGCGGACCTCGAGCCGGCATTGCTGAGCCAGGCGATGCGTTATGCGGTGCTGGACGGCGGAAAGCGGATGCGCCCGCTGCTGGCGTATGCCGCGGGCGAGGTCACGGACGCCGATCCCGATGCCGTCGACGCTCCCGCCGCCGCGGTGGAGCTGATTCACGCGTATTCGCTGATCCACGACGACCTGCCGTGCATGGATGACGACACGCTGCGCCGTGGCAAGCCCACCTGCCACGTCGCGTTTGGAGAAGCCATGGCATTGCTCGCCGGCGACGCGCTGCAGGCGCTCGCATTCGGCGTGCTGGCCGCGGGCGAACACGCCGATCGCGGCGGTGCCTGCGCGTTGCTCGCCGACGCCGCCGGCGTTCGCGGCATGGCGGGAGGTCAGGCGATCGACCTCGACAGCGTGGGCGCGACGCTTTCGCTTCCGATGCTCGAAACGATGCACCGGATGAAGACGGGGGCGCTCATTCGCGCCGCCGTGCATCTGGGTGCCGCGTGCGGCCGACAGCTCGACCGCGGCCGAAGCGCGGGCGCTCGATGCGTTCGCCGCCGCGGCGGGTCTCGCGTTTCAGGTCGTCGACGACGTGCTCGACGTCGAAGGCTCGGCGGTGTCGCTCGGCAAGACCGCCGGCAAGGACGTCGCGCAGGGCAAGCCGACGTTCGTGTCGGCGCTCGGCCTTTCCGCGGCCAAGGCACGTGCCGAGGCGCTGCGCGTCGAGGCGCGGGCGGCGCTCGCTTCGTTCGGCGGTGCGGCTCGGCGGCTCGGCGAGCTCGCCGACTGGATCGTGCTGCGGGAACACTGATGTACGCGCTGCTCGATCAAATCGACGGTCCCGCCGCGCTGCGCCGGCTCGACCCGGAGGCGCTGCCGCAGCTCGCCCGCGAGCTGCGGGCCTTCGTGCTGACGTCGGTCGCGCAGACGGGCGGCCACCTGTCGTCGAACCTCGGCACCATCGAGCTCACGATCGCGCTCCACTATGCGTTCGACACGCCGCGCGACCGCATCGTCTGGGACGTCGGGCACCAGACCTACGCGCACAAGATCCTGACCGGGCGGCGCGCTGCCGATGAATCGGCTGCGGATGGCCGGGGGGCCGTCGGGCTTCCCGCGCAGGCTGGAGAGCGAATACGACACCTTCGGCACCGCCCACTCGTCGACGTCGATCTCGGCGGCGCTCGGCATGGCGATCGCCGCGCAGCGCAAGGGCGATGACCGCCGCGTCGTCGCGGTGATCGGCGACGGTGCGATGAGCGCCGGGATGGCGTTCGAGGCGCTCAACAACGCGGGCATCGCCGGCGCCGACCTGCTGGTGATCCTGAACGACAACGAGATGTCGATCTCGGAGCCCGTCGGCGCGCTCAACGGTTATCTCGCGAAGCTGCTCGCGTCGCGCCTCTACAATTCGGTGCGCCGCGGCGGCAAGGAAGTGCTCGCGAAGCTGCCGCCGGTCAAGGAGCTCGCGAAGCGCTGGGAAGAACACATGAAGGGGATGGTGCTGCCCGGCACGCTGTTCGAGGAATTCGGCTTCAACTACATCGGCCCGATCGACGGTCACGACGTCGACACGCTGGTGAAGACGCTGCGTGAACGTGAAGGAGCTGAAGGGTCCGCAGCTCCTGCACGTGATCACCAAGAAGGGCTACGGCTACGCGCGCGCCGAGGAGGATCCGATCCTCTATCACGGCGTCTCGAAGTTCGACCCGGCGATCGGCTACGCGCCGAAGGCGGGCGCGAAGCCGTCGTACACGCAGGTCTTCGGCGACTGGCTGTGCGACATGGCGACGGCCGACGCGCGGCTCGTCGCGATCACGCCGGCGATGCGCGAGGGGTCCGGACTCGTCCGCTTCTCGCAGGAGCATCCGGACCGGTATTTCGACGTCGGCATCGCCGAGCAGCATTCGGTCACGTTCGCCGCGGGGCTCGCGTGCGAAGGGATGAAGCCCGTCGTCGCCATCTATTCGACGTTCCTGCAGCGCGCCTACGACCAGCTGATCCACGACGTCGCGCTGCAGAACCTGCCCGTCGTGTTCGCGATCGACCGCGCGGGGATCGTCGGCGCCGACGGCGCGACGCATTGCGGCGCCTTCGACCTCACGTACCTGCGGTGCATCCCCAATACGATCGTGATGGCGCCCTCCGACGAGAACGAGTGCCGGCAGATGCTCTACACGGCGTTCACGCTCGATGCCCCCGCGGCGGTCCGCTATCCGCGCGGCACGGGTCCGGGTGTCGCCGTCCAGGCCGAAATGACCGCGCTTCCGGTGGGCAAGGGGGAAGTGCGCCGCGCGACGTCGCGCAGGACGAACCGCATCGCGATCCTGGCGTTCGGCAGCATGCTGCAGCCGGCGCTCGCCGCCGCCGACGACCTGGATGCCACGGTCGCCAACATGCGCTTCGTGAAGCCGCTGGACGTCGACCTCGTCGCGAAGCTCGCGCGCGAGCACGATGCGCTGGTGACGGTCGAGGAGAACGTCGTCGCCGGTGGCGCCGGCAGCGCCGTGGCCGAAGCGCTGGCCGCCGCCGGCATCGTCGTCTTCTTCCTGCAGCTCGGGTTGCCCGACGCGTTCGTCGATCACGGCGACCCTGCGAAGCTCCTCGCCGAATGCGGGCTCGACGCGCGCGGCATCGCGGCGTCGGTCAACGCCCGCTTCGGGCAGCGCCGGACGAATCCTCTGGCGAAGCCGGCGGCCTGACGACGGGGTGGTCGCATGCGCCCCATCGTGATCCTTCGCTTTTCCCCGACCGAAGGCCCAGCGTATTTCGCCGAATGGCTCGATGCGCGCCGCCTGCCCTGGCAACTCGCGCCGCTCGACGAAGGTACCGCGGTGCCACGCGATCCGCGCGCGTTCGCGGGCATCGGGATGATGGGTGGACCGATGAGCGTCAGCGACGGACTTGCGTGGACGGCGCCGGTCTGCGCGCTGCTGCGCGATGCCGTCGACGCGCGGGTCCCGGTGATCGGCCATTGCCTCGGTGGCCAGCTCCTCGCGCAGGCGCTCGGCGCCGCGGTGACGCGCGCGGGCACGCCCGAGATCGGCTGGCTCGACGTCTCGGTGTGCGACGTCGCGGCGCAGCGCCAATGGTTCGGTGACCGCGCCGCATTCACGACGTTCGAATGGCACTACGACGCCTTCGCACTGCCGCCGGGTGCGACGCGGGTCCTCACCAATGCGTTCAACGCCAACCAGGCCTACGTCGTCGACGATCGGCACATCGGCTTCCAATGCCACATCGAGATGACGCGCGCCCTCACCGAGTCGTGGCTCGCCGCCGGCGCCGACGAACTCCCCGAACGCTCGTCACCCTCCGTGCACAATGCCGCCGACATCCGTCGCGATATCGACGCCCGCGTCGCGTCGCTCCACGCAATCGCCGGCGACGTCTATGCCCGATGGGTGCAGGGTCTCGCGCGCTGACGCGCCGGCGCGCCCCTCGATCGCCATGACGCAGATCCACGCGTTGCCCGACCACCTGATCAACCAGATCGCCGCCGGGGAGGTCGTCGAGCGCCCCTCCGCGGCGCTGAAGGAGCTGCTGGAGAACGCGCTCGACGCGGGCGCGACGCAGGTCGACGTGGACCTGGTCGGCGGAGGGATCCGGCGTATCCGCGTTGCCGACAACGGCGCCGGGATCGAGCGCGACGACCTGCGCCTCGCCGTCGAGCGGCACGCAACCTCGAAGCTCTCGACCGTCGACGACCTCGATGCGATCGCGACGCTGGGCTTTCGCGGCGAGGCGCTCGCCTCGATCGCCGCGGTGTCGCGCTTTGCGCTGGCGTCGCGGGCCGCCGACCGGCCGCACGCGTGGCGAATCGAGGTCGACGGAGGCGCCGTCGGCCCGACGGGGCCGGCGGCGCTCGCGGATGGCACGGCCGTCACCGTCGAGGAGCTGTATTTCAACACACCGGCACGGCGGAAATTCCTGCGCACCGAGGCCACCGAATGGGGGCACTGCGAGGAGGCGTTCCGGCGTATCGCGCTCGCGCATCCGGACGTCGGGTTCACGCTTCAGCACAACGGCCGCGTGGTGCACCGGTTGCTCGCGCACGGCCGCCGCGCGCGCGTCGCCGCCCTGCTCGGCGATGCGTTCGTCGACGCTGCGGCCGTGGTCGATGCGCAGGCGGGGCCGCTCGCGCTCGGGGGCTTCGCCGTGCGGCCCGCGTACGCGACGCAGGTCGCGGGCCAGTACACGTTCGTCAACGGGCGCCATGTGCGCGACCGGATGCTCGTCCACGCGCTGCGGGAAGCCTACCGCGACGTGCTGCACCACGACCGCCAGCCGGCGTACGCGCTTTGGCTCACCGTCGATCCCCGACAGGTCGACGTCAACGTGCATCCGCAGAAGAGCGAAGTGCGCTTCCGCGAATCGGGCGCCGTCCACCCGTTCGTCCAGCATGCGGTTGCGCGCGCCCTCGCGACGACCGGGGCGGAGCAGCCGGCCGTTTCGGCGGCCGAGAAGCTCGGCGTCGCGGCCGCGCGGGTGCCGCCGCTGGCGCCCGAAGGCGCGGCCGGCGCCGATCGGTTCGCCGCGCCATCGTTCGGTGGCCCGCGGCAGGACGCGATGGTGCTCTCCGCGACGGAGCCCGCGTCGTTCTACGCGAAGCTCTTCGGCGGGCGCGAAATCGCGGCGGCCGACGTCCCCGATCTGCCCGACACCGGTGATGCGCATCCGCTGGGATTCGCGCTCGCGCAGCTGCACGGCATCTACGTGCTCGCCCAGAATCGCGCAGGCCTTGTGCTGGTCGACATGCACGCGGCGCACGAGCGCATCGTCTACGAGCGGCTGAAATCCGCACACGACGGCGGCGTCCCGGTGCAGCCGTTGCTGGTGCCGGCGACGTTCGCGGCATCACCGCTCGAGATGGCGGCCGCCGACGAGCACGCCGACGCGCTCGGTGTGCTCGGATTCGCGATCGCCCCGCTGGGTCCTGCGACGCTGGCCGTGCGCGGCATCCCGGCCGCTCTCGCCGATGCCGACGCCGCGACGCTCGCGCATGCGGTGCTCGCCGAGCTGCGCGAGTTCGGCGGCAGCGACGTGCTCACGGCGCACCGCGACGTGCTGCTGTCGACGATGGCGTGCCACGCGGCGGTGCGCGCGAACCGGAGCCTGAGCGTTCCGGAGATGAATGCGCTGTTGCGCGAGATGGAAGTGACCGAGCGGGCCGGACACTGCAACCACGGTCGTCCGACGTGGTATCAACTGACGCTGGCCGACCTCGACCGCCTGTTCATGCGCGGGCGCTGACGGGCGCATGATTCCCGCGGTCCTGCTGATGGGCCCGACCGCGTCGGGCAAGAGCGCGCTGGCCATGGCGCTCGCGGGGCGCCTTTCCGCGGAGATCGTCAGCGTCGATTCGGCGCAGGTCTATCGGGGCATGGACATCGGCACGGCGAAACCCGACGCGGCGGCGCGTGCGCGCGTGCCGCACCACCTGATCGACGTGATCGATCCGACCGACGCGTATTCGGCGGCGCGGTTCCGCGCGGATGCCATCGCGGCCATTGCCGGAGTTCGCGCGCGCGGCGCGGTGCCGCTCGTCGTCGGCGGAACGATGCTCTATTTCAAGGCGCTGCGGCACGGGCTCTCGGCGCTTCCCCCCGCCGATCCGGCGGTTCGCGCGCGCCTTTCCGCCCGCGCGGCAGCCGAAGGATGGCCGGCGCTCCACGCCGATCTCGCGCGCCTCGATCCGCGGACGGCGGCGCGCCTCGAGGCCACCGACGCGCAGCGAATACAGCGCGCGCTCGAGGTCTGCGAGATCGCCGGCCGTCCGCTCTCCCGGCTCCTGGGCGCGCGCGAGGCGGATGGCGCGCTGGGCCCGTCGATCGCGATAGCGCTCATCCCGCCGGACCGCGGGGCGCTGCACGCGAAGATCGCGGAACGGTTCGACGCGATGCTCGCCGCGGGCCTTGTCGAGGAGCTCGCGGCATTGCGCGCGCGCTACGCGCTCACGTCCGACCTTCCGTCGATGCGCTGCGTCGGCTATCGGCAGGCATGGGAGCTTCTCGACGGACGCGTCGACGCCGCGACGTTTCGGGCGCGCGGTATCGCGGCGACGCGGCAGCTCGCCAAACGCCAGCACACCTGGCTCCGCGCGACTCCTGCCACGGCGTTCGATTCGACGATGCCGCGGCTCGACGATGCCATTTTCGAATTCCTGGTGCGCGCGGGCCTGCGGCCGGCCTGACAGTGCGTTGCTGCTGTGCAATAATCCTCGTTTTTACTCTGTCGCCGCCGGGATGCTCCGGCCGTGTCCTCCTGCCATGGAAGCACGCACGCTGTACGACAAGCTCTGGGACAGCCACGTGGTTCGCGCCGAAGCGGACGGCACGGCGCTCCTGTACATCGACCGCCACCTCGTCCACGAGGTCACGAGCCCGCAGGCGTTCGAAGGGCTGAGGCTCGCGGGCCGCAAGCCGTGGCGCACGGGGTCGATCGTCGCGACGGCCGACCACAACACGCCGACGAAGGACTGGGACGCCGGCATCGCCGATCCGATCTCGCGCACGCAGGTCGAAACGCTCGACGCCAACATGAAGGCGCACGGCGCGAAGGCATACTACCCATTCCGCGATCGGCGCCAAGGCATCGTCCACGTGATCGGGCCCGAGCAAGGTGCGACGCTGCCCGGAATGACCGTGGTCTGCGGCGATTCGCACACCAGCACCCACGGTGCGTTCGCGGCGCTCGCGTTCGGCATCGGGACCTCCGAGGTCGAGCACGTGCTGGCCACGCAATGCCTGCTCACCAAGAAACTGAAGTCGATGCAGATCCGCGCCGAGGGCCGTTTGCCCGACGCGGTCACCGCAAAGGATCTCGCTCTGGCGGTGATCGGCAGGATCGGCACTGCCGGCGGCACGGGCCACGCGATCGAGTTCGCCGGCAGCGCGGTCCGCGCGCTGTCGATGGAAGGCCGGATGACCCTCTGCAACATGGCCATCGAGGCGGGCGCGCGCTCCGGGATGATCGCGGCCGACGACGTCACGATCGAATACCTGCGCGGCCGCACGTTCGCGCCCGGCCCCGAGCACTGGGACCGCGCCGTCCGCGTCTGGCGCACGCTGGCGAGCGACGACGGCGCGAAGTTCGACGCCATCATCACGATCGACGCCACGCGGCTCACGCCACAGGTCACGTGGGGCACGTCGCCGGAGATGGTCGTCTCGATCGACGACCGCGTGCCGGACCCCGACCGCGAGAAGGACCCGATACGGCGCGAAGGCATGGAGCGGGCCCTCGCGTACATGGGGCTCGTGCCGGGAACGCCGATCGCCGAGCTCGCGATCGATCGCGTCTTCATCGGTTCGTGCACGAATTCGCGGATCGAGGACCTGCGCGCCGCCGCGGCGGTCGCGCGCGGCCGCCGCGTCGCATCCACGGTCAAGCACGCGATGGTCGTGCCGGGTTCGGGTCTCGTGAAGGCGCAGGCCGAGCGCGAAGGTCTCGACCGCGTCTTCCGCGATGCCGGCTTCGACTGGCGCGAGCCCGGCTGCTCGATGTGCCTCGCGATGAACGACGACCGGCTCGAGCCGGGAGAGCGCTGTGCGTCGACATCCAACCGGAACTTCGAGGGCCGGCAGGGCGCCGGCGGGCGCACCCATCTCGTCAGCCCCGCGATGGCCGCGGCCGCCGCGATCGCCGGGCATTTCGTCGACGTGCGCCGACTCGCCTGATCCTGGTGCGAAAAGGAGACTGCACATGCTGATGAAGCTTGCCGCATTGCTGGCGCTGGCCGGCATCGTTGTCGCCGTCACCGCATGCAATACCATCGAAGGTGCCGGGAAGGACATCAAGGCCGCGGGCGGCGCGATCGAGAAGACCGCCGAGAAGACGAAGCCCTATTGATGGAACCCTTTCACGTCGTCACCGGACTCGTGGCGCCGCTCGACCGCGCCAATGTCGACACGGACGCCATCATCCCCAAGCAGTTCCTGAAGTCGATCAAGCGATCCGGCTTCGGCCCGAACCTGTTCGATGCGTGGCGCTACCTCGACCGCGGGGAACCCGGCATGGACAACACGAAGCGCCCGAAGAACCCGGACTTCGTGCTGAACGACCCGCGCTATCGAGGTGCCTGCATCCTCGTCGCGCGGCGCAACTTCGGGTGCGGAAGCTCGCGCGAGCACGCGCCGTGGGCGCTCGCCGACTATGGCTTCCGCGCGCTGATTGCACCGTCGTACGCCGACATCTTCTTCAACAATTGCTACAAGAACGGCCTGCTGCCGATCGTGCTGCCCGAGTCGCAGGTGGATCGGCTTTTCGACGCGGTCAAGGCGTTTCCGGGGTTCAAGCTGACCGTCGATCTCCCGCGTCAGACAGTGGCGACGCCGGACGGTTCGATGGCCTTCGACTTCGAGGTCGAGCCGTTCCGCAAGCACTGCCTCGTCAACGGTCTCGACGACATCGGCCTCACGCTGCAGCACGCGGATGCCATTCGCGCGTTCGAGGCGCGGCGACTGGCCGAGCAGCCGTGGCTGATCTAGGCCTGCGCTCCCGCCGGGCGGCTTCGCTTGCGCCGCGTCGCGCGGCCCCCCCGCAACGCTCGGGGCGCCCGTGAAGATCGCGATCCTGCCGGGCGACGGCATCGGTCCCGAGATCGTCGCCGAAGCGCGCAAGGTGCTCGACGTGCTGCGTCGCGAGGGCCTGCCCATCGAGATCGGCTCCGCGCCGATCGGCGGCGCCGGGTACGACGCGGAGGGGCATCCGCTGCCGGACGCGACGCTCTCCCTCGCGCGCGATGCGGCCGCCGTGCTGCTCGGCGCCGTGGGCGGCCCGCAATACGACACGCTTCCCCGTCCATTGCGTCCCGAGCAGGGCATCCTGCAGATACGCAAGGCGCTCGGCCTCTTCGCCAACCTGCGTCCGGCGCTGCTCTATCCGGAGCTGGCCGAGGCGTCGACGCTGAAGCCCGACGTCGTCGCGGGCCTCGACCTGATGATCATCCGCGAGCTGACCGGCGACATCTACTTCGGCGAGCCGCGCGGGCGCCGCAAGAACGCCGCCGGCGAAGACGAGGGCTTCGACACGATGCGCTACAGCGAAGGCGAGATCCGCCGCATCGCGCGCGTCGGGTTCGACACCGCAAGGCTTCGCGGCGGCCGGCTGTGCTCGGTGGACAAGGCCAACGTGCTCGACACCAGCATCCTCTGGCGTGAAGTCGTTTCCGAGGTCGGCCGGACTACCCGGACGTCGAGCTGACGCACATGTACGTCGACAACGCGGCGATGCAACTCGTGCGCAACCCGAAGCAATTCGACGTGATCGTCACCGGCAACATCTTCGGCGACATCCTGTCCGACGAGGCGTCGATGCTGATCGGGTCGATCGGCATGCTGCCGTCGGCGTCGCTCGATGCGAGCAACAAGGGACTCTACGAGCCGATTCACGGTTCGGCGCCGGACATCGCGGGCCAGGACATGGCCAATCCGCTGGCGACCGATCCTGTCGGTGGCGATGATGTTCCGCTACACGTTCGCGCGTGCGGACATCGCCGAGCGGATCGAGCAGGCCGTGCGCGTGGTGCTGGCCAGGGGGCTGCGCACCGGCGACATCGGGTGGCCGGTGAAAGTGCGTCGGCACGCGCGAGATGGGCGACGCGGTCGTGGCGGCGCTCTGCGGAATTGAAAACCAAGAGAGATCGATCATGCGTATAGGTTTGTCGGTTGGCGCGGTATGGTGGGTTCGGTGCTGATGCAGCGGATGCTCGAGGAGCAGGATTTCGAGCTTATCGAGCCGGTGTTCTTCACGACGTCGAACGTCGGTGGCAAAGGCCCGTCCATCGGCAAGGACACGCCGCCGCTCAAGAACGCGACCGACCTCGGAGAGCTCGCAGCGCTCGATGTGATCGTCACGTGCCAGGGCGGCGACTACACGAACGACGTGTTCCGAAGCCTGCGCGCAAGGGCTGGAAGGGCTACTGGATCGACGCCGCCTCCGCGCTGCGCATGAAGGACGACGCGGTGATCATCCTCGACCCGGTCAACCGCGACGTGATCGACGCAGCGCTCGCGCGGGCATCAAGAACTACATCGGCGGCAACTGCACCGTCAGCCTGATGCTGATGGCGCTCGCCGGTCTGTTCCGGCACGACGCTGATCGAGTGGATGACCTGCATGACCTACCAGTCGGCGTCCGGTGCCGGCGCGCAGAACATGCGCGAGCTGCTCGTGCAGATGGGCGAGGCGCACATGGCGGCGCGCGGCCTGCTCGACGATCCGTCGTCGGCGATCCTCGACATCGACCGCGAGGTCGCCGGCATCCTGCGCGACCCGAGCTTCCCGACCGAGCACTTCGGCGTGCCGCTCGCGGGCAGCCTGATCCCGTGGATCGACAAGGACCTGGGCGACGGCAAGAGCCGCGAAGAGTGGAAGGGCGGAGCCGAGACCAACAAGATCCTCGGCGGGGTTCCGGATCCGGCAAGAGCGCGATCCCGGTCGATTCGATCTGCGTGCGCATCGGCGCGATGCGCTGCCACAGCCAGGCGCTGACCATCAAGCTGAAGAGCGACATTCCGATGGCCGACATCGAAGCGATGATCAGCCGGCAACGACTGGGTGCGCGTGGTACCGAACAACCGCGAGGAAAGCATTCGCCGGCTCACGCCGGCGGCCGTCACCGGGCACGCTGGAGGTTCCGGTCGGACGTCTGCGCAAGCTGGCGATGGGCGGCGAGTACCTGGGCGCGTTCACCGTCGGCGACCAGCTGCTGTGGGGCGCCGCCGAGCCGCTGCGCCGCATGGTGCGGATCCTCGTCGGCCGCCTGTGACGATCGGCGCGCTGCGTCCGTTGCAAATGGGCAGGAACCGCCCGGTTGCACATTCAAGCCTCGTGCAGTACAAGATCTTGGGAGTCCCGCGCAGGCGAAGGCCAGCGGTTGCGTCCTGTTGGGCGACCGTCGGTTGCGCATCCGTTGCGCCGGGCGGGTTTCCGGTTGACAAAGCCAAGCTAATACCGAGGTTTAGCTTGCTTCGCTAAACCCATGATGTTATGTTAGCTTGCAAAATCCGAACACTCGGAAGGGATCGGCATGCGAGCAAAACCCATCCTGTCACTGACACTGCTGGCGGCCGCACTTGCGCATTCGGGCATGGCCGCTTCGCTCGGCCTTGGAAGGCTGACCGTACAATCGTCGCTCGGCCAGCCGTTGTCGGCGCAGATCGACCTCACCTCGGTCGCGAAGGAAGAGCTGGATACGGTCACGGCGCGGATCGCCGATCCGTCGCTCTACCGACAGAACAACCTCGCCTACCAGGGCGTGCTGTCGCGCGCGCGCGTCGCGATGGAGCGCCTGCCCAACGGCGACGCCGTCCTCAGAGTCACGACCTCGGCGAGCGTCGCCGAGCCCTACCTCGACCTGCTCGTCGAGGTCAACTGGGCGTCCGGTCGCGTCGTTCGCGCCTACACGTTCCTGCTCGACCCGCCCGGCGCCGCGGTACCGGTCGCCCCGGTCGAGCCCGTGACGCCCCCGCGTGCCGGCGCTGGCGCGCCGCGTTCCGCTGCCGCCGCGCCGACCGCTGGGGGGCAGGCGAAGCACGGGCGGCCGCCGGCGGCGCCTACACGGTGCGCCGCGGCGACACCCTTTCGAAGATCGCCAACGAGTACAGGCCACCCTCGGCAACGCTCGAGCAGATGCTGGTTTCGCTCTATGCGTCGAACAAGGAGGCGTTCGACGGCAACATGAACCGCCTGCGCGCGGGCACGATCCTCAACATTCCGACTCCCGAGATGGCGACCGGAATTTCGCCGACCGAGGCCACGAAGATCGTGCGCGTCCAGGCGGCCGATTGGCGTGGCTATCAGGACCGCGTCGCCGGATCCGCCCCCCCGGCCGAAGGCGCCGGAGGGCGTGTCGCCGGCGGCAAGATCGGAACGACGGTCGAAGAGAAGACGCCGGCCGTCGTCCCCGGCCGCGACCAGCTCAAGGTGTCCCGCGAGGCCGGTGTCAAAGGCTCCGCCGGAACGCCGCTCGCCGAGGAAGTCGTCGCGCGTGACAAGGCGCTGAAGGAAGCGCAGACGCGGATCGGCGAGCTCGAAAAGACGCTGAAGGACCTGCAGAAGGCGATCGAGCTCAAGGGCCAGACGGGCGCGCAGCTGCAGGCGCAGGCCGACGCGGCGAAGGGCAAGGCGCCCGAGCCGCCGAAAGTCGCGCCCGCGATGCCGGCGCCCGCGCCGGAGGCGAAGGCCCCGGAAATGCCGAAGGCCGCCGAACCCGCGAAAGCACCCGAACCGGCGATGGCCCCGGCTCCGAAGGCGCCCGAGCCGATGAAGCCGGCCGAACCGCCGAAGGCCGCCGCGCCGAAGGCGGACATCGCCAAGATGGCGCCGAAGCCCGAGCCGTCGTTCCTCGACGATCTGTTCGGCGGCACGCCCGCGTGGGTCATCGGCGGCGGCGCGCTGGCGGCGTTGGGCGGTGTCGCGGCGCTCGTGGCCGCACGCCGTCGCAAGACGGTCAAGTTCGAAGACAGCATCATCGGCGGCACCGACATCAAGACCAACACGGTCTTCGGCTCGACCGGCGGCGGCGTCGTCAACACCGGCGAGAACTCCCTTGCGACCGACTTCAGCCGCGAGGGCCTCGGCAACATCGACACGGACGAAGTCGATCCGATCGCCGAAGCCGAGGTGTATCTCGCCTACGGACGCGACGCGCAGGCCGAGGAAATCCTCAAGGATGCGCTGAAGAAGGATCCGCAGCGGCAGGAGATCTACCTCAAGCTGCTCGAGATCCACGCGCAGCACAACAAGCCGTCGGCGTTCGAAACGGTCGCCGCGGAGCTCTACTCGGTGTCGAACGGGCAGGGCGACGTCTGGAAGAAGGCCGTGAGCCTCGGACGCCAGCTCGATCCGAACAACCCGATGTTCGGCGACGGCTCGGGAGCGGCGGTCGCCGCCGCGGCCGCCGCGGCCGGCGCGGGTGCGGCGATCGCCGGCGGCATGCAGGCCGTTGCCCCGAAGCCCGACACGAAGAAGGACGCGCCGCGTCCAACCGGCGGCACGTCGGCGTCGATCGCGAAGGAGCTGGAAGGCGACGACTCCGCGCTCGATTTCAAGTTCGACGAGGACGTCTCGATTTCGCGCACCGCGAGCACGACGAATGCGCAGGTCGACAAGATCGATACGGCGGAACGCGAGTTCGAGGAATCGGCGAAGCGCGCGGCGGCGAAAACCACCGGAAGCGTGAGCAGCGCTGCACAGGCTGCTGCGGCCGTCGCCGCAACCGCCGCAGAAGTCGCCGCGAAGGGCTTCGGCGGGGCCGAGGCGGGGAAGGCCGCGCCGGCCGGCGACTTCGAATTCCACCTGGACGAGGCCGAGAAGCCTGCGCCGCTCGGCAAGGCGGCGCCAGGGCCGGCGGCGAGCGACTTCGACAAGCTCGACCTGTCGTTCGAGCCGCAGCACGCGACGTTCGAGGACGCGCCGCCGGAGGGCGTCGACGGGCAGTGGCACGACGCCGCGACCAAGCTCGACCTCGCTAAGGCCTATCAGGAGATGGGCGACGTCGAGGGCGCCCGCGAAATTCTGCAGGAAGTGCTGCACGAGGGCGACGACAACCAGAAGGCCGAGGCGCAGTCGCTGCTGGCGAAGCTCGGCTGACCGTCCCCTTCCGGGACGAGCGGGCGGCGGAGCGAGGTTCCGCCGCCCGTTCCATTTGGCGCCGCGACCTCGCGACACTCGCTTCCCCTCATGCGCATCGCCATCGGACTCGAGTACTGCGGCGCCCCGTTCACCGGGTGGCAATCGCAGCGTGACGGCCGCGGCGTGCAGGATGCGCTCGAGCGTGCGCTCGCCGCGGTCGCGGCCACCCGCGTGGGCACGATTGCCGCGGGCCGCACGGATGCCGGCGTGCATGCGACGATGCAGGTCGCGCATTTCGACGTCGACGTCGTGCGCCCGGACACTGCGTGGGTGCGCGGCGTGAATTCGCACCTGCCGGCCGACGTCGCGGTGCTGTGGGCGCAGCCCGTCGCCGGCGAGTTCCACGCGCGCAACGCCGCTGTCGCGCGCCGCTACACCTACCTGCTGGCGAACCGCGCGGTGCGACCGGCGCTCCTCGCGGGCCGCATCGGCTGGTACCATCGGACGCTCGACGTCGGGGCCATGGCCGCGGGCGCCGCGCTGCTCGTCGGCACGCACGACTTTTCCGCGTTCCGCGCCGCCGACTGCCAGGCGAAGTCTCCGGTGAAGACGCTCTCCGAGGCTTTGATCGCCGCGGACGGCGAGCATCTGCGTTTCGATTTCTGCGCCAATGCTTTTCTCCACCACATGATCCGCAACATCGTCGGCGCGCTGGTGTACGTCGGGGCGGGCAAGCACCCCCCCGCCTGGATCGCGGACGTCCTCGCGGGCCGGGACCGCACGCGCGCCGCGCCGACCTTCGCGCCGGACGGGCTGTACTTCGCCGGTGCCGACTACGACTCCCGGTGGGGCCTTCCTCCGACGCGCCGGCCGGTTGCGGCGCCGCACGGCTGAGCGCTCGCACGCGATGGCCCGCACGCGCGTCAAGATCTGCGGCATCACGCGCCTCGCGGACGGCCTTGCGGCCGCGCAGGCGGGTGCGGATGCGATCGGCTTCGTCTTCTGGCCGGGGACGCCGCGCAGGATAGCGGCCGCCAACGCACGCGCAATCGCGGCGGCGATGCCGCCGTTCGTGACGATCGTCGGTCTCTTCGTCGATCCGCAGGCCGACGAGGTGCGTGCGGCGCTGGCCGCGGTCCCGCTGGACGTCCTGCAGTTCCACGGGCGCGAGCCGCCCGACCTCTGCCGCGCGTTCGGTCGGCCCTACGTCAAGGCCGTGTCGGTCCCCGGCGGGTCGGCGAGGGACGGTTTGCTAGAATACGCGGCCCGCTATCCGACGCGGCGGGTCTGCTGTTCGACGCTCCGGCCGACGGGGGGACTGCCGGGAGGGACCGGGCGGACCTTCGACTGGGACGCGCTGCCTCGCGAGCCTTTCCCGGCCGCTCGTGCTGTCGGGCGGGCTCACCCCCGCCAACGTGGGCGGGGCGATACGCCGTGTGCGGCCATGGGCCGTGGACGTGTCGAGCGGCGTCGAAGCGATCGGCCCCGACGGCGCGCCGGCGAAGGGAATCAAGGATCCGGAACGGATCCGCGCGTTCATCGAGGAAGTGCGCCATGCAGATGACTGACCTTCCCTACGACCTTCCCGATGCGCGCGGCCACTTCGGCCCCTACGGCGGGGTGTTCGTCGCCGAGACGCTGATCCGCGCGCTCGACGAGCTGAAGGCGCAGTACGAGCGGTATCGACGCGACCCGGACTTCGTGGCGGAGTTCGAGGACGAGCTCACGCACTACGTCGGCCGCCCGTCGCCCGTCTATCACGCGCGGCGCATGTCGGAAAAGGCAGGCGGCGCGCAGATCTGGCTCAAGCGCGAGGACCTCAACCACACCGGCGCGCACAAGATCAACAACTGCATCGGCCAGGCGCTGCTCGCGAAGCGGCTCGGCAAGCCGCGCGTGATCGCCGAGACCGGCGCCGGGCAGCACGGCGTGGCGACGGCGACCGTCGCCGCCCGCTTCGGCATGGAGTGCGTCGTCTACATGGGCTCGGAGGACATCCGGCGCCAGGCGCAGAACGTCTTCCGGATGAAGCTCCTCGGCGCGTCCGTGGTGCCGGTCGAGTCGGGGTCGAAGACGCTGAAGGACGCACTGAACGAGGCGATGCGCGACTGGGTCACCAACGTCGAGACGACGTTCTACATCATCGGCACCGTCGCGGGACCGCATCCGTATCCGATGATGGTCCGCGATTTCCAGAGCGTGATCGGCCGGGAGTGCCTCACGCAGATGCCGGAGGCGGCAGGCCGGGACCCGGATGCGGTGATCGCCTGCGTCGGCGGCGGCTCGAACGCGATGGGCATCTTCTACCCGTACATTCCCCGGCCGGGCGTGCGGCTCATCGGCGTCGAGGCGGCGGGCGAGGGCATCGCCACGGGCCGACATGCGGCGTCGCTGACGGCCGGTCGCCCGGGCGTCCTGCACGGCAATCGCACGTACCTTCTGCAGAACGACGACGGCCAGATCGTCGAGACCCACTCGATCTCGGCCGGGCTCGACTATCCGGGCGTGGGACCCGAGCACGCGTGGCTCAAGGACACCGGGCGCGCCGAGTACGTGACGATCACCGACGACGAGGCGCTCGCGGCGTTCCACGTGTGCTGCCGCATCGAAGGCATCATTCCCGCGCTCGAATCGGCGCACGCGCTCGCTTACGCCATGAAGCTCGCCGCGACGATGCCGAAGGACAAGATCCTGCTCGTCAACCTCTCGGGTCGCGGCGACAAGGACATGGCACCGTCGCCGAGCGCTCGGGGCCCAGGTCCTGAGCGTGAACCGCATCGACGCGACGTTCGCGAAGCTCCACGCGGCGGGGCGCACCGCGCTCATCCCGTACGTCGCCGCCGGCGATCCGTCGCGCGCGGCGATGCTGCCCATCATGCGGCGGCTGGTGGCCGCGGGCGCCGACGTGATCGAGCTGGGCGTTCCGTTTTCCGATCCGATGGCCGACGGACCCGTGATTCAGCGCGCGTCGGAACGCGCGCTGGCGCAGGGTGTCGGCCTTGTCTGACGTGCTGGCGATGGTCGCCGCGTTCCGCGCCGTCGACACTGCGACGCCGGTCGTGCTGATGGGCTACGCCAATCCGATCGAGGCGATGGGCACGGTCCGCTTCGCCGATCGGGCCGCCGCAGCCGGCGTCGACGGCGTGCTGGTCGTCGACTATCCGCCGGAGGAAGCCGGCGATTTCGCGGCGCTCCTTGGCGAGCGCGGCCTGGCGCCGATCTTCCTGCTGGCGCCGACGACGCCCGACGACCGGATCGCCGCAGTGGCCAAGCTCGCGCGCGGCTACGTCTACTACGTCTCGCTCAAGGGCGTGACCGGCGCCAGCCACATCGATACCGCGGAGGTCGGCCGCAAGCTCGCCGAAATCCGCCGGCACGTCCGCGCTTCCGATCGGCGTGGGCTTCGGCATCCGCGACGCGGCGAGCGCTTGCGCGATCGCGGCGGAGGCCGACGCGGTCGTCATCGGCAGCCGCATCATCCAGGAGATCGAGACGGGTCCGCCGGACGCGGCAGCAGACCGCGCCGGGGCCTGGCTCGCGGGCATCAGGAGCGCGCTGGATTCGATGCAGAAGCGCGCGGCGTAGCATCGGTTCGCGCGCGCCCGTCGCGCGCTTCTTTCTTGCTTTCGGGGGGACCGAATGAGTTGGCTGCAGAAGCTGTTGCCGCCGCGGATCAAGAGCACGCCCGGCGTCAAGAAGACGGCGGTGCCCGAGGGGTTGTGGATCAAGTGCCCGTCGTGCGAAACGGTGCTCTATCGGACGGACCTCGAGAAGAACCTCTTCGTCTGCCCGAAATGCAACTTCCACGTCCGCGTTCCGGCGCGCGAGCGGATCGAGCAGCTGCTGGATCCCGAGGGCCGGTTCGAGATCGGGTCGGAAGTCGTGCCCGTCGACAGCCTCAAGTTCAAGGACCAGAAGAAGTATCACGAGCGTCTCGCCGCCGCGCTCGAGGAGACGGGCGAAACCGACGCGCTCGTCGTGATGCAGGGCAGCGTCAAGAGCGTCCCGCTCGTGCTCGCGTGCTTCGAGTTCGAGTTCATGGGCGGCTCGATGGGCTCGGTCGTCGGCGAGCGGTTCGTGCGCGGCGTGCGCGTCGCCTACGAGAACCGCGTGCCGTTCGTCTGCATCTCGGCGTCGGGCGGCGCGCGGATGCAGGAAGGCGTCCTGTCGCTGTTCCAGATGGCCAAGACGACCGCCGTGCTGCAGGAACTCACCAAGGCGCGGCTGCCGTACGTCTCGATCCTCACCGACCCGACGATGGGCGGCGTCTCGGCGTCGTTTGCGTTCGTCGCCGACGTCGTCATCGCCGAGCCGGGTGCGCTGATCGGCTTCGCCGGCCCGCGCGTGATCGAGCAGACCGTCCGCGAGAAGCTGCCGGAGGGTTTCCAGCGCGCGGAATTCCTGGTCGAGAAGGGCGCTGTCGACATGATCATCGACCGCCGGCAGCTGAAGGACGAGCTCGCCCGGCTGCTCGCGCACCTCACCGGCCAGCCGGTGCCGACGGGCTGACGCGTGCCGTGTCGGGCCGGTTGCGCGCCGGCATCCGAACGCAACGTGCGGTCGAGCCGTTCGCCAACGTACCGGGCCGACCCACGTACGATGATCGGCGCGCGTCGCCACCACCGATGATTCGCCCCGCCACGCTCGAAGGCTGGCTTGCGTACCTCGAGACGCTGCACCCCAAGGCGATCGCGATGGGGCTCGAGCGCGTCGCCGTCGTCCATGGGAGGATGGATGCCCGGCTCGCGTGCCCGGTGATCACCGTCACCGGGACCAACGGCAAGGGCTCGACGTGCGCGATGCTGGAAGCGGTGCTGCGCTGCGCGGGCCATCGCACGGGCCTCTACATGTCGCCGCATCTGCTGCGCTACAACGAGCGCGTCCGGGTGCGGGGTGAAGCACAGGACGACGCGGCGCTGATCCGCGCGTTCAACGCGGTCGAGGATGCGCGCGGCGAGGTTCCGCTCACCTATTTCGAGTACGGCACGCTGGCGGCACTGTGGATCTTCGCCCGCGCCGGACTCGACGTCGCGATCCTCGAGGTGGGCCTCGGCGGCCGGCTCGACGCCGTCAACCTCGTCGACGCCGACGTCGCGGTCGTGACCAGCGTGGACCTCGATCACATGGACTACCTGGGCCCGACGCGTGAGGACATCGGGCGCGAGAAGGCCGGCATCTTCCGTGCGGGGCGGCCCGGCGGTCTGCGCCGAGCCGCGATCCGCCACGCGCGCTGCTCGCGCACGCGCTGGACCTCGGGACGCCGATCGTGCAGATCGGTCGCGACTACGGGTACGTCGCGGAGGATCGGCAGTGGCAGTACTGGGGGCCGGGCGGACGGCGTTACGGATTGCCGGTCCCCGCGCTGCGCGGCGCGTACCAGCTCTCGAACGCCGCGACGGTGCTCGCGGTGATCGATCTCCTGCGCGACCGGTTGCACGTTTCCGCGGGCGCCGTCCGCGACGGGTTGATCACGGTCGACCTTCCGGGTCGCTTTCAGGTGCTCCCGGGGCGCCCGGCGATCGTGCTCGACGTCGCGCACAATCCGCACGCCGCGCGCGCGCTTGCCGCGACGCTCGGCTCGATGGGCCGTTTCCCCGCGACGATCGCCGTGTTCGGCATCCTGGCCGACAAGGACGTCGGCGGCGTGATCGCGGCCGTGCGATCGCGGATCGACCGCTGGTTCGTCGCGACGCTGCCCGGCCCGCGCGGGGCGCGAGCGCGATGCCGTTGGCGCCGTGCTCGCGGAGGCGGGAGTCGCGCGCGAGCGACATCCGAACGTTCGACGATGTCGCGTCGGCGCTCGAAGCGGCGCGGGGCGAGGTGGGTGAAGCTGATAGAATCATCGTTTTCGGATCGTTCCTGACGGTCGCCGCGGCGCTCGCTGCGGCGATGCCGGGAACCGGGCGCGCATCCCCGCAATGGCTGACCGCATCGCTGAGAACGCCGACCTCATCGTCGACGAGATGAAACGCAAGGCACGCCGGCGCCTGGTCGGCGCGATCGTGCTGGCGCTGGCCGCCGCGATCATCCTGCCGATGCTGCTCGAAAAGGAGCCGCGGCCGCTGGGCGACGACGTCTCGGTCAGGATTCCACCCGTTGACGAGGGCAAGTTCGTCAACCGGCTCACCGGCAAGTCGGGAGACGCGAAGCCGTTGCCGAAGGCGGACGAAAAGGCGGACTCGAGGGCCGCGCCCGCCAAATCCGAGACCGGCGCGACGGCGCGCGTGCCCACGGCGTCGCCGTTGATCAGCGTGACCCCGGCCGCACCGGCGGCCGGCGAACCCGCCGCACCGAAGAGCTCCGTGGCCGAGGCCGAGCAGCGCGTGCTGGCGCCCCCGACGAAGGCTCCTGCGAAGGCGGACGTGGCGGCATCACCGTCGCCGGAAACGAACGCCGAGCCGAAGCCCGCGAGCACGGACGCGAAGCCGGCCGCCGCCGACGCGAAGCCGGCACCGGCGAGCTCCGCGCCGCCGGCACCGACAGCGTCCGCGCCGGCGACGAAGGCCGAGGGCTTCGTGGTCCAGCTCGCCGCATTCGCGGACGACAAGGGCGCGAACGCCCTCGCGAACAAGCTCAAGAGATCCGGATATGCCGCGTTCGTCGAGCCGGTGCAGACCTCGCGCGGCACGCTGTGGCGCGTGCGCGTCGGCGGCTACGCGACAAAGCCCGAAGCGGAAGCCGCACGGGCGAAGCTGAAGGGCGAGGGTTTCAGCGGCATCGTCGCCACGGCGTCGTGACCGCGCGCGCCACGGCGCGCAGCTAGCGCCTCCCCGCGATTCGCGGTGTCGATGAACGGATTCGACTTTGCGCTGATCGCCGTCGTCTCGCTCTCGACGCTCTTCGCGTTCGCCCGAGGTGTCGTGCGCGAATTGATTGCGCTCGCCACCTGGGTCGTCGGTCTCGTCGCTGCGTTCGTGTACGCCGGCACGGTGGCCGGGTGGTTCCCGCGGCTGGAGGCCGCGCCGGCGACGAAGCACGTGCTCGCGTTCGCGCTGATCCTGATCGCGTCGATGATCGCGGGCGCGCTCGTCGCGTGGGCGCTGTCCTCCGTCGTGAAGGCGATCGGGTTGGGGTTCGTCGACCGGCTGCTGGGGGCGGTGTTCGGACTGTTGCGCGGCGTCGCGATCGTCGTGCTCTTTGCGCTGATCGCGGGCGTCACCACGCTGCCCAAACACGATTGGTGGCAGAATGCAGCGCTCGGGCGGCCGTTGGCGGAAGCCGCCCTGGCGTTGAGGCCCGTATTTGCCGCGGGCGTGGGCCCAGCGGCTTGATTTTTCCGCAGCCGGAGCCATCTCGGCGTTTTCGGGCGGCCGGATCGCGGAACTGCCGCCGGGAGAGTGTCTGCCATGTGTGGAATCGTAGGCGTCGTCGCGCACACGCCGGTCAACCAGGTGCTCTACGACGGGCTCCTGCTCCTGCAGCACCGCGGGCAGGATGCCGCAGGGATCGTCACGAACGACGGGACGACGTTTCACCTGCACAAGGGCGGCGGCTACGTCCGCGACGTCTTCCGCACGCGCAACATGCGCGACCTCACCGGCAACCTCGGCATCGGCCACTGCCGCTATCCGACCGCAGGCAGCGCGTCATCCGAGCTCGAGTCGCAGCCGTTCTACGTGAACTCGCCGTTCGGCATCACGCTCGCGCACAACGGCAACCTGACGAACAGCGAAGCGCTCAAGCGCGAGCTCTTCCAACTCGATTTCCGTCACGTCAACACCAATTCCGATTCCGAGGTCCTGCTGAACGTGCTCGCGCTCGAGCTCGAGCGCGCGGCGCACCACGCGCGGCTCGACGCGAACGCGATCTTCACCGCGGTGGCCGGCGTGCACAAGCGCTGCCGCGGCGCCTACGCGATCGTCGCGATGATCGCGGGCTACGGGCTGCTCGCGTTTCGCGACCCGTTCGGGATCCGCCCGCTCGGCATCGGTGTCAACGAGGCGATGGGGGGCACCGAGTACCTCGTCGCCAGCGAGTCGGTCGCGCTCGAGGCGCTGGGTTTTTCGGTGCTGCGCGACGTCGCGCCCGGCGAGGCGATCTTCATCGACCAGACCGGCCGGTTCCATTCGCGCCAGTGCGCCGAGAATCCCGTCCTCGCTCCCTGCATCTTCGAGTTCGTCTACCTGGCGCGGCCCGATTCGGTGATCGACGGAACGTCGGTGTACGAGGCGAGGCTCAACATGGGCGAGCAGCTCGCGAAGAAGATCCGCGGCATTCCGGAGGCCCAGGACATCGACGTCGTGATCCCGATTCCCGATTCGAGCCGCCCTTCGGCGCTCCAACTCGCGAACACGCTGGGGCTCACGTATCGCGAGGGCTTCGTCAAGAACCGCTACATCGGGCGCACGTTCATCATGCCTGGACAGGCGCTGCGCAAGAAGAGCGTGCGGCAGAAACTCAATCCGATCGGCATGGAGTTCAAGGACAAGGTAGTGCTGCTCGTCGACGATTCGATCGTCCGCGGCACGACGTCGCGCGAAATCGTGCAGATGGCGCGCGAGGCCGGCGCGAAGAAGGTGTATTTCGCATCCGCGAGCCCGCCGGTCCGCTATCCAAACGTCTACGGCATCGACATGCCGAACCAGCGCGAGCTGGTCGCGACGGGCCGCACCGAAGCCGAGATCGCGCGCGAGATCAGCGCCGATCTGCTGATCTACCAGGACCTCGACGCGCTGAAGGCCGCGGTCAGGGACGCCAATCCCAGGCTCACCGAGTTCGAGGCGTCCTGTTTCGACGGGAAATACATCACCGGCGACGTGACCGCCGCCTACCTGTCGCGGCTGGCCCTCGAGCGTAACGAGGACCGCGAGGAGCACGATCGCACGGAAGCGGCCGACGCGACCGTCGCCGGATAACCCGACGACTCCCCTACGAGGAAGGGCGCCCGCGGTGGGCGCTACTTGGCCGCGGCGGCCATGAAGTCGACGGCCGCCTTGACGTCGGCGTCCGGGAGCGACGTGTTGCCGCCCTTGGCGGGCATCGCCGCCTTCCCCTTGAGCGCGCTCGTGTACAGCGCGTCCACGCCTGCCTTCAGGCGCGGCGCCCATGCTGCTTTGTCGCCGAATTTCGGCGCCCCCGCGACGCCGGACGCGTGGCACACCATGCAGGTCGTGTCGTAGACCTTCTTTCCGTCCGGCTTGGCACTTGCGGATGCGGCGGGCGTGGCCGGTGCCGGCGAGGCCACCGTGGCCACCGCGGCGACGCCGGCCGGCGCTGCCGTGCCGACGCCGGAATTGAACATGTATTCGACCGCTCGCTTGATCTCGACATCCGAGAGCTCGGCCATGCCGCCGCGTGCCGGCATGCCGCCGTGGCCCTTGAGTGCCGCCTGGGTGACCGTTGCCAACCCCTTGGCCACGCGCGGCGTCCACGCGGTGCGGTCGCCGACCTTCGGCGCGCCGCCCTGGCCTGTCAGATGGCACTTGCCGCAGGCGACGTTGACGACTTCCTCGCCGGTGCGCTCGGCGCCCTTCGCAGTCGCGGGTGCCGGCGGCTCCTTCCAGTTCGCGCCTGCCTTGTTGGCCATGAAGATGACGCCGCGCTCGACTTCGATGTTCTCGAAGTCCGGATTTCCGCCTTTCGGCGGCATCGCGCGGATGCCCTTGAGCGCGTGGTCGACCGTCGGCGTCAGCCCCTGCGCGATGACCTTGCCCCACGCGACCTTGTCACCAATCCTCGGGGCGCCTGCGAGCCCGCCTTCGTGACACGTCTTGCAAACCTGGTTGTAGACCTGTTCACCGGTCAGCTGACCCTTCGGCCCGCTCGCGACCGCGAGCACCACGTCGCCCACCGGCTTGATACGCGAGAGCACCGCGCTCTCGTCGTCCTTGGCGGCCCTCGGCGTGTCGGTGACCATCTGGGTGAGCAGGATCAGGATGGCAATCGTCGCGACGAGCGCGAGCACGGTGGCGATGACCGGCTGTTTCCAGTCCGTGATCGAGGCGGCGGGCTTGTCGGGCTCTTGCATGGCGTTCCTGGTCCGTAGGCGTTGGCGGCGGGTACCGTTCGACGGGCGTTCGCCCCTGGCGGGCGGCCTCGAACTGCGTTACCGGATTCCCGCTGACAAAACATTGAATTATACCGTGGCATGCACGGCGTCGCCGATGCGGGTGGACGCTCGTTCGATCGGCACGGTAAAATCACCGTCGACGCGCCCGTAGCTCAGTTGGATAGAGTGTTGGTTTCCGAAGCCAAAGGTCACAGGTTCGATTCCTGTCGGGCGCGCCACCCTACCGGCTCGCCAGTGCCACCGCATATCCCGGAATCGTCCCCGCATCGGTGACTCGCATCGCGGTGCGTGAGCGGGATTCCGGCGTACGCGGCTGCGCCGAGCGCGGCGCTGATCCCGGGGACGACCTCGAACGGAATCCCGCGGTCCGGCGCTCGGCGGCGGCCGCTCGCTTGCGGGGGCGTACCGTCATCGCGTCACGCGGTCCGGCGCCCGCAGTCAGATGAAACGCGAGACGTTGGCTTGCCCGGCAAACTCGAGGAAGGACGCCGCTCCGCGGTACTCGATGTGGTCGTGGGTCGGGTGCGGCCGGCTATTTCTTCCTGAGATAGAACACGAAAGCCTTGTTCTCCTCGGTGGATGCGAGGAGCGGATGCCCGGTTTGGTTGGAAAACGCCTGCATGTCCTTGACCGAGCCGGGGTCGGTCGCGAGGATCTTCAGCACCTGTCCCGACGCGAGGTCGTTCAGCGCTTTCTTCGTCTTGAGGATCGGCAGCGGGCACGACAGCCCGCGCGCGTCCAGTTCCTTTGTGAATTCCACGTCTGGAGCCTCCATCGTTCGATCGGCCGCGGCGCCGACCGAAGCGGTCGACATTCCCCGCTCCCGGCCACGGCATCCGCTCCGGCGCGATTATGCGCTGCGGCGCGCGTCCCGTGTAGCGCACCCGTTCCGGGATCGCGTCAGTCGAAGACGCGCCGGTAGTAGATGCCGAACCCGCTGATCGCGCCGGCTTCCGCGCGCAACGTCATCGTGCGCGACAGCGCATACTCGAGCCGCAACGCGTTCGTCGCGACGGTGAGTCCCTGCTCGTAGACGAGCGAGAGCTTGTCGGTGATACGCTTGCCGAACGAGACGACCTGCCTCGACGCGTCGGAGCTCCCGCCACCGGCCGCGCGCGACGTGCCGGCGCCCCTTCCGACCGAGATGTCGTCGAGTCCGATGCTCTCCGCGACCGTCGTCGAAACCGACTTCCCGCCGCGGCCGAGCAGCGCGGCGGAAGCCGCCTGCAGCGCGGCGATGTCGCTTCCCGACGTGCGATCGAGGCCTTGGCCGAGCACGAGCCAGGAGAGCTTTTCGTTGTCGGGAACCGGGGGATTGGACGTGAGCTGGACGATCGGAACCTTGACCGTCCCGCTCAACGCGACACCGGCCTCGACAGCGAGATTCTTGCGCAGCGCGACGATGTCGAGGCCCGGATTGTCGAGGGGCCCGTCGAAGATCAGCCGCCCCCGATCGACCACGAGGCGCTGGCCGAACGCTCGATAGGTGCCATTGACCGCCTGGATCGAGCCGCGCCCGCGGAGGCTGCCGTCGGCGGCCGTCGTCACGCGCACCTTGCCGCGAAGCCCCGTTTCGAGCCCCTCGCCGGTGAAGGTCAGGCGCCGGCCGAGATCGAGCTCCAGATCGATCGCAAGCGGCAGGTTGCCGCGGCGCGTTCCACCCGCGTCCTTCGCCGGCCATCCCTTCACGACGACGTCGTCGCCGAGGGTCGCGCCGGTCTCCGCCTTGTATTCGAAGTGACCCTCATCCGCATTGAGCGTTCCGTCGAGCAAGATCTTCCTGTTCTCGAGCGCGAGCGTTCCCGCGCCGTCGACGACGAGCCGAAGATCGGGGCGGTTGAACACGCGGAATTTTTCCGCGCGCCACGTCATCCTGGCCGCTGCCCCCGGCTCGTCGGTCCGCACCACGGCGGCGGTCGCCACGGTGCCCGACGCCGTGAAGCGACCCGCCCCGCCGACGAGCGAGAGTTCGTCGAGCTCGAGCATGCCGTCCGCGAGCCGCGCGGCGAGCCGTCCGTCGGTGAAGTACAGCCCGTACTGCGGCGCCTCGATGCGAAGTCCGGCGGCGCGCATCGTGCCGGAGAGCGGCGCGCGCGCGACGGTGCCGCTCGCGACGAGCTCGACGTGGGCGTTGCCGTCGACGATCGCCGTCGTGCCGACCCACGGTTGGAGCACCTTCAGCGTGGCGAGATCCGCCGTCAATGCGAGGCGCACCGGCGCATCGGCGCCGATGTGTCCCTGCTGAGCGTTCGGGTCGACGCCGACCGCGAGCTGCGCCCCGACGTTAAGGCCGCGTGCCGAACGAAACGCAGCGGATGCGTCGACGGCGTCGTCGCGAAAACGCGCCGACACATCGATTGCTTCGACGCCGAAGGCGCGATCTCCGGCCTCGAGAACAGTTTCGGGATCGAGGAAGAAATCGCCGCGCTCGCGTCGCACCGTCACGGAGCCGTTGAGGCGCGGCGTTGCTGCGAGCGACCAGTCGCCGGCGAGCGCCACCGTCGAGGTGAACGGCAGCTTGATCGCGCTTATCCGGGCCAGCGTCGCGACCGGCACGCCGGCAAATGTTCCGCGGGTGGACAGGTGGCCGTCGTCCCATGCGAGCGCGGCGAGATCCACGTTGCCGCCGGCGACGTCGAGACGCGCAGCGCCGACCCGTACGCGGTCGCGGGCGATCTCGAGTGCCGCGGGCGCAGCGAGCCTAACCGCCCACGGTCCCCGATTCTCGAGCGCATCGACGGCGCCGGTCCAGGCCCACGCGCGCGTTCCCGCGGCACCGCGCGAATCGCGAATGCCGCCATGCGCGGAAGCGTCCACGTCGAGGTCCTCGCCGGCGAAGGCGAGCGACACCGCGTGCTGCGCGAGCGTGCCGTCGACACTCGCGTGCGCGCGCGGGAAATTTCCCTGCGGCGCCGTGATCGCGGCGGCGGACAGATCGATCCGAAGCCGGCGCTCGTCGGGTTGCGCGCCCGCACCTGCACCCACGGCGGGCGCCAGGGTGACGCGCGCATCGAAGGTCCCGATCGTGAAGACGGGACCGACCTTCAGCGCTTCACCGTGCGCCTGGAATTCGAATCCGCCGCGCTCGACGTCGCCGCGGATCACGGCGTTGGCGCGGAGCAATCCCGACAGCGGATGCGGCACGCGCGACGGCAGCAGTGCGGCGAGTTCGGCAAGCCGCGGTGCGTCGAGCGCGACCGAGACGCCGTCGGCGCCCTCGCCGGCGTTCCCGCCCGCCGTGAGCCGCGCCGACGCGAGCTTGAGATCGATCGCCGCGTCGCGCAGCGCGTGCGCCGACACCGTCGCACGTGCGGTGCCGGAGAGCGGCACTCCCTGGAGATGGCTGCCGGACGCGACCGCGATCTCGACACCGGCGCGCCACTCGGGGTCCAACGCGCCGCGCGCGATCACGCCGCCTTCGAGGTTTCCCGCCGGGAATTTCCCGAAGCGCGCCGGATCGACGTGCTTCGCCGCGGCGACGACGTCGAATGCGCGCTGACCCGCGAGATCGATCCGGCCGCTGCCGGTGAGCTCGTCCGTCGCCGGCGCGAATCTGGAAACGCTCGACGGCAAGACTGCGGTCGACGAGCGTCGCGGCAAAGGACACGCTTATGCCGCCGACGACGTTTCGGTCGGCCATGCGCCCGTCGAGCTTCTGCCGCTCCGCATCGAGATCGGCGCCGAGCGTCCCGGACAGGCGTGTCTTGACCAGCGGTGCGTAGATCTCCTTGAGATCGATGTCGCGCACGTCGAGCGTCCACTTGCCCGCGACCCCGTTAAGCGGAACCTGCGCATGGCCGGAAGCGCGGCCCCCTCCGGCGAATTCTGCGACGAGGCCGTCGAGCGCGAGCGCGTCGGCGCGCCAAGCAAAGTGCGTGGCGACCGATCGCACCGGCAATCGTTGCGCATCGATCGGCCCCGGAATCGCATTGATCGCTTCGACGCTGCCGGCAAGCCCGCCGTCGATCGGGCGGGCGTCGGCCCTGACGCTCACGCGGGTCGCCGGAAGCGCGGCGTCCCACGCGGCGAGATCGAGATCGTGGGCGTCGAGCGAGAGCTCGGAGAGCGCGACGGCCGCGAGCGGCGCGAGCCTCGCCCGCAGCGCGAACTGCGCTTCGCCGGCGCGCCCCCCGGCGTCGACGGCTACGGCGTCGATCGTCCCGGAAACGGCGATGTCGGCGCGCGCCTCCTTTCGCGACAGGTCGCCGACGAGCGCGAACGTTCCCTTGACCGCGAACGGCGGTCGTGCGTCCACCGTCATTCGTCCGGTGAGCGTTCCGCGCGGCGCGACGAGCGAGAGCCTTTCCACGCGGTGGTCGGCGGCGCCGCCGGCGTAACCGAACGTGAGTCCCGTGATGCTGCCGCGATTCGTACCGATCCTCCAGTCGAAGTGCGCGACGGCGATCTCCTCGATCGCGACGCTCGTCGGCAGTGCCAGGCTTGCCGGCAACGGGACCGCGCGGTCGGACGCCTCGATGGCTAGCGTGATGCGCTGCGCGCCGAGTCCCTTGACGACGATCCCGCGCGACCACAGAGCCGCCGGGTTCCAGGTGAGCGCGATGTCGTCCGCGTTCAGCGTCGCCTCGGGACCGCGCCACGCCAGTCGCTTGACGCGCACCGTGGACAGCAGCGAGCCCGCGGGCGCCTCGACGTCGAGTCGGCCTTCGCTACGGTCGATGAGCACCTGCACGGCGAGCCTCAACGCGGCATCGCTCGCGAGGAATGCGAAGCCGGCCACGCCGGCCATCGCAACGACCGTGAGCCCGATCGCGATCCGGCGCGCGACGCGGTACTTGCGTCGGGGTAGCGGTGCCGGAGGCGGAGCGGTGGTCTGCGTGGCGGGGTTCATCGCGCTAGAAGGACAGGCCGACCGAGAAGTGGAGGCGGACCTCGTGCACCTCCTGGCCGTACGCGACGTCGAGTCGGAACGGCCCCAGCGGCGTGCGAATCCGCACGCCGGCGCCGTAACCCACGGCCAGGTGGAAATCGGACGGCGTGTCGGTGGCATTTCCCGCGTCGACGAACGCCGCGAGGCCCCACAATTCACCGATCCAGCGGATCGCCTCGGCGCTGGCCACCGCGTAATAGCGGCCGCCGACGACGGCGTTGCCCAGGGGGACGCCGAGGCTCTCGAACGCATAGCCGCGCACCGTCGTGTCGCCCCCCGTCCGGAACAGCAACGTCGACGGAATGCCGTCGCGCGTCGGCGCGAACACCGCACCCGCGTCTGCGCGGAAATTGAGCTGGAGCATGGGGTCCACGGGAACCCATGCGACGAAGCGGCCGACGGCGCGCCCGAAGCCGCGCGTGGAGATCCCGGGGACCCCGCCGCCAATCTGCACGCTCGCCATCCAGCCCCGCGACGGCGCGAGCAGCTGGTCGACGTCGCGCACGTACCGCTCTGCCTCGGCGTACAGCGCATGCGAGCGCGACGCCGGCGCTCCGTCGGGCTGCTGGTCGTCGAGATAGTAGGTTGCCGAGAGCGCCAGCTGGCGCCGCTCGTCGAGCGTGTGCCAGCGCGTGCCGGCGAATTCGGTGTTCGTGACCAGTCCCTCGATGTCGGAGTGCTCCGCGCCCACGGTCCACGCGCCGATCCAGCCGCCCGCGTTTGCCGGTTGCACGAGCCGCAGCGAGCCCGTCTGGATGTTGCCGTCGAGTTGGCCGTCGACCAGCAGCTGCAGGCCCTGGCGATCGACATTGACATCGCGGTAGTTGATCTTGGCCGTGTAGCGGACGTCGGTCGAATAGCCGAGGCCGGCCTCGAAGCTCTTCGTCGGCGCCTCGATGACGGCGAGCGTGAGCGTTGCGTCTTCCGGATCCGTCGCGTTCGGATCGATCGTCGCCTGGACGCTCGAGAAGTAACCGGTGCCATTGAGCCGACGAATGAACTGTTCCAGCGCGGCCTCGCTGTAGGGCTCGCCGCGACGAATCGAGCTGTAGTTGCGCACGATGGAAGGCCGGTACTTCACGAGACCGACGATTTCCATGTCCCCGAAGCGGAATGCCGGACCGCTGTCGATCTCGATGGAGAGTGTTGCCGTTCGCGACGCGGGGTCGATCTCTGCTTCGCTGCGGACGATCCTCGCCGCCGCATAGGGGCTCGCACGAAGCGTCGCCACCGCGCGCTCCTTGGCCGCACTCCACGCCACTTGCCGGAACACTTCGTCCTTCGGCAGCCCCCAGTCCTCGCGCAATCTGGCGATCGCTGCGGTCCCGAGCGGCGCGTCGGTGATCGCGGGACCGTTCACGTCGATGCGCACGGTGGAGATCCGCGTCGGTTCCCCGGGCTTCACGGTCATCGTGACGACGGGTGGCGTCGCCTGGCGATCGATGGAGATGTCGATGACCGCAGAGAAATAGCCTTCCGCCGCTGCCGCGTCCCGCGCTTCGTCCTGCGCCTCGCGCGCCAGGCGCTCCAGGAGCTCGGGGGTCATGTCGGTGTACGTTTGCCAGCGCATGAGCCCCACGCTCCGCTCGATGGCCGCCTTGAGCGGCGACGGTGCCGCGATGACGACGCGATAGGCAGGTTCGGTGCCGGCCGCGGCCCCCGCGGCAGGGTTGGCCGGAGGATCGGCGGCGCCGACGCTAGGGGCGAGGATTGCGCACGCCGCCAGGATCAGCGCGCGTACACACCGCAGAGGAGGGCGCAAGGGCGTCGCAGTGAACGGCACGGCATCGATTATCGTCGATCGCGGATACGCACCCGTCAATCACGTCGCGCGTTCGCTCCGCCAATTCGTCATCGGCACGCGCGTGGTCCGGCCGCGGCCTGTCGGGAAGCTCCGCGGGACGCATTGGCGGAAGCTCGGGGACTTCGCTCCGCGGCCAATCGAGATCCCAGTTCACGCCGGGAGGGTCGCCGAAACCCCAGAGTCCGATGCCCACGCGGGACGTTCCCGCGGCGTCGTGGCGAATGGCACAGGCGGCGAGGAGCGCGACGAAAGCGGCGGCGGCGATTGCACTGGCGCGACGGCCCACGCGAGCTCCTTGCGGCGCGTCAATAGCGATGCGACAGCGTGAGGCCGATGGCCGGCGACGTCTGGTAGTCGTCGCGCGCGACCGCGTTGCCGTTGGAGGCGTCGACCGAGAGCCGGCCACCGACCGAAAGGCCCGCGTAGAAGTCCAGCCGCGACTGCGCCCCGAGCTTGCGCGTAACCCGCGCGAAGAGCGGCAGGAAGCGATTTTCGCCGACGCCGTTCGGCGTCGGCCCGTCTTCCCTCAGCTTGAATCGGTACGAGCGATATGCGCCGCCGCCGGCCAGTTCCCAGTCGTCGTTGAGCGCGTAGACGAGCTCGAGACCCGCGCCGCCTGCGGGGCCTGCGCGGAACGGATTGGTGAGCAGCCATCGCTCGTCGATCTGCCAGCGGACGATCAGGAACGGAAACACCTTGGTTTCGTCGATCTGATGGACGATGCCGGCGCCTAGGCCCAGCACGACCGCCGAGCGAGAACACCTTGGTCGCGGAAACGATCGCGCCGTAGACCATCGCATTGGAATTGTCGGCGCTGCCCGTCTCGTAGTTCCATCCGAACGTGGGTGTCACGCCGAGCGTCAGATCGGGCGCGATCGCGTAGGTCAGGTTGATGGCGAGATTCGGTGCGTTGAGTTTTCCCCAGGGCGCCTGCCCGCCGAACGCGACGGGTCTGCCGAAATTCCAGTCCTCGTAGTCGTAGCGCAGCGAAATGCCCGCGGCGAATTGCGGATTGACCTGGCGGGTGACGGTGCCGCTGACGATGGCTGTTCCCCAATGAAAATCGCCGCCGCCGTCGAGATCGGTGTTGAACGTGTAAACGGCGGTGACCGACGTGGACGCCGAAACCTCGCCGCGATTCGCCGGCTGCGCGAGCGCGAGGTCCGGAAAGAGGATCGCGGCAAGCGCCGCGATCAGTGCGGCGGGAACGTGGGTGCGGCAAGGCATGCGGTGCTCCGGGGTTGGTCGGGCGGCGGGATCGGTGCGGCGACGTCGGCAATGCGCCGCGGTAACGGCGCGCCGATTCTACCCGAACCGGATTCTTTCCGAGGGATCGCACTGCAGGCGAACGACGATCGGCCGGGCCCTAAATCGTTGTAATTGTTGGGCACAACGGTTCTCGACCGATCATCCCGATGGCATAAAAGGCCAGCTCCGCGCGCCAGAACACTCAAACGTGTCCCGGACCGCCCGCGTGGGCACGGCTGCGCGGCGAAAGCCGAGAGAATCACCCAAATCGCCGCGGTTAGCGCCGGTGAGCGGTTTTTTGATCGACGCGATGCCGAAATCGCTCATTACCGAACGATCGTACGATCATTGGACCGCAAATTGGGCGATACCTCCCAACTCACATTTATTTTCCACTGTAAGTATTTGTTTAATATTGATGTAGAAATTTGAGACACCCACGATGTTAAGTGGCTGTTCGGAAACCAAAATCAGTTGACCGCGCGACTTTTGTTACTTTATAGTGACGTTGAGTGGTAAAAAGTGGGTCTTGGTGGGAATTTGCGTGGGATGTGGCCTGAAAATGACGGGCGCACGTAAATAAGTACTCACTCACTTCAAGCGGCGGGAGCGACGCGGTGGCGCAGGGAGGAGTGGGATCGTCCGGTGTGACGGGGGCCGTCTTTCGCGGCGTGACGCAGCTCGCGCTCGACGCGAAGGGCCGGTTCGCCATTCCCGGCAAGCACCGCGCTGCGCTGACGGGGAGCCCGGACGGCACCGAACGCACGCTCATCGTCACCGCCGATCCCAGCCGGTGCCTCCTCGTGTATCCGCGCGCCACGTGGGAGCCGATCCAGGCGCGCCTGATGGCGCTCTCGTCCTTCAACGAGGAAATTCGCGGGCTGCAGCGCCTCCTCGTCGGTCACGCCGACGAAGTCGAGATGGACGGGGCGGGCCGCGTCCTCGTTCCGCCCGCGCTGCGCCAATACGCGGGGCTCGAGCATCGCGTCGTGCTCGTCGGCCAGGGCAACAAGTTCGAGCTGTGGGACGACGCGAAGTGGCAGGAGCAGACGGCCCGCGCCATCACGTTCCCCGCGGGCGGCTTGCCGCCCGAGCTGGACGGCTTCAGCCTTTGATGGGCGACGGTGTCCACGTCCCCGTCCTGCTCGACGAAGTCATCAGCGCGCTGGCGGTCAGGCCCGATGGCGCCTACGTCGACGCGACGTTCGGCCGCGGCGGCCATTCGCGCGCGATCCTCGATCGCCTCGGGCCCTCGGGCCGGCTCATCGCGCTCGACCGCGACCCGGACGCCGAGCGGAACGCGCGCACGATCGACGACCTGCGCTTCGCGTTCCGCCGATGCTGGTTCTCGGAGATTCCCGACGCGCTCGAGGCACTCGGCGTCGATCGTGTCGACGGCTTCCTGCTCGACCTCGGCATTTCCTCTCCGCAAATCGACGACCCGGCGCGCGGCTTCTCCTTCCGCGCCGACGGCCCGCTCGACATGCGGATGGATCCCACGCGCGGCGAGTCCGCAGCCGCGTACCTGGCGCGCGCCACGGCGCCGGAACTCACGGAGGTGATACGCGACTATGGTGAAGAACGGTTTGCTCAATCGATTGCAAGAGCAATTGTTGCGGCTCGCGCGGTCGCACCCGTCCAAGGCACACGGCAGCTCGCTGCGATCGTGGCCAAAGCCGTCGGCGCGCGCCCGCGGGGTGATCGGGGTCAGGATCCGGCCACGCGGACGTTCCAGGCTCTTAGGATTTTCGTCAATCGCGAGCTCGAGGAGCTCGCGCTGACGCTGCCCCGCGCCGTCCCGCTGCTGAAGACGGGAGGCAGGCTCGCCGTGATCAGCTTCCATTCGCTCGAGGACCGGATCGTGAAGCGCTTCTTCGTCTTCGCGTCGCAGCCGTTCGGCGGCGACCCGCGGCTCGCGAAGCTGCCGATCCCGACGGACGCGCTGCCGGGCGCGCCGCTCGTCGCGATCGGGCGGGCGGTGCGTGCCTCGGCGCGCGAGATCGCGGCGAATCCGCGCGCCCGCAGCGCGACGCTGCGCGTTGCCGAGCGGACCGCGCATCCGGTGCCGCCGAATTTCGGCATCGCACCGCGACGTTGACGCGCCCGTGGTCCGCCTGAACCTCCTGCTGCTCGCCGTACTCGTCGCTCTGCGCGCTGTCGCTCGTCACGTCGCGGCATCAGGCGCGCAAGCTCTTCGTCGAACTCGAGCGCGAGCAGATGCAGGCGCGCGGCTACGAGACCGAATTCGGCCAGCTGCAGCTCGAGCAGTCGACGTGGGCGATGCCGGTGCGCGTCGAAAAGATCGCGCGCGTCGAGCTCCGGATGCAGCTTCCGGGTGCCGGCCGCATCGAGGTCGTGCCCGGCGCGAGCGCACGATGACGGTCGCCTCCACCGCCCTGAAGCGCGCCGCGCCGGTCCCGGCGCTGCCGCGATTCCGTGCGCCGCTCGTCTTCGGCGTCCTGCTGTTGCTGTTCGTCGCGCTCGTCGCGCGCTCGCTCTACCTGCAGTGGATCGACAACGCGTTCCTGCAGGAGCAGGGAAGCTCGCGCTACAGCCGCGAGATCGAGCTGCCGGCGCACCGCGGTCGCATCGTCGATCGCTCCGGCGAGCCGCTCGCGATCTCGACGCCGGTGAAATCGATCTGGGCGTTTCCCGGGCAGGTCGAGGCCTCCCCGGAGAAGCGGGCGCTGCTCGCGCAAGCGCTCGAAACGACACCGCAGGCGCTCGCGAAGAAGCTCGACGACGGCGGCGATTTCGTCTTTCTCGCGAAACAGGTGCCGCCCGAGGTCGCGGCGAAGGTCGCCGCGCTGAAGATCAGGGGAGTCCACGACCAGACCGAATACCGCCGCTTCTATCCGGCGGGCGAGACGATGAGCCACCTGCTGGGATTCACCGGCGACCACGACGTCGGACAGGAGGGCATCGAGCTCACGCAGCAGGAGTGGCTGGGCGGCAAGCCGGGAAGCCGCCGTGTCATCATCAACCGCCGCGGCGACGTCGTCGAGGACGTCGAGGCGATACGCGCGCCGCAGGCCGGACGCGACCTGGCGCTCGCGATCGACACGCGGCTCCAGTACCTCGCGTTTCGCGAGCTGAAGGCGGCGGTCGAGGCGCATCGCGCGAAGGCCGGCGGGCTCGTGATCCTCGACGCGCAGAGCGGCGAGATCCTGGCGCTCGCCAACTGGCCGACGTACAACCCGAACGCGCGCAACCGGGTCGCGCGCGAGCGGATGCGCAACCGCGCGCTCACCGACGTGTTCGAGCCCGGCTCGACGATGAAGCCGTTCACGATCGCGTCGGCGCTCGAGAGCGGAAGGATCCGTCCCGACACGGTGATCCAGACGGCGCCCGGAACGCTAACGATCGGCCCCAACACCATCCACGACGCGCATCGCGAACGGCGCGCTGACGGTCGAGCAGGTGATCCAGAAGTCGTCGAACGTCGGCGCCGCGAAGATCGCGCTGTCGCTGCCGCCGGCGACGATGTGGCAGACGCTGTCCGACGCGGGATTCGGCGCCGTGCCGAACACGGGCTTCCCGGGCGAGGTCGCCGGCCGACTGCGCCCGGCGAAGACGTGGAAGCCGATCGAGCAGGCGACGATGGCGTACGGCCACGGCATCTCGGTGAACCTCGTGCAGCTCGCACGCGCCTACACGGTATTCGCGAGCGACGGCGAATTGAAGCCGGCGACGCTGCTCAAGGGCAACGGCCCGGTCGCGGGGCGCCCGGTATTGAAGGCGGAGACGGCGCTCGCGGTGCGTCACATGCTGGAGCTCGCGGTGCAACCGGGCGGCACGGCGCCGAAGGCGCAGGTGCCGGGCTATCGGGTCGCCGGGAAGACCGGCACCGCGCACAAGCTCGAAGGCCGCGGCTACACGAACAAGTACGTGTCGTCGTTCGTCGGATTCGCGCCGGCGTCGGCGCCGCGGCTCGTCGTCGCGGTGATGATCGACGAGCCGTCGACCGGCGTGTACTACGGCGGCGACGTCGCGGCGCCGGTGTTCTCCGCGAGTGATGGGAGCGGCGCTGCGCATGCTCGGCGCCCCGCCCGACGCGCCGCTCGACAACGTGATCCTGCCGGCGGACGGCGGCGAGGTCCGCGAGGAAACGTGATGGCGACGCTGCTCGCGCCCGAATTCGACGCCGCGGCGGTCGTCGCGCGCCTGTCGGTCGTGCCGCGCGGCATCACGGCCGACAGCCGCCGCGTGCGCGCGGGCGACGTGTTCGCCGCGTACCGCGGACAGGCGGCCGACGGCCGCGCGTTCATCGCCGACGCGATCGCGCGCGGCGCCGACGCCGTGCTGTGGGACGCGTTCGGCTTCCGCTGGAATCCGGCATGGGACGTGGCCAACGTCGCGGTCGACGACCTCAAGGCGAAGCTCGGCGCGATCGCCGACCACATCTACGGCAGCCCGTCGCGGTCGCTGTGGGTCGTCGGCGTCACCGGCACCAACGGCAAGACGTCGTGCGCGCACTGGATCGCGCAGTGCCTCGACGCCTGCGGCCGGCGCGCCGGCGTCATCGGCACGCTCGGCAACGGCCTCGTCGGCGCGCTCGCGCCGTCGCTCGCACACGACGCCCGGACGCGGCGCTCGTGCACGAGACGCTGGCGCAGATGCGGGACGCCGGCGCCAGGGCGGTCGCGATGGAGGTCTCGTCGCACGCGCTCGACCAGGGGCGCGTCAACGCGGTCGAGTTCGACGTCGCGCTCTTCACCAACCTCACGCGCGATCACCTCGACTATCACGGGACGATGGCGGCGTACGGGACGGCGAAGGCGCGGCTCTTCGCGCTGGCCGGGGCTCGCGATCTGCGGTGATCAACGTCGACGACCCGTTCGGCCAGAGCCTCGCCGAGGCGGCGCGCGGACGCGCGGCAGAAGGTGCTGACCTACGGCCTCGTCAAGGCGGACATCGTGGCGACGCGCCTTGCGATCACGCAGGCGGGCATCGACGATGTCCGTCGCGACGCCGTGGGGAAGCGGCGACGTCGCGACGCAGGTCGCCGGCACGTTCAACGCGTCGAACGTGCTCGGCGTGCTGGGCGTGCTGCTCGGCAGCGGCATCCCGCTCGACGAGGCGCTCGCGGCGCTCGCGCGCATCACCGCGCCGCCGGGCCGGATGCAGCGCCTGGGCGGAGGGTTCGAGCCGCTCGTCGTCGTCGACTACGCGCACTCGCCCGATGCGCTGGAGAAGGTGCTGACCGCGCTGCGGCCGACGGTCGTCGACGGCGGCGAGCTGATCTGCGTGTTCGGCTGCGGCGGCGATCGCGACGCGGGCAAGCGGCCGGAGATGGGCCGCGTCGCCGCGACGCTCGCCGACCGCGTCGTCGTCACCAGCGACAACCCGCGCAGCGAGGATCCCGCCGCGATCGCCGACGCCGTCGTCCGCGGCATCCGCGACGCCGGCCGCTCGCGGTGGACGCTCGAGCTCGATCGCGCCGCGGCGATCCGGACGGCGATCGCGAGCGCGCGCGGCGGCGACGTCGTGCTGGTCGCCGGCAAGGGGCACGAGGACTACCAGGAGCGCGACGGCGTGCGCACGCACTTCTCCGACGCCGAAGTCGCGCCGCCGCGCTGCCGCGTGGAGCAGAGCGCGCGGGGATGCGAGCGGCGCATGATGGACACGGCGACCGCCGCGCGCGCGCGTGCACGGCCGCTGCTCGGCGGCAACGTGCGCTTCGCGCGCGTGGCCACCGACACGCGCACGCTCGCGCCGGGCGATCTCTTCGTCGCGATCAAGGGCGAGCGCTTCGACGGCCACGATTTCGTCGGCGCCGCGTTCGAGCGCGGCGCGGTCGCGGCGCTCGTCGCCGACGACCGCGCCGCGCGCGCTCGCCGGCAACCTGGTCGCCGTTGCCGATCCGCTGGCGGCGCTCGGGCCGCCTCGCCGCGCACTGGCGCGCGCGCTTCGCGATTCCCGTCATCGTCATCGTCGGCAGCAACGGCAAGACGACGGTCAAGGAAATGCTGGCGGCGATCCTGCGCGCGCACTTCGGCGACGCCGCGTGCTCGCGACGCAGGGCAACCTCAACAACGCGATCGGCCTGCCGCTGACGCTGCTGCGCCTGCGCGCGCGAGCACGCGGCGGCGGCGATCGAGCTCGGCATGAACCACCCGGGCGAGACCGCCGAGCTCGCGGCGATCGCGCAGCCGACGGTCGCGCTCGTCAACAACGCGCAGCGCGAGCACCAGGAATTCATGAAGAGCGTCGCCGACGTCGCGGCGGAGCACGCGGCGCTCGTTCGTGCGCTGCCGGACGGCGGTACGGCCGTGCTCAACGCCGACGACCCGTCCGTCGACGTGTGGCGCGCCGCCGCGCGCGCGCGGCCGGCGTGCGCGTCGTCGATTTCGCGCTCGAGCATCCGGCGGCGATACGGCTGCGCGGGCGCGCGCGCGTCCGACGGCACGCTCGCGAGTCGCGACGCCGGCGGGCGAGGCGACGCTGCGGCTCGACGCGCCGGGCCGGCACAACGCTGTCGAACGCGCTCGCGGCGGCGAGCGCGGCGCTGGCGATCGGCGTGCCGCTGTCCGCGGTCGTCGCGCGGCCTCGAAGCGTTTCGGCCGGTCGCCGGGCGGCTCGCGACGCTGCGGGCGGCGTCCGGCGTCGCGGTGATCGACGACACGTACAACGCGAATCCCGATTCGGTGCGCGCCGCGATCGACGTGCTGGCCGCGATGCCCGCGCCGCGCTGGCTGGTGCTGGGCGACATGGGCGAAGTCGGCGACGAGCGGCCCGCGTTCCACCGCGAAATCGGCGAGTACGCGCGGGCGGCGCGCATCGATCGCTCTGCTGACCGTCGGTGCGCTGGCGGCGGAGAGCGCCGCGGCGTTCGGCGCGGGCGCCGAGCACTTCGCGACGGTCGAGGCGCTGCGCGGCGCAGCGTCGCGCGACCGCGCACGCGCCGGAACGACGGTGCTGGTCAAGGGCTCGCGCTTCATGCGGATGGAGCGCGTCGTCGCGGCGCTCGCCGGCGAGACCGCGGCAGGAGCGCACTGATGCTGCTCTGGCTGACCGAGCTCCTGGCGAAGGACATCCGCGCGTTCAACGTCTTCGGCTACCTCACGCTGCGCGCGGTGCTGGCGTGCATGACCGCGCTCTTGATCTCGTTCCTCGTCGGGCCGAAGATGATCGCCTGGCTGACGCGGATGAAGATCGGCCAGTCGGTGCGCGACGACGGGCCGCAGACGCACCTCGTCAAGGCCGGCACGCCGACGATGGGCGGCGCGCTGATCCTGGTCTCGATCACCGTGACGACGCTGCTGTGGGGCGACCTCGCGAACCGCTTCGTCTGGGTGACCCTGCTGGTGACGGTCGGCTTCGGCGCGATCGGCTGGGTCGACGACTACCGCAAGGTCGTCCACCGCAATCCGAAGGGCCTGTCGGCGCGCGCGAAGCTTCTTCTGGCAGTCGGTGATCGGCCTCGTCGCCGCCGTCTACCTCGCGTTCTCGGTGTCGGCGCCGGACAAGGCGCGCTTCGTCCAGCTGTTCTTCGCCTGGATCGCCAGCGGCTTCAACCTCGAGCTGCCGCCGAAGGCCGACCTGATCGTCCCGTTCTTCAAGACCGTCACGTATCCGCTCGGCGTCTGGGGCTTCATCGCGCTCACCTACTTCGTGATCGTCGGCACGAGCAACGCGGTCAACCTGACCGACGGCCTCGACGGCCTCGCGATCATGCCGACGGTGATGATCGCCGCGGCGCTCGGCGTCTTCGCCTACGTCAGCGGCAACGCGATCTTCGCGCGCTACCTGCAGTTTCCGTACATCCCGGGCGCCGGCGAGCTCGCGGTGATCTGCGGCGCGCTCGCGGGCGCGGGCCTCGGCTTCCTCTGGTTCAACGCGTATCCGGCCGAAGTGTTCATGGGCGACGTCGGCGCGCTCGCGCTCGGCGCCGCGCTCGGCACGATCGCCGTCATCGTCCGGCAGGAGATCGTGCTGTTCATCATGGGCGGCGTGTTCGTCGTCGAGACGCTGTCGGTGATGATCCAGGTGGCGTCGTTCAAGCTCACCGGCCGGCGCGTGTTCCGGATGGCGCCGATCCATCACCACTACGAGCTCAAGGGCTGGAAGGAGAACCAGGTCGTCGTCCGCTTCTGGATCATCACGATGCTGCTCGTCCTGTTCGGCCTCTCCACGCTGAAGCTGCCGATGAAATACGCCGGGACGCAACGCCGTCGTGCTGGGACTCGGGCTCACCGGGTTCTCGCTCGCGCGCCATCTCGCGGCGCGCGGCGCGCCGTGCGCGTCGCCGACACGCGGGCGACGCCGCCGTTCGCGGAGCGCTCGCGACGCTGCTGCCGGAGGTGCCGATCGTGACCGGACCGTTCACCGCGGCGACCTTCGAGGGCGCCGACCTGATCGCGATCAGCCCGGGCGTCGCGAAGGATCAGCCGGCGATCGCGGCCGCGGTCGCGCGCGGCGCCGAGCTCGTCGGCGACATCGAGCTGTTCGCGCGGGCGCTGCCGCCGGAGCAGAAGGTGCTCGCGATCACCGGCTCGAACGGCAAGACGACGGTCACCGCGCTTGACCGGCGCGCTGTGCCGCGCCGCCGGCCTCGCGACGATGGTCGCCGGCAACATCGGCGACGCGGTGCTCGACGTGCTGCCGACGCCGGACCGCCTGGCCGGACGTGTTCGTGCTCGAGCTGTCGAGCTTCCAGCTCGAGACGACGTCGTCGCTCGCGCCGATCGCGGCCACGGTGCTCAACGTCACCGACAACCACCTCGACCGCTACGCCGGCATCGACGATTACGCCGCGGCGAAGGCGCGCATCTTCGCCGGCGGCGGCATGCAGGTGCTGAACCGCGACGACCCGCGCTCGCTCGGCGATGCGGATCCCGGGCCGGCTCGTGCAGACGTTCGGCGCCGGCGTGCCCGAGTCCGAGGAGGCCTGGGGCCTCGTCGACCGCGGCGCGAGCCGCGGCGGCGCACGACGTCTGGCTCGCGCGCGGCGGCGCGCTGCTCGTGCCCGTCGCGGACCTCGCCTCGTCGGACGCCACAACGCGCAGAACGCGCTGGCGGCGCTGGCGCTCGTGTCGGCGGTGGCGAAGATCGACCGCCATGCGTCTGGCCGCGCTGGCCCGCTTCGAAGGCCTGCCGCACCGGATGCAGCGGATCGCCGAAGCGGGCGGCGTGCTGTTCGTCGACGATTCGAAGGGCACGACGGTCGCGGCGACGCGGGTCGCGCTCGAAGGCCTCGGCCGGCCGGTCGTGCTGATCGCCGGCGGCGACGGCAAGGGACAGGATTTCGCGCCGCTGCGCCTGCCGTCGACGCGCACTGCCGCGCGGTGCTGCTGATCGGCCGCGATGCGCCGGAGATCGAACGCGCGCTCTCCGGGACGCAAGCGGCTCGTCGAGCGCACGGGGACGCTCGACGCGGCGGTCGCGCGCGCGGCACGCCTGGCGAAGCCGGGCGACGCGGTCGTGCTGTCGCCGGCCTGCGCGAGCCTCGACCAGTTTGCCAACTACGTCGAGCGCGGCGAGCGCTTCGCGGAACGCGTGCGCGTGCAACTTGGCGAGGACGCCCATGCGTAAGGACGCCGCCGCGACCGCCGCGCTGCGTCCCTTCGGCATGCTGAAGGCGGTCGGCTCGATCGGCGCGCTGCCGCGCAATCCGCGCACGATGCTGATCTACGACGCGTCGCTCGCGTGGTCGGCGCTGCTGCTGCTCGCGATCGGCCTCGTCATGGTCTACTCGGCCTCGATCGCGATGGCCGAAGCGTCGGCGCACACCGGCTACCGCGCGTGGTACTTCCTCGTCCGCCACGTGCTGTTCGTCGTCGTCGGCCTCGTCGCCGCGTTCGTCGCGTTCCAGGTGCCGATGAGGGCGTGGCAGCGCCTCGCGCCGTGGCTGTTCGTCGTCGGCGCCGTGCTGCTCGTGCTGGTGCTGGTCCCGGGGATCGGCAAATCGGTGAACGGATCGCGGCGCTGGCTGTCGCTGGCCTTCGTCAACCTGCAGCCCTCGGAGTTCATGAAGCTCGCCGTCGTGCTCTACGCCGCGAGCTACGCGGTGCGCAAGGCGGCATTCCTGCACGCCGAGCAGCCGCTGCGGCAGACGCTGGTCCGGGGCTTCCTGCCGCTGTTCGCGGTGATGGTCGTGACCGGCGGCCTGCTGCTGCTCGAGCCCGACTTCGGCGCGTTCGTCGTGATCGTCGCGATCGCGTTCGGCATCCTGTTCCTCGGCGGGCTCGACTGGCGGCTCTTCCTCGGGCTGCTGCTGCTGCTGCCGATCGGCCTCTCGGCGATGCTGGTCGCGGCGCCGTACCGGCTGCAGCGGCTCGTCGCGTTCCTCGATCCGTGGTCCGACCCGTTCGGCAAGGGCTACCAGCTGTCGCATTCGCTGATCGCGTTCGGCCGCGGCGAATGGTTCGGCGTCGGGCTCGGCTCGTCCGTCGAGAAGCTCCTCTATCTGCCCGAAGCGCACACCGACTTCCTGCTCGCGGTCATCGCCGAGGAGCTGGGCTTCGCCGGCGTGCTCGCCGTGATCGGGCTGTTCGTCTGGCTGCTCTTCCGCACCTACGCGATCGGCCGCCAGGCGGCGCGGCTCGAGCGCCCGTTCGCGGCGCTGGTCGCGCTGGGCATCGGCATCTGGATCGGCGTGCAGGCGTTCATCAACATCGGCGTCAACATGGGCGTGCTGCCGACCAAGGGTCTGACGCTGCCGCTGCTGTCGTTCGGCGGCTGCGGCATCGTCGCGAACTGCATCGCGCTCGCGATCCTGCTGCGCGTCGACTACGAGAACAGACGGCTGCTGCGAGGGTTCACCGTATGACCGGCACGGTGATGATCACGACGGGCGGCACCGGCGGCCACGTCTTCCCGGGGCTCGCGGTCGCGGCGAAGCTGGTCGCGCGCGGCTCGCGCGTGTTCTGGCTCGGCACGCGCGACGGGATGGAAGCGACGCTCGTGCGCGCAGCACGGCGTCGAGTTCGAGGGCGTCTCGTTCGCCGGCATGCGCGGCAAGGGCTGGAAGACGCTGCTGCTCGGGCCCTTCGCGCTGCTCGGCGCCTTCTGGCAGAGCCGGCGGATCATCCGTCGCCGCGCGCCCGACGTCGTGCTCGGGTTCGGCGGCTTCGCGTCGTTTCCCGGTGCGCTGATCGGCGTCGCGTCGGCGAAGCCGCTCGTGCTGCACGACGCGAACGCCGTCGCGGGACTCGCGAATCGCGTGCTCGCCTACGGCGCCGATCGGATCCTGCTCGGATTTCCGGATGCGATGCGCGGCCGGCATGCGGCGAAGGTCGGTGGGTCGGCAATCCGTTGCGCGACGCGATCGTCGGCCTGCCGGTCCCGGAGGCCCGGTTCGCAGGGCGCGCCGGGCCGCTCAACCTGCTCGTCGTCGGCGGCAGCCTCGGCGCCGCGGCGCTGAATCGGACCGTTCCGGCGGCGCTCGCGCTGCTGCCGGAGCCAACGCGCCCGCGGGTCGTGCACCAGGCCGGCGAAAAGCACATCGATGCGCTGCGGGCCGCGTATGCAACGGCCGGCGTTGCCGCGGACTGCGTCGCCTTCATCGTCGACATGGCGGCGCAATACGCCGAGGCCGACGTCGTGCTGTGCCGCGGCGGCGCGATCACCGTGTCCGAGCTCGCCGCGGTCGGCGTGGCGTCGATCATCGTGCCGCTGCCGGGCGCGATCGCCGACGAGCAGAGCGCCAACGCGCGGTTTCTCGTCGACGCCGGCGCCGCATACGTAATTCCGCAGCCGGAGCTCACGCCGGAGGCCCTGGCGACGCGACTGCAGTCGGCCACGCGCCCGACGCTGCTCGACATGGCCGTCGCGGCGCGCAAGCTCGCCCGACCGGACGCGGCGGATCGCGTCGCCGACGCGTGCGTCGCCCTCGGATCGACGCCATGAAGCACAAGGTCAAGCGCGTCCATTTCGTCGGCATCGGCGGCGCCGGGATGAGCGGCATCGCCGAGGTCCTCGCGACGCAGGGCTACCAGGTGTCGGGATCCGACCTCGCGGCGAGCGCGGTCACCGCACGGCTCGCGAAGCTCGGCATCGCGGTCGCGATCGGCCATGCGCCGCCAACGTCGCCGGCGCCGACGCGGTCGTCGTGTCGACCGCGGTCGCGCCCGACAATCCGGAGGTCGTCGCGGCGCGCGAGCAAGGGATACCGGTCGTGCCGCGCGCGCTGATGCTGGCCGAGCTGATGCGGCTGAAGGAGGGCATCGCCGTCGCCGGCACCCACGGCAAGACGACGACCACGAGCCTCATCGCCTCGGTGCTCGCCGAGGGCGGACTCGATCCGACGTTCGTCATCGGCGGGCGGCTGCTCTCCGCGGGTGCGAACGCGCGGCTCGGCAAGGGCGATTTCCTGGTCGCCGAAGCCGACGAGTCCGACGCGTCGTTCCTCTACCTGTCGCCGGCGCTCGCCGTGATCACCAACATCGACGCCGATCACATGGAGACCTACGGGCACGACTTCGAGCGGCTGAAACGCGCGTTCGTCGATTTCGCGCAGCGTCTGCCGTTCTACGGCGTCGCGGTGCTGTGCATCGACGATCCCAACGTGCGCGAAATACTGCCGGCGATCACCAAGCCGATCGTCACCTACGGCCTCACCGACGACGCGCGGCTGCGCGCCGACGATGTCACCAACATCGGCGGCCGGATGCGCTTCGTCGCGCATTCGGCGGGCGTTCCCGACCTGCCGGTGGAGCTCAATCTGCCAGGCGTGCACAACGTGCAGAACGCGCTCGCGGCGATCGCGGTCGGCCGCGAGGTCGGTGTCGCCGACGCGGCGATCGCCCGTGCGCTCGCCGAATTCCACGGCGTCGACCGCCGCTTCCAGCGCCACGGCGACGTCGACATCGAGGGCGGCGGTGCGTACACGCTGATCGACGACTACGGCCACCATCCGGCCGAGATGGCGGCGACGATTGCCGCCGCGCGCGGCAGCTTTCCGGGCCGGCGGCTCGTGCTCGCGTTCCAGCCGCACCGCTACACGCGCACGCGCGACCTGTTCGAGGACTTCGTGAAGGTGCTGTCGACCGTCGATGCGCTGGTGCTCACCGACGTCTATCCGGCCGGCGAGACGCCGATCGTCGCGGCCGACGGCCGTGCGCTCGCGCGTGCGGTGCGCGTCGCGGGGAAGGTCGAGCCCGTCTTCGTCGAGTCCGTCGCGGACATCCCCGCGGCGTTGCGCGCCCTGGTCCGCGACGGCGACGTCGTCGTCACGATGGGCGCCGGCTCGATCGGGCAGGTTCCCGGCGCACTGAGGGAAGCGGCATGATGATGACCGAGCCCCAGAAGTTCACCGTACTGCGCGGAACGCTTTCGCGCAACGTTCCGCTCGCGCGCTACACCAGCTGGCGCTGCGGCGGTCCGGGCGAGCGCGTCTACGTGCCGGCCGATCGCGACGATCTCGCGGCTTTCGTCCGCCAGTTGCCGGCCGACGAGCCGCTGACGGTGATCGGCCTCGGCAGCAACCTGCTCGTCCGCGATGGCGGTGTGCGCGGGACGATCGTCGTTCTGCACGCCGCGCTCGACACGCTCGAGCTGGACGGTGCGCTCATCCACGCCGAAGCCGGCGTCACGAGCCCCAAGGTCGCGCGGTTTGCCGCGACGCACGGCTTCGCGGGTGCGGAATTCCTGGCCGGGATCCCCGGCACGGTCGGCGGCGCCCTCGCGATGAACGCCGGCTGCTACGGCGGCGAGACGTGGCGCCACGTCGCGCGCGTCGAGGTCCTGACTCGCCACCGAGGCATCGAGGTACTGCCGGCGTCCGCCTACGTGACCGGATACCGGTCGGTGCGCCGCGCGGATCGCGGCGCGCCCGACGCGATCTTCACGGCGGCGTGGTTCGCGTTTCCGCAGGGCGATGGGCAGGCGGCGCGCGAGCGGATCGCGGAGCTGCTCCGCCGGCGGATCGCGACGCAGCCGCTCAACCTGCCGAACGCGGGCAGCGTCTTCCGCAACCCGGCCGGCGATCACGCGGCGCGCCTCATCGAGAGCTGCGGCCTCAAGGGCTATGCGATCGGCGGCGCGCGCGTGTCCGAGAAGCACGCCAACTTCATCGTCAATCCGGACGGCCGCGCGAGCGCCGCCGACATCGAGGCGATCATCGCGCACGTTCGCGACGACGGTGCGCGCGCAGACGGGCGTCGACCTCGTTCCCGAGGTGCAGATCATCGGGGACGCCATGAGCGCCATGAGGCGCAGACGAATTCGGCAAGGTCGCCGTGCTGATGGGCGGTCCGTCGGCCGAGCGCGAGATCTCGTTCCTGTCCGGCAATGCCGTGCTGAAGGCGCTGGTCGAGAAAGGCGTCGACGCGCATGCGTTCGACCCGAAGGAGCGGCAGCTCTTCGACCTCAAGCGCGAGGGATTCGACCGCGTGTTCATCGCGCTGCACGGCCGGTTCGGCGAGGACGGCACCGTGCAGGGCGCGCTGGAGGTGCTCGGCATCCCGTACACCGGCAGCGGCGTGATGGCGTCGGCACTCGCGATGGACAAGTGGCGGACGAAGCTCGTCTGGCTCGCGAGCGGCATTCCGACGCCGCGATACCGGATGGTCGACGAGGCGACCGACTGGAGCGAGGTGGTCGCCGAGCTGGGCGCGACGCTGATCGTGAAGCCGGTGCGCGAGGGCTCGACGATCGGCCTCACGAAGGTGACGCGCGCCGATCCGCAGCGGCTCGCGCTCGCGTACGCCGAAGCGGCGAGGCACGACCCGCTCGTGCTGGTCGAGGAATTCGTCGGGGGCGTCGAGCTGACGGCGTCGATCCTCGGCGACCGTGCGCTTCCGCTGATCCGGATCGAGGCGCCGCAGGGCAACTACGACTACCACAACAAGTATTTCTCCGACGAGACCAAATACTTCTGCCCCTGCGGCCTGCCCGAGGCGAAGGAACTCGAGATGCGCGCGGCGTCGCTCGAGGCCTTCGGGATCGTCGGCTGCACGGGATGGGGACGGCTCGACCTCATCCTGAAGCCGGACGGCACCTACGTGTTCCTCGAGGTGAACACGTCGCCGGGGATGACCGGCCATTCGCTGGTGCCGATGGCGGCGAAGCAAGCCGGGATGACGTTCGGCGACCTGTGCGTTGCGATCCTGCGGGGCGCGCATGTGGGATGACGCGAGGCAGCTCGATGCCATTGCCAAGGGCCTGGCGTCGATCGCCGCCGCGCTCCTTCTCTGGGGCGCGCTCGCCTGGGCGGTTCGGCAGCCGCCGTTCGCGTTCCGGGAGGTCGTGGTCCGCGGCCCGCTCGAGCACGTCAATGCGGCCCACCTCGAGGCGGTGGTCCGCGGCGAGCTCGCGGGAACCTTCTTCACGATGAACCTCGAAAGCGCGCGTGCTTCGGTTGCTCGCGTGCCGTGGGTGCGCAGCGTCGCACTGCGCCGGCAGTGGCCGCAGCGGCTCGAACTGACGGTCGAGGAGCAGGTGCCGTTCGCCCGCTGGAACGACGCGGGGCTGGTCAACACGTTCGGCGAAGTGTTCATCGCCGACTACGACGGCGAACTGCCGCAGTTCGCCGGGCCCGAGGGCCGCGCCGCGGAAGTGGCGCTCCGGTATCGCGAGTCGGCCGACGCGCTGGCGCCGCTGGGGCTCGACGTGCAGACGATCCGGCTTTCGGCGCGGGGCGGCTGGCACGTCACCGCGAAGGGTCCCACTGGCGCGCTCGCGATCGAGCTCGGGCGCGAGGATCCGGCGGCCCGGCTCGCGCGCTTCGTTTCGGTGTACGAGCGGACGATCGGAGCGCTCGCACGGGCGGGAACGCGCATCGAGCACGTGGACCTGCGCTATCGGAACGGGTTCGCGGCCCGCGTGCCGGGATTCCGGGAGCGCGCGCCGAAGAAGAAGGCGGCCGCATGAGGATGGCGAAGCGATGGTGAAGGAGAACAAGAACGTGATCGTCGGCCTCGACATCGGCACGTCGAAGATCGTCGCGATCGTCGCCGAGGTGACGCCCGAGGGCGAGCTCAACATCATCGGGCTCGGCACGCAGCCGTCGCGCGGCCTCAAGAAGGGCGTGGTCGTCAACATCGAGGCCACGATGGGATCGATCCAGCGCGTGCTCGAGGAAGCCGAGCTGATGGCGGACTGCCGGATCACCGAGGTCTACACGGGCATCGCAGGCAGTCACATCCGCAGCCTCAATTCCAGCGGAATGGTCGCCATCAAGGAAAAGGAGGTCACCGAGGCGGACATCGACCGCGTCGTCGAGACGGCGAAGGCGATCGCCATCCCGAACGACCAGCAGATCCTGCATATCCTGCCGCAGGAATTCATCATCGACGGACAGGAAGACGTGCGCGAACCGCTCGGCATGAGCGGCGTGCGCCTCGAGGTCAAGGTGCACATCGTCACCGGCGCGGTGTCGGCGGTCGAGAACATCACGAAATGCGTGCGGCGCTGCGGCCTCGTGGTGAAGGACGTGATCCTGCAGCCGCTCGCCTCGTCGATCGCCGTGCTGAACGACGACGAGAAGGAGCTCGGCATCTGCCTGATCGACATCGGCGGCGGGACGACGGATCTCGCCGTGTTCGCGGGCGGGGCGATCCGCCACACCGCCGTGATCCCGATCGCCGGCGACCAGGTGACGAACGACATCGCGATGACGCTGCGCACGCCGACGAAGGAAGCCGAGGAGCTGAAGCTCCGGCACGGCTGCGCGCTGCGCCAGCTCGCCGATCCGAACGACATCATCGAGGTGCCGGGCGTGGGCGAACGTCCGCCGCGCAAGCTGTCGCGGCAGACGCTCGCCGAGGTGATCGAGCCGCGGATCGAGGAGCTCTACACGCTGGTGCAGGGGGAGCTCCGCCGTTCCGGTTTCGAGGAGCTGCTCTCGTCGGGAATCGTGCTGACCGGGGGCTCGGCGCTGCTCGCGGGCATGACCGAGCTGGGCGAGGAAGTCTTCCATTTGCCGGTGCGCGTAGGCGTGCCGGCGTACGTAGGCGGGCTCGCGGATGTGGTGCGTAGCCCCCGATATGCAACGGCCGTAGGGCTCCTGCTCGAAGGCCGCGATCAATACGTCGCCGCGCTGCAGTCGCGGGCCAGGACGACCGGCATCGGCGGCGCCGCGGAAAGGATGAAGCAATGGTTCAAGGCCAATTTCTAGCGTCAGGCAGTCGCAATTCAACCACGAAGTCGACAACGCGCCACCACCGCAACAGAGCACAGGAGAAAGGAGCCCACCATGTTTGAAATCATCGACCAACCCATGCAAGACGGCGCCGTCATCAAGGTCATCGGCATCGGAGGCTGCGGCGGCAACGCCGTCGAGCACATGATCGCGAGGGGACTCTGCGACGTCGAGTTCCTGTGCGCGAATACCGACGCACAGGCATTGAAGCGCTCGACCGCCGGCGCGCAGCTGCAACTCGGCACGACGCTGACGCGCGGCCTCGGTGCCGGCGCGAGGCCGGAGATCGGGCGTGACGCGGCGATGGAGGACCGCGACCGGATCGCCGAGATGATCGACGGCGCCGACATGCTCTTCATCACCGCCGGCATGGGCGGCGGCACCGGGACGGGCGCGGCGCCGGTGATCGCCGACATCGCGAAGAGCATGAAGATTCTGACCGTCGCGGTCGTCACCCGTCCGTTCAAGCTCGAAGGCGGGAAGCGGATGAAGGTCGCGCAGGCCGGGATCGACGAACTCGCCAAGCGTGTCGACTCGCTGATCATCATCCCCAACGACAAGCTGATGGAAGTGCTGGGCGACGACATCTCGATGCTCGACGCCTACGCCGCGGCGAACGACGTGCTGCACGGCGCGGTCTCCGGAATTGCCGAGGTGATCAACAACCCGGGGCTCGTCAATGTGGACTTCGCCGACGTCCGCACCGTGATGGGCGAGGTCGGCATGGCGATGATGGGCTCGGCGATCGGCACGGGCACCGATCGCGCGCGGCAGGCTGCCGAGGCGGCCGTGCGGAGTCCGCTGCTCGAGGACGTGAACCTGGCCGGTGCGCGCGGCGTCCTGGTCAACGTCACCGCATCGTCGGGGCTGCGCATGAAGGAATACCAGGATGTCATGACGACGATCAAGGAATTCACCGCGGACGACGCGCTCGTGATCGTCGGCACCGTGATCGACGACGCGATGGAGGACCGGTTGCGGGTGACGATGATCGCGACCGGACTGGGAGGTGCCCAAGCCGTCCGGCGCGAGCAGCGGACGCCGAACATGACCCTCGTCGAGCAGCCGCAGGTCGTCGCGCGTACCGGCACGGACGGGGTGGGCATGACGATCGACAACATCAATTACGAGCAGCTCGACGCGCCCGCGGTGATGCGGAAGCGCGAGCGGGGCGCACCGGCGGCGCCGGCCTTCGACACGACGGAGATCCCCGCGTTCTTGCGCAAGCAGGCGGACTGACGGTGAAGGCGCAACGGCCCATTGCGAATCCGGCGCCGCGATTTGGATCGTTATGCCAAAGCGGCCGATTCGGTGGTATACTTTGACGTTAACTCCTTGAACGGGCGCGGAATTCGACGGCGGCTCGCGGCATGCTCAAGCAACGGACGCTGAAGACCACGATCAAGACGACGGGCGTCGGGCTGCATACCGGCGCGCGCGTCGAGCTCGTGCTGCGCCCCGCGGCGCCCGATACCGGCATCGTCTTCCACCGGGTCGATATGGAGCGGCCCGTTGCGATCCCCGCCGACGCGCTGCACGTCGGGGACACGCGGCTGTCGTCGACGCTGAAGAGCGGCGGCACGGCGATCTCGACGGTCGAGCACATGATGTCGGCGCTCGCCGGGCTCGGCATCGACAACCTCCACATCGACGTCGCGGGTCCGGAAATCCCGATCATGGACGGCAGCGCGGGCCCGTTCGTCTTCCTGCTGCAGTCGGCCGGCATCGTCGAGCAGGACTCTCCGAAGAAATACCTCCGCATCCTGGATTCGGTCGAGGTGCGTGACGGCGACAAGTGGGCGCGCTTCGACCCGTTCAACGGGTTCAAGCTGGACTTCACGATCGACTTTCCGCACCCGATGTTCGGGTCCGAAAACCGCCACGTGATCATCGACTTCGCCGAGCACTCGTACGTGAAGGAAGTGGCGCGTGCGCGCACATTCGGCTTCATGCAGGAAGTCGAGGCGATGCGCGAGGCGGGCCTCGGCTTGGGCGGCAGCCTGCAGAACGCGGTGGTCCTCGACGAATTCCGCGTGCTGAACAGCGAGGGCCTGCGCTACGACAACGAGTTCGTCAAGCACAAGGTGCTCGATGCGATCGGCGACCTCTACCTGCTCGGGCACCCGTTGATCGGCCAATTCACTGCTTATAAGTCCGGACATGGGCTCAACAACGCGGTGGCCCGCGCGCTGCTCGCGCGCACCGACGCGTTCGAGCTCGTCACCTTCGCCGAACCCACCGAAGTGCCCTCGGCATTCCAGGGCTGGCAGCTTTCGCCCGCATGAGGCCCTGCGGGCGCGGTTCGGCCGGCAGGCGGCTTCTCCCTGTCGGCGACTTCGCGCCGGTCGTGATCTGACGCGCCTTGGTTCTGGTCCGCCTGCTGCTGTTCCTGGCGCTCGCCGCGATCGCGGTCGCCGCGATCCTCTACCTGTTCAGCAGGGACCGCAGGTATCTGCGCTTCATCTGGCAGGTCGTCAAGTTCACGGTGCTGCTGATGGCCATCGTGCTGATCTTCTTCGCCTTCGAGCGAATCGTCGGGCCGATGCTGTAGCGGCGTGAGCCTGGGAGCAGGGGCCCCGCGAGCGGAGCGAGTGGGGATGCGACCGGGGCGAATCGACGCTTGAGGCCGACAACTCAACCGCGGGAGGCTGCGCACCCATGCGGAGGCCGAGGCGTGAGCTTGGGAGCAGGGGCCCCGCGAGCGGAGCGAGTGGGGATGCGACCGGGGCGAATCGACGCTTGAGGCCGACAACTCAACCGCGGGAGGCTGCGCACCCATGCGGAGGCCGAGCGAGGCGGCCCCTCACCCCGCGCGCCGCAGAAACCGCTCGAGCGCGAGCTTGAGCGGCCCTCGGGGCAAGTTTTGAGCGAGCGCGACCAATGGTCGCAGCGAAGCCCTATCTAGCGGATTTGCAAGGATTTTCGGGGCCGGCGGCGCGTCGAAGCGAACTTGCACCCGCACCCGTATTGCGCTAAATTCCCATCCCTGACGCTTCAAGGTGCGAAGGAGCTCGGCGCTCCGCTGCCGGAGAATTCCGGCAACCGCGCCGGCGTCGGCGGCAAGTTCCAATTGGCCGTTCCGTGCATCGGCAACGTGGATTCGCATTGCGAGGGGCCGCGGCAGGAGCCGGCGAACGATTCCCGTCAATGCTTCCTCACGGCTGCGTCGTGCCTCCCATGCGGCGAGGGTGGCGTCGGTGCCGACGATGCGCTTGAACGGTTGTGGAACAGGTTTCATGGCGGATGACGGCGGCCCGGAGGCGGCCGGTTCGCGGACCTTCGCAACGACGAAAGGTTGGGGACGCCCAATTGAACATCATTCTCGTCACGAGCGCCACGGCGCGTTCGCGGACCCTCACGCTGGACTGGCGGCACCTGACGCTCGCAGGGTTCGGGGTCGCAGTCCTCTTCGTCGCATTCACCGGCGCGTTCAACTTCGTCGCCCTCAAGTACGCGGCGTCGATCCAGCATCCGTGGCTGCAGGCGATCGTGCTCGCCGACCAGCGTCAGGAAGCGATGAAGACGCAGCAGCAGGTGCAGGGATATCTCAACGCGATGGCGCTGCGTCTCGGCGAATTGCAGGCGCAGATGATGCGCCTCGACGGGCTGGGTGAGCATCTGGCGAAGGTGGCCGGCTTGAAGCCGCAGGAACTGCCGTCGCTGCAGCCGGGCCAGATTCCGGGTCGCGGCGGCGCCGAGTCCTCGCTTCCGTCGCGGGCGCTGTCGATCGACGAATTTGCCGAGATGATCGGGAAGCTCGGTCGGCAGGTCGAAGAGCGCTCGGACCAGCTGGGAGTCCTCGAGGCGCTGCTCGTCCAGGATTCCGCCAACCGCAGGTTCATGCCGACGCTCGCGCCGATCGCGGACGGCTGGTTCTCGTCGAACTTCGGCTATCGTATCGACCCGTTCACGGGTCTGCAGACGTTTCACGAGGGCATCGACTTTCCAGCGGAGCGAGGAACACCGGTCATCGCCGCGGCGAGCGGCAAGGTTATCGAGGCCGGCGTCCACCCCCAGTATGGTAAAATTCTCACGATTGACCATGGCAACGGGCTCGTTTCCCGGTACGCCCACGCGTCGGAAGTGTTCGTGAACGAGGGCGACCTCGTCGTGCGCGGCCAGCGGGTGGCGACCGTGGGCTCGACCGGCCGCTCGACCGGCCCGCACCTGCATTTCGAAGTCCGGCTGAATGGCATCCCGCAGAATCCCGTTCGCTTTCTGCGAACGGCAGGCTGATTCCCCGACGGCGAGCGCACCGGGCAATACGGGCGGTAACAGGGGTGAGGCGGTCCTCACCCCTTGTTTTTTGCGTCGGCGCCGACAACTTCAAGGCCTATGATCAACATCCTCACCCGCATCTTCGGCAGCCGGAACGAGCGGCTGCTCAAGCAATACGGCACCGTCGTTCGGCAGATCAATGCGCTGGAACCGTCGATCTCCGCGCTGTCCGACGAGGCGTTGAAGGCCAAGACGGCGGAGTTCAAGGGGCGCGTCGCGAACGGCGAGACGCTCGACCAGATCCTCCCCGAGGCGTTCGCCGTGGTCCGGGAAGCGGGGAAGCGCGCCCTGCTGATGCGCCACTTCGACGTACAGCTCATCGGCGGCATGGCGCTCCACAACGGCAAGATCGCCGAAATGCGCACGGGCGAGGGCAAGACGCTGGTGGCGACGCTGCCCGTCTACCTCAACGCGTTAACGGACAAGGGCGTCCACCTCGTCACGGTCAACGACTACCTCGCACAGCGCGACGCCGACTGGATGGGACGGATCTATCGTTTCCTCGGGCTCACCGTCGGCGTCAACCTGTCGCAGATGGACCACGCGGCGAAGCAGGTGGCTTACGCGTCCGACGTCACGTACGGCACCAACAACGAATTCGGCTTTGACTACCTCCGCGACAACATGGTGTTCGAAACGGCGCAGCGCGTTCAGCGCGGTCTGCAGTTCGCGATCGTCGACGAGGTGGACTCCATCCTCATCGACGAGGCGCGCACGCCGCTCATCATCTCCGGGCAGTCCGAGGACAACGTCGACCTCTACTACAGGCTGAACGAGCTCGCACCCAAGCTCGTCCGGCAGGCGGAAGAGAAGGCCGAGGGCGACTACTGGGTAGACGAGAAGGCGCACCAGGTGCTGCTGTCGGAGGCTGGCCACGAGCGCGCCGAACAGATCCTGGCGTCGGCGGGGATGCTCGCGCCCGGCTCGAGCCTCTACGACGCGCACAACATTTCACTCATGCACCACCTGTACGCGGCGCTGCGTGCGCACGCGCTGTTCCACCGCGATCAGCACTACGTCGTGCAGAACGGGGAGGTGGTGATCGTCGACGAGTTCACCGGGCGGCTCATGTCGGGCCGCCGCTGGTCCGACGGCCTGCACCAGGCGGTCGAGGCGAAGGAGGGCGTGCCGATCCAGCGCGAGAACCAGACGCTCGCCTCGATCACGTTCCAGAACTACTTCCGGATGTACGCGAAGCTCGCGGGCATGACCGGCACCGCGGACACCGAGGCGTTCGAGTTCCAGCAGATCTACCACCTCGAAACGGTCGTGATCCCCACGCACATGCCGATGGTGCGCAAGGACGAGAACGACCAGGTGTTCCGGACGCTCCAGGAGAAGGTGGACGCGATCATCGCCGACATCAAGGATTGCCACGAGCGTGGCCAGCCGGTACTGGTCGGGACCACCTCGATCGAGAACTCGGAGATGTTGTCGGGCCACCTCGTGAAGGAGAAGCTGGCGCACGAGGTGCTGAACGCGAAGCAGCACGCGCGCGAGGCGGAGATCGTGGCGCAGGCGGGGCGGCCCGGCGCCGTCACGATCGCGACGAACATGGCCGGCCGCGGGACCGACATCGTCCTGGGCGGGGTCATCGAACCGCAGATCCTGAAGCTGCGCGAGGACGAGGCGATGCCGCCCGCCGAAAAGGAGGCGCAGATCCAGCGCTTGCGCCGAGAGTGGCAGGTCCGCCACGATGCGGTGATCGGCTCCGGCGGGCTGCACATCGTCGGCACCGAGCGCCACGAGTCGCGGCGCATCGACAATCAGCTGCGCGGCCGCGCCGGCCGCCAGGGCGATCCGGGATCGTCGCGTTTCTACCTGTCGCTCGAAGACCCGCTGCTGCGGATCTTCGGCGGCGAGCGCCTCGGCACGATCATGCAGCGGCTGAAGATGCCCGAGGGCGAGCCGATCGAGCATCCGATCGTCAACCGTTCGATAGCCAAGGCGCAGAACCGCGTCGAGTCGCGCAACTTCGACATCCGCAAGCAGCTGCTCGAATACGACGACGTCGCCAACGACCAGCGGCGCGTGATCTACCAGCAGCGGAACGAATTGCTCGAGTCCAGCGACATCGCGGACACCGTGCGCAACATGATCGTCGGGCTGATCGACGAGACGGTGAAGCGGTACGTCCCGCCCGAATCCGTCGAGGAGCAGTGGGACATTCCCGGCCTGGAGGCGGCGCTCGCGTCCGAATACCAGCTTCGCGCCCCGGTCCGTGAATGGCTGGAGAGCGACTCCGACATCACCGACGACAAGCTGCGCGACCGATTGAACGACGTCGCGCTCGGGCAGTACAACGGCAAGGAGGCGCAGGTCGGGCCCGAGCTCATGCGCCAGTTCGAGCGCAGCCTCATGCTCCAGACGCTCGACCAGCACTGGCGCGACCACCTTTCCAACCTCGACCACCTGCGCCAGGGCATCCATCTTCGCGGCTATGCGCAGAAGAATCCGAAGCAGGAGTACAAGCGCGAATCGTTCGAGCTCTTCTCCGACATGCTGGACCGGGTCAAGCAGGACGTCGTCAAGGTCGTGCTGACGGTGCAGGTCCGCACGCCGGAGGATGTCCAGGCGGTCGAGGAGCCGCCTGCGGTCTCCAACGTGAAATACCAGCACGCCGATTTCGACGAGGCGCTCGCTGCGGAGACGACCGACGACCCGCCGTCGGCCGCGGCACCGTTCGTGCGCAGGGGCGAGAAGGTCGGGCGCAACGACCCTTGCCCCTGCGGGTCCGGCAAGAAATACAAGCACTGCCACGGTCGGCTGGCCTGAGGTACCGGAAAGCAGGATCGGACTGGACTTTTCCGCGGTGCCCGAAAGATAGCCGCGCAATCCGGACGAAGAGTCGAGTCTGACCCTACATTCCCCGATGCCCGTCCACTACACGCCCCCGACGCCTGATCAGCTGCTGGCGATTCCCGGCGTCGCCCTCGGCACCGCGCCCGCCGCGATCAAGGCCTGGAAGCGCGACGACCTGCTGGTCGCGGTGTTCGATGCCGGCACGAAGGCTTCGGGCGTGTTCACGCGGAACCGATTCTGCGCGGCACCGGTGCAGGTCTGCCGGAGCCACCTTGCGCGATCCAGCGCGATCCGCGCATTGGTCGTCAACGCCGGCAACGCGAACGCCGGCACGGGCGCGGCCGGAATCGCCGCGGCGGAGACGACCTGCGCCGCCGTCGCATCGCTGCTGGGTTGCAAGTCGCACCAGGTGCTGCCGTTCTCGACCGGCGTCATCATGGAGCCGCTGCCGGTCGAGAAGATGCTTGCGGCGTTGCCTGTCGCGTGGACGGCGTTGGCGCCGGACCACTGGTTCGCCGCCGTGTCGGCGATCATGACCACCGACACGGTGCCGAAAGGCGCTTCGCGGCGCGTCGCCGTGGACGGCGTACCCGTCACGATGACCGGCATCGCGAAGGGCGCCGGAATGATCCACCCCGACATGGCCACGATGCTGTCGTTCATCGCGACCGATGCGCCGATCGCGGCCGAGGTGCTCACGCCGATGACGCGCGAGATCGCCGACGTCTCGTTCAACTGCGCGACGATCGACGGCGACACGTCGACGAACGACAGCTTCGTGATCTTCGCGACCGGAAGGGCGCCGATGGCGCCGATCGCGCGCAGCGACGACCCGCGGCTCGCACCCATTCGCGCCGGGCTGACCGCCTTGGCAACCGAGCTCGCGCAGGCGATCGTCCGTGACGGCGAGGGCGCGACCAAGTTCATCACCATCCGGGTCGAGGGCGGGCGCGACACCGCCGAGTGCCGGCAGGATCGCGCTCGGCATCGCCCATTCGCCGCTCGTCAAGACCGCGTTCTTCGCGTCGGATCCGAACCTGGGTCGCATCGTCTGCGCGATCGGCAATGCCGCCGCGCCGGATCTGGACGCGTCTCGCGTTTCGTTCTGGCTCGACGACGTGCTGGTGGTCGACAACGGCGCTCGCGCCGCGTCGTACACCGAGGGCGACGGCCAGCGCGTGATGAAGAACGACGAGATCACGGTCCGCGTCGCGCTGGGTCGCGGCGATGCGTCGTCGACGGTCTGGACCTGCGATCTTTCGCACGACTACGTCAGCATCAACGCCGACTACCGGAGCTGACGTGGTTTCCGCGAGCGAACTCGGCGAACTCTTTGCCCGGCTCGAAAGGATCCTCGATCGCGTCGAGGGCATGCTGCCGCCGCCGCTGCCGCCTCCGGATTGGCGCGCCACCGCGTTTCGCTGGCGCAAGCGCGCCGGCCGCGGGCACCTGCAGGCCGTGCCGCATCCGCACGCGATCCGCCTCGACGACCTGGTCGCGATCGACGAGCAGAAGCGTGCGATCGATGCCAACACCCGGCAGTTCGTCGCCGGATTGCCGGCGAACAACGTGCTCCTCACCGGCTCGCGCGGCACCGGCAAGTCGTCGCTCGTCAAGGCGATGCTCGTCAAGTACGCGGCGAAGGGCCTGCGCCTGATCGAGGTCGACAAGTCCGATCTCGTCGACCTTCCCGACATCGCCGCCGAGGTCGACGGCCGGCGCGAGCGGTTCATCGTGTTCTGCGACGACCTCACGTTCGACGCCGGCGAGCCGGGCTACAAGGCACTGAAGGTGATGCTCGACGGCACGATCGCCGCTCCGTCGGCGAACATGCTGATCTACGCAACGTCGAACCGGCGCCACCTGCATCCCCGAGTACTTCAGCGAGAATCTCGAAACGAAGCACATCGACGAGGAAGTCCACCCCGGCGAGTCGGTCGAGGAGAAGATCTCGCTTTCGGAGCGCTTCGGGCTGTGGATCTCGTTCTATCCGTTCAGTCAGGACGACTACCTCGCCGCGGTCGCCTCCTGGCTCGTCGGCGTTCGGCGTGGGCGCGCCGAGGTCCGCGCGGGAGTCCGGGGCGCGCGATCGCGAAGCGCTGCAGTTCGCGCTGCAGCGCGGCTCGCGCAGCGGGCGCGTCGCGTGGCAGTTCGCGAGAAGCTACGCGGGCGCCGCCGCGCTGCGCGGAAAATCCCGCGCGTGAGCGAGGGGGGCGAAGCCGGGTACGCCCGCTCGCACGGGGCAATCGAGGCCGCGTGAACGACGCGATCGTCCGGGTCGCGGCCGCGGTCATCGTCGCGCCGGACGGCCACGTGCTGCTCGCGCAACGTCCGCCGGCAAGGCGTACGCCGGGTACTGGGAATTCCCGGGCGGCAAGCTCGAGCCGGGCGAAACGCCGCGGCAGGCGCTCGAGCGCGAACTGGCCGAGGAGCTCGGCCTCACGGTTCGTCGCGCGGCGCCCTGGCTCGTGCAGCGGTATCGGTATCCGCACGCGCACGTCGTGCTGCACTTCTTCCGCGTATTCGAATGGGACGGCGAGCCCGTCGGCCACGACGGGCAGTCGTTTGCGTGGCAGGTCCCCGGACGCTTCGATGTGCTGCCCCTGCTCCCCGCGAACACTTGCGTGCTGCGGGCGCTGCTGCTGCCGCCGATCTACGGGATCACGATGGCCGAGGAACTCGGCGAGGACGCGTTCCTCGGCGCGCGCGGGCGCGGCGATCGACGCGCGGTCTCGCGCTCATCCAGTTGCGCGAAAGGTCCTGGCCCATGTCGCGACAGCGTGCGCTCGCCGAAGCGTTGGTCGCGCTCGCGCGGCCGCGCGGCGCGAGGGTGCTGCTCAACGGCGATGCGCGCGACGCGCGGCCTGGGGCTGCGACGGCGTGCACTGGACCGCGGCGGCGCTCGCCGAGGCCGCGCGCACGGCCCGGGTCCGAGAGTATGCTGTGCGCCGCGTCGTGCCACACGCGCGCGGACATCGAGCGGGCCGGTCGCGCTGCGCTCGACTTCGCGGTGCTGGGACCCGTTGCTGCCGACGCCCACGCATCCGGGGCTGCCGACGCTGGGCTGGGAGGGATTCGCGGCGATCGCGGCGGACGCGCCGCTGCCGATCTTCGCGCTGGGCGGGCTGACGCGGCGCGACCTCGACGTCGCGATCGCGCACGGCGCGCACGGCGTCGCGCTGCGCCGCGCGGCGCTGGATCTAGCGCGCTCAGGACGGCATCTCCGCGATCGCGCGGATGCCTCGGCCCGCGCGGCCGGCCTCGGGCGCGTCGGGCTCGGGTGCTTCCGCCACCGGCACGCGATACGCCTCGCTCGCCCACGCGCCGAGATCGATCATCTTGCAGCGCTCGGAGCAGAAAGGCCGCCAGCGCGACGCCGGCGACCACTCGACCGGCTTGCCGCAGCGCGGACAGGCGACGATCGGTGGCGGGCTCACAGATTGCAGAACGCCAGCTCGAAGTCGACGTCGCGGTCGTACGCGTTGCCGCGGTCCATTCCGGACACGCCGATGAACCGGATGTTGAGCGCGTACTTGTTCGCGCTGATCTCGGGCACGCAGGGCAGGTCGTGCGGCACCGTGAGCCGCAGCAGCTGCGCGACCTTCGACGTCGTCAGCATCAGCTGGAAGACGCCGCGCCACGCGATCTGCCGGCTCGCGCGCCCGTTGTCGCGCAGCAGGCGCAGGATGATCGCGAGGCCGTCGTAGATCGGCAGAAACGGCTGCGATCCAGCCGCGCAGGTCGTTCTGCCGCGCGCCCGGGTCCGCATTCAACCAGTAGTGGTACGCCGGCAAGTCGAATTCGCAGACGCCGCCGGGGATCGTCGTGCGCTGCTTGATCGTCATCAGCCATTCGTTGTCGCGCAGGTGCAGGCCGACCTTGCCGGTCTGCGCGAGCAGCGCGGCGCTCGCGCGATCGATGTCGGCCAGCAGCGGCTCGAGCACGCGGGTCTCGATCGCCGGATTGCTGCGCAACGGCAGCGAGCAGCTGCTTCTGCCGCTCGAGCTCCTGCAGGAGGTCGGTCTTCAAGTCGGCGCGCGCGGCGACGTCGGTGATCTCGAAGAGCGCGGACAGCGCCGCGTGATGATCGGGCTGCGATCGGTCTGCGCGGCGAAGAACTGCGCGCGTGTGATAGAGATCCTCGAGCCGCATCAACGTGCGGATGCGCTCGTTCAGCGGATGTTCGTAGCGGATCACGGAGGGCGCGCTGCGCAGCGATCATTGCGTCAACCGGCATTCTGCCCGAAGTCGCGCCGCCGAATAAGGTCGACGACCATTAAACCGCAGCGCCCGCCGCGTTCGCCGCGGCAAGCGCCCGGTAGCGACGGTCGAGAATCGGCCACCTGGGGAGCGATCGCCGACACCGGTCCGGCGTTGTCGATGACGTCGTCGGCGCGCGCGAGCCGCTCGGCGCGCGTAAGCTGCGTCGCCATGATCGCGCGCACCTCGGCGGCCGTGAGACCGCTGCGTGCCGCGACGCGGCGCACCTGTTCGTCCTCGGGGCAATCGACGACGAGCACGCGATCGACGCGCGCGCCGCCCGCCGCGCTCGAAGAGCAACGGCACGACGAGGAGGCCGTAGGGACTCGTCCAGGCCGCGATCTCGCGCCGGGCGGCCTCGCGGATCAGCGGGTGCAGGATCGCCTCGAGCCGGGATCGCGCCGCCGCGTCGCCGAACACGAGGCCGCGCAAACGCGCGCGGTCGAGCGTGCCGTCGGCGCATCGAAACGCCGGGCCGAACGCCGCCAGCACGGCCGCGTGCCCCGGCTGTCCGGGGGCGGTCAGCGCGTGGGCGAGGCGATCGGTGTCGGTGACATCGACGCCGAGCGCGGCGAAGGCGTCGGCGACGGCCGACTTGCCGCTGCCGATGCCTCCGGTGAGCCCGACGACGAGGGTCACGGGTAGAGGGTCTTGACGAGCGTCGGGCCGAAGAACAGCGCGATCGCGCCGGCGATCGCGAGATACGGGCCGAACGCGAGCGGGATGTTGTGGTCGCGCCCCTTGAACACGATCAGCGCGATGCCGATGACCGCCCCGACCACCGACGAAAGCAGCACGATCACGCGGCAGCACCTGCCAGCCGAGCCAGGCGCCCAGCGCGGCGAGCAGCTTGAAGTCGCCGTATCCCATGCCTTCCTTGCCGCGGATCAGCTTGAACAGCCAGTAGATCGTCCACAGCGACAGGTAGCCGGCGACCGCGCCGATCACGGCGTCGGGCAGCGGACGCGAACAGGCCCCACAGGTTGACGATGAGCCCGGCCCACAGCAGCGGCAGCGTCATGTCGTCGGGCAGGAGCTGCGTGTCGAAGTCGATCATCGTCAGCGCGAGCAGCGCCCAGAGCAGCCCGCAGGCGGCGACGCCGCTGCGGCGTCGCGCCGAACCGCCAGATCGCATACGCCGCGAGGAGGCCGCCGAGGATCTCGACGACCGGGTAGCGCGCCGAGATCGGCGCCTTGCACGCCGCGCACTTGCCGCGCAGCACGAGCCACGAGACGACCGGGATGTTCTGCAGCGCGGTGATCGCGCTGCCCGCACGCCGGGCAGGCCGAGCGCGGGACGACGAGGTTGTACGCCGGCTCCGGGACGGGGCTCTCGCCGCGCAGCTCAGCGCACTGCGCCTGCCAGCCGCGCTCGAGCATCTTCGGCAGCCGGTGGATCACGACGTTCAGAAAGCTGCCGACGCAAAGGCCCGACGAACAGCGCGACGAGCGTGTAGAAGGCGGGTTCGGTCATGGCGGCATCTGAACGCGCGGGCAGCTCTCGCGACCGCGACGCGCCCGGCCCGCGGCTCCGGCCTCGGCCGCGGGAGCGTGCCGGGACCCATGCGGAGCCCGGGCGGCGCGGTCAGACGACGGAGCCGAGCTTGAAGATCGGCAGGTACATCGCGACGACGAGGCCGCCGATGACGACGCCGAGGAAGACGATGATGATCGGCTCGAGCAGGCTCGACAGCGCCGCCACGGCGTCGTCGACCTCGCGCTCGTAGAACTCGGCGATCTTCGTCGAGCATGCTGTCGAGCGAGCCCGATTCCTCGCCGATCTGCGTCATCTGCAGCACCATCGACGGGAACAGCTTGGTGTTGGACATCGAATTGGTGAGGCTCGCGCCGGTGCTGACCTCGGTCTGGATGCGCTTGGTGGCGGCCGCGTAGACGGAGTTGCCCGACGCGCCGGCGACGGCGTCGAGCGACTCGACCAGCGGCACGCCGGCCGCGAACATCGTCGCGAGCGTCCGCGTCCAGCGCGCGATCGTCGCCTTCTCCAGGATGTTGCCGATGACCGGGATCTTGAGCGACACGCGGTCGACCGCGAACCGGAACGCCGTGGACCGTCGCAGCAGCGCGAAGAACGCGACGATGGCACCGCCGATGATCACGGCCATCAGCCACCACCACGTGACGAAGAAGTCGGAGATCGCCATCACCATCAGCGTCGGCGCCGGGCAGGTCCGCGCCGAAGCTCGTGAACACCTGCTTGAACGCCGGGATCACCCAGATCATGATGACCCAGACGACGACGATCGCGACGACGATGACCGAGATCGGGTAGAACAGCGCCGACTTGATCTTGCTCTTGATCGCGAGGATCTTTTCCTTGTACGTCGCGAGCCGGTCGAGGATCGCGTCGAGCATGCCGGAGGTCTCGCCGGCGCTCACCAGGTTGCAGTAGAGGGTGTCGAACTGGGCCGGGTGCTCGCGGAACGCCTGCGACAGGCTCGAGCCGGATTCGATGCGGCTCTTGATGTCCAGCATCAGCCGCGAGAAGCGCGCGTTGCTGTGGCCGCGGGCGACGATGTCGAAGGCCTGCAGCAGCGGCACGCCGGCGCGCAGCATCGTGGCGAGCTGGCGCGTGAAGAACGTGACGTCCTTCTCGTTGACTCGTGCGGCCGCCGCGGAACGATCTGCCGCTTGACCGGGTGACGCGGATGCCCTGCCGGCGCAGGTTGGTCGTGACGACGGTCTCGGACGCTGCCCGCGTTTCGCCGCGCACCTGGCGGTTGTTGCGGTCGAAGCCCTCCCAGACGAACGTGTATTCCTTGACGTCCCTGCGCTGCGTGGCGGTGGCGGTGGCCATGGTTTACCCTCGTTGATCCGTCATTCGTTGGTGACGGCTTCGATTTCCTCGAGCGACGTCACGCCCTGCTTGACCTTGATGAGGCCGGACTGGCGCAGGTCGCGGACGCCTTCCTTCTTCGCCTGCTCGGCGATGTCGAACGCGGTGCCGTTGCGCATGATGAGCTGGCGCATCTCGTCGGTGATCGGCATCACCTGGTAGATGCCGACGCGTCCCTTGTACCCGGTGCCCTTGCAGTGGTCGCAGCCGACGGGGCCGAAGGGCTGCCACGAGCCGTCGAGGTCCTCGTCGGTGAAGCCGGCGCGCAGCAGCGCCTCGGGCGGGATGTCCTCGGGCTTCTTGCACTGCGGGCACAGGCGGCGGCCGAGCCGCTGCGCCGTGATCAGCATCACCGACGAGGCGACGTTGAACGGCGCGACGCCCATGTTGAGCAGGCGCAGCAGCGTCGTGCGGCGCGTCGTTGGTGTGCAGCGTCGACAGCACCAGGTGGCCCGTCTGCGCCGCCTTGATCGCGATATCGGCCGTCTCGAGGTCGCGGATTTCGCCGACCATGATGATGTCCGGATCCTGGCGCAGGAACGCGCGAAGCGCGACGGCGAACGTAAGCCCGGCCTTCTCGTTCATGTTGACCTGGTTGATCCCGGCGAGCTGGATTTCCGCCGGGTCCTCGGCGGTCGAGATGTTGACGCCGGGCTGGTTCAGGATGTTGAGGCACGTGTACAGCGACACGGTCTTGCCGCTGCCGGTCGGGCCGGTGACGAGGATCATCCCGTACGGCCGCCCGATCGCGTGCAGCAGCGCCTGCCTGCTGGTCGGGCTCGTAGCCCAGCGACTCGATGCCGAGCTTGATGCCCGAGGAGTCGAGGATACGCATCACGATCTTCTCGCCGAAGAGCGTCGGCAGCGTGCTCACGCGGAAGTCGATCGCCTTGGTCTTCGACAGCACGATCTTCATGCGGCCGTCCTGCGGCACGCGCTTCTCGGAGATGTCGAGCTTCGAGATCACCTTGATCCGCGACGCGAGCTTGTCCTTGATCACGAGCGGCGGCTGCGCGACCTCCATCAGGATGCCGTCGAGCCGGTAGCGGACGCGGTAGAACTTCTCGTACGGCTCGAAGTGGATGTCCGAGACGCCGGCCGCGATCGCGTCGATCAGGATCTTCTGGAGGTAGCGGACGACCGGCGCGTCCTCGACCTCGGAGCTTTCCTCGTCGTTGCCGCCCTGCGACGCTGTCGGCCTCCTGGAGGTCGACCTCCAGGTCCTCCATGGTGGCCGACGTCCTTGAGCAGCGCGCCGGAGGCCTCGACCAGCTTGTGGATCGCCGGCGGCGAGCTTGTCGTTCTCGACGACGACCGGCTCGACGACGAGATTCGTCTTGAACCGGATCTCCTCGAGGCCCTGCAGGTTCGCCGGATCGGACGTGGCGACGTAGAGCCGGTTGCCGCGCTTGTGCAGCGGCAGAACGTGCCGCGCCTGGGCAATCTTGAGGTCGATCAGGTCCTTCTGGATCTGGTCGATGTCGAACCCGGCGAGGTCGAGGAGCGGGACGCCGAACGCGCGCGACGCGAAGACCGCCAGCTGGCTCGCCGAAATCCGCTTGCCGGCGAGCACGTGGTCGACGAAGCTGACGCCCGCCTGCTGCGCCTGGCGTCTGCAGCGTTTCGGCCTCGTACTCGGTCATCAGGCCGTGCTGCGCGAGCGCGCGCGCGAGGCCGCTGATGTTGCGTGTCGATGCGGCGTGCGTGGCCATGGGCTAGATGCTTCGAATTGGGCTCGTTGGCAGGGGATATGAGTCATCCCGCGAAACAAGCAATTCTCGTGCCGTGTCGGCTACAACGTTCCGACGCGCAGCATTATTCCAACCGCATAAAACTTAGTCGGTCGATGATGCCTGCCCGTCCGCGCTTTGTAAAGGCGCGGCAGGGCGCTGTGCCCGACCGGCGCGAGCAGGCGTACGACTTTGACGCCACGGTCCTGCGTCTGCAGGATTTCGATCGCCTGCCCTGCGACATCGACGCGCGTGCCCGGCGTCGGGGATCTCGCCCAGTTGGTCGACGATCAGACCATTCAGCGTCTTCGGCCCGTCGACCGGGAACTGCGTGCCGAGCTTGCGATTGAGCGTGCGCAGCGGCGCGAGGCCGTCGACGACGACGCTGCCGTCGGCGGCGCGCCGGTAGGTGTCCGCGCCGTCCGGGCGCCTGGGTCGTGAAATCGCCGATGATCTCCTCGATGATGTCCTCGATCGTGACGAGACCCTTCAGCTCGCCGTACTCGTCGACGACGAGCCCGAGCCGCTCGCGGTCGTTCTGGAACTGCTGCAGCTGGACGAGCAGCGGCGTGCCCGCCGGCACGAAATAGGCCGGGCGCAGGATCGAGCGCAGCGCGTCGGACCCGATGTCGCCGCCCCGCTGCAACTGCACGACCTGCTTCAGGTGGACGATGCCGACGATGTTGTCGAGCTCCTCCTCGAACGCGGGAAGCCGCGTGTGGTACGACGTCGCGAGCTGCTGCGCGATCAGCGACGGCTTCGCGGCGAGGTCGAGCGCGTGGATCTGGTTGCGCGGCGTCATCACGTCGTCGACGGTGACCGCCTCGAGGTCGAGCAGGTTCGCGAGCATCGCGCGATGCTTGCCGCGGAAGTACTGGCCCTCCAGCACCAGCGAGCGCAGCTCCTCCTGCGTCAGCGTCGTCGCCGCTTCGCTCGCGCGGCGGATGCGCATCAGCTTCAGCAGTGCCCTGGACGAACAGGTTGACGAACCAGACGATCGGCGTCGCGGCCTTCAGCATCGGCGCCAGCACGAAGCTCACGACCGGCGCGATCCGGTCGGCATGCGCGGCGCCCGATCACCTTCGGCGTGATCTCGGAGAACACGAGAATCGCGAACGTGATCGCGACCGTGCCGAGGCGCGAGGGCGAGCTCGCCTTCGCCGAAGAGCCGGACCGTGATGATCGTGGTCAGCGTCGCGGCCGCCGCGTTGATCAGGTTGTTGCCGAGCAGGATCACGCCGAGCAGCGTGTCGGTCTTGCCGAGCAGCGGCAGCGTGAGCTTCGCGCCGCGCTCGCCGCGATGCGCGCGGTGCTTCAGCCGGTAGCGGTTGACCGCCATCATCGCTGTCTCGGCGACCGAGAAGAAACCGGAGATCGCGAGCAGCACCGCGAGGGCGAGCCCGAGCGTGCTGAGCGGAATGTCGTCCATCAGCGTCCGAGCAGGACCTCGAGAACGAACTTGCTGCCGAGGTACGCGAGGAAGACGAACACGGTCCCGGCGATGATCCAGCGCAGCGCGACGCGCCCGCGCCAGCCGTAGCGCCAGCGGCCCCACAGCAGCGCGCCGAACGTGAGCCAGCCGAGCACCGAGAACACGCTCTTGTGCGTGAACGTCAGCGGGCTTGCCGAACAGCTGCTCGGTGAACAGCATGCCGCTCGCGAGCGTCAGCGTCAGCAGGACGAATCCCACCGCCACCAGCCGGAACAGGAAGCGCTCGAGCGTGAGCAGCGGCGGCAGCGCGGCCGACGCGGGGTCGGGCAGCCGGTGATGCAGGCGCTTTTCGAGGCCCATCAGCACCAGCGCCTGTATCGCGGCGACCAGGAACAGCGCGTACGAGACGAGCGCGACCGCGACGTGCGCGGCGGCCAGCGACTCGCCGCCGTACGCGAAGCGGTGCGGATTCGCGAAGATCGCGGGATTGAGCGCCGGCAGCAGTGCGGGCAGGAGCGCGGCGACGGCGGACGACCGGCAGCACGACCGTGCCGATCGCCGGCAGCGTGCGCAGGAGTCCGGATGCCCACGCCACGGCCGCGACGAGCGCGCCGACCACCGACACCGCATTGAGGAACGACAGGTCGAGGCCGCGCGCGGTGACGCGATGTCCTGCACGACGACCCAGGCGTGCAGCAGCAGCGCGGCGGGCAGGAGCCACGGGCCGCAGCGTCGCGGGGGGGCCGCCGCGGGCTGGCCGGAGGGTCCCGGCGCCGGGGACGCGGGCCACAGCGCCCAGGCGGTGAGCGCGTAGAGGGCCGCGGCGGCGACGTGGAGTAAAATCATCGGGCTTGGCGTGCGGCGAACGCGGAGTTTGCGGCGCTTCCAGTTTACCCTAGAGCCCGTCCGCTGATTGACCGTGCGGCAGCATCGGCGGCGAGGTCCGCGCCGCGCCCGCCTCGACCTACGACGACCGGACTCCCGATGTTCGACAATCTTTCCCAGCGGCTCTCCCGCGTCGTCAAGCAGCTGCGCGGCGAGGCGCGGCTCACCGACGCCAACATCCAGGACGCGCTGCGCGAGGTGCGCCTCGCGCTGCTCGAGGCCGACGTCGCGCTGCCGGTCGTCAAGGATTTCATCGCCAAGGTCAGGGACAAGGCGGTCGGCGAGGAGGTCGTCGGCTCGCTGACGCCGGGCCAGGCGTTCGTCGGCGTCGTCCACCGCGAGCTCGCGGCGCTGATGGGCGGCGCGGCGGTGCCGCTCGATTTCGCGGTCCAGCCGCCGGCGGTCGTGCTGCTGGCCGGCCTGCAGGGCGCCGGCAAGACGACGACCGCGGCAAAGCTCGCGCACCTGCTGCGCGGCCAGAAGAAGAAGGTGCTCGTCGTGTCGGCCGACGTCTACCGGCCGGCGGCGATCGAGCAGCTCGCAACGCTCGCGGCGCAGGTCGGCGTCGACTGTCTTCCCGTCGGCGGTCGGCGAGAAGCCGGTGGCGATCGCCGAGGCCGCGCTCGACTGGGCGCGGAAGCACTACCACGACGTGCTGATCGTCGACACCGCGGGGCGCCTCGCGATCGACGAGGCGATGATGCGCGAGATCGCGGAGCTGCACGCGGCGGTGAAGCCGGTCGAGACGCTGTTCGTCGTCGATGCGATGCAGGGCCAGGACGCCGTCAACACGGCGCGCGCGTTCCGCGAGGCGCTGCCGCTGACGGGCGTGATCCTGACCAAGCTCGACGGCGACGCGCGCGGCGGCGCCGCGCTGTCGGTGCGCCACGTCACCGGCGCGCCGATCAAGTTCGCCGGCGTCTCCGAGAAGATCGACGGCCTCGAGGTGTTCCATCCCGAGCGGATGGCCTCGCGCATCCTCGGCATGGGCGACGTGCTGTCGCTGATCGAGGAGGCGCACAAGACGATCGACGTCGAGGAAGCGCAGAAGTTCGCGAAGAAGGTCAAGTCCGGCAAGGGCTTCGACCTCGACGACTACAAGATCGCAGATCGCGCAGATGCGCAAGATGGGCGGGCTGTCGGCGATGCTGGACAAGCTGCCGGCCGAGCTCGCGCGCGCGGCGCAGGACGCGACGATGAGCGAGAAGAAGATCGCGCGCATCGAGGGCATCATCAACTCGATGACGCCGGTCGAGCGGGCGAAGCCGGAGCTCCTCAAGGCGTCGCGCAAGCGCCGGATCGCCGCGGGGGCGGGCGTGTCGGTCCAGGAAGTGAACCAGCTGCTGAACCAGTTCGAGCAGACGCAGAAGATGATGAAAATGGTGGCCAAGGGCGGAATGCAGAAGATGCTGCGCGGAATGAAGGGTTTCCTGCCGGGCATGCCCGCTAGACGCGCGTCGTCGCCGGCGATCGCCCCTTGCGGAATCGGGTCATTTCGCGGTAAAATTAAAGGCTTTCCTACGCCAACCCCGATTCGGAAACCGCACACCATGGTCGTCATCAGATTAGCCCGAGGCGGCGCCAAGAAGCGCCCGTTCTTCAATGTGGTCGTCGCGGATTCGCGCAACCGCCGCGACGGCCGCTTCATCGAGCGCGTCGGCTTCTACAATCCCATCGCCACGAAGGGCGAGGAAGCACTGCGCCTCGCCGTCGACCGCATCGCGTTCTGGCAGGAGCGCGGCGCCAAGGTGTCCGACACGGTCGCCGGACTCGTGAAGCGTGCGGCGAAGCCCGCCGCCGGCTGCCCGCTCCCGCAGCGGTCGCCTGACCGCCGACGCAGCGCTTTCGCGCGCGCCAAGACGTCCCGTTCGCCGATGGCCGCCGCACGCGACGTGATCGTCGTGCTGGGCGAAGTCGTCGGGACGTATGGCGTGCGCGGCTGGCTCCGGGTCCGACCGTACTCCACGGACCCCGATGCCTTGCTCGGGTTTGCGGCCTGGAGACTGAAACCCGCCCGCGGCGGCGATTGGCACGAAGTGACGAAGGTCGACGGACGGATGCACTCGGGCACCTTGCTCGTGGCGCTGGACGGGGTGGACACGCGCGAGGCAGCGCTCGCGATGAAGGGGTCGCTGGTGGGAGTGCCGCGGGCCGCGTTGCCCGCCGCCAGGGGCGACGAGCTCTACTGGGACGACCTGACGGGGCTCGCGGTGCGCAACCGCACGGGGGTGATGCTCGGGCGAAGTGGTAGGGATGACCGAACACGGCGCGCATCCGCTGCTGCGGGTGGCGCGGCCGCCCGGGGCGCGCGGGCCGGAGCGGTTGATTCCCTACGTCGCGGCGATCATCGACCGGGTCGACCTTGCCGCCGGCACGATCGACGTCGACTGGGGTGAGGACTTCTGACGGTACGGGTAAAGAATGCGGATCGACGTCGTCACGCTGTTCCCCGAGATGGTCGGGCATGCCACGCGGTTTGGCGTGACGGGTCGGGCGCTGGAGCGCGGGCTGTGGCGGCTCGGCGTGTGGAACCCGCGGGATTTCGTGACGGACAACTATCGGACGATCGACGACCGCCCGTACGGCGGCGGGTCCGGGAATGGTGATGATGGCAGAGCCGCTCGCGAGGGCGCTCGCGGCGGCGCGCGCGGCGCAGGCGGCGGATGGTTGCGAGGCAACCCGCACGCTGCACCTGTCGCCGGCCGGCACGCCGCTCGTGCACGCGCGCGTCGCGGAGCTGGCCGCGGCCGCGGACGAGACGGGGTTCGTGCTGCTTGCGGGCCGGTACGAAGGAATCGACGAGCGGCTGCTCGCTCGTGAAGTGGACGAGGAGATCGCCGTCGGCGACTTCGTCGTTTCCGGCGGCGAGCTGCCGGCGCTGATGCTGATCGACGCGATCGTGCGCCAGCGGCCGGGCGTGTTGAACGACGCCGAGTCGGCCGCGCAGGACTCGTTCGCGGACGGGCTGCTAGACTGTCCGCACTACACGCGGCCGGAGGAGCACGACGGCGACCGCGTGCCCGACGTCCTGCTCTCGGGGCACCACGCGGCGATCCGCGCGTGGCGCCTCGAAGCAGTCGCTGGGGCGGACGTGGGAACGGCGGCCCGATCTGCTTCGGGACCGGGTGTTGTCGAAGGAAGAGCGGGAGTTGCTGGCCGCGTATCAGCGCGAGCATTCGCCGGCAAGGGGGAACGGGTAGTACGAGAGAGGGGACGGAGCGCGTCGCTGCGCCGGGGCCGGAAGCGTCCGGCGCGCGAAGCGCCGGTCCTTCACAACAAGCCGCGTGCATCAGGGGGCGCCCTGCGCTGCACGCAAGGTCAACGACCGTGATTCACCGCAACGGAGAACGCAGCATGGACATCATCGCAACGCTGGAAAAGGAAGAAATCGCCCGGCTGGGCAAGACGATCCCCGCCTTCGCGCCGGGCGACACCGTCATCGTCAACGTCAGCGTCGTCGAAGGCGAGCGCAAGCGCGTGCAGGCCTACGAGGGCGTCGTGATCGCGAAGCGCAATCGCGGGCTCAATTCGTCGTTCGTCGTGCGCAAGATCTCGAGCGGCGAAGGCGTCGAGCGTACGTTTCAGACGTATTCGCCGCTCATCGCGGGCATCGAGGTCAAGCGCAAGGGCGACGTGCGCCGCGCCAAGCTCTACTACCTGCGCGATCGGTCCGGCAAATCGGCGCGGATTCGCGAGAAGCTCGCCCACGTGCACAAGGAAAAGAAGGGCGAGTGACCGGCCGCTTGCCGTGCGACGAAGGCAGCCGCGAGGCTGCCTTTTTCGTGCGTGCTCGCGAATTCCGGGTGTCCGCTGAGCCACCGCGGCGGCGGATCCCGTTGCGCAACGTGCAGCATTTCGGCGAAATGGCGCGAATCTTGCTCGACGTGACTTGCCTCGGGAACGGATTTCCCCGAAGATTCCCGCAGCCAGCCGGGCATGCGCCCGCCGTCCGGATTCGATGAGAGCCTCGCTTTACGAAGCGTTGGGAATCGCGCCAACCGCCTCTGACGAGGAGGTTCGAGCGGCGTTGCGGCGCCTGATCCGGAAGTATTACGCGAAGACGCGCGATGGGCAGGGCAACGTCGAAGAGGCGCTGCGGTTCATCAATCATGCCAGCCGCATCCTGAGCGATCCGGAACGGCGGAAGCGCTACAACGGCGACCTCGCGCAATCCGATTCCAAGGCGATCGCGCCGGTGCCCAATCTCGCGGGCAATGCGATCGCCGTGCCCGGCGAAGGCACCGACGTCGCGGTCGGCGCGGTCGATTCCGCCGCGGCGCGCATCGCGGTCGCCGCCAGCGCGGACGAAGCGAGCGCTGCGCGGGCCATCCATCACCCGGGACTCACCGAGCCGGTCGCGTCGTTCGGCCGGCCGACGATCGTCACCATCGCGCTGTGCGTGCTGTTCGGCGCGTTCATCGCGGCCGCGATCGTGCATCGTGATGCCGGTCGATTCGGTCCAGGTCGCGAAGCAGGTCCTGGTCTGGCTGACGCTGACGCTGCTCACGCTGACGGTCGTCTACGGCGTCGTTCACGGATTCGCGTACGCGAGGCGCAGGGGCGTAGCCCCCGCCCAGGGACTCATGCCGCAGACCGACCTCGCGATCCTCAACTGGCGCCGCGAGAAGAGCGTGTTCCTCGGCACCGACCAGCCGCAGGAAGATGCGAGCTGGATCTTCCAGTTGCGCATGGCCGAGCTCGAGCGCGCGAAGACCGGGCGCACCAGCGAGCCGCGGCCGTGGAACCGCCTCGGAGCCCGCCTGTTCGACTACGCGATCTGGGGGATCGTGCTGGCGCTGCTGTTGTCCGAATTGCGTGGCGCGGGCCTCGTGCCGGATGGCGTTGCGTACTGGCTGGGACACCCGCTGGTCGCGCCGACGCTGATCACCGGTACATGGATCGCCGTCGAGACGCTGCTGATGGCGTCGCTGGGCACGACGCCCGGCAAGTGGCTCTTCGGCTGCTATCTGCAGTTCTCCATCTCGGACGCCTACGCCAAGCGGGAAATGCGCTCGCAGCTCCTGCGCGCCTTCAAGCGCGCGTTGCGCGTCTGGTGGGAGGGCGTGGGCTGCGGCTTTCCGCTGCTCGCGCCGATTCTGATCGCGATAGCCTACGAGCGCGTCGTGCAGAACCAGGAAACCGACTGGGATTTCGCGCAGGACTGCCTCGCCACATATGCGCCCCCCGGCGTGCTCAACAGCGTGACCGGCGTCTGCGGTCTCGCCGCGATGCTATGGCTCTACGGCGTGGCCTGGCATCGGCCGCTGGCCGAGACGGTCGCCTCGATCGGCGCCAGGATCGGCGCAGCACTGCCGGCCGCACAATCGCTGCTTCCGCGTGAGCTGATGAGCGGGAGCGGCATCGCCGGCATCGCCGGCGACATCACGCGTTTCGGGGGAGGCACGCCGACGGCTAACGGCAACGCCAGCGCGCCGTCGCCGGGTGCGGCCCCGGTCGACTCCGACCTCGCCGTCCTGTTCGCCGAGCGTCGCGCGAAGGTCACGCTGCTGAAGGTCGAGGGGCCGCGGATGCTGGCGTCCGGAAACTTCCGGCGGGCGGCGGAGCTTTGCGCGGCCTGGACCGATCTCGAGCTCGCCAATGCCGACGCCTGGCGCTGTCTCGGGCAGGCCCAGCAGGCGCAGGGCAATCACCAGGACGCGCTCAAGGCGTTCCGCAAGGCGAAGCAATTCGACCCGACCGACCGCAGCCTCGACGCATCGATCGAGCGCAGCCAGAAGGGAATCGTCGGCGACTTCCTGGACCGGAATCGACGGTAGCGGGCTGCGCTCGCCGCTCACGTCGCTCCACGAATCTTTTCGACGAGGGCGGTCGTCGAGTGTGCGGACGCGAACGGTATCGGCACGAATCGGCCACCGGCGGCGATCACCTCGGCCGCGCCCGCGGTCGTTGCCGCCGTGTAGTCGGCCCCCTTGACCAGGACGTCGGGCATGCACGCGACGATCAGGTCCCGCGGTGTGTCGGCATCGAACGGGACGACGAGGTCGACCGCAGCGAGCGCGGCGAGCACCGCCATGCGGTCCTCGAGCGAATTGAGCGGCCGGTTCTTGCCCTTACCGAGCCGCCGCACCGAGGCGTCGGAATTGACCGCGACCACGAGCGACGCGCCGAGCGAGCGCGCGTGGTCGAGGTAGGTGACGTGCCCGCGATGCAGCACGTCGAAGACGCCGTTGGTGAACACGATGGGGCGCGCGAGTTGCCGGATGCGCGCGAGCGCCGAGTCCGGCATTGCCATCTTGGCGAGGTAGCGCGGCGCGGGCCGGGACTCCGGTGCGGACATCGCGCCGTCAGCCCGAATACTCGAACAGCTTGACCACGCGCGCGACACCCTCGGTGGTCGCGGCGACCTGCGCGGCCGCATCGCCCTGCTCGCGCGACACGATGCCCATCAGGTAGACGACGCTGCGTTCGGTGACGACCTTGACGTAGATCGAACTGACGGACTCCGCTTCGATCATGCGCGCCTTGACCTTCGACGTGATGTACGTGTCGTTGCTGCGCGCGCCGATATCGGTGACGGGCCCGACCACCGTCTCGTCGTAGACCGTGCGCACCTTTTCGGTGGACTGCGCGAGCTGCACGATCTCGCTTCGCATCTCCGCGGTGGCGGCCTCGCCGGTCAACAGCACGTTGCCGTTGTAGCTCGTGATATTGAGGTGCAGGTCGTTGCCCCACCGGCTGCCGGCCGTGGTCTCGACCTTGAGCTCGATCGTCTGGTCATCGAGCTGCGCGCCGGTCGTTCGGCGATCGGCCGCAATCAGCGCGACATGAGCGGCGCCCACCGCGATCATCGGAGGCCCACAACCTTCGAGGAATCCCGCGGCCGCGGCGGCGAGGAGCGCCACGGCGGGCAGCGGCATCGACCGGCGGAGCGCGGGCACGTCCCTCATTCGTCGCCGAGCAGCGTGTTGTCGATCGCGTCGCAAAGGCAGTGGATCATCAGCAGATGCACCTCCTGGATGCGGGCGGTTCGGTCGTGCGGCACGCGAAGCTCCACGTCGGTCGGCGCGAGCATCGTGGCGATCCGGCCGCCGCCTTTGCCGGTCAGCGCGACGACGCGCATCTCGCGGTCGTGCGCCGCCTCGACCGCCGCGACGACGCTGGAAGAATTTCCCGATGTCGATATGGCGAGCAGCACATCGCCGGCAGCGCCGAGCGCGCGCACCTGCTTCGCAAACACCTGCTCGTAGGAATAGTCGTTCGCAATCGCGGTGAGGATCGACGTGTCTGTGGCAAGCGAAATCGCCGGGAGTTCCGGGCGCTCGCGCTCGAAACGCCCGACCATCTCGGCCGCGAAGTGCTGCGCATCGCCGGCCGATCCGCCGTTGCCGCACGCGAGGATCTTGCCGTCGCCGAGCAGGCACGCCGCGAGGAGCTCCGCGCCGCGGGCGATCGCGGGCGCGAGTGCATCGACCGCTGCGAGCTTCAGCTGCGCGCTGTCGGCGAAATGCGCGCGGATGCGCGAGACGTGATCCATGCGGAAGGGGGCTTCGGAGGACGTGATTGTACCAAGTATGGCGGGGCGCTCCGGTGCGGCTGCGCGTGCGCGGGTTCCGTTCGAGGCGCGCCAATGGGTGACCTGCGCGTGTCGGCCGCCGCCCACGCTCGCGGGCACGCGCTTCCGGCTTGGCCTTCGCCCTGCTTGCGCGGGTGTCCTTCTGGCCTCGGCTTCGGCCGCCGCGTTCATTGGTGCACCCTTGGCGCTGCGCGCCGTTCCTCCGAGAGGGAGCACCCGCGCCTTGGCCCTGCGGCGCTCATACGCTCATCATGTCCTTCAGCCATTCGATGCGCGTCGGGTCGATGGCGTCGAGCAGCACCGCGTCGAATCGGCACGGCGGCGTGCGGCGGAGTCGGGCGAGGTAGAGTCCGGCGGCGGCGGCGATCCGTGCGCGCTTCTTCGCCGTGATGCTGGCGGCCGCTCCGCCGAAGTCGGCCCGCGTCCGCAGGCGCACTTCGACGAACACCAGCGTGTCGCCGTCGCGCGCGACGAGGTCGAGCTCGCCGCAGCGCCGGCGGAAGTTGCGCTCGAGGATCGTGATGCCTTGCGCGGCGAGGAATTCGGCAGCGAGCGCCTCGGCCCGCGCACCGGCGATCGCACGCGCACCGGCCATCGTCAGCGCGTATCGGCCGACACGACCTGGCCGGACCGGAAGACCATCAGCCGACCTTCGCGGACGAACTGGCGCCCCGTGTCCAGCGAAATCCGTCCGGTGGCGCCGTCGAAGTCGAGCCTGTCCGGCGTGCTGTCGGCGAACGCCTGCGCGACGTGGAAGGCGTCGATGCCGAGCGCATAGAGGCGATCGAGCGCGGCGTTCGGGTAGTCGGGGCGCTTCAGCCCCGCGTAGGCCGTCGCGTCCGGGTCGACGAGCCATGGGATGTCGACGAAGCGCACGTCGTCGAGATCGTGCAGCGCTTCGCGTGGCAGATGCTCGTTGACCTGATTGCTGGTGTAGGTCGGGATCGACTTGACGTAGGGCTTCGCCAGCGCTACGTCCGAGCCGTCGATCGCGAGCAACGCCGCGTCGAACGGAGTCTTGGTGAGGCCGCGCCGCAGCGAACTCAGGACGTCCGGCGCGCGGTCGAAGCGGAACATCACTGGGGCGTTGCCGCCAGCCAGTATCCACTCGGCGTTGAATGCCGCCGCGAAGCGCTGCTGCAATGGTGCGTCGCTGGCGATCACGGCGACGGTCATCGCGCCGGCGTCGCGCGCGCGACGCGCGAGCTGTCGCGCATCGCTGTCCAGCGTGAGCGTCAGCGTGTACGTCCGGTCCGGCAGCGCCGCGCCGTCGTCGAGCTGGTTGAGCGCGATCGTAGTCGGAAGGTCGAGCCCCGCGCCGGCGATGGCCTTGAGATCATCGCGTACGAGCGGTCCTACGATCACGCGTGCGCCGGCATCCTTGGCCTTGCCGAACGCCGCAAGCACTTCGCCGTCGCCGTGCGCAATCACGATGGCCTTCGCGCTGGCCGACTCGGCGGCGGCGAGGAATCCCGCTTGCACGGCCTCGGCCGCGCGGCCGAATGTCGCCGAAGCCAGCGGCAGGACGAGGACGATCGCGGCCTGGTCGGTCGTCTTCTCGACGGAGGGTGACGGGGTTTCCTCGCTTGCCGCGGGGGTTTGCGCGGCGGACAATGCGGCGAGCCCCAGCGACAGCGCGAACGCGAGCGCGGCTCGACATCCTCGCGCGGTCGAGCGCGTCAGGTCCGGGAGGTGGCGGTGCGGGGCGATCATACGGCCGGAGTCTCGATTCGCATGGACGAGAGCGGGGACGCGCAAAGCGCGGGTGGCCCGGCGGGGGAGCGCTTTCGCGCCTTGCCGGGAACATTATATGTGGTCGCCACGCCGGTCGGGAATCTGCGCGACGTGACGCTGCGCGCGCTGGACGTGCTCGGCAGCGTCGACTCCATCGCCGCGGAGGACACGCGCGTCACCGCAGTGCTGCTGCGGCACTACGGCATCGCGACGCGGCCGCTCTCGTTGCACGAGCACAACGAGGCCGCGCGTGCGGACGAGATCGTGACGATGCTGATCGCAGGTCGCAGTGTGGCGCTCGTCAGCGATGCGGGGACGCCTGCGATCAGCGACCCCGGCGCGCGACTCGTCCGCGCGGTGCGCGACGCGGGATTCGCCGTCGTCCCGATTCCCGGTGCGAACGCGGCGATTGCCGCGGTGTCGACGGCGGGCCTCGCAGCGGCGAGCATTCCTGTTTCTGGGGTTCCTGCCGGCAGCTGCGAAGGCGCAGCGCGAGCTGCTCGCAACCGTCGCGCGCCTGCCGGTGGCGCTCGTGATCTACGAGGCGCCGCATCGCGTGCGTGCCACGGTGGCGCATCTGGGCGAAGCGCTCGGCGGCGACCGGACTCTGGTCATCGCACGCGAGATCACGAAGAAATTCGAGGCGATCGCGCGTATGACGCTCGCCGAGGGACCCGGCTGGTTTGCCGCGGACCCGAATCACGCGCGTGGTGAATTCGTCCTGCTCGTCGACGCGCCGCTGGCGGGGGAGTCCGCGAGCGGCGGCCCGGAATTGGACGCGCGCCGGCTGATCGCGGCGCTCGTCGCCGAGCTGTCCCCCGCGCGTGCCGCGCGCGTCGCGGCGGCCGCGACCGGGCTTCCGCGCGAAGCGCTCTACGCACAGGCGGTCGCGTTGAAGGGCGATCGGGACTGACCGGCCCCGTGCCCCATACTCACCCGATGACCGAACCCGCGTTCGCCGAAGCATGGGTCGTCGAGGACGCGGCGACCGGATGGAATGCGCGCCTCGCGCTGCGTTTCGAACGGGAGGGGCCGCGCACGGTGCTCGCCGCGCGCAGGCACGTCGGTCCTCTCCGCGTTCAGAGGCCGCTCTATCCCGAGGGCGCCGACGTGTGCCAGGTGATCGTCGTGCATCCCCCGGGTGGCGTCGTTGCGGGCGATTCGCTGGCGATCGACATCGACGCCGGTGCGGGCGACGCACGTGCAGGTGACCACACCGGGCGCCGCGAAGTGGTACCGGTCGGCAGGTCGCACCGCGCGGGCGGAGACGACGCTGCGCGCAGGGACGGGCGCGCTCGTCGAATGGCTGCCCCAGGAGACGATCCTGTTCGATGGAGCGCGCGCGGTGATCCGGGCTGCCATCGAGCTCGCCGGCGACGCGCAATTCATCGGCTGGGACCTGACGAGCCTCGGGCGCACCGCGTCGGGCGAGCGATTCGACACGGGGCGTCTGCAGCAGACGGTTCACGCTCTTCCGCGACGATGTGTTGCTCTGGTGCGACTCCGCGGTGCTCGACGGTGGCTCGCGGGCGCTCCAATCCGGTGCAATCCTCGGCGGCGCGCCCGTCTTTGGCACATTGGTCGCAGCTCTCGGGCCGGTCGACGACGGGCTCCTCGCAGCGTGCCGCGAGGTCCGATGCGCACTGGGCGCCACTGCGGTGACGCGACTGCCGTACGCACTCGTCGCGCGCTACTGCGGCGATTCAACGGGTGCTGCGCGCACGTATTTTGCTAAGCTGTGGAGCGTGCTTCGCCCTGCCCTCGCGGGGCGCGTCGCGGTCTGGCCGCGCATCTGGAACACCTGACACCCACTCCCGGCAAACGCGACAACGTGGAACTGACCCCGAGAGAGAAGGACAAGCTGCTGCTTTTCACCGCCGCGCTGCTCGCGGAACGCCGCCTCGCGCGCGGCGTGCGGCTCAACTACCCGGAGGCGGTCGCCTATCTGTCCGCGGCGATCATGGAAGGCGCGCGCGACGGGCGCACGGTCGCCGACCTGATGAGCTTCGGCGCGACGCTCCTTTCGCGCAGCCAGGTGATGGACGGGCGTGCCCGAGATGATTCCCGAGATCCAGGTCGAGGCGACGTTTCCCCGACGGAACCAAGCTCGTCACCGTGCACCACCCCATCCCATGATTCCCGGCGAATTGTTCGTCGAGGACGGCGACCTCGAGCTAAACGCGGGTCGCGCAACCGTCGCGATGACGGTGGCCAACACCGGCGACCGTCCGATTCAGGTCGGCTCCCACTATCACTTTGCAGAAACCAACGCCGCGCTCGCGTTCGATCGCGCCGCGGCGCGCGGTTTCCGCCTCAACATCGCGGCCGGCACGGCGGTGCGCTTCGAGCCCGGCCAGGCGCGGCAGGTCGAGCTGGTGGCGCTGTCGGGCGAGCGCGTCGTTTATGGCTTTGCCGGTGCAGTGATGGGACCGCTGGACCGGGCATCGCGGGGAAACCGGCGGCCCGGCGCTCGCCGACGAACAAGAAATCGGGGGCCGGTGGCAGAAAGACCGGAGGCAGGCGATGAAGATTGGCCGGCGCGCGTACGCGGAGATGTTCGGGCCGACGGTAGGCGATCGCGTGCGGCTCGCCGACACGGACCTCATCGTCGAAGTCGAGCGCGACTTCACGATCTACGGCGAGGAAGTGAAGTTCGGCGGCGGCAAGGTGATCCGCGACGGCATGGGGCAGAGCCAGCGGATCGCGGCGGACTGCGCCGACACGGTGATCACCAACGCGCTGGTGATCGACTGGTGGGGCGTCGTCAAGTGCGACATCGCGATCAAGGGCGGGAAGATCGCAAAGCTCGGCAAGGCCGGCAACCCGGATGTCCAGCCCGGCGTCGACATCGTCATCGGCGCAGCCACGGAAATCATCGCCGGCGAAGGGATGATCGTCACAGCCGGCGGCGTGGATTCACACATCCACTTCATCTGCCCGCAGCAGATCGACGAGGCGCTGATGTCGGGCGTCACCACGATGATCGGCGGCGGCACGGGTCCTGCAACCGGAACATTCGCGACGACGTGCACGCCCGGACCGTGGCACATTCACCGGATGCTGGAGGCCGCCGAGGCGTTCCCGATGAACCTTGGCTTTCTGGGCAAGGGCAACGCGAGCCTCACGCCGCCGCTCGTCGAGCAGGTGACGGCCGGCGCGATCGGGTTGAAGCTGCACGAGGACTGGGGCACCACGCCGGCGGCGATCGATGCGGCGCTCAAGGTTGCCGACAGGATGGACGTGCAGGTCGCGATCCACACCGACACGCTGAACGAGTCCGGCTTCGTCGAAACCACGCTCGCCGCGATTGGCGGCCGCACAATCCACACGTACCACACCGAGGGCGCGGGCGGCGGTCACGCACCGGACATCATCCGCGCTTGCGGCGAGGGGAACGTGCTGCCGTCGTCGACCAACCCGACGCGTCCCTACACGGTCAACACGATCGACGAACACCTCGACATGCTGATGGTGTGCCATCACCTCGATCCGGCGATCGCCGAGGACATCGCATTCGCGGAATCACGGATCCGCCGCGAAACGATCGCCGCCGAGGACATCCTGCACGACCTCGGCGCGTTCTCGATGCTGTCGTCGGACTCGCAGGCGATGGGCCGCGTCGGCGAAGTGATCATCCGCACGTGGCAGACCGCGCACAAGATGAAGGTGCAGCGCGGCAAGCTCGCTGGCGATCCTTCGACGCACGACAATCATCGAGCCATGCGTTACATCGCGAAGTACACGATCAACCCGGCGATCGCGCACGGCATCGGCCACGTTGTCGGGTCGGTCGAGCCCGGCAAGCTCGCCGACCTCGTGCTGTGGAAGCCGGCGTTCTTCGGCGTCAAGCCGTCGCTGATCCTGAAAGGCGGGATGATCGCCGCCGCCGCGATGGGCGACCCGAACGCGTCGATTCCGACGCCGCAGCCGGTCCGCTACCGGCCGATGTTCGGTGCTTTCGGCAAGGCGCTCGCGACGTCGGTGACGTTCGTGTCCAAGGCAGCGCTGAAGAACCCCGAGGTGACGAAGCTCCGGCTCGCGAAGCCGCTCGTCGCGGTGAAGAACACCCGCGGGATAGGCAAGCGCGACATGATACGGAACGACGCGCTGCCGCGAATCGACGTCGATCCGGAGACCTACGAAGTGCGCGCCGACGGCGAATTGCTGGTCTGCGAGCCGGCCGCCGTGCTGCCGATGGCGCAGCGGTATTTCCTGTTCTGAGTCGATGCTGATCGTGCAGCGCAAGCTCGACGCACCGGCGCCGCACGACGCCGAGCTGATTCTCCCGTTCGAGCTGCGGCAGAAGAGCCGCCTCCGCACGGCCGTCGCGGGCGGCGAGGAGATCGGCCTCTTCCTCGAGCGCGGAACCGTGCTGCGCGACGGCGAATGCCTGAAAGCCGACGACGGGCGCATTGTGCGCGTCGTCGCGGCCGACGAGGATCTCCTCGAGGTGCGCTGCCCGGACGCCGACACGCTCGCCCGCGCCGCGTACCATCTCGGCAACCGGCACACGCCGGTGCAGGTGGGCTCCGGCTGGCTGCGCCTCGCGGCCGACGACGTGCTCGCCGGCATGCTGTGCGGGCTCGGAGCCGAGCTCAGGCGGCTTCGCGCGCCGTTCGAGCCCGAGGCGGGCGCCTATGCGGTCGGTCACCACGCGCATTCGAGCGACGCGAAGCACGCCGGGATCATCCACGACTTCGCGGCGCGAACCGCACCGCACCGCATCGATGAGTGACGCGACGGGCCCTCCTGCGAACGAATTGCTTCCGCTCGTCCGCCTGCTGCAGCTCGCGAGTCCGACGTTGCCGATCGGCGCGTACAGCTACTCGCAGGGGCTGGAGCGCGTGGTGGAGGACGGCGTCGTATGCGATACCGCCACGGCGCAGGCGTGGATCGGCGACGTGCTCGAGCTCGTCGTCGCATGCGGCGAGGCGGCCGTCGCGTGGCGTCTCGTCACGTCGGCGAAGGGGGGCGACTGGCGCGCATTCGCGACGTGGAATGCCTGGTTCCGCGCGTCGCGCGAGACCGCGGAGCTCGGCGCCGAGACCCTGCAGATGGGCGGCTCGCTCGCCAAGCTCGCTGGCGAGCTCGATCTCCTCGATGGGCCCGCGCGCGGCGCGCTGGAAAGGGTCGAGCCGATCACGTTGCCCGCGGCGTACGCGCTCGCGGCGCGCGGATTCGCCGTGCCCGCCCGGGAAGCGCTGACCGCGTACGTGTGGTCGTGGCTCGAGAGCCAGGTGCTGGCCGCCGTCAAGCTCGTGCCGCTCGGCCAGGTGGCCGGGCAGCGGCTGCTCGCAACCGTTGGCGCGACGATTCCGGCGGTGGTCGCGACGGCGGCCGCGCTCGCCGACGACGACCTGTCGACGTTCGCGCCGGGCCTGGCGCTCGCGAGCGCGCGGCACGAGACGCAATACACGCGCCTCTTTCGTTCGTAGCCAGCCCGCGAGCGCACCGAACGACGTCCAACCGAACCGCTGCGCATTCATCGCGACATGATCTCCTCGCAACCGCTTCGCGTCGGCATCGGCGGCCCTGTCGGCTCCGGCAAGACCGCGCTCACGCTGGCGCTCTGCCGTGCGCTGCGCGACCGTTGCGAGCTCGCCGTCGTCACCAACGACATCTACACCGAGGAGGACGCGCGCTTCCTCGTCACCAACGAGGCGCTTCCCCCCGACCGGATCATCGGCGTGGAGACCGGCGGCTGCCCGCACACGGCGATCCGGGAGGACGCGTCGATCAACCTCGAGGCGGTCGACCGGCTCGCGCGGCGCTTCGGCAACCTCGACATCGTCTTCGTCGAAAGCGGCGGCGACAACCTGGCGGCAACCTTCTCGCCGGAGCTGTCCGATCTGACGCTCTACGTGATCGACGTCGCCGCCGGCGACAAGATTCCGCGCAAGGGCGGTCCCGGAATCACGCGCTCCGATCTCCTCATCATCAACAAGATCGACCTCGCGCCGATGGTCGGGGCGTCGCTCGAGGTCATGGATCGCGATGCGCGCAAGATGCGCGGCGAGCGTCCTTTCGTATTCACCAATCTCAAGACCGGCCAGGGTGTGGACACGGTCGTGCGCTTCGTCGTCGAGCGCGGCATGGTGGGGTCCCCGAGGGGGACACGCTGACGCGCCCCTGCTTCGCGGTCGCCCCCGAACTGGTCCACAACGGTGCACGCCGTGCTGCAATGCACTAGTCTGGGCCGAGCGGTGGGCCAACGGCTCCGGCCTCGATGGCCGTTCCGGCTCAATCCACCTCGGTAAAACAAGCGGAAACAATGTCTTGCGCGCACGAAGCGGCGCATGGCATGGATCGTGCGATGCAACATCGCAGAGCCGCAGCGTCGCTCGATTGCCGTATCCGCCGTGCGCGACGGCTCGCCTTTGCTTGGTGCAGGCATCGTCAATCCTTTGAAACGGGGAAATCCATGCAACGCAGAATTGCTCTGAAGCGACTGGCGCTTTCCGCGGCGCTTGCGGTCGCAGGCTTAACGGTGGGAGCGCAGGCGCAAGCCGCCGACACGATCAAGGTCGGCGTCCTCCACTCGCTGTCGGGAACCATGGCAATCAGCGAGACGGTGCTGAAGGACGTCACGCTGATGGCGATCGACGAGATCAATGCCAAGGGCGGGGTCCTCGGCAAGAAGCTCGAGCCCGTCGTCGTCGATCCCGCGTCGAACTGGCCGCTCTTTGCCGAGAAGGCGCGTCAGCTCATCTCGCAGGACAAGGTCGCCGTGGTGTTCGGTTGCTGGACGAGCGTTTCGCGCAAATCGGTGCTGCCGGTGTTCGAGGAGCTCAACGGCCTGCTGTTCTATCCGGTGCAGTACGAAGGCGAGGAATTGTCGAAGAACGTGTTCTACACGGGCGCCGCGCCGAATCAGCAGGCAATCCCCGCGGTCGAGTACCTGATGAGCAAGGAAGGCGGCGGCGCCAAGCGCTGGGTGCTCCTCGGCACCGACTACGTCTATCCCCGCACGACGAACAAGATCCTGCGCGCGTTCCTGAAGTCGAAGGGTGTGGCTGACAAGGACATCGACGAGAAATACACGCCGTTCGGCCACAGCGACTACCAGACGATCGTCGCCGACATCAAGAAGTTCGCGGCCGGCGGCAAGACCGCGGTCGTCTCGACGATCAACGGCGACTCGAACGTGCCGTTCTACAAGGAGCTCGGCAACCAGGGCCTCAAGGCTACCGACGTGCCGGTCGTCGCGTTCTCGGTCGGCGAGGAGGAGCTGCGTGGCGTCGACACGAAGCCGCTCGTCGGCCACCTGGCCGCATGGAACTACTTCATGTCGCTCAAGAACCCGGCCAACGACGCGTTCAAGAAGCAGTGGGCCGACTACGCGAAGGCGAAGAAGCTGCCCGGCGCCGACAAGCCGCTGACCAACGATCCGATGGAAGCCGCATACGTGGGGATCCACATGTGGAAGCAGGCGGTCGAAAAGGCGAAGTCGACGGACACCAACAAGGTCGTCGCCGCGATGGGCGGACAGACGTTCAAGGCACCGGACGGGTTCACGATCAAGATGGACGAGAAGAACCACCATCTGTGGAAGCCCGTCTTCATCGGCGAAGTGCAGGCGAATGGGCAGTTCAACGTCGTGTGGAAGACACCGGGCCCGATCCGCGCGCAACCGTGGAGCCCGTACATCGAAGGCAACGAGAGGAAGAAGGACGGGCCGGAACAGATGTAGCAGCGGCGTTGTTGTCAAACGGCGGCGGCAGCGGTCCGTGATCAGCCGCTGCCGCCGTTCCGTCTACGTAGCGAACGGATCGACGACGAGCCATGAACGCTTCCTTCGCACGCGCTGGTCGCATCGCCAGGGCGCTGCTCGCCTGCACGTTGACAGCCCTCTGCGCGACCGGTGTACAGGCGATCACGGCCGACCAGGCACGCGATCTCGCGTTCGGCGAGAACGACGCGAAAGTCGAGGCGATCGCCGCTCTGGTCGCGAATGGGGAGGATGGCGCGCTGGCGTTGTTGCAGGCGCTGGCCGACGGTGAAATTCAGACGTCCGGCCAGCAGGTGCTGAAATTGAAGGACAAGGCGGCCGTCGATGTCGTGACCGGCAAGGCGGTCGCGCCGGTGCCCGAGCCGCTCGACGACGTCGTACTCAACAACCGCGTGCGGCGCGAGCTCGCCACCGCGATCGCGGCGCTGAAGCTCACGTCGTCCGACCGCGCGACACGGCTCGCCGGCGCGAAGGAGCTGCAAAGCGGCGCCGCCGACGCGATGCTCCCGGCGATCCGGCGCGCGCAGGACCACGAGCAGGATCCCGAGATCAAGGGCCTGCTGACGCTCGCGCGTTCGACGATCGAGCTCGGAAGCCCGGACAAGGCGACCCGCATCGGCGCGATCCGCGCGCTTGCCGAGAGCCGGGACCCGAACACGAAGATGCTGCTGCTGCCGCTCATGGAAAGGAAGGGCGGGGAATTCGTCGAACCGGACAGCGACGTTCGCGCCGAGGCCGAGCTCTCGCTGCGCTCGATCGAGAGCCGGCTCGCCACCGGCGAGATGGTGAGCCGCGTGTTCAGCGGCGTGAGCCTCGGCAGCATCCTGCTGCTGGCCGCGTTGGGCCTCGCGATTACGTACGGCCTGATGGGCGTGATCAACATGGCGCACGGCGAGCTCATCATGGTCGGCGCGTATGCGACCTACGTGGTGCAGAACCTGTTCCGCAGCTACGCGCCGGGCGCCTTCGATGCGTACCTGATCGCGGCGGTTCCGGCGTCCTTCGTCGCGTCGGCGCTGGTCGGCGTGGCGCTCGAGCGCAGCGTGATCCGGTTCCTCTACGGCCGGCCGCTCGAGACGCTGCTCGCCACCTGGGGCATCAGCCTGATCCTCATCCAGGCGATGCGCACCGCGTTCGGCGCGCAGAACGTGCAGGTCGAGAATCCGGCGTGGATGTCGGGGGGCGTCCAGCTGTTGTCGAACGTGGTGCTGCCGTACAGCCGCATCGTCATCATCGGCTTCGCGGCTGCGGTGGTGGCGCTGATCGCGTTGCTGCTGACGCGCACGCGGCTGGGCCTCTTCGTGCGCGGCGTCACGCAAAACCGGCCGATGGCCGGCGCACTCGGCGTGCCGACCGGACGCGTCGACACGTATGCGTTCGGCCTGGGCTCCGGCATTGCGGGGCTCGCCGGATGCGCGCTGTCGCAGATCGGCAACGTCGGCCCGGACCTCGGCCAGAGCTACATCGTCGACTCGTTCATGGTCGTGGTGCTGGGCGGCGTCGGGCAGCTGGCCGGTACCGTCTACGCCGCGATGGGCCTCGGCATCGCGAACAAGTTCCTCGAGGCCTGGTCCGGTGCCGTGCTGGCGAAGATCGCGATGCTCGTCTTCATCATCGTGTTCATCCAGAAGCGCCCGCAGGGACTGTTCGCCCTCAAGGGCCGGATGGCCGATGCATGAAGGCGGCGGCTCCCGCATGAACGCTCCGCTCCCGCCCGAGGTGACCGGGCAACTCCGTCCGGCGGTGACTATGCCAACGCGGGCGCTGCTGTCGCGTCGCGGGTGGGCCGTGATGATGGTCGCCGCGTACTCGGTGTTCGTGCTGATTCCGGCGTTGAACCTCTACCTGCCGGCAACTCACCCTCTGCACCTTTCCGACTACTTCGTCTCGCTCGCCGGAAAGATCATGTGCTACGCGATCGTGGCCCTTGCGATGGACCTGATCTGGGGCTACACCGGCGTCCTGTCCTTGGGGCACGGGCTCTTCTTCGCGCTGGGCGGCTACGCGATGGGGATGTACCTGATGCGCTCGATCGGCACCGCCGGCGTCTACCACAGCGATCTGCCGGACTTCATGGTGTTCCTCGACTGGAAGGCCTATCCCTGGTACTGGAGTTTCACCGACCACTTCTGGTACGCGGCGCTCCTGGTCGTCCTCGTGCCGGGCGTCCTGGCGTTCGTCTTTGGCTATTTCGCGTTCCGGTCGCGAATCAAGGGCGTCTACTTCTCGATCATCACGCAGGCGCTGACGTACGCATTCATGCTGCTGTTCTTTCGCAACGACACCGGATTCGGCGGCAACAACGGCTTCACGGACTTCAAGGAGATCCTGGGCTTTCCGATCGCCACGCCGAAGACGCGGATGGCGCTCTTCGCGGCCACCGGCGCCGTGCTGATCGGCACGTTCCTGCTCGCGCGCTACGTCGTGACCTCGAAGCTCGGGCGCGTGCTCATGGCGATCCGCGACGCCGAGAGCCGCGTGATGTTCTGCGGCTACAACCCGCTCTCCTACAAGCTCTTCATCTGGACGCTGTCGGCCGTCCTGTGCGGGATCGCCGGGGCGCTTTACGTGCCGCAGGTCGGCATCATCAACCCCAGCGAAATGTCGCCTGCCAACTCGATCGAGATCGCGATCTGGACGGCCGTGGGCGGGCGCGGCACGCTGATCGGCCCGATCCTGGGCGCGTTCATCGTCAATGGGGCAAAGAGCTGGTTCACGGTCGCCTTCCCCGAGATCTGGCTGTTCTTCCTCGGGCTGATGTTCATCCTGGTCACCTTGCTGCTGCCGCGCGGCGTGATCGGACTTCTGCGGCGCAGGCGATGAGCTCCGAAGCGTTCCACACGGTCGACAGCGGCTCGGCCGGGCTCGCGCAGGCGGGGATTCGCGTCGTGGGCACCGACGTCGACACCACGCACGGCCCGATCCTCTACCTCGACGGCATCACGGTGAGCTTCGACGGCTTCAAGGCGCTGAACGACCTGTCGCTGACGATCGAGGACGGCGAGCTGCGCTGCATCATCGGCCCGAACGGCGCAGGCAAGACGACGATGATGGACGTGATCACCGGCAAGACGCGCCCGGACGCCGGTACAGCGTACTTCGGCCAGACGATCGACCTCACCCAGCTGACCGAGGCCGAGATCGCCCACGCCGGGATCGGCCGGAAGTTCCAGAAACCGACGGTATTCGAGCGGCATTCGGTGTTCGAGAACCTCGAGCTCGCGATGAAGGCCGACAAGCGCGTGCGGAGGACCCTCAACGCGCGGCTGCGCCGCGGGGACCTCGACAGGATCGCCGAGACGCTGGCGCTGATCCAGCTCGCCGCCGAAGGCGATCGACTCGCCGGCTCGCTGTCGCACGGACAGAAGCAGTGGCTGGAGATCGGCATGCTGCTGATGCAGGAACCGCGGCTGCTCTTGCTCGACGAGCCGGTCGCCGGGATGACCGACGACGAGACGATGCGCACGGCGGAGCTCTGCCTGTCGCTCGCCGGCCGGCATTCGGTCGTCGTCGTCGAGCACGACATGGACTTCATCGCGAAGATCGCGCGCACCGTCACGGTGCTGCACGAAGGCAGCGTCCTCGCCGAGGGTCCGATGGACGTCGTGCAGGCCGACCCGCGCGTGATCGAAGTCTACCTCGGCCGCTAGGAGCCAACGCGCATGCTGGAGGTCGCGGCACTCAATCAGTACTACGGCAGCAGCCACACGCTGCGCGACGTCGCGTTCGAGGCGCCGTCGGGCGCGGTCACCGTGCTCCTCGGCCGCAACGGCGTCGGCAAGACGACGCTGCTCAAGTGCCTCGCGGGACTCCTGCCTGTTCGCTCCGGTGCGATCCGCTTCGACGGCGAGGACGTCACGAAGTTGTCCCCGCACGTCCGCGCGCGGCTGGGGATGGGGTACGCACCGCAGGGACGCGAGATCTTTCCGCGGCTGACCGTCGAGGAGAACCTGAAGCTGGGGCTCGCGACCAAGCCGCCGGGCACGCCGATCCCGCGGCGCATCTTCGAGATGTTCCCGGTGCTCGCGGAGATGCTGCACCGGCGCGGCGGCGACCTGTCCGGCGGGCAACAGCAGCAGCTCGCGATCGGACGCGCCCTCGCCATGGGGCCGAAACTCCTGGTGCTCGACGAGCCGACCGAGGGTATCCAGCCGTCGATCATCAAGGACATCGAGCGCGCGATTCGGCGCCTCGCGGCCGAGGGCGAAATGGCGATCCTCCTGGTCGAGCAGTATTACGACTTCGCCCGTTCGCTCGCCGACCGCTACGTCGTGCTGTCGCGCGGCGAGGTGATCAAGGCGGGCAAGGGCGCCGACATGGACGCCGACGGCGTCCGCGCCTGCCTGACCGTCTGACCATCCGCGGATCGGCGGGGCCCGCGTCCACCTGAAAGTCCGTCCGACGTCGCGACGGCGGCCGTGCCGCGGGTCGCCGGCCGATGGGCGGACGTGCGGACAACCGGTAACGCCGGATTCAGACCTTCTGCCCGATCTCGAAGTTGGCCATCATTTCGAGTGCGCGGACCATGCCGGAATGATCCCAGGCCTTGCCGCCGTGCGCAGCGCACGCGTTGAACAGCTCCTGGCAGGTCGCGGTGTTCGGCAGGCTCACGCCCATCTTCCGCGCGGAGCTCAGCGCGAGATTGAGGTCCTTCTGGTGCAGCTCGATGCGGAATCCGGGATTGAAGGTGCGCTTGACCATGCGCTCGCCATGAACCTCCAGGATCCGCGACGAGGCGAACCCGCCCATCAGCGCCTGCCGAACGCGGCCGGCGTCCGCGCCCGCCTTCGAGGCGAACAGCAGCGCTTCGCCTACGGCCTCGATGGTGAGCGCGACGATGATCTGGTTGGCGACCTTGCACGTCTGTCCGTCGCCGTTGCCGCCGACCAGCGTGATGTTCTTGCCCATCAGCTCGAACAGCGGCTTGACTTTCGTGAAGGTCGCCTCGCTGCCGCCCACCATGATGGTGAGCGACGCGGCCTTGGCGCCGACCTCGCCTCCCGACACCGGCGCATCCAGGTATTCGCAGCCGAGCGCGTTGACGCGTTTGGCGAACTCCTTCGTCTCGATCGGCGCGATCGAGCTCATGTCGACGACGATCTTGCCCGCGGACAACCCGTCCGCCACGCCGTTGGCGCCGAACAGCACCTTCTCGACGTCGGGCGTGTCCGGGACCATGATGATGATGATGTCGGTGTTCTGCGCGACCTCCCTGCCGTTCTGGCAGACCTTGGCGCCTCCGGCAACGAGATTGTCCGGAACGTTGCCGATCGTGAGCACCGAAAGGTGATGCCCCGCGGCCTGCAGGTGGCCCGCCATCGGAGCGCCCATGATGCCGAGGCCGATGAATCCGATTTTGCTCATGGTCTGATGACTCCCTTGTGAACGTATGATGAATGGCGGGCCCGTCAGGCCGCCAGGTAGGGTCGGATCCAGCCGAGGCCCTCCTGCGTCGTCGTCTTCGGCTTGTACTCGCAGCCGATCCAGCCGTCGTAGCCCAGCCGGTCGATGAAGTCGAACAGGAACGGGTAGTTGATCTCGCCGGTGCCGGGCTCGTTGCGCCCGGGGTTGTCGGCGAGCTGGATGTGGGCGATCCGCGCCTTGTGCTTCTGCAGGGTCGGCGCGAGGTCGCCTTCCATGATCTGCATGTGATAGATGTCGTACTGCACCCAAAGGTTGTCCGATCCCACCGCCGCGATCGTGTCGACGGCCTGCTGCGTGCGGTTGAGATGGAAGCCCGGAATGTCGCGCGTGTTGATCGGCTCGATCAGGAGCCTGATCCCCGCGGCCTTGAGCTTCCCGGCGGCGAACCGGAGGTTGGACACGAAGGTCTCGCGCACCTTTGCCGGATCCACGCCCTGCGGCGCAATGCCGGCGAGGCAGTTGACCTGCTTGCAGGAGAGCGCGGTCGCGTATTCGATCGCGCGGTCGACGCCGTCCTGGAATTCGGCGACGCGGTCCGGCAGGCAGGCGATTCCGCGCTCGCCCTTCGCCCAATCGCCGGCCGGCAGGTTGTGGAGCACCTGCGTCAGCTTGTGCATCCGCAGGCGTTCGGCGAGTTGCTCCTTCGGGTACGGATAGGGAAACAGGTACTCGACGCCGGAGAAGCCGGCCTTCGCGGCGGCGGCAAAACGGTCGAGGAAATCGACCTCGTTGAACAGCATCGTGAGGTTGGCGGCGAATTTCGGCATCATCCGCTCCCGGTCGGCCTAGCTCTTGAATTTCGCCGCGAGCGCTTCCGACCCGCGAGCGAGGATCCCGAGGTCGGCGCCGACCGCGGTGAACAACGTGCCGAGCTCGATGTAGCGGCGCGCCTGTTTCTCGTCCGGGGTCAGGATGCCGGGCGCCTTGCCGCACGCCCTGATTCGCTTGATCGCATCGGCGATCGCGCTCTGCACTTCCGGGTGCGCGGCGTCGTTCAAGTGCCCGAGACCGGCGGACAGGTCGCCCGGGCCGATGAACACGCCGTCCACACCTTCGACGTTGGTGATCGCCTCGAGATTGTCGAGTCCCAGTCGCGTCTCGACCTGGACGAGCACGCAGAGCTCCTGCTCGTACCGGGTGAAGTAGTCGTTGACCCGCCCGAACCGCGATGCGCGCGACGCCGACGCGAAGCCGCGCGCGCCCTTCGGCGGATAGCGCGTGTAGGCGACCGCGTTGCGCGCCTCCTCTTCGGTCTGCACGTACGGAATCAGCAGCGTCTGCGTGCCGATGTCGAGAAGGCGCTTGATCATCACCATGTCGTTCCACGGCGGGCGAACGATGGGTTGCGCGGTGCCGCCGGTCGCGGCCTGCAACTGGCTGTGGACCATCGGCAGCTCGTTGGGCGAGTGCTCCATGTCGAGCAGCAGCCAGTCGAAGCCCGAGCCGGCGAGGACCTCGACCGTCAGATGGCTCGACAGGCTCGACCACAGCCCGATCTGCTGGCGGCCCGCCTTGATTGCGTGTTTGAACGGATTCGCGGGGATGTCCATGAGGGTCTCGCTATGCAAACGGTCAGTGGATCTCGGGATCGGGAATCGCTTCGCCCCGCTCGAGGACGTCGAAATCGCAGCCTTCGTTGGCCTGCCTGATGTGCTGCGCAAAGATGGCCCCGAATCCGCGCGTGTATCGCGGCGCCGGCGCTTTCCAGGCCGCCCGGCGCCGCGCCAGCTCGTCGTCGCCGACCCGCAGGGTGAGGCGCCGGGCCGGAATGTCGATCTCGATGACGTCGCCGTCGGCGACCAGGGCGAGCGGGCCGCCGACGAACGATTCCGGCGCGACGTGCAGCACGCAGGCGCCGTAGCTCGTGCCGCTCATCCGCGCGTCCGAGATCCGCAGCATGTCGCGCACGCCTTTCTGCAGCAGCTTCTTCGGGATGGGCAGCTGGCCCCATTCCGGCATGCCCGGGGCGCCCAGCGGCCCGGCGTGCTTCAGGACGAGCACCGAGTTCTCGTCGACGAGCGAGGTCGGGATCGTCGATGCGCTTCGCCATCTCATTGTAGTCGGCGAACACGACGGCCTTGCCCGAGTGCCGATGCAGGCGCGGCTCCGCCGCGGGCGGCTTGATCACCGCCCCGTCCGGCGCGAGGTTGCCGCGCAGCACGGCGAGGCTGTCCCTGGCGACGAGCGGCGCTTCGAGCGGCAGGATCACGTCATCGTTGAAGACTTTGGCACCGGCGACGTTCTCGCCGAGAGTCTTGCCGTTCACTGTCATCGCCTCCCGATGCAGCAGACCGCCGAGGCGGGCGAGCAGCGCGCGCAGTCCGCCGGCGTAGTAGAAGTCTTCCATCAGGTACTTGCCCGACGGCCGGATGTTCGCGAGGAGGGGTGTCTTGCGGGCGAGCGCATCGAACTGGTCGAGGTCGAGCGCCACGCCGGCGCGGCGCGCCATCGCGATCAGGTGCACGACCGCGTTGGTCGAACCGCCGATCGCGAGCACGGTGGTCACGGCATTGTCGAAGGAAGCGGCCGTGACGAAGTCGGACGGCTTGAGGTCGTCCCACACCATCTCGACGATGCGCGCGCCGGTCAGTGCGGCCATCGCCGCATGGCGCGAGTCGGCGGCGGGTATCGACGCAGCGCCGGGCAGCGTGAAGCCCAGCGCCTCGGCGGCGCTCGTCATCGTCGACGCGGTTCCCATCGTCATGCAGTGGCCGGGCGAGCGCGCGATGCCCTGCTCGATCTCGTGCATGTCGGCCTCGGTGATGTTGCCGGCGCGAAGCTCGGCCCAGTATTTCCAGATATCGCTGCCGGAACCGAGCGTAGCGTCACGCCAGTTGCCGCGCAGCATCGGCCCCGACGGCAGATAGATCGTCGGCAGGTTCATCGTGGTCGCGCCCATGATCATCGCCGGCGTCGTCTTGTCGCAGCCGCCCATCAGCACTGCCCCGTCGACCGGATGCGAGCGGAGCTGCTCCTCGGTCTCCATGGCGAGGAGATTCCGGTAGAGCATCGTCGTCGGCTTCTGGAAGGGCTCGGACAGGCACATCGCCGGGACCTCCACCGGGAACCCGCCTGCCTGCCAGACGCCCCGCTTGACGTCCTCGACGCGTTCCTTGAAATGCATGTGGCAGGGGTTGAGATCGCTCCACGTGTTGAGGATCGCGATCACCGGCTTGCCCGCGTACTCGCTGCGGTTGAATCCCATCTGCGCCGCGCGCGACCGATGGCCGAACGAGCGCAGGTCCTTGACGCCGAACCACCGGTGGCTGCGCAGGTCCTCCGGTTTCTTCTTGCTCATGCTCCGCTCCTCGTCGATCGTTTCGGCCGCTGGTCCTGCGGCGTGAAATCGCCGGTCACGAAGCCGCCGCCCTGGTAGCGCTGCGCGGTCGCGTCCAGCGGATTCCTCTGCTTCAGGATCTCGGCCGCGTAGATCTCCGCATCCTGCTTCGGCCTGTAACCGAGCCGCTTCTCGTCCTCGCCGAAATTCCAGTAGCGCCGCGTGTTGTTGGAGATTCCCCACACGGCGAGATAGCCGACGTCGGGAACCTCGAGGCACTGCCTGATCATGTGGAAGAAATCCTCGTGGCCGAACCAGGTGCTGAGGTGGCGGAACTCCATCGGCCGAGGCAGGCAGCTGCCGATCCGGATGCTGATCCCTTCGATGCCGTGCTTGTCCCAGTACATGCGCGTCATCGCCTCGCCCCAGACCTTGCTCAAACCGTAGAAGCCGTCGGGCCGGTAGTCGCAGCCGGGGTCGAGCTTGTCGTCGATCGAGTACATGCCGTAGGCGTGGTTCGAGCTCGCGAAGACGATCCGTTTGACGCGATGCCGGCGCGCGCCCTGGTAGAGCTCGTAGAGCCCCCGCAGGTTGTTGTCGATGATCTCGGGGAGCGGTCGCTCGACGCTCGTTCCGGCGAGGTGGATCACCACGTCCACATCCTTGAGGACGCGATCGACGACAGTCGGATCGCGCAGGTCGCCGAAGCAGACGTCCTCGCCATCGACCAACGGGGTCAGCGCCTTGGAGCCGCCGGCCGACCGCAGATCCACACCCTGCCGCAACAGTTCGGCGCGCAGCACGGTTCCGAGTTGCCCGCGGGCGCCCGTCAGGGCCACTTTCGTCATGAGCTCATCCTTGGTAAAGCGCGACGGGCGTCCCGGCCACACCCGGCTGCAGCATGAACACGCCGCCCGCCTGCGGCGTGCGCACGAGCATTTCGGGCGTCACGGCGTCGCGCAGCGACGTGACGTAGAGCGTCGCGAGATCCGGACCGCCGAAGCATGGCATGGTCGGGTGCGTGATGGGCAGGTCGACGTACTCGATCAGCTCCCCGGCGGGGCTGAAGCGGTTGAGCCGCCCGGCCGAGATGCCGCAGCCCCAATAGCATCCTTCGGCGTCGACCGCTCCGCCGTCCGGGCGGCCCCATTCGGGCTGCATCGCGACGAATAGCTCGCGGGCGCCGATCGCGCCGGTGGCGGGATCGTGGTCATAGCGATAGATCGCCGCGCCGCGCGAGTCCGAGTGATACATCGTGCGGCCGTCCGGACTCCATGCGAGACCATTCGACACGATCACGTCGCCGGCCATCCGGTGACAGCTGTGATCGGGATCGAGGCGGAAGAGCTGGCCGGTCTTCTCTTTCACGGTGCGATCGTCCATGGTGCCCGCCCAGAAGCGCCCGTCCGGCGACACCTTGCCGTCGTTCAGCCGGTTGGTGGGGATCTCCGGCTCCGGGTGATGGATGAAGGAGAGCGCGCCGGTGTGGAGGTCCATCAGGTGAAATCCGCTGCGCATCGCCAGCACGAGTCCGCCCGCTTCGCGCAGCCCGATGCTGCCGACCACCGCCGGCAGATGCCACTGTCGCTGCGCGCCGCTCGCCGGCTCCCAACGGTGCACACGGGCTTCGGCGATGTCGACCCAGTAGAGGGCACCCTCGCGCGCCGACCACACCGGCGATTCGCCGACGGTGTTGCGGGCGTCGACTGCGCACTCGACGTCGAGGTTGCGCCGCGTTGGCATTGGCTTGCCCATCGTGTCGCCGGGGGCCCGGCGGATCTCGTCTTGGCGAATCGCCGGCAGGTGCCCGGCAACGGGGAGGGGAGATTGTATCGCGGTCGCGGCGGTCCCGGGCACCGCGTCGGGCAGCCGTCTCGGCCGTCGGCGACGCGAAGCTTCGGCCTGCTAGAATTCGCGTGATAACGCGATGGAAACTCCCGGCGTGCAGCCGTCCGGTCACGGGCGGACCGAACGCGCGACGCGACCACCGAAGGAGACGACATGGCGATGGCGCTGGCGGAAATGGAAAAGACGGTGGCCGAACTGACGGCGCCCGGCAGGGGCATACTCGCGGCCGACGAAAGCGGCGGGACGATCGAGAAGCGCTTCAAGGTCATCAACACGCCGTCCACCGAGGAGAACCGGCGCGACTACCGCGAGCTGCTGTTCTCGGCGGCGGGGCTTTCGACGTTCATCAGCGGCGTGATCCTGTACGAGGAGACGCTGAAGCAGAAGAGCGCCGCGGGCGTGCCGCTGGCGGCGCTGCTCGCAGGCCAAGGCATGGTCCCCGGCATCAAGGTGGACAAGGGCACGGTCCCGCTGCCGCGCTTCGCCGGCGAGAAGCTGACGCAGGGCCTCGACGGGCTGCCGGACCGGCTCGTCGAATTCAAGCGCCTGGGCGCGCGTTTCGCCAAGTGGCGCGCGGTGATCGACGTCGCCCCGGGCATCCCGAGCTCGCAGGCGATCGCCGCGAACTCGCATGCGTTGGCGCGCTATGCGGCGATGTGCCAGGAGCAGGGGATCGTGCCGATCGTCGAGCCCGAGGTGCTGATGGATGGCGACCACACGCTGACGACCGCGGCCAACATCACCGACGAGGTGCTGCACATCGTGTTCGACGCGCTGCATCGCCAACGCGTGGTCCTCGAGTGCATCATCCTCAAACCGAACATGGTCGTCCCGGGCCTCAAGTGTCCGGAACAGGCTACGCCCGAACAGGTGGCGCGCGCCACGGTCGCCTGCCTGCGGCGCAACGTGCCCGCGGCCGTGCCGGGGATCTTCTTCCTCTCGGGCGGCATGAGCGACGAGGCGGCCACGGCCAATCTCAATGCGATGAACGCGCTCGCGCACCGGCAGCCGTGGGTGCTCAGCTTTTCGTACGGACGCGCGCTGCAGGCGGCGGCGCTCAACGCATGGCGCGGTGCGGCTGCGAACAAGGCGCTTGCACAGAAAGCACTGCTCAAACGCGCGCGCCTCAACGGTGCCGCCCGCGAGGGCAAGTACACCGCCGCGATGGAAACCGCCTGAGGACCCCGTCGCAGGATCGCACGGGAGCGGCGAACTGCTGACCCGTGTTGCGTGCGATGGCGCACGGACGCGCGCTGCGGGGTGCGCGTACCGTCGGATCTCGTCCACGCGCGCTCGACGTTTCGCGACACGCGCCGTGGTGGCGCCTTGCCGGAGTCCGACCCCCATGCAATCATCAACGGTGATCTGCCGCTCGTTGTTCGCAACCGTGCTTGCTCTGGCGCTGCTGAGCTCCGCTGCGGCGCAGACAGTGGACGCGTCGGTCGTGCAGCCGCTGCCGTTGCCAGGACCTTACCCCGTCGCGTGCAGCAACGTCGTGCAGGACTTCAGTCGCGTTGCGACCGGCGAGGACGTCCAGGCCTACTGGGAGGCGTTGCCGAGGGACAACGGCACGCTGCGCGCCGTGACCGACCTCCTGTCCGATCCGGCGAACACGCTGACGGTGACGGTGAGCGCGCCGAACGACAGCGAGCTGTACGGCTCCTACGCGGGGCGGGCGCTGCCGTTCGTCGTGCTCGTCTGCTACCCGACGTCGAGCGCCAACGCGCGTCCCGACTTTCCGTTGCCGACCGCGAGGATGGTTCCACGCATGCAGCGCGGGTCCGAAGCGCCGCTGCTACCCGACGCGGCGTTGCGCTATCCGCTGCTGGTGTTCTCGCACGGCTACGGCGGCAGTCCGCTGTCGAACGACTACATCTACGCGCTCACCGTGTTTGCGAGCTTCGGCTACGTCGTCGCCGCGCCATTCCACGGGGATTGGCAGTACAACAACGTGAAGCTCGACAGCATCGGGGACCTCATCTATCTCATCACGCACCTCAATGACTTCCTCGCGATGCAGGCGCTGCGACCGCTCGCATTGTCGGCCGCCATCGACCTCCTGCTCGCGCATCCGCAATGGCGCGACCACATCGACGCCGGCGCCGTCGGCGCGTTCGGCGGAAGCATGGGCGGAGAGTCGATCCTGCTGATGGCCGGAGGTGGGCTCACCACGTCGATCGGACAATCCTGGAAGCAGGTGACGAAGGACGCGCGAATCAGGGCCGGCGTCGGTTACGTCCCCTATTTCGGACAACCCGGCTATCCCGCGTTCGGGCGCGGCCAGCGCGGGCTCGAGGGCATCACGCTGCCGTTCCTCGCGATCAGCGGCACGTCCGACACGACCGCTCCGCTCGCGCAGACGCTGGAGGGCATGGGGGTGCTCGGCGGTACGAAGGAGGTCGTCGCGCTGGTCGGCGTCAAGCACGGCTTCGACGTGCCGTCGACCAACGACATCTTCACCTGGGCGCTGACGTTTCTCGACGCGGAGGTGCGGGGTGACGACGCCGCGCGCGAGAAGCTGCTGCGCATGACCAGCGTGGCGGGCGGTGGCGACGATCGCGTGCTCGTCCCGTACAACGGGTCCGCGCCGCCCAACTTCGGCGGCTTGTGGTGGAAGGCTCCCGCCGGTTCGGAATCGGGATGGGGCGTCAACGTCGTCCACCAAGGGGACATCATCGTCGCGACCTGGGAGACCTACGATTTCGCCGGCAAGGCGTGGTGGCTGACGATGGCCGCCACCAAGGGCGCCGGAAGCACGTTCTCGGGAACGCTATTCGAAACGCGGGGGCCGGCGTTCAATGCCGCGGTGTTCGATCCGGCCCTGGTGACGCGGACCGCGGTCGGGTCGGGGACGTTGACGTTCGACGGCGCCGGCGCCGGGACCTTCCGCTATGAGCTCAACGGCGTGGCGCAGTCCAAGCCGATCACGCTCCTGACGTTCGCGAACCCAGTTCCGGTCTGCACGTTCGCGGCCCTCGCCGATCCGGGGCTGGCCACGAATTATCAGGGGCTCTGGTGGAAAGCGCCGGGCGGCTCGGAGTCAGGATGGAGCCTCAGCCTCGCCCACCAGGGCAACGTCATCGTCGCGGGCTGGTTCACCTACGATACCGATGGCACGCCGCTGTGGTTGTCGGGAGCCCTGGTCAACGTATCCGGCACGACCTACGCCGGAACGCTGATCCGCTCGACGGGGCCCGCGTGGAGCGCGACGCCGTTCGATCCGCGGAGTGTGGCGCGGACCGACGTCGGCACGGCGAGGCTCACGTTCGCGAACGGCAACGCCGGTACGTTCTCGTTCACGGTGAACGGCGCGACGCAGTCGAAGGCGATCACGCGTTTCATCTTTCGGTCGCCCGGCACCGTGTGCCGGTAGGCGCGACGGCCTCGCGGCGGCGCGTGCGCGCGCCGTACGGGACGTGGGGCGGCACCGCCGTCAGGCGAAGCGCACGTACTCGAAATCGACCGGCTGCATGTTTACGCCGCGTGCCGGTGGCGCGATCCAGTTGGCGAAACGTCCCGGTTCGACGACGCGCCCCATCAGCGAGGCGACGAAGGCGCGGTCCGCAGCGCTCGGCAGCCACCGGTCGACGTTGGCGGCCCACTCGGCCGCTGGCACGACGCTGCCATCGGGATCGATGTACGCGGCGGCCAGCGGACCGATCCGGCGATGGAACGCCTTGTGCGGAGCCCTGAGCCGGAGGGGGATCCCGCCCTTGTCGATGATCCTGTTCCAGCGCGCGATGCCCGCGGTGGCGTCCCGGATGTAATCGTCGCGCAGCTTCTCGTTGAGTGCGTTCAGCGCCGGCGCTTCGGCCGCGACGAGCCGGCCGTCGCGGATCTCCAGCACCGGGTACACCGCGTCGCCCAGCAGGTGATCGTCGTCGATCTTCGTTTCCTCGAAGCGGCCCTTGAGCCCGGTCGAATAGAACGTGGCCGCATTCGACGACACGTCGGAGCCGAAGAGGTCCATCGTCACGCTGAAGTGCAGGTTGAGGTAACGCTGGATCGTCGGCAGATCGATCACCCCGAGTGCGCGCAGCTTCGCCGGATCGCCGGTCCGGTGCTCGACCATCGCGTCGCAGGTGCGCTGGACGACGCGGGCGACACCCGATTCGCCGACGAACATGTGGTGCGCCTCCTCGGTCAGCATGAAGCGGCAGGTGCGCGCGCAGCGGATCGAAGCCGGATTCGGCGAGCGAGCACAGCTGGTACTTGCCGTCGCGGTCCGTGAAGAACGTGAACATGAAGAACGACAGCCAGTCCGGCGTGGGCTCGTTGAACGCGCCGAGGATGCGCGGGTTGTCGGCGTCGCCGGAGCGCCGCTCGAGCAGCGCCTCGGCCTCCTCGCGGCCGTCGCGCCCGAAATGCGCGTGCAGCAGATACACCATCGCCCACAGGTGGCGGCCTTCCTCGACGTTGACCTGGAACAGGTTGCGCAGGTCGTAGAGCGACGGGCACGTCTGTCCCAGGTGGCGCTGCTGCTCGACCGAGGCGGGCTCGGTGTCGCCCTGCGTGACGATCAGCCGGCGCAGGTTCGCCCGGTATTCGCCCGGCACTTCCTGCCACGCGGGCTCACCCGGTGCGCACCGAAATTCACCTTGCGGTCCGGCTCGGCCGGCGCGAGGAAGATGCCCCAGCGATAGTCGCGCATCTTCACGTAGTCGTAGTTGGCCCAGCCCTTCGGCACGGCGCGAGACCGCGGTGCGCAGATAGACGTCGATGTCGCGCGTGTCCTGCGGGCCGACGTCGCCCCACCAGCGGAGGAACTCGGGCTGCCAGTGCTCGAGCGCGCGCCTGCAACGCCCGGTTGCCGCGAGATCGACGTTGTTCGGGATCTTCTCGTTGTAGTCGATGTCCATCGTCGGTTCCCGTAGACGCGATCCCAGTCGAACCGGGCCTTGTTGCCGGTCCCGAAGACCTTCAGCGCGCCCGCCTCGCCAACCGCGTTTGGCCGGACGAAAATCCAGTTCTGCCACGCCGACAATCGCCCGAAGATCCGCGTTTCCATGGATCTCGGCGCCACCGAAGCGCAGGTTCGCCTCCATGCCCGTGAGGGCGTCGGGCGAAAGGCTCGCGCGCTCTTCCAGCGCAATGCGGACTTCGTCGGCCCAGTCGAGCTCGTCCGGCGCGGCGGTCACGAGGCCGAGTTCGAGCGCTCTATCGGCGAGGAGCATGACGCCGACGGCGCCCTTCGCGCGGGCGATGGGCTCCGCGTCGCCGCAGAATCGGGCGGCGAGGCGCGACGCGCCGCTGACCATCGGGTAGGCGCCGAAGTTCTGCGCCGACAGCGCGATCCGCGGCGCCGTCGCGTCGCCATCCGGCAGCGCGAGCATGTAGCTGCGATCGGCGGCCAGCGCGAGCTCGAGCAGCGTTCCGGCGAAACAGGAGCCCGGCTCGATCAACGCGAAGAGCGTGCGCGACGTGACGTCGAGCCGGGCGAGCGTCCGCCGCAGCATGCCGATCGGTCTCGCGGACGAACCAGTGCGACCGGTGGCGCAGCAGCGTCGCGTCGACGGCGAGGACTTGCGCCGCATCGCCCTCGGTCCGGAGGATCCAGGTGCCGATGTCGAGCTCGTGCGTGCGCAGCAGGAGTATCGCATCGTCGAGCTCGCGCGCCATCGCGAGCGGCCACCACGCCGCGCCCGCGGCGAGGATCGGGTCCAGGCCCTCTGCGGCCGGTGCCCTCGGTGCGTGGACCGTGATCGTCGCGCTGCGCGCCCGACGGTCGATGCGGACATCGACGTGCTCGTACCGGTACCCGGCATCGCCTATGACGCGCGCGAGGCGGGTGAGCGCGACGCCTTTCGCGTTCCGCGGGCGATCGCTCGTTCCGGCCAGCGCGAGGGCACGCTCCTTGACCTTGTGCGCGAACTGCTGCGGCTTGGCGTGATCGTCGATCAGCCGCCACTGCAGCGCGCGCTGCGCGCGCACGCCTTCCGCCAGCGTGCAGAAGACGTCGGCGTGGTCGCGGCGCACACGGCGCTTGTCGATGAGGCGGGTCAGGCCGCCGGTGCCGGGGAGCACGCCGAGGAGCGGCACCTCGGGGAGGCTCACTGCGGCCGACCGGTCGTCGACCAGGACGATCTCGTCGCACGCGAGCGCGAGCTCGTAGCCGCCGCCGGCGGTCGTTCCATTGCAGGCTGCGATGAACCTGATGCCGGAATGGCGGCTCGCATCCTCGATGCCGTTGCGCGTCTCGTTGGTGAACTTGCAGAAGTTGACCTTCCACGCAGTGGGAGGACGTGCCCAGCATGAAGATGTTGGCGCCCGAGCAGAAGACGCGGTCCTTCCCGCTCGTCAGGACGACGCTGCGCACTTCGGGGTGCTCGAAGCGTATGCGCTGCAGCGCGTCGGCGAGCTCGATGTCGACGCCGAGATCGTAGGAGTTGAGCTTGAGCTTGTAGCCGGGTTGCAGTCCGCGGTCCTCGTCGACGTCCATCGTCAGCGTCGCGACCGGGCCGTCGAACGCGAGCTTCCAGTGCGCGTAGCGGTCCGGATGCGTGTCGTAGGTGAACGGCGGTTGACCGCGCGCTCCCGTTTCCGCGGTATCCATGGGTGCGGCATCGGCCATGCGATCCTCCTCAATGCGCTGTATTATGCCGGACGCTTTCCGGACCATGGTGCAGGAAGCCTGGACGAATGCGGGGGCGCCGCGGCGCCCGGAGGAGAGCACGATGCCGTCGCTCAGCACCGCCGATCATCACGCCAGCCCGCCGCGGGTCGACATCCCTCGCGATTACAACGCGGCGCACGACCTCGTCGAGCGCAACCTCGCCGCGGGACGCGCCGGCAAGGTCGCCTATGTCGACGACGCAGGGGCGTACACGTACGGCGAGCTGGCGGAACGGGTGAATCGGTGCGCCAACGCGCTGACGGCGCTCGGCGTGCGGCCCGAGGAGCGCGTGCTGCTCTGCCTCCTCGACACCATCGACTTCCCCTCCGTGTTTCTCGGCGCGATCAAGGCGGGCATCGTGCCCATCGCCGCGAACACGCTGCTGACGACCCGCGACTACGACTACATGCTGCGCGACAGCCGGGCGCGCGCGCTGATCGTGTCCGCGGCGCTGCTCCCGACGATTGCGCCGGTGCTCGCCGTGCATCCAGACCTGCGTCACGTGATCGTCTCCGGTGCGCCAGGCGAGGGCGAGGCCGGGGCGGCCCACTCGCTCGCGGCGCTGATGAATGCCGCGCCGACGTCGTGCGCGCCGGCCGAGACGACCCGCGACGACACGTGCTTCTGGCTCTATTCGTCGGGCTCGACGGGCGCGCCCAAGGGCACGGTGCACGCGCACTCGAGCCTCATTCTGACCGCGGAGCTCTATGCGAAGCCGGTGCTCGGCATACGCGAGGACGATGTCGTGTACTCCGCCGCGAAGCTCTTCTTCGCGTATGGTCTGGGCAATGCGCTGACGTTTCCGATGGCGGTCGGTGCGACGGCCGTGCTGATGGCGGAGCGGTCCACCCCGGCGGCGATCATCGCGCGGCTCGACCGGCATCAACCGACGATCTTCTACGGCGTTCCGACGCTCTTCGCCGCGCTGCTCGCAAACCCGGAGCTTCCGCAGGGCGGTGCCGCTGCGGTTACGCGTCTGCGCATCGGCTGGCGAGGCGCTCCCCGCGGACATCGGAAGACGCTGGACCGAACGGTTCGGCGTCGAAATTCTCGACGGTCTGGGATCGACGGAGATGCTCCACATCTTTCTCTCCAACCGGCCCGGGGAAGTGCGCTATGGCACCACGGGCATTCCCGTGCCCGGCTACGAGCTGCGGATCGTCGGCGACGACGGCGAGCCCGTTGCCCGCGGCAAGGTCGGCGAGCTGCAGATCAACGGGCCGACGGCCGCGACCGGCTACTGGAACAATCGCGAGAAGACGCGCGGCACGTTCCTGGGGAATTGGACACGAAGCGGCGACAAGTACTCGATCGACCCGGACGGATACTACCTTTACGCAGGTCGCACCGACGACATGCTCAAGGTGGGCGGCGTCTACGTGTCGCCGATCGAGGTCGAGTCCGCGCTGGTGACGCATCCGGCGGTCCTCGAGGCGGCAGTGATCGGCCGGGCGGACCACGAGCAGCTGGTGAAGCCGCAGGCGTACGTCGTGCTGAAACGCGGCCAGGTGCCGTCGCCCGAGCTCGCCGAGGAGCTGCGCCAGCACGTGAAGGCCCTCCTTGCGCCCTACAAATATCCGCGCTGGATCGAGTTCATCGACGAGCTTCCCAAGACGGCGACGGGTAAGATACAGCGCTTCAAGCTGCGCGCCAGGGCAGCTTGATTGCCTGCCCAATGTCGCGCCGCGCCGCGCCGCGGGCGCCCCGCGATCACCTACCGAGAGGACTGCTGAAATGCGAGCAACCCTGATTGCACTGTGCCGCGTCGGTGCGATGACTTTGGCGGGTGTCGCCGCGACCTTTTTCCTGCCGCCGGAGGGTCCGGCGATGGCGCAACAGCCGAAGGTCAAGATCGGGCTGATGCTGCCCTATACGGGAACGTACGCCGCGCTGGGGACCGCCATCACCAACGGCTTCAAGCTCGCGATCGACGAAAACGGCGGCAAGCTCGGTGGACGCGAGATCGAGTACTTCTCGGTCGACGACGAGTCGGATCCCGCCAAGGCGCCGGACAACGCCAACAAGCTCATCAAGCGCGACCAGGTCGACGTGCTGGTCGGCACCGTGCATTCGGGCGTCGCGCTCGCGATGGCGAAGGTCGCGCGCGACAACAACACGCTGCTCGTGATTCCCAACGCCGGCGCCGACGACATCACGGGACCGCTCTGCGCGGCCAACGTTTTCCGCTCGTCGTTCTCGAATTCGCAGATGGGCATCGCGATGGGCAAGGTGATGGCCGAGCAGAAGAAGAAGACCGCGGTGACGCTGACGTGGAAATACGCGGCGGGCGACGAATCGGTCGGCGGGTTCAGGGAGGCGTTCGAAGCGGGTGGAGGCAAGGTGATCAAGGAGCTCTCGCTGCCGTTCCCGCAGGTCGAGTTCCAGTCGTACCTGACCGAGATCGCGGCGCTGAAACCGGACGTGGTCTATGTGTTCTTTGCAGGCGGTGGCGCGGTCAAGTTCGTCAAGGACTACGCGGCCGCGGGCCTCAACAAGTCGATCCCGCTGGTCGGTCCCGGCTTCCTCACCGACGGAACGCTCGAGGCGCAGGGCGACGCGGCGCAGGGGCTGCTGACGACGCTGCACTACGGCGACGGGCTCAACAACCCGAAGAACAGCGCGTTCCGCGCGGCCTACGCCAAGGCGTTCAAGTCCGAACCGGACGTCTACGCCGTGCAAGGCTACGACGCCGCGCAGCTCCTCATTGTCGGGGCGAATGCGGTGCGCGGCGATCTTGCGAAGCGCGCGGAGCTGGTGAAGGCGATGGAGACGGCAAAGCTCGAAAGCCCGCGCGGCGCCTTCGCGTTGACGAAATCGCACAACCCGATCCACGACATCTACCTGCGCAAGGTCGAAGGGAAGGAGAACAAGGTGATCGCCGTGGCGGTGAAAAACCTCACCGATCCGCCGCGCGGCTGCAAGCTCTGAGCCGAGTTGCCGTGGTCCGGAACGCGGCCATTGCGGTGTGGCGAGCGCCGCACCCCGCCGCCCTCGGTACCCCACTCGGGCTTCGGGGTACGGCGCTCGCCACACCACAGCGGACAGCTCACGCCGCTGTTTTCGAACTCGCGACGCGGGACTGTGGAGAGCGATCGGGGTCACGCCCCCGGAGCCCGAGTGGGGTATCGAGGGCGGGCGGGGGCGTGACCCCGATCGTCTTGAGCTGACGGCGGCAACCGAACACGATGGATGTCTACACGTTCCTGATCCAGCTGCTGAACGGAGTCCAGTACGGGCTGCTGCTCTTTCTCGTCGCGAGCGGGCTCACGCTGATCTTCGGCATCATGGGGATCATCAACCTCGCACACGGCAGCTTCTACATGATCGGCGCGTACATGGCCTTCACGCTGGCATCGCTCACGGGCAACCTGTTCGTCGCCATCGTCGTGGGCGTCGTGCTCTCGGTGCTGCTCGGCATTCTCCTCGAATGGGCATTGTTCGCGCGCCTCTACAAACGCGATCACCTCGAACAGGTGCTGCTGTCGTATGGGCTCATCCTCGTGTTCGAGGAACTGCGCAGCCTCATCGTCGGCAACGACGTACACGGTGTGGCCGTGCCCGAGATCCTCGGCGGTTCGATTCCGCTGACCGCCACGCTGTCGTATCCGGTGTACCGCCTGTTCATGTCGGCCGTCTGTCTCGTGCTTGCGGGCCTGCTCTATCTTCTTGTCCACCGCACGCGCTTGGGGATGATGATCCGTGCCGGAGCGTCGAACCGCGAGATGGTCGCGGCGCTGGGACTCAACATCAATCTCGTCTATCGGCTGGTCTTTGCGCTGGGTGTGGCGCTCGCGGCATTCGCAGGGATGATCGCGGCTCCGGTGTCGTCGGTCTATCCCGGGATGGGCACGCAGGTGCTCATCATCTGCTTCGTCGTCGTCGTGATCGGCGGCATCGGGTCGGTATGGGGCGCCTTCGCCGCGGCGCTGCTGATCGGCCTCGCCGACACCTTCGGCAAGGTCCTCGCACCGCAATTCGCCGGCGTCACGATCTACGTGCTGATGGCCGCGATTCTGCTATGGCGCCCCGAAGGGCTCTTCAAGCGGGCCGCATGATGCGCCGCCGCGCGGGCCCGACGCCGTGAACGGAAAGCGAATCGCCGTCGGCGCATTCCTCGCTTTTCTCGCACTCTTTCCGTTTGCCGGCGCGACGTTCTACACGGAGCTCGTCACCAAGGTGATGGTGCTCGCGATCTTCGCGCTGTCCCTCGACCTGCTCGTCGGCTATACGGGCCTGGTCTCGTTCGGGCACGCGGCGTTCTTCGGGATCGGCGCGTACACGCTCGGACTGATGGCTCCGCGGTACGAGGCGGCGAGCCTGTGGCTCACGTTGCCGGCGGCGATGCTCGCAACCGGGATCGCGGCGTTCGCCGTCGGTCTGTTCGTCGTCCGGGTGAAGGGAATCTACTTCATCATGGTGACGCTCGCGTTCGCGCAGATGTTCTATTTTCTCTTTCACGACACCAAGTTCGGCCGCGGATCGGACGGGATCAGCATGAACTTCAAGCCGGTCGCCACGATAGGGGACTTCACGCCCATCGACCTCGGCAACGCCACGCACGTCTATTATCTGGTGTTCGCGCTGATGCTGTCGGCATTTGCGTTTCTGCGGATCGTCCTGCGCTCGCCCTTCGGCCGCGCGCTGATGGGGATCCGCAGCAACGAGCATCGGATGCGCTCGCTGGGATTCCCCGTCTACCGCTACAAGCTCGCGAGCTTCACGCTCGCCGGAACGCTGGCCGGCCTTGCCGGTTACCTGTCCGCGCTGCAGTTCGGTTTCGTCAATCCCGAGCTCCTGTCCTGGCATCAGTCGGGCAACGTGCTGCTCATGCTTATCCTGGGCGGGGTGGGCAGCCTGTATGGAGCCGTCGTCGGCGCGTTCGCCTTCGTCGCGCTTGCGGAGGTCTTCCAGGCGCTGACCCGCCACTGGCAACTCTTGCTCGGCGCCGCGATCGTCCTGCTCGTGATCCTTCTGCCCGGAGGGCTGGCCAGCGTCGCGTCGCGCCTGCGGCGCACGCTCGTCGGCGAGGCCGAAGATGGTTGAGGCCATCCTGACGACGCGCGGGCTGACGCGCCTGTTCGGAGGGCTGGCGGCGGTGAGCGATGTGGCGCTCGAGCTCGAGGTCGGCAAGCTGCACGCCGTGCTCGGTCCGAACGGCGCCGGCAAGACGACGCTCATCAACATGCTATCCGGAGATCTCGCGGCGTCGAGCGGCAGCGTCACGTACAAGGGCGAAGACATCACGCGCGAATCCGCCGATCGGCGGTCGCGCATCGGCATCGGCCGCAGCTACCAGAAGACGAACATCTTCGAGGCATTCACCGCCATCGAGAACTGCCGGCTCGCGGCGCAGTCGCGCGCGCCGCGCGCCCTCCATCTCTTCGCCGACGCCGCCGCGTACGGACCGACGCGTGCCGCTGCGGAGCGCGCTCTCGAGGCGGCGGGGCTCGCCGGACGCGGCGACCGCATCGCAACCGCGCTGTCGCACGGCGAGCAGCGCCAGCTCGAGATCGCGATGGTGCTGGCCACACAGCCGGAAGTGCTGCTCCTCGACGAGCCGCTCGCCGGCATGGGCGCGGACGAGGCGGCGCGGATGGTGCGATTGTTAAAGTCGCTCGCGCCGGACCACGCGATCCTGCTGGTCGAGCATGACATGGACGCGGTATTCGCCGTCGCCGATGTCATCACCGTAATGGTCAACGGTCAGGTGCTCGAGAGCGGCCCGCCGGCGAAGATCCGCGCCAGCGCCGCCGTGCAGCAGGCGTATCTCGGGGAAGGCGCATGAGCGAATGGCTGCTCGAGGCACGCGAGCTGCACACGTACTACGGTGCGAGCCACGTTCTCCACGGTGTCGACTTCCGCGTCGATCGCGGCGAGACGGTGGGGCTCATGGGCCGCAACGGCATGGGCAAGAGCACGCTGATCCGCAGCATGCTCGGCATCGTCAAGCCGCGCCACGGGGAAGTGCGCGTATGCGGCAGCGCGATGACGGGTGCCGAGCCTTATCTCGTCGCGCGACAAGGGATCGCGTACGTGCCGGAAGGGCGGGGCATCTTTCCGAACCTCACCGTCCGCGAGAATCTCGTGATGGCGGCGCGAGCCGGGCCCGATGGCCGCCGCGACTGGACGCTCGATCGCGCGCTCTCGACCTTTCCGCGCCTCGCCGAGCGGCTCGACTTCGGTGGCTGGCAGCTCTCCGGCGGCGAGCAGCAGATGCTGACGATCGGCCGCGCGCTCATGACGAATCCCGACCTCCTGATCCTGGACGAGGCGACCGAGGGGCTCGCCCCGCAGATCGCGCGGGAGATCTGGCGCATCATCGGAGACATCCGCGCCCACGGCATGGCGACGCTGATCGTCGACAAGAACTACCGGTCCGTCACCGCGATCGCCGACCGCAACGTGATCCTCGTCAAGGGTCGCGTCGTGTTCGAGGGCGACAGCCGGTCCCTCCTGGCGCAGCCCGCCATGCTCCACGGGCATCTCGGGGTCTGAATGCCGTTCCTGACCGTCGCGGCCCGCCGCGTCGAGTACGAACGGATCGAGCGATTGCGCAGATCAGACCCGAATCACGCGAAAGCGCCCGACCCCGCGGCCGAAGCGTTGTACGGATCGACGAAAACGAGCGCGGCGAGCGGCTTCCCGGCGATGCTCCGAGCCCGATGCGCGGCCAGGGCCATTGATTTATTGACGCTATAATCCGCGGCACCATTATTGCTTCCGTTACCGGTCCGAAACGCCCGGATACCACGCATCGTCGCCGGCGGCCTGTCACGGGATGGCAAGAGGAAATTGATTTGACATCGGCACTCGCAGTCGAATCGGGCAAGGAGGACGTCAGTGCAGGGCGCATCGGCGCCCTGCCATTCATTGCCGTGGTCGCCCAGCTCGGAGTGCTGGCGCTCGTCCTGCGCCAGTTTCAGATCGAAAGCGGGGCATTCCTTCGGCTCCTGGTGCTCGCCTTCGGCGGGTTCGCCGTGCACGCGTTGCTGCCGATTCGTTTCCGGCTTGCGTTCTTCCTCGGACTATCGTTCGGCGGAATTGCCCTCGTGCTGGGTGTCGTCAACGGAATCTGGCTCGTCGCCATCGGGCTCGTCCTGATCGCAATCTGCCATCTGCCGGTGCCGTTCTCCGGACGCGTTGCGCTGCTGGTCGCGGTGGGCGCCGGGCTCGCGCTGCAGCGGGCCGATTGGCTGCCGGCGCCCTGGCCGGCTGCGATCTGGCCGATCCTCGGCTCGATGTTCATGTTCCGGCTGATCGTCTACCTCTACGACCTGCGCACGAGAAGGCGCCGCCGTCCCGCTCTGCGCACGCTGTCGTACTTCTTCATGCTGCCGAACGTCTGCTTCCCGCTGTTCCCGGTCGTCGACTACAAGACGTTCCGCCGCACCTACTACGACGACGACGCCTACGCAGATCTACCAGACCGGCGTCGAGTGGATGGTGCGCGGGGTCGTGCACCTGATGCTGTACCGGTTCGTCTACTAGTACCTGACGCTCGCGCCGGCCGAGGTGCGCGGACGCCGGCGACCTGGCCCAGTTCCTGGTCGCCAACTTCCTGCTCTACCTGCGCGTCTCCGGGCAGTTCCACCTCATCGTCGGGCATGCTCCACCTGTTCGGCTTCCACCTGCCGAGACGCACCACCTCTACTTCCTCGCCTCGCAGCTTCACCGACTTCTGGCGCCGGATCAACATCTACTGGAAGGACTTCATGCTGAAGATCTTCTACTACCCGGCGTACTTCCGGCTCGCAAGCGCGGGGCCACGCGACGGCGCTGGTGCTCGCGACGCCTGTTCGTGTTCGTCGTGACCTGGTTCCTGCACGCGTACCAGTGGTTCTGGCTGCGCGGACGCGTTCGCTGGTCTGGCAGGACGTGCTGTTCTGGACGATCCTCGGCGTGCTGGTCGTGATCAACGCCGTCCACGAGGACCGGCACGGACGGCAGCGCACGCTCGGCAAGTCCGGACGCGCAGCTGGCGAAGCCTCGGCCTGCTGATGCTGCAGACCTTCGCCACCTTCGGCGCGATCTGCGTGCTGTGGTCGTTCTGGACCAGCGAGTCCCTCGCGGAATGGCTCTCGCTTTGGAGCGCGATAGGCGGCAGGTTCACGCTGGCGACCGGGCACCTCATCGTCCCGGTCGTCGCGGTGATCATCGTCGCTGGCGTGCTTCGCGCGGAACGCGGGCGACCGCGGCCAGCGCGGAATCGGCGCGCACCGCGCGGTCATCTTCCCGGCATGCGGCTCGGATTGGCGACCGCCGCCAGCCTGGCGGCGCTGCTCGCGCTCGGCGTCGAGCAGGTGCTATTCGCACTTCGCCCGCCGAAGTCGCGACGACGCTGTCAGTCGCTGCGCTCGGGGCGGCTCAGCCGTCTGGACAACGCCAAGCTCGAGCGCGGGTACTACGAGAGCCTCTTGCAGGTCGATCGCTTCAATTCGCAGCTTTGGGAGGTGTACATGAAGAAGCCCGCCGAATTGGCTCGACATCGAGGCACGGCGCGCTCAAGCGGTTCAGCGGCGATTTTGCCCAGGACGGAGCTCAGCCCGTCGTTCAGCTTCGCGACCAACTACGGACACGCGTGAGCACCAATCGCTGGGGCATGCGCGACCAGGACTACGAGCGCAAGCCGGCGCCCGGCACATTCCGCATCGCGCTCCTCGGCCCCTCGACCGTCATGGGATGGGGCGTCGGCGACGGCATGACGTTCGAGGCCATCGTGGAGAAGCGGCTGAACCGAGGAGGCCGCCGGCACGCCGTACGCGAAATACGAAATCCTCAACTTCGGCGTTCCCGGCTACCAGCCGCCGCAACAGCTGATCGCCGTGGAGAAGGCGCTCGGATTCGAGCCGCGACGCCGTGCTGTACGTGGCCACCGGACGCGAGCTGTCGCGCGCCAACCGATACCTGATCGAGACGGTCCGGAAGCGCATCGCGATACCGTACGACCCGCTGCGCGCCATCGTCGCGAAGGCCGGCATTGGTCCGGACACCGGCGAAACGGCCGCGCTGAAGCTGCTCGAGCCCCAACGCAGCGAAATCCTGCGATATACGTACCAGCGGATCGCGGACGAGACACGCCGCGCCGGCGCCGTGCCGGTGTGGATCTTCCTGCCGCAGGTCAAGCAGGGAAAGTGGCAGGAGGAAACTCGCGGAGGCGCATGCAGTGCGGCGCGGGCGGCCGGCTTCTTCGTCATCGACCTGTCCGACGTCTACAAGGATCAGGACATCGCCACGGTCCGGCTTGCGGAATGGGACGAGCATCCGAATGCACGCGGCCACGAACTGATCGCGGCGCGGTTGCTCGAAGCGCTGCGCGTGCATCAGGACGCGATCTTCGCCAACACCACCAGGCATTAGCCGGGACGATCTTAACCTTTGCCAGCATTTCGCAACGGAGGACTTTCCATGAGCGAGACGTCGGCAACGCGGTCAAGCAGTTCATTCTGAAGGAGTTCCTGCCGGGCGAAGACCCGAACGAGCTGACCGAGTCGACGCCGCTCATCACCGGCGGCATCCTCGATTCGCTCGCGACGCTGAAGCTCGTCATGTTCCTCGAAGAAGAGTTCGGCTTCACGATCGCAGGCCCACGAGGCCGACGCGCGAACACCTCGACACGATCGCGCTGATCGCGGAACTGGTCGCGCGCGAAGAGCGACGTAGCCGCAATGACGGTCGCGACGCCGCTCCACGGATACCTGACCGCGGCGAGCGCGGCACCGGCAGCACGCCGTGGCCGTCGTCGAGCCTGGTCAGGGCGCAGCATTCGCCTATCGGCGACCTCGACGCGCTCTCCGATCGCCTGCGCGACCGGCTGCGCGCAATGGGCGTGCGGCCCGGGCGACCGCGTCGGCATCTACGTGCACAAGTCGATCGACGCCGTCGCCGCGATCTTCGGGATCCTGAAGGCCGGCGCCGCGTACGTGCCGGTCGACCCGCTGCGCGCCGCCGGCGCGCAACGCCTTCATCCTGCACAACTGCGCGGTGAAGGCGCTCGATCGATCGAGGCGCGCTTCGCGGAGCGGTTTCGGCGCCGAGCTCGAGAAGCTCGGGCGCGCCGCCCGCGATGCTTCGTGCTCGACGATGTCGGCGGCCGGCGCAGCGACTGCGCGCGACGCTCGATCGCGCTCGACGGCGCCGCAGCCCGCGCCCGCGGCCGACGCGACGCAGCGACCGCGCGCCGACGCGACCTGGCCTACATCCTCTACACGTCCGGCTCCACCGGCAAGCCCAAAGGGCGTCATGCTCTCGCACGAAACGCCGTCAGCTTCGTCGACTGGTGCTCGGAAGTGCTTCGAGCCGAGCGCCGAGCGACCGCTTCTCGTCCCATGCCCCGTTCCACTTCGACCTCTCGATCCTCGACATCTACGTGCCGCCTCAAGCACGGCGCGACGCTGGTGCTGGTCGCCGAGGACATCGGCAAGGACCCGCAGCGGCTGCGCCGCTTGATCGCCGGACGAGCGAATCATCGATCTGGTACTCGGCGCCGTCGATCCTCGCGCCTGCTCGCGCAGTACGGCCATCTCGACCAGCCGCGACTACTCCGCGCTGCGCCTCGTGCTGTTCGCCGGCGAGGTGTTTCCGGTGAAGCACCTGCGCACGCTTGCCGCGCAGTCGTGCCGGACGCCGCGTATTTCAACCTCTACGGCCCGACCGAGACCAACGTCTGCACGTTCTACGAGGTCCTCCTGCCGCATTCCCGGCGGAGCGCACCGTACCCGTTCCCGATCGGCACGACGTGCTCGCATCTCGAGTGCACGGTCGTGGACGGCGACGGGCGAGGACGTGCCGGCCGGGGACGAAGGCGAGCTCGTGCATCGACCGGGCGCGGCGTGATGCAGGGCTACTGGGCGCTGCCCGAGCAGACCGAGCGCGCGTTTCTCGTCGATCGACGCCGGGGCTCGCGCTGGTACCGACCGGCGACATCGTCGTCGAGGCGCCCGACGGCAACTACACCTATCGTCGGGCGGCGCGACCGCATGGTCAAGCGGCGCGGCTACCGCGTCGAGCTGGGCGAGATCGAGGCCGGCCTGTATCGCCATCCGCTGCGTCAAGGAAGCGGCGGTCGTCGCGTTGCCCGACGAGGAAGCGGGGTCAAGGTCAAGGCGTTTCTGAGCTGTCGCGAGGAGAAGCGCCCGTCGCTCATCGAGATGAAGCGGTTCTGCGCCGAGCAACCTTGCCGCTCTACATGATTCCCGACAACTTCTCCTGGCACGCCGCCCTGCCGAAGACGTCGACCGACAAGATCGACTACCAGCGGCTGAAGGAGATGACCTGATGGACTTCGCGCTTGACCGACGAACAGCGACATGCTGCGCGACGGCATCGTCCGGTTCGCCGCAGGCGACGCTCAACGACGACGTCGTGCGAACGCGACCGCGAACAGGCGTTCTCGCGCGAGCTGTGGCAGCAAGTGCGCCGAGATCGGCATCCAGGGCCTGCCCGTGCCGGAAGAGTACGGCGGCAGCGGTCTCGATGCGCTGTCCTGCGCGATCGCGCCTCGAGGCGCTCGGCTACGGTTGCCGTGACGGCGGGCTGGTCTTCGCCCTGTGCGCACATCTGCTGTCGTGCGTGGTTCCCCTGTGGAAGCATCGGCAACGACGAGCAGAAGCGGCGCTACCTGCCGGGCCTGTGCGACGGCAACGCTGATCGGCGTGCACGCGATGACCGAGCCGGGTTCGGGCTCGGACGCCTTCGCGCTTCGCACGCGCGCGGATCCCGACGGCGCGGGCTTCCGCATCAACGGAACGAAGACGTTCATTTCGAACGCTCCCGTGGCCGACCTCGTCATCGTGTTCGCCGTCACCGACCTCGCCAAGGGGTTCCACGGCGGCGTGACCGCGTTTCTCGTGGAGCGCGGCACGCCGGGGTTCTCGTGCCGGCGCCAAGTTCGAGAAGATGGGATTGCGCACCGTCGCCGATCGGCGAGCTCGTGTTCGAGGACGTCGTGGTCGGCTCAGCGACGCGATCCTCGCCGGTGTTGGCGCCGGATCGGGAATCTTCACGACCGCGATGGACTGGGAACGCATCTGCCTCGTGCGCGAGCCACATCGGGGCGCGGCGGGTCCGACTGATCGTCTTCCTGCACGAGGGGCTCGGCTCGATCGCGATGTGGAAGCGACTTCCCGGAGTGTCGCGCCGCGCGACCGGGTGTAATGCGCTCGTCTATTCGCGCATCGGTACGGAAGATCCGACCCGCTTGCCGCGCCGAATCGCGTCAGCTTCATGCACGACGAGGCGCAGGTCGTCCTTCCCGAACTGCTGGACCGGATGGGCGTCGCCGCCCGATACTGATGGGACACAGCGACGGGGGCTCGATCGCGCTGATTCACGCCGGCGTCGGGTCGTCCGGTCGCCGGCGTGATCGCTGGCCCCGCACGTCATCGTCGAGGATGTCACGGTGCGAGCATCGCCGAGGCGAGGGACGCCTACGGGACGACCGAGTTGCCGAACAGCTCGGCCGGCACTTCATCCCGATCTCGATCCGGTCTTCGAAGCTGGACCAACATCTGGCTCGACCCCGCTTTCCGGACCTGGAACATCGAGGAGTACGTTTCGCGCATTGCGTGTCCCGTGCTCGCGATCCAGGGCGTGGACGACGAATACGGGACGATGGAGCAGATCGACCGCATCGCGCGGCTTGCGCCCGACGTGGAGCTCGTGAAGCTCGACGCTTGCGGCCATTCGCCGCAGCGCGATCAGCCCGATGCGGTGATCGCCGCCGTAGACCGGTTCATCGGCCGCGTCCGCGACCCGGCGCAACCGCCGGATGCGCGTCGTTCGTCGATGTAAGGCCCCGGCGGCGTTCCCGACCGATCGGCGTACCGCGCGCTAGGACTTCGCGCGGATGTCCGCTTCGATCATCGCGCGAAGATCCCGGGTAACCTCGGGCATGGCGCCGAACCATTTCTCGAAGCCGAAGCCCGCCTGGTGCAGCAGCATGCCGAGCCCGTCCACGACGCGATGCCCGCGCGCCCGGGCCCGGGCGAGCAGCGGCGTTTCGAGAGGCACGTAGACGACGTCGTAGACGACCGCCCCGCGCTTCAGCGAACCGAGATCGACGTCGAGCGGCGGCTTACCCACCATTCCGAGCGGCGTGCAGTTGACGAGCACATCGGCGTCCGGCAGTAGCGCTGGCAACGCGCCGTAGCCGTAGCCGTGCACGTGGACGCCGAAATGGGCGGCCAAATTGGTGGCGCGTTCGACGTGGCGATTGGCGAGTGACACGTCGACGTTGCGATCGAGGAATGCGTACGTCGCCGCCCGCGCCGCGCCGCCCGCGCCTAGCACGACGGCACGGCAGCCGGGGACGTCCCACCCGGGCGCCCGGTCGTCGAGGTTCGCGACGAAGCCATGGGGATCGGAGTTGCCGCCCGTCAGCGTGTCGCCCTCGAACCACACGGTGTTGACCGCACCGACCGCCTCGGCGACTTCGTCGCGCCGATGCACGAGGCGATACGCGGCCTCCTTGTGCGGGACGGTGATGTTGCCGCCGACGTAGCCGTTGGCGGCGAGGTGCGTGAAGAACTCCGCGAATTGCGCTGGCGGTCGGTCCACGAGCTCGTAGCTGCCCGGAATTCCCATTCGGGCGAGCCAGTAGCCGTGGATCATCGGCGAGCGCGAGTGCGCGACGGGATGTCCCATCACGCAGGCGCGGGGTCCGGGTCTGTTCACGGTGCGGTCTTTCGTGCTTTCATGATCGGCATGGTCGCCGGCTCGGTGCGTCATGCCGAAATCGAATCGCGGATTCTAGCTTGAAATTCCTGTTACGCGCCTTCGCGCTGTTCCTGATTGCGCTGCCGTTCCTGGCGATTGGCGCGGTGCTGATGTGCTTTCAGGATCGGCCCCTCGTCACCCGCAGCGTGCAACTGACGCCGCAGGACATCGAGACCGCCAAGCGCGTCGTCGACGCGCACGATCCGCGCAAGGCCGGCCCTGGCGGGATGCACACGGTCGCCATCGACGAGCGCGATCTCGACCTGGCCTTGAACTACGTTGCGAGTCGCCTGGGCTACGGGGCGGTGCGCGTCGTTCTGCGGCCCGGCGCGGCGTGGCTGCAGGCGAGTCTGGACGTGCCGCGAAGTCCGATCGGTCGCTACGTGAACATCGACGCCATGCTGGAGGAGACCGCGTCGCTGCCGCGCGTCCTGCAACTGAAGATCGGCAGCCTGCCCGTGCCGGCGATGCTTGGCGACTACCTGCTGCGCGAGGCTGTGGAGCGTATGGTCGCGACGGACCGAGGCGGGCTCGCGGCCGACGTCGTGAACCGCGTCAGCGTCGGAGAAGGACGCCTCACCGTGACCTACCGCTGGAACGACGACATCGCCGCGCACGCGCGCGCCGTGCTGGTAGCGCCGGAAGACCAGGCCCGGCTGCGCGCCTATCACGACCGTCTTGTCGACGCGGTGGTGAAGGCGCCGAACAACGTCTCGCTCGCCTCGCTCATGCGGCCGTTGTTCCTGCTCGCCGTCGACCGGGGTGCCGCCGGCGACATCCTGCGCGAGAACCGGGCGGCCATCGTCGTGCTGGCGTTCTACGCGAACGGCAAGGGGCTCGGCGAGATCGTGTCGGCCGCGCGGCAGTGGCCGCAGCCGGCCCGGCGCACCGTGACGCTCGCCGGCCGCGACGATTTCCCGAAGCATTTCCTGATCTCGGCGGCGATTGCGGCCGAGGCCGGAAGCCCGCTCGCCGACGCCATCGGCGTCTACAAGGAAGTCGACGATTCGCGCGGCGGTAGCGGCTTTCTCGTTCAACGACATCGGTGCCGACCGTGCCGGCACGCGGTTCGGAGAGATCGCGTCGCGGTCGCCCGAGCGATCGCGCGAAGCTCGCACGAGCGATCGCCGCCGGGGCGGCCGAAGAGTCCGACTTCATGCCCGACGTCTCCGACCTGCCGGAATTCATGCAGGAAGCGGAATTCAAGCGCCGCTACGGCGGCATCGGCGGCGCCGGCTACAGCAAGGTCATGGCCACGATCGAGGCGCGCGTCGCGTCGCGGCCGCTGCTGCGATAACGCGGGTCTCGACCGACCGGCCGGGTGCCCGTCGAGATTTCGCACCGCAGTGGCGATGGAACAAATTCGCACCGGCGGGCTAGCTGGGATTGCGAACGCTGGGCCGAGGGGCGCCCGGGCTGCATTCGCCGGCCGGATGCGCTAAGCTTCGATGCCGCTGGAACGTGACGCGGACCGTTCGATGGAACGGGTGCGCCGCCCGCCGTTCTGACTCGATCGCGCACACCGGACTTCGCAACACCACGCCGCACGAGGAGGGGTATGGCAAAGCTCAACATCAACGGCAAGGTCCGTGAGGTGGAGGCGGAGAGCGACACGCCCCTCCTGTGGGTCATCCGCGAGCAGGTCGGCCTCACCGGCACGAAATACGGATGCGGCGTCGCGCAATGCGGGGCTTGTTCCGTGCACATCAACGGCGAGGTGCAGCGCTCCTGCGCCATCCCCGTCGGAACCGATCAAGGCCACCGACAAGATCGTCACGATCGAGGGCCTTTCCGCCAACAGTTCGCATCCCGTGCAGAAGGCGTGGCTGGCGCTCGACGTGCCGCAGTGCGGCTATTGCCAGTCGGGCCAGATCATGGCGGCGGTGGCGTTGCTCAGGAAGCATCCCCACCCCACCGACAAGGACATCGACGACGCGATGACCAACATCTGCCGCTGCGGCACCTATCAGCGCATCCGGGCGGCCGTGCACCTGGCGGCGGGGACGCGCACCGCCGAGGCCGGCCGCACGACACCGAAGCGTAGCCTCGAGGAGATCCGCGATGAAAAGGACGATCCGTGGCAGGACGACGAACCTTTCGCGCCGCAGGTTCCTGGTCGGTTCCGCGGTCGCGGGCGGCGGCCTCGCCCTCGGCATTCGGGTTCCGTTCGGGATCGGGTCCGCCGCAGCGCAGGGCGCCGCTTCCGTTCCCGAGGTCAATGCGTGGGTGGTGGTGAAACCCGACAGCACCTGCGTGATCCGAATCGCGCGCTCGGAGATGGGTCAGGGCACGCTCACGGGCCTCGCCCAGCTCGTCGCCGAGGAGCTCGAATGCGACTGGAAGAAGGTGGCCACCGAGTCCCCCACCCCGGGCGAGAGCCTGGCGCGGAAGCGCGTGTGGGGCGAGATGGGCACCGGCGGCAGCCGCGGCATCCGCACGTCGGAGGATTACGTCCGTCGTGGTGGTGCGGCGGCGCGGATGATGCTGTTGCAGGCGGCGGCCAACGAGTGGAAGGTGCCGGTCGGAGAGCTGACGGTTTCCGACGGCGTCATCACGCACGCCGCGACGAAGCGCACGACGACGTACGGCAAGGTCGCGGCGGCGGCGGCGAAGCTTCCTCCCCCGGACCCGGCCAGCATCAAACTCAAGGACCCGAAGGACTGGAAGGTCGCCGGCAAGCCGGTGAAACGGCTGGACACCGCACCGAAGCTCAACGGCAGCCTGGTCTACGCGATCGACGTCAAGCTGCCCGGAATGCAATGTGCCGCGATCAAGGCGTGTCCGGTGTTCGGCGGCAAGCTCGTGAGCTTCGACGAGAGCAAGATCGCCGGCTCGGCCCGGCGTCCTGCGCGCGGTCAAGGTGAACGACGCGACGGTGGCCGTTGTCGCGGATACCTGGTGGCGGGCGAAGTCCGCGCTCGACGCGTTGCCGATCGTCTGGAACGAAGGCCCCGGCGCGGCGCAGTCGAGCGCCATGATCGCCGAGCATCTCAACGAGGGCCTCACCGCGCCGGGCGCCTACGCGGCGCGCAGCGAGGGCGACGCGCTCAAGGCGATCGAGGGTGCCGCGAAGAAGGTGGAGGCCGTCTACGGCACCCCGTTCCTCGCGCACGCGACGATGGAGCCGATGAACTGCACGGCCCGGATCTCGGCCGACAGGGCAGAGGTGTGGGTGGCGACGCAGAACGGCGAGGCATCGCTCGCCGCGCTGTCGGAGGAGTCCGGCCTCCCGCTCGACAAATGCGAGGTCTACAAGCACGTCCTCGGCGGGGGCTTCGGCCGGCGCGGCGGCGCGCAGGACTTCGTGCGCCAGGCCGCCGCCATCGCCAGGCAGTTCCCGGGCGTCCCGATCAAGATGATCTGGAGCCGCGAGGAGGACATGACGCACGACTTCTACCGTCCCATCTCGCAATGCCGTCTGACCGCCGGAATCGACGACGCCGGCAAGCTCGTCGGGATGCACGTGCGCGTGTCGGGCCAGTCGATCAACGCGTTCAACAATTCGCCGCTCGCCAAGGACGGCAAGGACGACCGGCAGCTGCAGGGGTACTACGAAAAGCCCGGCGACGCGCAGCTCGGCTACACGTTCCCGAACCTCCTCATCGAGTACGCGATGCGCAACACGCACGTGCCGGTCGGCCCGTGGCGCGGCGTCAACACGAACCAGAACGCCGTGTACATGGAATGCTTCATCGACGAGGCGGCGAAGGCCGCCGGTGCCGACCCGGTCGAATTCCGCCGCGGGCTGATGCAAAAGCACCCGAAGCATCGCGCGGTCCTCGACGCGGCGGCGGCGAAGGCCGATTGGGGCAAGCCGCTGCCGCCCGGAGTGCATCGCGGCGTGGCCCAGTTCATGGGCTACGGCAGCTATTCGGCCGCCGTTGCCGAGGTGTCGGTCGGCAAGGACGGCAAGGTCAAGGTCCATCGGATGGTGCTGGCACTCAATTGCGGCCACGCGGTCAATCCCGACCAGATCGCCGCGCAGGTCGAAGGCTCGGTCGCCTATGGACTGAGCGCCACGCTCTACGGCGAGTGCACGGTCGCCAGCGGGCGCATCGCCGAGCGCAATTTCGACGCGTACGAAATCCTGCGGCTCGCCGAAATGCCGAAGGTCGAGACCGTGATCGTGCCCACGTTCGATTTCTGGGGCGGCGTCGGCGAGCCGACGATCTGCGTTGTCGCACCCGCCGTGCTCAACGCGATCTTCGCGGCGACCGGCAAGCCGGTGCGCAGCCTGCCGCTCAAGAATCAGAGGATCGTCCAGTCGGCGAAAGCGTGATGCCGATCGTCGAACGCGTCGGGCAGGTCCGATTTCGCGCGAAGCTTCGACGTCCCGCTGCGCGCGCGCTCCTCGCGGCGGCCGTCGTCGCCGTGGGCGGTGCGGGCGCGGCCGGTCCGGTGCCTGACGCGTTGGTCCCCTATCGCGTGGTGGCCGACGGCATTCCCGAGCCCGTTGCCTCCAGTGCCGGCGACGCGGCACGCGGTCGCGCATTGGTCGCCGCGCGCGATCCCGCGAACTGCGTGCTTTGCCACGCGGTGCCCGACGCCGCGATCCCGTTCGCCGGCGATCTCGGGCCCTCGCTCGCGGGGGTCGGCGCTCGGCTCGCCGGTCCGCAGCTTCGCCTGCGCGTGGTCGACAATCTGCGCGTCAATCCGCAGACGATCATGCCGAGCTACTACCGGACCGACGCGCTCGATCGCGTCGCGCCGGCCTACCGGGGCAAGCCCATCCTCACGGCGCGCGAGGTCGAGGATCGTCGTCGCCTGGCTCGCTACCCTGCGATGACGCGCGACGAATCGCGACGGCAGTCCATCCGGCGGCGGCTGCTGCAGGGTGGCGGTGCGCTGGTCCTCGCCCCCTGGATGCCGGTGCGCGCCGCCGAGCGCGACATCGTCGACATTCCTGCGCTCGCGGCGTTCCTCGCCGGGCGCTCGCCGCGATGGGAGCGCGTGCGCCTCGATCTGCCGCGGCTCGCCGACAACGGGCAGGCGGTGCCGATGAAGATCGTCGTCGACGGGCCGTTCGCGCCGGGGCCGTACGTCCGGGCGATTCGCCTCTTCTCGCAGCGCAATCCGGTCCCGGAGATGGCGACGTTCGAATTTCCCGTCGCCGTCGAGCGCATCGAGGTGGAGTCGCGCATCCGCCTCGCGGGCACGCAGCGCGTCGTCGCCGTGGCGACCATGAGCGACGACCGGCTGTATGCGGCCGGTGCCGACGTCGTCGTGACGATCGACGCCTGCATGGACGGAACCTGATGCCCGACGCGCGCGTCAACGTGCCGGCGGAGGTCGCGCGCGGCAAGCCGTTCGAGGTGCGGATCCTGATTCGCCACCCGATGGAGACCGGCTACCGCACCGATGAGTCGGGCAAGCCGATCCCGCGCAACGTGGTGTCGACGTTCACCTGCCGCTACAACGGCGAGACGGTGTTCTCCGCGCGCCTCGGCCCCGGGATCGCGGCCAACCCGTACCTCCGATTCTTCGTCACCGCCCGCGAAACGGGTCAGCTCACGTTCGAGTGGATCGACGACGCCGGCGTTCGCGGGGATGAGCGCGTGGTCGTGACCGTGGTCTGATGCTGCGCGCGCTGGCCGTCGTCGTCGCGTGCTGCGCGGGATCGGCAGCGGCGCAGGAGCGCGTGCTGCCGTTGTCCGTATTGCGCTCGGGCATCACTTTTGCGGGTGCCGACGTTCGCGTCATGCAGTCCGACGACGTCGCGAACCCCGGCATGCTGTGGGTCGAGCGCGGCGAGAAATTGTGGAACGCGACTGCAGGAGCGATGGGGATCTCCTGCGCGTCCTGTCATGGCGCCGCGCAAAGCTCGATGCGCGGGGTGGCGACGCGCTACCCCGCCTATGATGCGGCCGCGGGCGCGATGCTCGACCTCGAGGCGCGCATCGACGATTGCCGCACGCGCCGGCAGCAGGCGAGTCCGCTCTCCCGCGAGTCGGACGACCTGTTGTCGCTGACGACCTACGTCGCCCACCAGTCGCGCGGACTGCCGCTCGGCGTCTCGATCGACGGCCCGGCCCGCGCGGCCTTCGAGCGCGGCCGCGCGTTCTACGCCCGGCGGCACGGCCAGATGAACCTCTCATGCACACAATGCCACGACCAGAACTGGGGCAGGCGGCTCCTCGCCCAGACCGTCAGCCAGGGTCATGGCACCGCGTTTCCGGCATACCGCCTCGAATGGCAGGCACTGGGGTCGCTGCAGCGACGGCTGCGTGCATGCCTCTTCGGCATTCGTGCCGACATGCCGCCGCCCGGCTCGCCAGAGCTCACCGATCTGGAGCTCTATCTCGCGTGGCGCGCGCAGGGGCTCCCCATCGAGACGCCGGGCGTGCGCCGGTAGACCCGTCGGGGCGATCGACGCCCGCACACGCGATGCGGGGCACCGCGCGCGCGATGCGATAGACTCACCCGGTGCCGCGTCCGCTTCCACGATCGCAATGACGAAACGGGTCCTGATGCTTTGCGTCGCGATGCTGGCGTTGGCACTCGCCCCGCATGCGGGCGCGCACGCTCATCTCGACCGGGCGCTCCCCGCGGTCGGAAGCGTCGTCCGCGAATCGCCGCGGGAGCTGAAACTGTGGTTCACACAGCGTCTCGAGCCCGCGTTCAGCACCATTCGAGTGGTCGCCCCCGACGGCGAGCGTGTCGACAACGACGATCCGCAGGTGGACGCCAAGGATGCCACGACACTGCGGGTGACGCTGCGCAGGCTCCCACCCGGCGAGTATCGGGTGAATTGGCGCGTGCTGTCGGTCGACACCCACGTCAGCGAGGGTGGCTTCTCGTTCCATGTCGCGCCGTAGGCGATCGCGGAACTTTTCGGTGCGCGGCTCGCCGTGACCACGCTGTTCGTCGCCGCGCGCGCCGTGCACTACGCGTCCGCGATGCTGCTGTTCGGCGAGCTCGTCGGATTGCTGGGCGTCGCGGCGCTCGCCTCGCGCCGCACGACGATTCGCAATGGCGACGAGCTGCTCGGGCGGTTCCACGCGGTCGCGCGCTGGAGCGTCGTCGCGGGCCTCGCGTCGGGCGCCGCATGGCTTGCCGCCGAGACGGCGTTGATGAGCGGCATGCCGGTCGCGCAGGCGATCAATCGCGACACTCTGGGTCTGGTTATCGGCGACACGGCGTTCGGCCGTCTCTGGATGCTGCGCGCCGCGCTCCTCGCCGCGCTGGGCGCAGCGCTGATCGCGATGCGGCGCACGACCCTCGACGTGCGCCGATCGCGTCTCGCGATCCTCGCTGCGCTGTTCGCGGCGGCGTACCTCGGGACGCTCGCGTGGGCCGGCCATGCCGTTGCCGCGCAGCGATCCGAAGACGATCTGCAGATTGCCGCCGATGTCGTGCACCTTCTCGCGGCCGGCGCATGGCTGGGTGCGCTCCCCATGCTCGCGTTTCTGCTCGGCGCCACGATGCCCCATGACGCGGCAGCGCGGGCCGCGCAACGGTTCTCGTCGCTGGGTCTTGCGTGCGTTGCCGCGCTGGTCGCGAGCGGACTCGTCAACGCCTGGTATCAGGTGGGGGACGTTCCTGCGCTGGTCGGCACCGGCTACGGCCGGCTGCTGCTCGCGAAGCTCGCCCTGTTCGCGGCGCTGCTGGCGCTCGCGGTCATGAATCGCGGTGTCCTGACGCAACGGCTCTCCGCCGCTGTGCACGGAGCGCGACGCGCGCTGCAGCGCAATGTTGTACTGGAGATCGCCCTCGGGATCGGCGTCGTGACCCTCGTCGGGAAGCTCGGCGTCACGGAGCCCGCGGTGCATCAATCGGCGCTCTGGCCCTTCGGCTACACGCTCAGCTGGCAGCCCATGCAACAATCGGCATGGATCCAGCTCGTTCTCGCCGGCGCTGGCACCGTCGCGTTCGTCGCCGCCATCGTCGCGGTGAAGGGTGCCCTCGGCCGACCGCCGCGTCTCGCAATCGCCGCGTTACTCGGCATCGTGGCACCCGCCGGAGTGTTCGCGTGGTTGCTGATCGCCCCCGCGCATCCGACCACGTACGTCGTATCGCCGGTCGGCTACACCGCGACGGCCGTCGCCCGCGGCAGGGCGCTCTATGCCGCGAACTGCAGCGCGTGTCATGGGCGCGACGGTCGCGGAGATGGTCCTGCGGCAGATTCGTTGCCGATCCGGCCGCAGGACCTTGCGGAGCGGGTTCCTGATCGCCGGGAAGGAGACCTCTTCTGGTCGATCGCGCACGGCATTCCGGGGACGCCGATGCCTGCATTCGCGCCGCGCTTGAGCGATGCCGATATCTGGAACCTGATCCAGCTGCTCGACGCGCAAACCGCCGCACGGAACGCGGACGCGATGACCGACCGCCTGAAGCCGCTGCGTCCGATCGCCGCACCCGACTTCAACTTCGAGTTCATCGGCCGCCCGCAGGAATCGCTGCAGGAGCCGCGCGGCAAACGCGTGACGCTGCTGGCGTTCTACACGTTGCCGCAATCGCTTCCGCGCCTCGAGGAGCTCGCGATGAGGCAGCGCGCCTACGCGGCCGCGGGGGCGCGCATCATCGCGTTGCCGACGGATGCGTCGTCGAGATTGCGGGGCGCCGGCGGCGCCGACCGCGGCGAAGCGATCTTGGCGAGCGCGGGGGACGAAGTAGCCGCGGCGTATGCGATGTTCGCACAGCCAGGTACGGATGAAGGCGTCAATGTGCCGACCCACGTCGAGTACCTGATCGATCGCCATGGCTATCTGCGCGTCCGCTGGATCGGCGTCCCTTCTGCGCCTGCCGAACGGACCGCCACCCTGCTGGGACAGGTCAACGTGCTTTTCCACGAACCGCCACGCGCGCCTCCGCAATGGGGGCACCGGCACTGATCGCGCGATTTGCGGCGGAGGGTCACAACCGGCAGGCGCGAGCAACCGCCGCTGAAAATCTGCTACCGTTCCCGGACGGCGTGATCGAAGGCGCGGCGCGCGCGCAATCCACTTGAAATACGGCCTCTTCGGATCTCACCTTCTCGGCGACGCGCTGATGCAGACGCCTGCGCTCCGCGCGCTCAGGGCGCAGCGGCCGGACGCAACGATCGAGTACTACCACGGGTCGGACAAGCCCGGGATGGCCATGCTCGAAGGCAACCCCTACCTCGACCGTCTGGAACAGCTCGCGGTCTGGCCGCGCCATCGCGGAGATTACCCGTTCCCCCGCTTCACGACCGCTGACGTCATTCGTGGACTGGTCGCCGTGCAGGCTTTCATGTGGGGCATCGAGCGCGGGAAGTCGCTGGCGGAAGGGTTCGGGCACGCGCTCGGCGTCGAGGTGACGGATCTTCGCTACGACTACGCGATGACCGAGGCCGAACGGGCGCGGGGCCGCGTACTGGTCGACGAGTATGGTGACGGCCGCCCCGTCGTCGTCGTGGCCCGCCACTCGGTCTCGTGCGAGAGCAACAATCCGGCGGTGGGGCGTGCCAACAAATGCGTTCCGAACCAGCACTGGCACGAGGTCTCCGTCTGGCTGGAGAAGCAGGGGTACCGGGCATTGGCCGTGGGCAGCACCAGCGACGCTCTGGACCCGCGCTACGCCGCGTGGGAGGGGGCAAAGGCCTATGGACTGCCGATCCGGGATGTCGCGGGAATCCTGGCTGCTTCGCACGCGGTGCTCTCGGTCGACACGGGCGTCCGCCATCTGGCTGCGGCGGTGGGGGCGAATCTCTATTGCATCTCCGGCTGCGTTCCTCTCTCGCTGATCCGCTGCGTTCCCGTGCGTCCGGGGCAACGCATTCACGAAGAGCAGGTCCCGGTCCACGAGGCCCGCACCGGGACGCTCCTCGCCGGTGCATCGAAGGTCCTGTGATCCTCCAGGGAGCGAAAGGGCTCCGTTGGTGACGGAAATGTCGCTTGCGTCGTAGTGGGCAACGTGGGAAAATTTCCCACTTGATCACTCGAGCAGGCTGCGATCCCGACGCGGAAAGGCGGCGTTGGACAAGGAAATGTCCTCGGCAGCGAAAAGTGATGAGGCCCTGCCACCGCCTCTGGCACCACGACCGTCCATCGTCGCGGCGCTGCGCCGGCTGCTCCGCCCGATCGTCCGGCTGTTGCTGCGCAACGGCATCACGTTCCCGTACCTCAGCGACCTGCTCAAATTGATCTATGTGGAAACGGCCGCGAGGGAGTTCGGACTCGGCGTCCGCCGGCTGACCGACAGCCGCATCACGCTCCTGACCGGCGTCCATCGGAAAGACGTGCGCCGCCTCATGCACACCGCGGTGCCCGAGCCCGCACCCCCGTCGGGGCTGACGCTCGGGACGAAGATCGTCGCCCGGTGGCTCGGCGACCCATCGTACGTGGACGCCGATGGCACACCGCGCCCGTTGGCCCGCACCGAACACAGGGGTGGCGCCGAGTCATTCGCCGCGCTCGTGGAAAGCGTGAGCACCAACGTGCGGCCGCGTTCGGTCCTCGATGAGCTGTTGCGCTTGGGCGTGGTGGAAATCGACGCCGACGATCGCGTGCACCTGCGCACGCGCGGATTCGTTCCGGCCAAGGAAATCGACGCGAAGGCCTTCTACTTCGGCGAAGCGCTCCACGACCACCTGGCTGCGGCGGTGGACAACATCGACGGGCGGAAGCGGGCGTGGCTCGAGCGCAGCGTCTATTACGACGAACTGTCGCCGGCGGCCGTGGAGCAGCTCATCGAGAAATCCGAGCTGCTTTCGATGCAGGTATTGCAGCAGATAAACCGCGACGGCATGGCGCTCGAGGCGAGCGATCGGCCGTCGCCGGAGCAGCGGATGCGGATGCGCCTCGGCGTGTTCTTCTACGCGGAACCCTATGCGGAACCCGTCGCCCTGCCGGCGACCGCCGAACCGCCGAAGGCCGTGACCCGGAAGCCCGGAAGGAGCAAGGAATGACAGCGATATCGGCGACGGAATCCTGGAGCGGGTGGTTGCGCATCGCGTTGCTCGCGATTGCCCCGTCCCTGCTGGCGGCTTGTGGCGGCGGGGGCCAGGTCGCGGAGGGCGGCATCATCGGCACGGGCATTTCGATCGCCTCGATCGGATCCGTTTCCGCCGTCGGGCACAACAGCGTCACGGTCAACGGAATCAGCTTCGCCTCCGATGCGGCGTCCGTGAGCGTGGATGGCCAGCCGGCGACGCAGGCCGCGCTGAGGGTCGGCCAGGTGGTCACCGTTCAGGGGCAGACGCAGCCCGATGGCACCACGACGGCGGCGTCCATCGACACGCGGGCGGAGGTCAAGGGCATCGTCAGCGGCGTCGACAATGCCGAGCGGTCGTTCACCGTTCTCGGTCAGCGCGTGCGCACCGACCAGCTCACGGTGTTCGACGGCGGAAGCTTCGCCACGCTGCTGAACCAGTACGTCGAGGTCAGCGGCTTCCGAGCCGCGCCGGGCGACGTCCTCGCAACGCGCGTCGACATCAGCGCAACCGTCGCTCCCGCCGCCCCACTCGAGATCGCCGGTGTGGTTGCCGCATTCGACGCGGTCGGGAAGACATTCGTGATCGGCACGCAGCTCGTCGATTTCTCGCAGGTCGGTGCGGCATTCCTGCCGGCCGGCCTCGGCAACGGCGTCGTCGCCGCGGTGCGCGGCACGATGGTGAGCACGGGCGGTCGGCTCATCGCAAACGAGATCACCCTCGTTTCCACCACGGTTCCGGCGCCCGACAATTCGAGCGTCGAACTGGAAGGCGTCGTCACGGGATACACCGGGCTTGCGAGCTTCCGCGTCAACGGGCAGCTCGTCGATGGCCGGGTCGCGACGGTGACCGGAGGTACGGCGGCGATGGTTGCCAACGGGGCCAAGGTCGAAGTCGAGGGGAAGATCACGCAAGGGGTGGTCGTCGCCTCGAAGATCGAGATCGAGCAGGAAGCCGACATCGTGCTCGACGCGAAGGTCGACGCCGTCGATGCGACGGGGGTGACATTGGGCGGACAGCGCTTCGGCGTGACGGCGACGACGCAGTTCGAGGATGCGAGCGCGGCGGCCGTGCGCGACTTCGGGCTCGCTTCCGTGCACGTCGGCGACCGGCTCCGCGTGAACGCGGTGCAGGGTTCCGCGGGCCTCGTCGCGACACGCATCGTGCGCATCGACGCGTCGACGCCGCCCGGCAGTTCCGATGTGACGGCGGAGGCGGAGGGCGCGATCACGGAATTCGTGTCGGTCGCGAGCTTCAACGTGGCGGGGCGGAAGGTCAACGCAAGCTCCGCTCGCTTCGAGGGCGGCGTCGCGAGCGACCTCGCCAACGGCCGGCGCGTCCATGCCGAGGGCGTGCTTTCGGGCGAAGTCCTGCTTGCGACGCGCGTCGTGCTGGAGTCGGTGGAGGCACCGCCGACGCAGACCGTGTCCATCGAAGGTTCGATCACAGGCTTTGCCTCGCGGGCGAATTTCAAGGTGTCCGGGCAACAAGTCGACGCATCGAACGCTTCGTTCGAAGGCGGCCGTGCCACCGACCTCGCCAATGATCGCCGAGTTGCGGTCGAAGGCGTTCTGGCGGGCGGGGTGCTTGCGGCGACCAAGGTGACATTCCAGAGCGCCCCGCCCGCGGAGACGCTGGAGGTCGAGGGTACGATCAGCAGTTTTTCGTCGGTCGCGAGCTTCAAGGTCTCCGGTCAGGCGGTCGACGCGTCGAAGGCGACCATTTCCAACGGCAACACCGGTGATCTCGCCAACGGTCGGCGTGTCAACGTCACCGGCCCGGTGGTCGGCGGTGTGCTCCAGGCGAAGAAGGTCGAAATCAAGGATGCGCCGGAGCAAACCGAAGCCGAGGTGCGTGGCACGATCACGAACTTCGTTTCCGTGTCGAACTTCACGGTCGCGGCGCGCAAGGTCGATGCGTCGTCGGCGAAGTTCGAGGACGGTACCGCCTCCAAGCTCGCCAACGGCGTGCAGGTCGAGGTCGAGGGCAAGCTGGTTGGCGACGTCCTGAAGGCGGACAAGGTCTCCTTCCAGTAACCCCGGGGCGGGCCGGGCGGCATCGCCGACCCGCTCGCCGCTCGCGTCGCCGCCCGGTGCGGGCGGGCGACGGACGACCCTCGGAGTTGCGCAGCGGCCGGCGTTTTCGACAACCGTCGCCTAAGTGACCACGTCGGACCCGCACGGCGTCCGTTCCCAACCCATGTCAATTGTTTGAGCGGCGAATTCAAGCCGTGATCGCCGTGCTCGTCCGTAGCCTACGACATCGGACGGACAACGGCGACGAGAGGCCCACATTTTATGTATTGTTTCACAAGGACAAATTCTCTTGAAATCGCCTAAAAACTGTTCTACACGGCGCGAATTTGCAGAGACGCGACACTTTTGCAAATTGCACACCAAATCATGAAAAATGCATAAACGCCACTTGCATAACGTTGTTATTAGTGGGAAACTTTCCCACGATAATTGCGCGGCCGTGCCGGCAGAAGGGGAGGGTGACGCCTGTGGGAATCCGTCCGAATTCGGGTCGAAGATGGGGTCGCGGCGCGGTGCCGGATTCACGTTCGCGACGTCCGATTCGGGCGATCGGCCGATGCCGCGCGAAAGCGCGGCCGGAGACGCTACGCGGTGCCGTACTTCGTCTCGACGGTGACGCCGATTTCCCGGAGCAGCGCGGTCGGCAGGACGCCACCCGCCTGCACGATCACGGCGTCGTTAACGATGACGTCGGACCCGTCGATCTCGACCAGCTCGACCCGGTCCGGCTCGATGGACCGGACTTCGGTGCGCAAGCGGACATCGATTCGCTTCGCGACGCGCGCGGCCTCGAGACGCTCGCGATTCTGCGGCTTGACGCGGATCGAACGCGTCGCCGCGGTAGGCAAGCGTCACCACGGTGTCGCGGCTGCTCCGCGCACGCGAGCGCCGCTTCGACGGCGCTGTCGCCGCCGCCCACCACCAGCACGCGCTGGCCGCGTACTGCGCGGCGTCGACGAGCCGGTAGACGACCTTCGGGCAACTCCTCGCCGGGAACGCCGAGCTTGCGCGGCGTGCCGCGGCGGCCGATGGCGAGCAGCACCGCGCCGGCGTGCAGCGAACCGGATCGTGGTCTCGATCCGGTAATTTGCCGTCGTCCGCGACGAGCCGCTCCATCCGGGTCTCGAAGTCGATCGACAAGCCCGAGCGCGTCGACGATGTCCTGCCAGAAGCGCAGCAGCGTCTCCTTGCTGACTTCGCTGAACTGCACGCGCCCGACGAGCGGGCAGGTCGACCGGCGCGGTCATCGCGATCTTGTTGCGCGGATAGTGGAAGATCGCGCCGCCGAGATCGCGCTCCTGCTCGATCAGCCGGTAGCGCAGCTTCTGGTCGATCGCGGCGAGACCCGCCGGCGATGCCGGCCGGCCCCGCGCCGACGATGACGACGTCGAGCGGCGCCGCCGTCTTCGGACGCCGGGCGATCGTGACTGCATCGCCTGCCGGCCCTGCTCGGACGCCTTGCGGATCAGGCCCATGCCGCCCAGCTCGCCGGCGATGAAGACGCCGCGGAACGTTGGTCTCGAAGTTCGGGTTCGACGCAGCGGAATGTCGACGCCGCGCCGCTCGGTGCCGAACACCAGCGTGATCGCCTCGACCGGGCACGCCGCCGCGCACGCGCCGTGGCCGATGCACACGGCGGGGTTCGTGAGCTGCGCCTTGCCGTCGATGATGCCGAGCGCCTTTTCCGGGCAGGCGCTCACGCACGTGGCGGAGCCGATGCAGCGCAGCGGATCGACGACCGGATGCAGCGAGACGGGTTCGGTGAGACCCGCGTCGACGGATGCCGCGAGATCCGCGCGCGTGCGCTGCCTCGCGCCGTCGCCGGCGCAGCGAGGTACGCAGCACGATGCCGATCAGCGGCAGCGCGTAGAGAGCGAGGGACAAGGGACGTGAGTTCGGGCACTTGCGGATCGGGCGACGGAACGGCGGCGCGGCAGCGCACCTGCCGCGTGAAGTGTACCCGGTACGCGATGCGGGCATCGCGGGCGCGAGCCGCGAGGCCGTGCGGCGAGACCGCTGACGATCGGCGACGTGACGAGGAGCTGGAGCCATGCCCTATGAACCCTTTGTAGCAACCGCGTCACTGACCACGGCGATCGGGAGCGGCTCCGTGACGCTCGGCGCACGCCAGCGAAGGCGCACCGATTTCAGCTGCGCGATCGCGACGCGCGCGGCGCGAATTGCTGCTGCTCGGCGTCGTGGCCGTGCTGTTCGCCGCCGCGCCTGGTTGCGCGCTCGCATCTCTATAACGGCGGGCTCGGACCTCGGCTACTGGCTCGGCGTCGCCGGGCGGCGTGGCGATGCTCGCGCTGTTCGTCTATCCGTTGCGCAAGCGCTGGCGCGCGCATGCGCGAAGCTCGGATCGACGCGGTTCTGGTTCGCGCTGCACATGACGCTGGGCATCGCCGGCCCGCTGCTCATCGTCGCTGCACTCGACGCTGCGCTTCGGGTCGCTGAACGCGACCGTCGCGTTCGCGTCGATGGCGCTGGTCGCCGCGAGCGGCGATCGTCGGGCGCTTCCTCTACGCGCGCATCCACCACGGTCTCTACGGCCGCCGCGCGACGCTGGCGGAGCTGCGCGCGCAGGCGGCATCGATTCGGCGGCGCGTGCGCTCGAAGCTCGCGTTCGCGCCCGCGTCGAAGCGCCGCCTCGCGGAATTCGCGCAGCGCGCGGAGGCGGCCGGCGCAGGCGGGCCTCGGCCATCCGCTGCGGTTCATGGCGCTGGGCTTGCGCGCGCGACTGCGCGCAGCGCCGGTGCACGCGAGGCCATCCGCGTGCGCTGCGGCGCATCGCGCGCAGCGAAGGGTGGCCAGCCGGAGACCTCGCGCGCCGCGATCGCCAGCAGGCGCGCGCTGATCGCCGCGCACCTGCGCGGCGTCCAGCGCGTCGCGCAGTTCGGCGTGTTCGAGCGGCTGTTCTCCTGGTGGCACGTGCTGCACGTGCCGCTCGTCTACATGCTGGTGCTCTCGGCGATCGCGCACGTCGTCGCGGTCCACATGTACTGACGTCGGACGGGCATGCGGTCCTGGCGATGGCGACTCCTCATCGGTTTGCCGGCGGCATGGCTGGCGATGGCGGCCGGCGCGCAGTCGCTCGAGGGCGTGCTGATGCCCGGCAAGGTGATCGCCGGGCCACGCGAAGTACGAGGAGCGAGTGCGCGAACTGCCACGTCAAGTTCGACAAGGCGGCGCAGGACGGGCTGTGCCTCGACTGCCACAAGGAGGTCGCGCGCGACGTGCGCGTCGAAGCACGGCTTCCACGGCCGCCTCGACGCCGGAGGCCTGCCGGAGCTGCCACACCGACCACAAGGGTCGTGACGATGAACATCGTGCCGCTCGACGAGAAGACGTTCGATCACGCGAAGACCGACTTCGCGCTCGCCGGCGCGCACCCGCAGCGTGGCGTGCCGGACGTGCCACGTCGCCGGAAAGAAGTACCGCGACGCACCCGGCACCTGCGACGGCTGTCATCGCAAGGACGACAAGCACAACGGCGCGCTCGGGCCCGAAGTGCGCCGATTGCCACACCGAGACGACCTGGAAGGACGCGCGCTTCGACCACGCCAAGACGCGCTTCGCGCTCGACCGGCAAGCATGCCGACGTCGCGTGCAAGGACTGCCACGCGAACAACGTCTTCAAGGACACGCCGACGACCTGCGTCGGCTGCCACCGCAAGGACGACAAGCAGCACCGCGGCCGGCTCGGCGACAAATGCGAGGCCTGCCACACGGCGAAGGATTGGCGCGACGTCGGCGCGTTCCAGCACGATCGCGACACGCAAGTACGCGCTGCGCGGCAAGCATCGCGACGGCAAAGTGCGAAAGCTGTCACACGTCGCGGCCGGCGCTGCGTGCAAAGCTCCCGACGACCTGCGTCGGCTGCCACAAGGCCGACGACAAGCACAACGCGACGCTCGGCGACGCCTGCGGCGATTGCCACACCGAGCGCAACTGGCGCGAGGCGAAATACGACCACGAGCTGTCGGTCTTCAAGCTGCGCGGCAAGCACCGCGACGTCGAGTGCAAGGACTGCCATCGCGACCCGAAGAGCTACAAGGGCACGGCGCAGACCTGCATCGGCTGCCACCGCAAGGACGACACGCACAAGGACCGGTACGGCGACAAGTGCGCGACGCTGCCATACCGCAGGCGACGTGGCGCGACATCGTCTTCCGCCACGACCGCGACACGAAGTACGCGCTGACGGGCAAGCACGCGCAGGCGAAGTGCGACAGCTGCCACACGGGGCACGTCTACCGCGACAAGCTCGCCGCCGACTGCCATTCCTGCCACCGGAAGGACGACAAGCACCGCGAGCAGCTCGGCCGGCAGTGCGAGCAGTGCCACGACGCCGTCGACTGGAAGAAGACGCTGCGCTTCGACCACGACAAGTCGCGCTTCCCGCTGCTCGGGCGGCACGCGCGTGTCGAGTGCAAGTCCTGCCACGCGACGCCGGCGTACAAGGATGCGAAGCGCGAGTGCGTCGCATGCCACGCGAAGGACGACAAGCACAAGCGGCAGTCTGGGCACCGACTGCGCGGCGTGCCACAACGCGCGCGACTGGAAGATCTGGGACTTCGATCACGCAGGCGGACCCGATTCGCGCTGGACGGCGCGCATCGCACGATCGCCTGCGTCGCCTGCCACAAGGCGTCGGGCGAGAAGGTCCCGCCGCTGGCGATGTCCTGCGTCGCGTGCCACCGCGCCGACGACATCCACGGGGGTAGGTTCGGCGCCCAGTGCGACCGGTGTCACGAGACTCGGACGTGGCGCGAGATCAAATCGCTCGGGAGAACGAGCGCCGCCCCTCCCCCCAGATCCGGGCAGCTTGGCGCAATGGTCGGGGTGCGTTCGTGACGCTCGTTCACGCCATCCTGGGCCGGTTCGCGGATCCCCGCCGATTCGCCGACGGCGTCGCCGTGGCCGTGCTGGTGGCCATCGCGCTGGTCACGGGAATCGACAATGCGGGCGCGCAGCCGGCGACCCTCTCGCCGACCGCGATCGCGCAACACCTCGCCACGGGCTTCCCGCTCACCGGCTCGCATACGTCGGCGCGTTGCGAGGACTGCCACGTGGGTGGCGTGCTCAAGGGCACGCCGAAGGCCTGTGAAGTCTGTCACGGCACCGGCAGCCGGATCAATGCGGTGACGATGTCGCCGTCGCATTCGCCGGTGACGCAGCCATGCAGCGTCTGCCACAGCACCGTGACCTTCACGGGCACCGTGTTCGACCACAGCGGCGTGTTGCCGGGCTCCTGCGCATCCTGCCACAACGGCACCAAGGCGCGCGGCAAGCCTCTGACGCACCTCGTGACAACGGAATCGTGCGATTCCTGTCACCGCACCGTGACCTGGGCCGGGGCAACGTTCGATCACGGCCGCATTAGGGCCGGAACCTGCGCCACTTGCCACAACGGAACGATCGCCTCGGGCAAGTCGGCGTCGCACATGGTGACGTCGGCGTCGTGCGACAGCTGTCACCGAACCACGGGCTGGACACCGGCGACGTTCAATCACACCGGCGTTACGCCCGGCACCTGTGCGGGTTGCCACAACGGCAACGGCGTACGAGGCGCCCCGCAGACTCACCTCCCGACCACTGCGTCGTGCGACGCGTGTCATACGACGGCGAGCTTTGCCGGGACACCGATGAACCACGCCGTCGTGACCGGCACGGCGTGCGCCGCGTGTCACGAAGCCGGTAAGGCTTGGTTCGGCGTGGCGACCGTGACGCGACCGACGCCCGCGCAGAATCCAAGCCATCCGGTGACCGGCGATTGCGCGACCTGCCACACGTCGACGACGTCGTTCAGCTCAGGCGTGGCCAAGCCCGTGAACCACATTCCCACGGCGCAGGCGTGCACGGTGTGCCACGCCAACACCGCGACGTTCAAGTCCGGCGTGATGAACCACAGTGGCATCACCAGTGGCTGCACGACTTGTCACGCGGCAGGCACGGCCGGCATCGCCTTCGCAGGGGTCACGCCGGTGCCGCAGGTTTCAGGGCACATCCCGACCACGTCCGACTGCGCGACCTGCCACAAGTCGACTTCGAGCTTCGCCGGGACGGCGATGGACCACGCCGGCGCCACGTCTGCCTGTGCGACCTGCCACGGCACCGGCAAGAGCTTCACCGGCGTCACGAACCTCGTGACGAAGCCATCCAGCCACATCCCGTCCGCGACGGATTGTGCGGCCTGTCACAAGTCGACTTCGAGCTTCGCCGGGACCGCGATGAACCATTCCGGGATCGCCAGCGGCTGTGCGGCATGTCACGCGACGGGCGCGGTGGGCAAGACGTTTGCGGGCGTGAAACCGAAACCGCAAGGCGCCGGGCACATGCCGACCACCGCGGATTGCTCGACCTGTCATACGTCGACGGCGTCGTTCAGCAGTGGCGTCACCGGTGGCAAGCCGGCGAATCACATTCCGACGAACCAGACCTGCACCGTCTGCCACGCCGACACCGCGACGTTCAAGCCGGGACTGATGAGCCACGTCGGGATCAGCTCCGGCTGCACGACGTGCCACGCAGCGAGCGGGGCCGGGATCGTCTTTACCGGCGTGACGCCGAAGCCGCAGGGGACCGGCCACATTCCGACGACGGCCGATTGCGTGACTTGCCACAAGTCGACGACGAGTTTCGCCGGCACACAGATGAATCACACGGGCATCGCCGGCGCCTGCACGACGTGCCACGCGGCAAGTGCGACCGGGATTGTCTTTACCGGCGTGACGCCGAAGCCGCAGGGGACAGGGCACATCCCGACGACAGCGGATTGTGCGGCTTGCCACACGTCGACCGTGTCCTTTGCGACCGGTGTGACTGGCGGCAAGCCGGCGAACCATGTGCCGACCACGGCGGCGTGCACGCTGTGCCACGCGGACACGAGCTCGTTCAAGTCGGGGGTGATGAACCACGCCGGCATCACCTCCGGCTGCGCCACCTGCCACGACACCGGCAAGAGCTTCTTCGGCGTGACGAACCTCAAGACCAAGCCGACGAACCATCTCCCGACCACAGCCGGCCTGCGAGACCTGCCACGCCGCGGGCAATTTCACCAACTTCGCCGGCACGCCGATGAACCACGCCGGGATCACGGCCGGCTGCGCGACCTGCCACGAGACCGGCAAGAGCTTCGTCGGGGTGACGATGGTCACCCGGCCGACGCCGGCCCAGAACCCGAATCACCCGACCACCGGGGATTGCGCGACCTGCCACACCTCGACCACGTCGTTCGCGACCGGGGTCACCAGCGGCAAGCCGGCCAACCACCTCCCGACCACGGCGGCGTGCACGCTGTGCCACACCAACACCACGTCGTTCAAGCCGGGGGTGATGAACCACAGCGGCATCACCAGTGGCTGCACGACCTGCCATGCGGCGAGTGCCACCGGGATCGTGTTCACCGGCGTGACGCCGAAGCCGCAGGGGACCGGGCACATCCCGACGACCGCGGACTGTGCGACCTGCCACAAGTCGACCTCGAGCTTCGCCGGCACGTCGATGAACCACGCCGGCATCACCGCCGGCTGCGCGACCTGCCACGACGCCGGCAAGAGCTTCACCGGGGTGACGAACCTCAAGACCAAGCCGACGAACCACCTTCCGACGACCGCGGCCTGCGAGACCTGTCACGCGGCCAGCAAGTTCACGAGCTTCGCCGGCACGTCGATGAACCACGCCGGCATCACGTCCGGCTGCGCGACCTGCCACGCGGCGAGCGCCACCGGGATCGTCTTCACCGGTGTCACACCGTTGCCGCGCGGAACGGGACACCTCCCGACGACCGCCGACTGCGCGACCTGTCACAAGTCGACGACGAGCTTCGCCGGTACCTCGATGAACCACAGCGGCATCACCGCCGGCTGCGCGACCTGCCACGACACCGGCAAGAGTTTCACTGGCGTCACGAATCTCAGGACCAAGCCGGCGAACCACCTCCCGACCACAGCCGCCTGCGAGACCTGTCACGCGGCGGCAATTTCACAAGTTTCGCCGGCACGCAGATGAATCACGCCGGCATCACCTCCGGCTGCGCGGCCTGCCACGAGACCGGGAAGAGCTTCGTCGGGGTGACGATGGTGACCCGGCCGACGCCGGCCCAGAACCCGAATCACCCGACCACCGGGGATTGCGCGACCTGCCACACCTCGACCACGTCGTTCGCGACCGGGGTCACCAGCGGCAAGCCGGCCAACCACCTCCCGACCACGGCGGCGTGCACGCTGTGCCACACCAACACCACGTCGTTCAAGCCGGGGGTGATGAACCACACGGGTATCACCTCGGGCTGCACGACCTGCCACGCGGCGGGTGCCACCGGGATCGTGTTCACCGGCGTGACGCCGAAGCCGCAGGGCAGCGGTCACGTGCCCACGACGGCCGACTGCGCGACCTGCCACAAGTCGACCTCGAGCTTCGCCGGCACGCAGATGAACCACGCCGGCATCACCTCCGGCTGCGCGACCTGCCACGACGACCGGCAAGAGCTTCACCGGGGTGACGAACCGTCAAGACCAAGCCGACGAACCACCTTCCGACGACCGCCGCCTGCGAGACCTGCCACGCGGCGGGCAAGTTCACCAGCTTCGCCGGCACGCCGATGAACCACGCCGGGATCACGGCCGGCTGCGCGACCTGCCACGCGAGGCCGGCGCGACCGGGAAGCAGCCTTCCGACACGGGGCGTGCACGCCATCGTGACCCGGCCGACGCCGGCCCAGGACCCGAATCACCCGACCACCGGGCGACTGCTCGACCTGCCACACGCTCGACCGACGCTCGTTCACCGACGCGGCATCACCGAGCGGCAAGCCGGCCAACCACATCCCGACCACGGCGGCGTGCACGCTGTGCCACACCAACGCCGATCGAGCTCAAGCCGCGGGCGTGATGAACCACACGCGGCATCACCAGTGGCTGCGCCACCTGCCACGCGGCGAGTGCCACCGGGCATCGCCTTCACCGGCGTGACGCCGAAGCCGCAGGGCACCGGGCACATCCCGACGACGGCGGACTGCGCGACCTGCCACAAGTCGACCTCGAGCTTCGCCGGCACGCGATGAACCACGCCGGCATCACCTCCGGCTGCGCGACCTGCCACGACGACCGGCAAGAGCTTCACCGGCGTGACGGCCGTCAAGACCAAGCCGACGAACCACCTCCCGACCACCGCCGCCTGCGAGAGCTGCCACGCCGCGGGCAAGTTCACCAGCTTCGCCGGCACGGCGATGAACCACGCCGGGATCACGGCCGGGTGCGCGACCTGCCACGAGACCGGCAAGAGCTTCGTCGGGGTGACGATGGTGACCCGGCCGACGCCGGCCCAGGACCCGAATCACCCGACTACCGGCGACTGCTCCACCTGCCACACGTCGACCACCTCGTTCAGCAGCGGCGTCACGGGCGGCAAGCCAGCCAACCACATTCCGACGGCGGCGGCGTGCGCGACCTGCCACACCAACCCGAACAATCTGGTACCGGGGGTAATGAACCACACCGGTATCACCAGTGGCTGCGCGACCTGCCACGCGGCGAGTGCCACCGGGACCGCCTTCACCGGTGTCACGCCGTTGCCGCGCGGAACGGGACACCTCCCGACGACCGCCGATTGCGCGACCTGTCACAAGTCGACGACGAGCTTCGCCGGCACGTCGATGAACCACAGCGGCATCACCGCCGGCTGCGCGACTTGCCACGACACCGGCAAGAGTTTCACCGGCGTCACGAATCTCAAGACCAAGCCGGCGAACCACCTCCCGACCACCGCCGCCTGCGAGACCTGTCACGCGGCGGGCAATTTCACAAGTTTCGCCGGCACGCCGATGAATCACGCCGGCATCACCCGGCTGCGCGACCTGCCACGAGACCGGGAAGAGCTTCGTCGGGGTGACGATGGTGACCCGGCCGACGCCGGCCCAGAACCCGAATCACCCGACCACCGGGGATTGCGCGACCTGCCACACCTCGACCACGTCGTTCGCGACCGGGGTCACCAGCGGCAAGCCGGCCAACCACCTCCCGACCACGGCGGCGTGCACGCTGTGCCACACCAACACCACGTCGTTCAAGCCGGGGGTGATGAACCACACCGGTATCACCTCGGGCTGCACGACCTGCCACGCGGCGGGTGCCACCGGGATCGTGTTCACCGGCGTGACGCCGAAGCCGCAGGGCAGCGGTCACGTGCCCACGACGGCTGACTGCGCGACCTGTCACAAGTCGACCTCGAGCTTCGCCGGCACGCAGATGAACCACGCCGGCATTACCTCCGGCTGCGCGACCTGCCACGAGACCGGCAAGAGCTTCGTCGGGGTGACGATGGTGACCCGGCCGACGCCGGCCCAGAACCCGAATCACCCGACCACCGGGGATTGCTCGACCTGCCACACCTCGACCACGTCGTTCGCGACCGGGGTCACCAGCGGCAAGCCGGCCAATCACCTCCCGACCACGGCGGCGTGCACGCTGTGCCACACCAACACCACGTCGTTCAAGCCGGGGGTGATGAACCACAGCGGCATCACCAGTGGCTGCACGACCTGCCATGCGGCGAGCGCCACCGGGATCGTGTTCACCGGCGTGACGCCGAAGCCGCAGGGGACCGGGCACCTCCCGACGACCGCGGACTGTGCCACCTGCCACAAGTCGACCTCGAGCTTCGCTGGCACGTCGATGAACCACGCCGGCATCACCGCCGGCTGCGCGACGTGCCACGACGCCGGCAAGAGCTTCACCGGGGTGACGAACCTCAAGACCAAGCCGACGAACCACCTCCCAACGACCGCGGCCTGCGAGACCTGTCATTCGGCCAGCAGGTTCGCGAGCTTCGCCGGCACGTCGATGAACCATGCCGGCATCACGTCCGGCTGCGCGAGCTGCCACGCAGCGAGCGCCACCGGGATCGTCTTCACCGGTGTCACACCGTTGCCGCGCGGAACGGGACACCTCCCGACGACCGCCGATTGCGCGACCTGTCACAAGTCGACGACGAGCTTCGCCGGTACCTCGATGAACCACAGCGGCATCACCGCCGGCTGCGCGACTTGCCACGACACCGGCAAGAGTTTCACTGGCGTCACGAATCTCAGGACCAAGCCGGCGAACCACCTCCCGACCACAGCCGCCTGCGAGACCTGTCACGCGGCTGGCAATTTCACAAGTTTCGCCGGCACGCAGATGAATCACGCCGGCATTACCTCCGGCTGCGCGGCCTGCCACGAGACCGGGAAGAGCTTCGTCGGGGTGACGATGGTGACCCGGCCGACGCCGGCCCAGAACCCGAATCACCCGACCACCGGGGATTGCGCGACCTGCCACACCTCGACCACGTCGTTCGCGACCGGGGTCACCAGCGGCAAGCCGGCCAACCACCTCCCGACCACGGCGGCGTGCACGCTGTGCCACACCAACACCACGTCGTTCAAGCCGGGGGTGATGAACCACACGGGTATCACCTCGGGCTGCACGACCTGCCACGCGGCGGGTGCCACCGGGATCGTGTTCACCGGCGTGACGCCGAAGCCGCAGGGCAGCGGTCACGTGCCCACGACGGCTGACTGCGCGACCTGTCACAAGTCGACCTCGAGCTTCGCCGGCACGCAGATGAACCACGCCGGCATCACCTCCGGGTGCGCGACTTGCCACGACGCCGGCAAGAGCTTCACCGGGGTGACGAACCTCAAGACCAAGCCGACGAACCATCTTCCGACGACCGCCGCCTGCGAGACCTGTCACGCGGCCAGCAAGTTCGCGAGCTTCGCCGGCACGTCGATGAACCACAGCGGCATCACGTCCGGCTGCGCGACCTGCCACGACGCCGGCAAGAGCTTCACCGGGGTGACGAACCTCAAGACCAAGCCGACGAACCATCTCCCGACCACAGCCGCCTGCGAGACGTGCCACGCCGCGGGCAATTTCACCACCTTCGCCGGTACGCCGATGAACCATGCCGGGATCACGGCCGGGTGCGCGACCTGCCACGAGACCGGGAAGAGCTTCGTCGGGGTGACGATGGTGACCCGGCCGACGCCGACCCAGAACCCGAATCACCCGACTACCGGCGACTGTTCCACCTGCCACACGTCGACCACATCGTTCAGCAGCGGTGTGACGGGCGGCAAGCCAGCCAACCACATTCCGACGGCGGCGGCGTGCGCGACCTGCCATACCAACCCGAACAATCTGGTACCGGGGGTAATGAACCACACGGGTATCACCAGTGGCTGCACGACCTGCCACGCGGCGAGTGCCACCGGGACCGCCTTCACCGGCGTGACGCCGAAGCCGCAGGGCACCGGCCACCTCCCGACGACGCGCCGATTGCGCGAACTGCCACAAGTCGACCTCGAGCTTTGCCGGCACGCAGATGAACCACGCCGGGATCACGTCCGGATGTGCGACCTGCCACAACACCGGGAAGAGCTTCGCCGGGGTGACGAACCTCAAGACCAAGCCGACGAACCATATCCCGACGAGCGCGGCCTGCGAGACCTGCCACGCGGCGGGCAATTTCACGAGCTTCGCCGGCACGCAGATGAATCATGCCGGCATCGCCAGCGGATGTATCAACTGTCACGCAGCAGCAACAACGGGCATCGCCTTCGCCGGCGTGACGCCGAAACCGCAGGGCACCGGGCACCTGGTGACCAGCGCGGATTGCTCGACCTGCCACACGTCCACGACCTCGTTCAGCAGCGGCGTGACGGGCGGCAAGCCGGCCAACCACATCCCGACCACGGCGGCGTGCACGACCTGCCATACCAACCCGAACAATCTGGTACCGGGGGTAATGAACCACACGGGTATCACCAGTGGCTGCACGACCTGCCACGCGGCAAGTGCCACCGGGACGGCCTTCACCGGCGTGACGCCGAAGCCGCAGGGGACGGGGCACATTCCGACGACCGCCGACTGCGCGACCTGTCACAAGTCGACGACGAGCTTCGCCGGCACCTCGATGAACCACACCGGCATCACCGCCGGCTGCGCGACCTGCCACGACACCGGCAAGAGTTTCACTGGCGTCACGAATCTCAGGACCAAGCCGGCGAACCACCTCCCGACCACAGCCGCCTGCGAGACCTGTCACGCGGCGGCAATTTCACCAACTTCGCCGGCACGCAGATGAACCACGCCGGCATCACCGCCGGCTGCGCGACCTGCCACGAGACCGGGAAGAGCTTCGTCGGGGTGACGATGGTGACCCGGCCGACGCCGGCCCAGAACCCGAATCACCCGACCACCGGGGATTGCGCGACCTGCCACACCTCGACCACGTCGTTCGCGACCGGGGTCACCAGCGGCAAGCCGGCCAACCACCTCCCGACCACGGCGGCGTGCACGCTGTGCCACACCAACACCACGTCGTTCAAGCCGGGGGTGATGAACCACAGCGGCATCACCTAGGGCTGCACGACCTGCCACGCGGCGGGTGCCACCGGGATCGTGCTTCACCGGCGTGACGCCGAAGCCGCAGGGCAGCGGTCACGTGCCCACGACGGCTGACTGCGCGACCTGTCACAAGTCGACCTCGAGCTTCGCCGGCACGCAGATGAACCACGCCGGCATCACCTCCGGCTGCGCGACCTGCCACGACGCCGGCAAGAGCTTCACCGGGGTGACGAACCGTCAAGACCAAGCCGACGAACCATCTCCCGACCACGCCGCCTGCGAGACGCTGTCACGCCGCGCGCAATTTCACCACCTTCGCCGGCACGCCGATGAACCACGCCGGGATCACGGCCGGCTGCGCGACCTGCCACGAGACCGGCAAGAGCTTCGTCGGGGTGACGATGGTGACCCGGCCGACGCCGGCCCAGAACCCGAATCACCCGACTACCGGCGACTGTTCCACCTGCCACACGTCGACCACATCGTTCAGCAGCGGCGTGACCGGCGGCAAGCCAGCCAACCACATTCCGACGGCGGCGGCGTGCGCGACCTGCCACACCAACCCGAACAATCTGGTACCGGGGGTAATGAACCACACGGGCATCACCAGTGGCTGCACGACCTGCCACGCGGCGAGTGCCACCGGGACCGCCTTCACCGGCGTGACGCCGAAGCCGCAGGGCACCGGCCACCTCCCGACGAGCGCCGACTGCGCGAACTGCCACAAGTCGACCGTCCGAGCTTTGCCGGCACGCAGATGAACCACGCCGGGATCACGTCCGGCTGCGCCACCTGCCACGACACCGGGCAAGAGCTTCGCCGGGGTGACGAACCGTCAAGACCAAGCCGACGAACCACATCCCGACGCAGCGCGGCCTGCGAGACCTGCCACGCGGCGGGCAACTTCACGAGCTTCGCCGGCACGCAGATGAATCATGCCGGCATCGCCAGCGGATGTATCAACTGTCACGCAGCAGCAACAACGGGCATCGCCTTCGCCGGCGTGACGCCGAAACCGCAGGGCACCGGGCACCTGGTGACCAGCGCGGATTGCTCGACCTGCCACACGTCCACGACCTCGTTCAGCAGCGGCGTGACGGGCGGCAAGCCGGCCAACCACATCCCGACCACGGCGGCGTGCACGCTATGCCACACCAACCCGAACAATCTGGTACCGGGGGTGATGAACCACACGGGCATCACCAGTGGCTGCACGACCTGCCACGCGGCAAGTGCCACCGGGACGGCCTTCACCGGCGTGACGCCGAAGCCGCAGGGGACGGGGCACATCCCGACCACGGCCGACTGCGCGACCTGCCACAAGTCGACGACGAGCTTCGCCGGCACGCAGATGAACCACGCCGGCATCACCGCCGGCTGCGCGACCTGCCACGAGACCGGCAAGAGCTTCGTCGGGGTGACGATGGTCACCCGGCCGACGCCGGCGCAGGACCCGAGTCACCCGACGACCGGGGATTGTTCGTCCTGCCACACGTCGACCACCTCATTCAGCAGCGGTGTCACAGGGAAGCCTGCGAACCACATCCCGACCACCGCGGCGTGCACGCTGTGCCACGCGAACACGACGTCGTACAAGCCCGGCGTGATGAACCACACGGGAATAACCTCCGGCTGCACGACCTGCCACGCGGCGAGCGCGACCGGGATCGCCGTTCACCGGCGTGACGCCGAAGCCGCAGGGGACTGGTCACATCCCGACGACGGCCGACTGCGTGACCTGCCACAAGTCGACGACGACTTTCGCCGGCACGCAGATGAACCACGCCGGCATCACCTCCGGGTGCGCCGCCTGTCACGACACGGGCAAGACGTTCGCAGGCGTGACGGTGAAGACCAAGCCCAGCACGGCCACACACATCCAACCACGACGGCGTGCGAGAGCTGTCACAAGAGCACGACGACGTTTACTTCGTGGTCGATGAATCACACGGGAATCACGACCGGATGCGCCAACTGCCATGGCGGGCAGTACCCCGGCGTGAAGCAAAAAGCCGAACGACCATCCGCAAACGACGGCGCCATGCGAGACCTGTCACAACACGGGGAATCTCATGTGGACACGGGCGGAGGTAGCCCGGATCAACGCAATCGCGTCGGCAGCGGCAGCACCGCTCGACGCAGCCGACTGCGCCGCAGTGACCGCGACGGCCGGGTCGGTTTCCGCGCCGCAATCGCCGCGTCGACGCCTGCCTCTGGCCCTGGCAGTGCCGGGCAGCCAGCCCGGCGCCAGCCCCGGTTGCGAACTTCGGAGCCGTGGTTGCGGCAAACCCCGGGGCGGCCACGGCATCGCCAGCGGTTTCGCCCGCAACGCAGCCTCGGTGCCCGAAGAGCCCGATTGCGACGGGCCTCGCGACGCCACCATCGGCGAACGAATTGGCCCCTCCGGCCGGGCACGGGTCGATGGCACGGCACGCAACGGTGACCCCGGAGGTTGCGCGACGTGTCACAACGGCGCGACGGCGCCAGGGCAAGCCGTCCAAGCATCTGGTGACTTCCGCGTCCTGCGACACCTGCCACCGGACGACGGCGTGGATCCCCGCGACCTTCGCACACACCGGCGTCACGCCGAACACCTGCGTGTCCTGCCACAACGGTACGAACGCCAAGGGCAAGCCATCCGGCTCATTTCGTCAGCGCGCGGTCCTGCGACTCGTGCCACCGTACGACGGCGTGGTCGCCTTCCAACCGCTTACCGGCATCTGTCGCCCGCGTTCAAGCCTCATACGGCCGGGGTGAAGTGCGTGAGCTGCCATACGACGAACGGCGAAGCCGTGGTCTGGAAGTCGGCCGCCTTCAAGCCCGACTGCGCGGGCTGCCACGCCAATGCCGGTTCAAGCCCGCCGTGCACGTGAAGGTGGCATCGCCGCGCGTCCTCTACACGGCAGCCGAATTGCGCGACTGCAGCGGCAGCTGCCACGAGTACGCGAACTCGTCCATTCGCGAGGTCGCGAAGCCGAAGACCGGCCACCACCGATCGACGAACGGCGGCTTCTGACGACACGACATGTCAAGCGAGCCTCCCATCGACGAGCCAGGGGCGATTGCCGAGGTCCGCAGCCGCGCGACCTCGGTGCGGTCCATGACGACGAAGATCCTGGGGATGCTCCTCTCGGCGCTGATGTTCATCGCCGTCGGAAGCATCGGCGCAGCTCATCGACACGGTCGACGTCACGCGCGAAGGCAACAACGCGGTCGTGCGCATCGGTTTCGGCGCGCTGATCCAGTACCTCCGCCACGTGCCGGTGAACGAGGGCAAGGTGGTGCAGGTCTACTTCCAGATCACGGCCCGCGACGAGGTGTCGGCGTCCGTGCAGGAGGAGCAGCGCCGTCCGCCGCCCAACAATCTCCTTCCTGGACTCATCGTCACCTATCCGGCGCAGCAGCCCGGCCTGCAGCGGCGCTTCGACGTGGAATTCGGGTCCGTCGTGCAGTTCCGCCTTCGTGCCGAGGATGCCAGGACGATCGTCATCACGGTTCCGCTGTCGGATGAGCAGATCGCCAAGCTCGCGCCACCGAAGCCGCAGGATGGCGGACTTCCTCCATCGGAAGTGACGGCGACGCCCCAAACCGACATCGAGCGCGACGCCGCCGCGTTCGACCGTGAGGCGCGCGTCGCAATGGAGCGGGGCGAGTTCGAGCAAGCCGTGGGAACGTTGAATCGCCTGCTCAATCTCCCGCCCAATCCCTGGTCGCAGGACGCGCAGGAATTAATCGGCATCGCGCGAATGCAGCTCGGCGAAGCGACGAAGGCCAAGGCCGAGTTCGAGCTGTACGTGAAGCTGTATCCGGAAGGGCCGGGTGCCGCACGCGTCCGCCAGCGGCTCGCGGTGTTCACGATCCTGCCGGAGGGCTTGCCGTCCACGGCGAAGCGCCGCGAGGCGCCGAGTTACTGGGGCAGCGTATCGCAGTATTACTACGGTGGGCAACAGCGGACCCAGACGACCACGACGATCACGACGCCGGCCACCGGCGCGACGACGATCGACACCGCCACGCTGTCGGGCACCGATCAGTCGCAGCTCGTGACCAACGTCGATCTCACCGCACGTTTTCGCGACGAGGTGTGGGACAACCGGGTCGTCGTACGCGATTCCTACGCGGCCAACTTCCTGAGGAACACGACCAACACCAACCGGCTGGCGGCGCTGTATTTCGAGTCGGCATATCAGCCGGCGCAGCTGTTCGGAAGATTCGGACGTCAACAGGCGACAAGCAATGGCGTGCTCGGATTGTTCGACGGCGCGGTCGGAACTTGGGGCTTCATGCCGAACTGGCGGATCGGCGCCGTCGCCGGGCAGCCCGTCGACACGACGTCCGGCGTCACCAAGAATTTCTACGGGGCGAGCGTCGAGGTCGACAATCTCGGCGAGCGCTGGAGCGGCAACATTTTCGCCATCCGCCAGATGGCGGGCGGGCTCGAGGATCGCGTCGGCGTCGGCGGCGAGGTCCGCTACTTCGACACGGTTCGCAGCGTCTACTCGCTGTTCGACTATGACCCGACGTTCCACGCTATGAATATTGCGTTGGTCCAGGGAAACTGGTCTTTTCCGACCGGCACGTCCGTCAGCGCGCTGTATGACTACCGGCGCGCGCCGACGCTGCAGCTTACGAACGCGTTGATCGTCGATCCCTCGGCATCGATCGACACGATCGTCCAACGGTTTGGCCTCTCGGCCACGCGCGACCTGGCCAAGGCCGTCACCCCCGTTTCGCGCGTGGCATTCGTGGGCGTGACACAGCAGGTATCGCCGATCTGGCAGCTCGGCTTCGACTTCCGGCTGTCGAGCTTGAGCGGCACCCCGGCCACGCTCACGCTGCCGGCGGTCCCCGCGACCGGCAACATTTACACCTACAATGTCCAGGCAATCGGCAACGGGCTGACCAAATGGCAGGATATCCTGTTGGTCAACGCGAGCTGGTTGACGGCAAAGTCGTACGACGCGCAGCAGCTCAGCCTCGACTATCGGTTCACACCCTGGCGCGACGTCGTGATCGAGCCGATGCTGCGGTGGTACCACCAGACGGATCCTCAGGGAACGAGCCTGACGCGCGTCTCGCCCGGACTCAAGCTGACCTGGCGAGTCAAGGACCGCTTCTGGATCGAGGCCGAGGCGGATCTCGAGAGCTCGAAGGCACGGAGCGTGGTGATCGTCGACGACGTAAGGCGATGGTTCTACTATGTCGGGTGGCGCCTCGACCTTTGAAGCAGCGGAGTGAATTCGATGACGATGATGACCGACCGGAAGCGAATCTATGCGGCGATCGCGGTCGCCGCCATCGCCATCGCGGTGACCGCCACGGGGCTCTATGTGCAGATATCCCGCCGCGTCGCCTCCGGAGCCCCGTCCGGCGAGGCGGGGGTTGCCGTGCCGTCAACGGTCACTGGTGCGCCGTCGTCTGCCGTGGCGCGACCTCCGGCCCCGGCGATCGAGGTTTCCGCCGAGCGGCTTGCGCAGCGCCTCAAGGAGAAGGGTGGATCGGGCGAGGATTGGGCGCTGCTTGCACGGAGCTATGTCCAGATGCAGCGTTACCCCGAGGCCGTGGACGCGTTCGCGCAGGCGCTCGAGAAGATGCCCGGCAATGCGGCGTTGCTGGCGGAGCAATCGGCGGCGCGCAAGGCAGTCGCCGACGGCGCCGTGACGCGCTGATTCGAAGAGACCCGCGAGTCGTCCAGGATCGAGTGGGCCCGGCTGGATTCGAACCAGCGACCAAAGGATTATGAGTATGCAATTGACCCATGAGGCCAAACGTCCACGCTCTCAAGAACTGAACGCTGGGCTCCTACTCAAGGAGCCTGTCCTAATCAAGATTTGATCTGGCACCGAGTATCAGAGCGCAGTTGGGCTCATTCGGCCGGCTACAAGCAGCCGCTCGTTGCGGCGCTCAATTCCGGCTGTAGGCGTACGATGCCTGAACTTCCTCTCGTCGACGAGGTGATTCAGTGATCACGCGCCGCAGTGTTCTTCTGGCAGGTGGCATCGGCCTGCTAGTCGCGCACCGCCCGAGCCGCGGACTGCCTGCCGCGACGATCCGTCGTGTCGGGATACTGCAGTTCGCATCAGAAGCCGCTGCGCCCAAATGCGCGCGGCATTCACCCAAGGAATGCACGATCTCGGCTGGCTAGAGGGGAAGAACATCGAGTATCGATTCGTCCACGCCGTTGGCGCCGGGTTTGTCGCAAGTCTGGCCAGGCCGGGCGGCAACATCACCGGATTCACCAGCCAGCAAGAAGAGGTGGTGGGCAAGCTGATCGGAATCCTGCACGAGGTCGTGCCGAGCGCGCGGCGCATTGCCATTCTGTTGAACGAAAGCTATCCGTCACATGCCGTGTTCTGGGCTGCGGCCCAGAGCGCTTGCGCCGCGTTGGACCTCGTTGCGCTACGCGCTGTCGCGAGCGCGCCGGCGCAACTCGGCGCCGCCGTCGAGCAGATCGTCCGGCAACAGTCGCAGGCCGTCGTTGTGATCCCCGACGGCATGTTTCTTGCCGAGCGCGCCAAGCTGCAGGAACTGATGCAGACCGCGCGGCTGCCGGTGGCGTATGCGCGGCGCGAACATGTGATCGCGGGTGGGTTGCTCAGCTACGGCGCTGACCTCGCAGTGAACTACCGCAACGCGGCGAAGTACGTGGACAAGATCTTGAAGGGCGCCAAGCCCGCGGATCGTCCCGTAGAGCAGGCGACCAAGTTCGATTTGGTCATCAACAGCGCTCCGCTTCCACGTAACGACCACCGAACCAGGAGGTTGCGCAGCCCGACGGCGAACGGGCCGGCGGCCAATGATGTCGGTCATACGGCCCACTGACGGAACCCAGGGAAAGCGTTCCCAATAGAGCGAGGAGGGTTGCAACCTCATTGATGCCGGGATGTCATTTGCATCGCTGGCGTCTGCTTTCTCACCCGCTTAGTTGTCAACATTGCGGACATGACGTCAACCACGTCGCGCCGCCTCGATCGCGGCGATGTCGATCTTTTTCATCGTCATCATCGCTTCGAACGCACGCTTGGCCGCCGCGCGATCGGGGTCGGAGACCGCGGCGATGAGGGCGCGTGGCGTGATCTGCCACGACAGGCCCCACTTGTCCTTACACCAGCCGCACGCGCTTTCCTGGCCGCCGTTTCCGACGATCGCGCTCCACAAGCGGTCGGTTTCGGCCTGGTCGTCGGTCGCGATCTGGAAAGAGAACGCCTCGTTGTGCTTGAACTCCGGACCGCCGTTAAGCCCAACGCAGGGGATGCCGACCACGGTGAACTCGACCGTCAGGACATCGCCCTGCTTGCCGTCGGGATAGTCGCCAGGCGCGCGCATCACCGCTCCCACCGCGCTGTCGGGGAAAGTTTCGGCATAGAACCGCGCGGCGTCCATGGCGGTACCGTCGTACCACAGACAGATAGTGTTCTTGTTGGGCATTTCCATTCTCCCAGGTGAGTTAAGACCATCGACTGGTAGGATGACATCAGAATGGTCGCAAAGTTTCGGCTGGGTCGCTATGGGTCGATCGCAGGCGATTGCTAGTGTCTCAATGCGGCCAACAGCAGCCGTAGCACATTGCGCTGCGTAGCGGCCGTTGGTCGGCGCTTGCCAGCCAAACGGTCATGCGCTAGACCAGGCACTCGTCCACCGCGCGCGATAATCCGCAACATGGTGACCTACCGCCCCATCGTTGCGCCCGACGCCACGACCATCGCTCGCATCCACGCGACGAGCTGGCGAAGCGCCTACCGGGGCATCCTGCCCGACGAGTATCTTGACGACGATATCGACGCTGATCGCCTCACGCACTGGCGCCGGCGCTTGTCCGCGCCCGCCGAACGCGATGTCGGCGTGCTCGCGCTGCAAGACGGCGCGCCGGTCGGATTCGGGTTTGCCGTTCGCGACGACGATGAGCACTGGGGCTCGATGCTCGACAACCTGCACGTCCTTCCTGAGCACAAGGGACATGGCCTTGGCCGCAGCCTGATGCGCGAGCTGGTCGCCCAGCTTGCGGAAGCGGGAACGGCCGCCGGCCTGTACCTCTGGGTGTACGAAGCGAATGCGGGCGCCTGCCGGTTCTACGAACGGCTCGGCGCCGTGCGCTTGCACGCCGAGGTTGTCGATACGGCCGGAGGTGGGCGCGCGCGCGCGCTGGTCTATGGGTGGCCCACGATGGGGGCCCTGAAGAGGGCGCTGTCGCTGAGCATCGCGCCTTAGCTCGACGTCGAACTCCGTCGACGAGTACACGTACTAGCAGGGACGACGTAAAGGATCAACGGCAGCAATACGATGCGAAACAGGCCGCTCGATCCTAGCTCATGAGTGGGCGCCTTCGGCCAACTGCAGCCGCGGCGCGTCGCGCCCCATAGCATTCGCTAATTGGTGCTTGTGGCGAGGACTGGTCCCTTAGTGGTTCGGCTTGCGCGGCGTAGTATTGTCGTAACGGCATTCATCGACGAGGTGTTTCAGTGATAGATCGGCGAACTTTTCTTCGAGCGTGGCAATCGGTGTACTGGCACCGCCGCTCGGCGCGCAAGCGCCGCTGACTGGCAAAACTGTGCGGCATCGGAATTCTCGCCTTACGTCCGCCTGGGGTTTCGAATCCAGCTACGGAAGCACTCATGCAGGGGCTTCGTGAACGGGGTTACGTCGAAGGGCGGAATCTCGTAATCGAATATCCCGACGCCCTTGGACGCGAGGACCGTTTGCCCGAGCTTGCCGCTGACCTCGTGCGAAAGCAGGTGGACGTCATCCTGATCATCGGCCCGGCGCCGCTGGACGCAGCGCGCAAGGCAACGAACACGATCCCCCTTGTGATGGTCGCGAGCAGCGCTGACCCGGTGGCGGAAGGTGTCGCCCTGAGCCTCGCGCGACCCCGGAGGCAATATCACCGGTTTGACCTACGCGGAGTCCCGATCGATTCAAAAAGCAGCTCGAGCTGCTCAAATCCGCGGCCGTCCGCGTCACCCGTGTCGCCGTGCTTTGGGATTTCGACCTTAAGACCTATCGCCGGTATTGGGAAGTGCCTCTCGCAGACGCGGGTCGCATTTTGGGATTGAGTATTCAGGAACCCGTCCGGGTGGGGGACGCGCAAGAGCTGCCTGCGGCGTTTGCCCTGATGAAGCAGCGACAGGCCGACGCAATGCTGGTCGCGTCCGGTGGTCCGAATTTCCAAGCCCGAGCGCAGGTGGGAGAACTTGCCCTCCAACACCGGTTACCGGCGATCGCGGCATTCAAGGAATATCCGCGGACGGGGCTCCTCATGAGTTACGGACCCGACCTCCCCGACATCAATCGCAGGGCTTCGGGCTACGTCGACAAGATTCTCAAAGGAGCCAGGCCCGGGGACTTGCCTATCGAATTGCCGAACAAGTTCGAGTTGGCGATCAATCTCAACACGGCCAAGGCGCTCGGCCTTACGGTCCCGCCATCGCTGCTGCTGCGCGCGGATGAGGTCATTCAGTAGCCAGCTGCACGATTTGATGCGGTTGAATGTCCGCTTCTTGCACCGCGCGACGGCCGGTTAGGGTCGATCAGAGTCAACCACGCCCCGGCGCTGAACGGTGGCACTACGGTCCGCAGCGGCCCTTCGCACCTCGATGGCTGCCCTGCGTTGTACAGCGGCCGCTCGGTCGAATCACTTGAACTGCCGCGTTCGGCGGTGGGTTCAACTGATCGACGCAACACCTTCTGATCTAATTCGCAGATGAGGAGGTACGCGTATGGCGAAGATTGGACGCCCGGGGTTGTCTCCGGAGAAGAAGGCTGAACTTTGGGAGCGTTGGAAGAGTGGCCAGTGCGCGAGCGATATCGCCCGTTCGCTGGAGAGGACCAAGGGCGCGATCCACCATGTCTTGGCGTTCAATGGAGGCATCGCGCCGGTAGCCCGCCGGCGTGGCCCTGCGGTGCTGGTGCTTGATGAGCGCGAAGAGATTTCGCGCGGTATTGCTGCGGGTCGATCGATTCGCGGCATCGCGGCCGGCCTGGGGCGCTCGCCCTCGACAGTCAGCCGAGAGGTGGCGCGGCATGGGGGGCGAAGCACGTACCGCGCCATTGAGGCGGACGGGCGCGCCTGGAGAGTTGGCGCTGCGGCCGAAGCCGTGTCGTCTCGCCAGCCATCGCAGGCTACGATGGCGTGTTGCCGAGAAGCTGGCGCTCGATTGGTCACCAGAGCAGATCTCGGGATGGCTGAAGCGCGAATTCCCTGCCGACGAGGGCTTGCACGTGTCCCACGAAACCATCTATCGCAGTCTGTTTGTCCAGGCCCGTGGCGTGCTCAAGAAAGAGTTGCTCGGGCATCTTCGGGCGAGGCGGCGCATGCGCTATCCGAAAGGTGGCACCACACCAAGCAGGCTGCCGGGGCAGATCGTCGATGCGATCTCCATCCGCGAACGTCCCGCCGAGATCGAGGACCGCGCGGTTCCAGGTCATTGGGAAGGCGATCTGCTTTCCGGCACCAACAACTCGCACATGGCGACGCTGGTCGAGCGCCATTCCCGCTTCGCGATGCTGATCAAGGTACAGGGGAAGGATACCGCCAGCGTGGTTTCCGCCCTCAGCAAACAGGTGCGCAAGCTGCCTCTGGAGCTGCGCCGCTCATTGACTTGGGATCGGGGCAAGGAGATGGCAGACCACAAGAACTTCACGATCGCCACCGACGTGCAGGTCTATTTCTGCGATCCGCGCAGCCCGTGGCAGCGCGGCAGCAACGAAAACACCAACGGCCTGTTACGTCAGTACTTCCCGAAAGGCACGGACCTCTCCGGTTACTCGCAAGCGTACTTAAACAAGATCGCGTTGCGTCTGAATCAGCGCCCAAGGAAGACCTTGGGATTTGAAACGCCTGCCGATAGACTTAGCGCGGTGTTGCAATGACCGGTTGAACCCGCCGCCATGAGCGGCCGTTCGCTGGCGGTACTCAGTCCCCGCTGTAGGCGTACGATGGCTGGAGCTCCTCTCGCCGACGAGGTGATTCGATGATGGACCGGCGGACATTCGTCGCCGTAGCTGGCGGCACCCTGCTCGGGTTGTCCCCCAACCTGCGAGCCCAGAGCCAGGTAACGACGCGCCGAATCGGATTTCTCTCCGCGTTCGCCCGCGCCGACGTCGAGGCTTCTCGTCAGAGAGCTGCGATCCGAGCTGGAGAAGCTCGGGTGGACCGACGGCCGGAACATCGCGTTCCTGGAGCTGCGAACGACGGAAGGCAAGAACGATCGCCTGCCGGCCGTGGCGGTTGAACTCGTCGCCCAAGGTCCCGACGTCATTCTCGTCCAGTCCGCGCCGGCCACTCGCGCGCTCATGCAGGCGACGAAGACGATACCCATCGTGATGATCGGCGTGGGAAATCCCATCGAATACGGGATGGTCGCGGACTACAGGAAGCCGGGTGGCAACGTCACCGGTGCGAGCTACCTCGCCGACGAATCCGTGCGCAAGACGCTGCAGCTCCTCAAGGAGGCGGCGCCTCGCTTGGAGAGCGTCGCCGTGTTCAACAATCCGAGCAACGAGGCCGCTGCTCCGATGGTCAAACTAATGCGGGAGGACGCCGAGGCTCTCGGGATGCAGGCGCAGATCGTGGAAGTTTCGACACCGGGTGATTTTGAGGCCGCGTTCGCCGCCATCCGCCGCGCGAACACGGAATCGATATTGCTTCCCCCGGAACCGCTGATCAGAAACAACCGCGTCGCAATCGCGGACTTCGCGCAGGCTAAAAAGTTGCCGCTGGCCGTCGTGGGCAGCGGCCGGTATCTTCCGGCGAACGGTCTAATCAGCTATGGGCCAACAACCACCCAGTACGCGCAGCTCGGCGCCAGTTACGTCGACCGGATCCTGAAAGGCGCCAAACCAGGCGACCTTCCCGTCGAGCAACCGTCGCGGTTCGAACTCTCGATCAATCTCAAGACGGCCAAGGCGCTCGGCCTAACGATCCCGCAGTCGCTGCTGCTACGCGCGGACGTGGTGATTCAGTAATCGTATCACCTCGATTGCTCCCGACTGTAGCCGCCTCTGCGGGGCGCGGCTGATCCCCAGCGTTGAACGGCTGCTCTCTGAGAAGCGTCGAACGGCCGCAGTGGGTCGAACTGCGACCGTCGATGATTAGCCGCTCGCGTTTAGGCTCGATGGTCGCTGAACGGCCTAAAGCCCCCATTCACCCCACCCGGTTTGAGGGGGCGAAACTCGTGGCGCAGAATGTTGCGTCGGGAGGCGGGCCGGCCGTCCAATTCAAGGCCAGACATTGCGGTGATTGTAGGGTCACACCGAGTCTCGGCCCACACTGATTTAACGGGGGGACTGGCCATGTTTGACAAGGAAGACTTTATCGAAGATTGCCGTGCCGCAATCAAGGAAAAGGACGCTCAAGCCGTAATCCGGGAGCTCGTCGCGCGGGCCGTAAGCGAGCCCTCGCAACTGATGCGCATCATTGGCGAGCCGAAACGCGCTGGCATTGAAACGATCTACAAGGCAGATGACTTGACCATCCTTAAGCATCTGTTGGGGGCCGCGCATGAAATTCAAGCCGCATGATCATCGCATGTGGGCCGTCATCGGCATCTATACGGGGCGCGAGCAGAATACTTTCTTCCGTCGGGCCGATCGAGGCCTTGCGCAACATGGAACCAAAGAGCTGAACGCGAAGGATGTCGCGCCTCTCGGCGCGGCGATAATTCATGCGGTGACAAATCCGCTTGAACAGATTACCGGGGCCATCCATGTATACGGTGGCGATTTCTTTGCAACGCCACGCAGCGAATGGGATCCGAAGACGTTGGACGAGCGGCCCTTCAGCATGGAACACACGAATCAGGCCTTTGAAGAGGCGAACGCGCGTCTTGGGGTCGAGAGTCGTCAGGCGTAGCTGCGCGCCGGCCGCAGTGCAGCCAGTCTTGCCGGTGATCGGTTTCCTGAGCGGAAGTTCGCTCGCACAACGGCGGGACTAGGTCGCCGCGTCCTACGTGGTGCTCGCCACGCTCTTCAGTTGATCTGCTTCGTCGAACGGCTGCTTCGGAGAAGATCAACTGGCTGGTTTGGGTCGTTCAGAGTCAACGACGCTCCGGCGCTGAGCGGCGGCACCACGATCCGCAGCAGCCCTTCACACCTCGATGGCTGCCCTGCGTTGTACAGCGGCCGCTCGATCGAATCGAATCAATGCCGGCGTTCGGCCAACTCCGGAAGTACGCCGGCAGAAATTCTTACGTCGGGAACGGCCGGTCTCGGGCACAGCGGACCTACGACGACGCCGTACACGCTGCGACCAATCCTCCGAAGCGGACCAGCAACGGTCTTGGCCGTCGGCAGCCGCCGAATGGCGGCGCGAACGTCCGCTGCTTGAAGAACCGAACTAGCGGTATCGACCCACTCCGGCCATCCGGCCAACTCCAAACCGGACATCCAACCTGGCGCGGGCGGACGGTCACATGGCACCGAGGCTTTTGGCATCCGATTCAGTACACATGTAAGGTTGTCACCCACCGCCAATCCTATCCTCGGTCATTGACACCAATTGACTTGAATCAACTGCCCCGCGATACTTTTGCGGCACAGTCGTCCCGGATCTCAGCACCACCAGCCATGGACAACCAAAAAGGAGAAGACAACATGAAGCGAGCAACGACGATGCTGGGCGCGTTCGCAGTGGGCTTGGCCCTCGCCCTGCCCAGTTGGGCGCAGGTCAAAGAGCTCCCGAAACAGACGATCACCGTTGCCGGCACCGTCGAGACGATCGATAAGAACAAACACCTGTTGCAAATCAAGACGGCCGATGGCAAGTTCGTCGCCCTCGACGTGCCCGCGAGCGCCAAGCGCTTCGACGAGCTCAAGGTGGGGGACAAGGTGAAGGCGACGTATAACAACAACGTCAACGTGCGCCTGAAGCCGGCGGGCGAGGCGGCGGTCGATACCGCCGACGTGGGCTCCACAATGGGAAAGGAAGCGCGGCCCGGGGGCGGGGCGTCGATGGTGCGGACGATGACGGCAACCATATCCGAAATCGACAAAGCCAACTCGTCGATGACTTTTGTCGGGCCGAACCAGTGGAAGTACAGCCGACGGATCGTCGATCCGAAGGTGTTCGATCAGGTCAAGGTGGGCGACCGGGTCGACATCACCTGGAGCACTGAACTCGTCCTCGCGGTGGAGTAGCCCCGTTAGACAGTAGCAGTCCCGGCAAGAAGGAAGAAAGCGGCCGCCATGAGGCGGCCGCTTTCTTTTGGTCCTCAGACTAACCGTTAGTCACGCCTATCCTGACGTCGCGCCACGCCAGCTACGCTCACTGGCGTGAGTGGGCGCCCGACCTCGGCTTCGGCCGTCGGGATCACACTGTGGACCCCGGGGATCGCCAACCGCCCGCCGATCTCGGAGCCGCCAACGACGATGATTCCGACAATTACGAAGAAAGCGAGTCGTTTCAACATGATCATTTGGATTCTCCAATCTTAAAATGCGCGGGCAAGTCATCTGTGCCCTCAAGCTTCCCTAGCTCGACCTGTTTCGCCTTGGTTCTGTTCTTGAAGCTGAAATCAGTGGCTGCAACCTCATTTCCAGTTTTCCAATCCCTGATCTGAATGATGTATTGAGGTTGGCCGGCAAGGTCCTTCGTGGCGATGCTATACCGACAAGGATAGGGACGTTTCCCTTGTGCGATCCAGATCTGCCAATCAACTTCCTTTTTTCGAAGAGCCAGGTAATCGCACTCAACGCCGCCGATGACGCCACTGCCAAGGTCCTTTACGTCGACGACATCACGCATCAGCTCGTCGTAGGAATTCGACAACAGCAGGTTCGCGGCAGGGAGGTGCCGGTGATATGTCGTCCGCAACACATCGATCAGGTTATCAATCGTGCCCGGTATATCCTGTTGTGCGTACATGTTCAGGTTCTTGCCCAGCAAGGTCAGTGTTTTCCCGTCAAAAGAAGTCTCGACATCGGCAAACCCGCCGGCACGCGCGGCACGGATCTTATCAGGCCGGTTAAGTGTCACGGCCCCTGAACTCACCAGTGCGAGTTTTTGTTCATCTTTGGTGACGACCTCGAGGGTGGCGTCGTATTTGAACGAGATCGCCTTCTGCGCCGCCAGATAATCGGACATGGCCTTGAGCAACTTCTTGGCATCTGCCTCATCGGCTCTCGCGTCCACGGACGTCCCCAACATAACCGTCAAGGACAATGCCAACGCGGACATGCCGCGCAAAGCATTTTTCACTGCTTTTCCTGCCGTCTTCTTCATCTAGCCGTACCCCGTGAAATGGAGCGCCGAACTCGGCCCTCCGGAATGCTTGAACTTGGCGCAACATCCAGGGGATAGGAATTTGAAACCACCTTTTCCCCGTCCGCGACTGACTATATCGCCGGCCCGACAAGCGGTCAATGGCGCGGTGTTTTGTGAAAATTTCCCTCTCGCGGTGATTATTTGAGCCCTGTATCGGCCCGAATCGCTTCGACACAGTCTGACCGCTACACGCGAGCGCGGGTCGCGCGGGATCGTCAGGGCATTGCAGAACCGCTTTTGCCTTGAGGATCAGGCCCGCCTGGAACAGCGCCAGCGGCCGCGCCGGTGAACGCGGTGGCGCGCATAGGCAAGCCCAGGTGCGTGAGTATCCCTGACAATCACCGCAGGCTCTTCGATGGCGGCGATGATCTTCAGGTCGCCGCGACAATGCGGGTAGCGCTAAGATCGCTTTGAATCGAAACGCGCCGGATACAGATCGCGACGGTCTGCTTTGGGGAAAAATCGCCACTGACCGGTTGTGGCCGGTAGTGTGAATTCGCAACGGCACCGGTTACCGGCCGTTCGCCTCAAACGCTGACAACTCCGAGGGCAGCTATCGGCGACGTGGGGAATCTCGGCTCGCGGCCAGAAGCGGGCGAACCGGCTAAACTCCGAAGTTGACGCAAACCGGACGTGCGAGTGGGAGTAGCGGGCTGGAGCTGCGATGGAAGACCTGGCGCGATTATATTCGGGCTCGGTGCCGGCGCTTTACGACCGCTATCGAGGTCCGGTCTTCTTTGAGCCGTTTGCGCGCGACCTCGCTGATTGCCTGGCTGATCTCCGCGTGGGCGATCTGCTCGAAATCGCCGCGGGGACCGGCATCGTCACCCGCGTGCTCGCTCGCGTGCTCCCCGAAACGGTGTCGATAATCGCGAGTGACATAAATCAGGCAATGCTCGACTTCGCAGCAGCGCAACCAGGTCTCACCCGGATCAGCTGGCGACACGCCGACGCACTGGCGCTGCCGTTCGACGATGCGGCGTTCGATGCGGTCCTTTGCCAATTCGGCGTCATGTTCTTTCGCGACAGGGTGGCCGGCTATCGCGAAGCGCGGCGGGTGCTGAAGCCGGGCGGCCGTTTCGTCTTCGATGTCTGGGACCGGATCGAGAACAATGAATTCTGCGGGGTTGTGTGCGAGACCGTGGCTGGCCTGTTCCCAAACAACCCGCCCGATCTGCTGGCGCGAATGCCATACGGCTATTTCGACACCGACTTGATCCGCGATGAGTTGGCGCAGGCTGGATTTGACAAGATCGCGGTCGAAACCGTGAACCGACAGAGTATTGCGCCGTCGGCGCGCGATCTCGCGATCGGTTATTGCCAAGGGTCACCGCTGCGCAGCGAAATCGAAGAGCGCGATCCCAACCGTCTTGGCGAAGCGACGGATGCGGTGACCAAGGCTCTCTTATCCCGGTTCGGCGCCGGGCCGATCACGGGGAAGATGCGTGCTCATTTCATCACCGCTTCTTAACCAAGGACGAGTCTGCTCAGGCAATTGACGCCCAACCCGGCGGTCAACCGGACGCGCCGGGCTCCTGCCATTGCTTGCCAACGGTTGGCGCGGCGCGCCGGTTAGCGTGTCGGGTGTCCGCTTTCAGATTCCGCATGGCCGCTCAGGGTCGATACCGCGCCTTCGCGGACGTTGAAAGCCGCTGCTCGGGTGCACTCTCGCTCGCAATGCCGGTCAGCGCCTGCCGATGACCGCTGTCACCGAGTTCTAATCTTCTCGACCAACTCGGCAAGCGGCAGCTTACAAGATACACCTGCCGGTCGACCCGAAAATCGCCAAGGACGGGTTTGGGTCGGGTCCGGTCCGCCACCTCAACGCGCTGAACGTCGGCTCGACGAATCACACCGGCCGTTTGCGCTCAGATGACCGCTGTGTGTCAGGCAGCGGTCGGCCGCAACGGCAAGGCGGGGGTCTCTGACCGGCCAAGAGCGGCCGCTCGTGGGCGACGCTTAATTCTGACTACAGGCGTACGATGGCCTGATTTCCGCTCGGCGACGAGGCGATCAATGACGGACCGGCGGACGTTCATCAGCGCCGTAACGCTGGGCGTCCTGACAGCGCCGCTCGGCGCCCAGGTGCAGCGCGTGAAGAAGATGTACCGGATTGGATGGCTCGCCGGTACGGCGCCTCCCGATGAACACTGGAAAGTGTTCATGGAGGGAATGCGAGAGCGAGGCTGGATCGAGGGGCAAAATTTCACCTTCGAGCGCCTGTACTCGGACGGCCAGAGCGAGCGCTTTCCCGCACACGCCGCTGAGCTGGTGCGGCGCCAGGTCGACATCATCGTCACCGGGGGAACACCGCCGACGACAGCCGCTCGCAACGCCACCACCACCATCCCGATTGTGTTCTTCTACGCCGGTGATCCGGTCGGCTCCGGCTTCGTTGCCAACCTCGCACGGCCGGGTGGCAACATCACGGGTTTGGGCGGCCTCGCTCCCGGGGTCTCGTCCAAGACGTTGGAGCTGCTGAAGGAGGCGGTGCCGAAGGCGTCGCGCATCGCGCTCCTCGTCAACTCCAGCGTCGGGGTGCAGGCCGCGGCGCTGGCCGAAGTCGAACCCGCTGCGCGCCGTATCGGTGTATTGCTCAGTCCGGTCGAAATTCGTGCGCCCGATGAGCTCGACAGCGCCTTCGCGTCGATCGCTCGCGAGCGGCCCGATGCGCTGCTCATCCTGGGCCAGCCATTCATGTTCCCTCACCGCGCGCGCGTGGCTGCGCTGGCGCTCGAGCAGCGGTTGCCGGCAATCATTTCGTTCAAAGAAGTCGCCGAAGCAGGCCTGCTCATGTCCTACGGCGCGCTGCTCGTGGACGATCTGCGCCGGCTGCCGTACTACATCGACCGGATCCTCAAGGGTACCCCGCCGGGCGAGTTGCCGGTCGAGCAACCCAGCCGCTTCTATCTTGTCGTCAACCTCAAGACTGCCCGGGCGATCGGCATTGCCATCTCGCAGTCGCTGCTGTTGCGCGCGGACGAGGTGATCCGATGATTGGCGCGTTACAGGTCACGCACTGTCGATGTCCGCTATTCGTTGGGCCCCACCGTCCGAAAGCAGTCGAACTGCGACCTTGGGCTTTCGAACCGCTCGCGTTCGGACTTGAAGGTCGCTGACCGGCCAATCTGGAGACATTCAGCAGCGAAGCGCGAATATCGCAAAAGCAGTCACCCGCCGGCGGGCGTGCAACCATGCTGGAAGGCGTACCATGATTGAACTTCCATTCGTCGACCGATCGAGGATCCGGCCGACGCCGGAACAGATCCGGCAGGCGCTCCAAGTCGGCTCCAAGTCAAATGACCGTGCACTTCCTCGGGCGTTCGCACGGGAGGAGATGAGATGAGCCTAGGCAGAAGAGACGTACTATGTCTCGTCCTCGCCTTGTTCCCGGGCCGGCTCGCGGCGCAAGTCCCGCCGGCAGCGAAGGTGTTTCGAATCGGGTGGCTCGGCACTGCGCACACCGATTCAGAGTGGGATCAGTTCATCGAAGGACTGCGAGAGCGGGGCTGGATCGAAGGCAAGAACCTGGCCTTCGAGCGCCTGTACTCGGGCGGCCGGAGCGATCGCTTTCCCGCACTCGCCGCCCAACTAGTTCAGCGAAACGTGGATCTCATCGTTGCCGTAGGCACGCAGCCGGCCGTGGCTGCCCGGGATGCCACGACGACGATTCCGATCCTGTTCTTCTACGTCGGTGATCCGGTGGGGTCGGGGCTCGTCGCAAGTCTTGCCCGGCCCGATCGCAATCTCACGCGGCTGGGCGGCTTCGCTGCCGGGTTGCACGTCAAGCAGTTGGTACTCCTCAAAGAGATGGTCCCCAAGGCGTCCCGCATTGCAATGTTCGTCAACGACGACTTCCCGTTGCACACAGTCATTCGCGCCGAGGTCGAACCCGCAGCACGAAAGCTTGGGGTGATCCTGATCCCGATCCAGGCTAAGGTTCCCGACGACATCGACATCGCCTTCGCGACGATTGCTCGCGACAACATCGACGCGCTGTTAATTCTGGGCCAGCCGTTGATCGGTGCCCAGCGCGAGCGAGTCGCCAAGCTCGCGCTCGACCATCGGATGCCCGCCATCAGCACGTTCGACATAGCGACCGAGGCGGGCCTCCTGATGTCGTATGGAAGCCGTATTGTTGATGACGCGCGACGTCTCCCCCATTACGTCGACCGCATCTTCAGGGGCGCGAAGCCCGCGGACCTTCCCGTCGAGCAACCGACCCGGTTATACCTCGTGATTAATCAAAAGACGGCCGATGCGATCGGTGTCTCCGTGTCCCGGTCGATGCTGGCTCGGGCGGACCAGGTGATTTAGTGAGTTCGATGACGGCGCTGAATCCCCCATTCGCGTAGCGCATACTACTTCCGCGCGGTCCTGCGATGGAAAGCGTCCATGCGCTGCGGGTTGGTTCGGTAGGGCAAAATTTCGGATAGCTAACAAGCGCTCGCAGCGGACGCGCGTTACGCGCCCGTGAAACACAGGCGTTCAACGTCTGGTTTTCATAAGGCGCGACGGCTGCCTTGGGTCGACTCCGGCCTGTCGCCGATCCCAGTCAGGGCATCCGATTGGCCTCTTCATTGCAAAGGCCAAGTAGCTCATCGGTAGAGCGCCGGAAGAACACCGTGCCTGGCCCTTCTAGGCGCGGTTTCTGAGGACCGGAGCACGCAGTGCGGAGGAGAGGAAGAAGATCCTGGTCGCGTCCACACCGAGAATGCTAATCATTATCCGTGGGCCATCCGCGTCCACATCCGTACTAACCCAGCTCAGCGCTAAGTAATTGAAATTGAGAGTGGGCCCGGCTGGATTCGAACCAGCGACCAAAGGATTATGAGTCCTCTGCTCTAACCGTCTGAGCTACGGGCCCGGCGCCTGCCGGGTGTGGTCACGCGTCGCCGCAGGCATGAGCGACGGCTCGATCTGCACAGTGGCGTCGGATTATAGCGGACGCGTCGGGGGAACCGCGTCGCGCGATGTCGCGCTCGTCGTGCGATCCTCCTTCCGGGTACGCGGCGCGCCGCGTTACACTTCGTATGCCGCATCGACACCTGCGGCATCCTTGCTCCGAAGCCCCGCCCGCAGATGAAATTCCCGCACTACCTTCGTCCGCTGCTGATGCCGGCATCGGTCGCGCTCGTCGGCGCATCGAGCAAGCCGGGCTCCACGGGCCGGGTCGTCATGGAGAACCTGCTCGGCGGCGATTTCCACGGCGCGCTCTTCGCCGTCAATCCGAACCATCGCCGCGTGCTCGCGCGGCGCTCCTACGCGTCGCTGGGCGCGATCGGGAAGCCGGTCGAGCTGGCGCTGATCGCGGTGCCGAGCGCGGCGGTGCCCGCGGTTCTCGACGACGGCGCGCGCGTCGGGCGTCAAGGCGGCGGTCGTGCTGTCTCGCCGCCTCCGGTCGATCCCGACGAAGCGCGGCGCTGGCAGCGTGAACTGCTCGCCACGGCGACGGCGCGCGGCATTCGCGTGCTCGGTCCGCATTCGTTCGGCGTGATCCGCACCGACATCGGCCTCAACGCGACGCTCGGCACGTCGGCGCCGCGCCGGGGCGGCTCGCGCTCGTCGCGCAGTCGGGGGCCGTGTGCACGGCGATGCTCGATTTCGCCGCGTCGGCGGGAATCGGCTTCTCGACGGTCGTCGCGCTCGGCGGCGGCATCGACGTCGGCTTCGGCGAGCTGCTGGACGCATTGCTCCTACGACGCGGAAACCGACGGCATCCTGCTCTACGCGGAGTCGGTCGGCGACGCGCGACGATTCCTGTCGGCGCTGCGCGCGGCGGCGCGGACCAAGCCCGTCGTCGTGCTCAAGGCCGGACGCTCGACGGAGCGCGGCGCCGCCGACGGGCCGTCGCCCGATGCCGTGTTCGACGCCGCGATGAAGCGTGCCGGCACCGTCCGCGTGAAGACGTATACGCAGCTGTTCGCCGCCGCGCGCATTCTCGCGATGAACCGGATCTCGCGCGGCGATCGGCTCGCCATCGTCACCAACGGGCACGGCCCGGGCACGCTCGCCGCCGACAGCGCCGCGGATCGCGGCATCGTGCTCGCCGAATTCTCGCCGGCGACCGAGAAGGCGCTCGCCGGACGTCATTCCGCCGAACGTCGCGTGCCGCAATCCGCTCAACGTCCGCGGCGACGCGACGCCGAGGCGACTCGCCGCGGCCGTCGACGCCGCGCTTTCCGATCCGCAGGTCGACGCCGTGCTCGCGCTGCACGTCCCGCGTCCGGTCACGGCAGCGCCACCGATGCGGCGCGCGCGGTCGCGGCCGTCGCGCGCCGCGCGACCAAGCCCGTTCTGGGCGGCGTGGCTCGGGATCGATCGATCGCCGCGAGGTCGACGCGGCGCTCGAGGCGGGCGGCGTCGCGAATTTCTACACGCCGGAGAACGCGGTCGAGGCATTCTCGTTCCTGGCCGCGTATCGCCACAATCAGGAATGGCTGCTCGAGGTGCCGCCGCCGCAGCCCGAGCCGCACCCGCCGGATCTGCGCGGCATCGAACGCATTCGCATCGACGCGGCGTCCGCCAATCGCCGCGGTGCTGACCGAGATGGAGACGCACACGCTGCTCGCGGCCTTCGGTCTGCCGGTCGCGCCCGCGCTGTCGGCGGACACGCTGAACGAAGCGCTCGCGGCGGCGCGGCGCCTCGGCTATCCGGTGTCGCTCACGTCCGACGCCGCCGAGCAGCTGGCGGACGGCGCCGGTGCCGCCCGTCGACGACCGCCTGCGCGACGGTCGGATGCTGACGCGCGCATGGGCCGCGCTGCTCGGGCGGTGCCGCGCGGCGCGCCGGCGCGCGGCGGTGATCGTGCGCAAGGAGCGCGTTCGACGCGAGCCTCGGACGTCGCGATCGGCGTGCACGTCGATGCCGTGTTCGGCCCGGTGCATCACGTTCGGCGCGGGTCGCGCGGCCGGCGAACATGCGGAGCGCATGCGTGCTGCTGCCGCCGCTCAACGAGCGCCTCGCGCGCGACCTGGTCCGCGCGCACCGCGCGGCGGTGGCCGCTGCAGGACTGCGGGCGACGCGGCCGTGCGACTGCGACGCGCTGGCGCGCGTGCTCGTGCAGGTGTCGGCGCTGGTCTGCGCGCTGCCGTGGGTGCGCTCGCTCGCGCTCGATCCGGTGCGCGTCGGCGACGGTCGCGCCGAGATCATCGCGGCGCGCATCACGATCGACCCGCGGCCCGAACCGCCGGACCGCCGCTACGGCCACATGGCGATCCATCCGTATCCGGTCGAGATGGTCGCCGACGTCGACGCTGCGCGACGGCACGCGGCTGCACGTGCGCCCGATCCGGCCGGAGGACGCCGAGCTCGAGCGCGCGTTCGTCAACGGCCTGTCCGAGCAGACGCGCTACTTCCGCTTCTTCTACCAGCTGCACGAGCTCACGCCGGCGATGCTCGCGCGCTTCACGCAGGTCGACTACGACCGCGAGATGGCGCTGGTGGCGGTCGACGAGCGGGCGGCGCGCCGGCGATCGTCGGCGTCGCGCGCTACATCATGAGCGCCGATCCGGAGGCCGCCGAGTTCGCCGTGGTCGTCGCCGACGCCTGGCAGGGGCGCGGTGTCGCGCGGATGCTGATGACGCGCCTCATCGACTGCGCGCGGGCGCGCGGGCTGAAGCGTCTCGAGGGCACGGTGCTGCGCAGCAATCACAACATGCTGAAGTTCACCGCAGGCGCTCGGGCTTCGTGACGCGCGACGATCCCGACGACCCGGAGCAGGTGATCGTCGCGCTCGACCTTGCTGAACGGGCGTCTGACGCGCTGCGTTACGAATCTGCGTTCCGCCACCTCGCTCGCCAGCCCTTCCCATGAAAATCCTCGTCGCCATCGACGGCTCGCCGCAGGCGCTGGCCGCGCTCGAGCGGCTCGTCGGCAAGTTCGGGTTCTTCCGCGACACGCCGCGGCTCACGCTCATCCACGTGCATCCGCCGGTGCCGTACAAGGCCGCCGCGGCGTGGGTCGGCAAGGAGGCGGTCGCGCGCTATTACGCGGAGGAGAGCGAGGCCGCGCTCGCGCGGCGCGCGCGACTTCCTGGCGGCGCGCGGCATCGCGTTCGAGGTCGAGCAAGCGCGTCGGCGATCCCGCCGAGGAGATCGTCGCGCGAGCCACCGCCGAGAACTTCGACATGATCGCGATGGGCACGCACGGCCACACGGCGCTCGCGAACCTCGTCATGGGGTCGGTCGCGACCCGCGTCGTCGCGACGAGCACGGTGCCCGTGCTGCTGATGAAGTGACCGCGACGGCCGGCTGAAGCCGGCCCCTCGGTCCGTGACGGCGCCGGCTGACCGCCCCAGGTGGCAGCCCGTGCGCCAGCCGGTATTCGTGGGCCCGGCTTCAGCCGGACGCTGCTCAGCCCTCGCCTTCGAGGAAGCTCCGCAGCTTCTCCGAGCGCGACGGGTGGCGCAGCTTGCGCAGCGCCTTCGCCTCGATCTGCCGGATGCGCTCGCGCGTGACGTCGAACTGCTTGCCGACTTCCTCGAGCGTGTGGTCGGTGTTCATCTCGATGCCGAAGCGCATCCGCAGCACCTTCGCCTCGCGCGGCGTCAGCGTGTCGAGCACGTCCTTGCAGACGTTGCGCAGGCTCGCGTTGACCGCGGCGTCCGACGGCGCGACCGTCGACAGATCCTCGATGAAATCGCCGAGATGCGAGTCGTCGTCGTCGCCGATCGGCGTCTCCATCGAGATCGGCTCCTTGCTGATCTTGAGGATCTTGCGGATCTTCTCCTCGGGCATCTCCATCTTCTCGGCGAGCAGCGCCGGATCGGGCTCCTGGCCCGGTCTCCTGCAGGATCTGCCGCGAGATCCGGTTCATCTTGTTGATCGTCTCGATCATGTGCACCGGGATGCGGATCGTGCGCGCCTGGTCGGCGATCGAGCGCGTGATCGCCTGCCGGATCCACCACGTCGCGTACGTCGAGAACTTGTAGCCGCGGCGGTACTCGAACTTGTCGACGGCCTTCATCAGGCCGATGTTGCCTTCCTGGATCAGGTCGAGGAACTGCAGCCCGCGGTTCGTGTACTTCTTCGCGATCGAGATCACGAGGCGCAGGTTCGCCTCGGTCATCTCGCGCTTGGCCCGGCGCGCCTTCGCCTCGCCGGTCGACATCTGCTTGTTGATCTCCTTCAGGTCGCGCAGCGGGATCATCACGCGCGACTGCAGGTTGAGCAGCTTCTGCTGCTGCTCGACGATCGCCTGCCGGTACTTGGCGAGCTGCTCGCTGTAGCCGTGGTGCGCGGCGACCTCGCGGTCGATCCAGCGCAGCGACGTCTCGTTCTCCGGGAACTTCTTGATGAAGTCCGGGCGCGGCATCCCGCCCTTGTTGACGACGAGGTCCTGGATCTTGCGCTCGATCTGCCGGATGTTGTCGACCTCGGTGCGCACGCTGTCGCACAGCTTCTCGACCTGCCGCGCGGAGAAGCGGATCTGCATCAGCTCGGCCTGCACCTTCTTCTGCAGCTCGAGATACTTGGGCGCCTTGTGGCCGTCCTTCTCAGCACCACGAGCATCCGCGCGTAGAGCGTGCGGATCGTGCGCGAACCGCGCGAGCGCGGCGACCTTCAGCCGCTCGAGATTCTCCGCGGCGATGGCGCCGGCGTCGCCTTCGTCCTCGCTCGCCTCGACGTCGTCGTCGACGTCCTCGAGCGCGTCGAGCGCCTCGTTGAAATCCATCAGGCCGTCGACGAGGTCGTCGATCTTGAACTCGTCCTTCTCGATCCTGGCCGGCGAGATCGAGGATCTGCGCGACCGTCATCGGGCACGCCGAGATCGCCATGATCATGTGCTTCAGGCCTTCCTCGATCCGCTTGGCGATCTCGATCTCGCCTTCGCGGGTGAGGAGCTCGACCGAGCCCATTTCGCGCATGTACATGCGCACCGGGTCGGTCGTGCGGCCGAATTCGGAGTCGAGCGTCGAGACCGCGGCCTCGGCGGCCTCCTCGACGTCCTCGGCCGGCGCGGTGGGCGCGGCGTCCGACATCAGCAGCGTTTCGGCGTCCGGGGCCTCGTCGTAGACCTGGATCCCCATGTCGCCGATCATGCTGACGATGCCCTCGATCTGCTCGGCGTCGAGCACGTCGTCGGGCAGGTGGTCGTTGATCTCGGCGAACGTGAGGAAGCCGCGCTCCTTGCCGAGCACGATCAGCGTCTTCAGGCGCCGCTTGCGCGCCTCGACGTCGGCCGGCGTCAGCACGCGCGGCGCGATCTCGGCGTGCCGGCCGTTGCGGCCCTTCTTGCTGGCGGCGTCCTCGGCGCGCTTGCCGGCGATCTTCGCGGCGATCTCGCCGGCGGTCGGCTTGTGGCCCGGCGCCGGCGGCGGCGACGGGCTTGCGCGGCGGCGCCCTTGACCGGCTTGAGCGGCCGGCGCGACGAGCCGGCTTGCGACGACCGGCTTGGCGGGCTTGCCGGCGACGGCTTGGCGGGCTTGCCGGCGGCCTTGGCGGCTTGGCGGCGACCTTGGCGGCTTCGCGCCGGCTTTGGCAGCGGCTTGCCGGCCTTCGGCTTGCCGCGGGCTTCGCGCGCGACCTTCTTCTTGGCGGCGGGCTTCGCCGTCTTCGCCTTGCCGACCGCCTTCTTCGCCGGACGGACGCGCGGCACCTTTCGGCCGCGGACGCGACGGCTTCTTTCGCGCGACGGCCGCGCGGTTGCCTTCGGCGCCGCCTTCTTGGCGCGGGCCTGCGCGCCTTCGCGCTCGCCGGCTTCTTCGCCGCGGGCTTGCGCGGACTTCGGTTTGGCGGGCGACTTGCGGGCGGGCTTCGCGGGCTTCTTGGCCATGGTCATCCTAAGGATTCGGGTGCCGATCGCCCCGACAGGTGGGGGCGATCGGGAAAACCTCAAATTATATCATTTGGTTAGCCGTGCGCATCGCCGGGATCGCGCTCGATTCGCGAACGCGCGTCGGCGCTCGCCGGTCCGATCAGGACACGCGGCCCGCTCACGCCGGCGCTCGATCTCCCGGGCAGGTGCGCCGCGCGCGCACCATTTCGAGCTGACGCAGCCGTTCCGTCTCCTCGGAGGTCGAGGGCAGCCGGCGTCCGGCGCCCCCGGACGCCCGGCGCGCTGCGCCTGCTGCCAGTACCGCGCGACCCCGGCCTTCAGGTGCTCCGCGGCGTGTTCGGCCGTGATTCCGTGGTCCTCGGCCGTCGCCAGCGCCGACGGCAAGCACCGGCGTCGTGCGGCGAGTCTGCGAAATGCTGCATGACGCCGGCCGTAGTCAGTGGTGTGCTCGCAATCAGCGCAGTAACGCGACCAGTGCCGCAAGCGCCGCGCCTTCGGGCGTTCCGTCCGCGGGCTGCGGCAACGGCATGCGACCGGGCAAGCTCAGGTTGGAGCAACAGCGCCTGGATCAGTTCACGGACGAGCGACGGCGCGCGGCGCTGCCCGGGCTTCGCCGGTCGCGCGCTCGGCGCCGCCCGGATCGCCGGCGGCAGCCGGGCGCCGGCGCGCGGCCGCGCTCGACCGGCCGCGCCGGCTGCGCAGCAGATCGCGCAATTCGGTCTCGGGCAGCCCCGTGAGCTCGGCGAGGCGCCGGCGCAGCAGCGCCGACGAGCACCGGCGCCGTCATCTGCGCGAGGTACGGGCGGGCGGCGGTCGACGCAGCGCCGCGCGGCCTTCGGCCGTCGTCGGCGGATGCTGCGCCGCACAGCTCGGCCAGCAGGAATTCCGACGCCGGCATCGCCCGCTCGATCAACGCCTCGAACGCCGCCTTGCCGCGCTTGCGGACGAAGTCGTCGGGATCCTCGCCGTCGGGCAGGAACAGGAACGCCGCGTTCTTGCCGTCGGCGAGCACCGGCAGCGCGTTCTCGAGCGCGCGCCACGCCGCCTTGCGTCCCGCGCTGTCGCCGTCGAAGCAGAAGACGACGCGGTCGCTCTGCCGGAACAGCTTCTGCACGTGCGACGGGCGTGGTCGCCGTGCCCGAGCGTGGCGACCGCGTATTCGACGCCGTGCTGCGCGAGCGCGACGACGTCCATGTAGCCCTCGACGACGACGACCGTGCCCGCGTCGCGGATCGCGTGGCGCGCGAGAAAGAGCCCGTAGAGCTCGCGGCCCTTCGAGAACAGCGGCGTCTCCGGCGAATTGAGGTACTTGGGCTCGCCGTCGCCGAGCACGCGGCCGCCGAAGCCGATCACCTGGCCGCGGCTGTCGTGGATCGGGAACATGATCCGGTCGCGGAACCGGTCGTAGCGCTTGCCGCCATCGCCGGCGATCACGAGCCCGGCGGTTTCGAGCGCCGGGTCGTCGTAGCGGTCGAACGCCGCGGCCAGCGGCTGCCAGGCGTCGGGCGCGTAGCCGATGCCGAATCGCGCGGCGATCGCGCCGGTGAGGCCGCGCTCCTTCAGGTAGTCGATCGCGCGCGGCGCGTCCTTGAGCTGCGCGCGATAGAACTTCGCGGCGTCGAGCGTCAGCGCGGTGAGATCGCCGGCCTGCTCGCGCCGCTCGGATTCGCCGGGCCGCTCGACGCGCGGGCACCTCGAGCCCGGCGTCGCGCGCGAGCTCCTCGACGGCGTCGGGGAACGCCTTGCCGCCGTACTCCATCAGGAAGCCGATCGCCGTGCCGTGCGCGCCGCAGCCGAAGCAGTGGTAGAACTGCTTCGTCGGGCTCACGGTGAACGACGGCGTCTTCTCGCTGTGGAACGGACAGCAGGCGCTGTAGTTGGCGCCGGCCTTCTTGAGCGGGACGTAGCGGTCGATGACGTCGACGATGTCGACCCGGGACAGCAGCGTCTGTATGAAATCGTTCGGAATCATGGACTTGAACGCTGCGACCCACGCAACGCGGCCGACGACACCACGTCCGGGAGGCCGTGGTGACGGGGCCTCCCGGACGCGTCACACGGCAGGGAACCTTCATCATTATAGGCGCAACGGCGGCCGAAGGCGAATAGGGCGACCGGGCGAGCCCGCGGCCGCGTCGCGACCGCGACGCGACGGCTAGCCGGCGAGCCTGGCCTTGATCCGGGCCGACACGGCGCCCATGTCGGCGCGGCCCGCGAGCTTCGGCTTCAGCGACGCGCCATGACCTTGCCCATGCCGGCGATCCCGGCCGCGCCCGTCGCGGCGATCGCCTCGGCGATCAGCGCGTCGATCTCGGCGTCGCTGAGCTGCGCCGGCAGGTAGCCCGCGAGCAGCGTCACCTCGGCGCGCTCGGCGGCGGCCAGGTCCTCGCGCTTGCCGGCCTCGAACTGGGTGATCGAATCGCGGCGCTGCTTGATCATCTTGTCGATGATCGAAAGCACGTCGGCATCGGTCAGCTCGATGCGCTCGTCGACCTCGCGCTGCTTGATCGCGGCGAGCAGCATCCGGATCGTCGACAGCCGCGCGCGTGTCCTTCGCGCGCATCGCGTTCTTCATGTCTTCGGTGATCTGGGACTTGAGCGACATCGTGGCCTCCGATGCCAAAAAAAAGGGGCGAATCGCTTCGCCCCTCGTGTCGTTGCGATGCGCGGCGCCGGTCAGAACAGCTTCGGCGGCAGCTGCTGGCTGCGCAGGCGCTTGTAGTGGCGCTTGACCGCGGCGGCGAGCTTGCGCTTGCGCTCGGCGGTCGGCTTTTCGTAGAACTCGCGGGCGCGCAGCTCGGTGAGAAGGCCGGTCTTCTCGATCGTGCGCTTGAAGCGGCGCAGCGCCACCTCGAACGGCTCGTTGTCGCGGACGCGAACGCTGGTCATGAAGCGTTTTCCTTTGTGGGCAGGGACTTGCGATATGCAGCAATCCGGCAAGTATAACAGGAGCGCCGCGGGCCCGCGCAACACCCGGGCTGCGACCTGCGCGTGGCCGCGGTTGCCGGCCGCGGCGACGGCGGCGAGCGCCGAACCGTGTATCGTGACGCCCGCGGCTCCGTTCCGCATCGCCCCATGCTCGTCCTCGGCATCGAAACCTCCTGCGACGAAACCGGCCTCGCGCGTCTACGACACGGACCGCGGACTCCTCGCGCACGCGCTGCACTCGCAGGTGGCGATGCACGGGGTCTACGGCGGCGTCGTGCCGGAGCTCGCGTCGCGCGACCACGTCCGGCGCGTCGTTCCCGCTCGCGCAGCGCGTGCTGGCGGAGGCGCGGCGTCGCGCTCGCCGACCTCGACGGCATCGCCTACACGCAGGGGCCCGGGCCTCGCCGGCGCGCTGCTGGTCGGCGCGAGCGTCGCCAGCGCGCTCGGCTACGCGCTCGGCAAGCCCGCGATCGGCGTCCATCACCTGGAAGGCCATCTGCTCTCGCCGCTGCTCGCCGATCCGCGGCCGGCGTTTCCGTTCGTCGCGCTGCTCGTCTCGGGCGGACACAGTCAGCTGTTCGAGGTCGAGGGTGTCGGGCGCTACCGGCTGCTCGGCGACACCAAGGACGATGCCGCCGGCGAAGCGTTCGACAAGACGGCGAAGCTGCTCGGCCTGGGCTATCCGGGCGGTCCGGCGCTCGCGCGGCTCGCCGAGGCCGGGCGCGACGGCGCGGTCGTCGCTGCCGCGGCCGATGCTCGACAGCGGCGATCTCGACATGAGCTTCAGCGGCTTGAAGACCGCGGTGCTGACGCTCGTGCGCCGCGAGGCCGCCGCCGGGACGGCTCGACGACGCGCGCCGCGCCGACATCGCGCGCGAGTTCCAGCACGCGGTCGTCGACGTGCTCGTCGCGAAGGCGCTCGCCGCGCTCGGCGCCACCGGGACATCGCGCCTCGTCGTCGCGGGCGGCGTCGGCGCCAATCGCGAGCTGCGCGAGCGGCTCGTCGCCGCGCGTCGCGCGAGCGCGGCGGGCAGGTTTACTTTCCCGATCTCGAGTTCTGCACCGACAACGGCGCGATGATCGCGCTCGTCGGCGCGCTGCGCCTCGCGCACGGCGCGCGACGCCGCCGACTACGCGTTCTCGGTGCGGCCGCGCTGGGATCTCGCGTCGCTGCCGCGCCGTCTGAAGTCCGCGCGCTTGCGACGCGCTGCCTCAGCGGCCGATCGTGCGTTTCGCGGCCCGTCGAGCAGCTGTCGGATGTTCGTCCGGTGGCGCCAGAACAGCAGCAGCGCGATCGCGAACCATCGCCCACGCGGTCGGCGAATTGCCGAACACGTAGAACGCGCCGAGCGGCAGCAGCGCCGCGGTCGTCAGCGCGGCGAGCGAGCTGATCTTGAATCCGACGGCCATCACGAGCCAGAGCGCGCCGAGCGCGAGGCCGAGCGGCCAATGCAGCGCGAACACGATGCCGGCCGCGGTCGCCACGCCCTTGCCGCCGGCGAAGCCGTGGAACACCGGGAAACAGGTGACCGACGAACACCGCGAGCGCGACCGCGGGCACCGTCCAGTCGGCGACGCCGAACGACGGGCCCGAGCGTCTGCGCGAGGAACACGGCGAGCCAGCCTTTCGCGCCGTCGCCGACGAGCGTCAGCATCGCGGCCGCCTTGTTGCCGGTGCGCAGCACGTTGGTCGCGCCGGGATTGCGCGAGCCGTAGCTGTGCGGATCGGGAAGCCCGAAGAGCTTGCTCGTCACGACGGCGAACGACACCGAGCCGAGCAGGTACGCGGCGACGACGAACGCCGAACGAGGCGAGCATGCGGCGGGGCGTCGGTTAGAATGCGTGACGACCAGCAAGCGGCGGGCGCGCGCAGACGCGCGCCTCGACGCACGCGCGGATTCTAGCAAAGCCGCATGAACGCGATCTTCATCCACGATCTGCGCGTCGAGACGCGCATCGGCGTCTACGAGTGGGAAGCAGCAGCTCGCGCAGACGATCCGGCTCGACATCGAGCTCGGCTTGCCGTCGGACGACGTGTTCCGCTCGGGCGACTTCGCCGACGCGCTCGACTACGCGGCCGTCGTGAAGCGCCTGCAGGCGTTTGCCGCCGACCATCCGCACAAGCTGATGGAGCGCTTCGCGCAGGCGATCGCCGACGTGCTGATCGGCGAATTCGGCGCGCCGTGGGTGAAGGTGCGCGTCGCCAAGCTCGCGCCGATCGCCGGCGTCAAGGAGCTCGGCGATCGCCATCGAGCGCAAGCGCGCGCCATAGCGCAGCGCGACGCGTCGGCCGCCGGCACGCTCGCGGCGCGACGACGTCGCTGCCGCGATCAGTCCGGCGCGTCGCGCGGCGCTGCGCGTCGACGGCAACGTGAACGCGAACGTCGAGCCCGTCCCGACCTTGCTCGTCACCCAGATCCTGCCGCCGTGGAGCTCGATGAACTTGCGCGAAATCGCGAGGCCGAGTCCGGTGCCCTCGACTTTCTTCGCCGCGCTGCCGACCTGCCGGAATTCCTCGAACACCGTCGCCTGATCCTCCGGGCGCGATGCCGACGCCGGTGTCGGTGACGGAGATCTCGGTCCACGCCGTCGCGGCGCGCCGCGCGCACGTCGATCCGTCCGCCCTCGGGCGTGAACTTCAGCGCATTGGACAGCAGGTTCAGGATGACCTGCTTCACCTTGCGCTCGTCGGCGTGGACCTTGCCGACGCGCTCGTCGATCGTCCGCTCGAGCGCGATGGCGCGCCGGTGCGCGCGCTCGCGCACGAGCGTCAGCGTGTTGTCGATCGCAGCCGGCAGGCTGAACTCCGTCGGCTCGAGCTCCATCCGTCCGGCCTCGATCTTCGACAGGTCGAGGATGTCGTTGATGAGCGAGAGCAGGTGCCGTCCCGATTCGAGGATGTCGGCGAGGTACTCGGCCTGCTTGTCGTTGATCTCGCCGAACATCCGCTCGGGCAGCACTTCCGAGAAGCCGATGATCGCGTTGAGCGGCGTGCGCAGCTCGTGCGACATGTTGGCGAGGAACTCGCTCTTGTGCCGGCTCGCCGATCTCGAGCTGCCGGCTCTTCGTCCTCGATCTCGCGGAAGAGCCGCGCGTTCTGGATCGCCAGCGCCGACTGCGTCGCGAAGGTCTTCAGCAGATCGACCGACCTGCGGCGCGAAGTCGCCGGCGCGTCTTCCGGTTGACGACGAGCCCGCCGAGCAGGTGGTCCTCGCGCAGCAGCGGCACCGCGAGCAGCGACCGATAGCCGAGCCGGATGAGGATCTCGCGGACGCGGCTCTGGTAGATGCCGTCTCGTCGGCGATGTCGCGGATCTCGACCGGCTCGCCGGTGACCGCCAGCTGGCCCAGCGCGCCCTCGCCCTTGCGGATCGGTCTCGACGCGCAGCGCCTCGACGAGCTCGTCGGGCAGCCGGTCCGCCGTGTGCAGGTAGAACTCCTCGCGCGCTCTCGTCGTACTCGTAGATCGCGCCGCCGTCCATGCCGGCGAGCTGCGTCGCGCGCGAGACGATCGTGCGACAGCACGGTCTCGAGGTCGAGCGTCGAGCTCACCGCCTGTCCGACCTCGCCCAGCGCCTTCAGCTCGCCGACCGATTGCGTCAGCTCGCGTCGTGCGCGCCTGCAGCTCCGTGAACAGCCGGACGTTCTCGATCGCGATCACCGCCTGGTCGGCGAACGTCTGCAGCAGCGCGACCTGCGCGTCGGAGAACGGACCCGGGTGCGGCCCGCCCGACGGTGATCGCGCCGATCGACCTGCCCGTCGCGCACCAGGGGACACGCCAGGCCGCTGCGGAAGCCCGCCGCCGAGCGCGGCATCCTTGAGCCGCATAAGCGGGTCGTCGAGCACGTCCGGACATGACCACGGTGCGCCGTCCGGATGGCCCGCGCGGTGACGTGTCGCGGCGTCGGCCGTCGCGGGAAGAGCTGCGGACGCATCGCGTCGGCCCCTCGGGTCACGAGCCCGTCGAGCGCCGACGAGTTGGATCAGTTCGCCGTCGAACCGCGAGACGACGGCGCGAGCTCGGCGCGCAGAGCTTTCCGGCGCGCTCGCCGCGATGGTGTCGAACACCGGCTGCACGTCGGTCGGCGACTCGACTGATCACGCGCAGGATCTCGCTCGTCGCCGTCTGCTGCTCGAGCGCCTCGGTCAGGTCGCGGTTGCGCGCCTCGAGCTCGGTGAACAGGCGCACGTTCTCGATCGCGATGACGGCCTGGTCGGCGAAGGTCTTGAGCAGCGCGATCTGCTTGTCGCGAGAACGGACCCGGCTCGAGCCGGCCGACGGCGATCGCGCCGATCGGGCTTGCCGTCGCGCAGCAGCGGAACGGCCAGCGACGCTGCGAAAGCCGGCAGGCGAGCGCGAGCTGCGCCGATCGCGTAGTCGGGGTCTTCGAGCACGTCCGGGATCGTGACGACGCTGCGCGTCAGGACCGCCCGGCCGGCGGCCGTGTCGCGGCCGGGCGGCCGCGGGCAAGAGCGGCGCATGGCCTCGGCGCCCTCCGGGCTCACGTTCGCGATGCGCCGCGCAGGTGGATCAGCTCGCCGTCGAACGTGACGACGTTCGCCGAGCTGGCGCGGCACAGCTTCAGCGCCGCCGCCGCGATCGTGTCGAAGACCGGCTGCACGTCCGTCTGCGACTGGCTGATCACGCGCAGGATCTCGCTCGTCGCCGTCTGCTGCTCCAGCGCCTCGGTGAGATCGCGATTGCGGGCGTCCAGTTCCGTGAACAGGCGCACGTTCTCGATCGCGATGACCGCCTGGTCGGCGAAGGTCTTCAGCAGCTCGACCTGCGAATCGGTGAACAGCCCGGGCCTTGCCCGTCCGACGAAGATCGCCCCGATGACCTGGCCGTCGCGGACGATCGGGCACCGCAAGGCCGCTGCGGTAGTGGGCCGCCCGCGCGAAGTCCTTGATCTCATAGTCCGGATCGGCGAGCACGTCCGCGATGTGAACGACCGCTGCGCTTCGAATTGCGCGCGCGGTCACCGTCTGCGCGCCCAGCTGCATCGGGAACAGGGTACGGACGATCTTCACGCCCTCGGGCACCAGCCCGTGGATCGCCGCCAGCTCGATGAGCGTCGCCATCGAACCTCGAAACGACCGCGACCTCGGCGTCGCACAGTCTTTCCGCGCGCTCGCGCGATGATGTCGAACACCGGCTGGACATCCGTCGGCGACTCGACTGATCACGCGCAGGATCTCGCTCGTCGCCGTCTGCTGCTCGAGCGCCTCGGTCAGGTCGCGGTTGCGCGACTTCAGCTCGTTGAACAGGCGCACGTTCTCGATCGCGATCACCGCCTGGTCGGCGAACGTCGTCACCAGCTCGATCTGCTTGTCCGTGAACGGCTCGACGCGGTCTTCCAGATCACGATGACGCCGAGCAGCGCGTCGTCCCTCAGCATCGGAACCGCGAGCATCGTGCGGTAACCGCCGAGCTTCTGCGCCTCGCCGCGCTTGTAACCGGACTGCTCCAGCACGTCGTGCCAGTGGATCGGCCGGCGCTCGAGTCCGGCGATCCCGGAAATCGAGCCCGGACCGAGCGGGGCCGGGTGCTCGCGCAGATAGTCGAGCATCGCCGGCACGGTGCTGTGGCCCGCGGCGAGGCGCAGCAGCTCCCCGTCGTATCGGTGCACGTGGCCGTGCTCGGCGCCGCACAGGCGAACGGCGCTCTCGATGACGGTGTCGAGCACCGGCTGCAGGTCGAACGCCGAGCGGCTGATCACCTTCAGCACCTCGCTCGTCGCGTTCTGCTGCTCCAGGGCGTCGGTGAGTTCGCGGTTGCGCGCCTCGAGCTTCGTTGAACAGGCGCACGTTCTCGATGGCGATCACCGCCTGGTCCGCGAAGGTCTTCAGCAGCTCGACCTGCTTGTCCGGCGAGCGAGCTTTGGCGCCTCGCGAAAGACGGTCAGCGCTCCGATGGGCCGCCCGTCGCGCAGCATCGGCACGGCAAGGACACTCCGGTAGCTCGGCGCTCCTGGCGGCGTCGTGATACCTGTACTCGGGGTCCTCGAGGACGTCGGCGATGTGGACGATGCCGCCGGTGAGGATCGCGCGCTGCGTGGCGCCATGGCGGCTCGGCCGCGAGCGGGTAGGCCGCGCGGAACGCAGCGATGCCCTCGGGCTTCAGCGTGATGAAGCGCCGCGATGTGGATGAGCTCGCCGTCGAACCTGAGCAGATGCTGAACGTGGCGCCGCAGAGGCGAAGCGCATTCGCCGCGATCGTCTCGAACACCGGCTGGAGTCGGTCGGCGAGCCGGAGATCGCGCGCAGGATCTCGCTCGTTGCCGTCTGCTGCTCGAGCGCCTCCTTGGTTTCCTTGAACAGGCGCACGTTGTCGACGGCGATCGCCACCTGCCGCGCAAACGTCTCGACCAGCGCCACCTGATCGGGCGCGAACAGGCCGGGCTCGCGGCGCCAGAGGAAGATCGCGCCGTACGCGACGTCCTCGCGCATCAGCGGCACGGCGAGCACCGCGCGGAATCCGATGAGGCGCGCGTTCTCGCGTGCGTCCGGAAATTCCGTATCGAGCAGCGGAACGATGTCGGCGTGATGGACGATCGCGCCGGTCGAGCGTCGCCCGGCCGCTGATCGACGTGCGCTTCAGCGGTACCGGCAGCGACGGGAATCGAGTCGCTGCCGTCGAGCGCAGTAATCGCGCGCGCGACTGCAGCATGTCGCCTTCGACGAGCAGCACGCGCGCGATACGGGGCCTTGCACAGACGGGCGGCCCGCTCGGCGACCGCGTCCAGCACCGGCTGGACGTCGGTGGGCGATGCGGAGATGACGCGCAGGATCTCGCTCGTCGCCGCCTGCTGCTCCAGCGCGGCCGCGAGGCGCGTTCTCGAGCTCGCGGACCGTCGCCTCCGCGTCGCCGCGCGGCTTCCTGGCGACAGGCGGGCTGGCGTCGACCTTCGTCTTCGCGGGCGCTGCACCCCGAGGCATCGGTCCCCCTCCCTGATCCGGGCGTCCGTCCGTCGCGGCGCCCGTCGACAGGCTAGGCGAAGATGCCGCCGCGGGCAAGCGGAACGCGCCGGCATCCGCCGGATTGCGCACATTGCCACGCCGCCGGGAGCCTCGCGCACGCTCAACCGCGCGGATGATGCCGCGCGTGCAGCTTCTTCAGGCGCTCGCGCGCGACGTGCGTGTAGATCGTCGTCGTCGTGATGTCGGCGTGGCCGAGCAGGAGCTGGACGACGCGCAGATCGGCGCCGTGGTTGAGGAGATGCGTCGCGAACGCGTGGCGCAGCACGTGCGGCGACAGGCTCGCCGCCGGGATGCCGGCCTTCACCGCCGAGGCGCTTGAGCAGCGCCCAGAAGGCCTGGCGCGTGAGCGGGCGCGCGGCGCGCGGTGACGAACAGCGCCGCGCTCTTGCCGTGCGCCGACGAGCGCCGGGCGCGCGGCGGCGAGGTAGCGCTTGACCCAGCCGATCGACTCCTCGCCGAGCGGCACCAGCCGCTCCTTGCTGCCCTTGCCGAGCACGCGCACGACACCCATGTCGAGCGACACCTGCGCAAGCGTGAGACCGACGAGCTCCGAGACGCGCAGGCCCGTCGCGTAGAGCGTCTCCAGCATCGCGCGGTCGCGCAGGCCGAGCGTTGTTTCCAGGTCGGGCGCCGCGAGCAGCGCCTCGACCTCCGCCTCGGAGAGGTTCTTCGGCAGCCGCCGCGGCAGCTTCGGCGCGCGGACGCGCAGCGTCGGATCCGCGCGCAGCGTGCCCTGCAGCAGCTGCAGCGCGTAGAAGCGCCGCAGCGACGAGAGCCGGCGGGCGATCGACGTCGCCTTCGCCTTGGCTCGGAACTGGTCGGCGAGAAAGGCCTCGACGTCGGTGCGCTGCGCGTCGAGGAGCGAGCGGCCGCGCCGTTCGAGCCACGCGGCCCACGCCGTCAGATCGCGGCGATAGCTCGCCAGCGACGAGGCCGCGAGGCCGTCCTGCAGCCAGACCTGGTCGCAGAAGATGTCGATCAGCTCGGCGGAGGTCGGCATCGTCATCGCAATGTCGCACCGACGGGGCCCGAAGTCGAGCGACCGGCGACCGGCGACTCCGTCATGCGCCGAAGCGGTAGCCTTCGTGCGCCAGCAGCCAGCGCTTGATCGCGAGCGGGTCGCCCTCCGACGCGTGCATGAAACCGCCGAGCGAGCCCTGGCTGCCCACGACGCGGTGGCACGGAATGACGAGGGCGATGTGGTTCGCGCCGCACGCGCCGCCGACCGCGCGCGGCGCCGTGTGCAGCTGTCGCGCGAGCTCGCCGTAGGTCCGCGATTCGCCGACCGGAATGCCGCCGAGCGCCTCCCAGACGCGCTGCCGGAACGGCGTGCCTCCCGGCGCCAGCGGCAGCGTGAACCGGAAACTGCGGATCGGCGAAATAGCGTTCGAGCTGCCGCACGGCGCGTTCGGCGACCGCGTCGGACGGCGCCTGCGCGCGCTCGGTCTTCGGCAGGTACTCGATGCCGATGACGGCGCCGCCGGCGGTGCGGATGCCCAGCACCGCGAACGGCGCCTTCATCTTCGCGGTGAAGGCTGGATGTGCGTTCATGTGCCCGGTCCTCCCGGAGGTCGCCCGCCCGGGCGTCACCCCATCCTCATCTGCTGCGGCAGATACGTGACGATCTGCGGAAAGAACCAGATCAGCAGCACCGCGACGATCATCAGATAGAACATCGGCAGCGCCTGCTTCGCGATCCACGTGATCTGTTTCTTCGTCATCCCCTGCAGCACGAACAGGTTGAAGCCGACGGGCGGCGTGATCTGCGCCATCTCGACGACCAGCACGAGAAAGATTCCGAACCAGAGGAGGTCGATGCCCGCCGCTTCGACCGTCGGCAGGATCACGCCCATCGTCAGGACGACCATCGAGATGCCGTCGAGGAAGCAGCCGAGGACGATGTAGAAGACCATCAGCGCGACGACGAGCAGGAACGGCGTGAGTCCGAGGCCGCCGATCCACTCGGCGAGATGCCGCGGCAGCCCGATGTAGCCCATCGCGAGCGTCAGGAACGACGCGCCGGCGAGGATCAGCGCGATCATGCAGTAGAGGCGCGTCGCGCCCATCATGCTCTCGGCGAACGTCGACCGCGTGAGCGAGCCCTGCACGGCCGAGATCGCGAGCGAGCCGACGACGCCGAAAGCGGCCGCCTCGGTGGCCGTCGCGACGCCGACGTAGATCGAGCCCAGGACCAGCGCGATCAGCAGCACGACCGGAATGAGATGGCGCGACGCGTACAGCTTCTGCGCGATCGTCGTCCGTTGCGTCGCGGCGGGGATGCGTCCGGGATTCAGGAGCGCCCAGACCACGATGTAGCCGGAGAAGAGCACCGCGAGCAGGATTCCGGGAATCACGCCGGCGATGAAGAGCTGCGCGATCGACACGTTGGCCATGACGCCGTAGACGATCATGATGATCGACGGCGGAATGAGGAGGCCGAGCGTGCCCGCGCCGGCCAGCGTGCCGATCGTCATGTCCTCCGGATAGCCGCGGGCCTTCAGCTCCGGCAGCGTCATCTTGCCGATCGTCGCGCAGGTCGCCGCCGACGAGCCCGAGACGGCGGCGAAGATCGTGCAGCCGATGATGTTCGTGTGCAGCAGCCGGCCCGGCAGCCGCTCGAGCCACGGCGCCAGGCCGCGGAACATGTCCTCCGACAGCCGCGTGCGGAACAGGATCTCGCCCATCCAGACGAAGAGCGGCAGCGCGGTCAGCGTCCACGACGACGACGAGCCCCAGATCGTGACCGCCATGGCGTCGCCGGCGGGGCGCGACGAAAAGAGCTCCATCCCGATCCACGCGACGCCGGCCAGCGCGAGGCCGATCCAGACGCCGCTGCCCAGCAGCACGAACAGGGCGACGACGAGCAGCGTGGTGATCAGCGCGTCCATCGGCTGGCGGCTCGAGCGTTGATCGGCATCATTCGTTGTGCAGCGCTTCGTCGGATCTTGCCGCGTGCGCCGTCCCGTCCATTCGAGCACGAGCTCGTCGGCGAACGCGATCAGCAGGATCAACGTGCCGGCCGCCATCGCGAGCTGCGGAATCCACAGCGGCGTCGCGTCGTTGCCGGTCGAGATGTCGTTGAACTGCCACGACTGGAACGCGAGCCGGATGCTGTAGTACGCGAACAGCGCCGCGAGCAGCGTCGCCACGGCCAGCGACGCGAGCTCGAGCGCGCGCTGCGCACGGGGACCGACGTGCTCGAGAATCAGCGACACGCGGATGTGCTCGCCGCGCTTGAGCGTGTGCGCGAGCGCGAGGAACCCGCATCCGGCCATGCAGTAGCCGGCGTACGAATCGGTGCCCGGCACGTGGAAATGGAGGAGCCGGCCGGCGATGCCGGTCAGCACCATCGCGAGCGTGCCGACCAAAAACAACGCCGCCAGGTAGCCGGCGGCGTCGTAGAGCGAGTCGAGCGAGCGGCGCATCACATCGCGCGATAGGCGTCGATCGCCTTGCGGCCGTCGTCGCCCGCCTTGCGCAGCCATTCGGCGAGCATGTAGTTGCCGACCTTGCGCAGGTCGGCGTTCAGCTGCTCGGAGGGCTTGAGGATGGTCATGCCCTTGGCCTTCAGCTGGTCGAGGTACCAGCCGTTCTTCTCCTCGGACAGCTTCCAGCCGCGCGCCTCGGCGTCGGACGCGGCCTTCAGCAACGCGGCCTGCGTCGGCTTGTCGAGCGCGTCGAACGCCTTCTGATTGACGATGATCGCGTTCTTCGGCAGCCAGGCCTGGGTGTCGTAGAAGTTCTTGATGTGCTCGTAGGTCTTCGAGTCGTAGCCGGTTGCGCCGGACGACATGTACGAGTCGATGACGCCGGTGGCGAGCGCCTGCGAGACCTCGGCGGCCTGCACGGTGACCGGCTGCGCGCCGACCAGTTCCGCGATCTTCGACGTGGCCGGGCTGTAAGCGCGCCACTTGAGGCCCTTCATGTCGGCGACGCTCGCGAGCGTGCGCTTCGTGTAGATCCCCTGCGGCGGCCACGGCACCGCGTACAGCAGCTTCATCCCCTGCTTCGCGAACCGGTCCTCGAGCATCTTCCGCGACGCCTTGTAGAGCTTCAGCGATTCGCCGTACGACGACGCGAGGAACGGGATGCCGTCGAGCCCGTAGAACGGATCCTCGTTCTCGAAGTTGACGAGCAGGATCTCGCCCATCTGCGCCTGCCCGCCCTGGACGGCGCGCTTGATCTCCGGCGCCTTGAACAGCGACGCGTTGGCGTGAACGGTGATCTTGAGCTTGCCGCCGGTGGCCTTGTCGACGTCGTTCGCGAACTGCTGGATGTTCTCGGTGTGGAAATTGTTCGCCGGATAGGCGGTCGGCATGTCCCATTTGGTCTGCGCGGCGGCGGGCAGCGCAACGGTGACGCCGAGGGCCAGGACGAGCTGGAAGAGTCTTCTCATTTCGGGGCTCCTGAAACGCTGGATGGAAACGGCTCGCGCGCGGCACCGCCGGTCATGGCAGACGGCGGCGAACCGCGCCGTTTTACCACAAATCCCCCTGGGCCTGCAGGCATTCGTCACGGCGCTTCGAACTCTTTTTCCAGTTCGGCGCGCACGCGACCGATGACGCTCGCCCAATCACCGAATGCGGGTTGCCGAAACAGGCGCGCGGTCGGATACCAAACGCTGTCCTCCCTGTCCAACAGCCAGCGCCAGTCCGGATTGAACGGAAGCAGTATCCACAGCTCCTTGCCCATCGCCCCCGTCAGGTGCGCCACGCTCGTATCCACCGTCACCACGACGTCCATCAGTTCGACGATCGCCGCCGTGTCGGCAAAGTCCTTCAACTCGCCTCCGAAGTGGCGGAGGTCGGCACGTGATGCCAGCAGGGCGGCATCGATGTCGCGCACCTCCTTCTGCAGGCTCAGGCATTCTGCCCAGTCGCACACCAGCGGCAACATCTCTGCCAGCGCCATACTGCGCCTGTCGTGCCGGAGCGCCATGCTTCCGCTCCATGCCAGCCCCACGCGAGGCTTCGTTCTGGCACCCAGCTTGTCCCGCCATGCGGCGAGACGGGTGGCATCGCTGCGCACGTACGGAACGCTGTCGGGAACGTTGTGCAGGTCGGTCCGGAACGCCAGCGGCAGGCTCAGCAGCGGGCAGTGGTAATCGAAATCGGGCAGCGGAGCGCCCTTCGGCAGTACCTGCGTGACGCCTTCCAGGCCGGCGAGCAGCGGCAGCAACGGCCGTGGTACCTCCAGCACCACCTTCGCGCCCAGTCCGGCAACCACTTTGGCGTAGCGACAGAACTGCAGCGTGTCGCCGAGCCCCTGTTCGCTGTGAAGCAGTATCGTCTTGCCCTTCAATGACTCGCCGCCCAGCCACAAGGGTCGTGCGAGGTCACGCCGCTGGCCCGCGAATCCCTCTGTTTTCCAGCGCCATTCGTTGCCTCTCCAGCCGGCGATGAAGTCGCCCAGCAGCAAATGGACATGTGCGAGATTCCGATGTGCAGAAGCATAATCGGGCTTGAGCGCGATCGCGCGCTCGTAGCTCGCCAGTGCCTCGGTGTGACGCCTGAGATCGCTGAGCGCCACGCCACTATTGTTGTAGGCCTCGGCGTAGTCGGGCTTGAGCGCGATCGCGCGCTCGTAGCTCGCCAGTGCCTCGGTGTGACGCCTGAGATCGCTGAGCGCCACGCCGCGATTGCAGTGGGCGTCGGCGTAGTCGGGCTTGAGCGCAATCGCACGGTCGTAGCTCGCCAGCGCCTCCGCGTGACGCCTGAGTTTGCCCAGCGCAACGCCAAGATGGTTGTAGGCCTCGGCGTTGTTGGGGTTGACCGACACCGCGCTGGACAGCAGTTCAACCGCCTCCGGGGCCCTTCGAGTCCGTCCCGCAACAACACCCAGGAGGTGCAGCGCATCAAAATAGTCCGCCTTCACCGCGAGCACGGCTCGGCACACGCGTTCCGCTTCAGTCCAATCGCCCCGCTGGTATGCGGCAAGCGCGCGTGGCATGGCTTGCGGCAGCGTAAGCGTTCCCGCGCCGCCAACGGGAGGCGCGAGCGGCGGGACAGGTGGCATGGAGGCTGGCGTAAACAAGCGTTGAGGGATCGCCGCCGTCGCGGCAGTGGCGGTCGAGAACATTCTGCACAGGTTCAACGCCGTCCACCAGCCCGATCACCACGTGGCGCTCTCCAGCCGGTCGGATTCACTCGAGTTCGGAGTTTGTCCCGGCGTCCCAGGTGATGACGGCCGGGCGAGGTCCATTCTTGACCGGGGCACGCCGTGGCCGACAAACTCGGCTACGATAATCGATTTGGCGTCATCAGCATCGCGGCGGAGTTCACAGGGGCGGATTCTCGTGAAGCGAGCGACAAGGAACGCGGCAGCGGAATGACAGACGGACGCGAATGGGAATTCTGGATCGATCGCGGCGGCACGTTCACCGACGTCGTCGCGCGCCGTCCCGACGGCACGCTCGTCACGCACAAGCTGCTGTCGGAGAATCCCGAGCGCTACGCCGGACGCCGCGGTGCACGGAATCCGCGAATTGCTCGGGCTCGCGCCCGGCGCGCCGATTCCGGCCGGGGCCATCGACGCCGTGAAGATGGGCACGACCGTCGCGACCAACGCGCTGCTCGAGCGCAAGGGCGAACGCACGGCGCTCGTCATCACGAAGGGCTTCGCGGACGCGCTGCGCATCGCCTATCAGAACCGGCCGAAGCTCTTCGTGCGCAGGATCGAGCTGCCGACGCTGCTCTACGAGCGCGTGATCGAGGTCGACGAGCGGATCGGCGCGCGCGGCGACGATCGTGCGGCCGCTCGACCTCGCAGCGGCGCGGCGCGAGCTCGTCGCGGCGCGCGACGCCGGAATCGCCGCGGTCGCCATCGTGCTGATGCACGGCTATCGCTTTCCGCGGCACGAGCTGGCGCTGGCCACGCTCGCCCGCGAGATCGGGCTTCGCGCAGGTGTCGGTGTCGCACGAGGTGTGTCCGCTGATGAAGCTCGTCTCGCGCGGCGACACGACGGTCGTCGACGCGTACCTGTCGCCGATCCTGCGGCGCTACGTGCGCCAGGTCGAGCGCGAGCTGGCGGGATCGGAGGCCGCGGCTGCGCCGCGGCTCCAGTTCATGCAATCGAACGGCGGGCTGACCGACGCGCACCGTTCCAGGGCAAGGACGCGATCCTGTCCGGTCCGGCGGGCGGCATCGTCGGCGCGGTCGAGGTCTCGCGGCTCGCCGGATTCGACCGGATCATCGGCTTCGACATGGGCGGCACGTCGACCGACGTCACGCACTACGCCGGCGAATACGAGCGCGCGTTCGTCACCGAGGTCGCCGGCGTGCGGCTCGCCGCGCCGATGATGCGCATCCACACGGTCGCCGCCGGCGGCGGCTCGATCTGCACGTTCGACGGCGCGCGCTTTCGCGTCGGCCCGGAATCCGCCGGCGCGAATCCGGGGCCGGCGTCGTACCGGCGCGGCGGGCCGCTGACCGTCACCGATTGCAACGTGATGGTCGGCAAGCTCGACCCCGCGCTCTTTCCGCGCGTGTTCGGCCCGGACGGCGGAGCAGCCGCTCGACGCCGCCGTCGTGCGCGAGAAGTTCGCGGCGCTCGCCGCCGACGTCGCCGCGAAGACGGGCCAGGCGCGCACGCCGGAGGAGGTCGCCGACGGCTTCCTGAAGATCGCCGTCGCGAACATGGCGAACGCGATCAAGCACATTTCGGTCGAGCGCGGCTACGACGTCACCGAGTACACGCTGTGCTGCTTCGGCGGCGCGGGCGGCCAGCACGCGTGCCTCGTCGCCGACGCGCTCGGCATGACGCGCGTGCTGCTGCATCCGCTCGCGGGCGTGCTGTCGGCGTACGGCATGGGGCTCGCCGACGTGCGCGCGCTGAAGCAGCAGGCCGTCGAGACGCGCCTGTCCGACGCCGCGCTGGCGCAGGCCGAGGCGCCGCTCGCGGCGCTGGAGGCGGCGGCGCGCGGCGACGTCGCCGCGCAGGGGATCCCCGCCGACCGCATCGCAGGTGAAGCGCACGCTGCACCTCAAGTACGAAGGCACCGACACGACGCTCGAGACCGGCGTCGAGGCGACGGCGCGCGTCGTCGCGGAGTTCGAGCGCAAGTACCGCCAGCAATACGGGTTCCTGATGCCGGGCAAGCCGCTCGTCGTCGAAGCGGTCGCCGTCGAGGCGATCGGGCGTACGCACAGCGGCGGCCGATGCCGCGCCGGTGTTCGCGCCGCGGGGACAGGCGCTTGCGCCGATCGGCACGAACCGGATCTACACCGACGGCGCGTTCCGCGACGCCGCCGTCTACGACCGCGACCACCTGCGCCCGGGCGACGCGATCGCCGGTCCCGCGGTGATCCGCGAGGACAACGCGACGACGGTCGTCGAGCCCGGCTGGCGCGCGACGTTCACGGAGCGCGGCGACGTCGTGCTCGATCGCGTCGAGGCGGCGCGGCGCGCGCACGCGATCGGCACGACCGCCGACCCGGTGCTGCTCGAGGTCTTCAACAACCTGTTCATGGCGATCGCCGAGCAGATGGGCGTGACGCTCGCCAACACCGCGTACTCGGTCAACATCAAGGAGCGGCTCGACTTCTCGTGCGCGCTGTTCGACGCCGAGACGGCAACCTGATCGCCAACGCGCCGCACATGCCGGTGCACCTGGGCTCGATGGGCGAGAGCGTCAAGACGATCATCGACCGCCGCCGCGGCACGATGCGCCGGGCGACGTGTTCGTGCTGAACGCGCCGTACAACGGCGGCACGCACCTGCCCGACGTGACGGTGATCGCGCCGGTGTTCCTCGACGACGCCGACAAGAACGAGCGCGCCGAATCCGCCTTGCGAGCCCGAGTTCTTCGTCGCCTCGCGCGGCCACCACGCCGACATCGGCGGCATCACGCCGGGCTCGATGCCGCCCGACTCGACGCACGTCGACGAGGAGGGCGTGCTGCTCGACAACGTGCAGCTCGTCGCGGAGGGGCGGTTCCTCGAGGCGGAGATGCGCGCGATCCTCGCGTCGGGCCGCTACCCGTCGCGCAACGTCGACCAGAACCTCGCCGACCTGCGCGCGCAGGTCGCCGCGTGCGCGAAGGGCGCCGACGAGCTCGGCGAAGATGGTCGCGCACTTCGGCCTCCCCGTCGTGCGCGCCTACATGCAGCACGTGCAGGACAACGCCGAGGAGGCGGTGCGCCGCGTGCTCGACGTGCTGAAGGACGGGCACTTCGAGTACGAGATGGACAGCGGCGCGAAGATCGCCGTCACGATCGCGATCGACAAGGCGAAGCGCGAAGCGACGATCGACTTCACCGGCACGAGCGCCGCAGCAGCCGACCAACTTCAACGCGCCGTCGGCCGTCTGCAAGGCGGCCGTGCTCTACGTGTTCCGCACGCTCGTCGACGACGAGATCCCGATGAACGCCGGCTGCCTGAAGCCGCTGTCCATCGTCATTCCCGAGGGCTCGATGCTGGCGCCGCGCTATCCGGCCGCGGTCGTCGCCGGCAACGTCGAGACCTCGCAGGCGATCACCGACACGCTGTACGGCGCGCTCGGCGTGCTGGCGGCCTCGCAGGGAACGATGAACAACTTCACGTTCGGCAACGCCACCTACCAGTACTACGAAACGATCTCCGGCGGCTCGGGCGCGGGTCCCGACTTCGACGGCACGAGCGTCGTGCAGACGCACATGACCAATTCGCGCCTCACCGATCCCGAGGTGCTCGAGTGGCGCTTCCCGGTCCGCCTCGAGTCGTACGCGATCCGCCGCGGCAGCGGCGGCGCGGGCCGGCATCGCGGCGGCGACGGCGCCGAGCGGCGCGTGCGCTTCCTGGAGCCGATGACGGCGGTGATGCTCGCGAATCACCGGCGCGTGCCGCCGTTCGGCGTCGCCGGCGGGGCGCCCGGCGCGGTCGGGCGCAACTGGGTCGAGCGTGCCGACGGGTCGCGCGAGGAGTTCGGCGCGACGTGCGCGGTCGAAATGCGCGCCGGCGACGTCTTCGTCGTCCAGACGCCCGGCGGCGGCGGGTTCGGCGCGCAGCCGACCCGATCGTGACGGCGCGCGGCCTTGTATCGCCGCGGCGCGGCGCCGCGCGCATAATTGCCCGTTCGACACCAGGAGAGACGCATGGCCGGCATCTACGATTTCGCCGTCAAGGACATCCACGGCAAGACCGTCAAGCTCGACGCGTACAAGGGCAAGGCGCTGCTGATCGTCAACACGGCGAGCAAGTGCGGATTCACGCCGCAGTACAAGGGCCTCGAGGCGCTCTACGAGAAGCTCCACGGCAAGGGTCTCGAGATCCTCGGCTTCCCCTGCAACCAGTTCGGCGAGCAGGAGCCCGGCAGCGAGGCGGAGATCGAGTCGTTCTGCGAGGTCAACTACGGCGTGACGTTCCCGCTGTTCGCGAAGATCGACGTCAACGGCGACGCCGCGGCGCCGCTGTACAAGTACCTGAAGAAGGAGAAGCCGGGACTGCTGGGATCGGAAGCGATCAAGTGGAACTTCACCAAGTTCCTCGTCGATCGCGACGGCAACGTGGTCGAGCGCTACGCGCCGAACACCGAGCCGGCGAGCGATCGCCGGCGACATCGAGAAGCTGCTGTAGGCGCCGCGATGCACGGCAGTGCGGGCGCGCTGGCCGCGGTCGTCGGCGTTCGTGCTGGCGCTCGCGTGCGCCGGTGCCGCGCTCGCGCAGGCGGACCCGAACAAGGTCCTGTACGCGTCGTTTCCGACGCCGGAGACCGGCTTCGATCCGCAGGCGGCGGGCGACGAGTATTCGAACAGCGTCAACCGCGTGATCTTCGATCCGCTCTACCGGTACGACTACCTCGCGCGGCCGTACAAGCTCGTCCCGAACACGGCCGCCGGCATGCCCGAGATCTCGGCCGACGGCAAGACCTGGACGATCCGCGTCAAGCCGGGCATCTACTTCGCCGACGATCCCGGTGTTCAAGGGCCAGCGGCGCGAGCTCACCGCCGCCGACTACGTCTACGCGTGGAAGCGCGTGCTCGATCCGCAGATGCGCTCGAACTCGCTGCAGGTCCTCGACGGGCGCTTCGTCGGCGCCGATGCCGTCGTCGCGAACGCGAAGGAGACGGGCAAGTTCGACTACGACGCGCCGATCGAAGGCATGCAGGCGATCGACCGCCACACGATCCGCATCAAGCTCAATTTCGCCGATTACGAGTTGCTGTCGAACCTGACGACCGTCGGCGACCGCGGCGGTCGCGCGCGAGGTCGATCGAGGCCTACGCCGACGGCGCCGGCTGGGTGATGGCCAATCCGGTCGGCACCGGCCCGTATCGGCTCAAGGAATGGCGCCGCGGACAGCAGATCGTGCTCGAGGCGAACCCGACGTTTCGCGACGAGCTCTTCCCGGAGAGCGGCCTTCCGGAGGATCGCGCGATCGTCGCCCAGCCAGCGCGGGAAGAAGCTTCCGTTCGCCGGCCGCATCGAGATCAGCATCATCGAGGAGTCCAACCCGCGGCTGCTCGCGTTCGAGCAGCGCGATCTCGACTTCGTCACGGTGCCGCCCGACCTCGTCGCCGAACGTGCTCGATTCCGGCAACCGGCTGAAGCCGCGATTCGCCGAGCAGGGCATCGTGCTCGCGCGCGGCATCCAGCCGGCGATCACGTACTCGTACTTCAACATGGAGGACCCGGTCGTCGGCGGCTACACGCCGGACAAGATCGCGCTGCGGCGCGCGATCGGCATGGCGTACAACGTCGACGAGGAGATCCGCGTGCTGCGCGCGGGGCAGGGCGGTGCCGGCGACGCAGCCGATTCCGCCGAACGTCAGCGGCTACAACCCGAAGTTCGACGGTCACGCCAAATTCGATCCGGCCGGCGCGAAGGCGCTGCTCGACAAGTTCGGCTACGTGGATCGCGACAAGGATGGCTGGCGCGATCTGCCCGACGGCAAGCCGCTCACGCTGAAGATCGCGTCCGGGACGAGCGCGCTCGACCGCCAGTACAACGAGCTGTGGCAGCGCAGCCTCGACGCGGTCGGGCTGCGTGTCGAGTTCGTCAACCAGAAGTTCGCCGATCTGCTGAAGGCGGCGCGGCTCGGCCAGTTGCAGATGTGGTTCCTCGGCAACATCAGCACGACGACCGAGGGCTTCGGCTTCCTCGGGCTGCTCTACGGCGGCAACGCGGGATTCTCCAACCTCGCGCGCTTCCGGCTGCCGGAGTTCGACCGGCTCTACGAAGAGGCGCGGGCGATGCCCGACGGGCCCGCGCGCACGAAGGTCCTGCAGCGGATGTCGGAGCTCGTCACCGCCTACGCACCGTGGAATCTGCACGCGTATCGTTACGAGAACGTGCTCGTGCAGCCCTGGATCGTCGGCTACAAGTACAACGCGTTCGACCGGCACCCGTGGCGCTACTATGACGTCGACCTCAAACGCCGCAAGGCCGCGGGCAAGTAGGCTCTCGCGTATCCGCACGACGGTCGGAGACGGGTATCCGCTCGCGACGGCCGAGGACGGGGGATTGCACGCGACGGCCGAGGACGGAAGGTCCGCGGGCGGACGCACGCCTCACCATAAGTCCGCCGCGGACCCCCGTCCTCGGCCTCACGCATCTGGAGCGCGCGCGGCCCTCGCCGCAGCGCTGGTGACGATCGCCGTCGGGTTGGGGCCGGGAATCGCCAGCGCCCAGCCGAAATGGGCGGATCCGGCGAAGACGATCCGGGTGACGTTCCCGATCGCCGAGACGGGCTTCGACCCGCAGGCGACGTCCGACTATTACTCGAGTCACGTCGAGCGCGCGATCTTCGACGCGCTGTACACGTTCGACTACCTGGCGCGACCGCACCGGATCATCCCGAACACCGCGGCTGCGATGCCCGAGATCTCGGCGGACGGCCGCACATGGACGATCCGCGTCCGGCCCGGCATCTATTTCGCCGACGATCCGGCGTTCAAGGGCAAGAAGCGCGAGCTCGTCGCCGACGACTACGTCTATTCGTTCAAGCGGCTGCTCGACCCGCGGATGCGCGCGCCCTTCCTGTGGTTTCTCGACGGCAAGATCGCCGGCGCCGACGAGGTCCTCGCGAAGGCGAAGAAGGACGGGCGGCTCGACTACGACGCGCCGATCGACGGCCTGAAGGCGCTCGACCGGTACACGCTGCAGATCACGCTGAAGGAGCCGGACTACGTGCTGCAGGGCTACCTCACGCAATCGGCGATGGCGGCCGTCGCGCGCGAGGTGATCGAAGCCTACGGCGACGCGTCCGGCTGGGCGATGGCCAACCCGGTCGGCACGGGCCCGTACCGGCTCGGGCAATGGCGGCGCGGGCAGAAGATCGTGCTCGAGGCGAACCCCAATTTCCGCGAAGAGTATTTTCCCGAGGCCGGCGAGCCCGGCGACCGCGACTTGATCGCGAAGATGAAGGGCAAGCGGCTGCCGCAGGTGGGGCGCATCGACATCTCGATCATCGAGGAGTCGAACCCGCAGCTTCTCGCGTTCAACAGCGGCGAGCTCGACTACGTCAACGTGCCGCCCGACCTCGTCGGCAACGTGCTCGATCCTTCCAACGCGCTCAAGCCCGACTACGCGCGGCAGGGCGTCACGCTGCACCGCGTGACGCAGCCGGCGCTGGCGTACACCTACTTCAACATGGAGGATCCGATCGTCGGCGGCTACACGCCGGAGAAGATCGCGCTGCGGCGGGCGATGATCATGGGCTTCAACACCGAGGAGATGATCAGGGTCTGGTGGCAGGGTCAGGCGCTGGTCGCGACGCAGCCGATCCCGCCCGGCGTCGCGGGCCACAATCCGGGCCTCGTCGCGCGCCAGCCTTACGATCCGGTCGCGGCGAGGGCGCTGCTCGACAAGTTCGGCTACGTCGACCGCGACAGGGACGGCTGGCGCGAGGCGCCGGACGGCAAGCCCTTCACCGTCGTGATGGCGTCGACGCCGACCGGACGCGACCGCGAGCGCGACGAGTTGTGGAAGAAGAACATGACGGCGGTCGGCATCCGCATCGATTTCCTGAAGCAGAAGTGGCCGGACCTCCTGCAGATGGGCCGTGCCGGACAGCTGCAGATGTGGCCGGTCGGCTGGATCAACACCTACGGCGAGGGCGATGCGTTCATGCAGCTCCTCTACAGCCGCAACATCGGGCAATCCAACTATTCGCGCTTCGCGCTGCCCGAATACGACGAGCTCTACCGGAAAGCGAAGCGGGTCCCCGACGGTCCCGAGCGCAACGCGCTCTACCGGAAGATGGCCGAGCTCGTCGCGGCGTACAATCCGTGGGACCTCGGGGTCTACCGGATCGAGAACACGCTGGTCCGGCCGTGGGTGCTGGGGTACAAGAAGCACGTGAATCTCGAGCACACGTGGAAGTACCTCGACGTCGCAACCGAACTCCGAAAGGCGGCCAAGTAGCCGCCGCGCGTTGCGCGCCCGCGACAGGCGCTCGTCCGAAGCGCCGAATTGCGTCGCGGGCGATTGCGGTCCCCGTTTCCGGCGGCGTAGAATTCGAGTCATCAACCACTGATCGAAGCAGGGAACCATGTTCGACGCGCGCAAACACTATCCGCTTCACGTCCGCAATCGCGGGCGGGATGGTCGTGCGCGTCGGCGGCAGCCTCCTGACCATGGGACTGCCGGACATGGCGCACCGCACCGCCTCGTTCCCGATTCGCCGCGACGTTCCGCGGTAATCGCCTGGCCGGAGTCCCCGCCAGGCAGCAGGCGGGATCCGGCACCATCGCAGCACCCGTCTGTCCTTTGCAATTGTCGCCGCCGTCTGCGGCGCATTCCGGCATTGCCGGAGACGAGGCAGGCTTCATCATGCGTACGCTACAAAGAAAGATTCGGGCAGCTCTTCCACGGCCTCTGGCGCAATCCGGAGTTCATGCGGCTCTGGACGTCGCTGACGATCACGGCGTTCGGCGCGCAGATCACGAATCTCGCGCTGCCGCTGACCGCCGCGGTGCTGCTGCACGCGACGCCATGGCAGATGGGCGTGCTGGTCGCGCTCGAGACGCTGCCGTTCGCGCTCGTCAGCCTGCACGCCGGCGTGCTGATCGACCGCGTGCGCAAGCTGCCGATCGTCATCGCCGCCGACATCGGGCGCGGCGTCGCGCTGCTCGCGATTCCCGTCGCCGCCTACACCGGCACGCTGTCGATCGAGATCCTGTACGCGGTCGGCTTCCTCTGCGGCGTGCAGAACGTCGTCGGCGGCGCCGCCTACCAGGTGCTGCTCGCGCAGATGGCCGGGCGCAGCCGGCTGGTCGAGGCGAACGCCAAGGTCGCGCTCGGCGAGACGTCGTCGGCGCTGGTCGGGCCGGGTCTCGCCGGCGGGCTGATCCAGCTCGTCACCGCGCCGTTCGCGATCGTCCTCGACGCGCTCACGTTCTTCGCGTCGGCGCTCATGCTGCGGCGGATTCGCCTGCCGCACGACGTGCCGGATCCCGGGTCCGCGGCCGTCGGTGACCACCGAGATCCACGAGGGCCTGAAGCTCGTCTGGAACAACCGGACGCTGCTGGCGCTCGCGTGGCTCGCCGGGCCTGTGGCAGATCCTGCACCACATGCAGGTCGCGGTGCTGATCCTGTTCGCGACGCGCGAGCTCGGGCTCTCGGCGGGCGCGATCGGCCTCACGTACGTCTTCGGCGGCCTGGGCTGCGTGCTGGCGTCGGCGTTCGCGCAGCGGCTGTCCGCGCGCTTCGGCGTCGGGCCCGTCATCGTGCACGGGCTCGCGCTGACGGCGCTCGGCTGGCAGGCGTTCGGGCTGGTCTCGGGGCCGGTGTGGTTCGCGACGCTCGCGCTGGGATGCGCGATGCTGATGTTCGACTTCGGCGCGGTGCTCTACGGCATCAACTACCTGGCGCTGCGGCAGGCGATCACGCCCGACCGGCTGCTGGGCCGGATGACGGCGACGATGCGCTTCCTGACCGTCGCGGCGGCGCCGCTGGGCTCGCTCGCGGGCGGAGCGCTCGCGACCGCGATCGGCCTGCGCGGGACGCTGCTGACGATCGGCGTCCTCGGGCTCCTGCTGGTCGCCGGCGCGATCCTCTGGTCGCCGGTGCGCCGGCATCGCGAGATGCCGGCCGTCGCGAGCGACTGAGAGCAGGGCCAAGGCCTCCCCTTGTAAATGCGAGAGGCGGGGGCCAAGCCAGCGGGCTTAGGATGATTCGTGCGCCCGCTGGCTTGGCCCCCGCCTCTCGCTGGCGTAGCGACGGCGGGCTCGGGATGGTTCCTGCGCCCGCCGGCGCGGCCCCGGACTCTCGCGGACACGACGAGCAGATGTCTGCCCCTCCGCTTCAGAGCTGAAACGGGTAGACCGCCGGCAGCCGCAGAATCCGCGTCAGCTCGTCGAGCGCGCGCCGCGATTCGTCGACGAGCGCCGGGTCGCCGAGATCCTCGGGCGAGAGCCGGTCGCGGTAGTGCCGCCGGATCCAGCGGTCGAGGTCGTGCGCCAGCGCGTCGTCGAGGAACACGCGCGCCGCGACGGCCCTCCGCTCCGTGTCCGTCAACGTGACCGAGAGTCGCAGGCACGCCGGCCCGCCGCCGTTGCGCATGCTCTGCCGCAGGTCGAAGGTCAGCACCTCGGCGATCGGTCCGCCGGTCTCGACGAGCGCATCGAGATACGCGGCGACGCGCGGATTCTCGCGGCACTCGGCCGGGGCGACCAGCAGATGCCGGCCCTCCGCGCGCGGAAGCAGCTGGCCGTTGAACAGGTACGTCGCGACGACGTCGTCGAGGCCGAGGGCCTCCGCACCAACGATGATCGGCGCGAAGCCCGGACCGATCTTCGCGCCTAGCTCGTCGAGAACGGCATCCTGCGCGACCCAGGCCCGTTCGTGGCAGAAGAGGACGTTGCCTTGGCCGACGGCGATCACGTCGTTGTGGAACACGCCGGCGTCGATCGCGTCCGGGTGCTGCTGCGCGAATACGCAGTGCGCCGGATCGACGCCGTGGCGGCGCGCGACGGCGATCGAGGCCTCGCGGGTCTGACGCGCGGGATAGCGTTGCGGCGCGGGCGCGGCGGCGTCGTACGGTGCGCGGCCGTAGACGAAGAGCTCGACGCCGCGCCCCGCCGAACCAGGCGCGAAGCGCGTGAAGTTGGCCGCGCCCTCGTCGCCGAACTGCGGTGCGGCGGGCAGCGGATCGTGGACCGCGAAGCGCGTCGCGTCCGCGAAGATCGCGCGCAGCACGCGCGTCGTCGTCGCGGCCTCGAGCGAGCGGTGGAAGTGCGCGACGAGGTTCGCCGGCGTGAAATGGACGCGTCCGTCGGCGGTGTCGCTCGAAGGGCTCACCGTCGCCGCGTTGGCCACCCACATCGCCGCGGCCGACGAGCACGCGGCGAGAAGCTGCGGCGCCTCGCGCGCCGCGCGCGCGACGACCTCGGCGTCGCTGCCCGCGAAGCCGAGCGCGCGCAGCGCGCCGACATCGGGCCGCTCGTGCGGCGGCAGCACCGCCTGCGCGTAGCCGCGCGCCGCGAGCGCGCGCGCCTTCGCGAGTCCCTGCAGCGCCGCTTCGCGCGGATTCGCGAGGAGCCGCGCGTTCTTCTCCGCGGCGAGGTTGCCGCGCGCGAGCCCGGCGTAGTTGTGCGTCGGGCCCGGGATGCCGTCGAAGTTGACGTCGATGGAGGATCCGGCCACGCGTGCTCACCGGTCCTTCGGCGCGAGCGGAACCGCGCGCACGGTATCCGCCGTCGGCGATGCCGAGCTGCGCCGCGGCGCTTTGCGCCAGCGGAAAGCGGTCGATGCGCGGCGGTGCGTGCGCGAGGATCGCGCGGAACTCGGTCGAATCGGCGGTTCGCGACCAGCCAGACGACGTCGTCGCTCCGGCGTGCGCGGCAACGGCGTCCGCCGGCAGCGATTGCCACCGGCAGGACGGCGCTCTGCCGGACCGCGTGGATGTTGTCGCGAAAGCACTCGAGCGTCGGGCCGGCGTCGAAGATGTCGACGTAGCCTTCGTAGCGGAAGCCCTCCTGCTCGAGCAGCGCGCGCGCCGGCCGCGTGTCGTCGTGGACCTCGCCGATGACCGCCCGCGCCGACTCGGGAAGCAGGTTCACGTACACCGGATGCCGCGGCATCAGCTCGGCGACGAACGACTTCTGGCCGATGCCGGTCAGATAGTCCGCGGTCGAGTATTCCATCGCGAAGAAATGCCGGCCGAGCCCTTCCCAGAACGGGCTCCGGCTGTCGGCATCGAGCTTGCCGCGCAACTCGGCGATCACCTTCGGCGCGAAGCGGTCGGCGAATTCGGCGATGAACAGCAGCCGGCTCTTCGCGAGCAGCGGGCCGTTCCTCCCGTGGCGGTACCCCTGGTCGAGGAACAGCGAGCAGAGCTCGGTGTGGCCGGTGTGGTCGTTGGCGAGGAACAGCGTCGGCGCGGCCGTGTAGACGTCGAGCGCGCGCGACGCGTGCACCAGCGTGCCGACGTGGTAGTTGTACCAGGGCTCGTTGAGGCCGACCGCGGCCTCGATCGCGGCGATGCCGACGACGCGGTCGGCCGTCGAATCGACGAGCACGAACACGTAGCAGGCATCGGCGCGCGACGCGGTCCCCGCGAACGACGCGAGCGAGCGCTCGATCCGCTCGGAGAGGCGCTCGCGGTTGGCCGGCAGCGTCGTGAGGCCGGTGCCGGTGCGCTCGGACAGCGCGAGCACCGCGGGAAGGTCGTCCTCTGCGATCGGCCGGACGAAGAACACTTGAGGGCCGGCGCCGGCGGTGCGCTACGTCAGCGCGCGATGGAGCGCCGTCTCGAGGCGCGCCAGGCCCTCGAGGATCTCGTCGAGGCTGATCACGAGCGACGGCGCGATGCGCACGACGTCGGGCCCGGCGACCAGCACGAGCAGCCCCGCCTCGCCGGCGGCCTTGACGACGTCCATCGCCTTGCCCTTCCACGCGGCGTCGAGCTCGCAGCCGATCCACACGCCTTCGCCGCGCAGGTCCGCGAACACGTGGCGCCGCACGTTGATCGCCTTCAGGCCTTCCATGAACAGCGCGTGCCGCGCCTTCACGCCGTCGAGCACCTCGGTCGTGTTGATCACGTCGAACACGGCGCCGGCGACCGCGCAGGCGAGCGGGTTGCCGCCGTAGGTCGTGCCGTGCACGCCGACCGAGAACACGCTCGCGATCTCGGTCGTGGTCAGCATCGCGCCGATCGGGAAAGCCGCCGCCCAGGCCCTTGGCGCTCGTCAGGATGTCGGGGACGACGCCCTTCTGCATGTACGAGAACAGCGTGCCCGTGCGGCCCATCCCGCTCTGGATCTCGTCGAGGATGAGGAGCGCGCCGTGGGCGGTGCACAGGCGGCGCGCCGCCTGCAGGTACTCGGGCGTTCCCGGGATCATGCCGCCTTCGCCCTGCATCGGCTCGAGGATCACCGCGCAGATGTCGGCGCCGTGCTCGGCGAACTCGCGCTCGAGCGCCGCGACGTCGTTGTACGGGAGGTGCGTGATGCCGGCCGGATTCGGGCCGAAGCCGCGCGCGTACTTCTCCTGGCCGCCGGCGGTCACCGTGAACAGCGTGCGGCCGTGGAACGCGTTCAGCGTCGAGATCACGCGGATCTTGTGCGCGCCGTGGCGGTCGTGCGCGTAGCGGCGCGCGAGCTTCAGCGCCGCCTCGTTCGCCTCGGCGCCGGAGTTGCAGAAGAACACGCGCTCGGCGAACGTCGCGTCGATCAGCCGCTTCGCGAGCCGCAGCGCCGGCTCGTTGGTGAACCAGTTCGAGACGTGCCAGAGCTTGCCCGCCTGCTCGGTCAGCGCGCTGCACCAGCGCCGGATGGCAGTGGCCGAGCGCGGTGACGGCGACGCCGCTCGCGAAGTCGATGTACATCCGGCCGTCCTGGTCCCAGACGCGCGAGCCCTCGCCGCGGACCGGAACGAACGGCGCCGGCGCGTAGCACGGCACCATCCACTGGTCGAACATCGCGCGCGTCACCGGCATCGTCGCGGCGTTGCCGGGCGACGACCGCGACGTCGCGCCGCGACGTCGCGGCGAGCGACGGCCTTGGCGGCGGCGGATGGCGTGTGGACATCGCGGACGCGTCACGCTGGGATCGGCGTGGCGGCGACGACCTGGATCTCGACGCGGTACTCGGGCGCGGCGAGCTTCGCCTCGACGGTCGCGCGCGCGGGCGTCTGCCCGGGCACGACCCACTTCTCCCACACGGCGTTCATCGCCGCGAAATCGCCGATGTCGGGCAGGTAGATCGTCGCCGACAGGATCTTCGACTTGTCGGTGCCGGCCTCGAGCAGCAGCGCGTCGATCTGCGCCAGCACCTGCTCGCGTCTGGCCGGTGATGTCGGCGGTCGGATCGTCGGCGACCTGGCCCGCGAGATAGGCGGTGCCCGGACGCGCGGTTGATGACGAGCCCGGAAAGGCGCTTGCCGACGTGGCGGCGTTCGATGGTCATGGTGCTATCCTGATGAGAGGGCGCCGCATCCGGGCGCACGGCAAGTCGATTGTAATCGAGATGAACGCCCGCCTCGCAGCTCGCGTCCTCGCCGCGCTCGTTCCTGTTCGCCGCCGTCGGCGCCGGGCGCGTTCGGCGCGCACGCGCTGCGGCGCGAGCTCGCGCCGGACCTGATGGCGGTCTACCAGACGGCGGTGCAGTACCACTTCTGGCACGCGCTCGGTCTGCTCGCCGTCGGCATCCTGCTGCTGCAGAAGCCGGACAGCGGCGCGCTGGCCGCGGCCGCGTGGCTGCTCGTCGCCGGGCTCGTCGCTGTTCTGCGGGCAGCCTCTACCTGCTCGCGCTCACCGGCGTGCGCGGATTGGGGCGCGGTCACGCCGGTCGGCGGCGTGGCGTTCCTCGCCGGCGTGGGCGCGCTCGGCCTGGGCGGCGTGGCGGTGGTGACTCGGCTCGATCGCCGCCGCTTCAATCGACCTTCGCGCCCGACTCCTTGACCACCTTCGCCCACTTCGCGGTTTCGGCCGCGATGTGCTTCGCGAAATCCTCGGGCGTGCCGCCGGCGGCGTTCGCGCCGAGCGCCAGCAGCTTCTCCTTCGCCTCGGGCGAGGCGAGCCACTGCGCGATCTCGGCGTTGAGCTTCGCGACGATCGGCGGGCGGCGTTCCGGCCGGCGCGAGGAGGCCGAACCACGACGACGACTCGAAGCCGGGCAAGCCCGGATTCGGCGATCGTCGGCACGTCGGGCAGCGCCGGCGCGCGCGTCGCCGACGTGACGCCGAGCGCGCGCAGCTTGCCGGCCTTGATCTGCGGCAGCGACGGCGGCAGGTTGTCGAACATCAGCTGCACCTGGCCGCCGAGCAGGTCCTGCAGCGCCGGCGCGCTGCCCTTGTACGGGACGTGCGTCATCTGCACGCCGGCCATCACCTTGAACAGCTCGCCGGAAAGATGGATCGACGTGCCGCTGCCCGGACGAGGCGAAGTTGAGCTTGCCCGGGATTCGCCTTCGCGTAGGCGATCAGCTCCTGCACCGAATTCACCGGCACCGCGGGATTGACGACGAGCACGTTGGGCACGCCGGCGACGAGGATGATCGGCACGAAGTCCTTGACGTGGTCGTACGGCATCTTCGCGTACAGGCTCGCGTTGATCGCGTGCGTGCCGACCGTGCCCATCTCCAGCGTGTAGCCGTCGGGCGCCGCCTTCGCGACGAGCTCGGAGCCGATGTTGCCGCCGGCGCCGGGCCGGTTGTCGACGACGACCGCTCTGTCCCCACGCCTCGGTCAGCTTCTGCGCGACGGCGCGCGCGAGGATGTCGGTCGCGCCGCCCGGCGGGAACGGCACGACGATGCGGATCGGCTTCGTCGGATACGCCGGCGCCTGCGCGACCGCCGGCAGCGCGGCGCAGCGCCGATCGCCGGCGATCGCCGCCAGATGCGCGCAACGTCATGCATGTTCCTGCATGCGCGTTCATCGGTACTCGCATCTCGCTCCGTGATCGTCAATCGACCTTCGCGCCCGACGCCTTCACGATCCGCGCGTACTTCGGAATCTCGCGCTGGATGAACGCGGCGAACTGCTCCGGCGTCGTCGGCGCCGGCTCCGCGCCCTGCGCGATCGAGCCGCTCGCGCATCTCGGGCGAATTGAGGATCTTCGTCGACCTCGGCGTTCCATTTGGCGATCACGTCCTTCGGCGTGCCGGCGGGCGCGAGCAGGCCGAACCACGTCGAGATGTCGAAGCCCGGCAGCCCGGCTTCGGCCATCGTCGGCAGCTCGGGGGCGAGCTTCGAGCGCTGCGGCGGTCGTGACGGCGAGCGCCTTCAGCTTGCCCGCCTTGACCTGCGGCATCGCGTTGGCGAGATTGTCGAACATGAACTGCGTGTCGCCGGCGAGCAGCGCCTGCGTCGCCGGCGCGCCGCCCTTGTACGGAACGTGGACGATGTCGGTGCCGGTCTCGACCTTGAACAGCTCGCCGGCGAGATGCCCGGCGCTGCCGTTGCTGCCCGAGCCGAACGAGAGCTTGCCGGAGTTCGCCTTGGCGTAGGCGATGAACTCCTTCGCCGAGTTGACCGGCAGCGACGCGTTGACGACGAGCACGTTCGGCGTGATCGCGACAGCGTGATCGGCGCGAAGTCCTTCACCGCGTCGTACGGCATCTTCGCGTACAGGCTCGGGTTGACCGCGTGCGTCGACAGCGCGCCCATCAGGATCGTGTAGCCGTCGGGCGGCGATTTCGCGACGAGGTCGGCGCCGATGTTGCCGCCGGCGCCGGGCGGTTGTCGACCACAACGCTCTGGCCCCAGGCGTCGGTGAGCTTCTGCGCGATCGCGCGGCCGATGATGTCGAGCGGGCCGCCGGGCGGGAACGGAACGACGAGCTTCACCGGCCGGTTCGGGTAGGGGCCGGGCGCCTGCGCGCCCACCGGCAGCGCGGCCGCCGACGCGACAGCAGACGACGCGCCGCCATCGCGAGCAGAAATCGGGTACGAGCGTTCATCGATCCGGGAAAGGCGCCAGTCTGGCAGATGGTTATCTTGCGCGCCGACGAGGGCCGTGGCCGGCCGTCGCATCGAAGCGACGGGAATTCTAGCAGCTGGCCGGGGTCGAACGTCGCGGATGTCTGCGCACGCGCGACCGCATCGCGCGTCGCGTGCCGCGGCGGCCGTTTGCCGGCGCCTGTCGCCGGCGGAGCATAATCGTCGCTTTGCCGCGTCGCGGCGCGCATTTCCGTCGTCCTTCGGCTCACAATGAAAATATCGGCCGTCGCGGTCGTCGCGCTCGTCGGCATCGCTCGTCGCTGCCGGCGGCGGCTACTGGCTCGGCCAGCAACGCGCCGGCGTCGGCCGGGCAAGGCCGCACGGGCGGGAGCGGGCCGCGCGGCCGCGGCGCGACAAGGGACCGGGCGGCGCCCGCGCCGGCGGTCACCGTCGAGGCGATCACCGCGGCGACCGCGTCGATGCCGCAGACCATCACCGCCGTCGGCAGCCTGCGCTCCGACGAATCGGTGACGGTGCGTCCCGAAGTGGCCGGCCGCGTCGATCGCGATCGGTTTCCAGGAGGGCCAGCCGGTCGCGAAGGGCGCGATGCTGGTCAAGCTCGATCCGGCGATCAACGAAGCCGAGGTCCAGCAGGCGAGGGCGAACCTGACGCTCGCGAAGACCAAGTACGAGCGCGCGATCGACCTGCAGAAGCAGGGCTTCATCTCGGGCCAGGCGAAGGACGAGGCGGAGAACAACCTGAAGGTCGCCGAGGCGGCGGTGGCGCTCGCCGAGGCGCGGCTCGCGAAGACCGAGATCCGCGCGCCGTTCTCCGGAATCATCGGGCTGCGCTCGGTGTCGATCGGCGACTACGTGAAGGAAGGCCAGGACATCGTCAACCTCGAGTCGATCGATCCGCTCAAGGTCGACTTCCGCGTGCCCGAGATCTACTGAAGCAGGTGCAGGTCGGCCAGACGCTGCAGGTGACCCTCGACGCGCTGCCGGGACGCAGCTACGAAGGCAAGGTGTTCGCGATCAACCCGCTGGTCGACGCCGCCGGTCGCGCGATCGTGATCCGCGCGCAGGTGCGCAACGCCGACACGGCGCTGCGGCCCGGCATGTTCGCGCGCGTGCGCCTCATCACCAAGGACGAGCGCGACGCGCTGGTCCTGCCCGAGCAGGCGCTGGTGCCGCAGGGCGAGGACCAGTACGTGTTCCGCGTCGTCGACGGCAAGGCGGTCGCGCACGAAGGTCGAGGTCGGCCAGCGCCGCGACGGCCGCGTCGAGATCGTCAAGGGCGTCGCTGCCGGCGACACCATCGTCACCGCGGGCCAGCTCAAGATCCGCGACGGCATGCCGGTGACGGTCGCCGCGTCGGAAAAGCCGGCGGGCGACGGTCGCGGCGCCGAAGGGCAGCGCGAACGGCTCGACGCCGATGCCGGCGAAGGCCGAGAGCGCGATGCCGCCGCCGCGCCCCGAAGTCCTGAGCCGGCACGCCGGGAGGAGGCCGCCATGCAGCTGCCCGAGATCTGCATCAAGCGGCCCGTCTTCGCGACGGTGCTGTCGCTGATCATCCTGCTGATCGGGCTGATCTCGTACACGCGCCTGTCGGTGCGCGAGTATCCGCGCATCGACGAGCCGGTCGTCAGCGTCTCGGTCGACCTACCGCGGCGCGTCGGCCGAGGTCGTCGAGTCGCAGGTGACGAAGCCGCTCGAGGATTCGCTCGCCGGCATCGAGGGCGTCGAGGTGATGACGTCGCAGAGCCGCTCGGAGACGAGCCGGATCAACGTCCGCTTCACGCTCAAGCGCGACCCGGACTCGGCGGCGGCGGACGTCCGCGACAAGGTCGCGCGCGCGCGCGGCAAGCTGCCCGACACGATCGACGAGCCGATCATCGCGAAGGTCGAGGCCGACTCGTTCCCGGTCATCTACATCGCCGTCCAGGCGGGCTCGCTGACGCCGCTCGAGGCGTCGGACTACGTCAAGCGCTACGTGCAGCCGCGGCTCTCGGTGCTGCCCGGCGCGGCCGACGTGCGGATCTTCGGCGAGCGGCAGGTGTCGATGCGGATCAACCTCGACCGCACGCGCCTCGCCGCCTACAAGCTGACCGTGCAGGACGTCGAGGACGCGATGCGCCGGCAGAACGCCGAGATCCCCGCGGGCCGCATCGAATCGTCGACGCGCGAGTTCACCGTCGTCGCCGAGACCGACGTGCGCACGCCCGAGCAGTTCAACAACATCATCGTCGCCAACGTCGGCGGCTATCCGGTGCGCATCCGCGACGTGGGTGTCGCCGAGATCGGCCCGGTCGACGAGCGCGTCATCTCCCGCTTCAACGGCAAGCCGTCGCTCAACATCGGCGTGATCAAGCAGGCGGTGGCGAATCCGCTCGAGCTGTCGAAGGCCGTGCGGGCCGAGGTGGTGAAGATGAACGAGAGGCATGCCGCCCGGCATGAAGCTCGTCGTCGCCTACGACACGTCGGTGTTCATCGACCGGTCGATCAAGTCGGTGTTCGAGACGATCGGCGAGGCGATCCTGCTGGTCGTGCTGGTCATCTACTTCTTCCTGCGCAGCCTGCGCGCGACGTTCATCCCGATCGTGACGATCCCGGTCTCGCTGATCGGCGCGTTCGGCCTGATGTACCTGTTCGGCTTCACGATCAACACGCTGACGCTGCTCGCGATCGTGCTCGCGATCGGCCTCGTCGTCGACGACGCGATCGTGATGCTGGAGAACATCTACCGGCACGTCGAGGACGGGCATGCCGCGCGTCAAGGCGGCGATCGTCGGCGCGCGCGAGATCGGCTTCGCCATCGTCGCGATGACGCTCACGCTGGCGTCGGTGTTCGCGCCGCTGGCGTTCGCCACGGGCCGCACCGGACGGCTCTTCATCGAGTTCGCGCTGACGCTCGCCGGCGCCGTGCTGGTGTCCGGCTTCGTCGCGCTGACGCTGTCGCCGATGATGTGCTCGCTGCTGCTGCGGCACCAGGAGCGGCACTCGTGGATCTACAACCGGATCGAGGCGGGCTGGCGGCGATGACCCACGGCTACCGCCGGCTGCTCACGGCGACGCTGCACGCACGCTGGATCGTCGTGATCGCTCTGGGTCGCCGATCGCCGGGCTCGGCGCGCTGTTCTTCACGCTGCTCAAGTCCGAGCTCTCGCCGACTCGAGGATCGCGGCGTCGTGTTCGGGCTCGTCACCGCGCCGCAGGGATCGACGCCGCAGTACACGGCCGACCAGATCAAGCCGATCGAGGAGTTCTACGCGCAGATTCCCGAGGCGGCCGCCTACACGGCGATCTCCGGCTTCCCCACGGTCGTCGACGGCAATGCGATCCTGCGGCTGAAGCCGTGGGAGGAGCGCAAGAAGAAGCAGCAGCAGATCGCCGACGAGCTGCGGCCGAAATTCGCGGCGATTCCGGGCGCGATCGCGTTCCCGATCAATCCGCCGTCGCTCGGCCAGCCGTTCCGCTCGACGCCCGGTCGAATTCGTCGTGATGTCGCAGGTGCCCTATCCGGAGCTGCAGCGCATCGTCGACCGCTTCCTCGAGGAGGTGCGCAAGTACCCGGGCGTGCAGAACCTGCAGATCGACCTGCGGCTCAACACGCCCGAGGTCCGCGTCAACATCAACCGCGACAAGCTCTCCGACATCGGCGTCGGCGTCGACACCGTCGGCCGCACGCTGGAGACGATGCTGGGCGGCCGGCAGGTCACGCGGTTCAAGAAGGACGGCGAGCAGTACGACGTGATCGTGCAGGTCGCGCCGCTCGACCGCACGACGCCGGCCGACATCAGCGACGCGTACGTCCGCGCCCGCGACGGCAGCATGGTGCAGCTGTCCAACCTGGTCGAAGTCCGCGAGGGCGTCGCGCCGCAATCGCTCAACCACTTCAACCGGCTGCGCGCGGTGAAGGTGACCGGCACGCTGGCGCCGGGCTACGCGATCGGCGAGGCGCTGAAGGCGATGAACGAGGCCGCGGCGCGCGCGCTGCCCACCACGGCACAGACCGACCTCGACGGCCAGTCGCGCGAGTTCCGCTCGTCGGGCGGCGAGATCTATTTCACCTTCGTTCTCGCGCTGCTGTTCATCTACCTCGTGCTCTCGGCGCAGTTCGAGAGCTTCGTCCACCCGTTCGTGATCATGCTGTCGGTGCCGCTGTCGATGACGGGCGCGCTGTTCACGCTCTGGCTCGCCGGCGGCACGCTCAACATCTACAGCCAGGTGGGTCTCGTCACGCTGGTCGGCCTCATCACCAAGCACGGCATCCTGATCGTCGAATTCTCGAACCAGCTGCGCGCCAAGGGCGAGACGCTGTACGACGCGGTCATCGACGCGGCGACGCTGCGCCTGCGGCCGATCCTGATGACGACCGGCGCGATGGTGCTCGGGGCGGTGCCGCTGGCGCTCGCCACCGGCGCCGGCGCGGAATCGCGGACGCAGATCGGCTGGGTGATCGTCGGCGGCATGGCGTTCGGCACGATGCTCACGCTGTTCGTGGTGCCGACCGCGTACACGCTGCTCGCGGGCCGCCGCGTACGGCTGCCGCACATGGAAGTGCCGGCGGCGCCGCTCCCGCCCGCCGCGCCGCAGCCGGGCCACGCCGACTAGGGCCTGCTCCTTTCAGGGGCCCGGTCGCGCCGCCACGGTCAGCCCTTCACGCGGAGGCCGGCGACGCGCGCCGTTGCCGCAGTTGACTTAGAATTGCAATTTCCCAGAGGCAGCACGCCCGATCCATCAGGAGGACTCCCATGTCGCACCGCTTGTCCGTTTTCCGGCGCTTCGTCCTCGCGGCCGCATTGCTCGGCGTGGCCGCGTCCGCGCATGCCGTCACCGAAATCCAGTTCTGGCATGGAATGACGCTTGCGCAATAACGACCGCATCAACGATTTCGCGAAGAAATTCAACGAGAGCCAGAGCGAGTACAAGGTCACTCCGGTCTTCAAGGGCAGCTATCCCGAGGCGATGGCGGCGGCGATTGCCGCGTATCGCGCCGGCAGCGCGCCGGCGATCCTGCAGGTGTTGGAGGTCGGCACGGCGCACGATGATGTCCGCAAAGGGGGCGATCAAGCCGGTCTACCAGGTGATGGCCGATGCCGGCGAGAAATTCGACCCGAAGATCTACATACCGGCGGTGGCCGGGTACTACACCAATACCAAGGGACAGATGCTGTCGTTTCCGTTCAACAGCTCGACGACGGTGTTCTTCTACAACAAGGAGGCGTTCGAGAAGGCCGGGCTCGATCCCAACCGCGCGCCGGCGACCTGGCCCGAAGTCATGGCCGCCGCCGCGAAGATCAAGGCGGCGGGCGCCGCGTCGTGCGGCTTCACGACCGCGTGGCAGTCGTGGGTCCAGCTCGAAAGCTTCTCGGCGTGGCACAACACGGCGTTCGCGACCAAGGAGAACGGCTTCGGCGGCAACGACCCGAAGCTCGTCTTCAACGGCCCGCTGCAGGTGAAGCACATCGGCAACATGCAGGAATGGTCGAAGAAGGGCTATTTCACGTACGGCGGCCGCAAGACCGAGCCGGAGGCGAAGTTCTTCAGCGGCGAGTGCGCGATGCTGACGACGTCGTCGGCTGCCTACGGCAACATCAAGCAGAACGCCAAATTCAAGTTCGCGGTCGCGCCGCTGCCGTACTACGCGGACGTCGCCGGGCGCCCCGCAGAACACGATCATCGGCGGCGCGTCGCTGTGGGTGATGGGCGGCAAGTCCAAGGACGAGTACAAGGCCGTCGCCAAGTTCTTCACATTCCTGTCGGATCCGGAGCGGCAGGCCGTCTGGCACCAGACCACCGGCTACCTGCCGATCACGCTCGCGGCCTACGAGCTCACGAAGAAGTCCGGCTTCTACGAGAAGAACCCCGGCACCGACGTCTCCGTCAAGCAGATGATCGTCAAGACGACCGACAAATCGCGCGGCATCCGCCTCGGCAATTTCGTGCAGATCCGCGACATCATCGACGAGGAGCTCGAGAATGTCTGGGGCGGCAAGAAGACCGCGAAGGAAGCGCTGGACGCGGCCGTCGCGCGGGGCAACGACCAGATTGCGCGCTTTGCCAGGACAGCGAAGGACTGACCGTGCGTCGTGCCGCCTTTCTCCGGTAGGCCCGGAGCTGGCAGGGCGGCGGCGGCCCGACGCGCGCTCCGGCCGCATGGGAGCGCCGCCCGGCGGCCGCACCGCTCGATTCGGCCTGACGCCGGTGGCGCGCTGAATTCGGTAAGCCACTGATGGAAAAACGTGCGCGCTTCAATTCGCGGTGGCTGCCGTACGCGCTGATCCTGCCGCAGATCGTCGTCACGGTCGTCTTCTTCTTCTGGCCGGCGGGGCAGGCGCTCTACCAGTCGCTTTACATCCAGGATGCCTTTGGCGGCAACCTGCAGTTCGTCGGCTTCGACAATTTCCGCGACCTCTTCGCGGACGAGCACTATCTGGCGTCGTTCAAGGTGACGGCGGTGTTCTCGGTGCTGGTGGCCGCGCTCGGACTTTCGCTGTCGCTCGTGCTGGCGGTGTTCGCCGACCGCGTCGTTCGCGGCGCGACGGCGTACAAGACGCTGCTGATCTGGCCGTACGCGGTGGCGCCCGCGATCGCGGCGGTCCTCTGGGTGTTCCTGTTCAATCCGACGATCGGCATCGTCGCCTGGTGGCTGAAGCAGGCCGGCGTCGACTGGAATTACCTGCTCGACGGCGACCAGGCGCTGCTGCTCGTCGTGATCGCCGCGGTGTGGAAGCAGATCAGCTACAACTTCCTGTTCTTCCTCGCCGGGCTGCAGTCGATCCCGAAGTCGCTGATCGAGGCCGCGGCGATCGACGGTGCGGGACCCGTAAAGCGCTTCGTCACCATCGTCTTCCCGCTGCTGTCGCCGACGACCTTCTTCCTGCTCGTGGTCAACATGGTCTACGCGTTCCTCGAGACGTTCGGGATCATCGACGCGGCGACGTCCGGCGGGCCGGGACAGGCGACCGAGATCCTTGTCTACAAGCTCTACAAGGACGGCTTCAAGGGACTCGACCTCGGCGGTTCGGCGGCGCAATCGGTGATCCTGATGGCGATCGTCATCACGCTCACCGTCGTCCAGTTCCGGTTCGTCGAGAAGAAGGTGAACTACTAGCGTGATCGAAAAACGCCCGCTGCTGACGCTCGCCAGCCACCCGATACTCGTGATCGGCGTGGTCATCGTCGCGCTGCCGGTCTACGTCACTTTCGTCGCGTCGACGCACACCGCGGAGGAAGTGCTGCAGGCGCCGATGCCGATGCTGCCGGGCGGACACTTGCTCGAGAACTACGCGACGGTCCTCGCGCACGGCGCGGGCGAGTCCGGCGCGGGCGTTGGCCGGATGATGGTGAACAGCCTGGTCAGCGCGCTGGTGATCGCCATCGGCAAGATCGCCATCTCCCTGCTGTCGGCATTCGCCATCGTCTATTTCCGGTTCCGCTTCCGTGCGCTCGCCTTCTGGATGATCTTCGTCACGCTGATGCTGCCCGTCGAGGTGCGGATCCTGCCGACGTACCAGGTCGTCTCGGACCTCCACATGCTCGACACCTACGCCGGGCTCACCGTGCCGCTGATCGCGTCGGCCACGGCGACCTTCCTGTTCCGCCAGTTCTTCCTGACGATCCCGGACGAGCTCGCCGAGGCGGCGCGCATCGACGGCGCGGGGCCGATGCGCTTCTTCTGGGACGTCGTCGTGCCGCTGTCGCGGCCGAACATCGCCGCGCTGTTCGTCATCCTGTTCATCTACGGCTGGAACCAGTACCTGTGGCCGCTGCTGGTGACGACGCAGGAGGACATGTACACCGTCGTGATCGGCATCAAGCGGATGATCTCGGGCGGCGACGCGGCGACCGACTGGAACCTCGTGATGGCGACGGCGATGCTCGCGATGCTGCCGCCGGCGCTGGTCGTGCTGCTGACGCAGAAGTGGTTCGTCAAGGGCCTCGTCGACTCCGAGAAGTGAAGGGCAGCGCTTGGCCAAGGTCGAACTCCGCAATGTCAGCAAGAGCTACGGGGCCAACGCCGTGATCCACGGCGTCGACGTCGACGTCGCCGACGGCGAATTCATCGTCATCGTCGGCCCGTCCGGCTGCGGCAAGTCGACGCTGCTGCGCATGGTCGCGGGCCTGGAGGAGATCACCGCGGGCGAGATCGTGATCGGCGAGCGCGTCGTGAACAAGCTCGAGCCCAAGGACCGCGACATCGCGATGGTCTTCCAGAACTACGCGCTCTACCCGCACATGAGCGTGTTCGACAACATGGCGTACGGCCTGCGGATCCGCGGCCTCGCCAAGGACGACATCGCCGCGCCGCGTCAACCGCGCGGCGGAGATCCTCGAGCTCGGCGCGCTGCTCCCGCGCAAGCCGCGCGCGCTCTCCGGCGGGCCAGCGGCAGCGCGTCGCGATGGGGCGCGCCATCGTCCGCGAGCCCGCGGTGTTCCTGTTCGACGAGCCGCTGTCGAATCTCGACGCCAAGCTGCGCGTCCAGATGCGCTTCGAGATCCAGAAGCTGCACCGGCGCCTCTCGACGACGAGCCTCTACGTGACGCACGACCAGGTCGAGGCGATGACGCTCGCGCAGCGGATGATCGTGATGAACGCCGGCCGCGCCGAGCAGATCGGCACGCCGATGGAGGTCTACGAGAATCCGGCGACGCTGTTCGTCGCCGGGCTTCATCGGATCGCCGGCGATGAACATCCTGCCGGGCCGGGTCGGAGGCGGACGGGCGCATCGCGCTCGACGCGGCGGCGTCGCGCGGTCGCGGCGTGCGCCTCGATGCGGGTCGCTGCGGTTGCGGTCGGCATCCGGCCCGAGCACCTCGCGCCGTGCGCGACGGCCGATGCGTTCGCTCGTCCGGGACGGTGGAGATGGTCGAGCAACTCGGCGCCGACACGCTGGTCCATGTCGCGCACGGCGCCCAGCACGATCGTCGCGCGCGTTCCGCAAGGTGCGCATCCCGCAGTCGAGAGCGTCCTGCCGCTCGCCGCCGACCCGGCGCGGGTGTACATTTTCGACGGCGCCACGGGCGCAAGGATTCGATGAGATGACCGCAGCAATCGCCACAGGCTTGGCCCTATCCCCGACTCGTCGCCCACCGCGGCGCCGGCAAGGTCGCGCCCGAGAACACGCTGACCGCGATGCGCGTCGGCCACGCGCACGGCTACCGGATGGTCGAGTTCGACGTGAAGCTCGCCGCGGACAACGTGTCGTTCCTGCTGCACGACGCGACGCTCGAGCGCACGACGAGCGGTCGCGGCCGCGCCGACGCGCTGCTGTGGCGTGAGCTGTCGCGGCTCGACGCCGGCGGATGGCATTCGGCCAAGTACGCGGGCGAGCCGCTGCCCACGCTGGCGTCGATCGCGCGCTGGGCGCGCGCGCACGGCGTGCACTGCAACGTCGAGATCAAGCCGACACCCGGCCGCGAGCGCGAGACCGGCGCCGCGGTCGCGCTGGATGCGGCGACGCTGTGGCGCGACGCGGACACGCCACCGCTCCTTTCGTCGTTCTCCGAAGATGTCGCTCGACGCGGCGCGCGACGCCGTGCCGGAGCTGCCGCGCGCGCTGTTGCTGGACGCGGTTCCGGCCGACTGGAAGGAGCGGCTTCCGGCGTCTCGAATGCATCGCCACGGTGGTGCATCACGAGGCGCTCACCGCCGACATCGTCAGGAAGCTGCGCGCCGCAGGCTACCGGGTGCTCTGCTTCACGCCGAACGACGCGGCGCGAATCAACGAGCTCGCCGGCTGGGACGTCGACACGATCATCACCGACGCCGTCGATCACATCGCCGCCGATTCGCTTCCGCCGGCACCGCCGCTTTAGCTCCGCCGCAACGCGGCGCGCGATCTCGCGCGCAATGCCGTCACTTGCCTTCACGAAGCGGCAGCGATGTGCAGGTGTCCCAATGACATAGTCGGGACCGCGCGTGGCGATCAACTACGCGGCTGCCGCGACCGGCCGCTTGATCTCCCGCTCGTCGATCGGCAGGTTCACCAGTCCCGCGATGACGCCGAGCGCGATCGACAGCCACCACACGACGTCGTAGCTCCCGGTCTGGTCGTAGAGCCGGCCGCCCAGCCACGCGCCGAGGAAGCTGCCGATCTGGTGACTGAAGAACGTGAATCCCGAAAGCATGGCGAGATAGCGCACCCCGAAGATGTGGGCGACGAGGCTGTTGGTCGTCGGAACCGTCGACAGCCAGAGCAGGCCGAGGGCCACCGCGAATGCGTACACCGACAGCGGCGTCAGCGGCAGCCAGACGAACAGCGCGATGACGACGCTCCGGCTGAAATAGATCGCGGACAGGATGTACTTGCGCGGCAGCCGCGAGCCCAGCCACCCGGCCGCGTAGGTGCCGACGATGTTGAACAGCCCGATCAGCGCCAGCGCGGTGACGGCAACGTACGCCGGCAGGCCTTTGTCGGCGAGGTAGGCCGGGAGGTGGACGCCGATGAACACCACCTGGAAGCCGCAAACGAAGAACCCGAGCGTCAGAAGCACGTAACCGCGATGCGACAGCGCCTCGTGCATCGCCGCGCCCGCCGACTGCGTGAACGGGTGCATCCTGCTGGTGTGCTTCTCGACGAGGGCGATCGCGAGCGGTGCCATCAGCACGCCGGCGCAGGAGAACGCCAGCAGCGTTCCGTACCAGCCGAGGTGCGTCAGCAGCACCTGCGTCGCGGGCACCAGCGCGAATTGGCCGAACGACCCGGCGGCGGCCGAGATGCCGAGCGCCATGCTGCGCTTTTCCGGCGGGTACGCGCGGCCGAGCACGCCGGACATCACGCTGTACGTCAGGCCGGAGAGACCGGTGCCGATCAGCACGCCACAGGTCAGCGCCAGGCCGAGCGGCGTGGTCGCGTGCGCCATCGTGACGAGGCCGAGCGTGTAGAGCGCCGCGCCGATCACCACGACCTTCGCGGTGCCGTAACGGTCGGCGAACATCCCGGTGAACGGCTGGACGACGCCCCAGGTCAGGTTCTGGACCGCCATCGCCAGCGCGAACGTCTCGCGCCCCCAGTGCAAATCGGCGCTCATCGGCTGCAGGAACAGCCCGAAGCCGTGGCGCAGGCCCATCGAAAGGGACAGGACGATCCCTCCGCAGACGAGGACGACGGTGGGTGTGCGCCATTCGGCGTGAGGTGAGGTGGATGGCATCGCGTTCCTTAGGACATTCCCGGGTCAGCGGTTGCCGCCGTCGGGATCGGGATGGAGCTTCTCGACTTCGGCCAGCGTGGCGATCAGGGCCTGCAGATTGGCAGCGCCCGATCCGGGCCGCGACCTGCGCCTGCGCGCGCTTCCAGTAGGGCTCGGCTCCGCGGATCGCGCGCGCACCGTCGCGGGTGAGGGACACTTCCCGCGTGCGCGCATCACGACCCGGCACGATCGCGACGAATCCGCGCTCGACCAGCGGGTCGAGCGTTCGCGACAGCGCGGTACGGTCGAGGAGCAGCACGCGGGCCAGCTCCGACATCCGCGCCGTGCCGTGGGACGCGAGCATCCGCAGCAGCGAGAACTGCGTCACCCGCAGGCCCGACGGCGTCATCAGATCGTCGTAGAGCTGCGTCAGCGCGCGCGCCGCGCGCCGCAGCCGACCGCAGGTGCAGGCGGGGCTGGGCGGCGAGGGATGGGGAGTCATCGGAGCGGGCAGGGCACGAATATGCGCGCATATGCACGTAAATGGGAGCCTATACACCTTTTGTGTCGGATGCAACGGGGTGGGTGTGGATGGCACGAACCGCGCCGGCACGACGCGCCGGCACGACGCGCCGCGACGGTTCGAGCGACGGCGGCAGCGCGCGGCACGCGCCGTGGCCGGGTCGCCGTGGGTCATACGCGAACGCTAATCATTCCTATTTACAAATTGCGAGAATCCTGCTACGCTCGGGGTTCGTCACCGAGCGAGCGCAACGGCCGTCGCCGGCATTACGGGCCCGGGCCTCGCACAAGCTCCGATCACCGCAAGGATGGCACCATGATGCGCATTGCATTTCTCGCCGCAATTTTCGCCCTCGTGCCGCTCACCGCGCTGGGCGAGGAACCGGCCGTCTACCGGCTGGTGGCCCGCGACGGAACCTTCGAGCCGCAGACGATCGAAGTGCCCGCGGGCAAGCAATTCAAGCTCGAGATCAGCAACGAGGGCAAGGGCCCGATGGAATTCGAGAGCCGCGATCTCAAGCAGGAAAAGGTGATCGCCCGCGGGGCGAAATCGACGCTGGTCATCAAGAGCCTGAAACCGGGCACCTACGTCTTCTTCGACGAACACCACTCCGATGCGGCCAAGGGCCGGCTCGTGGTGAAATGAACTTCTTGCGCAGCGGGCCTGAACATCGTGGGTAACGCCCTCTTCATCATCTGGCGCGAGTCGGCCGAGGCGATGCTGGTGGTCGGCATCCTGTATGCGTGGCTCAAGAATCATCCCGACGCAAAGCGCGGCATGCGCTATCTCTGGGGCGGGGTTGCCGCCGGCATCGGCCTGGCGCTGGCGCTGGCCGCGGTGATGCTGGGCATCGCTCACTTCCTGTCCGACCAGGGACTCGAGTACTTCCAGCTTGCGATGATGCTGGTGGCGGCGGGGCTGATCGTGCAGATGGTGTTCTGGATGCGCCGGCACGGGCGTACGCTCAAACGCACGCTCGAGCGGGACCTGCAGAAGAATGCGACCGCCGCCAACTGGTGGGGCATGCTCACCGTGGTAGCCCTCGCCGTCGGCCGGGAGAGCGCCGAGACCGTGGTCTTCCTGTACGGCCTCGGCACGCAGAACGAGGGCACCTGGGCCTTCCTCGGGATCGTGGCGCTGGGGGTGGCGGCGGCGGTCGCGACGTTCTGGGCGCTGCAGCAGGGCGGCAGGATCCTGTCGTGGCGGACGTTCTTCCGTGCCAGCGAGATCCTGCTGCTGCTGCTGGCAGGTGCGCTCCTCGTGTCGGCGTTCGACAAGCTGGTTGCGTTGGACGTGCTTCCTGCACTCGTCGATCCGCTGTGGGACACTTCCGCGCTGCTCGACGATTCGAGTCGCGTCGGCGGCATGATTTCCGCGTTCACCGGGTACCGCGCCCGACCGGCGCTGCTTCCGCTGCTGGCGCTCGCCGCCTATTGGGCCGCGCTCGTCACGCTTCTGCGGCGCCGGTCCGGGTGATGTGAACCACGGCGTCGCCGCGCGTCAAGTGGCCCAATGCTTGGCGCGCTCGACCGCCTTGTCCCAGCCGGCGGAAAGCTCCGCGACGCGGCTCGCCGGCATCGCCGGCTCGAAGACGCGGTCGACCCTCCAGTTCGCGGCCACATCGGCAGCATCCCTCCAGTAGCCGACGGCGAGCCCGGCGAGATAGCCGGCGCCGAGCGCGGTCGTCTCCAGCACCTTGGGCCGCACGACCGGCACGCCGAGGATGTCGGCCTGGAACTGCATCAGCAGGTTGTTCGCGGTCGCGCCGCCATCGACGCGCAGCTCGGTGAGCGTGATGCCGGCGTCCCTCTGCATCGCCGCCAGCACGTCGGCGCTCTGGAAGGCGATGCGATTCGAGCGCCGCTCGCGCGATGTGCGCCGACGTCGCGCCGCGCGTCAGTCCGAAGATGGCGCCGCGCGCGTAGGCATCCCAGTGCGGCGCGCCGAGTCCCGCGAACGCCGGGACCAAGTAGACGCCGCCGTTGTCGGGAACGCTTGCGGCGAGCGCCTCGATGTCCGCGGCCGACCGGACGATCTTCAACCCGTCGCGCAGCCACTGCACGACGGCGCCGCCGATGAACACGCTGCCTTCGAGCGCGTAGTCGATGCGGCCGTCGCGCTGCCACGCGATCGTCGTCAGCAGGTTGTTGGTCGACGCGACCGCCTTGCCGCCGGTGTTCATCAGCAGGAAGCAACCGGTGCCGTACGTGTTCTTCGCGAGCCCCGGCGCGTGGCACGCCTGGCCGAACAGCGCCGCCTGCTGGTCGCCGGCGATGCCGGCGATCGGCACGGCGGTGCCGCCGATCGTCGTGTGGGCGCAGGTGCCCGACGACGGAACGATGCGCGGCAGCAGCGAGCGCGGAACGTCGAACAGCGCGAGCAGCTCGTCGTCCCAGTCGCCGGCGTGGATGTCGAACAGCAGCGTGCGGCTCGCGTTGGACGGGTCGGTGACGTGGGCCGCGCCGCGCGTCAGGTTCCAGACGAGCCAGGTGTCGATGGTGCCGAAGGCGAGCTCGCCGCGCGCCGCGCGCGCGCGCGCGCCGTCGACGTTGTCGAGCAGCCACTGGAGCTTGGTGCCGGAGAAGTACGCGTCGAGCACGAGGCCGGTCTTGCGCGCGATCATGGCGGCGTGGCCGGCGGCGCGCAACGCGTCGCAGCACTGCGCGGTGCGCCGGTCCTGCCAGACGATCGCGGGTGCGATCGGCCGGCCGGTGGCGCGGTCCCACACGACGGTCGTCTCGCGCTGGTTGGTGATGCCGATGGCCGCGATGTCGCGCGCGCCGATCCCGGCCCGCGCGAGCGCCTCGTGCAGGACGCCCGACTGCGTGCGCCCAGATTTCGGCAGCGTCGTGCTCGACCCATCCGGGCTGCGGAAAGATTCTGCCGGAACTCCTGCTGCGCGACGGCGCGCACCGTTCCCGCGTGGTCGAAGACGAGCGCCCGCGAGCTGGTCGTGCCCTGGTCGAGGGCGAGTACGAAGGACATGGGGACCTCGTCGAACGATCGCGTCCGGCGCCGGCGTCCGGTTGCGACACCCGCGGCCCGCGGCGTAAAATGCCTTTCCTCCGGCGCCATTGTAGCGACAACGAGCGCCGCGGCCGGCGGCAAGGCTCGGCCCGAGCGACCCCGGATTCCCGCACCCACGCAAACCCTCCCATGTCGCTTCCGCAGAGCTCCGTTCCCCGCCAACGACTGCACCAGCGCAGCATCACCTACGAAGGCTACCGGCGCGACGACGGGATGTTCGACATCGACGCGCATCTCGTCGACGCCAAGGACCACGACTACGAGCTCCTGACGGGCGTTCGGCCGGCGCGCGAGGCCGTCCACGACATGTGGGCCCGCGTGACCATCGACCGGCATTTCGTGATCCACGCCATCGAGGTGCGGACCGTCGGCATGCCCTACCCGGGCGTCTGCGATCGCATCGAGCCGTCGTACGCGAAGCTCGTCGGTGCCAACCTGGTCCAGGGCTTCAGGAAGCGCCTGCACGACGACATGGGCGCGACCCGTGGCTGCACGCACGTGACCGAGCTCCTGAGCGCCCTGCCCACCGCCGCCGTGCAGACCTTCGCCGGGCTTCGGCGCGAGGACGAAGGCGAGCACAAGCCGTTCCAGCTCGACCGGTGCCATGCGCTCGACACGACGACGGACACCGTCCGCCGCTATTATCCGAAGTGGTATCAGGGCGTCGGTTCGATTCCGGCGGAGGAGCAGGCGTGAAGATCCACGAGTACCAGGGCAAGGAGATCTTCCGCCAGTTACGGGATGGCCGACGCCGCGCGGCATTCCGGCGTTCTCCGTCGACGAGGCGGTGGCCGCCGCGCGCACGCTCGGCGGCAGCGTCTGGGTCGTCAAGGCGCAGATCCACGCCGGCGGCCGCGGCAAGGGCGGCGGCGTCAAGGTCGCGCGCTCGCCGGACGAGGTCGCGCGAGCACGCCGGCAGGATCCTCGGCATGCAGCTCGTCACGCACCAGACCGGCCCCGCGGGCCAGAAGGTCCGCCGGCTGCTGATCGAGGAGGGTGCCGACATCCGCAAGGAGCTCTACGTCGGGATGGTGGTCGACCGCACGACGCAGCGCGTCTGCCTGATGGCGAGCTCCGAAGGCGGCATGGACATCGAGGAAGTGGCCGCGAAGACGCCCGAGAAGATCCACAAGGTGTTCATCGACCCGACGAAGGGCCTGACCGACGCCGAGGCCGACGACGTCGCGCGCCGGATCGGCATCCCCGAAGCCAGCCTTGCCGCAGGGCGGGCGATGCTGCAGGGCCTGTATCGCGCGTTCGACGAGACCGACGCGTCGCTCGCCGAGATCAATCCGCTGGTCGTCACCGGCGACGGCCGCGTGATCGCGCTCGACGCCAAGCTCAACTTCGATTCGAACGCGCTCTTCCGCCACCCGGAGATCGTCGAGATGCGCGACCTCGACGAGGAGGACCCGGCCGAGATCGAGGCGTCGAAGTTCGACCTCTCGTACATCTCGCTCGACGGCAACATCGGCTGCCTCGTCAACGGCGCCGGCCTCGCGATGGCGACGATGGACACGATCAAGCTGTTCGGCGCGTCGCCGGCGAACTTCCTCGACGTCGGCGGCGGCGCGACGACGGAGAAGGTCACCGAGGCGTTCAAGATCATGCTGCGCCAACCCGAAGGTCAAGGGCATCCTGGTCAACATCTTCGGCGGCATCATGCGCTGCGACACGATCGCCAACGGCATCGTCGCGGCGGCGCGCGAGACGCACCTCGCGGTGCCGCTCGTCGTGCGCATGAAGGGCACCAACGACGAGCTCGGCAGGCAGATCCTGAAGGATTCCGGCCTGCCGATCATCTCCGCCGACAACATGGCCGACGCCGCGCAGAAGATCGTGGCGGCGGTCAATCAGGCTTGAGCATTCGGCGTTGCGCGGCCGCAGCGACGCAGTTGCCGCTCGCACCTTCACGCGCAGATTCGGGGAAACCACATGTCGATCCTGATCGACCGGCACACCAAGGTGATCACGCAGGGGATCACCGGCAAGACGGGCCAGTTCCACACGCGGATGTGTCGCGAATACGCGAACGGCAAGGAGGCCTACGTCGCGGGCGTGAATCCGAAGAAGGCCGGCGAGGACTTCGAGGGCATCCCGATCTACGCGACGGTCAGGGCGGCCGAAGGAGGCCACCGGCGCCACGGTCAGCGTCATCTACGTGCCGCCGCCGTTCGCCGCGGCGGCGATCGACGAGGCCGTCGAGGCCGGTCTCGACCTCGTCGTCTGCATCACCGAAGGCATCCCGGTTCGCGACATGATCCGCACGCGCTACCGGATGCAGGGCAAGGCCGACGCTGCTGCTCGGGCCGAATTGCCCCGGCGTCATCACGCCGGACGAGATCAAGATCGGCATCATGCCGGGCCACATCCACAAGAAGGGCCGGATCGGGGTCGTTTCGCGCTCGGGAACGCTGACCTACGAGGCGGTCGGGCAACTGACCGAGATCGGGCTCGGGCAATCGACGGCCGTGGGCACCGGCGGCGATCCGGTGAACGGCCTGAAGCACATCGACGTGCTGAAGCTCTTCAACGACGACCCGGAAACCGACGCCGTGATCATGATCGGCGAGATCGGCGGCAACGACGAGGAGACCGCCGCGCTCTGGGTGAAGGAGCACATGAAGAAGCCCGTCGTCGGCTTCATCGCGGGCGTCACCGCGCCGCCCGGCAAGCGGATGGGCCACGCGGGCGCGATCATTTCCGGCGGCAAGGGCACGGCACAGGAAAAATTGCAGGTGATGGAAGCCTGCGGCATCAAGGTCACCCGCAACCCGGCCGAGATGGGCAAGCTGCTGAAGTCGGTGCTCTGAGCGCTGACCGAAGGAGAGGCCGCCTTGGAATTCGCCTCGCCTCAGTTCTGGGTCGCCGCGCTCGAGATCATCGTCATCAACATCCTGTTGTCCGGCGACAACGCGGTCGTGATCGCGCTCGCGTGCCGCAACCTGCGGCAAGAGACAGCGCCGATTGGGGATCTTCTGGGGCGTGGTCGGCGCCGTGGTACTGCGGATCATCCTGACGTTCTTCGCCGTGCAGCTGCTGCTGCTGCCCTACCTTCAGCTCGTCGGCGCGGCGCTCCTCGTCTGGATCGGGATCAAGCTCGTCGCCGAGGACGACGACGACGGACCGGAGGTCGCGGCCAGCGACCGGCTGGTCTCGGCGGTGAAGACCGTCATCGTCGCCGATCTCGTCATGAGCATCGACAACGTGATCGGCGTCGCGGGTGCGGCGAAGGGCAGCCTCCTGCTGCTCGTCTTCGGGCTCGTCGTCAGCATTCCGCTCGTCGTGGTCGGAGCCCAGCTCATCATGAAGGTGGTCGAGCGCTTCCCCTGGCTCGTGATCGCCGGGGGCGGGCTGCTCGGCTACATCGCGGGGGAGATCGCCGTCACCGATACGGCCGTGAAGCCGTGGATCGATGCCAGTGCCCCGTCGTTGCACTATGTCGCGCCGGCCGTGGGCGTCGTCATCGTCGTTGCCGTCGGCGTGTGGATGATGCGCCGGAACCGGGGCGCCGCTACACCCTGATCGAATAGGGTGCGATGCCGCGGGCGTCGCATTTTCTACCGGTGAGTGCGCCGATTCCTCCGCGATTCGGGGCAACCGCTCGCAACAATGGCGGCGGACCGCTACACTCGCAGCCTGAAACGGCCGGATTCCGGCCGGCAACTCCGCCCTGATTCGAACCGATGCCCGAACGCACGCCGCTCGACACTGCCGTCCTGTCCCATCCGGGCATGGTCCGAACTCACAACGAGGATTCGGTGTTCGTGGACGCCGACGCCGGCATCGCGGTGCTCGCCGACGGCATGGGCGGGTACAACGCCGGCGAGGTCGCCAGTGGCATCGCCGTCAACGTCGTGAGCAGCGGGATGGTCCCGGAGCTGCGCTCGGACCGCGAGCTCTCCAAGGTGGACGTCGCCACGGGCCTCACCCACGCGGCGCTGCTCCTCCAGCAGAAGATCGCCGCGGCGAACAAGGGCATCTACGAGGTCGCGCAGGCGCGCCCCGAGTGTGCCGGCATGGGCACGACGCTCGTTTCGGTCGTGTTCTGCGGCAACCGCGTCAGCATCGGCCACATCGGCGACTCGCGCTGTTATCGGCTGCGCGGCGACAAGTTCGATCAGCTGACCCACGACCACTCGCTGCTCCAGGAGCAGATCGACGGCGGGCAGCTGACCCCCGAGCAGGCGAAATACTCGCTCAACAAGAATCTCGTCACCCGGGCGCTCGGCATCGAGGCGATCGTTCCGGCCGACATCGTCGAGTACCGGGCCGAGGCGGACGACATCTACCTCCTCAACTCCGACGGTCTGACGGACATGGTCGAACCGGCCAATGTGCACTCGATCATCGAGAACCACCGCACCGACCTCGCCGCGGCGGCCAAGGAACTCGTCGACGTAGCCAACCAGAATGGCGGGCGGGACAACATTTCGGTGATCCTGGTCCGCGTGCCCAAGGATTATCTCCCGAACGGCGCATGGGCCAAGCGCTGGCTCGCGAAAAAGCGCACGGGCTAGCGCCTTGGACCCGCGCAATGCGTCCTCCTGCGGTCCTGGTGTGAGCCGGTCCTAGGAGCGCCGTCATGGGCAAGCTCGTGCTGTTTCGCGCCGACGGAACGGCGCAGGAAATAAGGCTCGACCGCGAACGGATCACGATCGGGCGCCGCCCCGACAACGACGTGTGCCTGGCGCAGCCGGCGGTGAGCGGGGAGCACGCCGCCGTCGTGACGATCCTCGACGATTCCTTCCTGGAGGACCTCGGCAGCACGAACGGCACGCTGGTCAACGGCGACCCGGTGACCAAGCATTTCCTTCGCGATCGCGACGAGATCGACATCGGGCGCGAGATCTTCGTCTACCTCGCCGACGATTCCACCGTGCTCGACGCCCCGCCGCGGCGGCCGGAGAGGCCGTCGGCCGCCGATGGCGGCGATGTCGTGCCCGGCGTTGCGGGCGTCCAGCGCGACAAGCGCCGGTCCGACGGTCTCGCGGCCATTTCCGGCCGCGACGTCGACGCGATGCAGCGCATTGTCGCCGCGGAGATCGAAGGCAGTGCCACCGAGCCGCCCGCGCCGGGGCTTGCCGAACGTTCGCCGTTGCCGCGGCCGCTGGTCCAGCCGCCGGGGCCGGCGCCCGCGATCAGGGTGCTGAGCGGATCGAGCGCCGGCCGGGTCCTCCCGCTTGCCGGCCGCGAGACGGTGATCGGGCGTGCGGGGGTTCAGGTCGTCGCGTTGCGACGCACGGCCGACGAGGTTCGCGTGGTCCCGATCGAGGGCACGATCCCGCCCAGCATCAACGGCACGCCGATACCGCCGGATGGACAGCGGCTCGCCGCCGGCGATATCCTTGAAATAGCCGGGGCGACGGTGGAGTTGGTTGTTCCATCGGATGCCGCCGCCTGAACCTGGGCATGCGGCAGGGTGCCGCAACGAATGAGGCGTGGGTTTGGGAATTCTGAGGTGGCAGAAATGACCCATCTCCGCGCGCGATTTGGCGCGGCGTAGTGGACAGAGGGAGGGATCGGTGCGGGGATACTGACGTCCAACGTCACCGAAAGTGAGCCCGGGACGTCGCATCCCGGTGTTGACCACAAGTTTGTTGCGCCGTACAGTAGATGGAGGTGGCGGAAAATCACCTCAGGCGGAAGAATTATTCCTAGCGAATACAGGTGCTTAGAATATTCCGCTCATGCGGCATGGCGAGAATCATGACGTTGGCACATCGATTGCTCAATGAACGAACGCATCGCGGGATGCTCGGGTTTCGGGACTTTCCAAACTACCTAGGAGATGGGCAATGAAGCGAATTCAACGGGGTTTCACATTGATCGAACTGATGATCGTCGTTGCGATCATCGGGATTTTGGCGGCGGTTGCGCTGCCGGCGTACCAGGAGTACGTGGTCCGCGCGAAGGTGTCGGAAGTCATTCTGGCGGCCAGCGCCTGCCGAACGGCCATTTCCGAGGCCTATCAGACGGGCGCTTACCGCCGCGGGGCCCGGCGCTGGCAACTGGGGCTGTGAAAATGCGGCGCAAACCTCGACGTATGTCGCGAGCATCGCGACGGACGCCGACGGCGTGGTGACGGTGACGTCAGCGACGGGTCTCGGCGGCAATCCGACAGCGGATAGCACGACCATCATTCTGACGCCGCTCGACTCGACGGGAGCCCTCATCACCGCAGCTGCGATTCCCACTCAGGTTGGCGGCTGGGCCTGCAACAGAGCGCCCGGTGCGGTAGGCTCTTTGCCGATCAAGTACCTGCCGGGGTCCTGCAAGTAATCGCCCGGGAGCGGCTTTACCGCCGCCGAGAAGGGGCCGCCGCGGAGGCGGCCCTTTTTCTTGCCTCGTCCTCGGGGCCGCACCGCGGTTTCGCCACGGCCGCGCCACCGAAGTCGCTGATGGTTTTCGTCGAATCGCGGATGTGCCATGGATCGTGTCCAAGCGGGATTCACCCTGATCGAGCTGTTGATCGTGGTTGCGCTCGCCAGCATCGTGGCGGGAGTCGCTTTTCCGGCGTACCGGGACTATGTGATCCGGGGACGCATCTCCGAAGCGATTCTTGCGACAAGTCAATGCCGGACGGTGATCGCCGAAACCTATCAGTCGGCCCCTCGGGGTACCTCGATCGGCACCGACAAATGGGCGTGTGGCGAAGGCTTGACGACAACGCAGTATGTCGCATCCCTTTCAACCGGCCCCGACGGTATCATCACCGTGACGACGTCGGCCAGCCCATCGCTTGGCGCGGCGGCGAGCACGACCCTGACGCTCACGCCGATAAGGGAAGATGGAACGGCGTTGGCGATCGGTGACATTCCCAGGAAGGTGTTCGGGTTCAAGTGCGAGCCGGGCGGGGGAGCCCCGATCCCCGCAAAGTTTCTGCCGGGCTCCTGTCGAGTTTGATCGTCGGTCGAGATTGAGCACCGGCAAGTCTGAACGCGCGGGCGCCGATGCCTCCGCGGGAGGCCTTGGATCCGATGCGTGGCAGCGCACAAAAACCACCAGCAGATCGGCCCGCTCGAAATCGACGAGGTCGGGCGCTCCGGTGGGTCGTCGGAAGCTCAGCGTCCGGTGCTGCCGAATCCGCCGGCGGCGCGCTCGCTCGCCGCGAAATCGTCGACGACTTCAAACGCGGCATGAACAACGGGAACGATGACGAGCTGCGCCAGACGCTCCATCGGCTGCAGCGAGTACGTCGCCGCCCCGCGGTTCCAACAGCTCACCATCAGCTGTCCCTGGTAATCCGAATCGATGAGGCCCACCAGGTTCCCGAGCACGATGCCATGCTTGTGGCCCAAGCCTGATCGGGGCAGGATCAGCGCGGCGAGTCCCGGGTCTCCCACATGGATGGCGATTCCCGTGGGCACGAGCTCGACCTCTCCGGCGGCGAGCGTCAGCGGCGCGTCGATGCACGCACGAAGGTCCATCCCCGCCGAGCCCGCCGTCGCGTACGCGGGCAGGTGCGGACGTATCCGCTCGTCGAGGATTCGGAGCTGGATCCGGGCGGCGGTAGCGCTCACCCGCGACCCTCAGGTCCGTGCCGCCAGCCGCTGCGCGATCTCGGCGATCAGCCGCCGCGCGAGCGCGACCTTGTCCATCCGTGGCAACGGATGCGCGCCGGTGTCATCGAAGAGCGTGACCTCGTTGTCGTCGCTGCCGAACGCGTCCTGCGCCCGGTTGGCGATGACCAGCGGCAGCTTCTTGCGGCGGCGCTTCTCTTCGGCGTGGAGCTCGACGTCGTTCGTTTCCGCGGCGAAGCCAACGCAGTACGGCGCATCCGGGCGTGACGCGACCGTGCCGAGAATGTCGACGGTCGGCTTGAGGACGATCGTCAGCGGCGCACTCGTCTTCTTGATCTTGCTCGCTGCCGGTTCGGCCGGCGTGTAATCGGCGACCGCCGCGACCGCGATGAAGGCATCGACGCCGCCGAGGTTCTTGTCGACCGCGGCGCCCATCTGCGCGGCGCTGGTGACGTCGATGCGCCGGACGCCGGGAGGCGTTGGCAGCGACGTGGGTCCGCTGACGAGCGTCACGGTTGCGCCGGCGTCGGCCGCGGCCTGCGCCAACGCGAAGCCCATCTTTCCCGAGCTCGTGTTGGTGATGCCGCGAACGGGGTCGATCGCCTCGAACGTCGGGCCCGCGGTGAGCAGCACGCGCTTGCCGGCGAGGCGTTTCGGTTGCGCCCATGCAGTGACCGCGGCGAAGATTTCCTCGGGTTCCTGCATGCGGCCCTCGCCGGTCTCGCCGCAGGCCTGCTCGCCGGTCCCCGGGCCGAGGACGACGACGCCGTCGGCCTTGATCCGCGCGACGTTGCGCTGATTCGCTGCGTTGGCCCACATTTGCCGATTCATCGCCGGCGCGACGAACAACGGACAGTCGCGCGCCAGGGCGAGCGTGGAGAGCAGATCGTCGGCGTGACCGTTGGCGACCTTGGCGAGAAAATCCGCCGAGGCCGGCGCAACCACGATGGCGTCGGCGCCGCGCGACAGATCGATGTGGCCCATGCCGTTGTCGGCGCCGGACGCCCACAGGTCGGTGAGCACGGGCCGTCCCGACACGGCCTGCAGCGTCAGCGGCGCGATGAAGCGGCAGGCCGCGGCCGTCATGCAGACGTCCACGGTGACGCCGGCCTTCACGAACAGCCTCGCGAGCTCGGCCGATTTGTAGGCGGCGATTCCGCCCGTCAGGCCCAGCACGATTCTCGATAGCGGCTTCGGTTCCATCGCCTCATTGCGATCGCGGATGCAACGGCGCGGAGTTTACACCGCCCCGGCGTCTGCACGCGCCGGGTGCCGCTCGGCGCAACTACCGATTACAATGGTCGCAACCCATGAATCATGGTTCCCAATCCAGGATGCCATCCGACCGGCTGCGCTTCTTCCGGGAATTCCTGCGCGATCCCACCCATGTCGGTGCGGTGAGCCCCGCGTCACGGCGTCTCGGCCACATCATCGGCGCGGCGACGCGCGCCGCTGCGCTGAACGGCTCTGCCGTGCCCATCGGCCACAATTCAGGTATCGCCGCAATTACGACGACGCGTTCGCATCCGCAGATCGTCGAATTGGGCGCGGGTACGGGCTCGGTGAGCCAGTACATCAGCACGATGAACCCTGTCCTCGTCGAGCGCAATGGCGAGTGGGCGGCCCTGCTGCGGGAGCGATTCCCGTATCTCGAAATCCGCGCCGAATGCGCGACGCTCGCGCTGGCCAACCTGAGCAAGCCGGTGGGCGTGGTCTCGTCGATCCCGCTTCTCAACAACCCGCAGGCCGACGAAATCAGGAAGTTGTTGAAGCGCAAGTATCGGGAGGGGCTGATCAAGTTCTGCGTCCTCTATACCTACGGTTGGACCGATCCGCTGGCAGGCGTCGGGTTCCGGCAGAGCCGGCGCGAGCATTTTGTCGCCCGGAGCCTTCCGCCAGCGTCGGTGTGGGTCTCGGTGAGTCTGCAGGTCACGAGGCAGACTGCGGCAGCGCGACCGTTTCGAGGAAGCGCTCGCCCGCGAATCGCTCGAGCGCCTCGGCGGGCGCGCCGGCGTCGCGGAGCACATTGCCGAGGTTGCAATGCGCGGCTGCCGAGGCCGGGTCGAAGGCCAGCGCTTGCTCGAGGCACTGCCGCGCATCGCCATACCGACCGAGCCGCGCGAGAACCAGGCCGCGATTGCGCAGAACCACGGCCGATTTGGGGTCGAGGCTCACGGCCCGGTCGAGCGCAGCGAGCGCCTGCGGGAGGTCGCCCGCCTTGGCGAGCGCGATCCCGAGGTAGCTCGAAGCCTCGGCGTGGTGGGGCTTCAGCTTGACAGCGGTCTCGAACGCGCGGATGGCCCCGCGCGGGTCGCCGAGGTCGAGCAAGGCGGCGCCGAGGCTGATGTGCGTGGGCAGCGACTTTGCGTCGGCCGCGGCAGCGCGGCGGAAGTGCGTCGCCGCCTCCTGCAATTTGCCTTGTCGTCGCAGCTGATTGGCGAGGTTGAATTGCGCATCGGCCAGACCCGGTTGAAGCTCCACCGCACGCCGGAACTCTGATTGCGCGGCGTCGAGCCGCGCCTGGCGCAAATAGACGTTGCCGAGGTTGTTGTGCGCCGCTGCGACCTTCGGGTTGAGGGCGATCGCGTCCGAGATCAATGCGTGGGCGTCGTCGAGCCGTCCGGACTGCAGGGCGATCACGCCCAGCAAATGCGTCGCATCGAAATGCTTCGGCGTCGCCACAAGGACCTGCCGGTACAGGGCTTCCGCCTCTCCGAGTCGCCCGGCCTGATGATGCGCGACCGCCGTCTGCAGAAGGGCGGCGGCTGGACCCTGGGGTGGGGTGGGACGGCCTTGCCGGATTGACATGCTGCGTGTGCCTTTGCGGAATGCCTGGATATGGCGCCTGGAGCTGGCGCCGTCGGGATGAACGGGCGTTCAGCCGCGGCCGGATTCGGCCGCGGCGACCACGGCCGCCAGCTCGATCGTCATCTTGTCGACAAAATCCTTCGGATAGCCAGCTTCGGTCAGCGCCCATTTGAACGTATTGGCGAGGCGCGCCTTGGTGTAGACGTTGAGCTTGTTGTCGCGCGCAAAATCGTGCGCCTGGCGCAGCACCAAGTCGTGAGTGCGGTCCTTCCGGGCCTCCGCTTTCCTGCCGCCGGCGTCGAATTTGGCCAGCGGCACGCGCTCCATCAGGTCGCGGGCCATTCGGGCGGCCAGCGCATCGACGTCCTTCGTGTAGAACCATCTGAACATTGACGAGCTCCCCTTGCTAACGAAGGTGATTCGTTTCCCTCATCCCAATGGCGAATGCAGGCGCGTCGGCGCGAAGTTTACACTGCCCAGGTTCCACGCTGCCCGAGTGTCGCGCGAGCGCGAAATTGCGAGGACCCGGAAAGTATTCGATGAGCGCGAGGAAGGGTGCAGGCCGAACGTCCGCGCGAACGGCTGCTGGCACGCGGCGCCGCGGCGCTCTCGGACGCCGAACTCGTAGCGCTGTTGTTGCGCACCGGCACGGCAGAGAGCAGCGCACTCGACGTCGCGCATGACCTCATCGCCCGGTTCGGCGGCATCGCCGCGCTTCTTGCGGCGCGGCCCCGCGAGATCGCCGCCGTGCACGGGGTCGGCCCGGCGAAATGCGCGGGCGTCGCGGCGGTCGTCGAGCTTGCGCGACGGTCGCTGTCCGAGCAGGCTTCCGCGCGCGACAGCCTCGCGTCGCCACAGGCCGTCCGCGACTACCTGCGCCTGCTGCTCGCCGCGCGCCCCTACGAGGTCTTCGTCGGCCTGTTCCTCGACAGCCAGAACCGGCTGCTCGCCGCCGAGGAGCTCTTCCGGGGCACGCTCGCGCAGACGAGCGTCTACCCGCGGGAGGTCGTGAAGGCAGCGCTGGCGCGCAACGCGGCCGCGATGATCTTCGCGCACAACCATCCGTCCGGGGTCGCCGAGCCGAGCCGCGCGGACGAGCTCCTCACGCAGGCGCTGAAGCAGGCGCTGGCGCTCGTCGACGTCCGTACGCTCGACCATTTCGTGGTCGCCGGCGGGCGGCTGACGTCGTTCGCGGAGCGCGGATTGCTCTGATGGGCGACGCGCGGCCCGGTCTAACGTCTTGAATGGGGACCCAAATTCGGGCTATAATTACCGACTTTGCAAAACCAGCAGTCCCCGAACCCCAAGGAGCGAGCGATGGCTCGAGTCTGTCAGATTACCGGCAAGGCCCCGATGGTGGGCAACAATGTCTCGCACGCGAACAACAAGACCAAGCGGCGGTTCCTGCCCAACCTGCAGCGGCGCAAGTTCTGGCTGGAAAGCGAGAATCGCTGGATCCGGCTGCGGCTCTCGAATGCCGCGTTGCGGACGATCGACAAGAACGGCATCGAAGTCGTGCTCGCAGAACTGCGCGCGCGCGGCGAGCGCATCTGACCGCAACCCAGGAGCAACGCCATGCGCGAAAAGATCAAGCTCGAATCATCGGCCGGCACCGGCCATTTCTACACGACGACGAAGAACAAGAAACTGATGCCCGAGAAGATGGAGATCAAGAAGTTCGATCCCGTCGCCCGCAAGCACGTGATGTACAAGGAAATGAAGCTCAAGTAGACCGCTCCGAGCAATGAAAAAGCCCGCCGATCGGCGGGCTTTTTTTCGAGGCTGCGCCGGGCTATGCGTAACGCTTGAGCTGCAGCGAGAATTGAGCGAGCGGGGCGATGCCCGATGCCTCGGCGCGCTGGCACCAGTCCTGCAGCCGGGCGAGCAGCTGCTCGCTCGATTCGGTGGAGCGCTCCCACAGCACGTTCAACTCCCGGCGCATCGCGTAGATCGTCGACAGGGCATTGCTCTTCTCCAGCGCCTTGGCCAGCGTCGCGCGTTCGCGCTCGTGCAGCGCCGCGACGGCGTCCTCCGAGAGCCAGCGCTTGAGCCTGCGCACGCTCGGCACGTCGGCGAACTCGCTGTGGCCGGCGCGCTCGCGCAACCGGGCGAGCTCGGTCGCGCAGGTGGCCTTCAGCGTCCGCGCGTAGGCGGTCGCGACCGCGTACCGGTTCGCGATCACCGCCTGCAGCGTGGCCGAGTCGGGCACCGGCTTCGCGCGGGGCTCCACCCGCAGCTTCGGCGCGACCTTGCGAACGTCGGCCAGGCGCAGCATTTCCAGGATCCGGATATAGCTCCACCCGAGATCGAACTCGTACCAGCGCGACGACAGCTTCGCCGAGCTCCCGTACGCGTGGTGGTTGTTGTGCAGCTCCTCGCCGCCGATGAGGATGCCCCACGGCACGATGTTGGTCGACGCGTCGGCGCAGGCGAAGTTGCGGTAGCCCCAGTAGTGACCGAAGCCGTTGATGATGCCGGCGGCCATCACGGGAATCCACGCCATCTGCACCGCCCAGATCGTGAGCCCGGCACCGCCGAACAGCATCACGTTCACCACGAGCATCAGGCCGACGCCTTCCCACGAGAAGCGCGTGTAGAGATTGCGTTCGATCCAGTCGTCCGGCGTGCCGCGACCGTATTTCTCGATGGTTTCGGCGTTCTTCGCCTCGGCGCGATAGAGCTCGGTGCCGCGCCAGAACACCGTCTTGATCCCGCGCGTCTGCGGGCTGTGCGGATCCTCGGGGGTCTCGACCTTGGCGTGGTGCTTGCGGTGGATCGCCACCCACTCCTTCGTGACCATGCCGGTGGTCAGCCACAGCCAGAACCGGAAGAAGTGGCTCACCACAGGATGGAGATCGAGCGCCCGGTGGGCCTGCGCGCGGTGCAGGAAGATCGTCACGCAGGCGATCGTCACGTGCGTGACCGCCAGCGCGACGACGAAGTAACCCCACCACGGAAGCGGCATCAGGCCGTGCGCGGCGAAGTCGAGGAAGCTGAATGGCATCGAGGGGTTCCTTGTGCGGTCGGGGCCGTCGGCCGCCAACCTGTCGTTGTAGTCGCGCGATTATACGCGAAAACCGTTGCCCGCCGACGAGAAACCGGACAAGCTGTTGCAAAACAGCAAGTTGCCCTGTGGTCCGGATCGCCCGAAACGGCCGGCTACCCCGTTGCGTCCGCCCCTTCGGGCCCGCGCCCGCCCGCGGCGAGAACCTCGAGCCCGCCGACGATGTTGACGTCGCGCCGGGGAAACGGCATCCGGATGTCGTTGGCCCGGAATGAGCGCAGGATCGCGAGACTCAGCGCACTCTTCAGGTTGCCTTGGCCGTTTTCCGGATCGTTGATCCAGACGCCGAGTTCGAGGTCGATGCCGCTTTCCGCGAACCGGACCAGAGTGGCCGCCGGCTCGTTGGGCGCGCGGAGGACACGCGGCTGCGCGCGCCCGGCCTCTTCCATCAGCGCGAGCGCGCGCTCGACATCGCTGTCGTAGCTCACTTGGACCGGCACCGCGACGCGGATGTCGCGGCTCGTGTACGAGTGGTTGAGCACCGTCGTGGTGACGAGAATCTCGTTCGGGACAACGGCTTCGATCCCGTCCAGGCTGCGCACGACGACATAGCGCGCGGTGAGCTTGGCGACCACGCCGAAGCGGGTGTCGACGGTGATCATGTCGCCGAGGCGGATCGACCGGTCGAGCAGGATCGTGAATCCGGCGATGTAGTTGCTGGCGAGCTTCTGCAGCCCGAGGCCGATCCCGACGCCCAGCGCGCCGCCGAACACGGTGAGCAGCGTGAGGTCGATTCCCACCGCCTGCAGCGCGATCAGCACGCCCACGACGAGCAGCGCCGCGCGCAGGACCTTGCTGGTGACGACGCGAACGCTGCTGTCGATGTGGCTGGCGCGTTGCAGCCGCTGCTCGAGCAGGCCGGAAATCCAGAGCGTGCCGGCGATGGTCAGGATCACGACGACGGCACCCTTCAGGAGCTCGAACAGCGAGACGGAGTGGCTGCCGACGGGAATCTGCATCGCGTCGAGCTCTTCCCACAGTCCCGGCAGCACGCCGGTGAAGTGCAGCAGCACGATGCCCCACATCGTGTACGAGATCACGCGTTCCGACCAGGGCACCCAGGACGGCGTGCCGAAGAGCTCCCGCAGCGCGTAGACGAGGAGCCTGATCACCGCCAGCGCGAACGTCAGCGGGATGGCGATCGGCAGGAAGAAGGCCGAGTGCCACCGCCGGAACACGGCCGCGGCGATCAGCAGCAGCACGAGCACCACCAGCGGGAGGAGCAGCCGGTTCACGCTGCCGAGACCGACGCGGACGAGCTCCGCACCGGAGGCCGACTTCAGGCGGACGCGCCGGTCGAGCAGCCAGCCTGCCGCGAAGCACAGGGCGACGACCGCGAGCTCGAGCCAGCCGGCCGGTGACGCGAGCGCCGCCGATATGCGGTCGAGATCGAGCGGCGTGGGCATGCGGAAAGTCTACCGGATCCGCGTGAGCACCGCCGCGTAGAAACCGTCGCAGCCGTGCGTGTGCGGAAGGAGCCTCAGCGCGCGACCGGTGTCGAGCGCGATGCCGGCGCGTGCGAGCTCCGCCGCCGCGTCGCCAGTCGCGAAATCGGGGTGGGCGAGGAGGAACGCGTCGACGACGGCCTCGTTCTCGTCGGGCAGCACGCTGCACGTCGCGTAGACGAGCCGTCCGCCGGGTTTCACCAGCGTGGCGGCGGACGCGAGGATCGTCCGCTGCTTCGCGGCGAGCTCGGCGACGGCCGATTCGGGCTGGCGCCACTTGAGGTCGGGATTGCGCCGCAGCGTGCCGAATCCGGTGCACGGCGCGTCGACCAACACGCGATCGATCTTGCCGGCGAGGCGCTTGACCTTCGTGTCGCGCTCGTGCGCGATGAGCTGCGTATGCACGTTGGAAAGCCCTGAGCGCGCGATCCGCGGCTTCAGGTTGGCGAGCCGCTTGTCGTGCGTGTCGAACGCGTAGAGCCGGCCCATCGATCGCATCAGCGCGCCGAGGAGGAGCGTCTTGCCGCCCGCTCCCGCGCAGAAATCCACGACCATCTCCGAGCGCTTCGGCGCGACCAGGTAACCGACGAGCTGGCTGCCCTCGTCCTGGACCTCGATGGCGCCGTCGACGAAGAGCGGGTGGCGGGCGAGGGCCGGCCGCCCGCGGACGCGCAGGCCGAGCGGCGAATACGGTGTCGTTTCGGCGGCGATCCCGGATGCCGCAAGCGCCTTCCGCGCGTCGTCGCGCGTCGTCTTCAGCGGATTGATCCGCAGGTCGAGCGGCGCCGAGGCGAGCCACGCTCGGGCGAGCGATTCGCGGTCTGCGTCGCCATACGCGGCGCCGAGCCGTTCCCAGAGCCAGTCCGGCAGGTCCGCGGCGACCGCCGGCGCGAGCGGCGCCGACAGGCGCGACTTGAACGCGCGCAACCAGGCGGCGTCGGTTTCGCCGAGTGCGCCGTCCATTTCCCGAAGGCCGATGCCGAGCTCGCGCGCGCTCACGGCAAGCGCCAGGTGTTGTGCGCGCGTGGATTGCGCGAGCTCCTCGAGCGAGCGCCGCCGGCGCAGATACGCGAACACGCCCTCGGCGACGAAGGCGCGATCCTGCTGGCCCATCTTCGGGTTCCGCCGGAAGAACTGGTGCAGCAGCCGATCGGCCGGATGCCCGAGCGGGCGAATCTCGGCGATCGCCATCGCGAGGCCGGCGATCTGGTTCGCGCGCAGCGTCATTGCTGCGCGAGCGTCTCGTCGACCCGGATCGAATCGAGCAATGCCTCGAGCGTACCCCGGTTCGTCGCGGTCACGCGCATCTTCACCGGGATGTAGTGCAGCGACGGCGCGATCCAGAAGTAGCCGTCGGTCTTGCCGTCCTCGCTCTTCCGGTGCCAGCGCTCCGTCTCGATCTCGCCGTGCGGCCATTTGATCAGCTCGGTCCCTTCGCGCGTGATCGTGTAGCGACCCAACCGTCGCGTCGTCGCCACGCTGAGGGTCTGCGTGTCGTCGACCGGCGGCTCGAAATAGGCCTGCCACATCAGCGACAGCGGGTCGAACGTCGGCAGGTCGAGCGGCTCCGTCTTCCGGTCGTGCAGCGTCAGTATCCCGGCTTCCCAGTCGAAGACTGCGGTTTCCCGGCGTTCCTTGCTGCCGCGCTCGACCGAGAATTCCTGTGGCTGCAGTCCAGCCGCAGTGATCAGGCCGCGGCTTTCGACCTTGCCCTGTCCGCGGATGAAGAGCGCGGCAATCCCCTTCGCTTCGCCGACCGTCACGATCCGGTATTCGTTTGCCGCGTGCTCGAAGCGGTAGGTCGCTTCACCGATCACGAAGCCGTGGGTGCCGAGGAATGCCTTGTAGACGAGGTCCACGCGTGGCGGCAGCGTCTTCGCCGGCGCGGCGGGCGCGGACGCGACCGGCTCCGCGGCGACGATCTCGGTCGCAGGCTCGGGACCCGTGGCGACGGCCTCCGCAGTGGGCTCCGTCGCAGGTGCCTCGGGTGCGGGGGTTTCGACCGGTTGCGGCGCCGCGACCGGAGCGGCTGGCGCAGGTGAGGTCGCCCGACGCGGCTTGGGTCGAGGCTTGGCGGCCGCCACGGGCGCGGGCGGCGGCGGCATTTCGGTGATCGTCGCCTGCAGCGGTACCTCGTCCGGCGTCGTCTGGACCGCCGCCGGCCAGAACGAGAACGCCACGTGCAACGCGATCGAGAGAGCGAGCGCGATCACGAGGCCGCGGCGGGGACGGTTTTCCCGCAGGCGCGCGACCCAGGGGCGTGCGCCGAGCGGGGACGGCGATTCGGCAGTGAGCGTGTTCACGGGAATGCGGGTTGGCCGACGCGGCGACGACTCTAGGCCGCGGGGGACGGGACTTCGAGGGCGGCGTCGGGCACGAGTTCGTCCTTAACGTGCACGTGGCGCCCGACGATGACGAGCCTGCGCAGGCAGAACGCGCGCACCGCTGCGGGCAGCAGGCGGTGCTCGACCGCGAGCACGCGCGCCGCGAGGGTCGCCTCGTCGTCGCCGTCGTGCACGGCCACGGCACCCTGCATGACGATGGGGCCGTGGTCGACGTCGGCGGTCACGAAATGCACGGTGCACCCGTGCACGCGCACGCCGTCGGCCAGCGCGCGACGGTGGGTGTGGAGCCCCGGGTAGGACGGCAGCAGCGACGGATGGATGTTCAGCATCCGGCCCTGGTAGCGCGCGACGAATGTCGCCCCCAACACCCGCATGAAGCCGGCGAGCACGACAAGGTCGGGCTCGCTCGCGTCGACGGCGCCGGCGAGCGCGGCATCGAACGCCTCGCGCTCGGCAAAGGCGCGATGCTCGATCACCGTGGTGGCGATGCCGTGCGCGACGGCGATGTCGAGGGCGGCCGCGTCCGCGCGATTGCAGACGACAGCCGCGATCGTGCCTGCGAGCCGCCCGGATCGTTCGGCGTCGATCAGGGCCGCGAGGTTCGAGCCGCGACCCGAGACGAGGACGGTGATGCGCGGAATCGCCACGGCAAGAGGCAGTCGGGCGGCTGCGAAGCGCGCCCGCCCGCCGCTAGGTCACCACCGTCGCCGGCGCGCCGGCGGCACGCGGCACGACGGTGCCGACCGGGAAGACGGACTCACCGGCCGCCGCAAGCGATGCGGCCGCCCGCTCGGCGTCGGCGGCGGCGACGACGATGACCATGCCGATGCCGCAGTTGAATACGCGATGCATCTCGTCGTCGGCGACGTTGCCGGCACGCTGGAGCCAGTCGAAGATCGGAGGGCGCGGCCAGCGGGCGCGCTCGAGCCGCGCAGCGAGATCGGCCGGGAACATCCGGTGCGTGTTTTCGAGAAGGCCGCCGCCCGTGATGTGCGCCATGCCCTTGATGTCGATTTCCCGCATCAGGGCCAGCACGGGCTTCACGTAGATCCGCGTCGGCTCGAGGAGCGCCTCGCCCAGCGTGCGCGTGCCGGACGCGCCGGCGAACGGTTGCCCGAGATCCGCCTTCGCCACATCGAGAATCCGGCGGATCAGCGAGAATCCGTTCGAATGCGGCCCGCTCGACGCCAGGCCGAGCAGGACGTCGCCGGCGCGGATGCGCGTTCCGTCGATCGCCTTTGCCTTCTCGACGACGCCCACGGCAAACCCGGCGAGATCGTATTCGCCCGGCACGAATGCGTCGGGGTGCTCGGCCGTCTCGCCGCCGATGAGCGCGCAGCCCGCCTGCTCGCAGCCGGCGGCGATACCCTTGATCACCTCGGCGGCGACCGCGACATCGAGCGCGTTCGCAGACGTAGTAGTCCAGAAAGAACAGCGGCTCGGCGCCCTGCACCAGGATGTCGTTGACGCTCATCGCGACGAGGTCGATGCCGATCGTGTCGTGGCGGTCGAGCGCAAACGCGAGCTTGAGCTTCGTGCCGACGCCATCGGTTCCCGACACGAGGACGGGTTCCCGGAAGCGCTTCGGCAGCTCGACCAGCGCGCCGAAGCCGCCGATGCCCGCGAGCACCTCGGGACGCATCGTGCGCTTCGCGAACGGCTTGATCCGCTCGACCAGCGCGTCGCCCGCGTCGATGTCGACGCCGGCATCGCGGTAGGAAAGCGGGGGTGGCGAGGCGGGGGCGGGGTTTGGCATCGACGGCGGCGGGGCAGTGCGATCTGCGACGATGGCGCCGGACGGGACACACCGGAGGGACACACCGGATTGAGTGAAGCGCCAGCGCCGCGGTAAAGTGCGACGCTCGCCGATTTTACCGGATTCGGAATGGCGCCGACCGCGGCGCTCGTGCCGCGACCCGGACCACGGGGTCCCGCAGTGACCGAACAGCTCGTATTCGAACTCGCGGCCCCGGAGCCGCCGTCGTTCGCGAACTTCCTTCCCGGCCGCAATGCCGAGGCGCTGGCGGCGGTGACCGCGATGGCCGCGCGGCGAGCTCGCCGAGACGGGCGTGCTTCTTGTGGGGCGCGCCGGGCGCGGGCAAGACGCATCTGTTGCGCGCGGCGACCCGTGCCGTCCGAAGCGCGCGGCGGGTCGGCGACCTACGTTGCCGAACCGGGTGGACTGCTGGCGCAGGATCCGGGATGGCTTGCGACGCGGACGCTCGTCGCCGTCGACGGCATCGACCTCGCGACGCCGGATGCCCAAGCCTGCGCGTTCACGCTGTTCAACGGCCTCAAGGAACGCGGCGGGCATCTCGTCGCTGCGAGTCGCCTGCCTCCGGCGTCGCCTTGCCATGCGCGACGATCTTCGCACCCGACTTGGGATGGGGCCTCGTCTACGAGATCGCCCCGCTCTCCGACGCCGAAAAGCCGGCCGCGCTTGCGGCGTACGCGCAGCAGCGCGGCTTCCGACTGACCGACGACGTCATCGGCTACCTGTTGGCCCATGGGCGGCGCGACATGCCGGCGCTGCTCGCGACGCTGGCCGCGCTCGATCGGCATTCGCTCGCCGCAAAGCGCCCGATCACGGTCCCGTTGCTTCGCGACTGGTTACAGCGCGAAATCGGCCTCGATCGCTGACCACCGATCGGCCGATGGGGTCTAGGGGCCCCGGGCGGGCCGCTGGCTCCAAGCGGGGCTCGCGGGTCGCGGCTCCCGGTTTTGCGGTTCCCGGTCAATGGGTTGCCCTCGTCCAACTGTCCGCGCGTCCCAGGCGCGAGTGTCAACCGGCCCGGCCGTGGCGGCGTTAATGGCGGCGGTATGGCGTTTCCGCGCCGTCCCTACCTACGGATCCTCGAATATCGAATGACCAGGCTGCAGGCGGCCCGCTGACCGATCGCCGAGGCGCCCAACGCCGATACCAGGAAGGCGGACACCAAGGCGAAGAAATCGAAAAGGAAGCCGAAGAAGACCACCGAGCCGCAGCCCGTGAAATGAACAACAGGTTGCCGGCGACAGATCAAAAGAGAACGCACGAATTGCCCGATGAGGCAATAGAGGCTACAATTTCCGGTTTTGCCAATATAAACCGTGACCTAGCAGTTCCAATCCCAACCGTCAAGGAATCGAAGATGAACAAGCTTCTCATTGCATTGATCGCCGGCGCATTCGCCGCCGCCGCTACCGCCCAGACGACCGCACCCGCCGCACCTGCGGCGCCGGCCAAGAGCGACACGAAGGCGGCCCCGGCTGCCGCGCCCGCCGCGCCCGCCAAGGGCGATATGAAGGCTGCGCCCGCGAAGAGCGACACGAAGGCTGCGCCTGCTGCGGCGCCCGCGGGCGAAATGAAGAAGGACACCATGTCCAAGGCCGACGCGGACCATGCGGCAGCGGCCGAGAGGAAGGCACAGAAGAGGGCTGCGAAGAAGGCCGCGGCCGACAAGAAGGCTGCCGAGCAAAAGGCCAGGGACGAGAAGAAGGCCGCCGACAGGAAGGCCGCTGCCGACAAGAAGGCCGCCGACAAGATGTCCGTCGACACGAAGGCCGCTGCCGACACGAAGGCCGGCGCCGACAAGACGTCCGCCGACACCAAAGCCGCTGCCGACAAGACGTCCGCCGACACGAAGTCCGCTGCCGACAAGAAGGCCGCCGAACCCAAGAAGCAGTAAGGAGGGACAAGCCGGTCGATGACCGACTGTGCCCGCGTTCGGCTGAAAGAAGGCAGGGTTCCGTCCCTGCCTTTTTTCCATTTGCATCGGTAGGTCCGCCCATTCGAAGCGATGCGTGAAACCCAGCTCTCCCGGCCCGTGGTGACGGTCGCCACGATCGTCGTGCGCGACGGCGCGTTCCTGCTCGTCGAGGAGGAGACCTCGCGCCGGCGTGCGTCTCAACCAGCCGGCGGGCCACCTCGAAGCCGGCGAAACGCTGGTCGCGGCCGCGACGCGCGAGACGCTCGAGGAAACCGGTTACCGCGTGGCGCCCACGGCGCTCGTCGGCATCTACCGCTGGCAGTCGCCGGAGAGTGGCGCGACCTTCATCCGCTTCGCGTTCGCCGGCGACGTCGTCGCGCACGAAGCAGGGCGCGCGCTCGACGTCGGCATCCTGCGCGCGCTGTGGCTGCCCGTACGACGAGCTCGTTGCGCGCGGCGCGCGATGCACCGCAGTCCGCTCGTGCTTGCGCTGCGTCGACGACTATCGCGCGGGGTCGCGGCGCCCGCTCGACCACATCACGGAGCTGTGATGGCGCGCAGGGCCCGCGTGATCGTCGGCATGTCGGGCGGCGTCGACTCGTCGGTCGCCGCGTGGCTGCTGAAGCAGCAGGGCTTCGACGTCGTCGGCCTGTTCATGAAGAACTGGGAGGACGACGACACCGACGACTACTGCACGTCGCGGACCGACCTCGTCGATGCGGCCTCGGTCGCCGACGTCATCGGCATCGAGCTCGAAGCCGTCAACTTCGCCGCCGAATATCGGGAGCGCGTGTTCGCGCATTTCCTGCGCGACTACGCGGCCGGGCGCACGCCCAATCCGGACGTGCTCTGCAACAGCGAGATCAAGTTCCGCGCCTTTCTCGATCACGCGCGCGCGCTCGGCGCCGACCACATCGCGACGGGCCACTACGCGCGCGTGCGCCGCGCCGGCGGCCGCATCGAATTGGCGAAGGCGCGTCGATGCGCACGAAGGATCAGAGCTACTTCCTGCATCGGCTGACGCAGGAGCAGCTCGCGCCCGTGCTCTTTCCGCTGGGCGAGCTCGCGAAGCGCGACGTCCGCGCGATCGCGCGGCGCGAAGGCATCCCGACGTGGGCGAAGAAGGACTCCACGGGGATCTGCTTCATCGGCGAGCGCCCGTTCCGCGAGTTCCTCGCGAAGTACCTGCCGCGCACCCCGGGCCCGATCGAGACCCCGGAAGGCGAAAGCGTCGGCCGCCATCACGGCCTCGCGTACTACACGCTCGGCCAGCGGCAGGGTCTCGGGGTCGGCGGCACGAGGGATGGGTCCGCTCTGCCCTGGTTCGTCGCGGCGAAGGACGCCGCGCGCAACGCGCTCGTCGTCGTACAGGGGCACGAGCACCCGCTGCTCTACCGGCGGACCGTCGATGCGCAGGACTTGCACTGGATCGCCGGCGCGCCGCCGGACCGGTCGGTGCCGCTGTCCCTCGGCGCGAAGACGCGTTACCGGATGCCCGACGCCGCGTGTCGCGTCGAACTCGTCGACGGCGACCGCTGTCGCGCCGTGTTCGAGGCACCGCAGTGGGCGCCGACGCCGGGGCAGTACCTGGTGCTCTACGACGGCGACGCCTGCCTTGGCGGCGGCGTCATTGCGACGACGGCGAGCGTCGCGTCACCACTGTCCGCTGACGCCGCGGTCTGACGGACTGCTTCGCCCGTTCCGCCGGATTCCCGTCCCGGTCAGATAACGGCCAGGCCGCCGCCCGACTTCAGCCGCGAGCGCATGTAGTGCTCGCGCAGCGTCCAAAGCTCGCGGCGCACGTCGGCCGGAAAGCCCTGCCGGTTGCTGCGGCGACCCTTGAGAAGCTCGTTGAAATAGGCGGTGCAGGCGTTCTCGTCATTCCATTGCTGGGCGATGAGATTGACGATGCGGGCATATTGTTTCGCCAGCAATACCGGCCGCACCGCCGGCGGCAGGGTCTCGAACCACGTGAGGCTCGCCGGCAGCAGGTATTCGATCGGCGTCGCCTTGCGCAGCCGCGCCAGGTTCTGCACGGGCGGCAGATGCGGTGACACGCCCTCCAACGTCAGATCATGCCGAGTCCCGGGCGTCTGCGCCGGCTTGTTTCCAGCGTCCGCGGCCCGCTTGCTGCGCGATTGGTAGATCGACATGGTGTGTCTGCTCCTGACCCGACTGTCGATGCGACGACCTACGGGAGAAACAGCAAACTGCGTGCCAAAGCCCCGGAAATCAGGGCCGCTGTCCGGCGAAAAACTCCTGCATCATGAATTCCTCGAGCCCCGACGTGTCGCCCGGACGGGCGGAAAGCACGACGACGCGCCCGAGCCGCTTCGAGTTCCAGTTGAAATCCTCCTGCTCGTACTGCCGGATGATCTCGATCATCCGGCGGATCACGGCGATGCGAATGTCGGCGTTGGAGCCCCTCCGGACCTCGATCAGCTGCGATGCCCTGCGATTGATCTCCTTGTTCCAGCCGAAGAACGTGAATTCGGCATCGTCGTAGCCGAGGCGCCGGATCTGGAAGATGCCTCCGCTGTTCTTCGGCTCGGTGCCGAACGTCGGCGTGTTGAGCGATGCGAGATTGGCGGCAACGATGCGGTCGCGGTGCGCGATGTCGCTCTCCGCCGGCGGCGCATTCGACGTGCTGCCCTCCGACGTGGAGGGTTCCGGTTCGCCGCGGGCGCGCCGCCGGGCGGCGATGAACGACGCGAGATCGCCTTCGACCGGCCGGCCGGCGGGAGGGGGCGTGGCGGCCGGCGCAACCGGCGGCTGCGGTGCGCTTTCGGGCCGCGGCGGACTGGTCGCGATGACCGGCGGCGTGGGCGAGGCGCTCGGCGCGGCCTTTTCCGGGCGCGCCTTCGGTGGCGGCGGCACGCGCGCTCTTGCCGCGGGCGATCGCTGCGCGCTTTGCGGGGGCGGCGATGGCGGAAGGGGCGCTACGCTCGGTGTGGCCGCGAGCCGCACCGCCAGGGGTTCGCCGGCCTTGCTCGATTCGATCGCGTCTCCCGTCAGCGCGCGCAGCCGGGGGAGGAACTCCCACATCGCGGCGACGTGCACGACGAGCGAAAGCAGGAACGCCAGCCAGATCGTCGGAATCGTCACGACGTCGCCCCTGCGTCGGGTCGCGTCGAGCCAATGGGTCATCGGGTCGGTACCCTCCGGCATGTCAAGACCGGGGCCAGTTCGCGCGCACGGACATCCTGTGAACGGGGCCTAGTTCGGCACCGCGGCCGTGCGCATCACCGGATACAGATTGAACCGCTCGTCCCAGGACGGGTGCCGGCGGTAGAAGAACTCCAGCCGGGCGGCGGGACTCCCGGCGAACTCCGGATCGTCGGCAATCCTGCGCCGGAATTCCTCCGCCAGCCGCGCATCGGCGGCGAGTTGCTCGCGCGCGACCTCCTCGGCGACGTAGTCCTCCATGTATTCCTTGCGTTCGAACGCATCGTTGAAAAGGCCCCACGCGACGAGGGAGTCGGGGGCCTGCGGCTCGAGCAGGGCCATCACGAGCCGCGCCTTCGCCTGGGCGATCGGCACGAACAACGCGCCGGCGGCGGGAACGCGGGATTCGACCTTCCACTCGCCCGCGAGCGTCAGGCGCTGGTGCCCCTCGGTCGACCGCGCGCTGAAGATCGCCTTGTCCGCGCGGAAGGTCTCCACGTCGATCGCCGCCTGCGGCGCGTGCAGCACGCGGAACGCGACGCCGTGCTGGCGCAGCTTGTCCGCGACCCGGCGCGCGTGCGCGGCCGGCACGAGATAGCCGCCCAGCGGTGCGCGATCGCGGTCCGGTAGAGCGGGGTGTCGTACTCGAGATCGTGGTACGAGGCCGCGTGCTCGATGCTCGCCATGGCGGGGGGAGTCTACCGTCGGGTCTCAGTTGGAAGGCCTCGCCGCGGCCGGGGAAGCCGGATGCCGGGGGAGGGATTCGAACCCCCATGTCCAAGGACAGCCGGTTTTAAGCCGGCCGCGTCTGACCAGTTCCGCCGCCCCCGGCGAGCAGTCAAGTGTACGGAGGCACGGGTCTCCGCACGGCCCAGCTCTGCGTCAGCTCCCGGGTGCGAGCGACGACGGGGGCAGCCGCTCGGCCCGTAGAACTGATACGCGTCGAGGAACGCCCCGAAACACCTTCGCGTCGTACGACGAGCATCGAGCCAGGACGCCGTTGCCGCGCTGGCTCCCGTGCACGCTCCCGGCGGGGGTGATCCAGGCGCCGAGCGCGATCGTCCGTCCGAGCCGTGGGAGAGGCGCGAGCAAGGTGCCGACCGGGTGCTGCGTGGTGAAGCGCCGCAGCCCTTCGACGGTCGACTGGTCGACCTTCGAGCCGTAGAGGATGTACACGCCGCCGTGCTCGAGGTCGTGCACCACCCGCGCGAGCTGGAGCGGTGTGTCGTACGCCCCGAACAGGGCGGGAATCGCATAGTGCGGCCCGCTCGTCGGCGGATCGGTGTTCCAGAGCGGCGAGATGGTGTCGGGCGTCGGGACATCGGAGTCGTCCGACTTGTTCTTCACGCCGGGGACGACCTGGAGCGTGCAGCCTGCTGCCTCGAGCGCTCCGCGCGCGTCGCCTGGCTCGCCCGTCTTTCCCTTCTCGCGGCCGAACATCGTGTACGCCCAGACGCCCCCGACGAGCAGCACCGCGGCGACGATCAGCGCACTGACCCAGATCGGGCGCCGCTCGCCTGGAGATCGCTGCCCCGGCTTGGCCCGGGCGGGAGGCCGCTCGTCGCCTTCGATCCCGGCGCTTTCGAGCCCTGGGGGCGCCGCTTCGGGGGCATCGCGGCACGATAGCCGTGCCCCGTGACGTCCGACCCGCGAGCTACGGTCGTTGGCCCTCATGACCATTCTCGCGCTCCTCATCGGGCTCGCCGTCGGCGCGGCCGGCGTCCTCCTCCTGTTGCGACCGCGACTCGCAGAGGCCCAAGCGCAGAAGGTCGAGCTGCGCCAGCTCGCTGACGAGGCACGAGAGCTCGAACGGCGGGCAATCGAAGCCGAGTCGCTCCTGAACGCGGAGCGCGGCTCGCTCGAGGAGCGCGTGAGCCACGCGGTGCGAGCGGCCTCGACCGAAGCGCTCCAGCAGAGCTCGACGGCGTTCCTCGACCTCGCCCAGACGAAGCTCGACGCCTATGTCGGGCCTCTGCGCGAGTCGCTCCAGAAGGTCGAGACGAATGTCAACCTGCTCGAGCAACAGCGCCAGCGGGCCTACGGCGAGATCCACAAGGAGCTCGAGATCGCCCGTCTCACGAGCGAAGGGCTGCGGACGCAGACGGGCAACCTGGTCAACGCCCTCCGTGGTGAGTCGCACACGCGTGGCCGCTGGGGCGAGATCCAGCTCAAACGCGTGATCGAGATGGCCGGGATGCTGCCGTACTGCGACTTCGACGAGCAGCACACGCTGGCCGGTGAAGATGGCCGCCAGCTGCGTCCCGACGTGATCGTGAAGCTGCCGGGGGGCAAGTGCGATCGTGATCGACTCCAAGGTGTCGCTCGTGGGCTACCTCCGCGCCCACCAGGAGGACGCCGACGCCGAGATGCGACGAAACGGCATGGCCGATCACGCCCGCCAGGTGCGCGACCATATCCAGCGACTCGGCCAGAAGGCGTACTGGCGCCGACTGCCACCGACCCCCGAGTTCGTCGTCATGTTCCTGCACGACGAGTCGTCGTCGCTCGCAGCGCTCGAACATCGACCCGTCCCTCCACGAGCTGGCGCTCTCCAACAACGTGATTCCGGCCTCGCCGACGAACCTGATCGGGTTGCTCCGACCCGTGCACTACGGCTGAGCAGCAGGAGACGATCGCCGAGGAGACCCGGCCGGATCAGCGATCTCGGCCGCGAGCTCTAAAGCAGCTCTCGACGATGGGGGCGCACGTCTCGAAGCTCGCCGCTCGCTCGACGGCGCCGTCAAGTCGTACAACGAGGCCATTGGCTCGCTCAAGCGGCAGGTCTGCCGCAGGCACGTCACTTCAGCAGCACGGGATCACCGGTGTCGAACCACCCGAGCTCGTCCCTGTCGAGCGCCAGACGAGGACGCTGAGCGCGCGGAGCTCATCGACGACGAGCAGCCGTTGGCTCGAGGTGCTGACCGGCGACATGCACGCTGCCTGAGCGGAACACCCCACCTCGTGGTGACGTTGAACCTTCAGAGAGGCGCGCTGACACCACCGGTCAGAACCGAAGGAGCTCGAGTCTGAGTGATGTGAGGAACGTGGTGCGTGATCGGCGGGGGCCCCACCAGGTACACCGCAGCGCTCTACAGCGCGCCGGCCAACCTCGAGCCGCTCGTGATCGAGGGCTTCCAGTGGGGTGGGCGGCTGATTGCGGATCACCAGCGACGTCGAGAGTTACCCCGGTTACGCCGACGGCGTGATGGGGCCGGTGATGATGCAGGACTTCCGGCGCCAGGCCGAGCGCTTCGGCGCCAAGTTCGTCACCGATGACGTGACGCGGGTCGATTTCTCCGAGCGCCCGTTCCGGGGTCTAGGTCGGAGATGACGAGTACCGGGCCGAGCAGTGATCGTCGCGACGGGTGCGAGCGCGCGCCAGCTCGGGCTCGAGTCCGAGGTGACGCTCCAGGGGCGCCGGCGCTTCTCGTACTGCGCGACGTGCGATGCATCGTTCTTCCGAGACCGCGTCGTCGTGGTGGTCGGCGGCGGTCACTCGGCGAAGGACGAGGCGACCTTCATCGCCCGATTCGCCGACAAGGTCCACCTCGTGCACCGGCGGACGAGTTCCGCGCCTCGCCGATCATGGTCGATCGCGCCCGCGCCAACGAGAAGATCGAGCTGGTCACCGAACGAGACGGTCGAGGAGGTTGTCGGCGACACGAAGGTCACCAGGTGTCGTGCTCCGCCGATACGGTGACGGGTGCAGACGAGCGAGCCGCCACGACGGCCTCTTCGTCGCGATCGGGCACGACCCGAACGACCTCGCTCTTCCTCGAGCACCTCGACCACGAGCCGGACAGCGGATATCTCCTCACGCGCGGCAAGAGCACCGAGACGAACATCCCCGGCGTCTTCGCCGCGGGAGACGTCCAGGACCACGTCTACCGGCAGGCGGTCACGGCCGCCGGGTCGGGCTGCACCGCAGCGCTGGATGCCGAGCGCTGGCTGAGTGAGCAACGGCACGCCGCGGTCGCGGCGATCTCCTAGCGCCGACGCGGCGCGACCCCGACCGACGCCCGCGCTAGCCTCGGGCTGAGGTGGCGGTGCCCTGGACCGACCTCGTCGACCCGACCCGAGAGGAGCTTCTCAGGGCGATCCCTGGGTCGCTCGATCCGGACGCGCTCGACATCCTCACGGAGCCGGCGGGCGACGGACGGGATGCACGACCGACGTTCGAGTCGCACGGAAGACACCTCGTCGCAGTCCTGCTCGTGCCGGCACCGGCCGACCACGACGAGGAGTTCGAGTACCTCGAGCTCGATCTCGTCGCGACGACCGAGACGATCGTGACGATCCGCAGCGGGGCCAGAACGGCGAGCCGTCTCATTGGGTGGCTTCGAGACGGCGGTGGAGAGCGACCGGAGCGTCGGGATGCTCCTCCACCGGCTCGTCGACGACGTCGCAGATGCGTACATCGACCTCGTCGATGCGGTGTACCTTCGCCATCGACGAGCTCGAGGACGAGCTCGAGTCGATGCCGGGGGAGGAGCTGAGGCGACGAGTCTCGGCGCTTCGCCACGAGATCCTGATCGCCCGCCGCAACGTGAGCGCGACGCGAGCGGCAACCCGACGCGTGCTCGACGGTCGCCTCGACCTCGGTGACGATCGGCTGTCCCCCGATCCCGTCGAGCTCCGCTTCACCGACACGTACGACACGCTCGTGCGGGCCGCGGAGGAGCTCGACATCGCGCGTGATCTTCTCGCCGGCGTGCGTGACTACGTTCAGTCGCGCGTCGCCGAATCGCAGAACGAAGTGGTGAAGAAGCTGACCGTCGTCGCGTCGCTCGTCCTCGTCCCGACGCTGATCACCGGCTTCTTCGGTCAGAACTTCGCCGGACAGTTCGAACGCTGGTGGTGGACGCTTGGGATGTCCATAGGGCTGATCGCCGGGACTACAGTTGCGCAGCTTGCCTTCTACCGCTGGAAGCGCTGGATCTGAGCGGCGCGCCCCATGCCCGAGAGCGCTAGCGTCCTCCCTGTGACCGCCGAGGCCTCGTCGTCCCGTGCGAGCGCGGCCGGCGGCAAGGTCACGGCGCATCTCGAGCGCATGTCGCCACCTGGTCGCGGGAGCCGTGGCGCTCGTGCTCGGGGTCGTCCTCCTCGGCCAGAAGCCGCTGACGTCCGACGAGTCCGTTGTCACCGGATCGGCAAGTGACGCGCTCGGCGCGGCCATGCGATCGTTTCTCGACCTCGAGCCTGCCGCGCTCGTCACGACCCTCCTCTTCCGTCCCGCTGGCGACCTTCACCACGAACGCCTGGCTCCTGCGGGCGCCCTCTGTCGTGGCTTTCGTCGCCGCGACCTTGCTCGCATTCGTCGTCGCACGGAGGCTCCACGGGCGGCTCGCCGGGGGTCGTCGCCGGCCTGGCGCTCGCGACGGCCGGCGCCGGGTGTGATGGCTGCCCAGCGGGTCGGCTCCGCCGCTCTGGGGATCGCGCTCGTGCTCGGCGCCACCTGGCTCCTCCTCCGCGCGCTCGACGACGGCACCTCGGTGTGGTGGGCGGCGGACGGAGCGACCGCCGTGCTCCTCCCGTTGCTCCACCCGGCCTGCGTCGGGGTGCCGTGGCGCACGCAGCGACGACCTTCGTCCGAACCGACGGCGCGCCGCGCCGGTCTGCCAACGCTCGCATTCGCGCTGCCGTCGGTGATCTCGCTCGTCCTGATCGGCTCCGTCGCCGCCGACCGCTGGAGCGCAGGATCGGGTGCGTCACTCGAAGACCTTGCCCGGGCTCCATGGGCCGCGACCGCCTGGAACCTCGCGCTCGGGGCGCTCGCGCTCGTCGGGCTCGTGGCGACCGCGAAAGGCCGCGGGCTCGAGCCGGCACGATGGAAGGCACTCCTCGAGGGAGGTCTCATTGCAGGCCCGCTCGCGATGGTCGCACTCGCGGGGACACTCGTGCCCGTTCACGCCGAGACGACCGGCGCCATCGCCCTCGCTGGTGTCGTTCTGGCCGCGGGCGCCGGGGTCGCTGCGCTGTCCCGTCCTGACCTCGTCGCCTACGCGTGCGCTGGCGTGGCTTTGCTGGCGATCCTCGGGCTTGCGTGGTGGTACGCCGCAACCCCAGCGGAGGACTGGCGCGCAGCAGCGCGGGTCGTCGAACAGGCCCCGCGGCCGGACACCGTCGTGGTCGTGCCCGACCGAAGTGCGAACGCGCTCGAGCGGGAGCTCGGCGGCGCGAGCACGCGCTTGCGGCCCGGTGGAGACGTTGTCGCGGTCGTCGTCCTCGACACATCCGCGAACGCGGTCGATGCAGCACGGAGGGTGGTCCCAACGCCGCGGTACGCGCTCCTCGCGGAGCGACGGGTTTCGGACGACATCGTCGTCCAGCGGTGGATCAGACCGTAGCGGCCACTCGGGCCGACGGACACAGGTCGACCAGCACGCACACGTCGCAGCGCGGCCTCCGCGCATCGCACACGCGACGGCCGTGCCAGATCAGGAGGTGCGGGAACCGGGCCCAGTCGTCCCTGGGGACGAGCCGCACGAGATCGCGCTCGATCTTCACCGGGTCGTCGTTCCGAGTCAGGCCCAGCCGCTGCGACAACCGCCGCACATGCGTGTCCACGCACGATCCCCTCTGCTTCTCCGAGCTCCGCCGCCACCACGTTGGCGGTCTTGCGCGCCACGCCGGGGAGTCGGATGAGCTGGTCGAGCCTGCGAGGAACCTGGCCGTCGAACTCCTCGATCAGTACGCGCATCGCGCCGCGGATCGAGCGCGCCTTCTGGCGGTAGAAGCCGGTTGCATAGATGTCGCGCTCCAACTCCTCCTGGGTGGCGGCAAGGTAGTCGTCTGGCGTCCGGTACTTCTGGAAGAGCGCTGGCGTGACGCGGTTCACGTTCGCGTCGGTCGTCTGCGCCGACAGCATCACCGACACGAGCAGCTCGAGGTCGCTGCCGAACTGCAGCGCGGTCTCGGCATCATCGTGCTCGCTCGCCAAGCGGGCCACGATCGGCCCGATCCTCTCCCTCCGGCGGCCGAGCCCGCGCCGCCGTGCCTCCGCGACGTAGCTACGCGGCACGCCGCTCCTTGCCGTGGATGTCGTACAGCGCCGCGACACGCGAAGCCTCGGTCACCACGGCTCGTCCTCGCCCTGACCGAGCGCCGGCCCCGCGCAGACGACATCGAGCGCCGGACAGCCCGAGCACGCGAAGGCGCTCGGGGTCGGTCGGAACGCGCCCGCCCGGATCGCTGCGATCCTCTCCGAGACCCGCTTCGAGCTCGGGCACGTCGAGCTGTCCGAACGTGGCGGTCACCGTCTCCTCGGGCCGCTCGAGGAACTGGTACACGACCTCGACCTCCTCGAGCCCGGCCTTGAGGCAGGCGAGCGCGTAGACCGAGCGCTGTGCTCCGTACTTCCGCCTCGACGATCTCGGCGGTGGAGCGCCCTTCGACGAGGTTCGTCTTGAAGTCGAGCACGAATCCCGTCCGGTCGTCATGGTGCAGGACGTCGAGGCGCCCGACGAGCAGCACGTCGTCGTGGAGGAACGTGAACGAGCGCTCGGGACGCGCCCTTTCCAGCTCGGCCACGCGACGAGCGAGCGACGAGCGACAGTACGCCTCGACGAGGGCGCTGACGCGCTCGAGCTCGATATCCGCCACGGCTGGGTACCAGCCGCGAACGGCCTCGGCGACGTCGTCGCGGGTGGGAGCTACCGGCCGGGAGAGGTCGACTCCCTCGAGCAGACGATGGACCGCGTCGCCGATCTCGGTCGCGTGGAGGCCTCCGGCTCCCTCACCGGCGGGCATCGGTCGCGGCCGCATTCCAGCGACGCGCTCCGCCCAGAAGCGGTACGAGCATCGCTCGAAGAGAGCCAGTGCGCTGTAGGAGAGTCGCCGCGGCTCGAACCCCCGTGGGCCCGGGAGCTCTCCGAGCGCCGCCAACTCGAGGCCCACACGAGCCAGGCTCGTGGGGAGCTCTGCGAAG
>CAWHXL010000005.1:0-213735 GCA_963833295.1 uncultured beta proteobacterium | reverse complement strand
CCGGATGATGTCCGCGGTCGAGCGTGCGACGGGCTACAGCGTTCCGCTCGCGTCGCTGTTCACCGACCCGACGATCGAGCATCTCGCCGAGGCGCTGCGGGACGTGGCGCGCCCGTCCGGATCGATGGCCGTGCCGGTGACGACGACCGGCACGCGCCCCCCGCTCTTCTTCCTTCACGGCGATTTCAGCGGCGGGGGCTTCTACAGCCATGGGCTCGCGCGGGCGCTGGGCCCGGACCAGCCGTTCTATGCCGTGCACCCGCCACGGGCTCGACAGTTCGAACATTCCCGACACGATCGAGGAGATGGCCCGGGATCGCCTGGCAGCATTGCGCGAAGCTCGCCCGCACGGACCCTATTTCCTCGCCGGGCACTGCAACGGCGCGCTCGTCGCGCTGGAAATGGCGCGGCAGCTTCTCGCGGAGAGCGAAGAGGTTCCCCTGGTCGTGCTGATGGATGCCGCGGTGCCCTGGCGCGCGCAGCCGGTCGGCATCAGCCTGACGATGGGCAATGCGCTGCCTCCGCGAAAGCGCGCAGCTGCCGCCCCGTTTGGCTGGCGCGCCGGCGGCCGACGACACGCTCTTCAACCGCTATCGGCGCGTGATCGCCGCCTACGATCCGGCGCCGTATCCCGGCCGGCTCGCGGTGCTGCGATCGGAAACGATGAAGGACGTCCGGCCCGAGATGGGATGGTCGGCGATCGGCCGGCAGGTCGAGCTGCACGCGATACCCGGCGACCATTTCACGTCGATCACGCGCGACATCGCGACGACCGCGGCGCAGTTGCGTGCCTGCCTCGACAGCGCGCTGCGTTCCGCGTCGGGCGACGCGGGCGGGATTCGCACGCAGGCTTAGGGCGACTCGCTCGCAGGCGGGGCGGTTCGCACGCAGGCTTAGGGCGACTCGCCCGCAGGCGGGGAGGTTCGCGAGCGGGCTTATTATGGTGATTCGTGCGCCCGCTCGCGAACCTCCCCGCGCGCCCACCGATCCGTGGCGAAAAGCACCTTTCGCGAAGGGCAAAGAAAAAGCCGGGCATTGCGCCCGGCTTTCTTCCGCTGCTGCCTCCCGAGAACGGGAGGTCAGGCGGCCTGAATGTTGCTTGCCTGCTTGCCCTTCGGGCCCGTCGTCACTTCGAACGAGACCTTCTGGCCTTCCTTGAGCGTCTTGAATCCCGGCATGTTGATTGCCGAGAAGTGCGCGAACAGGTCTTCGCCGCCGCCATCCGGCGTAATGAATCCAAAGCCCTTGGCGTCGTTAAACCACTTCACTGTTCCAGTTGCCATTTCAGTATTTCCTCACGAACAAACTAAAAATCGGGACGAATCCCGGCCAATGTTTCGATCTCAAGGAAAGAACGACGGTGGAACGACTGCAAAGCGGTCGTACAGGGCGTACTTACTGCCTTGAAACTAAAACACGTGGGGCAGGATACACAACTACCCCCGTGCGCGCTAGTGGTATTTTTTGGGGGGCGGGTGTTTTTCGACTCCGGGACCGGCCGGGCGGGGGGCGATTGGGGGGAACCGGTCAGCCCCCGCTACCTACCCAGCTCCGCCCGGACGAGCGCGGCGCCTGCACCCAGCGCGCGGAGCTTGCCGCGGGCGACGTCGCGCGCGAGCGGGACCATCCCGCAATTGGTGCAGGGGTACAGACGCCCGGCCGGGACGAAGCCGAGTGCCGCCCGGATCGTCGCGGCGACGTCTTCCGGCGTTTCGATGCGGTCGGTGGCGACGTCGATCGCCCCGACCAGCACGTCCTTCCCCTCGAGCAGCCCGATGAGCTCGATCGGAACGTGGGAGTTCGCGCATTCGAGCGAGACCTGCCCGATCGCGGAGCGCGCGAGCAGCGGAAACGTCTGCTCGTACTGCCGCCATTCCGAGCCCAGCGTCTTCTTCCACTCGATGTTGGCCTTGATCCCGTAGCCGTAGCAGATGTGGACGGCGGTCGTGCAACGCAGGCCCTGCGCGGCGCGCTCCAGCGTCTTGACTCCCCAATCGCGGACCTCGTCGAAGTAGACATTGAACGCGGGTTCGTCGAACTGGATGACATCGGCGCCGACCGCCTCGATCGCGAGCGCCTCCTCGTTCAGGATCTCGGCGAACGCCCACGCCAGCTTTTCGCGGCTCCTGTAATGGGCGTCGTACAGCGTGTCGACCATCGTCATCGGTCCGGGCAGCGTGTACTTGACCCTGCGGTCGGTGGCGCTCTTCAGGAATCGCGCGGCGTCGACGAACACGGGATGCCGCCGCGCGACCGGGCCGACGACGACCGGAACGTCGGCGTCGTAGCGATTGCGGATGCGAACGGACCTCTTGTGCTGGAAGTCGACGCCGTCCAGAGCCTCAAGGAACGTCGTGACGAAGTGCCGGCGCGTCTGCTCGCCGTCGCTGACGATGTCGATGTCCGCCTGCTCCTGGTCACGCAGGACGAGGCGGACCGCGTCGCGCATGCCCTCGGCGAGCACCTCGGATTCGAGTCGCCAGGGTGCCCAGAGCTCGTTGGGTGCCGCCAGCCAAGACGGCTTGGGCAGACTGCCGGCGATCGTCGTCTGGAGGAGTTTGGTCATCGAGGATTCCCCATTTGCGGATCGGGAGGCCGCGCCGATGCCGGAGCTGGCGGATTATAGGTGCCCCGACCCTCGCCCGTGGCGAGAATCGGTCAGGCCACTTGACCAATGCCCCGCGCGCCACGTACCGTGGCGCGTTCCCGAGCGTGCGCGCCGTTCCATCCGCCCCGATTGTCCAGGAATCTGCATGCCCAAGATACTCTTCGCCGACAACAATTACCCCGACGTCGAGATCGAGCGGAAGTTGTTCGAGGCGGCCGGCGTCGAATTGGCAACCGCACAGTGCACGACCGAGGACGACGTGATCGCCGCCGCCCGCGATTGCGCGGGGATCCTGCTGCAGTACGCTCCGATCACCGAGCGCGTGGTCGCGGCGCTGCCGGAACTCGGCATCGTGAGCCGGATCGGCGCGGGATTCGACACGGTCGACACCGAGGCCTGTGCGAAGCACGGGGTGTGGGTCGCGAATTCTCCGGACTACGGGGTCGGCGAGGTCGCCACGCACGCGCTCGCGCTGGCATTGGCACTCGTGCGCAACGTCGTCGCCTACCACCGCGACATCCACGCCGGAAGATGGCACTTCCTGTCGTCGGGCACGCTGCGCCGTGCCGGCGACATGACGCTCGGCATCGTCGGGCTGGGACGGATCGGCAAGCGGATGGCGCACGTCGGCCGCAACGTGTTCAGGCGCGTGGTCGCCTGCGACCCGTACATCATCGACGGCGACTTTCCCGCGTTCGTCGAGCGCCGCGATCTCGTTGCGCTGTTCGCGGAGAGCGACGTGGTGTCGTTGCACGTGCCGCTCAACGCGACCACGCGGGCAATGATCGACAATACGGTGCTGGGCGCGGCAAAGCCCGGCGCCTTTCTGGTCAATACGGCGCGTGGCGCCGTCGTCGACGTCGACGCCGCGCTGGTGGCACTCGACGGCGGCCGGCTCGCGGGCATGGGACTCGACGTGCTGCCGGTGGAGCCGGTCCCCGCCGATTCGAGGCTCCTCGGCCATCCGCGCGTGATCCTGACCCCGCATGCGGCGTTCTATTCGATCGAGTCGGAGCGGGACCTGCGGCGCAAAGCGGCGCAGAATCTCATCAGCTGGCTCGCGACGGGCCGGCCGGAATACGTCGTATCGGCCGGAACGCGCAGGCCCTGACGGGTCCGCCCTTTTTCGACAGGACAAGCATGGCAGGCGTCGACATCCGGGAAGTCCACAAGCAATTCGGGTCGACACATGTGATCCGTGGTGTCGACATCAAGATCGCCGATGGCGAATTCTGTGTGCTGGTCGGGCCGTCGGGCTGCGGCAAGTCGACGCTCTTGCGGATGATCGCCGGACTGGAGGAGATCGGCGCCGGCGAAATCGCAATCGGCGGCACCGTCGTAAACCGCGTTCCGCCGAAGGAGCGCGACATCGCGATGGTGTTCCAGAACTACGCGCTCTACCCGCACATGACCGTGCGCGACAACATGTCGTTCGCGCTGATACTGGCCAAGCGGTCGAAAGCCGACGTCGAGCAGCGCGTCCAGAAGGCTGCCGATATCCTCGGTCTCGCACCCTATCTCGACCGTTACCCGCGGCAGCTGTCGGGCGGGCAGCGGCAGCGCGTGGCGATGGGTCGCGCGATCGTCCGCGACCCGCAGGTCTTCCTCTTCGACGAGCCGCTGTCGAACCTCGACGCCAAGCTGCGCGTCCAGATGCGCACCGAGATCAAGGAGCTCCATCAGAGGCTCAAGACCACGTCGATCTACGTGACGCACGACCAGATCGAGGCGATGACGATGGCCGACAAGATAGTCGTGATGCGCGACGGCGTCGTCGAGCAGATCGGCGGGCCGCTCGAACTCTACGACCATCCGTTGAACACGTTCGTCGCCGGGTTCATCGGGTCGCCGGCGATGAACATGATTCCGGGCACCGCGCGCACGGCGGGCGGTGGTCTTACCGTCGAATTCTCCGGCGGCGTCGTACTGCGGGCGCCCGTGGGTGCCCGCGCCGACAACGGCCAACCCGTGCTGTACGGCTTGCGCCCCGAGCACTGCGCGCTTGGCGCGGGAGGCCTGCCGGTGGACGTCGTCGTCGTCGAGCCGACCGGCGCCGACACGCAGCTCTACTGCCGATTCAACGGCCAGGAGGTGACGGCGACGATCGGCGATCGCACCGACTGTCGCGCGGGAGACCGAATCAACCTTGCGCCCGACCTCGGGCGCGCGCACCTGTTCGATGTGGCGAGCGGCCAGCGCCTGGTCGTGTGAATTACAATCCGGGCTCCACGCACGAGCCCCTAACCGCAGGAGGAGTCGATGAGTGAGTTCAAGCGTCGCAAGTTCCTGAAGTCCACGGCCGCCGTGGCGGCGAGCGCCGCGGTCGGTCCGTTCATCTGGGTCAAGGATGCGAGCGCCCAGTGGAGCAATGTCCCGGAGAAGGGGGCGAAGCTCCGCGTGTTGCGGTGGAGCCGCTTCGTCCAAGGGGACATCGACCAGTACATGGTCAACGTGAAGAAGTTCAGCGACAAATACGGCATCGAGGTGCGCGTCGACAGTGAGGGATGGGAAGACGTCCGACCGAAGGCCGCCGTCGCAGCGAACACCGGCGCGGGACCCGACATCATTCTCTCGACCAACGACGACGCCAATCTCTATCCGGAGAAGCTCCTCGACGTCACGGACGTCGCCACGTATCTCGGGAAGAAGTACGGGGGGTGGTACCCGGTATGCGACCCATACCTCAAGCCGGACGGCAAGAAGTGGATCGGCGTGCCGCTCGGAGTCGCCGGCGTCTGCCTCGTCTACCGCGAGAGCCACGTCAAGGCGGCCGGGTTCAGTGAGTTCCCGCGCGACACCGACGGATTCCTCAAGGTATGCAAGGCGCTCAAGGAGAAGGGCACGCCATCCGGTTTCGCGCTCGGCAACGCGACCGGTGACGGCAACACTTGGTGCAACTGGCTCGTGTGGGCATTCGGCGGCAAGCTGGTCGACAAGGACAACAAGGTCGTGATCGACAGTCCCGAGACGATCAAGGCGCTCGAGTACGCGAAGGAAATGTACGGGACGTTCGTGCCGGGGACGTTGTCGTGGCTCGACCCCAACAACAACAAGGCTTTCCTCGATGGGCAGATCTCGCTCACCAACAACGGCATCTCGATCTACTATGCCGCGAAGAATTCGACGGATCCGAAGGTCAAGGAAATGGCGGCGGACATCAACCACGCCAACATGCCGATCGGACCCGTCGGCCACCCGACGGAGTTCCAGCTTTTCTTCAACCAGCTGATCTTCAAGTACACGAAGTACCCGAAGGCGGCGAAGGAGTTTCTGCGCTTCATGATGGAGGACGAGCAGATCAACCCGTGGGTGCAGGCATCGATCGGCTACGTGACGCCCGCGCTGCAGGCCTACGAGAAGCATCCGATCTGGACTTCCGATCCGAAGCACACGCCCTACCGCAATTCGATGAAGGCCATGCTGCCGAGCGGCTATGCCGGAAAGATGGGTTACGCGTCCGCGGGCGCCCTCGCCGACTTCATCGTGGTCAACATGGTGGCGGAGGCGGCATCGGGATCGAAGACCCCAAAGGAAGCGGCCGAGCGGGCGCAGAAGCGGGCCGAGCGCTATTACAAGGTCTGACGTTCCATTGCTCGCGGGAGGCCGGCGGCACTGCCACCGGCCTTGCGCGGCGCGGCGCGCCGGCGCTGTGGCGTCGAACGACGCCGGTCGGTGCGCTGCACTCCGTGCGCCTGCCCTCGCGTTTCCCTGAGTCGACCCATGCCGTCCGGTATGCCCGCCCACCCTTCAGCGCTCCGTCGCGCGCTCGAAAGCCGCAACGTCCTCGGGCTCCTGTTCCTGTTGCCCGCGGCGTTCCTGCTCCTGCTGTTCCTTACCTATCCGCTCGGTCTCGGGACCTATCTCGGCTTCACTGACACCAAGATCGGCCGCGGCGGCGCGTGGATCGGCATCGAGAATTTCGAGTTCCTTTGGGGCGACGAAGTCACCCGGCTCGCGCTGTTCAACACGCTCTTCTACACGGGTGTCGCGAGCGTCATCAAGTTCGCGCTCGGGCTCTGGCTCGCGCTGCTGCTCAACAAGCATCTTCCGTTCAAGGCGTTCTTTCGCGCGGTCGTTCTGCTCCCGTTCATCGTCCCAACTGCCCTGTCGGCGATCGCGTTCTGGTGGATCTACGACTCGCAGTTCTCAATCATCAGCTGGGCGCTCCTGAAGATGGGCGTCATCCACCGTTACGTCGACTTCCTCGGCGAGCCGTGGCACGCGCGGTTTTCGACGATCGCGGCCAACGTCTGGCGGGGTGTCCCGTTCGTTGCGATCACGCTGCTTGCCGGGCTGCAGACCATCTCGCCCTCGTTCTACGAGGCGGCGAGCCTCGACGGCGCATCGCCGTGGCAGCAGTTCCGCTACGTCACGCTGCCGCTGCTGACGCCGATCATCGCCGTGGTGATGACGTTCTCGGTCCTGTTCACGTTCACCGACTTCCAGCTGATCTACGTGCTCACGAGGGGCGGTCCGCTGAACGCGACGCACCTTATGGCGACGCTTTCGTTCCAGAGGGCCATTCCCGGGGGCAGCCTCGGCGAAGGCGCCGCGATCGCGACGGCGATGGTGCCGTTCCTGATCGCCGCGATCCTCGCTTCCTACTTCGGGCTGCAGCGCCGGGCCTGGCAGCAGGGAGGGACGGACACATGAGCGCCGCAGGGCCGTCCCAAGGCGCTCATTGCTCCCTCGCGGAGGGAGCGCGCGCAGCGCCCAGGGTGCACCAATGAGTGCGGAGGAGCGAGCATGAGCGATAGCGGCGCGATTCCCGAGATCGTCGACTCCCAGGGGATGAACTACCTGGTGTCGCTGCCGCGCCGCGTCGTCACCGTCTACCTGCCGATTTCGGCGTTCCTGGTGGTCCTGCTCTTTCCTTTCTACTGGATGGTCATCACGACGTTCAAGCCGAACGAGGAGCTGCTTTCACGCGAGGGCAATCCGTTTTGGGTCGTCAATCCGACGCTCGCGCACATCAAGAAGCTATTGTTCGAAACCGCCTATCCGGACTGGCTGTGGAACACCGTGCTGATCACCGTGGTGGCGACCGCGCTGTCGCTGTTCGCGAGCGTACTCGCCGCGTACTCGATCGAGCGCCTGCGCTTCCGAGGTTCGCGATTCGTGGGGATGAGCATCTTTCTCGCGTACCTCGTGCCGCCGTCGATCCTGTTCATTCCCCTGGCCGCCGTTATCTACAAGCTCGACCTGTTCGACACCCGCCTCGCGCTGATCCTGACGTACCCGACATTCCTGATCCCGTTCTGCACCTGGCTCCTGATGGGCTACTTCAAGTCCATCCCGTACGAGCTCGAGGAATGCGCTCTGATCGACGGTGCCACCCGCATGCAGATCCTCGTCAGGATCATCCTCCCGCTCGCGGTTCCGGGCCTCATCTCCGCCGGCATTTTTGCGTTCACGTTGTCCTGGAACGAATTCATCTATGCGTTGACATTCATCTCCTCGTCCGAGATGAAAACGGTGCCCGTCGCCGTCGTGACGGAGCTCGTCGAGGGCGACGTGTATCACTGGGGCTCGCTGATGGCGGGAGCGCTGCTCGGTTCGCTCCCCGTGGCAGTGCTCTATTCGTTCTTCGTCGAGTACTACGTGTCGGGCCTGACGGGCGCCGTCAAGGAGTGAATGCGCCGGCCCGCGATGCGATAGAATGCGAGCCTCCCGTCCCACGAAGCACGGAGTCACCCATGAGCATCCAGGACAAGATTCGCGAGCAGGTCACCTCGAACCGGGTCGTGCTGTACATGAAGGGCACGCCGCAGTTCCCGCAGTGCGGATTCTCGGCGACCACGGTGGAGATCCTCAAGCGCTGCGGGGTCACCGACTATCAGACGGTCGACGTCCTGCAGGATCCCGAGATCCGTCAGGGGATCAAGGAATACGCGAACTGGCCGACGATTCCCCAGCTCTACCTCAACGGCGAGTTCATCGGCGGCTGCGACATCCTGAAGGAGATGTACCAGTCCGGCGAGCTGCAGCAGCTCCTCGCCAAGCAGCCCGTCTGAAGCGCGGCCGACGGTCGCCGTGACCGGGCGTCGCCGGCTGCGATCGGTGAATCGATACGTGCGAGGCCTGGCGCGGGCGCTGGTCGCCACGGTCCTTGCATTCGCGCTCGCGGCGGGCGCCGCCACCGCCGATGACGGCGCAGCGCGTGGCGCAGCGCCCGGCGCCGGTGTGGCGAAGCCGGGGTCGGCCGCGATCGGGCGCCACGCCGAGCCGCGGCCCGAAGACGCTGTCTTCGTCTTCAACCGGCGGATCGTGACGTTCCGCGCGCCGTTTCTCGGCGTATCGGCGCGCGAACGCGCCATTGCCGCGCACGACCGCATCGTCACCGTGCTCGAGCGTGGCGGCCCCGGCAACGTCTCGGTCGAGAAGCTGGAGCCGGGCGACGCGATCAAGATCGACGGCGCGCTGGCCTTCGTGCTGACGCAGGACGACGTCGACCGGCTGGCCGGCGAGACCTTCGACTCGCTCGAAGCCGACACGCTGCGGGTACTCGAGCAGACGATCGCCGAGACGCGCGAGGCGCGCAGCGGGCGGCTGATGCTCGCCGCGGCGCTGTGGGCCGCGGGCGCGACCGTGTTCTACCTGCTGCTGCTGTGGGTGCTGCGCCGCGTCAGCCGCGCGGTGACCACCCGCATGGTTCAGGTCGCCGATACGACCGCCGGCCATCTGAAGATCGGCGGCTCGGAAATTCTGCAGCGCGAGCGCGCCCGGCGCATCGTGCGGCGACTGCTGCAGATCGCCTTCTGGGCGTTCGTGCTGCTCTTAACCTACGAATGGATCGGCTACGTCCTCGGCCGCTTCCCCTACACGCGCCCCTGGGGAGAGCAGCTCAACGGCTTTCTCGTGAACACGATCATCGACGTGCTGACGTCGGTGGCGACGTCGATGCCGGACCTCCTGGTCGCCGTGGTGATCTTCTTCGCGGCGCAGGGCGTCACGGGGGTGGTGAAGAACTTCTTCGACGGCGTGCAGACCGGACGCATCCGCGTCACCTGGATCGACGCCGACAGCGCGCGGCCGACGCGCCGGCTCGTGGCGATCGCCATCTGGGTGTTCGCGGCGGCCATGGCGTACCCGTACATTCCAGGGTCGGGGACCGACGCGTTCAGGGGCCTGTCGGTGCTGGTCGGGTTGATGGTGTCGATCGGCGCGTCCGGCATCGTCGGGCAGGCGGCGAGCGGCCTCATCCTGATGTACACGCGCACGTATCGCCCGGGCGAATACGTGCGCATCGGCGACAACGAAGGCACGATCGTCGAGATGGGGACGTTCACGACGCGCGTGCGCACCGGCCTCGGCGAGGAGCTCACGCTGCCGAATTCGCTCGTGCTGGGCTCCGTGACGAAGAACTATTCGCGCGCCGTCGGAGGCAGGGGCTTCGTCCTGGACACCGCGGTGACGATCGGCTACGACGCGCCGTGGCGTCAGGTGCACGCGATGCTGATCGAGGCGGCACTACGCACCGAAGGCGTGCTGGCCGACCCCGTGCCGCGCGTGTTCCAGACCGCGCTGTCGGACTTCTACGTCGAGTACCGCCTCGTCTGCCAGGCGTTGCAGACCGAGCCGCGACCGCGAGCGGAAGTGCTGTCGGCCCTTCACGGGAACGTGCAGGACGTGTTCAACGAGCACGGCGTGCAGATCATGTCGCCGCACTACCTTGGCGATCCGGCGCAGGAGAAGGTCGTGCCGAAGGCCAGGTGGTACGCCGCGCCGGCGGCGGCGCAACCGGGGAAACCGCTATCGAAGCCCTGAAGACGAGCTCCGACACGCTGTTCATCCTGCTGGGCGCCGTCATGGTGCTCGCCATGCACGCCGGCTTTGCGTTCCTCGAGCTCGGCACGGTGCGCAAGAAGAACCAGGTGAACGCGCTGGTGAAGATCATCGTCGACTTCGCCGTGTCGACGATCGCGTATTTCTTCATCGGCTACGCGATCGCGTACGGCGTCAGCTTCTTCGCGGGCGCCGAGTCGCTGGCGCTGAAGAGCGGCTACGAGCTCGTCAGGTTCTTCTTCCTTCTGACATTCGCCGCGGCCATCCCGGCCATCGTCTCCGGCGGCATCGCCGAGCGCGCGCGCTTCTATCCGCAGCTGGCGGCGACCTTCCTGCTGGTGGGGTTCGTCTACCCGTTCTTCGAAGGCATCGCCTGGAACCGGCACTATGGCGTGCAGACCTGGCTCAAGGCCGCGTTCGGCGAGGAGTTCCACGACTTCGCCGGCAGCGTCGTCGTGCACGCGGTCGGCGGCTGGATCGGCCTCGTCGCGGTGCTGCTCCTCGGCGCGCGGCGCGGCCGCTACTCGATGGAGGGCGGCATTTCGGCGCACCCGCCGTCGTCGATCCCCTTCCTCGCGCTCGGCGCGTGGATCCTGTCGGTGGGCTGGTTCGGATTCAACGTGATGAGCGCGCAGACGATCGACAAGATCTCGGGGCTCGTCGCGGTGAACTCGCTGCTCGCGATGGCCGGCGGAACGATCGCGGCGCTCGTTGCCGGGAGGAACGACCCGGGCTTCGTCCACAACGGGCCGCTCGCCGGGCTGGTCGCGATCTGCGCGGGCTCCGACGTCATGCATCCGCTGGGTGCACTCGCAACCGGCTCGGTCGCGGGGGCGTTGTTCGTCGGCATGTTCACGCTGACGCAGAACCGCTGGAAGATCGACGACGTGCTCGGTGTCTGGCCGCTGCACGGGTTGTGCGGAGCATGGGGCGGTCTCGCCGCGGGCGTCTTTGGAACGAAGGCGCTGGGCGGTCTCGGCGGCGTCGCGTTCGGATCGCAATTGCTGGGCACACTGCTGGGCGTGGCGGTCGCGGCGGCCGGCGCGACGATCGTCTACGGCGTGCTGAAGTGGACGACGGGCCTGCGGCTCGAACCCGAAGACGAGTTCAATGGCGCCGACCTCGCGATCCACAGGATCAGCGCGACCGCGGAGCGCGAAACGTCGTGGTGAACCGAATTCGCTAGGTGCGCGCTCGCTGGACGCGGCGCACTTCCGCGATGCGCTTCATGCCTCGCATCACGTGCGCCAGGTGACGCCGGTCGCGCACCTGGACGCTGAAGAACATCGCGATGAGCCCGCCGCCGTCGGGCCTCTCCATCGACACGTTGTCGATGTTCGCCCCGGCATCGGCGATCGCGGTCGCGAGGTCGGCGAGCAGTCCGCGGCGATCGGCGACCAGGAGGCGGATGCCGGCATCGAACACGCCTTCGACGTCCTGTGCCCACTCGACGTCTACGAGCTGCTCGGTGTCGCCACGCTGCTTCTTGAGCGTGATGCAATCGCGGGTGTGCACCGACAAGCCCTGGCCGCGGCGGAACTGGCCGACGACCTTGTCGCCGGGGATCGGCCGGCAGCACTTCGCATACTGGATCGCCACGCCCTCGACGCCGCGCAGCGTCAGCGCGGATGGCTTGGTGAGCGCGGCGGACGCGGCGGCGCCGGCGCCGTCGGCGGCTTTTCCGACGGGCCGCGTCAGCGCCTGCGCCACGACGAACGAAAGGCGCTTGCCGAGCCCGATGTCAGCGAGGATGTCGAGCTGGCTCTTCGCGCCGAATTCCTTCTGCAGCGCCTCCCAGCGTTCCCAGGTGATCGTCTCCGGTGCGACCCTGAGCGCGGCGAGCGCCTGGTCGAGCAGTCGCTCGCCGAGCGCGGCCGATTCCTTCTGTTGCAGCCCCTTGAGGAAATGCCGGATCCGGGAGCGCGCCTTGCCGGTCGCCACGAACGACAGCCATGACGGATTGGGTCGCGCCGTCGGCGACGTGAGGATCTCGACGTGGTCGCCGTTCTTGAGCTCGGTGCGCAGCGGCATCAGCTCGTAGTTGATGCGCGCGGCGACGCAGTGATGGCCGACGTCGGTGTGCACGGCATAGCCGAAATCCACGGCCGTCGCGCCGCGCGGCAGCGCCATGATCTTGCCCTTGGGCGTGAACACGTAGATCTCGTCCGGGAACAGGTCGCCCTTGATGTTCTCGAGAAACTCCTTCGAGTCGCGCGACTCCGACTGGATCTCGAGAAGGCTCTGCAGCCAGCGGTGCGTTTCGCGCTGCGCCTGCGCGAGGTCGAGCTCGCCACCCTGCTTGTACAGCCAGTGCGCGGCCACGCCGGCCTCGGCGATCCGGTGCATGTCGTGGGTGCGGATCTGCGCCTCGAGCGGTGTGCCGAACGGTCCGAACAGCGTCGTGTGCAGCGACTGGTAGCCGTTGGCCTTCGGGATCGCGATGTAATCCTTGAACTTGCCCGGGATCGGCTTGTACATGCCGTGCAGTGCGCCCAGCGCGGCGTAGCAGGTGGTCGCGTCGGGCACCAGGACCCGCACGCCGTAGATGTCGAAGACCTGCGAGAACGTGTAGTGCTTCTCGCCCATCTTCTTGTAGACGGAGTAGATCGTCTTCTCGCGTCCCGAGACGACGGCCGTGATGCCCGCCTTGGCGAAGCCGTCGCGGATGACGTCGAGCAGCCGGTTCATCACTTCGCGCCGATTGCCGCGCGCCGCCTTGATCGCGTTGGCGAGGATCCGGAAGCGCATCGGGTACAGGTGCTTGAACGCGAGGTCCTGCAGCTCGACGTAGAGCGCGTTGAGGCCGAGCCGGTTCGCGATCGGCGCGTAGATGTCGAGCGTCTCGCGCGCGATCCGGCGACGGTGCGGCGGCGCCATCGCGTCCAGCGTGCGCATGTTGTGGAGCCGGTCGGCGAGCTTGATCAGGATGACGCGGACGTCCTGCGCCATCGCAAGCAGCATCTTGCGAAAGCTCTCGGCCTGCGCGTCCTCGCGCGACGTGAACTCGATCTGGTCGAGCTTGGACACGCCATCGACCATGTCGGCGACCGGCTTGCCGAAGGAAGTCTCGATCTCCGACTTCGTGATCGCCGTGTCTTCCATCACGTCGTGCAGCAGCGCGGCGGCGAGACCCTGGGCGTCGAGCCGCCATTGCGACAGGATGCTGGCGACCGCCAGCGGGTGCGTGATGTAGGGCTCTCCGGACTTGCGGAACTGGCCGCGATGCGCGGAGTCGGAGAACTGGAACGCGCGCTCGACGAGCGCGATGTCAGGCAGCGGCAGGTAGTTGCCGAGGTGTCGGGTGAACTCCGCTATCTCGGGCATGCTTCATTGCCGCCAAATGCGCCGCGTCAGACGGGCGCCTTCAGCAGCATTTCGATGCCGACCTTGCCCGCGGCGATCTCGCGCAGCGCGACGACGGTCGGCTTGTCCCGGTCCACGTCGACCAGCGCCGAGCTGCCGGCGGAGATCTGCCGCGCGCGATTGGTCGCCGCGAGCGTCAGCTCGAACCGATTGGGAATCTTTTCGAGACAATCTTCGATGGTGATGCGGGCCATAAGTCCTCGTGGAGGTCAGTGTTCGATGAGACGCTGCAGGAGGTGTGCGTGACGCACCGCTTGCCGCGGCGCGGTGAGGCGCGCGGCGCGAACGATTGCGCACAAGTCGTCCACCGCTCTTGCAAAGTCCTGATTCATAATAACATAATCGAACTGGGTGCAGTGTCGCATCTCTTCGCGCGCCGCCTCGAGCCGACGCAGGATAACGTCGGGCGAATCCTGCCCGCGTCTCTCCAGCCGCTCCTTCAGCGACGCGAGCGACGGTGGGAGGATGAAGATGTGCACGGCGTCGGGCATCAGGCGGCGCACCTGCGCCGCCCCCTGCCAGTCGATCTCGAGGAGCACATCGTGGCCCTGCGCGACCTGATCGCGGAGCCAGGTGGCCGACGTCGCGTACCAGTGCCCGTGCACGAACGCGTGCTCGAGGAACTCGCCGCTCGCCTTCAGCGCGAGAAAGCGCGGCTCGTCGACGAAGTGATAGTGGACCCCATCGGTCTCGCCGGGACGCGCGGCGCGCGTCGTGTACGACACCGAAAGGCGAATTCCCGGCTCGCGCTCGAGCAATGCGGCGACGAGACTCGTCTTGCCGCCGCCCGAGGGCGCGGCGAGGACGAACAGGCATCCGGATGCGGGCGGGGCCCGGGTCGGCCCGACATTGGCGCTCATTCCCGCGACCTCTTCGTACGGTCGACGTGCATGTCAGGTCGCGTGTCGGCCGCCTCGATCGTTCGGGGACGCGCCCTTCGGGCCTTGGCTTCGCCCCCCTCACTCATTCGAGATTCTGCACTTGCTCGCGCATCTGCTCGATCAGCACCTTGATCTCGAGCGACGCCTGCGAGAGCTCCGCGTCCACCGACTTCGAACCCAGCGTGTTCGCCTCGCGGTGCAGCTCCTGCATCAGGAAATCGAGCCGCTTGCCCGCGCTGCCGCCGGCAGCCAGCACGCGCCGCACTTCCGCGACGTGGGTCGACAGCCGCGACAACTCCTCGGCGACATCGACCTTCGTGGCGAAGAGCGCGAGCTCCTGCTTCAGGCGGTCCTGGTCGGGATCGAGCCCGGCTTCGCGCAAGCGCGCGGCGAGCTTTTCGACGTAGGCCGCGTGGATCGCCGGGATGCGCGGTGCGACGCGCGCGACCTGCGCTTCGATCGCCACGCAGCGCTCGACGAGCGTCGCGACGAGTTTCACCCCTTCGCGCAACCGCGACGCGCCGAGCTCTGCGAGCGCCTGGGCGACCAGCCTGCGCGCGTGCGCGGCGAGCTCGTGCGGCGGTACCGTCGGCTCGGCGATCACCCCGGGCCAGTGCAGGATCTCGCTTACCGACAGCGGCCGCGCAGCGGGAACAATCTTGATCGCGTCCGCCGCCGCCTTCGCGAGCTCCGCGACGCGCGTGGCGTCGACGGCGAGACCTGCGGCGCCGGCGGCGGTGCGATTGAGCGAGACGCGGCATTCGACCTTGCCGCGCTTCAACTCCGCGACCAGCTGTTCGCGCAGCCCGGATTCGAGGCCGCGAAGCTCGTCGGGGAGACGGACCTGGAGGTCGAGATAGCGGTGGTTGACGGAGCGCAGCTCGACGGCGAGCGCAACGCCGGGCAGCTCCGCGGCAACTGCCGCGAATCCGGTCATGCTGAGGATCATCGGCAAAACCGGCCGTATTTTGACAACTTTTCCAGCTTTACTTTGGGCGCGTTCATACGGAGAATGTATGCGTTATACGCCGGAGGCGCAAGCGCGCGAAGGTCGTTTGGCATGCGAATTGCAACCCGTTTGCGCGATTAGCGTCCTCCACTCCCTGCGCCCATGCCCGTCACCAACCAAGCCCTCTCCGGCGGGTATCAGCTGCTCAACTATCGGATCGACCGGCAGATCAGCCGCGGCGGATTCTCGATCGTCTATCGGGCATTCGACGAGACCGGCGTGCCGGTCGCGATCAAGGAATATCTGCCGTCGTCGCTTGTGCTCCGCACCGAAGGCGACATCGTCCGCGCGACGTCGGCCGAGAACATGGCCTCGTTCCGGTACGGGATGAAGTGCTTCTTCGAGGAGGGCCGCGCGCTGGCGAAGATCACGCACCCGAACGTTGTGCGCGTGCTCAATTTCTTCCGCGCCAACGAGACCGTGTACATGGTGATGCGCTACGAACGCGGCCGCACGCTGCAGCAGCAGATCCAGATGCGACAGGACCAGATGTCGGAGCGCCTGGTGCGCCACGTCTTCATGCACCTCCTGAACGGCTTGCGCGAGGTGCACACGCACAAGCTGCTGCACCTAGACATCAAGCCGGCCAACATCTACCTGCGGACCGACGGCAGCCCGGTGCTCCTCGACTTCGGTGCCGCGCGCCAGACGCTCACGACGCGCCGCCCCAAGCTCGCGCCGATGTACACACCGGGCTTCGCTGCGCCCGAGCAATACCGGGATCCCGACCGGCTGGGGCCGTGGACGGACGTGTACGGCGTGGGGGCGAGCATGTTCGCGTGCCTCGCCGCGTTCGCGCCGCAGGCGGCCGACGCGAGGCAGCAGGAAGACCATCTCGTCTCGGCCAAGAAGATCTGGGCAGGCCAGTATTCCGACAACGTGCTCGAGGTGATCGATTGGTGCCTGCGCCTCGACCCCCTCGAACGTCCGCAATCGGTGTTCGCGCTGCAGAAGGCGATCCGCGACATTCCGCCGAAAAAGCCCAAGGTCGGCTTCTTCGGCAACCTGAAGCGGAAGCTCTTCACCGAAATCGGTGCGTAGCATGAACGGCCCCCCCACGCTCACTGCGTTCGCCGCCCCCCAAGGGGGGCAGTCAGTGCCCTTCGGGCGGCCGGGCGGGCACTGACGCGATGCGCTTCACGATCTTCCAGGAATCGCGCAAGGGTTCGCGCACGGTCAACCAGGACCGCATCGCCTACACGTACAGCCGCGACACGCTGCTGCTCGTCGTGGCCGACGGGATGGGAGGCCACGCGGGCGGCGAGATCGCCGCGCAGATCGCGGTCCGGCTGTTCATCGAGAGGTTTCAGCAGGAGGCGAAGCCCATCCTCAAGAGCCCGCTCACGTTCCTGCACGAGTCGATGGTCAAGGCGCACGCCGCGCTCGGTTCGTACTCGACGCAGTTCTCGATGCTGGAGACGCCGCGCACCACCTGCGTCGCGTGCATCGTGCAGGCGGGGTGCGCCTACTGGGCGCACGTCGGCGATTCGCGGCTCTCGCTTTTCCGGCAGGGCGCGCTCGTCAGCCAGACGAAGGACCATTCGAAGGTCCAGTACCTGATCGACCAGGGGATGATCGGCCAGACCGATGCGGCCGACCATCCCGACCGCAACAAGATCTATAGCTGTCTCGGTGGCCTCGTCGACCCGGTTATCGACCTCGGCAACCGGACGCTCCTGAAGAACGGCGACATCATCGTCATGTGCACGGACGGCCTGTGGGGCGCGGTCGGCAGCGACGAGATGGCGACGATGCTCACGTCGTCGCCCATCCTGAAGGCGGCGCCCGAGATGATGCGCGAAGCCGAGCGGCGCGGCGGCGCCGACGGCGATAACCTTTCGGCGATCGTCGTTCGCTGGGGTCCCGAGACCCTCGTCGACGAGCCGACGACGACGATCACCGAGACGCTGGGCCTCGGGGAATTCGCCACGCACCTCGACCGGACGCTGTCACTCGCCGACCGCAAGGGCACTGACCGCGACCTTTCGGACGACGAGATCGAGCGCGCGATCGACGAGATCCAGTCGACGATCCAGCGGTACCGGCGCTGAGCGGGGGAGCCGGGTGCGCCAGATCGTCATCGACACCGAAACCACGGGGCTCGATCCGAAGCAGGGTCATCGGATCATCGAGTTCGCCGCGCTGGAGCTCGTCGATCGCCGGGCCACCGGGCGCGCCGTGCATTTCCGCGTCGACCCGGAGCGCGAGATCGATCCCGGCGCGACCGAAGTCCACGGGATGACCTGGGAGGACCTCAAGGGAAAGCCCAGGTTTCGCGACGTGGCCGCGGAGCTCGTCGACTTCGCGCGCGGCGCCGACTGGATCATCCACAACGCGCCGTTCGACGTCGGCTTTCTCGACACCGAATTCCGGCTCGCGGCGACCCCGACCTGCGCCGAGGTCTACGCAGGGCTGATCGACACTCTGGCGCTCGCGCGCGAGATGTTTCCAGGCAAGCGCAACAACCTCGACGCGCTGTGCGAGCGCTTCGGCGTCGACAACGCGCACCGTTCGGTGCACGGCGCGCTCCTGGACGCGCAACTCCTCGCCGAGGTGTATCTCGCGATGACGCGCGGTCAGGAGACGCTGACGATCGACATGGCCGCGCCGTCCCTCTCCGTGCGTGAAGGCGACGCAGGTGCGCGGGAGTCCGGCAGCGCGGGGCCGCGCCCGTCGGTGATGCTGATCGAGCCGACGCAGGCCGAACTCGCGGCGCACGAGGACTACCTGGCGGCGCTCGACAGCGAGTCCGGTGGCCGCTGTCTCTGGCGGTCGTTCGCGCCGGTCCCGCCGGTCGCTTGATCCCGTCGACGCGCGGCGTCGCGATCGCGCAGATTGCGCGCGTTCCGCGCCGCGTGCTTTCCTGCTACGCTCGCGGGTTCCGTCCGCCCGCGATCCGCCATCCCCGATGCCCGTCGACTACCTCCAGAAGATCCTGACCGCCAAGGTGTACGACGTGGCGATCGAGTCGCCGCTCGACCTCGCGCCCTCGCTGTCGCGACGGCTCGGCAACCGCATCCTGCTGAAGCGCGAAGACCAGCAGCCGGTGTTCTCGTTCAAGCTGCGCGGCGCGTACAACAAGATGGCGCATCTGTCGGCCGCAGAGCGCGCGCGCGGCGTCATTGCGGCGTCCGCCGGCAATCACGCGCAGGGCGTCGCGCTCGCCGCGCAGAAGCTCGGCTGCGCGGCGACGATCGTGATGCCGGTGACCACGCCCCACATCAAGATCGCGGCGGTCGAGGCGCGTGGCGCGAACGTCGTACTGCATGGCGACTCGTACAGCGATGCGCATGCCCACGCGCTCACGCTGCAGAAGCGTTCGCGGGCGACGTTCGTACACCCTTACGACGATCCCGACGTGATCGCGGGGCAGGGGACGGTCGGCATGGAGATCCTGCGCCAGCGGCAGGGACCCATCGACGCGATTTTCGTCGCGGTCGGCGGCGGCGGGCTGATCAGCGGAATCGCCGCGTACGTGAAGCGCGTGCGGCCGGACATCAAGGTGATCGGCGTGCAGCCCGAGGACTCGGACGCTATGGCGCGCTCGCTGACCGCCGGCCGCCGCATAAAGCTCGCGCACGTCGGGCTGTTCGCCGACGGAGTCGCGGTCAAGCAGGTCGGCAAGGAGACGTTCCGGCTGGCGCAGCAATACGTCGACGACATCGTCCTCGTGGACACCGACGCGACGTGCGCGGCGCTGAAGGACGTTTTCGAGGACACGCGGAGCATCCTCGAGCCGGCCGGTGCGCTGTCGATTGCTGGCGCGAAGGCCTGGATCGAGCGGCATCGGACGAAGGACCGCACGTACGTCGCGATCGCCTGCGGCGCCAACATGAACTTCGATCGGCTGCGCTTCGTCGCCGAGCGCGCCGAGTTGGGTGAAGAGCGCGAGGCGGTGCTCGCGGTGACGATTCCCGAACAGCCGGGCAGCTTCCGCGAGTTCTGCCGGCTGCTCGGCAAGCGGTCGGTCACGGAGTTCAATTACCGCTACGCCGATCCGCGCGTCGCGCACATCTTCGTCGGCATCGAGGTCGCTAACCGCCGCGAGACCGATCAGCTGCTCGCGGAGTTCCGGCGGCGCAGGATCGAGGCGATCGACCTCTCCGACAACGAGATGGCCAAGCTCCACGTCCGGCACCTGGTCGGCGGGCACGCGCCGTCCGCGAAGTACGAGATCCTCTATCGCTTCGAATTCCCGGAGCGGCCCGGCGCCCTCATGAAGTTCCTGAACAGCATGAGCCGCGGCTGGAACATCAGCCTCTTCCACTACCGCAACCACGGCGCCGACTACGGCCGCGTGCTGGTCGGCATGCAGGTGCCGCCGTCGGACAAGGGCGAGTTCCGCATCTTCCTCGACCGGTTGGGCTACGACTGCGTCGAGGAGACCGCCAATCCGGCGTACCGGATGTTCCTCGGCCGGTAGCGACGCGAGCCTGGGAGCAGGGGCCCCGCGCGCGAAGCGAGTGGGGATGCGACCGGGGCGAGTCGCGGCGTGAGCGGCGAGGCCCGAAGGGCGCGAGCAAACGCGAATCGCCGCTGCGAGGCCGACGCGCCGGCCTATGCGCGGCACCACCAGCCCAAGGAGGCCGAGGGCGCAATAGGCCGACAACTCGACCGCGGGAGATTGCTGAGGCGTGCGGAGGCCGAGGCCCACGGCCGCCGGAGATCGATTGTCCGCGGCGAGCGAACGGGCGCCGGCGCATCCCGCGCCGATCCCGTTCTCCGTATCTTTGCGCTGACCGCAACGACGCCTGAGGGCAGGGAATGCCCCTGCGCGTCAGCCGGCGCCTATGAAAACTTGCTCCTCCGCAGGGAATCGCGTGTATTCGCCCGAGCAGGCGGATTCAGGCAAAGTTTATGCTCTAGGCAACTGGCTATACCCGTGGCAAACTTGCCCGCGAACTGTTGTGGCCCACAATTTGCTGGTCTACAACGACGGGATCGCGAAGAGGAAAAGCATGGTGCCGGAGCAAAGCGCGCTGTCGGGGGTCAAGGTGATGGTGATTGACGACTCGAACACAATTCGCCGCAGCGCCGAAATCTTCCTGCTTCAGGCAGGTTGCGCCGTTATCCTCGCCGAGGACGGCTTCGACGCGCTCGCCAAGATCGCCGATCACCACCCGGACCTCGTCTTCGTCGACATCATGATGCCGCGCCTCGATGGTTACCAGACGTGCGCGCTCATCAAGAAGAACGCGAAGTTCCACGCGACGCCGGTGATCATGCTGTCGTCGAAGGACGGCCTGTTCGACCGGGCGCGTGGCCGGATGGTGGGGTCCGACCAATACCTGACAAAGCCGTTCACGAAGGAAAGCCTCCTGAAGGCCGTCGCCACGCACGTGGTCCGCCCGGCGTCGGGACCGCCCGCGCCCGCCGCCGACTGACGCCGCGCCGCCTCACGACCGAAACCCAGCCGCAGCCATGACGATCAAGAAGATACTCATCGTCGACGATTCGCCGACCGAGCGGCATGTGCTGAACGACATGCTGACGAAGGCGGGCTACGAGGTCGTCGCCTGCGACAACGGCGACGACGCGATCACCAAAGCGAAGCAGATCAGGCCGGACCTGATCCTCATGGACGTTGTCATGCCCGGGCTCAACGGCTTCCAGGCGACCCGCGCGATCAGCCGCGACGCGGACACCAAGAACATTCCGATCGTCCTGTGCACGTCGAAGAGCCAGGAGACCGACAAGATCTGGGGGATGCGGCAGGGCGCGCGCGATTACGTCGTCAAGCCCGTCAACCGGGACGAACTCCTCGCGAAGATCGCCGCGCTGAGCTGATCGCTGACCCTCATTCCCCTCGACCATGGCCCGCCCCGCCCGCATCGACCTCCAGTCGTTTCAAGAGGAGCTCGCCAACCGCCTTGCCAGCAAGACCGCGGCGCAGGTCGAATCGTCTCGGCTCGGGCTTGCGTGCGGCGGAGAGCGGTGGCTCATCCGGCTTTCGGACGCAGCAGAAGTGGTTGCGGTGCCGCCGATCGCCGGCGTGCCGCTGACGCAGCCGTGGTTTCTGGGTCTCGCGAACATCCGCGGCAACCTCTACAGCGTCGTCGACCTCGCGGGCTTCATCGGGCGCGGCGCCGCCATCCCCCATGGAGCGGGGGCCCACAGCCGCCTGATCCTCTTCGGGGCTCGCGCCGGCGACCTCAAGGCCGGCATCGTGGTGCAGAGCGTGCTCGGCCTTCGCAATCTGGCGGAACTTGCCACAACGCCCCCGGACGCGAACGCGCCCGCGTGGTATGGCCAGCGTTGGGTCGACGCCGAGGGTGGCACATGGCAGGAGATCGAGCTCGCCCGGCTCGTCGTCGATCCGGCCTATCTGCGCGTCGGCCTTTGATCGAGGTGACGCGATGAAGAGACCCATCGTACGGACCGACGCGTGACCGGCGTGTCCTCTGGAGGAAACATGGCATTGGGACTGAAACTGGCGCGGCCCGTCGGCGGCGACGCGGCGTCGGCCACGTCGGCAGGCATGGAGATGCCGACGACGCAGGTCCGAGCCGCGGACGAGGCGAGGGGCTACGATCCGCTGGCCTCCCCGTCGCTCCTCGAGCAGATGCACGCGGCGCTGACGGAGTCGAAGATGCCGAAGCGGGTGCCGCTCGTCGGTCACCTGCCGATCGTGCGCCAGTTCCAGGTTCTGGGCGTGCTGCTGGTGACGTTCGTCGTGCTCGCCGTGTTCGTCCTGTTCCTCGATGTGCGGACGGCATCGCAGGCCACCGCATCGGCGGCCACCGCGACGGAGATGCAGATGCTGTCGCAGCGGCTTGCGCGGGGCACCGCGCTTGCGTCGCAGGGCCAGGCCGCGGCGTTCGCGGCGATCAAGGACAGCCGCGACCGCTTCAAGGCGGACCTCGACGCACTGCAGCGCGGCGGCACGGTCAAGGGCGTGAACCTCGACGTCGCGCAGGACGACACGCTGAACGGAATCCTGCAGGACATCAAGGCGCGCTGGGATCGCGTCGACGCGAATACGGAGCGCCTGCTCGACAATCGGCAGAACCTGACCGACCTCGCGAAGGGCATCGCGACGATCACGCAGGGGGTGAATCGCCTCGCCGAGGGTTCGCAGCTCATGGGGCAGTCGGGAGCGGGTGCGCGCGAGGGCGAGCAGGCGGCCCAGCTCGCCGCGCTCGCGCAGCGAATCGCGAAGAGTGCCGTCGCCCTCGTCTCGGCCGCCGAGATCGATCCGGACGTCGCGGCCGTGCTCAACAAGGACGCCGGCACGTTCCACGACGGCCTGACGGGGCTCTCGAGGGCCGCAGCCCGCGACGACGCGCGCGGGCCGCTCGCCGAGTTCGCGAAGCGGGCGGGCGCCTTCGATGCCGGCGTCGCCGCGGTCGCCCAGAACATGGGGCGCCTCGTCTCCGCCAAGCAGGCGGCGCGCAGCGTCAACAACGACGCCGAGGCGCTGCTCAGCGACACGACGAAGCTCGCCGACCTCTACGAGGGCAGCGGCAAATCGCGCGTGCCCCTCTGGTTCGCGATCATCTTCGCCGTGCTCGCGCTCGGCACGCTGCTGCTCCTCGGCAAGGTCTTCCTCGACGACGCGCGTGTCCGGGCCTTCGAGAGCGAGGAGGAGAACAAGCGGAACCAGGAGGCGATCCTCCGGTTGCTGAACGAGATGGGCAACCTCGCCGACGGCGACCTCACCGTGCAGGCGTCGGTGACCGAGGACGTGACCGGCGCCATCGCCGATTCGATCAACTTCACGATCGAGGAGCTGCGCACGCTGGTCAAGGGAATCAACTCTGCGACCGATCAGGTGACCAAGGCGACGCAGGACGCGCAGGCGATTTCCAACCGGCTCTACGAGGCCTCGCAACGGCAGAACCGGGAGATTCACCAGGCTTCGGCGTCGGTGCTGCAGATGGCCCAATCGATCAACGAAGTGTCGCAGTCGGCGGGACAGTCGGCGAAGGTCGCGCAGCAGTCGCTCGCTGCCGCCGAAAAGGGCACGCAGTCGGTGCAGAACCAGATTGCCGGCATGAACGAGATCCGCGCACAGATCCAGGACACGTCGAAACGGATCAAGCGGCTCGGCGAGTCGTCGCTCGAAATCGGCGAGATCGTCGAGCTGATTTCCGATCTCACGGAACAGACGAACATACTGGCGCTGAACGCGGCGATCCAGGCGGCGTCCGCCGGAGAGGCCGGTCGGGGCTTCACCGTGGTGGCCGAAGAGGTGCAGCGGCTCGCCGAGCGCTCGGGCGAGGCGACGAAGCAGATCGATGCCATCGTCAAGACGATCCAGGCGGACACGCAGGATGCCGTCGCGGCGATGGAGAAGTCGACGGTCGGCGTCGTCGAAGGCACCAAGCTCTCCGATACGGCGGGGCAGGCGCTCGAGGAGATCCGCCGGGTCTCGCGCGAGCTGGCCGAGCTCATCGACGGTATCTCCGCACAGACCCAGAAGCAATCGATGTCGGTGACCGACGTGACGCACGGCATGCAGGGAATCCTGCAGATCACCGAGGAGACGACCGAGGGGACGAAACAGACGAACGTTTCGATCGGACAACTCACGCGACTGGCCGCCGAGCTGCGCAGCTCGGTGGCGGGCTTCAAGGTCTGACTGCGCCGACCAGAATGCCGTGCCCGCGACGATCCCCGGGCGCAGCGAACCCGACGAACCCGACCCCCCATGCTCGCCGAAACTTCCGCGTCAACCGCCGCCCCTTCCTATGACCTGGGCCCGCTGTCCTGGGTGCACGGCGAGATCGGCCAGTCTCTCGCGCGCGGGCTCGAATCGCTCGAGCTGTTCAGGGCCGCTCCGTCGGATCCCGCGCCGCTCAGGCACGCGCGCGCCCATGTCCACCAGGCGGCCGGGGCCATCCAGATGGTTGGGATGGATGCCGTCGCCGTGTACACCGACGAGATCGAGCGGCAGCTCGCGCGGCTCGAGGAGCCGCGACCGGACGGAGTCGACGCCGAGTGCGCGGTCGTCGACCGTGCGTGCCGGAAGCTCACCATATTCCTCGATGAGCTGGTCGGGGGTGCCCCGCCCGTTCCGCTGGTGCTGTTCCCCGAGTACGACGCGATGCAGCGCTTGCGCGGCGTGAAGGCGGCGGTCCCGACGGACCTGTTCTTTCCCGACCTCAACCTGCGCGCACCGGCGCGCGAGGCACCGGAGGCCCTGCCGGCGGGCGAGCTCGCCGAGCACCTCGTCAACCAGCGACGCCGTTATCAGCGCGGGCTCCTCGCGTTCCTTCGCGGCGACGCCCAAGGCGCACGCCGGATGCGCGACGCCGTCGCCGGGATCGAGCGGGCCAGCACGCGGCAGAGCGCGCGGACGTTCTGGTGGACCGCCACGGCGTTCTTCGACGCGATCATCGCGCGTGGCCTGGACGCCGGCTTCGGACCGAAGCAGCTCGCCGGCCGCATCGACTTGCAGATCCGCCGCGTCGTGGAGGGCTCGTCGAAGGTGGCCGACCGCCTGCGGCGCGAAGTGCTCTACTACGTTGCAGTCAGTGCGCCGGTCGCGCCGTCGGTGCAGGCGGTGCAGAACGCCTTCGGGCTCGCTGCGCTGATCCCATCGGCGGAGGTGCTGAACGCGGACGTCGTCCGCCTGCATCCGATCCTGCGCGACGCCCGCGAGCAGCTCGTCACGGCGAAGGACATGTGGCTCAAGGTCACGACCGGCCGCGCGGAAAACCTCCCGAAGCTGAAGCAGATGCTCGCCGCCGTGCATGCGGACGCCGTGGAGATCGGCAACCGCGCGTTGACGAAACTCACCGCTTCGCTCGTCGCCCGTCTGGACGGCATGCCGCCGTCGGGCAACGTGTCCGAGCCGCTGGCGATGGAGTACGCGACGGGCATGCTGCTCGCCGAGAGCGCCGTCGAGAATTACGGCAAGCTGTCGAAGCGAGTTCCCCAGGCAGGTTGACGCGATGATGGCGCGTCTCGACGCGGCTCAGGCATCGCGGCCCATCCCCGCCGCCACGGCACCGATCCTCGACGAAATGTTCCGGCGCGCGCACGAGCGCGTCCTGCTGACCCAGGTCGCCCGCGAGATCCAGGCAAACCTGCGGCGCATGGAACAGGTGCTCGACGCGTTCTTCCGCGACCACACGAAGCGGGCCGACCTCGGCACGCTTTCCAAGGACAGCCAGCAGATCCGCGGCGCGCTCAGGATGCTCGCGCAGGACGACGCGGAGCGCCTGCTCGGACTCTGCCAGGAGCAGATCGACAGCTACGGCGAATCCGGACGCGGAGATCGATGGCGAGGACCTCGAGCTCCTCGCCGAATCGCTGTCGGGCCTCGGCTTCTACGTCGAGGCGATGGAGCAGCAGCGGCCGGATCGGCAGCGCCTCATCGCGCCCCTCCTGGCCAAGCGCCTTGGCGAGACGCCCGCCGCGCAGTTCGACCGGAATGCCGAGACCGTCGAGCAGGCGGTCGAGGAGCTCCGCAACGCGCTACCCGCGCTCGTCGCCGAAGTCCACCGCGCCCCCGTCGGATGCGGCTGCGCGCGATTTGCTGAAGGCGCGGCTCGACGACCTCCTGAACGACGCCAAGCTCATCGACGACAGCGAGCTCGTCGCGCAGGCGGAAGGCGGCGCTGGCGGAGCTCGAGGCCGGCGGCACCGCTGCGCTGGCGGCCGCCGTCACGGCGATCGCCGAGAGCGGCGCCGCGGTATCGGCACCGGCACCGGCCATCTCGGCAGAGACGCAGCGCCTGCTCGCGACCGACGCGACGGGTCTCGACGCAGAGCTCCTCGACATCTACCTGACGGAAGCCGCCGACGTCCTCGACGCCATCGCGGCCTGCCGTCGCGAGCTCGAGGGGAATCCCGGCGACCGCGAGGCGCTGCGCACGGCGCGCCGCCAGTTCCACACGCTGAAGGGCAGCGGGCGGATGGTCGGATTGACCGAGCTCGGCGAGCACGCGTACGACGTCGAGAAGATCCACAACCGCCTGCTCGAGGAGGAGCGCACGGTGACGCCGGCGGTGCTCGCGATGATGGGTGTCGCCGAGTCCGAATTCCGGCAGTGGATCGCGCTGCTGAGGGACACCGGTCACGTCGCCGCCGACCCGGCGAAGCTCCACGCGGCGATTCGCGCGGTCGAAGCCGAACTGCCTTCCGAGGACGAACCCGCCGTGCGGCGAAACCCGCGTCCGCGCGCCGCCGTCGAAGAACGGGGCCAAGAAACCCGCGCCCGACGCAGTGCCAGTCGCCGAGGTCGACGTCCCCGCCGCGCCCGTCGGCATCGTCGACCTGCCCGAGTTGGGCGGCGCGCACGCCGAATCGGTGTCGCCGCGACGGACTGGGTCGATGACGCGGAGTCCGGCGACGACAGCGGCGCCGACATCATCGAGGTCGCGCCGAGCGGCCGCCCTGCCCGCGAGCGCTGCGGAGCCGGAACGCGTATCGGCCGCTCCGCCGAATCGATCACGATCGGCGACGTCACGCTCTGTCGCCCGATGCTCTACGCGGTGCTGGTCGACGAGGCGGACGCGCACCTCGCGACGCTCGCGCACGAGTTGTCGGTGCTGCAGTTCGACCCGTCGAGAGCCGCCGTCCGCCGCGATGGTGCGCGCGAGCCACACGCTGTGCGGCATCCATCGCGCCAGCGGTCTGCAACTGATCGCCTTGACCGCCAAGGCGCTCGAGCAATGCCTGCTCGAGCTGCAGCAGGTGGCGGGGCCGACGTCCGGAATCGGCGCTGCCGGTGCTGGCGAGCGCGATGCAGGGCTTGGCGCGATTCGTCGGCCGGGTGAAGGCTCGCGCTGGCCTTCATGCAACCGACATCGGCGCGGCCGCTGAAATCCAGCTCGAGCTCGACGCGCTCGAAGCAGGCGCGTCGCCGAGACCGCGCCCGGTCGACGCCGAAGCGCAGGCGGCACGCGAGTTCGCCGACGGCGAATGCTGCGGTCGCGAGCCCGCCGGCCCCCGAGCCCGTCGCGGCGTCTCCGCCTCCCGAATCGCCATGGCTCCGCCGCCGAAGCCGTGCCCGCCGTCCGGAGCCAGAGATGCGCCGCGTGCCGGCCGCCGCACCCGCCCTCGAACCGATGGCGCAGGCGCCGTCACACCGCGCGCACGCTGCCGCGGAGTCGAGCGCCCGACCGATGCGTCGCAGGGTGCGCTCGCCGACATTCGCGACGACGTCGACGAGCAGGTGCTGCCGATCTTCCTCGAGGAAGCGGCAGAGCTCTATCCGCAGGCCGGCGAGCAGCTGCGCGCCTGGCGCCGCGTCCCGGCCGACCTCGCCGGCGCGCGCCAGCTGCGCCGGACGCTGCACACGTTCAAGGGCAGCGCGCGGATGGCGGGCGCGATGCGCCTGGGCGAGCTCGCGCACCTGATGGAATCGCGCCTGTCGACCGAGCGATGCGCTGGTCGCCGCGACGCCGGAGCTGTTCGACGCGCTCGACTCGGACCTCGACCGGATCGGCTACGTGCTCGATGCGTTGCGCAAGGGCAGGACGAACGTCGAGTTGCCCGAGCCCGCGGAATCGCCGACGGCCGCGGCCGCGGAGCCGCATCCGCGCCGTCGGCGGAGCGCCGGTCCGCGCAGCGGCGGCCGGAGCGGAAGGTCCGTCGTCGTGCCGCTTCCCGCGCCGGCGGCGCCGTCGCCTGCCGGGGCCGAAGCGGCGGAGGTCGAGACCGGCGCCCACGCGATGCTGCGCGTGCGCGCCGACATCATCGACCGGCTCGTCAACGAGGCCGGCGAGGTCGCGATCACGCGCGCGCGCATCGAAGGCGAGCTGCGCGCGCTGAAGGCCAACCTGCTGGAGCTCACCGGCAGCGTCATGCGGCTGCGCACGCAGGTGCGCGAGATCGAGATCCAGGGCGAGTCGCAGATCCAGTCGCGGCTGTCGCAGGTCGGGCGAAGGCGACGAAGGCTTCGATCCGCTCGAGTTCGACCGCTACACGCGCTTCCAGGAGCTCACGCGCTCGCTGGCCGAAGGCGTCAACGACGTCGTCGACGGTCCAGCAGTCGCTGCTGAAGAACCTCGACGACGCCGACGCCGCGCTGCTCGCGCAGGCGCGCCTGTCGCGCGACATCGCAGCAGCAGCTCTTCTCGATCCGCACCGTGCCGTTCGGCAGCCTGTCGGAGCGGCTGTACCGGATCCTGCGGCAGCACCGCGAAGGAGCTCGACAAGCGCGCCAATCTCGAGATCCGCGGCGCGCAGGTCGAGCTCGACCGCTCGGTGCTGGAAAAGCTCGTCGGCCCGCTCGAGCACCTGATGCGCAACGCGCTCGACCACGGCATCGAGCCGCGCGACGTTCGCGCCAGGGCCGGCAAGTCCGGAGACCGGCGAGATCACGCTGACCGTGCGCCAGGTCGGCAACGAGATCGCGATCGAGCTCGCCGACGACGGCGCGGGGCTCGACCTCGACGCGGATCCGCGCCAAGGCGATCGCGCAGGGGCGGATCGCCGCCGACGCGCAGCCGACCGACGAGCAGCTGATCGAGTACATCTTCGAGCCGGGATTCTCGACGGCGACGAAGGTCACGCAGGTCTCGGGGCGCGGCATCGGCATGGACGTCGTGCGCGCCGAGATCGCCGCGCTGGGCGGCCGCGTCGAGGTGTCGACGCGCGGCCGGCAAGGGCACGACGTTCCTGCTCTACCTGCCGCTGACGCTGGCCGTTGCGCAGGCGGTGCTGGTGCGCGCCGGCGGCCGGCTGTGGGCGCTGCCGGCGCCGATGGTCGAGCAGGTCGAGCAGCTGAAGCCCGAGGCGCTGCGTCGAGCTCTACGTCGCAGCGCCGCGTCGAGTGGCAGGGCACGAGCTACCCGTTCCACTACCTGCCGCGGCTGCTCGGCGACCGCGAGCACGATTCCGGAGACGACGCGCACCAACGCCGGTGCTGCTGCTGCGCAGCGGGCAGAGCGTTGCCGCCGTGCACGTCGACGAGATGATCGGCAACCAGGAAGTCGTGGTGAAGAACATCGGGCCGCAGCTCGCGCGGGTCTCCGGCATCGCCGGCGCCACGGTGCTCGGCAACGGCGAGATCGTGCTGATCATCAATCCGGTGCAGCTCGCGCAGCGCGCGGACGTGCCGGTGTTCGAGCCGGACGCCGAGCGCGATCGCGCCGGAGGTGCCGAGGATGTGCCGGTCGTGCAGGCCGGGCGGCCGCTGGTGATGATCGTCGACGACTCGCTGACCGTGCGCAAGATCACGAGCCGGCTGCTGGCGCGCGAGGGCTTCGACGTCGTCACCGCGAAGGACGGCGTCGACGCGCTGGAGCTGCTGCAGACGGAGGCGCCCGACGTGATCCTGCTCGACATCGAGATGCCGCGCATGGACGGCTTCGAGTTCACCAAGAAGATCAAGGCGGATGCGAAGACCTCGCACGATCCCGATCGTGATGATCACCTCGCGCACGGCGGAGAAGCACCGCAACCTCGCGCAGGGAGCTGGGTGTCGAGCTCTACCTCGGCAAGCCGTTCCAGGAAGAGGAGCTGCTGCGCACCTGCGCGAGATGCTGGCGTTGACGCCCTAGCGGCGCACTCCCGCACCCGAATATTGCCCTGCGTCAAAGGCCGCCCGGGCCCGAAGGTTGCGCGGGCGCGCCGTGGCACCGGCGGCCCGCCGGTATAATTTGCGCCGAACATCCACGGGGGAGGTCATTCGCATGGCGAACTACGCCACCAGCAACATCCGCACCGTCGCGCTCGTCGGGCAGGGCGGGTCGGGCAAGACCACGCTCGCCGAGGCGCTGCTGCTCGCGTCCGGCGCGATCAAGGAGGCCGGCAGCGTCGAGCGCGGCACGACCGTCAGCGATTTCGATCCGCTGGAGAAGACCTAGCAGCACTCGCTGCGGGCGTCGATCCTGCACCTCGACACGCGGGACACGCGCGTCCACCTCGTCGACACGCCCGGCTTCCCGGACTTCATCGGGCAGGCGATCGGCGCGCTCGACGCCGTCGAGACCGCGGCGGTCGTGGTGAGCGCGCAGTCGGGCATCGAGATGATCGCGTCGCGGATGATGGACTGGGCGGCGAAGCGCAAGCTGTGCCGCCTCGTCATCGTCAACAAGATCGATGCCGAGAACGTCGACCTGCCGAAGCTCCTCGCGCCGATCCAGGCGACCTTCGGCAAGGAGTGCCTGCCGATCAACCTGCCCGCCGGCGGCGGCAAGCGCGTCGTCGACTGCTTTTTCAATCCCGACGGCGAGTCCGATTTCTCGTCGGTCGGCCAGGCGCACCGCGCGCTCGTCGACCAGGTCGTCGAGGTCGACGAGGAGCTGATGTCGCTCTACCTCGAGCAGGGCGAGATCGCGCCGGACGAGCTGCACGCGCCGTTCGAGAAGGCGCTGCGCGAGGGCCACCTCGTGCCCGGTGTGCTTCGTCTCCGCGAAGACCGGCGCGGGCGTGGCCGAGCTGCTCGACGTCCTGGTCAAGCTCGCGCCGAACCCGGCCGAGGGCAATCCGCCGCTGTTCTACAAGGGCGAAGGCGACGCGGCCGAAGAATTCCGCTCGGTGCCCGATCCGAAGAAGCACGTGCTGGCGCACGTGTTCAAGGTCGTCATCGATCCGTTCGTCGGCAAGCTCGGCGTCTTCCGCGTCCACCAGGGCACGGTGACCAAGGACACGCAGCTCTTCGTCGGCGACGGCCGCAAGCCGTTCAAGGTCGGCCACCTGTTCATGCTGCAGGGCGGCAAGAACGTCGAGGTCGAGCGCGCGGTGCCCGGCGACATCGCCGCCGTCGCGAAGGTCGACGAGATCGAATTCGACTGCGTGCTGCACGATTCGCACGACGAGGACCACATCCACATGCGGCCGCTCGAGTTCCCGACGCCGATGCAGGGCGTCGCGATCACGCCGAAGAAGCGCGGCGACGAGCAGCGGATCTCCGACGTGCTGCACCGGATGATCGCCGAGGATCCGACGCTCGTCGTCGAGCACGACTCGTCCACGAACGAGACGGTGCTGCGCGCGCTGGGCGACCTGCACCTGCGCTCGGTGCTCGAGCGCATGGCGACCCAGTTCAAGCTCGAGATCGACACCCGTCCGCCGCGCATTCCCTACCGCGAGACGATCACCGGGCAGGCCGAGGGCTTTCACCGGCACAAGAAGCAGACCGGCGGCGCGGGGCAGTTCGGCGAGGTGTCGCTGCGCGTCGAGCCGCGCGAGCGCGGCGCGGGCTTCGAGTTCGTCGACGAGACCAAGGGCGGCGTGATTCCGCACCAGTTCATGCCGGCCGTGCAGAAGGGCGTCGAGCAGGTGCTGGTCACGGGCGCGATCGCCGGCTTTCCGATGCAGGACGTGCGCGTCGTCGTCTACGACGGCAAGCACCATCCGGTCGACTCGAAGGAAGTCGCGTTCGTCTCGGCGGGCAAGAAGGCGTTCCTCGACGCGATCGAGAAGGCGCGGCCGATCGTGCTCGAGCCGATCGTCAGCGTCGAGGTCATCTGCCCCGACACGAACACCGGCGACATCGCCGGCGACCTGTCGTCGCGGCGCGGGCAGGTCACCGGCACGCGGGGACTGCAGCCCGGGGTGCTCGCGATCACCGGGCTCGCGCCGCTCGTCGAGCTCGACGGCTATTCGGCGCGGCTCAAATCGGTGACCGGCGGCCACGGCTCGTGGTCGATGCAGCTGTCGCACTACGAGCAGGCGCCGCCGAAGCTGCAGCAGCAGCTGGTCGCCGAGTACAAGAAGTCGCGCAAGCACGAAGAGGAGTAGGGCGCGCTACCGCGCGGCCTTGAACAGCGCGAGCGCGGCGGTGCGCGCGGCGGCGTGATCGACGATCGGCGCCGGATAGTCGCGGCCGACGACGACGCCCTTGGCGCGCTGGACCGCCGGCGGAACGAGCCACGGCGCGTGGATTTCCTTCGCGTCGAGCGCCGCGAGCTCCGGCACGTAGCGGCGGATGAACTTGCCGTCCGGATCGAAGCGCTCCGACTGCGTCACCGGGTTGAAGATGCGGAAATACGGCTGCGCGTCGCAGCCGGTCGACGCCGCCCACTGCCAGCCGCCGTTGTTCGACGCGAGATCGAAGTCGAGCAGCGTGTCGGCGAAGTAGCGCTCGCCCCGCCGCCAGTCGACGAGCAGATCCTTCACGAGGAAGCTCGCGGCGATCATCCGCAGCCGGTTGTGCATGTAGCCGGTCGCGTTGAGCTGGCGCATCGCCGCGTCGACGATCGGATAGCCGGTGCGCCCGTCGCACCACGCGGCGAACTTCGCCGGATCGTTCGGAAATGCGAGCGCATCGTACTCGGGCTTGAACGCGTGCGCGACGACGTGCGGGTGATGCCAGAGGATCTGCGCATAGAACTCGCGCCAGATCAGCTCCGACAGCCACGTGGCCGCGCCCTCGCCGTCGGCCTCGAGCGAGCGCATGTGCGCGAAGGCGGCGAGCTCGCGGATCGACACCGTACCGAAGCGCAGGTGCACGGAGAGATACGACGGTCCCTTGGCCGCGGGGAAGTCGCGCGCGTCGCGGTAGCGATCGATGCGCTCGCGGAAGTCGGCGAAGAGCGCGGCGCCCCCGCCATGCCCGTGCGCACGCCGCGCGCCTCGAGGTTGGTGCGCCGAAACCCGAGCGCCTCGAGCGAGGGCATGCCGTCGGACGCGCGGGCGGGCGCGGCGAGCGCGTCGGCGTGGGGCTCCACCGGGTGGGATCGCAGGTGGCCGGGCGTCAGCGCCTTGAGCCACGCGTTCCTGTACGGCGTGAACACGGAGAACGGCGTGCCGGCCTGCGTCATCATCTCGTCGCGCTCGAAGATGACCTGGTCCTTGTGGGTCCGGAACGAGATGCCGCAGGTCGGCGAGCGCGCGTGCGACGGCGGCGTCGCGATCCCGCGCCGCGGGCTCGTAGTCGTGGTTCGCGTAGACGGCCTCGACGCCGAGCGCGGCAGCGAGCTCCGGAATCGCGGCCCGGGCGTGCGCGTGGCGGACGATGAGCCCGCCGCCCCTCGCGCGCAGCGCGGCGTCGAGCTCGACGACGCTCTCGCGGATGAACTCGACGCGGCGATCCGCGCGAGTCGGCAACGCGTCGAGAATCTCGCGGTCGAAGACGAACGCGCAGTAGACCGGCGCGCGTCGCGGAGCGCGTGCTGCGAGCGCCGCGTGATCGAAATCGCGCAGGTCGCGGCGGAACCAGACGAGCGCGCGGGCGATCGCACGGTCGCTCATTTCGGGCGGCCGCCGCGGGCCGGATGGCGAAGATCGCTGGCGCGCACTTCGTGGCGCCACAGGAGCTCGCCGTCGCTGTCGTAGCTCTCGAGCGCCACTGCGGCGATCGTCGCCGGGCCGCTCACGCGGATCAGCCCGAACTGGCGCTTGCCGTGGAGCGTGCCCGGCACGACGTCGGGGTTGTCGCGCTCGGCGGCGTCGATGCGCGCCGGCGGTCGCGACGTGAGCGGCGACGACGTGAATTCGTACAGCGGATACGCGCCCGGCCGCTCGATCTTCAGGAGCTCCCGAAGTGGCGGTCGCCGGAGAGGAAGATCACGCCGTCGATCTTCCGCTCGGCCAGCCACTCGGCGAAGCGCTTCTGCTCGCTGCCGAACTGATGCCAGCCCTCGAAGCGGTTCGCCCGGTTCCAGAACTGGCCTGCCGCCGGCGACGATCTTGATCGCGCGCGCGCGAGGAGACGAGCGCCTGCTTCAGCCACTCGAGCTGCGCGCGCCGAACATCGTCTTCTCGGGCACCGTCCGGCTAGCGGTCGGGATAACGGTAGTACCGGTCGTCGAGCAGGAAGAAGCCGACGTCGCCGTAGCGCGCGACGCCGAACGTCCCCGGCACGTCGGGCAGCCCGAAGCTCGGATTGGGCCAGTAGCGCTGGAACAGCGTCAGCGTTTCGCCCTTGCAGCACGTACGAGGCGTCGGTGTCGTTCGGGCCGAAATCGTGATCGTCGAGGATCGCGAGGTGCGCCGTCGCCGTGAGCAGCTTCTGCAGCGGCGCGAAGCTGCGCGCTGGCGACGGTACCGCGCCGCCATCGACGGCGGGTCGAGGAAGTCCGGCGTCTGCAGGTAGACGTTGTCGCCGAGCCAGAGCATCAGGTCGGGGCGTTTCGCGGCGATCGCGTCGAAGATCTGGTAGTCGCCGCCGTAGTCCTTGCCGCGGAAAGCCGGATTGGGGTCGGCGAGGTAGTGGCACGAGCCGATCGCGATGGTGAGCTCGGCGGCGTCGCTGGGCGGTGCTCCAGTAGCGCTGCGTGCGCAGCGACGCCGTCGCGCGCCTCGCCCGGCGCGGCGATGCGGTAGCGGTAGGCCGTCCCCGGGGCGAGGCCGGCGATGCGCGCGCGACCACGACATGGTCGTTGGCGTCGGTGCGAGAGCTCGCGATGCGACGCGCGTCGCCTTCGCCGTCGGGCGCGACCTCGATCGCGACCGGCACGGCCCGGTCGGTCTGGATCCACAGCGTGCGCTCGTGTAGTCGGCGAAGCCGTGCATCACGGTGAGCCGCCGCCGCGGAGCGTCGCCGCGCAGACGGCAGGGCGAGCGCCGCGGCGCCAGCGCCGGACCGGCGGCACGGGCGACCTGCCGAATGGCGAGAGCGTGCATGTCGAGGGAGTTCGCCGGGCGGTGCGCGGTGTCGCCAATTGTGCCGGGGGGCGCGGCGTTTACAATTGACGCATGGGTGGCTCCAGGTGGCCCGCCGCCAACTTCACCGACCACTTCCTGATCGCCATGCCCGGCATGGTCGATCCGCATTTTCGCCCACACGCTCACGTACGTGTGCGAGCACAGCGACGACGGCGCGCTCGGCATCGTCGTCAACAAGCCGATCGACATGACGCTCTCCGCGCTGTTCGAGCAGATCGACATCGCCGCTCGCCGACGCGGAGCTGCGCGCGCACCCGGTCCATTTCGGCGGGCCGGTCCAGGTCGACCGCGGCTTCGTGCTCCACCGGCCGCTCGGCAACTGGCAATCGACGCTGGCGATCAACGACGACATCGGGCTCACGACGTCGAAGGACGTGCTCGAGGCGCTCGGCCGCGGCGAAGGCCCCAGCGACGTCTTCGTCTCGCTCGGCTACGCCGGATGGTCGGCCGGGCAGCTCGAGCAGGAGATCGCGCAGAACGCCTGGCTCACCGTGGCGGCCGATCCCGGACGTGCTGTTCGACACGCCGGTCGAGGCCCGGCTGCCGGCGGCGATGAGGCTCCTCGGCATCGACTTCTCGCGGCTGTCCGAAGACGTCGGGCACGCCTGACGCTTGGACGCGCGACCAGGCGCGACCGGCGACCGCGGACACGCCACGGTGCTCGCGTTCGATTTCGGAACGCGCAGGATCGGCGTCGCGGTCGGCAACACGGTGCTGCGCGTCGCGCATCCGCTGACGACGATCGACGGCGAGGCCAACGCCGCGCGCTTCGCCGCGATCGACGCGCTGGTCGCCGAGTGGCGCCCGGACCTGCTCGTCGTCGGGCCGTCCGCTGCACGCGGACGGCAGCGAGCATCGAGATGACCGCGCGCGCCGAGCGTTTCGCGCGCCAGCTCGACGGCCGCTTCGGACTGCCGGTGGCGCGCGTCGACGAGCGCTACACGACGCGCGCCGCGCCGACGCGGCGCTGGCCGAGGCCGGCGTGCGCGGGCGCGGCGCGCAAGGCGGCGCGCGACGCAGGTCGCGGCGCAGCTGATCCTGCAGTCGTGGTTCGACGACGACCAGGCGAAACGACGATCCCGTGGCGCTCCCCGACGCCGAACAGACGCTCGCCGCGCTCGCCGACCGCATGCGCGGCGCCGTCGCCTTCGACGCGCGCTTCGTCGGCATCTACTCCGGCGGCGCGTGGATCGCCGAGCGCCTCGCGCAGATGATCCCCGGCGACCACCCGGTCGGCTACATCGACGTCTCGTTCTATCGCGACGATTTCAGCCGCACGGGCCTCAAGCCCGAGGTCAAGCGCACCGACCTGCCGTTCGACGTCGAGGGCGCGACGATCGTGCTCGTCGACGACGTGCTGTACACCGGCCGCAGCGTGCGCGCGGCGATCAACGAGCTGTTCGACTTCGGCCGGCCGGCGAGCGATCGAGCTCGCGGTGCTGGTCGACCGCGGCGGCCGCGAGCTGCCGATCGAGGCCGACCTACGCCGGCGCGCGGCTCGCCGTCGCGCGCGACCTCTCGGTCGTGCTGTCGCGCGCCGGACGACGGCACGCTCTCGACGGCCTCGGCGGCGACGGCGGAGGCCGGCGGTGCGTAACCCGCAGCTCAACGCCGACGGCGAGCTCACGCATCTGCTGACGCTCGAGGGGCTGCCGGCCGAGGTGATCGTCCGCATCCTCGACACCGCGGTGCCGTTCGCGTCGATCGCCGAGCGCGACGTGAAGAAGGTGCCGCTGCTGCGCGGCCGGTCGGTGTTCAACCTGTTCTTCGAGAACTCGACGCGCACGCGGACGACGTTCGAGATCGCGGCCAAGCGGCTGTCCGCCGACGTGATCAACCTCAACATCGGCGTCTCGTCGACGAGCAAGGGCGAGACGCTGCTCGACACCGTCGACAACCTCGTCGCGATGAACGCCGACATGTTCGTCGTCCGCCATTCGCAGTCGGGCGCGCCGCATCTCATCGCCGCGCACCTCAACCGCACCGGGCGCGCGCACGTGCACGTCGTCAACGCCGGCGACGGCCGCCACGCGCACCCGACGCAGGGGCTGCTCGACCTCTTCACGATCCGGCACTACAAGAAGGATTTCCGCAACCTGACCGTCGGCATCGTCGGCGACGTGCTGCATTCGCGCGTCGCGCGCTCGCTGATCCACGGCCTGACCACGCTCGGCACGCCGGAAGTGCGCGCGATCGGTCCGAAGACGCTGCTGCCGACCGCGGTGCAGGCGCTGGGCGTGCAGGTCCACCACGACATGCGCGAGGGCCTCGCGGACTGCGACGTCGTCGTGATGCTGCGGCTGCAGAACGAGCGGATGAAAGGCGCGCTGCTGCCGTCGGTCGGCGAATACTTCAAGCACTACGGACTGACGACCGAGAAGCTCGCGATGGCGAAGCCCGACGCGATCGTGATGCACCCGGGTCCGATGAACCGCGGCGTCGAGATCGATTCGGCGGTCGCCGACGGCGAGCGCAGCGTGATCCTGCCGCAGGTGACGTTCGGCATCGCCGTGCGGATGGCGGTGATGAGCATCCTGGCGGGCAGCTGAACGACCCCCACGCTCACTGCGTTCGCTGCCCCCCGGGGGGCGCACAGCGCCCTTCGACGGCCGGGCGGGCGCTGAATTGAATGGGCAGCACCACGAGGATGGTACTGGCGTGAAGATCGAGATCAGAAACGGCCGCGTGATCGACCCGAAGCACGGGCGTCGACCGGGTCGCTTCGCTCTACATCGCCGCGGGCCAGGTCGCCGCCATCGGCGACGGCGCCGTCCGGCTGGAACGCGAATCGCAGCATCGACGCGACCGGTCTCGTCGTCTGCCCGGGGCTCATCGATCTGTCCGCGCGCCTGCGCGAGCCGGGATTCGAGTACAAGGCCACGCTCGAATCCGAGATGAAGGCCGCCGTCGCCGGTGGCGTCACGAGCCTCGCCTGTCCGCCCGACACCGATCCGCCGCTCGACGAGCCGGGCCTGGTCGAGATGCTGAAGCACCGCGCGCGCTCGCTCGACCTGGCGCACGTCTACCCGATCGGCGCGCTGACGGTCGGCCTCCAGGGCGTGGAGCTGACCGAGATGGGCGAGCTCGCCGAGGCCGGCTGCGTCGCGTTCTCGCAGGCCGAGGCGCCGCTCACCGACACCGGCGTGCTGCTTCGCGCGATGCAGTACGCGGCGACGTTCGGCCATCGCGTCTGGCTGCGCCCGCAGGATTCGCATCTCGCGCAAGGGCGGCGTCGCGCACGACGGCGAGGTCGCGACGCGGCTCGGCCTGCCGGCGATACCGCCGGCGGCGGAGACGATCGCGCTGGCGACGATCTTCGCGCTGGTCCGCGCGACCGGCGTGCGCGTGCATCTGTGCCGGCTGTCGACCGCCGAGGGCGTCGCGATGGTGCGCGCCGCGAAGCAGGAGAGGCTGCCGGTGACCTGCGACGTCGCGCGTGCATCACCTGCATCTGTGCGACGTCGACATCGGCTGGTTCGACGCGCAATGCCGTCTGATGCCGCCGCTGCGCGGAACCCGCGACCGCGCCGCGCTGCGCGCCGGCCTTGCCGACGGCACCATCGACCTCGTGTGCTCCGATCACACGCCGGTCGACGACGACGCCAAGCAGCTGCCGTTCGGCGAAGCCGAGCCGGGCGCGACGGGCCTCGAGCTCCTGCTGCCGCTGACGCTCAAATGGGCCGCGGAGGATCGCATTTCGCTCGCGGACGGGCTCGCCCGCATCACGGCCGCGGCCGGCGGCACATCCTCGGTTCCTCGACGCCGGGCAGCTCGGCGTCGGGGCGCCCGCCGACGTCTGCATCTTCGATCCCGACGCGCATTGGCGGGTCGAGCCGTCGGCGCTGAAGAGCCAGGGCAAGAACACGCCGTTTCTCGGGCTCGAGGTGCCGGGGAAGGTCCGGATGACGCTCGTCGGCGGGCACGTGCGTATTCGAAGGCTGAAATGCGATCGGAATGATCGTTGGCATGCGCCTGTTTGCCATATCGGTTGATCACGGCATGCGCCAAGGCGGCGCGCAATTTAGGAGGAATGCGATGAAACTCGACCTCGAACAGGACGTGAAGGGCTTGCTGCCGGAGAAGGATTTCGACCGCCGCGATTTCATCTGGACCGCGCTGGGCGCCAGCGCCGCGCTGGCCCTGTCGTCGCCGGCGTCTGCGCAACAGATCACGACCGATGCCAACGGGCTCGACGTCGCCGACGTCATGATCCCGGCCAAGGACGCCCAGCTCCGCGGCTACCGGGCGATGCCGGCGACCGGCGGGCCGTTCCCGGTCGTGCTGGTCGCCGCGGAGATCTTCGGCCTCAACCCGTACATCAAGGACATCTGCCGGCGGCTCGCCAAGGTCGGCTACTACGCCATCGTGCCGGACTTGTACTCGCGCAAGGCCGATCTCACCAAGATCACCGACATGGCCGAGATCATGCCGATCGTCAACAGCGAAGTACGACACCGAACTCGTCGGCGACTACGACGCGACCGTCGCCTTCGCGGCGCGCGAGCGGCAAGGCGGACACGAACCGGATGGCCATCACCGGATTCTGCCGCGGCGGACGCACGGTGCTTGTCTATGCGGCGGCGAATCCGAGGCTCAAGGCCGCGGTCGCGTGGTACGGCCCCGTCGGCGGCCAGGCGAACGAGTACACGCCGCGCACGGCGATGGATCGCGCGGGCGAGATCAAGGTCCCGGTGCTCGGCCTCTACGGCGGCAAGGACGCCGGCATCCCGGTCGACCAGGTCGAGAAGTTCTTCGCCGCGCTGAAGGCTGCCGGCACGCCGGCCGAGGTCGTCATCTATCCGGAAGCCGGGCACGGATTCAGCGCGGACTTCCGGCCCGACGTTTACCGGAAGGCGGACTCCGAGGACGGCTGGAACAGGATGCTCGCCTGGTTCAAGAAGTACGGGGTGTAGCGCCGGCGACCCCAAGTGATCGCCAGAGCAGAGTCGATGCTACTTTTGCTTCGGCACGCGCCCCAGCAGGTAGAACTCGTCGTTCGGCATGAGGCCGATGAGGTTGGCCATCCGATTCGACAGGCAGAAGAACGCCGAGATGTTGCCGATGTCCCAGATGTCGTCGTCGGTGAAGCCGTGTGCGCGCAGCGCCGCATAGTCGTCGTCGCCGATCTCGCTGCTCCTGTCGGACACCTTGAGCGCGAACGCGAGCATCGCGCGCTGGCGCGGCGTGATGTCCGCCTTTCGGTAGTTGACGCCGACCTGGTCGGCGACGAGCGGGTTCTTCGCGTAGACGCGGAGGATCGCGCCGTGGGCGACGAAGCAGTAGAGGCAGTCGTTCGCGCCGGCGATGGCGACGACGATCATCTCGCGCTCGGCCTTGGTGAGACCGGAGTCCCGCAGCATCAGCGCGTCGTGATAGGCGAAGAACGCGCGGAACTCCGCGGGGCGGTGGGCGAGCGCGAGAAACACGTTCGGCACGAACCCTGCCTTCTCCTGCACCTCGAGGAGGCGGGTGCGGATGTCCTCGGGCAGGTCTTCGAGTTTCGGAACAGGGTAGCGGGAAATTGAGGGCGCTGGCATGCGAATCAATATACCAGCCCGGAGCGGGCGAATCCAGAACGAGACTGGCACGTGACTGCTGCACGAGGATGGGAATCGGACAGCCGCGGGTGGGGTGTCCTGTTTGTCGTTGGTTTCGACCCGAAGCACCCGACCGGGAGGTTGGCGAATCATCGGTTGCTGTATCGCGTCGACTCGGCAGTGGACATTCAATGTCTCGATGCAGCCGGTGTTTCAACGATGGGTCCCGTCCCACTTCTTCTCGGCCTCGGCTAGACTCGATCAGCGACGCCCACACCCGAAAGCGGTGGTCCGCCGGCAACGATCGATGCTCCAAACAGCCAATCCCAGAGGCTGGCCCCACTATACCCACAGGCACGGACCCAATCCATCGACGTCCGTTGGAGCCTGTGCGACGGACCCCGGAGAAATTCCAGGACTTGGTTGACGAAGCGCAACTTCAGACGGCGATGAAGCGAGCGCGATCATGACGCAATCGAATCTGCTCGTGCAGGGGTGGCGCTTCATCCACCATTCGTACGCGCTGGTCGCGCAATCCCATTGCGTGTCGCTGGTCCGCCGCGGTGGCATTGAATTGCGCTTCGAGGACCTGCCTTACCATCGCCCGTCTTGGCAGGCGACCAGGGGGATTCTCGATCCGGCCGACGAGGCAATCCTGAGCGAACTTCGCGGTCCGGACGCAAATTTCGCGCCGGACGCGACGCTGCGCTTCAGCGCCGACTTCACAGCGCCGGCTCGTGGACGCAAGTTCGTCTTTGACACCCCCGAATTGCGGGTATTGCGGCCCTCGGCGAGGAGTACGTTGCGTTCCCCCGCCGACGTTTCCGACAGCGTTCACGTGCTCACGCCGTCGCGCTGGACTGCGGTGGCTTACGCGAGATTCGGATTTCCGGAGGGGCGCATTCACGTCGTCCCGCACGGTATCGACCCCCGGCTTTTCCGCCCCGACGAGGCCCGCCGCGCCATTGCGCGCAGGCAGCTGGGAATCGAAGACCGCTTCGCGTTCCTGCACATCGGCGCCATGACCGACAACAAGGGCATCGGTCAATTGCTGCGTGCGTTCGCGCGGACGCTGGTGACGGCGCCGGACGCCTGCCTGGTGGTCAAGGGCGCAGACGACTTGTACGGTTCGCACGATCACCTGCAGCGCGCGTTTGCGATGTTGCCGGCAAGGGACCGGGAGGCGGTCTCGAAACGGCTGATCTACCTCGGCGACCGCAAACCCGCGCAGGGGATGGCGGATCTGCTGCGCGCGGCGGATTTCTATGTCGCGCCCTATCTCGCGGAAGGATTCAACCTACCAGTGCTCGAGGCGGCCGCCTGCGGAGTGCCGGTCATCTGCACGGGAGGCGGGCCGACCGACGACTTCACGGAGCCGCACTTTGCCTGGCGAATTCGCTCGACGCTCGTCGGCGTGCGCCTGCCCCATGGACAGGTTGGCGAGTGCCTCAAGCCTGACGAGGACCACTTGGCCGAGTTGATGCGGAAGGCGGCGCGCGAGCGGAACGGGGCGCGCGAAATCGGCGCCGCGGGCGCCGCGCATGTGGCAGGCAACTATACGTGGGACTGCGTAACCGCGCGGCTTCTTGATGTGTTGTTTCCTGACCAGGCGCCTGCGTGCCCGGGCCCGTTGACGAGTGGCTGGCCGAGACCGTGCGCGAGCAGGGCAGGATGATCACGACGGGCGAAGGTGATTGCACCCGTCCGTGCGGTCTGCAAGGACTCGGGACTCGGACTCAAACGTCGCGGATCAATCGCTCGGCGAACGCGAGAACCAACGGCAACGGCTGTTGCCGACCGAGGTGGGTGTACTTCAATTCGAAATCTGCAAGGAACGGATCGGCGACCCTTTGCACTTGCTCCGGCGGCAACCATTCGTTCTTCGGAATGCTGTAGTTGCAGGCAATCCTGGTCAGGGTCTCGGGGGAAAGCGTCAGTCCATTCGCGATCTCGCGGTAGGCCTCTCCCCAGTGAAATGCCGCGCGCGGGTCGTCGTGACCTGCGGCCAGGGACGCGAGCCATCCAACCGCGATCTTGGCCGTGAATTGATCCGGGCTGCGTACCGGAACATGTGCGATCGCCGCCGCAGCCGGATCGAGGCGGGCATGCGGATTCGACAATTGCGCGATCGCATGTGCCTTCGAGGGCCGAATGACGTGATTGCCCAATTCGATGTAGGCCTCCGGCATGTTCAGAAAGTGCCTCGCCGCGACGACCTTGTACAGGTTGTGCCGCTCGTCGACCACCCGTTGCGAAGATGCCAACAGCGCCCGCATGTCAGGGCTGACCACGTGCACGCCAAAATCCGGGACGTAGCTCTGCCAGCGCAGCAGAACGTGCAGGCCGCTTGGCAGGCGGTCCAGAGCGTCTTCGATGCGCGGTCGCGATGGGATCTTTACGAATTCATCCGCGTCGACGACAAAGACGAAATTCGCCGGTGTGTGCGCAAGCACATCGCGCACCAGTCTGGTCGTGATTTCCGACTGCAGGTGCGGAACGGCTTCGCTGCGCGCCACGGTGAGCGGCAGCCCCTCCGCGACGAGGGCCGCCAAGATCTCCGTAGTCCCGTCGACCGACCCGTGGTCAACGATCGCCAGGCCGTCGAGCACGGTGAGGTTGTGTCTGACAAAGGCCTCGATGATGTCCGCTTCATTGCGGACCATCGCTGCGCCGTGAAGATGCATGGGAGCGCCTATCGGTTAGCGCGGCGTCGAATGCGATCAGTCCCGCGCCATCCGCAGCTTGAACTCCGTGCGACCGAACAGACGGAGATCGGGAACGAAGTTCTCCTTGCTCAGGTGACGGACGTCGTTCCTGGTCACGGGCCCCACCAGCAACAGCCGGCGCGTCGGGCTGTAGCGGGCGAGATCCGAGCCGAACACCTTCTGCAGGACGTAGAACGTCAGAAAATGATTGTCGACCACGGCGCGAATCGGCCGGTCGGAGCGGCGGACGACCTGGATGAGGTCGAGGTCGAACAGCTTGTCGCCGTTGACGAGCGAATGCCGCTCGGGCCCGTCCGAAAGCACGTAGTCGTAGGGTCGGTCGGGGATCGAGGCGTACTGGACTCCACGGAAGATCCTGTAGTAGCCGTCGACTTTCGGACTGTGCACGAAATCCACCCTATCGGCGAGTTCGGGCGGGAAGCACGCCATCGCCTTGCGGTGCCAGCCGGGATCTTCCTCCATTGAAGTGATGCGGCCCAGCGGCGCGCCCGTCGCGGCATTGTCGATCAGTGCGTGGGCAAGCACGACGGTCGAAATGCCCGAACCGAGCTCCAGCACTTCCTTCGGCCTGTACCGGCGCACCTCCTGGTAGATCGTCAGGTAATCCGACCAGGACATGCCGGTCACTTCGGACGCCGCCCGATATTTGCGAATGGCGGCCGCAACCGCCGGCGTCCGTTCCAGCGCGGCCTCTGCGCGGCGGTTGTTGCCCGCGATCAATCGCTCGAGGATCAGGGCACGCAACCGCGCGACTGGAGGGAGGCCGCGCGTGTCCAAGGGAGGAAGGGGCATTGCACCTCGCTAATCGAAACGGACTTACTGCCGACGGCATCGAAGGTTGCCGGCGCAACCTGTCGGAGGATAGGCAATCCAACGTCACTTGGGGGAGTATCCCGGGCTCGCAAGGACCGGTCAATCCTGAGCATCGCGCCGAAGGAACCTGAATGCCACCGCACGACGATCGGTGCTTCCTGCCCGAGGCCGACACGGCCCGTTCCTGACCAGCGGCGGCCCCAATCGCCGTCACTTTCGAACGCATTGACCCAGATCATGGCAACGGGGATGCGTTTGGTGCAGTCTCGCCGCAATCATGCTCACGAACTCGCCCGAATCCGCCACATATGTTGCAGAGAAGTCCGTCGCGGGGCCCGCCACGCGGCGAGTGCAGGACCGCGAGCGGCATCCACGCCTCGCCCGCGAGCTTGCCACCCTCCGGGCGATGTCTCACCTGTATTGCGGCGATCACCACCACGCGCGCGACGGACTGTGCGCCGAGTGCGACGAACTGTTGCAGTATGCGATTCGTCGCCTGGACCGCTGCGTCTTCGGTGACGACAAGCCTACCTGCGCCAATTGCAGGGTGCACTGCTACAGCGCCGCCATGCGCGAGCGCGTTCGGCTGATGATGCGCTACGCTGGACCGCGCATGTTGCTGCGGCATCCCGTGCTGGCCGCCGCCCATCTGATCGATGGCCGGCGCGTCGCGCCCGATTTGCCGCGCAAGGCGAGGGAGGCCCGGAGCGGTACGCCGGGGGCTTGACCCGGGCGGCGTCCCGCTATTTGCGGAAGGAGTCTGGAACTCCCCCACTTCTCCGGCCATTGCGCGGGCCCGTCCGGCTCTGTTCGAACTCGGTGGGACCCACTTGTACCGGCGTCGCGTGCGGACGGCGCGGATGCCCGATCGTGATGGACGTCGATGGGTCAGCGGAATGGGGGCCGCGCGCCGGCGTGTCCGGGGCCGATCTGGCCCGTCAGGCGTGCGGGATGCGGGAAGGCGCCCCATTGGCGCGCGGCTGCTCTCCGATCTTCGTCGATTTCCCGAGCGATAACTCGGTACAGCGGTCGCATGAAGAACGGGAGGTCCGCGGCCGGGTCCTCGACATCCGCCATCGAGAGCACGCGCCATCCGTGGTACTCGACTGGCACTCCAATCTGCCGCACCGGAAAGCCAAGCCGCCTGAAGTGCGCCAGAAGCCGCGGCTCGGTGATCAGGAACAAGGTCGCGATGCCCAGCTGGTCGGCTAGCGCGATCGCACCCAGGTACAGGCCGAGCTGCACATAGGGATAGGTCGGATGCGCAGGTGTACCGAATGCCCGGTGCGCAGTCTCCCCGTTCACCTGGATGCGCCTGCGGCGCCGAAATTCACACGCCAATGTCAGCCGCGAAATCTCCGCAATCGTGCTTCGGGGCAGTGTGGCGGGATCGAACTCGCGACGATCGATCGCCGCCGCAAAGATCTTCTCGAACGGCAGCAGCGACCGGGGCCGTTCGGAGGGAACCATGATGAGGCGAACGCACCCGATCGAAGCGCCGGTCTTGACGCTGCGCAGTAGCAAGTGGCGCGACTGCTCGTCGAATTCGTCGTGCTCCCGTTCGTCAAACCTCGGCCGCTCGAAGCCCAGCTCTTCGCAGTAGACGCGGTGCCGAAGGCGATACACCTCGTCCTTCATTTCGGGGGAGGTTGCCTGCGCCAGTTCGAAATACTCCTTGAACTTGTTCGCAGGATTGAGTCGGTGCAGCCAGAACATGGTTCGCGATTCGACGGCATTTGCCCTTGGTGCGCCTGCAACGGGTCAATACTACGCCGCTTCCCGCCGACTGTTGCCCAAGCCCGTTGTTGACCCGAGCCGGTCTTCCGGCGTACTCAACAGCGGACCTGCGCCAAGGGTTACCCGAGCCATTTCCCAGGACACCAGATCAGTTGCCCCGACTGCTTGGGGGAGCGGGATTTCTTTCCTTCGGCTGTCTCAGCAGCAGGGACGGGTCTTCCTTGATCTTGTTCGTGATGCCGCCGACGTCGGTCACCACCTTCTGGACCTTGTCCTCGATAGAAGAAAATTTCTCGATGACTTTCGGCAACTGCTCGAGGATGCTGGAGAGCGTGCTTCTTTCGGAGGGAATTTCCGGGATCTGACCCGCCGGCGTGACGGCCACCAGATCCTTCGCGCCAGCGCTGCCGCCACTGAGCTCGATGAAGACGACGCCCGTGATTCCCTTTGGCGTGAGGATTGCCTTGGTGTCGGTCCTTACCGGCGCCTGCTTGCGCAGCTTGACATCCACCTGCACGCGGCGCGGATCGTCGGCGTCGAGGCTCAGCGCTTTGACCGTTCCGACATCGACGCCGTGATACTTCACGGTATCGCCGAGCGCGAGCCCGCTCACGGATTCGGCGAAGTGGATCCGATAGAGCACGTCGTCGCGGTGGCCGCTCGTCACCAGCCAGAGGGTAAACAATGCCGCGGCGATCGAGAATCCGATGATGAACAAACCTTCGATGAAATAATGCCTATCCGCTTCCATGGGCGTGTTTCCTCGCGTTCATTGCGCCTTGCGCCCGCGCCCCGTGGAGAAACGCGTGTATCCATGGTTGGTGCGATTGCATCAGCTTGTCGAGCGTGTCGACGGTTATTTTCCTGTCAACCAGCACGGCGACGCGGCGGCAGACGGTAAACAGCGTGGTAAGGTCGTGAGTGACGATGACGACGGTGATGCCGAGGCTCTGGTTCAATTGCAGGATCAGCGCATCGATGCCGCTTGCGGCGATCGGATCGAGGTCGGACGTCGGCTCGTCGAGAAAAAGAATCCGCGGGTCGAGCGCGAGTGCGCGCGCCAGCGCCGCGCGCTTGACCATGCCGCCGGAAAGCTGGGACGGAAACTTGAGTCCGCTGTCGGCCGGCAGGCCGGCCAGCTCGAGCTTCATCGCCGCGATCCGCTCCTGCTGCGCGGGTGCCAGATCGGTGTGCCGGCGCATGGGCAGCATGATGTTCTGCGCCACGGTCAGCGATGAGAAGAGTGCGCCCTGCTGGAACAGCACACCGATCAGCGCCGCCTTTTCCGCGTTGCCGACCTCGTCGATCGGCTTGCCGTCGAGGAGCACCTTGCCGGCATCCGGCCGATGTAACCCGGTCAATGTCTTCAGCATGACCGATTTCCCGGAGCCCGATCCGCCGGCAATCCCGAGGATTTCGCCGGACATGACGTCGAGATTGATCTTGTCGTGGACCTCCTGCTTGCCGAACCGGTTGACGATTCCGCGCGCGGACAGGATCGGCTCAGAGTGCACTTGGCGGCTAGATTTCATGCGGGCATTCACCAGCCCAACCTCTCGAAGAAGATGGAGAACAACGCATCCAGCACGATCACCAGAAAAATCGACTTGACCACGGCTCGGGTGGTCTCATTGCCGACGCTTTCCGCCGATCCCCGCACCCGCAGCCCGTGCATGCAGCCGACGACGGCAATGAGAAAGGCAAAGACGGGCGCCTTGACGAGGCCGACGAGTAGATCGCTGCCATCGACAGCGTGGTGCACGCGGTCCACGTATTGCAGCGGTGAGACATTCAGCAGCGATTGGGCAATCCCCGCCCCGCCGAGCAGACCCATCATGTCGGCGAAGAACGCCAGCAGTGGCAGGGTGATCATCAGGCCGATCACGCGCGGCACCACCAGCAGTTCCATTGGCTCCAGTCCCATCACCTTGAGCGCGTCGATTTCCTCGCGTGCCATCATCACGCCAATCTCGGCGGTGAATGCGGCGCCCGTGCGGCCGGCCACCATGATCGCGGTGATCAGCACCCCCATCTCGCGCATCACCGACACTGCCACCAGGTTGATCGTGAAGTCCTCGCCGCCATAGGGGCGCAGCTGGGCGACGCCCTGGTAGCCGATGACCACGCTGATCATCACGGCCATTATTCCGACGATCGGCAGTGCATTGATGCCGGTTTCCGCGACCTGGCGCGAGATCGAGGGCAGCGGCAGGGAACGCGGATGCGCCAGTGCATGGCCTGTAGCGCTCGTAACGCGGCCGACAAAAGTGAAGAGATCGAGCATGTCATGCCAGGTTTCGTCCGCGCCTTTGCCGAGCTGAATCACGAGCTGTCGCCACCGGGGAACCGGTACCGGCATCGCTAGCGGCTTGAGCTCCAGGCCGCAGATGAGATCGATCAGGCCTTTGTGTTCGGCCCGGACCCCGGTCAGCTCCACGCCCTTGTTGCGAAGCCCGCATAGAAGCAGCGCACCCGGTGTATCGATTCTGGTCAGCTTGCCGATGTCGAGTGCGCGCGACTTACCCTGCCCCAGCCGGCGCGTGAGGGCCATTTCCGCCATCGCGAGCGTGCGGGTATCGAGGACTCCCTCGAGGGCGAGCCGATCGCCCTCACCCGTGACGGCAACGCCCGGCGGGAGATCGCCCTGCGTCGGGCTATGGGCGGCGGTCATTGGCGCGCTTCGAAGTTGGGATGTCGACTAAGGATCTACGTACGTACGCAGGCATTCGACCAAGCCAACTGCAGGCAGGATATCAACAGATACTGTGCGTTGAATGTGCGACACCGCACACACCGGCCCCCGCTGCGGGCAGCAGTCGAAGCCGTCGCAAACGACTCGGTCCCGCCCGAGGACGCCTTCGTGGGCCGGTTGCGTCGGGCCGAGCTTCACCACCACGGTATTTCCCGTGTCGTGCCGAACCCAAGTGGCAACGCGTTCCGTCATCGGCGTCAGATCTTCGATGCGGCCTTACCCGCAGCCAGCAGCACCGGGTCCCATACCGGCGAAAACGGCGGGGCATAGGAGAGGTCCATGCCACCCACCTCGTCCACGGTCATGTCGTTCCACAGCGCCGTGGCCAGCACGTCGATGCGCTTGCCCGCGCCCTCCCTGCCAAGAATCTGAGCGCCGAGCAACCGACCGGTCCGGCGCTCGGCCACGATCTTGATCCGCATCGGCTGCGCTCCCGGGTAATAGTGCGCGCGGTTCGATGCCTCGGTCGTCACGCCGATGACATCGAATCCCGCGGCCCCGGCCTCCCGTTCGGTGAGTCCGGTGCAGCTGATCTCCAAGGTTCGGAACTTGGTGATCGCAGTCCCGAGCACGCCGCCGAAGGTGGCATCACCACCGGCGATGTTGGTGCCTGCGACGCGGCCCTGCTTGTTGGCGTGTGTGCCAAGTGCTACCACGACGGGCTGCCCGGTGATGCGATCGCGGGACTCGACGCAGTCGCCGGCGGCCCAGACGTGTGGCGTGCCAGTGCGCAGGTGGTCGTCGACGATGATGCCGCCAGCCTTGCCCACGCCGATGCCTGCGGCCCGGGCGAGGTCCGTGTTGGGGCGCACCCCGAGCCCGATCACCACGAGGTCGGCCGCGACGGGACCCGCCATGGTCTCCACGGCCGTGACGCGTCCATCGAACGTGGTGAACCCGGTAACCGTGGTGCCCAGCCGCAGGTCGATCCCCGCGGCCTGCATTGCTTCCGCGACATGGGCGGCCATGTCGGCGTCCAGCACGGCCCCCATGGGCGCGTCGAGCCGTTCGACCACCGTCACCTCGAGACCGCGTCCGAGCAGCCCCTCCGCGACTTCCAGTCCGATGTAGCCGGCGCCGACGACCACGGCGCGGCGGGCCCCCGCGCCGAGTCGTCGTTCCACCGCCGCCGCGTCGTCGAGGGTCCGCAGCTGCAGCACCCCTTCCGCGTCGATGCCCGGCCACGGAGGAACGATGCCCGATGCGCCGGTGCCGATGAGGAGTTCGTCATAGTGCTCAACGGATTCCCTACCAGTTTCGAGGTCACGCACCGTCGCGGTCGATGCCTCGGCGTCGATGGCGGTGACCTCATGGTGGATCCGAACGTCAATTCCGCGCGCCCGGTGCTGTTCCGGGGTCCGGGCGATGAGAAGCTCCGGTGCAGTGACGAGCCCGCCTACCAGGTAGGGGAGGCCACAGGCGGCGTAAGAGGTGCGGGACCCGCGCTCGAAGGCGACGATCTCGAGCTCGCTGGCGGATGTCATCCGCCTCGCCTGCGCTGCCGCAGACATCCCCGCGGCGTCACCGCCGATGATCACCAGTCGTCGTGCCATCTCTGTCTCCCGTCGGAGCGACTATCTCGTTACCGCTCGGGACCCTGTCTCATGCGGCAAAGGGCGGATCGCTTCAGGCGGAAACACACCGACTCGTCATTCCGTCGTCTTGCCGTCAAAGTGTTCGGTGTCCGCTTCCGCCTCGTCGCGGGTATGGTGGACTACGGCATCCCGATGATTCGGCGGCGCATAGAGCGTGTAGAGCTTCAAAGGAACAGTACCGGTGTTGATGATGTTGTGATTGGTCCCTGCCGGGACGAGCACCGCGAAACCCGCACGGATCGCCGTACGAACGCCATCGAGTACCGCCTCGCCGGTCCCCTCCTCCACGCGAAAGAACTGGTCGAGCGTGTGAACTTCCGTTCCGATCTCGCCCTTGGGTTCCAACGCCATGACGACAAGCTGACAGTTCTTCGCCGTGTAAAGAACCCGGCGAAACTCCCTATTCCTGACGGCGATTCCCTCGATGTCCTGCACAAAGCCCTTCATGACGACTCTCCTTTCGTTCGTTCGCCGCGCGACTCCCGTTCGATTGTGCCTGTCGGGAGTCTCCACTCCTCTCGCTGGTTCTAAGCGCGTGCCTTCGCGAGCTTGTAGAAGAGCGTGCCGTCGTAGAACGACCGCATTCTGGCGACGCTCAAGGCAGGCACCGACTTGCCGCGCTCGACGGCCCTCGTGTCGGCTGCCAGTGCGAGCAACACCTGCCACTCGACCATCGACACCAACGAACCAAGGAGCGTCTCGCGGTTCGCGTTGATCATTTTGGTGAGCTCGGTCGCGGTGAACGCCTTGTCGCCGTTCCGATCGACCGTGGAGCACGCGCCGAACACCTTCTCGAAGCGCCTGGTGTTGAACCGGCCTCGCTTGTCCAGGATGCCGGTGTCGCTGTCGTGCTTGCCCTTCTGAATGTTCTCGATGTCGATGTTCAGCGCCAGCAATGAGCCTCGCGTCTGGATGCTCAAGGGCGCAACGATGGCGAGCGCGGCGACCTCCGCCACTCCAAACGGGAGGCCAAGGGCCTTGAGCCCGCGCGTGCACTCCGCAACGTCGACGGCGCGGTCGCCGTTGTCATCGAAGAAGGACGCGTGCCGCTGCAGCGTGGTGTCGCCGGGCCGGCTGCGCGCTTTCAACGTGCGCGGCAACGCGCCGGACTGCCGACCTTCCGATTTGCGACGGGAAAGCGACGCATTGGGAGACTTACGGACGGCTGTGGAAACGCTCATGGTGGTTCGAATCCGAGTAGGGGTGAACGGCGATGGAAAACTGAGGATTGTTCCTTGATGCCCCATGTCTTACACGAGCGGCGCGACAGCTGGCCGGTGGCCGCTCGCCCGATAGCGTCGACGTCAGCGCCCGGCGGGCACCTGCACCGGGATGTGGATCTCGTTGCGGCGAAGAAACCACGGCATGAATGGCGGATCGTAGCGCGCGACGACGGGCTCGCCCATCGCCGTCAACCCGCGGGAGCGCAGCCGTGGACATCAAGATGAGAAGGCTGATGCAGCGCCGCAGCATGTCGAACGCGCAGGCTTCAACGTTTGAAAGTATTTGTTCACTTGCCCTTCTGCTTGACGAACCACATCACGATGCCGGCGACCACGATGACAAGCAGGATCGGCACCAATATCCCGCCGTATCCACTCATCCCGCCATATCCGCCCATCCAGCCGCCGCCATTCATCATGGTTCCGTTCTGCGCCAACGCAACGCCGGCGGACAATGCAGGCACCGTACCAGCAACCATAGCAAGCAAAGTCTTCATGAATTCTTCCTCAAGTGAAACGATGGAGCGAGCGGAACTCCCGACGAAACCGCGTGGAGCTGATCGGGTACTACGGCACCCGTCGGATGCGGTGCGGCACGAGTCGCGCTCCAAGGGCCTTGTCAACCGCCATTCCTGCCTGCGGCCGAGGGCAAGAAGCACTCCGTCGACGCTCGCCTGCATGGACGTTACGCCGACATGATGTCGGAGTCGGTGCGGCACCGCACGAACCCTTGTTTGCGCCGTCCGCTTCCTATGGTCGAGGGCGCTGCTACTTCAGTAGAGCGACTCCCACTATGAATGCCGGCGCTCCAGCCGCTATGCGCGCTTCCGTACAGACGGCCACCGGGACCCGGCCCAATCTCCGGTCGCATGTACGGTGCAGTAGTGCGATCGACGGCAACGGGCGACCCGATGGCGGTAACGCGGGGGATACCGGACCGGAACGCGACAATCCACGAGGCCCTTATGCTTCCGAGCAAGCATGTCCAGCAGTTCCTCGCGACATGGCACTTTGGTGACCCCGACGTCATGTTGCTCGACACGCCTGAACTCTTGACGGCCGATCTCGACGATATGGAGCCGGTGTTGGACCGCGCGTCGCCGCGTCACCCGTACGAACCCGACGATCCCGAGTGACGCGTTTGGCGCGACTTGGCTGCAACCGGCCGGGCACGGATGGATGCGCGATCGCGCGGCTCCTTGATGGGGCCACAGTGACGCTGCGGTTCACCTGGTTTGTCCATGATTGAGAAGAACCCGCCCACAGTCGAGGTGCCTCGGGAGTTTCACCGACGCATGGCCGCGATCATCGATGCCGTCCAAACGGCAATCTGGGAGGCCGGGGTACACGACCTTCTGGGCTATGCTACGGACTACGCTTTCGGCCAGGAGCGGGGCCTGCAAACGCTGGTCCTGAAGAGCAAGTTCAGGTCTGCCTATGTGCGGCTGCATTGGGATACCGTGATGGGAGACACCGACGCCGACCGGCAGGCGGTTGACCGGGCCATCAAGAGCGCGATCAACGAATTGACATAGCCAGAGTTTGACGAGCGGCCTCGGCTCGCGAGGGAACGGCGAATCGGCTGCGGCATGCCGCCGCCCGCGGCTCTCGCCGGGGATGTCCCCAGACTCTTCGTTGTCCACTATCATGAGAGCGAATTGGCAAGCCACGGGCCGGATCTCCGCTGGCCGGGACCAACGCATGAGCAAACTGCAGCAACGACTCCGTCCGCTCGCCCCTTTCCTCTCGGCCCTCCGGCGAGGGATCGAAAAGGAAAGCGTGCGTGTCCGGCCGGACGGAACGCTCGCCACGACGCCGCACCCGACGGGACTCGGTTCGGCGCTGACCCACCCCAGCATCACCACGGACTTCAGCGAGGCGCAGCTCGAGCTCATCACCGGCGTTCATGTCGACGCGGACGCATGCCTCGAGGAGCTCAAGCAACTCCACCAGTTCGTCTACCGGCAGATCGGCGACGAGTTGCTATGGTGTGCCAGCATGCCCTGCAACCTGCCCGACGAGCTAGCCATACCGATCGCGCGATATGGTCGGTCCAACGTGGCCCGTGCCAAGACCGCGTACCGCAGCGGCCTCTCGCATCGCTACGGCCGGCGCATGCAGCTGATCTCCGGCATTCATTACAATTTTTCGCTGCCCGAGGACGCCTGGTCGGCCGCAGGCCTGGGAGACGCAAATCAGGCTTACTTCGCACTCATCCGCAACTATCGCCGTCACGTCTGGCTGCTGCTCTACCTGTTCGGCGCGTCGCCGGCCGTGTGCGCGAGCTTCGTCGAGGGCCGTGCGCACAAGCTGCTCGAACTGGCGCCGGGCACGCTGTATCTTCCGTTCGCGACCTCCCTGCGAATGAGCCGCCTCGGCTATCTCAGTGCGGCGCAGGACGCGCTCAACGTGAGCTACAACGATCTGGAGAGCTACGCGGCTTCGCTGACGGATGCGCTCACGCGGCCCTATCCGGCGTACGAGGCGATCGGCATCCGCGACGGCGACGACTATCGGCAACTGGCTACCAGCCTGCTGCAGATCGAGAACGAGTTCTACAGCACGATACGACCGAAGCGTGTCATTCGGCCCGGCGAGCGCGCACTGCACGCCCTGCGCGAGCGCGGCGTCCAGTACGTCGAAGCCCGCGTCATGGACGTCGATCCATTCTCCGCCATCGGCATCGGCGCCGAGACGGTTCGATTCCTGGACGTCTTCCTGCTCCATTGCCTGGTTTCCGACAGCCCGTCCGATACCCCGGAGGAGGTCCGTGCCATCGCCAGCAACAAGCAGCAAGTCGCGGCTCGCGGGCGTGAACCGGGACTGCGCCTCTACCGGGGCAACGGGCTGGTGCAATTGCGGCTGTGGGCGAGCCGGTTGCTCGACGAATGCGCGCCGATCGCTTCGGCGCTCGACGCCGCGCGCGGCGGTCGCGCACACGCAACGGCACTCGCCGCGGCCGCGCGCGCGCTGGACGACCCGGAATCGCTGCCGTCGGCGCGCGTCTTGAGGGAGGTGGGGAACGACCACGGCGGTTCATATGCGCGGTTCGTTCTCGCCTGCTCGCTGCGCCACCGCAACGCGTTGCAGGGTGAACCACTGCCCGCCGACATAGCTGGACGGCTTGCGCGACTGGCGGAAACATCGCTCGAGCAGCAGGTGTCGCTCGAGGCAGCCGACAGCATTCCGTTCGAGACTTATCGCCAGCGCTACCTGTCATCCGATTCGCTGGTCACGGGCTGACGGCGGGCCCCGCAGACGTTCCGATTACCGCCGATCAGGTCGCTCCCCTTCCAGTGCGCGTGAGACAGGCACGCACGCGTGCCGCGAGCTGCGGGATCGAGAAGGGCTTGGTCACGTAGTCGGTTGCGCCGAACTCGAAGCCGGCACGGGTAGTGGCCTCGTCATCCATGGCCGTCAACACGACGACCGGTAGTGCGGCCGTCTCCGGCCTCGATCGAAGGATCTTCAGCACCTCCAGGCCTCCCTGTACCGGCATCAGCAGGTCCAACACGAGAAGATCGGGCGCCTGCGCGGCGACCAACGCAAGTGCCTCGCTGGCCGCTCGAAGCCTCGATCACGCTGTGGCCATCCTGGCTCAGTGCAAGGTTCGCGAGGGCGCGTATGTCGGGGTCGTCGTCCACGACCAGGATACGGCGGCCGCGCACGGCGTCGTGACCCGAATGCGTGGGCACGAGGCATGCCGGCGACGTGCTGGACGCCGTGCGGCGCGACGACAAGATTCGAGGCCCTCGTAGGCGCAGCAGACCTCTACGGCGTCACCCAGCTGCCTGGCGTATCCGCGGGCGCGCTTCTCGACCTCCTCGACGAAAGCGTCGTCGTGGGTAGGATCGTGGTGGGTGAGCACGAGTTGGCGCACCCCGGCGGCGGCGGCCAGCTCCACGGCGTACTCGTAGGTGCTGTGGCCCCAGTTCTTCTTGGACGGATACTCCTCCGGCGTGTACTGAGCGTCGTGAATCGCCAGGCCGGCGCCGGCCATGAACCGCGCGTGGCGCCGGTCCCCCTCGTGCACGATGGACTCGGCGTGGCTGGGCGCGGGGTTTTCGTGCCAGAGTGTTTCGGAGAACGGCTCGTGATCGCACAGGTACACGACGGCCGCGCCGTCGGCCTCGATGCGGTAGCCCAGCGTCATCGCCGGGTGATGCAGGTACTGCGCGACGATGCGCGCGCCGCCGATCTCGTGCGTTCCCTCCCCGAGCTCCCGAAACGTGATCGGTCGCCGGAAGCTGCGCGATCTCGACGGGAAAGTAGGTGAACTCCATCTGGCCGGAGAGGACTTCGCGCAGAGAACGTCCGCTTCCTTCCGGCCCGCAGACCGTGATCCGATTTCCCGGGACGAAGAGCGGGGCGAAGAAGGGGAAACCCTGGATGTGATCCCAGTGCGTGTGACTGAGCAGGATCGTCGCCGTGAGGGGCCTGGGCCCGCGTGCCATGAGCGCCGCGCCGAGCGCGCGGGCACCGGTCCCGCAGTCCAAGATGAAGCAGGCGCCCGCCGCCCGTCGTCACTTCCACGCACGACGTGTTACCGCCAAACGAAGCGTGCCAGGGCCCGGAGTGGCAATCGATCCGCGTGTACCCCAGAATCGTACCTGCATGTGCCCTCCAGTGTCGGCTATTCGTACTCCACGTGGAGACCGTCGAGGTACCGGACGAGCTCCGCGAGCCCGCGCGCGAATCTCCTCGGGAGCACGGCGCCCGGCCGCCTGCTCCAGGGATGCGCCGATCTCCGTGATCCGGCTGAAGCCGTAGCCGGCGCCGGACCCCTTCATGTTGTGCCCCAGGATGCGAACGTTGTCGTAGTCCGAGCGTTCCAGCGCCGCGGCAATGGTGTCGACGTCGCGCCGCCGTCCATCGAGAAACCTGGGCACGAGCGCGGCTAGGCTCGAGCCCACACGCACAAGTCCCAGGGTGTGCTCTTCGATGGCGCCGATGAGCGTGGCCATTCGTATGGGCTTCGTGAGGTGAACCGTGCAGCCTGCGTCGAGACTCTTGCGGACTTCTTCGGGCAGAGCGTGTGCGGTCAGCGCCAGGATCGGAACCGGCGTGGCGCGGTTCTCGTTTTCCCACTGGCGGATCCTGCGCGTGGCGGAGTAACCATCCATGATCGGCATCTGCACGTCCATGAGAACAACGTCGTAGCTGCCGGAGATGAACTTTTCGAGAGCGACCGCGCCATTGCAGGCCACGTCGGCGGTGTATCCGCTGGCTTGCAGGTACGACTGGATCAGCAGCACATTGTCCTGGGAATCCTCGGCCAGGAGAATTCGCAGCGAATGCGCGCCTGCCGGGATGCCTGGAGGTTGGGTCGCGGGCCGCTCTGCCGCAGGGGCCCTGCCGCCGCGCGCTTCCTGGATCGCCTCCAGCAGCTCGGCTTTCTTCACCGGTTTCACGAGGTACGCCGCCACCCCCAGCTCGCGACCCCGGGCGATGTCCCCGGCGCGGTTCTCCGAGGTGAGCATCAGGATCGTCGTCGTCCGGGCCATGGCGGACTGCTGATGAATGATCTCGGCCACCTGGAACCCGTCGACGCCGGGCATGCGGCGATCCAGCAATACGAGCGAATAGGGCGCATCGGCCTCATTTGCACGAAGCAGCTCCGCGACGCCCTGCGCCCCGCCCTCCGCTTCCGTCACCGCGGCGCCCCAGCTCGAGAGCATCTCCCTGAGGATCAGCCGGTTCGTCGAGTTGTCATCGATGATCAGGGTCTTCACGTCCTCGAGATCCATCGACCTGGAGACGACCCTGAGCGGCGGCTTGCAGCCCAGCGCGAACCGAGCCGTGAAGTAGAAAGTGCTGCCGGCTCCGACGCTGCTCTCCGCCCATATCCGTCCCTGCATCAGTTCGACGATGCGGGACGAAATGGTGAGTCCGAGGCCGGTGCCGCCGAACTTGCGCGTCGTGGACGTATCGACCTGGGAATAGGGGGCGAAGATCAGCTCGCGCGCCTCTTCCGGAATCCCGATCCCTGTGTCGCAAACCGAAAACCTCAAGGCTCCGGCGGTTCTGTTCTCGGGGTCGGACTCGACCCGGACGACCACTTCGCCCTTCTCCGTGAACTTGATCGCGTTCCCGATGAGATTGATGAGGACTTGCCGGAGCCGCGCCGGATCGCCCACGAGCGACGTCGAGACGTCGGGGGCGATGCGAAGCGCGAGCTCGAGCCCCTTCTCGTGAGCGCGGATGGCCATGATTTCGAGGGTCTTGTCGAGAACCTCGCCAAGATCGAAGTCGAGGCTCTCGAGCGTCAGGTGGCCGGACTCCACTTTGGAGAGGTCCAGGATGTCGTTGATCAGATCGAGCAGCTGACTCCCGGCTTTCCTGAAGATCCGCACGTACTCGCGCTGCTCCGACGCCAGCGAGGTCTCCCACAGCAGGTCCGCCATGCCGATGATGGCGTTCATCGGCGTCCGGATTTCATGGCTCATCCGGGCGAGGAAGTCGCTCTTGGCGCGGTTCGCGTCCTCGGCGGCCTCCTTCGCCTTCTTCGAATCCGCTTCCGCCTGCTTGCGCTCGGTGGTGTCCTCCATCGCAAGCAGGAACAGCTCCCGGTTGACCCCGGGCTCGGAGAGCTTGCGCGCGTTGAGGAGCATCGTGCGGCGGCCGATCGCGGGAAAGTCGTGAGTCACCTCGAAATCGCGGAACTCGGTGTGCTGCGGGATGATGTCCTCCAACAAACGGCGCAGCTCGGGGATGTCCCACTGGCCGTTGCCGAGCTCGTAGAGCAATTGGCCCTCCGTCTCTCCCTTCGAGGCCCGGAAGGTCCGCAGAAACGACGGGTTGGCCATCTTCACGTGGAGATCCTTGTCGAGGACCAGCAGTGGCTCTCGCACCGTCTCGACGATCGCCTCGGCGAAGGACTGGACTTCCTGGAGGATTGCTTCCCGGCGCTTGCGGTCGGTGATGTCGCGGGCGCCGGCGACGACGCCCAGGACTTTGCCGCGCACGTCCTTGTATACCGAAGCGTTGTAAAGGACGTCGGTAAGCTTGCCGTCGCGGCGGCGGATGGTGAGCGGGTAGTCGGCGACGAGCCCCTGCGGCGAAGGCCAGTTGATAGCCCTCGCGGGCCTTCTCCGGCTCCGTGAAATAGTGGGAGAAGTCGCTGCCGACGAGCTGTTCTCGGGTGACGCCAGTGACAGCGACCGTGGCCTCGTTGACGTCGGTGATCTTTCCCTCGGTGCTGATGGTGACGAGGGGATCGAGGCTGGCCTCGATCAGGCTGCGGGCATACTGAGACGCCTGACGCCGTGTTCTCACGCTGCCTCTATCGATTTCGGGTATTCCCGACCGATCCAACGCTTCCGGATGCCCGCGATGCGGTCGCGGTTCAATCGAACAATTGTCCTTTCTTGCCCCGGGGCAATCTGTGCGATGACGTACATAGGGCGTGGACGGGACACTCCCGGGGAACTCGCGCGTTGCTTTGACCCCATTGGCACTGAGGTCTGCGCTCGCAGTGCTCGCCTTCACGCGCATTGACGCGCCAGCGTGGTCGCCAGTGCGGCAGTCGACGGCGCAGCGAGCGCTCGGTGCGCCGAGGACGCCCACGGCATCTCGCCAGGAAAGGCGTCGTCCTTCGCTGGCCCCGCGGCGACGCCTACCGCGCAGCGGTCACGGCTTGGGCGGAACGTACCCGGACGGCAGCGCGGCACCGGCGCCGAAGAAGTGGCTCTCCATCTGCTCGGCCAGCCACTTTCGCGCGCCGGCGTCGGCCAGCGACAGGCGATTCTCGTTGACGAGCATCGTCTGGTGCTTGAGCCAGGCCTGCCAGGCCTCCTTCGACACGTTGTCGTAGATCCGCTTCCCGAGCGCGCCCGGGTACGGCGGAAAGTCGAGCCCTTCGGCCTCGCGACCGAGCTTGATGCATTGGACCATGCGCGCCATCGTCTGCTCCTAGAGATCCTTGCGGTAGACCTGCGATTTTCGCTGGTAATTGTAGAGCGCCTGTTTCTGCTTCGGCAGGTCGGCGATCGTGGCCGCCCGGAACCCGCGCTCGAGGAACCATTGCGACGTGCGCGTCGTCAGCACGAACAGCGCGGTCAGCTTGAGCCGGCGCGCGCGCGACTCGATCTCCCCCATCAGCGCCTCGCCGTAGCCCTCGCGCCGGAAATCCGGGTGGACCGCGAGGGCCGCGAGCTCGCCGACCTTCTCGTCGGGAAACGCGTACAGCCCGGCGCAGCCGATGATCGTGTTGTCGTGCTCGGCGACGACGAAGCGCTCGATCTCCATTTCCAGCCGCTCGCGCGAGCGGCGGACGAGAATGCCCTGTTCCTCGAGCGGCCCGATGATCTGGAGGATGCCGCCGACGTCGTCGATCGTCGCGCTGCGCATGTGCGCGAGCGGCGCCGACGCGACCATCGTCCCGACGCCGTCCCGTGTGAAGAGCTCGAGCAGCAGCGCACCGTCCAGGTGCCGGCTGATGAGGTGCGCGCGCTTTACGCCGTTGTCGCAGGCGCGGACCGCGCAGGGAAGATAATGCTGGACGTCGGCGGGCAGCTTGCGGCGGCCCGCGGCGAGCAGCGCCTCGCGCGTCCTTGGTCGACAGCTCGGTCATCAGTCGTCTGCGGCCATTGCGCACGCCCTCGGTCTCCATCAGGAAGACGAGCTTGTCCGCGGTGAGCCGCACGGCGACCTGCGTCGCCACTTCTTCCAGCGCGAGGTTGTAGATCTCCCCGGTCGGCGAGTAGCCGAGTGGAGAGATCAGCACGATGTCGCCGTCGTCCAGACGCTGGTGGATCGCGTCGGTGTCCACCCGGCGCACTTCGCCGGTCAACTGCATGTCGATGCCCTCGAGCACGCCCAACGGCTTCGCCGTGATGAAATTGCCGGAGGAGACGCGGATGCGCGCGCCGGCCATCGGCGAGTTGGCGATGCCCAGCGAGAGCAGCGCTTCGATGCGCGAGCGCACCTGCCCGTTCGCCTCGAGCACGCAGTCCATCGTCTCGGCGTCGGTGATGCGCAATCCGTAGGCGTAGCGGCTCTCGATGTCCTGCTGCGTGAGGATCGCCTCGATCTGCGGGCGCGAGCCGTGCACGACGACGAGATGGATCCCGAGGCTGTGCAGCAGGTTGAGATCGTGAACGATGCCGAGGAACGTGTCGTCGGCGACGACTTCGCCGCCGAACGCGATGACGAACGTCCGGCCGCGGAACGCGTGGATGTACGGGGCTGCCGAACGGATCCACTGGACGAACGCGCGCGTGGTCGCGGAGTGGGCGGGCGGTGCGGCGTTCGGATTCGGCGGCATCGGTCGGGAACCAGGACGAGCGGAGCGTCGCGGAGTGCGCGGATTATAGCGCCGCGACCCCGTATAATTGCGCTCGCGTCGCCCAATGACCTCCCCACTCCTCGCCGACCTCAATCCCGAGCAGCTCGCTGCCGTCACGCTGCCGCACCAGTCGGCGCTGATCCTGGCCGGCGCGGGCAGCGGCAAGACGCGGGTGCTGACCACGCGGATCGCGTGGCTGCTCGCCACGGGGCAGGCGACGCCGCTGTCGATCCTCGCCGTCACGTTCACGAACAAGGCGGCCAAGGAGATGCTCGTCCGGTTGTCGGCGATGACGCCCGTGCACACGCGCGGCATGTGGATCGGCACGTTCCACGGGCTCTGCAACCGGATGCTGCGCGCGCACTACCGCGATGCGGACCTGCCGCAGCTCTTCCAGATCATGGACACGCAGGACCAGCTGGCGTTGATCAAGCGGCTCTACAAGGCGCACGGGATCGACGACGAGCGCTTTCCGCCGCGGCAGCTCCAGTACTTCATCTCCGGCGCGAAGGAGGAAGGGCTGCGCCCGAACCAGGTCGAGGCCGGCGACGACATCGGCGCGCCGCCAGGTCGAGCACTACGCACTGTACGAGGCGATGTGCCAGCGCGAGGGCGTCGTCGACTTCGCCGAGCTCCTGCTGCGCAGCTACGAGCTCCTCGCGCAGCACGACGGGCTGCGCGAGCACTACCGACGCCGCTTCTCGCACATCCTGGTCGACGAGTTCCAGGACACGAACGTCCTGCAATACAAGTGGCTGAAGCTGCTCGCCGGCGAGCACACCGCGGTGTTCGCGGTCGGCGACGACGACCAGTCGATCTACGCGTTCCGCGGCGCGAACGTCGCCAACATGCAGCATTTCGAGCGCGACTTCGCGCGACCCGACATGCCGGTGCGGCTCGTCAAGCTCGAGCAGAACTACCGGTCGCACGGCAACATCCTCGATGCGGCGAATGCGCTGATCAAGCACAACCAGACGCGCCTCGGCAAGAACCTGTGGACGAGCGACGACAAGGGCGAGCCGGTGCGCGCACTGGCCGCCCCTTCGGACATCGACGAAGCCGCGTTCATCGTCGACGTCGCGAAGGGCCTCGCCGCCGACGGACTCGCGCTCTCCGAGGTGGCGGTGCTCTATCGCTCGAACGCGCAGTCGCGGGTGCTCGAGCACGCGCTGTTCAACGCGGCGGTTCCGTACCGCGTCTACGGTGGCACGCGCTTCTTCGAGCGCGCGGAAGATCAAGAACGCGCTCGCCTATCTGCGGCTTCTCGCGGCGCCCGACGACGACGGCGCATTCCTGCGCATCGTCAACTTCCCGCCGCGCGGCATCGGCGCGCGGACGCTCGAGAGCCTCTCGGATGCGGCGCGCGCGCAAGGCACGAGCCTGTGGCACGTGGCCGCAACCGGTCGGCGGCCCCGGCGGCAAGGCGCAGCGCGAGCCTCACGGCCTTCGTCAAGCTGATCGAGTCGATGCGCGTGCGCCACCGCGGGCCTGCCGCTGCCGGAGGCCGTCGATCACGTGAATGCGGCGTCCGGTCTCGTCGCGCACTACAAGAGCGAGAAGGATGGGCAGGATCGGCTCGACAACCTCGAGGAACTGGTCAACGCCGCGGAGGGCTTCCTGCGCGAAGCCGATCTCGCCGTGGATGCGCCGATTGCCGCACCGGGATCGGCCGGCGATGCCGAGTGCCGTTGCGCAGGGTGCGGCCGATCCGTTGACGGCGTTCCTCGCGCACGCCGCGCTCGAGGCGGGCGACACGCAGGCGGCGGAGGGCCGGCCTGCGCTGCAGCTGATGACGGTGCATGCGGCGAAGGGCCTCGAGTTCCACACGGTGTTCGTCACCGGCCTCGAGGAGGGACTCTTCCCGCACGAGAACAGCCTCAACGAATTCGACGGCGTCGAAGAGGAGCGGCGGCTCATGTACGTCGCGGTCACGCGCGCCAAGCGACGGCTGTACGTCACGCACGCGCAGAGCCGGATGCTGCACGGCCAGGTCCGCTACAACATCGCGTCGCGCTTTCTCGACGAGCTGCCGCGCGATCTCGTTGCCTGGCTCTCGCCGCACCGGCATCGTGCGGGCGGCGCGATCGACGTCGATCCGTCCGAGTGGGGCGAGCGCATCGCCGCGATTATGCCGGCTTCGGATGCCGTGGCGCCCGCGCCCCGCCCGCGCGATGCCGGTCCCGGCTGGCGGATCGGCCAGAGTGTCCGCCATGCGAAGTTCGGCCTCGGGATCATCATCGACGCCGAAGGGCGCGGCGGCGACGCGCGCGTCCAGGTCAACTTTCGCGACACCGGCGTCAAGTGGCTCGCGTTGGAGTACGCGAAACTCGAGGCCGCCTAGGAGTGGAGGCTACGTCGGCCCGGAATCGGTGGCCGGCACGGTCCCGGCTTCGTCGGCGTGGAAGATGTCGCGGTACGCGACGTAGTCCGAGATCGCCTGCGCGGCGACGAACAGGAAGATGTACGGCACGACAGTCAGCGCGATCACGTACGGCGCCGACGGCGGAGGGGACGATGACCGCGATCAGCGCGATGGCGATTCCGGGCAGCACCGCGCCGTAGAAGAAGAGCAGCAGCCCGTAGACCGCGAGCGGCCGCCAGTTCGCGATCGCCGCGCGGAGGCTCGTGCCGAGCGCCTGCGCGCGCCCCGCAGTCCTGGAACACGACCAGCGCCGGTGCGAACCACACGGCGAGCAGCGTGCGGCAGTGCGCACAGCGATGCCGAACAGCATCGCGGCCTCGACCCGCCCGCTCGCGACGCAACGCTTCGTCGGGCTTGGCGTTGCGACGTGATCGCGTCGAGCAGCGCGCCGCCGTCGACGAGCGCCGTTGCCAGGACGGCGAGCGTCGTTCCGACGACCAGCACGACGCCGATCGGGAGCAGCGCCCAGAGATTCGTCTGAAATCCGCGGAACAGATGCCCGATCTCGCGGCACGCCGCCGCGCTGCTGCGTCCAGGCCGCGGCGAGGAAGCCGACGGTGAACACCGGCCGCACCACCATCATCGCGAGCGGCCCGACGACCGGAACGACGCTCGACCATCAGCTGGATCAGCGTAGTAGACGCAGGAGCAGCAGCAGCCAGCGCACGCGTGCTGCCGCGAGCATGACGGCAGCCTCCCTGAGCCAGGCGATGCCGTGGCGCGCCGGATGGTGCGCGAAGGCGATCCGCGGCCCGGGCGCGTTCACGGGTTGGCCGCCGACAGGGCGTCGCGCGCGGTGCGGCTCGGGCAGGCGCGCGTTGTGGACGATGCGATCGCGCAGGATGCGCTCGAAATGCGCGGGATCGTGCGCGTGCACGAGCTCGCCGGGGCGCGGCAGATGAAGGTCGTAGAGCCGCGACAGCCAGAAGCGCAGCGCCGCCGCGCGCAGCAGTGCCGGCCATTGCGCGCGCTCGTCGGGTGTCGAGCGGGCGCACCGCGTCGTACGCGCCGGCGAGCGCGTCGACGAGCTCGGGGACGAGCGCGCCGGCGTCGGCGCCGTCCGTCGACGATGCACCAGTCGTTGACGGTGATCGCGAGGTCGTACGCGAGGAAATCCGTCGCCGCGAAGCCGAAATCGATGATTCCCGAGACGCGGTCGCCGACGAACAGCACGTTGTCGCAAAAGAGATCGCCGTGGATCGCGCCGCGCGGCATCCGGACCTTGGCGAATCCGGTGAGGAACTTGAGCTCCGCGGCGAGCAGCTGATTCTGTCCGCGGTCGAGGAACGGTCGAACGGCACGCGCGGCCTGCCGCCACCACGCCGGGCCGCGGCGATTGGTGAGCCGCGGCCGGTAGGTTGCCGACGCGACGTGCAGGCGTCCGAGTGCTGCGCCGACCGACGCGCAGTGCGCGGCATCCGGGGAGAGCATCGGCTCGCCGTCGACCCGCGTCACGAGACTGGCCGGCTTGCCGTTCAGCATGCTGAAGAGCGCGCCCGTGCGATCCGGCCGCCGGCGCCGGGCATTCGACGCCCGCGCGCGCGAGGTGCGCCATCAGGTTGAGATAGAACGGCAGCTCGTCGGCCGGGAGGCGCTCGTACAGCGTCAGCACGTAGCGGCCCTTGGTCGTCGTGACGAAATAGTTCGTGTTCTCGATGCCGGCGGCAATCGGCGCCTGATCGACGAGCGTGCCCGACCGCATAGCGCAGCAGCCATGCGTCGAGCTCTTCGGTGGAGACGGGCGTGTAGACCGACATCGGGCAATGCGGCGCGCCGCGGCGCGCCGCTACGGGCGGGAATCCGGTGAAGGGAAATCAGCTCAGAACGAGAAAAGCACCCACAGCGGAACCCGGAGGCCCGGGTCGAAGCCGTCGCGGCGAATGAGGACGCCGTCGCGCCCGATCCGGGACCAGGTAATAGGGCACGCCGTGGCGCGGCGTGACCTTGATCCACATGAGCTTGCCGTTGACGCGCGCTTCCTCGACGGTCTCGCCTTCCTTCTTGCGTGATCGTCACCTGCGGCTCGAGATCGGGGTCGACGACAACTCCCGGCGGCGGCGGCACGATCTCGGGCAGCGGCTCCGATTCCGGCGGCATGGGCGGCGGAGGGGGCGCCGGCGGGTAGCGGCTGCGCGACGCCGAATCCGGCCGTCGCCAGCAGCGCCGCCGCGGCAGACGGAACGCAAGCGCGGAGCGGGAATCGTTCAACCGGGGCCTCATCTGCCGCCAATTTTAGCAGAGGCACTGCACCGGCGCGCTCCGGACGGGCTCGCGCCGACGCGCGCCTACAGGTTCAGCATCTTCTCGCGCTCTTCTCGCGTCGGCTGGAAGCCGCGCGATTCGTAGAAGTCGAAGATCGCCTCGACGATCGCCTCCGGCTCCTCGATGACCTGCATCAGATCGAGGTCCTGCGCGTCCGCCATGCCTTCGCCGACGAGCGTTGTCGCGCATCCAGTCGACGAGGCCGCCCCAGAAGTCGCCGCCGACGAGAATGATCGGAATCCGGCGGCTCTTGCCGGTCTGCACGAGCGTCAGGCACTCCGACAGCTCGTCGAGCGTGCCGAACCCGCCGGGCAGGACGACATAGGCGGACGCGAAGCGGACGAACATCATCTTGCGCGCGAAGAAATAGCGGAAGTCGAAGCCGACATCCTGGTACTCGTTGCCGCCCTTCTCGTGCGGAAGCAGGATGTTGAGGCCGATCGCGGGCGACTTGCCGGCGAAGGCGCCGCGATTCGCCGCTTCCATCAGCCCGGGACCGCCGCCCGAGATCACCGCGAAACCCGCGTCGGACAACAGGCGCGCGATCCGCTCGGCCTTCTCGTAGTACGGATGGCCCGGCTTGATACGCGCGCTGCCGAACATCGAAACGGCGGGCCGCACGCCGCGCAGTCGCTCGGTCGCCGCGGCGAACTCTGCCATAATCCCCAGCACCCGCCAGGCTTCCTGCCCGTTGGTCGTGTGTGTCGCCTGCGGATCGATGAGCTCCGGGATCTTGGTGGTCTGATACATGGCTACGCTCGTGCTGGTGGATGGATCGTCGTACCTGTATCGCGCATTTCACGCGCTCCCCGACCTGCGCACGTCCGGCGGCGAACCCACCGGGGCGCTGCGCGGCGTGCTCTCGATGTTGCGCAGGATAGCCGAAGACGAGAAGCCCGACTACTTCGCGGTCGTCTTCGACGCGCCGGGAAAGACGTTCCGCGACGACTGGTATCCGCGAATACAAGGCGCACCGACCGCCGATGCCCGACGATCTCGTCCGGCAGATCGAGCCGCTGCACGAGCTCGTGCGCGCGCATGGCTGGCCGCTGCTGATGGTCGACGGCGTCGAGGCCGACGACGTGATCGGGACGCTGGCGAAGCAGGCCAAGGCGGCGAGCATCGATTGCGTGATCTCGACCGGCGGACAAGGACCTCGCACAGCTCGTGGAGCCCGGCGTCAAGCTCGTCAACACGATGAGCAACGAAACGCTGGACGAAGCCGGAGTGGTCGCCAAGTTCGGCGTCCGCGCCGATCAGATGCTCGACCTTCTCGCGCTGACCGGCGACGCCGTCGACAACGTGCCGGGCGTCCCGAAGGTCGGGCCGAAGACGGCCGCGAAATGGCTGGAGAAGTATGGAACGCTCGACGAGGTCGTCGCACACGCCGACGAAATCGCCGGCGTCGTCGGCGAGAATCTCCGCGCGACGCGCGACTGGCTGCCGCAGGGGAAGCGGCTCCTCACGGTGAAGACGGACTGTACGCTGCCCGTCGCGCCGACCGACCTGGTGATCAGCGCGCGCGATGCCGAGAAGGTCAGGTCGCTGTACGAGCGTTTCGGGTTCAAGAGCTGGCTGCGCGACGCGCCTGGCGGCGCATCGAAAGACGAGGCGGCCGGCGCAATCGCCGATCGCGCGTCGCGTCAGGACACGCGGACGTTCGCCGATGCGGGGGCGCGCGATGCGTCGGTTGCCGGCGCCGCGCCGCCGCCGGTGCCGCGCCACTACGAGGCGGTGCTCGACGCGGCCGCGTTCGAGCGCTGGATGCACGCGATCGAGCGCGCGCGAACTCGTCTGCTTCGACACCGAGACCACGGGGCTCGACCCGCTGGAGGCGAAGATCGTCGGACTGTCGTTCGCGATGGAGCCGGGGCACGCGTGCTACATCCCACTCGCCCACCGCTATCCGGGCGCGCCGGACCAGCTGCCTCTCGAGGCGACGCTCGCGCGGCTCGCGCCCTGGTTCGCGGATCCAGCGAAAAGGAAGCTCGGCCAGAACGTGAAGTACGACCAGCACGTGCTCGCGAACCACGGCCTCGCGCTCGACGGCGTCGCGCACGACACGATGCTCCAGTCCTACGTGCTCGAAGCGCACAGGCCGCACGACATGGACAGCCTTGCGTGGCGCCACCTCGACGTCAAGACGATCAGCTACGCCGAGGTCGCCGGCAAGGGCGCGAAGCAGATCGGCTTCGATCAGGTCGACATCGACGACGCGACCGCGTATTCCGCCGAGGATGCCGACATCACGCTGCAGCTGCACCACTACCTGCATCCACGCGTGGCCGCCGACGCGAAGCTCGACCACGTCTACGCGGCGATCGAAATGCCGGTGCGCGAAGTCCTGTTCGAGATGGAGCGCGAAGGCGTCATGCTCGACGCGGCGCTCCTTGCCGCGCAGAGCCGCGAGCTCGGCGAGAAGGTGATGGCGCTCGAGCAGCAGGCGTATGCGCTCGCCGGGCAGCCCTTCAACCTCGCTTCGCCGAAGCAGCTGGGCGAAATCCTTTTCGACAAGATGAAGCTGCCCGCGGTGCGGAAGACCGCGACGGGCCAGCCGTCGACCGACGAGGACGTGCTGACGGAGCTCGCGGCCGACTATCCGCTGCCGAAGCTCCTGCTCGAGCATCGCGCGCTGTCGAAGCTGAAGTCGACGTACACCGACAAGCTGCCGCAGATGGTGAACGCCCGCACGGGGCGCGTGCACACGACGTTCAGCCAGGCGACCGCGGTCACCGGGCGGCTCGCGTCGTCGGACCCGAACCTGCAGAACATCCCGGTGCGCACGCCCGAGGGCCGGCGCATCCGCGAGGCGTTCATCGCCCCGCCCGGACACGTGATCGTCTCCGCCGACTATTCGCAGATCGAGCTTCGGATCATGGCGCACCTGTCCGGCGATCCGGCGCTCGTCAAGGCGTTCCACGAGGGCGCCGACATCCACAAGGCGACCGCCGCCGAGATATTCGGCGTGCCGCTGGCGGAGGTGACGACCGACCAGCGGCGCTACATCAAGGCGGTCAACTTCGGGCTGATCTACGGGATGGGCGCATTCGGGCTCGCGCAGCAACTCGGCATCGAGCGCGGCGCCGCGCAGCAGTTCATCGACCGGTACTTCCAGCGCTACCCGGGCGTCGCCGCGTACATGCAGGCGACGCGCGAGTTCGCGCGCGAGCACGGCTACGTCGAGACGGTGTTCGGGCGCCGGCTATGGCTGCCCGACATCAAGGCGGCCGGCGGACCGCGCCGCGCCGGCGCCGAGCGCGCGGCGATCAACGCGCCGATGCAGGGCACCGCGGCGGACCTCGTCAAGCTCGCGATGATCGCGGTTCGCGATTGGCTGCGGCACGAGCGGCTGGCGACGAAGCTCCTGCTGCAGGTGCACGACGAGCTCGTGCTCGAGGTGCCCGACGACGAAGCTCGGCCGCGTGAAGGCCGAGCTTCCGAAGCGGATGACGGGCATCGCGAAGCTCGAAGTCCCGCTCGTCGTCGACGTCGGCGTGGGCCCCAACTGGGAGAAAGCGCACTAGGCGTGTGAGCAGCGAGCAGGGGCCCCGAGCCGCAGGCAGGGGATGCGAGCAATTGCGAATCACGACTCGAGGCCGACAACGCGGCCGCGGGATGTTGCAAGACCGATGCGCAGGCCGAGGTGCGAGCCGGCGAGCTCACCCCGGCGTGCCGAAGATGTCCTTGTAGCTTGCGTAGACGCTCCCCGCGAACACCGGCGCGAGCACGAGCCAGCCGAGGAAGAGCGGGATCGACGCGACGATCGCGAACACGAGGCCGAGCAGGCTGTAGACGAACATCGGCAGCATGTTGACGAGAGCAAGCGATGAAGCTCGCCTTCATCGCCGCAAGCGGCTCGTCGTTGCGGAACACGACGAGCGCCGGCGCGAACCAGTACGCCATCATCAGCGGAATGCCGAGCAGCAGGCCGAACAGCACGGCGAGCAGCGCGCCGATGCCGAGCGTCGCCAGCATCGCGTACCCGGCCTCGAACGGGTCGCCCGTCATGAGCGCGCCGAATCCGCCCGATCCCGATCGTGGCGATGAGGCCGCCGCACACCAACACCATGATCGCGATCGTACCCGACGAGGTAAAGAACGCCGACGATGACGAGCGGCCCGAGGCGTTCGGAAAAGCTCGCGAACAGGTGATTGACGTGAGTGCCTCGCCGCGGTCGATCGCGCGGCAACCGAGCAGCACGCCACCCGCGAACACCGGGGCGAGCAGCGTCGTCGCCAGCGATCCGATCATCGGGATGAAGTTCATCATCACCATGATGACGTGACCAAGATCACGGTGATCGCGATCCACACCCCCGGCGCGGCGGCGAACAGGCGCCAGCCTTCGCTCCACCAGGCGCTGCCGCGGCCGGACGGAACCGTGGCGGTATCTGGCTTCGGCGCGGGACCGGAGCGGAGGTGTCAGGTCATCCATGGGGCACCCGGAGGGAAACGTATCGAACTGCGCAACGGTAACACGGCGCGGCGCCGGCGCAACGGGGCGAACCAGCCGGATAGCGGCCCCGGTGCGCTGAAACGGAAGCACACGCGGCGCGTCAGCTCGACGTCCGCGACATCGGCGACGTCGTCGCCGGAACCTTTACCTGTGATCGCAGCTCGGCGGGCGCATCGTCGCGCAGGTACCACGTGTACTGCGGCGTTTCGCGCAGGGGCGTGTACCCGAAGGAGCGCAGCAGATGGTCGGCCACGCGGGCTGTCCGCGCCGTAGGTCTTCACGCGAACGACATAGGCCTTCCGCCCCGGATCGGTCGCGAGCAGCGCGGCGAGCATCGCGCGGCCGTGGCCATGCCCGCGCCAGGCCGCGTCGACGCCGGTGAGCCAGAGCTCGTAGCCGACGTGCGCCGCCTTGAAGATGCCGAAACCGATGGGGCGGTGCATCGATGTTTCGCCGTCGGGAGTGTAGACATAGCCGAGCACGGCGACCGTCGCGAGATCGCCGGTTCGCGGATCCTGCTCGACGAAATACCCCGAGACCAGCGCCTGCCGGAGGTTCGAGAAGAACAGGGTCGATTCGCGCGATTCGGTCGCGAGGTCGCGATCGAAGCTGTCGGCAAGCGCCCCGTCGCGAATCAGCGCGCGAAGGAGCGGCAGGTCGACGACATTGGCCGGGCGGAGCATCGGTCGGACAAGGCCCGTAAGGTAGGAAAACGATACCCCCGACGGGCACGTGCGGAAGCGCGCCGGCTTACAAACGGTTGCGCGGACGGTCGTGGACGGTCGTACGGGCGGGCCGATAGCGCGGGACCGGTGCCGTCGACGCGGCCAGCGCGACTGGTTTGGGCGCTCGGCGACCGGAAATCGTCGCCCACGGGGTTGCCTTTGTGGGCGGAAGACCCTATTATTAGCACTCGCTATCGCTCGAGTGCTAACAGCAAGAGGCGTAGCGCTGGACATGTCCTCAGCAGCCGGTGCACCAAGCGGTCACCGGCTACATAAGCGACTGATTCAAAACGTATCCTTACTTAGGAGTGAGTGCTAACCATGAAGATTCGTCCTCTGCACGATCGCGTGATCGTCAAGCGACTCGAAGAAGAGAAGAAGACCGCCGGCGGCATCGTCATCCCCGACACCGCGGCCGAAAAGCCCTCGCAAGGCGAAGTGGTCTACGGCGGCCCGGGCAAGACCGACGAGCAACGGCAAGGTAGTCCCGATGGGCGTCAAGCTGGGCGACAAGGTGCTCTTCGGCAAGTACTCAGGTCAGGAATTCAAGCTGGACGGGCAGGATCTCCTGCACATGCGCGAAGACGACATCATCGGCATCGTCGACTAAGCGACCCGTCCCCAAGCACACGCATTCAGGAGAACCAATATGGCAGCCAAAGACGTCCGCTTCGGCGAAGGCGTACGCAACAAGATGATGGTCGGCGTGAACATCCTGGCCAACGCGGTCAAGGTCACGCTCGGCCCGAAGGGCCGCAACGTCGTGCTCGAGCGCAGCTTCGGCGCACCGACGATCACCAAGGACGGCGTGTCGGTCGCGAAGGAAATCGAGCTCAAGGACAAGTTCGAGAACATGGGCGCGCAGATGGTGAAGGAAGTCGCGTCGAAGACCTCGGACGTCGCCGGTGACGGCACGACGACGGCGACGGTGCTCGCGCAGTCGATCTGCAGCGAAGGCTTCAAGTACGTCGCCGCCGGCATGAACCCGATGGACCTCAAGCGCGGCATCGACAAGGCGGTCGTCGCCGTCGTCGACGAGCTGAAGAAGATCAGCAAGCCGTGCACGACCAGCAAGGAAATCGCGCAGGTCGGCGCGATCTCGGCCAACGCCGACGAGGCGATCGGCAAGACGATCGCCGAGGCGATGGACAAGGTCGGCAAGGAAGGCGTGATCACCGTCGAGGACGGCAAGGGCCTCGAGAACGAGCTCGACCTCGTCGAAGGCATGCAGTTCGACCGCGGCTACATCTCGCCGTACTTCATCAACAACCCGGACAAGCAGGTCGCGCTGCTCGAGGACCCGTACATCCTGCTGCACGACAAGAAGATCTCGAACATCCGCGATCTGCTGCCGCTGCTCGAGCAGGTCGCGAAGTCCGGCAAGCCGCTGCTGATCATCGCCGAGGACGTCGACGGCGAAGCGCTGGCGACGCTCGTCGTCAACAACATCCGCGGCATCCTGAAGACGACCGCCGTCAAGGCGCCGGGCTTCGGCGACCGCCGCAAGGCGATGCTGGAAGACATCGCGATCCTCACCGGCGGCACGGTGATCGCGGAAGAGCTCGGCCTCAAGCTCGAGAACGCGACGCTGAAGGACCTCGGCCGCGCGAAGAAGATCGAAGTGGGCAAGGAAGACACGACGATCATCGACGGCGCCGGCGAAAAGGCGGCGATCGAAGCGCGCGTCAAGAACGTCCGCAAGCAGATCGAGGACGCGACGTCCGACTACGACAAGGAAAAGCTGCAGGAGCGCGTGGCCAAGCTCGCCGGCGGCGTTGCGGTGATCAAGGTCGGTGCGGCGACCGAAGTCGAGATGAAGGAGAAGAAGGCGCGCGTCGAGGACGCGCTGCACGCGACGCGTGCGGCCGTCGAGGAAGGCATCGTCGCGGGCGGTGGCGTCGCCTATCTGCGCGCGCGTGCCAACCTCAAGGGCCTCAAGGGCGACAACGCGGACCAGGACGCCGGCATCAAGATCGTGCTGCGCGCGCTGGAAGAGCCGCTGCGCCAGATCGTCGCCAACGCCGGCGACGAGCCGAGCGTGGTCGTCAACAAGGTCGTCGAGGGCAAGGGCAACTTCGGCTTCAACGCCCAGACGTGCGAGTACGGCGACCTGGTCGAGATGGGTGTCGTCGATCCGACCAAGGTGACGCGCTTCGCGCTGCAAAACGCGGCGTCGGTGGCCTCGCTGCTGCTCACGACCGAGGCGATGGTCGCCGAGCTGCCGAAGGACGAAAAGGGCGATGGGCGGTGGCGGAGGCGGCGGCATGGGCGGCATGGGCGGCATGGGCGACATGGACATGTAATCGCCACACGCTCGACGCGAAGCCCCGCTCCGGCGGGGCTTCGCTTTTGGTGCGCCGCGTTCGCATGGGCTTGCGCCGTAGCTTTGCCATCGCGAAATGCTTTAGACTAGGTGCGGCCCATCGGACGATAAACCTCGAGAAGTACAAGGCTTATGCAGAGAACGTCGCGTTGCATACGATCGGTGCGCGTGCGCACCGGTCCGGCGCCTGCCTGGGGCCCATGAGCTCAGGGATACTGTTTGCCATCGTGGTCGGCGCGCTTGTCGTCGCCATCGCGATGGGCTTCGTGCGCCGCAGCCGCACCGGCGGCGGGTCGGTATCCGCCGAGGGCCCGAATACCGCCGCGCAGTGGACGGAGGGCGAGACGACGCGCCTCCTCTCGTCAGCGGAGCTGCCCGGTCTCTACCTGTTGCGCCCGCGGTTCTTGAGCAAGGTCGAGGGCGTCGTCTACATGCTGCTCAAGGCGGCCTTTCCGCGGCACGAGATCTTCGCGCGCGTCCGCCTGGCCGACGTGCTGCAGGTGAAGATCGGCCCGCAGGGGATGGAGCGGCTGCGCGCGTTCCGCAAGATCGCCAATCAGCACGTCGGCTTCGTGCTGTGCGACCGCGACATGACCATCCTCGCGATCATCGACACGAGGGAACCCGACGCCGTGGTCAACCCGCGCGACCAGAAGCTCGAGATGATCAAGCAGCGATGCCTGCAGGCCGCGCAGGTCAGGTACATCTGCATCTACCCGCCGCAACTGCCTCGCTACCGGGATCTGCGCGAGCAGATCCTCGGCCCCGCGGAGGAAATCGGCTCGGGCTAGGACTGCGTCGTTTCGCAGGGCCGGAGGGTTCGCGACGCGCGCATGCCTCACCCTAAGCGCGTCGCGAACCCTCCGGCGCAACGATGCGAAGGGCGAACGGCTCCGGCGGACTTAGGGTGACGCATGCGCCCGCCGGGAGCACTTCGCCCCCGCGGCGGCGCGCGTCTCGGGGTGTGGGGCGCCGGGCGCATGGACTATCCTAAGCCCGGCGCCCCACACCCCGAGACGCGCGTCACCTTCGCGACTCCGCTATTGCTTGCCCGGGTCCTTCTGGTCGGCGAACCGATCGAACTCGATGTTGTAGAGGCCGCCGGGCGTCTTCTCGACCTTGCGGATGTAGACCGTCTGCACGACGTCGCGCGTGTCGGGGTCGATCATGATCGGTCCGCGCGGGCTTACGAGCTTCAGGCCCTTCAGCGCGGCCATCACCTTGTCGCCGTCGGTCGATCCACCGGTCTTCTTCAGTGCCTCGTAGATCGCGGCCATGCCGTCGTAGCCGCCCACCGCCATGAAATTGGGACGGAGCTTGGTGCCGTTGACCTCGCCATACGCCGTGACGAACGCCTTGTTCTCGGGAGAATCGTGCGCGGCGGAATAGTGGAAGCTCGTGGTGAGGCCGATGGTCGGATCGCCCATCGCTTCCAGCACGCCGTCGTCGGTGATGTCGCCGGTCGCGATCAGCTTGATCCCCGCCTCCGCGAGCCCGCGCTCCTTGTAACCCTTCATGAACGCGATGCCTTGCTCGCCCGCGGGAAGGAACAGGAATATCGCATCGGGCTTCGCGTCCTTCGCGCGCTGGATGTACGGCGCGTACTCCGGATTCTGCAGCGGCGTGCGCACGCCTCCGATGATCTCCCCACCGCCGGCCTTGAACGCGCTGGTGAACGCGCCCTCGGCGTCGATGCCCGGGCCATAGTCGGCGACGACCGTGTAGACCTTCTTGATGCCGTTCTTCGCGGCCCACACGGCGATCGGCTGCGTGATCTGCGGCAGCGTCATCGACACGCGCGCGATGTAAGGCGACTTCGTCGTGATGATCGACGTCGCGGCATTCATGATGATCATCGGCACCTTGGCCTCGGTTGCGACCGGCGCGGCGGCCATGGCGTTTGGCGTGAGCCCGAAGCCGACCAGGAAGTCGACCTTGTCGCGCGTGACGAGCTCCTGCGCCAGCCGCTTCGCGACGTCCGGCGCGGGACCGCCGATGTCCTTCTGGATGACCTCGATCTTCTTGCCGGCGACGGTATCGCCGTGCAGCTTCATGTACGTCTTCATCCCGCCGTACATCTGCTGTCCGTACTGCGCGAACGGGCCCGAGAACTCGGCGACGAGGCCAAGCTTGATCACGCCCTGTGCCTGCGCAAGGCCCGCGGCGGCGAGCATCGCCGCACCGGCGACTACGGTACGAATTGCGTGGGTCCACTTCATCATTGCTCTCCTCTTCGTCGTTTCATGCGGCGTCGTGCGCCGCGTTGCGAATCCGGACCGCGACCGGGGCCTTCCGGCTCATTCGAACGGCAGTCCCACGTAATTTTCCGCCAGTCCGGTCGCCGCCGCGCGCGAGCCCACGACGTAGTCGAGCTGCGAGCGCTGCAGCCGCTGCTGGAACGTGTCCTCGCCGGCGGCATGATGGAGCATCGTCGTCATCCACCACGAGAAATGCTCGGCCCGCCACACCCGGCGCAGGCACGCCTGCGAGTACCCGTCGAGACCGTCGACCCTGCCGGACGCATAATACTCGACGAGCGCGCGCGTGAGCACCCGCACGTCGGCGACCGCGAGGTTCAGGCCCTTCGCGCCGGTCGGAGGCACGATGTGCGCCGAGTCGCCGGCGAGGAAGAGCCGGCCGTAACTGCATCGGTTCCACGACGAAGCTGCGCATCGCGATGATGCCCTTCTGCAGCACGGGACCTTCGGCCAGCGTCCAGCCGTCGTCGGTCGCGAGCCGGGCGTGCAACTCCGTCCAGATGCGTGCATCCGGCCAGTTCGCGATGTCGTCCTTCGGATTGCACTGGATGTAGAGCCGCTGGATCTCGGGGGAGCGCATCGACAGCAGCGCGAACCCGCGGTCGTGGTACGCGTAGATCAGCTCCTTCGCCGACGGCGGAGCCTTGGCGAGAATGCCGAGCCAGCCGAACGGATAGACGCGCATGTGTTCGGTGCGCGCCTTCGCCGGGATCGCGGGCCGGCAGATGCCGTGGAACCCGTCGCAGCCGGCAATGAAATCGCAGGCGAGCTCGTGCGCCTCGCCGTGTGCGCGAAAAGAGAGGGTCGGCTTGTCCGTGTCGAAGTCGCGCACGGCCACGCCCTCGACGCCGAACAGGATCTGCCCCTCCGCTTTGATCCGCGCGGCGACCAGGTCCTTGATCACCTCGTGCTGCGCGTAGACGGTGATCGCCCGTCCGCCCGTCAATCCGGACAGGTCGATCCGGTGGCCGCGGCCGCCGAAGCGCAGCTCGATGCCGTGGTGGACGAAGCCCTCGCGCTTCATCCGGTCGCCGAGGCCGGACTCGGCCAGCAGGTCGACGGTGCCCTGTTCGAGCACGCCGGCGCGGATCGTGCCTTCGATGTCGCTGCGGCTGCGGACCTCGAGCACGACCGACTCGATGCCCTGCAGGTGCAGCAGGTGCGAGAGGAGCAAACCGGCGGGACCGGCGCCGACGATACCGACGCGTGTCTTCATGTGCATGTGGAATCCCCGATCACAGGAGGGGCAGGGGGTGCGCGCGCGTGTTGCGGTTCCAGTGCGTCAGGATACCGCGACCAGCCGCTGGCGCGCCTATTCGTCCGGAATACTGGCGTACATCGAGTCGTACCCGAGCAACGTTGCGTGCCGCACCTTCAGATGCGTTCGATGATGAGGGCGATTCCCTGGCCCACGCCGATGCACATCGTGCACAGCGCATACCGCCCGCCGGTTCGCTGCAATTGGTAGAGGGCCGTTGTCACCAGCCGCGCGCCGCTCGCGCCGAGCGGATGGCCCAGCGCGATCGCGCCTCCGTTGGGGTTGACGTGGGCGGCATCGTCAGGGAGTCCGTGGTCGCGCGTGACGGCGAGCGCCTGCGCGGCGAATGCCTCGTTGAGCTCGATGACGTCGATGGCGTCGAGGCGGAGCTTCGCCAGCGCGAGGACCTTGCGCATCGCGGGAGCCGGGCCGAATCCCATGATGCGCGGGGCGACGCCTGCCACGGCGGAGGCGACGACCCGCGCCTTCGGGGTGAGACCGTGGCGCCGTGCCGCAGCACTTGACGCGAGCAGCAGCGCGCAGGAGCCGTCGTTGACGCCGGAGGCGTTGCCGGCCGTCACCGTGCCGTCGGGGCGCACGATGCCCTTCAGCTTGGCGAGCGACTCCAGCGTCGTCGCGCGCGGATGCTCGTCGCGATCGACGATCACCGGATCGCCCTTCTTCGACGCGATCGTCACCGGCACGATCTCCTCGGCGAGCCGCCCCGCCGCGATGGCGCCGGCGGCGCGCTGCTGGCTGCGCAGCGCGAAAGCGTCCTGGTCGGCGCGCGCGATGCCGAACTCGGCGGCAACGTTCTCGGCAGTCTCCGGCATGCTGTCGGTGCCGTACTTCGCCTTCGTCAGCGGATTGACGAACCGCCAGCCGATCGTCGTGTCCTCGATCTTGGCGACGCGCGAGAATGCCGAATCGGCCTTGGGCACGACGAACGGCGCGCGGGTCATGCTCTCGACGCCGCCGGCGATGATCAGCGACGTCTCGCCGCTCTTGATCGCCCGCGCGGCGATCGCGATCGCATCCATGCTCGATCCGCACAGCCGGTTCACCGTGGTGCCGGGGACGTCGACCGGAAGACCGGCGAGCAGCAGCGCCATGCGGCCCACGTTGCGGTTGTCCTCGCCTGCCTGATTGGCGCATCCGTAGATCACGTCGTCGACGGCGCCCCAATCGACGCCGCGATTGCGCTCGGTCAGGGCCTTGATGGGGATGGCGCCCAGATCGTCGGCGCGAACCGTCGCGAGCGTGCCGCCGTAGCGGCCGATCGGCGTGCGCAGGGCGTCACAGATGAAGGCGTCGTTCACGTTCTGCTCCAGAGGTGGGTTCGAAAGGCGGGCATCGGGGCACGGCGCGGCTATTTCGTCGGCGCCGGCGGCAGCAACGTAACCCGGGTCATCCGCTGCAACGCGTCGAAGGTCAGTCCATCGACGATCTCGACGACGCGCAATCCCTCGCTGAGGACGTCGATGACGGCCAGATCCGTGTAGAGGCGGTGGACGCAGGACAGGCCGGTGACGGGGTACGTGCACCGGTCGACGATCTTGCTCTCCCCGGATTTCGTCAGGTGCTCCATCATCACGTAGACGTGCTTCGCGCCGACGGCGAGATCCATCGCTCCGCCGACGGCGGGGATCGCATCGGGTGCGCCGGTGTGCCAGTTCGCGAGATCCCCCGCCGCCGAGACCTGGAACGCGCCCAGCACGCAGATGTCGATATGGCCGCCGCGCATCATCGCGAAGGAGTCCGCGTGATGGAAATACGCGCCGCCCGTCAGCAGCGTCACCGGCTGCTTGCTGGCGTTGATGAGGTCGGGATCTTCGTGGCCTTTCGCAGGAGCGGGCCCCATGCCCAGCAGGCCGTTTTCGCTGTGCAGGAAGATCTCACGGTCCTTCGGCAGGAAGTTCGCGACCATGGTTGGGAGGCCGATGCCGAGGTTGACGTAGGCACCCTCCGGAATGTCGCACGCGACGCGGGCGGCCATCTGTTCGCGGGTGTAGCGGGTCACTGCGGTCTCCTTCACGCCTCGACCTGCCGGCGCGTCGCCTTGTCGGCGGCGTCGATGGCGACGATGCGCCGCACGAAGATGCCCGGGGTGACGACGACCTCCGGGTCGAGCCCGCCGAGCGGCACGATCTCGCGCACCTGGGCGATCGAGCACTTCGCCGCCGAGGCCATGATGGGTCCGAAGTTTCGGGCCGTCTTCCGGTAGACGAGATTTCCCCAGCGGTCGCCGCGCTCGGCCTTGATCAGCGCGAAGTCGGCGTGGATCGGATACTCGAGCACGTAGTTGCGGCCGTCGATGGTTCGTGTTTCCTTGCCCTCGGCCAGCAGGGTCCCGTAGCCCGTTGGGGTGAAGAAGGCGCCGATCCCGGCCCCCGCCGCGCGGATTCGCTCGGCCAGGTTTCCCTGTGGCACGAGCTCGAGCTCGATTTCGCCGGCGCGGTACAGCGCGTCGAAGATCTGCGAGTCGACCTGGCGCGGAAACGAGCAGATGATCTTGCGCACGCGCTTCGCCTTGAGCAATGCCGCGAGCCCGACCTCGCCGTTGCCGGCGTTGTTGCCGACGATCGTGAGATCGCGTGCGTCCTGCGCGATCAGCGCATCGATCAGCTCCGACGGCATCCCCGCCGCACCGAAACCGCCGATCATGATCGTGGCGCTGTCGTGGACGTCGGCCACGGCCGCGGCGGCGCTGGCGAAAGTCTTGTCGATCATGGTTGCCTCACTGGAGGGTGCGCCGAGCGAGCCCCGCATTCCGGCGACGACCGGTGTACAACACCGACCCCGCAACCCCTCAGGAATGGACGGGATCGGCTTCGCCCTGCACCGATATTGCCGTCCGATCGGTCCGTCCGGGAGGGACCGACGCGAAGGCCGGGCCTGCTCCCGTCCGGCCCTGCCGCAGTCCAACGCTGCCTTGCCGCTCTTCGGCTATTTCACCAGGTTCATGTACGCCCAGAGCAGGATCATCGCCCCGACGATCGACATGATCCAGCCGGCCGGGTGGAAGCTGCCGTCCGGCGATTTCCAGATCAGGCTGCTGATGAACCCGCCGACGATGGAGCCCCCAATGCCGATCAGCACGGTCAGCCACCACGCCATCGGGATGGTGCCGGGGTAGAACCAGCGTGCCAGAATGCCCACGACCAGGCCGACGATGACGGTCCAGATGATGCCCATGATGCCCATGTTGGCTCCTTCGCCGTTGTTGCGGTGCCCGCAGCGCCGACCCAGTCGGCGCGGCCATCGGGTGCGTTCATCAGGTGCGCGATGATGCTAGCACAGGCCGGCGGAGGTGACCGATATAAGGGCGCGCCGCCGGGTGGCGACCCATGTCACGATGACCGATGGAGGTCCGCCGTGACGTTCACACGGAATCCCCGTCGCGCAATCCCGTGATCCCGCCGATGTTCGCGTGCATCGCTGCAGTCGCAGCGATCGTCGCCGCGCCTGCAGCGGCGGACGTGTGCGCCGCGCAGAGCGGACCGCAGACCGTGGCGCATCGAGCTCTACACCTCGGAAGGCTGCAACAGCTGCCCGCCCGCCGATCGCTGGCTGTCGTCGATTGGCCTGCGGGTGCAGCCGGCGCGAACGCGAATGCGATCGCGCTTGCGTTTCACGTCGACTATTGGGACCGGCTCGGCTGGAAGGACCGCTTTGCTGCACCGGCATGGACCGAGCGGCAGTACGCGATGGCGCGTGCGAACCGGTCGCGGCTCGTCTACACGCCGCAAGTGCTGGTCCAGGGCCACGACGTTCCCGATTGGCAGGGGAAGCGTGGAATCGGCGCGATCGCCGCGGTCGCCGCAAGACCCGCACGCGCCCGCATCGCGCTCGAAGCGGAGGCACAGCGAGGCGCCATCGCGGTCAAGGCGACCGCCAATGTGCCGGCGGCCGGGGAACGCAAGAACGCGGCGCTGTTCGTGCGCTTGCCGACAGCCGGCTCGTGTCCGAGGTCAAGGCCGGCGAGAACGCCGGGGTTCGGCTCACCCACGATCACGTGGTCCGCACGCTGCGCGGCGGATGGGCGGTGAACCCCGCCGGCGACGCCACCGGCGCGCTCACGCTGCCGCTCCCCGCGGAAGCCGGGTCGGCGACGACCGTCGTCGCGTTCGTCCAGAACACGGAAACGGGTGACGTGCTGCAGGCGCTTGCACTGCCCATCGCGCCGAACGCCTGCGCCGCCGCGCGCTGACGACGCTCCGCGGTCTCTGCGGCCGCTCCGGTGATCCCCCGATTGCGCGTACACTCGCGCCTGCCCTCGGCGGGCGGCGCGCGTTTCGCGCGTCGAATCGGGAGAATGCATGGTCGAAGCGGCGCGCCGCTGGTTTCGCCAATTGGGTCCGGGCCTCATCACCGGCGCGGCCGACGACGACCCCAGCGGGATCGCGACCTACTCGCAGGCCGGTGCGCAATTCGGCTACAGCCTCGGCTGGACGATGGTGCTGACCTATCCGCTGATGGTCGGCATCCAGATGGTCAGCGCGCGGATGGGCCGCGTGACCGGCCACGGGCTCGCGTCCAACATCCGCCGGCATTTCCCGCGGCCCGTGCTCTATGCGATCGTCGCGATGCTGGTCGTCGCCAACACGATCAACGTCGCCGCCGACATCGCGGCGATGGGCGAGGCGCTGCAGCTCGTGGTGGGTGGCCCGGAGCACGGCCACGCGATCGTGTTCGGGGTCTTCTCGCTCGTGCTCCAGGTCTTCCTGCCGTACCAGCGCTACGTCCGCTATCTCAAATGGCTGACGCTGGCGCTGCTCGCCTACGTGGCGGTGGTGTTCACGATCGCGTTGCCGTGGCGCGAGGTGATCGTCGGCATCGTCTGGCCGCAGGGTCGCGCTGACCGCGCAGGCGCTGACGGTCATCGTCGCCGTGTTCGGAACCACGATCAGTCCCTATCTCTTCTTCTGGCAGGCGGCGCAGGAAGTCGAGGAGATCAACGCCGATCCGGCGTCGTCGGCGCTCGCGCATGCGCCGGAGGACGCGTATCGGCACCTGCATCGGATCAAGATCGACACGTACATCGGGATGGGATTCTCGAACCTCATCGCGCTCTTCATCATCGTCAGCACCGCGGCGACGCTGCACGTCGCCGGCGTCACCGACATCCAGACGTCGGCGCAGGCGGCCGAGGCGCTGCGGCCGCTCGCCGGCGACTTGGCGTTCCTGCTGTTCAGCCTCGGCATCATCGGCACCGGCCTGCTCGCGGTGCCGGTGCTCGCGGGCTCGGCGGCGTACGCGGTCGCCGAGACGTTCGAGTGGAAGAGCGGGCTCGACCTGAAGCTCCTCGAGGCGCGCGAGTTCTACGGGATCATCGCGCTGGCGACGCTGGGCGGCGTCGCGCTCGACTTCACGCCGATCGACCCGATCAAGGCGCTGTTCTGGAGCGCGGTGATCAACGGCGTGATCGCCGTGCCGATCATGGTCGTGATGATGCTGCTCGCCGACGACCCGAAGGTGATGGGACCGTTCGTGGTGACGCGCCGGCTGAAGGCGCTGGGCTGGCTCGCGACGTGGACGATGGCCGCGGCGGTCGTCGCGATGTTCGTGACTGCGTAGGCCGAGCCCCTGGGCTGGAGGCGTTCCTGGCAGGCTGGGCGGTGCGCCCGCGGGCTTATGATGAAGCGTGCGCGCGCGGGCGCACCGCCTAGCCTGCGGATAAGGCGGGCGCCAGCTTGCGCACCGCCCCACCTGCTCGCCCGTCGTCAGCCCCTTGCGCGCGTCTCCAGGACCGCCACGGCGGGCAGTGTCTTGCCCTCGAGGAATTCCAGAAATGCGCCACCGGCCGTGGAGATGTACGAGATGCGGTCGGCGATGCCGAACTTGTGGATCGCCGCGACGGTGTCGCCGCCGCCGGCGATCGAGAACGCCGACGACGCGGCGATCGCTTCGGCCAGCGCCTTCGTACCCCCGGCGAACGCGTCGAACTCGAAGACCCCGATCGGCCCGTTCCAGACGATCGTGCCTGCTTTCGCGACGATCATCTTCAGCGCCGCGACCGAGCTCGGCCCGATGTCGAGGATCATGTCGTCCGGCTCGAGGTTCTCAATCGCCTTGAGCGTCGGAGTCGCGGTGGCCGAGAATTCCTTCGCGCAGACCGCGTCGACCGGAACCGGCACCTTGCCCGGAAATGCGTCGAGGATCGCCTGCGCCTCCCCGACGAGATCCGCCTCGACCAGCGATTTTCCGACGTGCCCGTGCGCCGCGAGGATGAAGGTGTTCGCGATGCCGCCGCCGACGATCAGCACGTCGACCTTTTCGACCAGCGCCTTCAGCACCGTGAGCTTGGTCGAGACCTTGGATCCGCCGACGATCGCGACGAGCGGACGCGCCGGGTGTGCGAGCGCCTTGCCGAGCGCCTCCAGCTCGGCGGCCATCAACGGGCCCGCGCATGCGACGGGCGCATATTTTGCGATGCCGTGGGTCGTCGCCTCCGCGCGGTGCGCGGTGCCGAACGCGTCATTGACGTAGACGTCACAGAGCGACGCCATCTTCCGCGCGAGCGCGTCGTCGTCCGCCTTCTCGCCCTTGTTGACGCGGCAGTTCTCGAGCAGCACGACCTGACCGGGTACGAGGGCCGCGTGCCACGCGCCGCCGTCGACCCAGTCCTTGACCAGAGGCACGGGAACCCCGAGGAGCGCGGACAGGCGCTCCGCGATGGGCGCGAGCGAATCGGCCGCCGACCACACGCCTTCCTTCGGCCGTCCGAGATGCGACGTGACCATCACCGCCGCGCCGCGCGCGAGCGCGTCGCGAATCCCGGGCACCGACGCGCGGATCCGCGAATCGTCGGTGATGTTGCCGGCGTCGTCCTGCGGAACGTTCAGGTCGGCGCGGATGAACACGCGCTTCCGGCGGACGTCGATGTCGTTCGAGCGGCGGAATTCCATGCGAGGGTCCAATCAGATGGGATAGTGGGGGGCGGGGGTGAGGTCAGCTCGATCAGGTCGCCAGGAAGGCGCCCCACGGACCCGCGCGCAGCGCGCGGAAATCGGCGGGCGTCATGCCGAACTCGAACGTGTCGCGCAGCGCCCCGTCGCTGCGTCGTGACTCGTTGCGCAACGTGGCTTCGTGGACGAAGCCCAGCCGTCGCGGAACCGCGGCACTCCTCGTGTTCCCGGCGTCGCAGCGGATGCGCACCCGTTGCGCCTGCACCGTCTCGAACGCGAACGCGGCGATGAGCGCGGTCGCTTCCGTGATGAAGCCGCGGCCTTCGAACCGGGTCCTGATCCAGTAGCCGATCTCGACGTTAGGGACACTCCAGTCGATCCGGTGCAATCCGGAGCTGCCGAGATAGGCGCCGGTCGAGCGCTCCCAAAGCCCGAGGATCAATTCGTCGCGCGCCGCCCACTTTGCCTGGCAGCGTCGGACGAATATCGCGCCCTGGTCGGGCTCGTCCCACTCCTTCACCCAGGGCATGCCGGCCGCGAGCAGCCGGTCGCGCGATTCGGCCACGGCTTCGGCGACCGAAGCGCCCTCGCCATCGCGATAGGGACGCGCGACAATGCGCACTCCCGTGAGCTCGCGCGGCAGGTTGAGCAGCAGCGGATTGGCAACGGGAGGGAATGCGACGGTCACGGGCGCGCGCTCCGTGCGCTAGTTCGTCGCCATCAGCGCGATCGTGGTGTCGAGCATTTTGTTGCCGTATCCCAACGCAGGGTCATGAGCGAAACGGGGCGCCGGACGCACTCCGCGTCGATGGCGAATTACCTGGACATCACGCGGACCATCTCCAGCACCTTGCAGGAGTAGCCCCATTCGTTGTCGTACCAGGCGACGACCTTGACGAAGGTGCCGTCCAGCGCCATGCCGGCGTCGGCATCGAACACGGAGGTGCGGCTCTCGCCGCGGAAGTCGGTGGCCACGACCTTGTCCTCGGTGTAGCCGAGCACACCCTTCATGGGTCCGTCGGCGGCAGCCCTCATCGCGGCGCAGATGGCGTCGTAGGAGGCTTCCTTCGAGAGTTCCACCGTGAGGTCGACGACCGAGACATCCGACGTCGGCACGCGGAAGGCCATGCCGGTGAGCTTCTTGTTGAGCGCGGGAATGACTTTGCCGACTGCCTTGGCGGCGCCCGTAGACGACGGGATGATGTTCTCGAGTATGCCGCGGCCGCCCCGCCAATCCTTGTTCGACGGGCCGTCGACGGTCTTCTGGGTGGCCGTCGCCGCGTGCACGGTGGTCATCAGGCCGCGCTTGATCCCCCAGTTGTCGTGCAGCACCTTGGCGACCGGCGCGAGACAGTTGGTGGTGCACGACGCGTTGGAAATGACGGTCTGTCCGGCATAGGTATTGTCATTGACGCCAAAAACGAACATCGGAGTGTCGTCCTTCGAAGGGGCCGACATGATCACCTTCTTCGCACCGGCGGCGATGTGCTTGCCGGCGGTCTCCAGCGTGAGGAAGAGACCGGTCGACTCGACCACGATGTCGGCGCCGACCTCGCCCCACTTCAGTTCGGCGGGATCCTTCGCGGCGGTGAGACGGATTCTCCTGCCGTTGACGACCAGCGTGTTGCCGTCGACGGCGACATCACCCTTGAAGCGGCCGTGCACGGAATCGTAGCCCAGCATGTACGCCAGGTAATCGGGCTCGAGCAGGTCGTTGATGCCGACCACTTCGATGTCGGGAAAGTCCCGCACTGCAGCGCGAAAGACCATGCGGCCGATGCGGCCGAACCCATTGATGCCGATCTTGATGGTCATGCTCTTCTCCGGATGGACAAAGGGAATTTCGGTTCGTGCTCAATCCTGCTGCGTGGACGATTCGACGACAGCACACGCTGTCGCGAGCGTCGGCAGGTCGCGCCAGCCGTACCCTGCCTCCACCAGGTCCATGCCGTCCCACTGGAACGGCTGCTCGACGAGGAGCTCGCCGCCCAATCGTTCGTAGAATGCGCGCGCTGCCTTGTTGCCCGCGATGACCCAGGTCAATAGTCCTGTCGCGCCGTGTTCGCGCTGCGCGGCGACGACCGCTGCCACGAGGCGCCGGCCGAGGCCTGCGTGCTGGAATTCGCGGCGCAGATAGACCGCCGCGAGCTCGGCGTCGAGGTCGTGCTTCGGCTCCTTCAGCATCGCGCCGCAGGCGAAGCCGACGACCTCGTCGCGATGCTCGGCGACGAACACCGACGTCGTGTTCGGGCCCGCCGTCAGCACGCGGTCCCACATCGCGGTGCTCGCCTCGACCTGCATGCCGTCGAGGTAGGCGTCGGGGATCATGCCGCGATAGGTCGTGCGCCAGCTCTCGACGCGCACGCGGGCGATCGCCGGGGCATCGCCCGCGGCAGCCCGGCGCACGGCGATCGCGGTCACCGCGCAATTCGCGCCTGGGGGCGGCCCGGCTGCGCTCACGCGACGACGTGCCGCACCGCCGCGGCCACGTTCTCCGCGGTGAAGCCGAAATGCTTGAACAGCACGCCCGCCGGCGCCGATTCGCCGAACGTGTCGAGGCCGACCACCGCGCTGTGCGGATCGTCCGTCGCGCCCACGTATTTGCGCCAGCCGTCGGTCGTACCGGCCTCGACGGCGACGCGCGGCACGCCGCGCGGCAGCACGCTCGCCTTGTACGCGGCGTCCTGCGCGTCGTACACGCTCGTGCAGGGCATCGACACGACCCGCGCCGCGATGCCGTCCGCCGCGAGCAATTCGCGCGCGCCCATCGCGAGCGCCACTTCGGACCCCGTCGCGATGATCACCGCTCGCTTCGCCCCCACGCCATTCCAGTCGGCCAGCACGTACGCGCCCCGCCGAATGTCGGCGATCTGCGCGGCATCGCGCTTCTGGAACGGCACGTTCTGGCGCGTGAAGAACGAGGCACGACGGGCCGTCGCGATGCTCGATCGCGGCCGCCCACGCAACGGCGGTCTCGACGGTGTCGCAGGGCCGCCACAAGGTCATCCTCGGGATGAGCCGCAGGCTCGCCGTGTGCTCGACCGACTGGTGCGTGGGGCCGTCCTCGCCCAGGCCGATCGAATCGTGGGTGAAGACGAAGATCGCCCGCAGCTTCATCAGCGCCGCCATGCGCAGCGCGTTTCGCGCGTAATCGGAGAACGTGAGGAAGGTGCCCACGTACGGGATCAGGCCGCCATGCAGCGCGACGCCGTTCGCGATCGCGCACATCGCGAATTCGCGGACGCCGAAGTGGAGGTAATTGCCGGCCGCGTCGCCGGTCACGGTCGTGCTGCCGGACCAGTTGGTGAAGACCGAGCCGGTGAGGTCCGCCGAGCCGCCGAGCATCTCCGGCAACGCCTTTGCATAGGCCTCGATCGCCTGTTGCGAGGCCTTGCGCGTGGCGACGGTCTCCCCTTTCGTGGCCTGCGCCACGACGAACGCGCTCGCCGTCTCCGGCCAGGACGCCGGCAGCTCGCCGTGCAGCCGCCGCGTGAGCTCGGCGGCGAGCTGCGGGTGCGCCTTGCGGTAGTGCGCGAAGCGCTTCGCCCACGCGTCTTCCGCGCGAGCGCCGCGGTTGCGCGCGTTCCAGCCGGCATAGATCGCCTCCGGAATTTCGAAAGGGGGGGCGGTCCAGCCGAGGGCGACGCGCGTCGCCGCGACCTCCTTCTCGCCGAGCGCCGCGCCGTGCGCCTCCGCGGTGCCGGCTTTGTGGGGTGCGGGTTTGCCGATCACCGTCCTGCAGCAGATCAGCGTCGGCCGATCGGTGACCGCTTTCGCCTTGCCGATCGCCGCGTCCACGGCGGCGACGTCGTGACCGTCGACGGCACGAATCACGTTCCAGCCGTAGGCCTCGAAGCGCTTGGCGGTGTCGTCGGTGAACCAGCCGCGCGTCTCGCCGTCGATCGAGATGCCGTTGTCGTCGTAGAGCACGGTCAGCTTGCCCAGACGCGAGCGTGCCCGCGAGCGAGCAGGCCTCGTGCGAGATGCCTTCCATCAGGCAGCCATCGCCGACCGTCACGTAGGTGCGGTGGTCGACGATGTCGTGGCCGGGGCGATTGAATTCGGCGGCGAGCAGTCGTCTCGGTGAGCGCCATGCCCACGGCGTTGCTCAATCCCTGCCCGAGCGGGCCCGGTCGTCGTCTCGACGCCGGGCGTCGGGCCGACCTCGGGGTGGCCGGGTGTCTTCGAATGCAGTTGCCGGAAGCGCTTGATCTCGTCCATCGGCAGGTCGTAGCCGGTGAGGTGCAGCAGCGCGTACAGCAACATCGAGCCGTGCCCGTTGGACACGACGAAGCGATCGCGGTTGGCCCACTTCGGGTTGGCGGGGTTGTGCGAAAGGTGCCGGTTCCAGAGCGCGACCGCGATCTCGGCCATGCCCATCGGCATTCCCGGATGGCCGCTCTTGGCTGCCTCCACGGCGTCCATCGCCAGTGCGCGAATCGCGTTGGCGAGCTCGGAATCGGAGGCGCGGGCCTCGGCAGTCATCGCGGTCATCGGGACTTTCGTGGATCGTAGGCGCGAGTTCGCTGGCCACGGCCGGTGCGTTTTATCAAGGTACCGCCGCCATCCGTGCGCCCTGCGGGCAAGTTCATTGCTTGCGGAACCTGAAATTATCGCGCCCGAGGGCGATTTGTGCAATAATCGAACGTTTGAAGAGCCGCGCACGGCAGCGATGCCAAGTTGGGCGGGCGCCCTTCTTCCCGCCGCAGGCAAGAGCGTTGGCGGGGGCGGGGCTTTTTTCTTCACGGCCATCCGCCACATCTGCCGCCCGTTGCGGGAGGCGCCAAGGGGACGACTAATGGACGGAATCCATCTGTTAGGCGAATGGTACGGATGCCCTGCCGACACGCCGGAGTTCACGAACGCCGCAGCGCTACGCAGCGCGTGCATCGCGGCCACGCTCGAAGCGGGGCTCACGGTCGTCGGTGACGCTTTCCACCAGTTCGAGCCACAGGGCGTCACGGGAACCGTGCTTCTCGCCGAATCGCATCTCGCCATTCACACGTGGCCGGAGTGCGGTTTCGTCACGGTCGACGTCTACGTCTGCAATCTCGCGACCGACAACAGCGAAAAGGCGAAGCGGCTGTTCCGCGCGCTCGAGGCCGTGCTGAAGCCCGCGCGCACCAAGTTCCAGGCGATCCATCGCGGGAGCGTGAATGGCTGACGGGCCGGTCGCGGGTGTTCCCGGCGACCTTGCGCCCGATCTGATGACCGAACAGCTCACCGACGAGTGGGGGTTCTACATCCGCTCGGCGCGCCGGTTCGAGCAGTTCCATTCGCAATTCCAGGCGATCGAGGTCCACGACAGCGTGCCGTTCGGCAAGCTGTTCCGCCTCGACGGCCACTTCATGACGTCCGAGCGCGACGAGTTCTTCTATCACGAGAATCTCGTGCACATGGCCGCGCTCACGCATCCGCGGCCCGAGCGCGCGCTGATCGTCGGCGGCGGCGACGGCGGATCGGCCGAGGAGCTGCTGAAGCATCCGTCGATTGCGGTCGGTGACCCTCGCCGAGATCGACGCGGCCGTCGTCGACATCGCGCGCAGGTACCTGGGCTCGGTCCACGGCGGCGCGCTCGACGATCCGCGCCTGTCGCTCGTGATCGGCGACGGCTTCGGCTACGTTCGCACGACGACCGAGCGATTCGACCTGATCGTGCTCGACCTCACCGACCCCGGCGGTCCGTCGGAAATGCTGTACACGCCGGATTTCTACCGCGCCTGCGCAGCGCGCCTCGCCACCGGCGGCGCGCTGACGCTGCATATCGCGAGCCCGATCGCGCACCCGGCGCGGATCCGCGAAACGATCGCCAACCTCCGCGCCGCGTTCCCGCTCGTCACGCCGTACCTGACGTCGGTGCCGCTCTATGGCGGCATGTGGATGATGGCCTGCGCGTCGGCGACCCTCGACCCGAAAGGCGTGCCGGCCGACGAGATCGACCGCCGAATCGCCGCGCGCGGGCTCGCGAAGCTCCAGTACTACAACGGCGACATGCACCGCGCCGCGCTCGCGCTGCCCAATTTCGTCCGCGACCTCGTCGGCTGAGCTTCAAAGCCCGGCCGCGCCGCCGGCGTTCCGCACGTACGCTCGTACACCGTTTTCCGCGCCATCGGCCGGGTTCGATCCACCGAAATGCGCAATGGGTCGTCAACCCGCGCTGCCGTCCCCGCGTTTTGGGCATTGAGGCGTTCCGGGCGGACCGCCTTGAAGGGTCGGTGGATCGCCCGCATATGGCAAGGCGTCGAGGGCTGCTCTCGCGGCCTTCAGGACGGAGGGAACATGGCGACAGGCGTCAACTTGCTGAACCTCGCAAGCGCGATGGACAACGCGGACTACGTACAGGTCGACGGTGTCGTTTTCGCGACGGAATACATGCGTGTTCCGGACGAGGCGACCGTCGCCGACGACGTCGTGATCGAAGCCAAGCACGGCGACGACGAGATCATGTTCACGCGCCAGGAGATCGACGGCGCCGAGCATCTCGGCGAAGGCGTCTATCGGCTGAAATCCGGTGAAGAGCTGCGGTTTCTGTCGAGCGCGACGATTCACTAGCGCCGGTCGTCTGGCAGCGGCTTGCCGCGGTGCTTCCGGAACCGCGCGTCGGCGTCTTCCAGATGCAGGTCGACGAATTCATCCTCCGCATGAATCGCGCCGCCGAGGCCGTCGCGCCGCGCGCCTACAAGGACATGATGGGACGCTACGAGAAAGTGCCGATGATGGGCGGCCAGTCGCTGGCTCTCGACGATTACGTGACCAGCAAGTCGCTCGATGGCCAGGTCTATAGGGTCGGCGAGGAGGAGAAGAAGGAACCGGCACCGCCGGGGCTGTTAGAATGTTCGCCTTTCCAAGGATATGAGCCGTGATTGCAACCTTGCAGTGCTTGAAGAAATACGGTCAGCGGCTCGATCTGGAGATTGCCAGCGAGATGGGCGTGCCGCTCGCAACGGTTCGCAGGCGGCTCGCCGGATTGGCAGCGACGAGGGCGGTCGTCATGTGCAATTTGACTCGCTTCGAGAACGGCAAGAGGATTGACGCGTGGCAGTGCCGCGTTTCAGGTTATATCCCGCCTCCAGCCCCCGGCCGCAAGGCAAAGCCGACGGCGTAGTCGCGCCTGTGCGCCGCGGAAGGCGGCCCCGTCGATGGGACGGAGCCGTCGGTGAACTGCGGCAGGACGTGAAACGCGCCTGTCACGCGATGCTGATGGTCAGTCGTTCAGGACGAACGTGACCTTGAGCGACAACTTGTAAGCGACGATCTTTCCCTTCTCGACGTCCACCGACTGATCGTGGATCCATACGCTCCTCACATTCTTGAGCGTCTTGTGGGCGCGAGCCACTCCTTGCGCCAATGCATCGTCGAAGCTCACCTTGCTCAAGGCTATTATTTCGCTTACGCGGGCAACGGACATATCATCACTCCTTCAAAACGACGCCAGCGTGATCGGGCGCGGAAGGTCAGTCTGCGCCATCGGCAGATGGGTCGCAACTGACGATCGGACTGCGCCTATTGCGGATCTGCCGCCGCTTGCGTCGAATCCGGCCGACTCCATCGCTGTTGTGCTGGCGCCGCGCCCGCCTCGATGAAAAGGCGCTTGATCATCGGGTAGCGCTCGCGCACCTGCCGCTCGACCGACGCGATGGCCGCGGCAGCGTCGGCCGCAGCCGTGCCGTCGTCGAAATCCAGATCCATCGTGACCAACGCGTCGTCCGGCCCGATATACATCGACAGCACCCGACCCACGTCGCGCACCTTGGGTTGCGCCAGCGCGATGCCGCGAATCGCACGCGCAGTCTCGGGGCGAATGCCCTCGCCGATCAGCAAGCCGCGCGATTCCCGAACGAGTGCCACCGCGACGCCCGCGAGCAGCAGTCCGATGACGAGCGAGGCGATGCCGTCCAGTTCAGGCCGGTCGAAGCGATGGCTCAGCGCAATTCCGAGTGCGGCGACGAGGAGGCCGACCAGCGCCGCTGCGTCCTCCGCGAGCACGGTATAGGTCGTCGGGTCCTTGCTTCGGTGAAGCGCCTCCCAGAAAGGTGTGTCGCCCGCCTGCCCGAGAAACTGCCGAAGCGCAATGACGAAGCTCGAGCCTTCGAAGACGGCAGCGACGCCAAGCACGACGTAGTTCCACATCGGGTCTTGCAACGGTGCGGGATATCTGACGTGTTGCACCCCTTCGTAAAAAGACAGGCCCCCACCCAGGCCGAAGATCAGCACCGCCACGATCAGGCCCCAGAAATACAATTCCTTGCCGTGTCCGAAGGGATGCTCCGGCGTGGCGGGTCTTTGACTGAGCCTGAGTCCCACGAGCAAGAGGACGCCGTTGAAGGTGTCGACGGCGGAGTGGATGCCTTCGGACAACATCGCCGAACTGCCGGTGATGCCGGCGACCACGAACTTTGTGACAGCGATTGCCACGTTGGCCGCGATCGCGCCGTAGATTGCAGCTTTCGACTTCGCCATGGAGACAGTTACCAAAGTGCGTCCGCCGCACGGATTCCAGCCGTCCGCTTCCATCGTCGGCCGCGGACAAATCCGGATCCAAACCGCGTGAAGTTGCCTTCGCAGACGTGCGCGTGGCCGGCAAAGGGCGATGAGGGCGCTTCGGCGAGAAACGGGGATCCGTCGCACCCCGGCACGAAGTCGGCGTCGGAGAGCGTTCATCGACTCGCGAATGTGAGATAAGATGACAGTTGCCAAGAATGTTTGGCATCGGATAGCACAGCCGCTGGGGTATGCAGATACTCGCGAGTAATATCCGGGCGACTATCAATAGCTTCGAGGGCTCTGCGCCCAATGAGAAGCAATGGATCTGGACAATCGCAGTGGTGCTCCTGCCGGTAGGGGCTAGGGCTGGTTTCCAAATGTCGGTGCGACGCAGTGAACGAAGGAGGCAATGGAAAAATGGCGTTGGTTGAAGGCGGAAAGCGCGGGTTCTCGGTATTGGCTCTGATACTGGTCGTTTGCTCGACGGGCCCGTCGTGGGCGGAAGACTGGAGATCGTTGCGACCTATCGATCTTCCGGCCGAACTCTTTCGCGCTACATGGAGCGATGGAGCCTATCTGAGCGAGGGACACCCGATAAAGTTCGGGCGCACGGCCGTCATGATGCAGCCAAGCGATGTCGCACGGACGATCACCGTCAAGGCAAGCAGCAACGGCGTTGACGGGCTCTTCATCGATAACCTGACCTGCTACAACTCCCTCGGCGGGGAAAGGATGTGCGCTCTATTGCTCGATCGGCCCAATCGCTGCCATCTCTTTGTCTACGTGAAGACCAAGATTTCCGACAGCGAGCACTTTGATGTGGAGTGCCCTGCGGACTTGAAGCTAGGAAACTAGGCGTCACGCCGTGGCCGTGTTGACGGCCTGGCGAAGCCTCCTCAGATGCAGGGAGTGCCGATGCGCATCGAGACCGAGGTTAGACTGGACTTCAAGGACGTGCTTATCCGCCCGAAGCGGAGCACGCTGTCCACGCGCTCGAACGTCGACATCTCGCGCGAGTTTCGCTTCCGGCACACGCAGGTCGACTACCACGGTGTGCCGATCATTGCCGCCAACATGGATACGACCGGCACAATCGAGATGGCGCGCGCGCTGGACGCTTTCGAGATGTCGACCGCGTTGCACAAGCACTATCCGGTCGATGAGCTCGTTGCGTTCTTCAAGGGATTGGAGCGCAAGTCCGCCGCATATTACTCGATGGGTATCGCCCCGGCCGACGAGGAGAAGTTCGGCCGCGTGATGGAGTCGGCGGGGACCGGCGCGGACGCAACCATCCGCTACGTGTGCGTCGACGTTGCCAATGGCTACACCGAGGGCTTCGTGCGCTTTGTCGCGAAGACTCGCGAGCGCTATCCTCACCTCGTCATCATGGCCGGCAACGTCGTCACGGGCGAAATGACCGAGGAACTGATTCTCTCGGGTGCGGACATCGTCAAGGTGGGCATCGGTCCGGGATCGGTGTGCACGACGCGCAAGATGACCGGCGTCGGCTATCCGCAGCTCTCGGCGATCATTGAATGCGCGGATGCCGCGCATGGGCTGGAGGGCCACATCTGCGCCGACGGTGGCTGCGCCACGCCAGGCGACGTCGCCAAGGCCTTCGGCGGCGGTGCCGACTTCGTGATGCTCGGCGGCATGTTCGCCGGCCACGACGAATGTTCGGGCGACGTCGTCGAGAGGGATGGCCAGAAGTACCAGCGCTTCTATGGGATGAGCAGCAGGACCGCGATGGAGAAATACGCGGGGGGCGTTGCGCAGTACCGCGCGGCAGAAGGCAAGGAGGTGCTCGTGCCCTACCGCGGGCCGGTCGCAGGGACCGCGCAGGAGATCCTGGGCGGCGTGCGCTCGGCGTGCACCTATGTCGGGGCGCGGCGGCTTCGCGAGTTCTCGAAGCGGACCACGTTCGTGCGCGTCTCGGAGCAGGCGAACGACGTGTTCGGCCGCTCGTAGTACGGGAACGACAGACGCCCGCGGTTCCTACGCGGACCAGCCGTAGTTGGGGTGCCGAGCGACCAATTCGGGATCGCGGAAGAGCAGCACGAGCAGCACGCCGGCCACGAAGCCGCCGACATGCGCCCAGAACGCGACACCGCCGCCATGCGCGCCGATCGCGCCGACGCCGCCGACCACCTGCGCGGCAAACCAGTAGCCGAGCATCCAGACGGCGGAGATCGTGAAGGTCTTCCAGAAGAACCCGAGAAACAGCAGCACTTTCACCTGCACCCACGGGTAGAGCAGTACATAGGCGCCCATCACGCCGCCGATTGCGCCGGAGGCGCCCACCATCGGGATGGCCGATTTCGGGTTGAAATAGATCTGTGCTGCCGCCGCCGCCAGACCGCAGAGCAGGTAGAACGCAATGAAACGCCAGTGACCCATCGAGTCCTCGACGTTGCCGCCGAAGATCCACAGGAACCACATGTTGCCGATGAGGTGCAGCCACCCGCCGTGCAGGAACATGTGCGTGAGCGGGGCGAACCAGTTGGGGGAAGCCGAAACCGCGCAATAGACGCCAGGACTCACCTCGAACCGGGTTCCCGCCGCCAGCGTCTGCAGCAGCTGGCCCGGAATGAGGCCCAGCGCGCACACGGACGTTCCCAGAGCCGGTTCGGCGCCGAGCCGCTGTACGAAGAACCACGCCAGCGCGTTCAGCGCAATGAACACGCAGGTCGCGATGGGTGCGAGGAAATGAGGATTGTCGTCGCTCAGGGGGAACATGGTCGTGCAGGTCAGCTCGAATCAAGCGCACTCAGCACCACCCAGCCGCACATCAACACGAACAGCAGCGGGAAGACGAACAGCACAGCGGTCCAGCCGCCTGGAGCGAACTTCGTGGCCGATTTCGACCCACCTCATGCAGATCGCCGACTGCACCAGCGAGGCGACGATGAAGAGCATGGCAATCATGTGCATCCTGTCGGCCGTCGTGAGCGCGCCGGAGTCGGGAACCGCGGAGGCGGCAATGACAGCGCTGGTCGCCACGGCGAACAAGGCGCCTACGCCTACCCCGAAGCGCGTGTTCACATCCGTGGGCTTTATCAGGAAGGCCGCGAAGGCGACTAGCGGGGCGACTACCATTACTGTAAGCAACTTGATCGCCGCTTCGTGGTTTTCACGCCGCAGATCCATCGAAAAGGTAAGGCGCGAATATTCTGATCGGTCTCTGGTGGGTAGCGAAACGTCGCCGAAGTTGCTGTTGTAGACCTTGGACGTCACCCCGGCATCGAAGAACGAAACGGTCCAGCCTGACAGGTTGATCTCGTCGCCCAGGCCCGAGTGTGCGAGGTCGGTCTCGTACACCAATTCGTTCGTCGCATGCTTGCTGTCTTCGAGGCGGATGCGCAGGCGGTGGTTGTCGAGGGGAAACGAGTCGAGCTCCCACGACTGTGAGATGTTGGCCGCCATTCGGGCGGAGGCGTAGTTCACGTCGTCGATCTTCTTCTCGACGATGCTGGTCTTGCTGTCGATGCGGCCGTTGATGAGCTCGAAGCTCTCGAGGGGCTTGTAGTCGGCCATGGCGCCTTCGGGCTTCCAGCGGAACCAGACCCAGAAGTCGATGGTGTAGCGTCGGTCCTTGAAGCTCAGGTCGAGAATCTGGTTGACGTACGAGCCGACGATGACCGTGGCAGGCTCGGTCGCGCCCGCCACGCCCGCAGCCCCCGAAAGCAGCAGGGCGACGAGGCCCCGCAGAAGCGTTCGCATCAACACGGCCACCCCCTCCCGCGTGTTGGAGCGCCATGGATTGTGTAGCAATCCGCGCGCTCAATCTACGCCCTTTCTTGCGGGGGAGACGGGGGACTGACCTTGGGTGACGAGGCTTATCGGCTTGCGGTGCGAATGCAGTGCGTGGTTCAGCGAAGTCCCGGAACGTCCGCCGCGAAGGCGCGCGACAGGCGGCAACGGCCAAAGGCGCCCGCCGCGATGGCGGCATCTCGTTCGCGAACGAGCGTTTGCGCGTCGAGACAGCCTATTGCATCACGAAGTCGAAAGTCCCGGCGAGCGCGCCCGGCTCGCGTCCCTCGGCGGGGGCGAGCGTCATCGTCAACCGTTCCCGCACTCCCGCCGCGGACCCCGCAAGCACGAAGTCGCCGTCCACGCTGTCGCCGGCGATGTAGACCTGCGTGGTCAGCGGCGGGCCGTTGGCCGGACGCACGCGCACGTGCAGATGCGGCGTCCGGCCGGAGTAGGGCACGGGCCGGATCGTCTTGAATGCATAGCGACCCTCCGCGTTCGTCGTTGCGACGCCGTAGCCCTGGAAGTTGACATCGCGCGGCACGCCTTCGTCACCGGCGTGGTGATACCGGCCGTGGACATCGCACTGCCATAGCTCGACGGTCGCGTTGGCGAGCGGGCGACCGTCGCGCGCGAGCACTTGCCCGGCGAAGTAGAGCGGCGTTCCGGACGCCTTGGCGGCGCGACCGGCGACTTGCGTGAGGTCGGCGTCGCGGTCCGCCGGCATCACTTTCGGGTAGAACGGGCCTTCGGGCTGGCTGGGTGTCGGTGTCGAAACTGCCGACTCGGCGCTGACGGGCGCGACCGGCAACAGCAGGACCACGGACAGCGCTCGCAGCGCGCCGCGGCGTTCCCGAGCGAACCGCGACGATTTCCCGCCGTGCGCCATCCCGATCTCCGGAGCCGAAAAATCCGATTCTATAGCGACGTTGACAAAATAACTACATGCACATATGCTCATGTACCCATGAAAAAACGCCCCACCTCGGGACGCACCGCTCCGGCGATCCGAGAGATTGAGGAGCTCGACGAAGTGTTCGCCGCGGTCGCGAAGTACTTCGGACTGCTGTCGGAGCCGACGCGCCTCAAGATCCTGGATGCCATCTGCAATGACGAACGCTCGGTGTCGGAGATTGTCGCGGCAACCGGCGCGACGCAGACCAACGTGTCGCGGCACCTCGCTCTGCTTCATCATGCGGGCGTCGTCAGCCGGCGCAAGGAGCGCAACGCCGTTTTCTACCGGGTGACCGATCGCGTGTTTGCCGACGTGTGCCGTACGGTCTGCGTGCACATCGCCGGCGGAATCGATGCGCGAGCGCCATTGCGCGAGGACCTGCTCGCGTTCGTGCGGACGCACTGACGCCGCGCCGCAAAGACAAGGGATCGCAACGCCGGCCAGGCGCCGGCGACGGAGGATCATCGATGTCTGAACAAATGGGCAAGCCAACGCGAATCCGGCTGGCGCCGGAAACCCTGCCAGCGAGGGACGCGCGCCGCGGATTCCTGCGACGCGCGGCAGCGCTTGGCGGCGGCGCTCTGGCCGCGGGCGCCGCGCTCGGGACCGGGCGCGCCCTTGCCGAGGATCTCGGCCGCAACCTGCCGCCGAACGTACCGGAGTGGAGTCGAGTGCTCGGCGCGCCGATCCTCGCGAGCCCGTACGGCGTGCCGTCGAAGTTCGAAGCGAAGATCGAGCGGCGCGAAAGTCCCGGCCTCACGCGCACGCCGCATTCGTCCGTGTCGTTCACGCCTCTGCAAAACCTCTTCGGCATCATCACGCCGTCGGGTCTGCACTTCGAGCGCCACCACGCGGGAATGCCCGAGATCGATCCGCATCAGCACCGGCTGATGATCCACGGGATGGTCTCGAATCCGCGGATCTTCACGATGGACGACATCCTCCGCTTTCCTTCGGTGACGCGGATCCATTTCATCGAATGCGGCGCCAACACCGGAATGGAGTGGGGCAACGTCGCGGTGCCGACCGTCCAGTACTCGCATGGGATGGTGGGTTGCAGCGAATGGACCGGCGTCCTCCTGTCGACGCTGCTCGACGAATGCGGTGTCGACCGGCGGCGCGCGAAGTTCGTGCTGGCGGAGGGTGCCGACGGGGCGTCGCTGACACGCTCGGTCCCGATCGAAATGGCGCTGGACGACGTGATCGTCGCATACGGGCAGAACGGCGAGATGATCCGCCCGGAGCAGGGCTATCCGCTGCGCCTGCTGGTGCCCGGCGTCCAGGGCGTGTCCAGCGTGAAGTGGCTGCGCCGCCTCAAGGTCGGCGACGCGCCGTGGAACACGCGCGAGGAATCGCTGCATTACGTCGATCTGCTGCCGGGCGGGATCCATCGCCAGTTCACGTGGATCCAGGAGGCGAAGTCGGTGATCACGTCGCCCTCGGGCGGACAGGTGATCCTCGATCGCGGCCAGCACGAGATCACGGGGCTTGCGTGGTCGGGGCGGGGCCGCGTCCGGCGCGTCGATGTCTCGACGGACGGCGGGCGCAACTGGCGCACCGCGCGATTGCAGGAGCCGGTGCTCACGAAGGCGCTGACCCGTTTCCGCATCGACTGGACGTGGGATGGCAGCGGCGCGCTGCTGCAATCGCGCGTCATCGACGAAACTGACTACGTGCAGCCGACGTACCGCCAGCTGCGCGCGGTGCGCGGTACGCGCTCGATCTATCACAACAACGCGATCCAGACGTGGCGCGTCGATCCGACCGGCGAGGTGGGCAATGTCCAGGTCATGTCGTAGCGGCGTGCGCCGCTGGCTGCTGTGCGCGGCCCTGGCGTGGACCGCGTCCGCCGTCGCGGCCGACGCGCTGCCCGTGGGAAAGATCGGCCTGGGCAAGCCGTCTACCCCCGAGGAGATCGCCGGCTGGGACATCGACGTCAGGCCGGACGGCGCCGGCCTGCCCAAAGGTCGCGGCAGCGTGGTCGACGGACAGGGCATCTACGATGCGAAGTGCGCGAGCTGCCACGGCACGTTCGGGGAAAGCAACAGCTATCTCCAGATCGCGGGCGGCGTGGGTACGCTCGCCTCCGACGCGCCGATCCGCACGACCGGCAGCAAGCTCAAGTACCCGACCACGCTCTTCGACTACATTCGGCGGGCGATGCCGTTCAACGCTCCACAGTCGCTGACGCCGGACGAGGTCTACGCGCTGACCGCGTACGTGCTCAACCTCAACGACATCGTCGGGCCCGACGCGGTGCTCGACCAGGATTCGCTGCCGAAGCTAAGGATGCCGAATCGCGACGGCTTCACGACCGCGCACGGCTTCATGCGCCGCGACGGCAAGCCCGACACCGCCAACGTCGCGTGCATGAAGAATTGCGCGCGCGAAGTTCGACTGTCTTCGGAAATGCCCGCCTACGCGCTCGACCTGTACGGCAATCTGGCCGATCAGCGCCGCGCGATGGGCGCCATCGAAGGCATGCAGACGGGGGCGGCGGATCCGGCCGCGGCAAAGCCCGCCGCGAAGGCCGCGGCCGGCGGCGAGCTCGTCAAGCGCTACGGATGCACCGCCTGCCACGCGCTGGACGCCCGGCTCGTCGGGCCGGCGTTCCGCGAAGTCGCCGCGCGCTATGGTCGCGACGGCGCGCGTCCGGCCGTGCCCGATGCCGAAGCCCGGCTCATCGCCAAGCTGAAAGCCGGTGGTGCCGGGGCCTGGGGCGAGGTACCGATGCCCGGTCAACCCCAGGTCGGCGCTGCGGACGCGCGGACGATCGTCCAGTGGATCCTGGCTGGCGGGCGTTAGACAGTTAGGGGGGAGCGGAACGGAGCGCATGGCAGGCTTAGGATGATTCATGCGCCCGCCACGCGCTGCCTTCCGTTCCCTCGTCACGCCGCCGGGTTAGCGCGATGCAGGCACTCACCGGCGACCGATGCACTCGCCCGGCGACGGCGCCGCGTACTACAATGGAGCATCTGAGTGGCGGAGGAGGAGAGATGGACGGGAAGCGCAGGGAAGTGTTGAAGACGGGCGGCGGCCTGACGCTGCTCGCGCTCGTGGCGTCAGCCGGATGGTTGCGCCCCGGCGACGTGCACGCGGCGGATTGGAACAAGGCGGCTTTCGAAACCAAGACGCTCGACGAGACGGTGAAGGCGTTCGGCGGAACCACGCCGGCACAGAGCAAGGACATCACCTTCACCGCAACGCCGGACATCGCCGAAAACGGCGCGGTGGTCCCGATCGGCGTGGCGAGCGCGATCCCGAAGACCGAGTCCATCGCCATCCTGATTGAGAAGAATCCGAACATGCTGGCGGCGTCCTTCGACATTCCGCCGGGAACCGACCCGGCGATCAGCACGCGGGTCAAGATGGGCCAGAGTTCGAATGTCTACGCGCTCGTGAAGGCTGACGGCAAGTACTACGTCGCCTCCAAGGAGATCAAGGTCACGTTGGGCGGTTGCGGCGGTTGAGGAGAGGACGTCATGGCAGATCCGATGAAAATCCGGGCAAACGTCGTCGGCGATTCGACCGAAGTCAAGGTGCTGATGAGCCACGAAATGGAAACCGGGCAGCGCAAGGACGCGCAGGGCAAGGCGATTCCCGCCTGGCACATCCAGACGGTCGCCGCGACGTGGAACGGCAAGACCGTGCTCACGGCGCAATGGGGTCCGGCGGTTTCCAAGAACCCGTTCCTGTCGTTCAAGTTCAAGGGCGGCGCGAAGGGCGACAAGGTCCAGATCACCTGGGTCGACAGCAAGGGTGACAAGCGCACCGACGAAGCGGTCATCGCGTAACGGGCCGCGGCTCTCGCCGCACCCCGTCAAGCAAGGAGGAGCCTCATGGGATTCGGCTACAGGCGCGCTGCGCAGGTCGGCGCTTGCCTCGCAATGCTCGCCGCCGCGGCGGCGTTCGGCCAGGGCAGCGCCGTCGACGAGATCGCGAAGTACCGCGCGGCGCTGCAGGACGGCAATCCCGCCGAGCTGTGGGAGGCTCGCGGCGAGGATCTCTGGAAGCAGAAGCGCGGGCCGAAGAACGTTTCGCTCGAGCGCTGCGACCTCGGTCTAGGCGCCGGCGTCGTCAAGGGTGCCTATGCGCAACTCCCGAGGTATTTCGCCGACGCCGACCGCGTCATGGATCTGGAAACGCGGCTCGTCTGGTGCATGGTGACGCTGCAGGGGTACACGCAGGCGGACGCCGTCAAAGGTCCGTTCGGCTCGCCGGATCGGAAGTCCGACATGGAGGCGTACGTCGCCTACGTGACGTCGCAATCGCGCGGCGTGAGGATGAACGTCGCGCTGACGCATCCGAAGGAGCAGGAAGCGTTCCGGCTGGGCGAGAAGATGTTCTACTTCCGCGGAGGGCCGCACGACTTCGCCTGTGCCACCTGCCACGGCGAAGACGGCAAGCGCATCCGGCTGCAGGATCTGCCCAACCTCACGAAGACCGAGGGTGCGCAGAAGGCCTACACGACGTGGCCCGCCTACCGCGTTTCGCAGGGCGAGCTCCGCTCGTTCCAGTGGCGGCTGAACGACTGCTTCCGCCAGCAGCGCTTCCCCGAGCTCGAGTTCACGTCGGAAGCATCGATCGCGCTGACGACGTTCCTCGCCCACAACGCGAACGGCGCTGCGTTCGATGCACCCGCGATCAAGCGCTGACGGAGGCCCGGCCATGCAACGAAGAACTCAGGCACTGACAACTGCGCTGGCCGCCGCGACCGTCGTTTCGGCGATCCTGATAGGCTGCGCGACCGTACCGAGCGACGCCGAGGTGAGCGCGAAAGCCGCGGCAGTCATGAAGGCGTCGTTCAAGGAGCGGGGGCAGGCGAAGCTCGATCGCCTCGACCAGGACGACATGCAGAAGACCTGCAGCGAGTATTCGGGCAAGGCGTTGCCGAAAGACATCGCCGAGCGGATCGAAAGGGCCAACCTCGCGTCGATCAAGTGGCCGGCCGGCGGCAAGTACGTCGGGGACTGGAAGAGCGGCGAGAAGATCGCGCAGTCGGGGCAGGGGTTGCAATACTCCGACGACGCGAAACAGCCGTCCGGCGCCAACTGCTATGCATGCCACCAGCTCACGCCGCAGGAGCTTTCCTACGGGACCATGGGTCCCAGCCTCTACCAGTTCGGCAAGCTGCGCGGCTATACCGACGAGATGCGCAAGTATGCGTACGGAAAGGTCTACAACGCCGACGCGTACAGCGCATGCACGAACATGCCCCGCTTCGGGCACAAGGGAATCCTGACCGAACAGCAGATCGCGGATGTGGTCGCGCTGCTGATGGACCCGGCGTCGCCGGTCAACAAGTAGTCATGAGTGCGGCGGGCGAAGCCCAGGCGCGAAGCGCGCGTCGCCGCACGAGTGACCCGGCCGACGACCGGGAAGCGCGGTTCACGGCGATGCGGAGGCTGGGCGCGTGAACCGCCGCGAATTCCTGCACGTCGTCGCGGCCGCGGCGGCGGCCGGCCTGCCGGTCGACGCCCGGGCGGCGCTCGACCTGTCAGCGGGCGCGGCGTTCTACGACAGCATCGAGCGGTTCGGCAACGTGAGCCTGCTGCATTTCACGGACTGCCACGCGCAGTTGAATCCGATCCTCTTCCGCGAGCCGAACGTCAATCTGGGCATCGGCGCCGCGGCGGGCCGGCCGCCTCACCTCGTCGGCGAGGCCCTGCTCAAGCACTTCGGCATCCGTCCGGGAACGCGTGACGCCCATGCGTTCACGTACCTCGACTACGACGCGGCGGCGCGCGCCTTCGGCGAGGTCGGCGGATTCGCGCACCTGGCGACGCTCGTCCGCAAGCTGAAGGCGGCGCGGCCGGGTGCGCTGCTGCTGGACGGTGGCGACACGTGGCAGGGCTCGGCCACAGCGTTGTGGACCAAGGGCCAGGACATGGTCGATGCGCAAAAGGCCCTCGGCGTCGACGTGATGACCGGCCACTGGGAATTCACGCTCGGCGCCGATCGGGTCAAGGCAATCGTCGACAAGGACTTCGCCGGCAAGGTCGATTTCGTCGCGCAGAACGTCAAGACCGCGGACTTCGGCGACGCTGTGTTCCCGCCTTACGTGGTGCGCAACGTCAACGGCGTGGCGGTCGCCATCGTCGGGCAGGCGTTTCCCTACACGCCGATCGCCAATCCGCGGTACTTCGTCCCCGAGTGGACCTTCGGCATTCAGGAGGAGGCGTTGCAGAAGGTCGTCGACGAGGCGCGCGGCAAGGGCGCGCAGGCCGTCGTGCTGCTGTCGCACAACGGGATGGACGTCGACCTCAAGCTCGCGGCGCGCGTCAAAGGGATCGACGCGATCCTGGGCGGGCACACGCACGACGGCGTGCCCCAGCCGACGGTCGTCGACAACGCGGGCGGGAAGACGCTCGTTACCAACGCGGGCAGCAACGGCAAGTTCCTCGCGGTGCTCGACCTCGATGTCAAGGGCGGGCGCGTCGCCGATTTCCGCTACCGTCTCGTGCCGATCTTCAGCGCGTTGCTTCCGGCCGATCCCGAGATGACGGCGTTGATCCGGCGGCACCGGGCGCCGCACGCGGATCGGCTGGCCGAGAAGCTCGGCGTCACCGAGGGGCTCCTCTATCGCCGCGGCAACTTCAACGGCACGGCCGACCAGTTGATCCTCGACGGGCTGATGGCCGAGAAGAACGCGGAGATCGCCTTCTCGCCCGGCTTTCGCTGGGGCACGACGCTGCTCCCCGGCCAGGCGATCACCTACGAGCACCTGATGGACCAGACCGCGATCACGTATCCGTACGTGACGGTCAACGAGCTGACCGGCGAGACGATCAAGGCGATCCTCGAGGACGTCGCCGACAACCTGTTCAACCCGGATCCCTATTACCAGCAGGGCGGCGACATGGTCCGCGTGGGCGGACTCTCCTATTCGATCGCGCCCAAGGCGACGATGGGCAATCGCATCACGCGGATGACGCTCAGCGGCAAGCCGATCGACGCGGCGAAGAAATACAAGGTCGCCGGATGGGCGCCGGTGTCCGAAGAGGCGAAGGCCGCCGGCGGCGAGCCGGTATGGGACGTGATGGCGCGCTACCTGCGCGCGCAGAAGGTGATCAAGCCGCTGAAGCTCAACCTGCCCGAGGTCGAGGGCGTCGCGGGCAATCCGGGAATGGCGTAGCGCCGATCGGGCGGGCTCGCGGACGGGCATCACGGGCAATCCCAAATGGAGTAGAGCGGATCGGACGGGCTCGCGGGCGGGCTCAGGATGATTCATGCGCCCGCCCGCGAGTTCGCCGCATCCGCCGCGAAAGCCTGGGCGTCCCCCGGCGGGTGATCATTTCACCGTCACCCGTGCGAATTTGCGCTTGCCCGCCTGGACGACGATCGTCCGGCCTGGCGCGATGATCAAGGCCTTGTCGGCGACGACATCGCCGTCGACCTTGAGCCCGCGCTGCGCAATGAGGCGCAGCGCCTCGGACGTCGAATCGACGATGCCGGCCTGCTTCGCGAGTTGCGCGATCGGCAGCCCGGCGCCGGCGGTCGTCAGCGTCACCTCGGGCATGTCCTCGGGCAGCGCACCCTGCCGGAATCGCGCTTCGAACTCGGCGAGCGCGTGCTCCGCCGCGCCCTGCGAATGGAAGCGCGCGACGATCTCCTGCGCGAGCGCGACCTTCGCATCGCGCGGATTGCGGCCTTCCGCGCACTCGCGCTTGAGCTTCGCGACGTCCTGCTGCCGGACGGAACGACAGCAGCTCGAAGTAGCGCCACATCAGGTCGTCGGAGATCGACATCAGCTTGCCGAACATCTCGTTCGGCGCCTCGGTGATGCCGACGTAGTTGTCGAGCGACTTCGACATCTTGTTGACGCCGTCGAGGCCCTCGAGCAGCGGCAGGGTCAGGATGCACTGCGGCTCCTGCCCGTAATGGCGCTGCAGCTCGCGGCCGACCAGCAGGTTGAACTTCTGGTCGGTGCCGCCCAACTCCACGTCGGCGCGCAGCGCCACCGAGTCGTAGCCCTGCGCCAGCGGGTAGAGGAATTCGTGGATCGCGATCGGCTGGCCGCTCTGGTAGCGCTTGCCGAAGTCGTCGCGCTCCAGCATCCGCGCGACCGTGTATTTCGCCGCGAGCTTGATCATGCCGTCCGCGCCCAGCGGCGAGCAGCCAGGTCGAGTTGAACGCGATCTCGGTCTTCTCGCGATCGAGGATCAGGAACGCCTGGTCCGTGTAGGTCTTCGCGTTGGCCTCGATCTCCTCGCGCGTGAGCGCCGGACGCGTCACGTTGCGGCCGGTCGGATCGCCGATCATGCCGGTGAAATCGCCGATCACGAAGATGACGTGGTGGCCGAGGTCCTGCAGCTGGCGCAGCTTGTTGAACTGGACGGTGTGGCCGAGGTGCAGGTCGGGCCGCGTCGGATCGAAGCCCTCCTTGACCCGGAGCGGCTTGCCGCGGGAGAGCTTCTGCGGCGAGCTCGGCCTCGACCAGCAGCTCGTCGGACGCCGCGCCTGAAGACGGCCAGTTGGTGTTCGAGGTCGAGGGCCATGGCGGGTGTTCGGCTTTCTGTTGCGGATTGGGCGCGTCGCGGGCGGCCTACCAAACCCGGAGCTTCGCCCCAAAAAGGTGCGGAAACGGGCGGTCTTTGTAGACGACGGAACGGTCTTTGCTAGAATCACAGCTCCGCCCGGCAACCTATCGGCGATGACCGCGCACAAACCACGAATTCTAGCGCATAGCGTACGCGGTGCCGCCCGGCGGATCGCGCGCGCGCCCACGCCCGGGCAGTGGGTGGCGGTCGCGCTGTTCGGGCTCTTCGGCGTCGCCGCGTTCGGCCTCGTGCCCGGAACGATGCCGGAACCGGTGCCGACACGGCTCGTCAATCTGGATCTGTCTCGACCGTCCGTTTCGCTCGTCGAGGCCAATGCGGCCGGATATTGGCTTCAGGACCGTATCCGCCGCGGCGACACCATCGGCAGCGTGCTCTCGCGCCTCGGTGTCGACGACGCGGAGGCCATGGAATTCCTGCGCAAGGACCCCTCCGCTCGGGCGCTCTACCGGCTGCGACCCGGCAAGGCGCTCAACGTCGAGACTGACGAGGAAGGGCGACTTCTGACGCTGCACGTCGTGACCGGCGACGGCGATCGCCTCGCGGTCACGCGCGACGGCGAGCGGCTCGTCGCCTCGACCGCGCCGGCACCGACCGAAGTCCGCTGGAAGATGGCCACCGGCGAAATCCGCACATCGCTGTTCGGGGCGGCCGATGCCGCCGGCGTGCCGGACCCGGTCACGCTGCAGCTGGCCGACGTGTTCGGCGGTGACATCGACTTCTATCTGGATCTGCGTCGCGGCGACCGCTTCACGGTCGTCTACGAGATGCGCTACGTCGACGGCGAGGCCATCGGCCCCGGCCGCATCGTCGCCGCCGAGTTCCAGAACCGCGGCCGGGCGCTGCGCGCCTTCCTCTGGCGCTCCGACGACGGCGAGGAGAACTACTACGGCGACGACGGTGCGCCGCTGCGCAAGGCGTTTCTGCGTTCGCCGATGGAGTTGTCGCGCGTGACGTCCGGCTTCTCTGGCGCCCGCTTCCATCCGATCCTGCAGACCTGGCGCGCGCACAAGGGCGTCGACTATGCGGCGCCCACAGGCACGCCGGTGCGCGCGACCGGCGATGCGAGGGTCGCGTTCGCCGGCTCGCAGAACGGCTACGGCAACGTGATCGAGCTTCAGCACCGCGGAGCATTCTCGACTCTCTACGCGCACCTGTCGCGGATCGCGCCGCAGGTGAAGCGGGGAGCGCGCGTGGCGCAGGGCGAGGTCATCGGCTACGTCGGACAGACCGGATGGGCGACCGGGCCGCACCTGCACTACGAGTTTCGCGTGGCTGGCGATCAGCGCGACCCGCTCACGGTCGCGCTGCCGACCGGCGAGGCGCTGGCCGGGCCTCAGCGTACCGCGTTTGCCGAGCGCATCGTGCCGGCCGCCGCGCAGCTCGCCCTGGCGCGGGACCTCGCCGGAACGCTCGTCGCCGGCGGCGACTAAGCGGCACTCGCGAGCGCCGGCCATGCGCCAGCTCTACGCCGGCGTGATGTCGGGCACGAGTCTCGACGGCGTCGATGCCGTCGTCGCCGATTTCGCATCCGACAGCCGCGGGCCGTGCCGGCTCGTCGCCGCCGCCCATACGAGGTTCGGGGAGGAGTTGCGTACCGAGCTGCTTGCGCTGCAACGCGCGGGTGGTGACGAGCTCGCGCGCGCGGCGCGCGCGGCCAATGGGCTCGCGGACACGTACGCCGAAACCATTGGCGCGGCGCTCGTAACGGCCGGCCTTTCCGCGCGCGATCTCGTCGCTGTCGGCGTCCACGGGCAGACGTTGCGCCATTGTCCGGACGAAGGCTGGACGCTCCAGCTCAACAATCCGGCGCGCGTCGCCGAGCGGGCGGGCATGACCGTCGTCGCGGATTTCCGCAGCCGCGACGTCGCGGCGGGCGGGCAGGGCGCGCCGCTCGTGCCCGCGTTCCATGCCGCGCTGTTTCGCGGGCATGCACACCGCGTCGTCGTCAACGTCGGGGGGATCGCCAACGTAACCGACCTGCCGTCGCGGGGACCGGTGCGCGGCTTCGACACCGGTCCGGGCAACGTCCTGCTCGATTTGTGGCATGCGCGGCATCGCGGTGCCGCGTTCGATTGCGATGGCGAGTGGGCGAGGTCGGGACGCGTCGACGACGCGCTGCTGGCGGCGTTTCTCGCCGAGCCGTACTTCTCGCGCGTCCCGCCGAAGAGCACGGGACGCGACCTCTTTCACGCCGGGTGGCTCGAAGCGAAGCTCGCGGGCCGCGGCGTCGCGCCGCCCGACGTGCAAGCCACGCTCGTTGCGCTGACCGCGCGGACCATCGCCGACGCCGCGCGCGTGCACTGCACCTCTGCGACCGAAGCGCTGATCTGCGGCGGCGGCGCGAACAACGCGGCGCTGATGGACGCGCTCACCCGTGAGCTCGTGCCGCGCAGCGTCGCAACCACCGCGACGCTCGGCGTGGCGGTCGAGCACGTCGAGGCGCTCGCGTTCGCATGGTTGGCGCGCGAAGCACTCGCCGGTCGACCGGGCAACCTGCCCGAGGTCACCGGCGCACGGGGACCGCGCGTGCTGGGCGCGATCTATCCGCGTTGACCGATTCTGATCCGGAACTGACGCGTGTCGGGGGGAACGTCACTGCGGTCAACCGCCAAGAACGGCCGGGCATCTTCATGTGCGCAGCTTCGCCGGGCACCGGTCAAGTTTCACCGCCCCGTCGAATGCGGGGCGGATTCCGGCAGATCCCGGTACTCATAGCGCTTTCGGTGCGCGGCGATATGCAGGGGCGCAAGGCGCAGCACGCGGGCCGGCCGGCGAATGCGCTCGACGGCGCGCAGCAGCGTCAGGTGCAGCACGTCGCGCTGCGCGTGGCTGCCGCCGAGCCGGTGCGCCAGCGCCGGCAGGCTCGCCAGCAGGGTGATCGCGCAGCGCGTCGTCGCCGCGGCCGAAGGCGATCAGCGCGCGGCAGGCGGGCAGGCCGAGCTGCCGCGTGGTCTCGCCGTGGCGCGTCGGCAGCGACTGGCCGCGGCCAGCGCGCGCTCGAGGCGCTGCGCCCGATCCCAGTCGCGCGCGCCGACGAAGGCCAGCATCGCGTGCAGGTCGTTGAAGCTGCAGAAGCCGTCGTCGATGTGCGGCGCCCAGGCGGCGGCCAGCTCGGCCCAGCGCGTGCCGGCGTCGCCGCCGCGCAGCTGCGACGCGCCACAGCAGCGCGGCGGCATCGATCAGGTCGGCGACCTCGCTCGAGCGGCCGGCGCGGATGCGCCGGTCGTACAGCGCCAGCGCGCGCTCGATCTGGCCCTGCGCCAGGTGGAACAGCGCCAGGTGCCACCAGCAGTGCGTGGCGACGACGGTGTCGACGCCCCAGCCGGCGATGTGCTCGTTCATCCAGCGCACGCCGGCGTCGGCGCGCTCGGTCATCTCGAACACATGCGCCATCACGTGGTGCGCGCGCGCGTCGAGCGGGTTCAGCGCCAGCGCGGCGTGGGCGGCCTGCTCGGCGCGCTCGTACTCGCCGCACTCCTCGAGGCCGAAGGCGTGCATCGCCAGCACGGCGTGGTAGCCGGGCAGGTCGCTCGACCACGCCGGCAGCACCGCCGCGACGCGGTCGCGCATGCGCGCGGCGTCGCCGGTGACGTAGTCGAACGCATGCGCCACCTGCAGCGCGAGCGCGTCGCGCGGCTGCAGGCGCAGCAGCTCGCCGAGCCGCGCCTTGGCGCGTTCGTAGTCGTCGGCGAGCACGGCGGCGATCGCCGCGAGGTGCAGCGCGCTCGCGCTCGTTGGCCGGCAGGCCGGCGGCGCGCGCCAGCACCGGGCGCGCCGAGCGCACGCGTCGCGGATCGCGGCTGCACAGCGAGCAGCCAGGCCTGCAGCACGTGCGCCATCACGAAGTCGGGCGCCTCCTGCAGCGCCAGCGCCGAGCTGCGCGTCGGCGCCGCTGCGCCAGCCCTGGAACGCGGCGAGCGCGCGTTCGTAGCGCCTCGCAGCGCGGCCGGCGTGGCGCCGGTGATGCGGCAGCCGCGCGCGTCGACGCCGCTCATGGCGACGCGCTGCGCCGTGGCGCGCGCGGCCGGCGCGATGTTGAGGTTCATGCGGAACAGGTTGCCCGGGTCGAAGCGCTGCTTCACGGCCTGCAGGCGCGCGTAGTTCGCGCCGTAGCTCGCGGCGACGCGCTCGGCCTCGTCCTCGGTCAGGAAGTTGACGTAGCCGCTGCCGGTGGCGTGCGGCGCCGCGTCCTGGAAGACCTGGCGCGCCCAGGCGCGCACCCGCTCGTCGTCGCGCGCGTCGGACCAGCGGCCGTGCACGTTCATGATGTAGTGCGCGTCGCGGCCGACGAAGGCCGTGGCCGCCGGATTCACGCGCGCCATCGCGCCGCCGAGCTGGGCGACGAAGATCTCGCACTCCGGTCCCGGCAGGCGGCCGGCGGCGTCGATCATGACGTCGAGCGCCGCATCGCTCAGCGTGCTGAAGTTGTTCGACTTCCAGTAGTTGCGGCCGCCCGGCGTCGAGCAGCGGATCGAAGGCGGCCTGGAACGCCGGCATAGGGCGTCGGCCCGAGCGCGGCTGCCGATCGGGTCGCCGAACTGCAGCACCGGCGCGGCGGCGCGCTTGCCCGCGTCGACGTCGCCGCTGTAGACCAGCGGGAAGATCACGACCTCGGTGCCGTGCACCGATGCGGGAAGGAAGGGCAGCGGCGGCGCCTTGCGCAGCACCGTCCACACGCTCAGCTCGTCGGGCGCGCCGGCGGTGAAGTCGCGCCACGCGCGCAGCACCTGGCGCGCCTGCGCGAACGGGTAGACGACCAGACCGGCGTAGACCTCGGGGCCGACCGGATGCAGCTGGAACTCGAACGAGGTCACGACGCCGAAGTTGCCGCCGCCGCCGCGCAGGGCCCAGAACAGGTCGGGCTCCGACGTCGGCCGAGACGACGCGCACGCGCGCCGTCGGCCGTCACGACCGTGGCGCCGAGCAGGTTGTCGATGGTCATGCCGTAGCGGCGCGTCAGCCAGCCGAAGCCGCCGCCGAGCGTGAGGCCGGCGACGCCGGTGGTGGAGTTGATGCCGAGCGGCGTGGCCAGGCCGTGGGCCTGCGCTTCGCGATCGAAGTCGCCGAGCAGCGCGCCCGGGCCGACGCGCGCGGTGCGCTTCGCGGCGTCGATGCTGATCGCGCGCATGCCCGAGAGGTCGATCATCAGGCCGCCTTCGGCGACGGCGTTGCCGGCGATGTGGTGGCCGCCGCCGCGCACGCTGAGCAGCATCCGGTGCGCGGCGGCGAAGCGCACCGCGGCCTGGACATCGCGCGTCGGTCAGGCAGCGCGCGATCAGCGCCGGGCGGCGATCGACGGTACCGTTCCAGACCTTGCGCGCTTCGTCGTAGCGCGGCGTCGGCCGCGGCTGAGCACGCCGCCGCTGATCTGCGCCGCGAAGGCGTCGACGTCGGACTGGCGCAGTTGCCGGACATCCTTGTCCAGCGTGAGGTAGGTCAGTGAATGCATGTGATGCTCCGGAAGTGAACGCGATGAAGAAGAGCCGCCGCGATTCGGTCGCGACGAGTGAGCCATTCTTCGGCTTCGTCGGTCCGCCGCTTGACCCGGCGTCGCCGGCGCTTGCTCGCGCGTCCGTTGTTGTCCGTGCCGGTCCCGGCGGCTTGATCGATCGTCCGGGCGGCTTGATCGAGACTCCGCCGCAATCGTGAAATGAGCCAGGACACGCTGTCGGACGTGCTGCGCGGCGTGCGCCTGCGCGGCGCCGTCTTCTTCAACGTCAGCGGCAGCAGCGACTGGGCCGCCGAGGCGCCGCCCGCGAAGGAGCTCGCGCCGCTGCTGATGCGCGGCGTCGAGCACGTGATCGAGTACCACGCGCGTCGCCGCAGGGCAGCTGCTGGGCCGGCGATTCCCGGCGGGCCGTCGGTGCAGCTGTTCGCCGGCGACGTGGTGATGTTTCCGCACGGCGACGCGCACGTCGTGTCGAGCGCGCCGGGCATGCGCGGCAGCTCCGACCTCGAGCTGGATGGCCGAGCGCGCAGGTCGACCGTTGCCGCTGCGCCTTGCCTACAGCGGCGAGAACGTCCCGCACGCCGGCGCCGCCCGACGTCGACGCCGATGCGACGCATCGTCTGCGGCTTCCTCGGCTGCGACCTGCAGCCCGTTCAACCCGCTGATCGCCGCGTTGCCGCGCCTGCTGCATCTGCGCGCCAGCGACGACGACGCCTGGATCGCGCAGTTCGCGCAGCAGGCGGTGGCCGAGTCGCACGCCCGGCGCCCGGGCGGCGAGGCGATGCTGGCGCGCATGAGCGAGATGATGTTCGTCGACGCCGTGCGGCGCTACGCCGACCAGCTGCCGGCGCAGAGCGCCGGCTGGCTCGCCGGCCTGCGCGACCGCTTCGTCGGCCGCGCGCTGGCGCTGATGCACGAGCAGCCGGCGCAGGACTGGACCATCGACGAGCTCGGCCGGCGCGTCGGCCTGTCGCGCTCGGCGCTGCACGAGCGCTTCGTCCAGCTGATCGGCGTGCCGCCGATGCAGTACCTGGCGCAGTGGCGCATGCAGGCCGCGGCGCGCCTGCTGCTCGAGACGCGCGCCACCGTCGCCGCGATCGCGCTCGAGGTCGGCTACGACTCCGAAGCGGCGTTCGCGCGCGCCTTCAAGCGCCTGGTCGGCAAGCCGCCGGCCGCCTGGCGGCGCGAGCGGGAACCGATCGCCGTGCCGTCGAACATTGCGCCGCGCAGATCCTGAGCCGGGGAAGGCATGCGCGCCAGAACCGTCACCGCGTGGGCGTTGGTCGCCGTGGTTGGGCTCCTTGCTGCGCAGGGGACGCTCGCGGCAGATCGGGGCAAGGTCCTGCGCGTGGCGTTCGCCGCGGCCGAAACCGGCTTCGATCCGCAGGCCATCAACGACAACTACTCGTTCATGGTGTGCGATGCGATCTTCGACGCGTTGTACACCTACGACTATTTTGCCCGTCCCCCGCGCCTCGTTCCGAATACTGCGGCGGGAATGCCGGACATCGCCGATGGCGGACGCACGTTCACCATCAAGGTGAAGCCGGGAATATTTTTCGCCGACGACCCCGCGTTCAAGGGGCGACCGCGCGAGCTCACTGCCGAGGACTACGTGTACAGCATCAAGCGGATCTTCGATCCGCGCGTACGCTCGACGTCGCTATACATCTTCGAGCACGAGCTTGCGGGCCTGGACGACGTGCTCGCCGCGGCCCGCCGAACGGGCGACCTCGACTACAACGCGCCGATCGAAGGGCTGCAGGCGCTGGATCGCTACACGCTGCGGGTCAGGTTCCGCAATCCCTATTTCCTGTTCCAACATTGGCTCACCTACGTTGCGCTCGCGGCGGTGGCGCGCGAGGTCGTCCTGGCACGGCAGGACGGATCACATCGCGTGATGGAGCACCCGGTGGGAACGGGGGCCTTTCGGCTGACAGAGTGGACCCGCGGCCAGAGGATCGTCCTCGAAGCGAACCCGGGATTCCGCAACGAGATGTATCCGGCGCCGGGAGCGGGAAGCGAGGCGGGCGACGCCGCGACGGCGAAGGGCCTCGTGGGCAAGCGCCTTCCGCTCGTCGGGCGCGTCGAAATCAACATCGTGGAGGAAGCCCAGCCGCGCCTGCTGCTGTTCGACACCGGCAAGCTCGACTACGAGGAGGTGCCGTCGGGCGTTTCCAAGCTCGTGCTGGCGGGTAACGCACTGAAGCCCGAGTATGCGCGGCGCGGCGTCGCGCTGCACCGACAAGTCGAGCCTGCGATGTCGTACATCTTCTTCAATATGGAGGATCCGGTCGTCGGCGGATACACCCCCGAGAAGGTTGCGCTGCGTCGCGCGATTGCGCTGGGCTACGACCGCGAGACCGACATCCGGACGCTGCGCAGCGGACAGGCGTTGCCGGCGGCGCAGATTCCGCCTCCCGGCATAACGGGCCACGATCCGACGATCCCTGCCGTGGACGAACATGATGTCGCCGCCGCGCGGGCGTTGCTCGACAGGTTCGGATACAAGGATCGCGATGGCGATGGCTACCGCAAGACCCCGGAAGGCAAGCCGTTTACGGTCGTTCTGGCGTCGACGACGGACTCCGACGCGCGTTCACGCGACGAACTTTGGAAGCGGGACATGGATGCGATCGGCATCCGGACCGCGTTCGTCAAGCAGAAATGGCCGGAACTGAATCGGATGGCCGAGGCCGGCCAGCTGATGATGATGAGACTCGGCAACGTCGCCGCGATCCCCGACGCGGATGCCTTCTATGCGCTGCTGTACGGCGGCAACATCGGCGCCGGCAACTATGCGCGGTTTCGCCTTGGCGAGTTCGACCGCCTCTACGAGCAGTCGCGAAGCAGTGCGGACGACCGCGTTCGTACGGGCCTTTTTCACCGGATGAACGACCTGGTCCACGCCTATGCGCCCTGGATCATCGGCGTACATCCGTACGGAAACGTTCTCGCCCAACCTTGGTTGAAGGGCTACAAGCCCGATCCGCTCCTGCGGTATCAGTGGAAATACTTCGACGTCGCGCCGCATTGAGCGTCTCCGGGATGTAAAGTACTCCTGCCGGACGCCGCGCAGGCCACCTCGAACGATCGGGGCGCGGGATTCACGCGGGACAGGTGGACGGCCGGCGGAAGGCCGCGCCCGGCGGCATGAGACGAGACGGCACTCCCGCGACCATGAAGACGGCATCACGCTCGAGTTTCGTTGCCCTCCTGTGCCTCGGCGTGAGCGGGTGCGCAATCCTGCCATTGGCAGCAATGAACCTCGCCGCGCAGGGCGCACAGGGCCTTGTCGCACTTACGCTGGGTCCACTGTCAGCGATGCAGGAGGCGGCGGACGGCGATCGCTGCTCGCGGTCCACCGGGAAGGGCATCTCGGTCTCCGAATCACTGGAGACCGCGATTCCGATCAACGAAGGGACCGTCAAGAAGTTCGAGCCGGCAAGCTGGCGGCCCGAGTTCGCACAGGACGGCTACCCGCAAAGCGAACGATCCAGGACTCCAACCGAAGGAGCGCTCGCGATCGGCGAACGGTCAGTGCTCCTTGTCCCGCCGCCAGGCGCGACGATGGTCCGCATTCCCTACGAGCTGGTTCAGGGCATCGAGGTCCGCCGAGACTCCGTCAACGGCGAAGCGCGTTCCATGATCGTAAAGTCCTGTTACGGGCGCTTCGACATCGTGAGCTTCTGGCAGCGGTGGCCAACCGAACCCGATCCGGACGCGACCCTGGCTGCAGCCGCCCAACTCGAAGCACGCGTGGCCGCGTTTCGCACCGCGGCAGGCGAATGAACCGAAGCACGGCGTCGGACGGGCCGAAAGGCCGGTCGATGTGCCGGCGCCGATGAAAGTAGTTGAATCGCCAAACGCGACGTCTGTAAACTTGTCTTTCGGGCGATTGCCGACACGATTGATCGGAGAAGGCGTGCGTCGAGTTGCAGGGACGCCGGAAGGTCGACGGTGCAAGGGTCGCTGACGGGAGTCCGCCATGGCGAAAGCGCTGAACATCGTGCCCGACAAGTGCACGGGCTGCATGCAATGCGAGCTGGCCTGCTCGTGGGTCCAGACGGGCACGTTCGCCCCGTCGAAGAGCCTGATCCGCGTCAGCGTCTTCGACGAGGAAGCGAGCTACGCCCCGTACACCTGCCTGCAATGCGACGAGGCGTGGTGCATGAACGCCTGTCCGGTGAATGCGATCGCCGCTGGATCCGGCGACGGGCGCCAAGGTGGTCATCGACGAGCTGTGCATCGGCTGCCACCTGTGCACGATCGCCTGTCCGTTCGGCACCGTGTTCACGCTGCCGCAGTCCGACAAGGCCGCGAAGTGCAACCTGTGCGGCGGGGAGCCGGCGTGCGCCACGGCGTGCCCCACGCAGGCGATCGTGTACGGCGAGTCGCCGCAGGCGGGGCAGTGGTTCGAGCCCTGGGGCGCGAAGGTCCATCGCAACTACGTCGACGCCTTCGGCGCACTAGCGGGCAAGTCACGGCGAGCGCGGGCTCACGCCACGCAACACGGAAGGAGCGAACGATGCCGGGACCCACGGGCAAGCTGCTGCGAGTCGACCTGACGAGCGGCCGGATCGAGGTCGAGGACATCCGGTCCGATTGGCTGCGCGACTATCTCGGCGGTCGCGGTCTGGCGGCCCGCTATCTCTACGAAGAGCTCGACCCGCGGGTCGACCCGCTGTCGCCCGCGAACAAGCTGATCTTCGCCACCGGGCCGCTGACCGGAACGCCGGTCCCCTGTGGCGCCCGCTACATGGTGGTGACCAAGGGCGCGCTGACCAACGCCATCACCACGTCGAACTCCGGCGGCCATTGGGGCCCCGAGCTCAAGTTCGCGGGCTACGACATGGTGATCCTCGAAGGGCGGGCGCCGAAGCCGGTCTACCTCTTCATCCACGACGAGCCACGTCGAGCTGCGCGACGCGTCGCATTACTGGGGCCGGGCGGTCGGAGAGACCGAGGACGGGCTGCGGCAGGAGCTGGGCATTCCCGGGCTTGCGGGTGGCGTGCATCGGGCCGGCCGGCGAGAAGCTCGTGCGCTTCGCCTGCATCATGAACGACAAGCACCGCGCCGCGGGGCGCAGCGGTGTCGGCGCCGTCATGGGCTCGAAGAACCTCAAGGCCATCGCGGTCCGCGGCACCGGCGGCGTCCGCGTGGCGGAACCGGCCGCGTTCATGAAGGCGGTCTGGGAGATGCGTGCCGCGATGCAGGACAACCCGGGCCGCATGGCGTTCACGGATCTGGGGACGGCCGCCACGATCGACATGACGCAGGCGTTCGGCGGCCTGCCGACCCGCAATTTCCTCGAGGGGCAGTTCGAGCACTACGAGAACCTGAACGGCACGACCGTCAAGGAAACGCGGATGGTCGCCAACAAGGCGTGCTTCGCCTGCACGATCGCGTGCGGCCGGGTGACTCGCCTCGGCGAGCATTCGGGCAAGTATCTCGTCAACATGCACCCGCGCAACTGGAAGCCGGCCGGGGAAGGCCCCGAGTACGAAAACGCCTGGGCGCTCGGCGCCGACTGCGGCGTGGGCGACCTCGACGCCGTCCTCAAGGCGAACTGGCTGTGCAACGACCTGGGGATGGACCCGATCTCGATGGGTGCCTCGCTGGCCGCCGCGATGGAGCTCTACGAACGGGGCGTGATCAGGCGATGCGCGAGGTCGAAATGCCGCTGCGGTTCGGCTCGGCCGAAGCGCTCGTGCGGATGGTCGAGGCGACCGGCTATCGCGAGGGCTTCGGCAACGAAATCGCCGAGGGCTCGAAGCGGATGGGCGACAAATTCGCGGCATCCGGAAGTGTTCATGGGCGTGAAGGGCCAGGAGTTCCCGGCGTACGACCCGCGCGGCTTCCAGGGGATGGGCGTCGCCTACGCCACGTGCAATCGCGGCGCATGCCACCTTCGCGCCTGGACGCCGGGCGTCGAATCCTCGGGCGAGATGGACCCGCACACGCCCGTGGGGAAGAGCGAGTGGGTGGTCCACGAGCAGAACCGCACCACGGCGCACGACAACACGGGCATCTGCATGTTCGTCGGCGGCTCGGGCGGGCCGCTCGAATCGCTCGTCCCCTGCACCGCCGCCGTCCGCGGCATTCCGTACTCGATCGACGACTTCGTGCAGATCGGCGAGCGCACCTGGAACCTCGAGCGCCTGTTCAACCTCGAGGCGGGGCTCACGAAGGCCGACGACACGCTGCCGCAACGGCTGCTGAAGGACGCGCACAAGAGCGGCCCGTCGGCCGGCGTCGTCGTCGATCTGGACGCCATGCTTCCGGTGTACTACCGCGAGCGCGGCTGGTCGGAGGACGGCGTCCCCACGCGCGAGAAGCTGGCCGAGCTCGGCCTCGCGTCGGCCTGATCGGGCGCGGATTCGCGAGCAACCTCGGCCGCACACAACATGCCGGGACCCAGAGACCATGCATCACGTCATCATCGGCGGCGGACCTGCCGCGACCAACGCCGTCGAGACGATCCGGGAATTCGACGGCGGCGGGTCGGCCATCACGCTGGTCTGCGACGAGCCGGCGCATTCCCGCATGGCGCTGCCGTACTGGCTGGCGGGCGAGCATCCCCGAAGCGCACACGCATACCGGCGACGCGGCCTACTTCGCGCGGCTGAAGGTCGCGACCCGCTTCGGCGTCCGCGTCGTGGCCGATCGATCCGCAAGCGCAAGACCGTGACGCTGAGCGACGGCAGCAGGCTCGATTTCGACAACCTGCTGATCGCCACCGGATCGTCGCCGGCTCCAGCCCGCCGATCCGCGGCGCCGATCTGCCGGGCGTGCAGCCGCTCTGGTCGCTCGCGCACACCGATCGCGTGCTGAAGCACGCCGAATCGCTGCAGGCGGCAGGACGCACGCCGCGCGTGGTGCTCGTCGGCGCCGGCTTCATCGGCTTCATCGTGCTCAATGCGATGTACAAGCGGAACTGGCAATTGGCGGTGGTCGAGCGCGAAGGGCAACGTGCTCCCGCGGATGCTCGACGCGCCCGCCGCGGACCACGCACGCCGCTGGCTGGCGACGCGGAACATCCCGATCCACTGCGGCGTGACGGTCCGGGAGATCCGCCAGCAGCCCGACGGCACGAAGGCCGTCGAGCTCTCCGACGGCCGGACGCTGTCCGCCGATCTCGTGATCCTGGCCACCGGCATCCGTCCGAACCTCGATCTGCTCCGGAGGATCGGGCATCGCTACGGCCGAGGCGATCCTGGTGAACGACCGCATGCAGACGAACTTCCCGCACGTCTACGCCGGCGGCGACGTGGCCCAGGGCCCGATCCTGCTCGGCGCCGAGAACGCGGTTCATCCGATCCAGCCGACGGCGGTGGACCATGGCCGGGTGGCCGGCGCCAACATGGCGGGCCACGACGTCCACTATCCGGGCAGCCTGTTGATGAACGTGGTCGACATTTGCGGCCTTCAGGGCGCGAGCTTCGGTCGCTGGAACGATGCAGCGGCCGAGGCGACGACCATCGACAATCCATCCGGATACATCTATCGCAAGCTGCTCTGGACGGACGACCGGATTTCCGGCGCCATCTTCGCGGGGAAAGCCAACGACCTGGGGATGCTCACCGACGTCGGCATGGTCAAGGGCCTGATGCAGACCCAGTCGAGACTGGGACCGTGGAAGAAGTATCTGCGCGACAACCCGTTCGACATCCGCCGGGCGTACGTCGCCTGTGGCGTGGCGACGAAGCTCGTCGGGACGACGCTGCTTGGCCGGCCGGCCAAGGCGCGTCAGTTCCATTTCGGGTCTGCCGAAGCCCACGGTGCCGGCCAACGCGGCGCACGACGTGTTCGTCGCCAAGAGCTGACCGCGATCCGTCTGGACTCGCGAACGGTTGCGCGCGGCACCATGCAAATCCGCCTGAAACTGATGGGAATGCTCAAGAGCAAGACGCCCGCCGGTGGCGCGCTCGAGGTGGACGACGGCGCGACGATCGACGACGTACTGCGCGCGCTGGAGGTCGCCCCGCAGGCGATCCAGGTCTTCACGGTCAACGGCCAGTTCGAGCGCAATCGCAGCCGGCCGCTGGCACCGAACGACGAGCTGACCGTCATCCCGCCCGTCGGCGGCGGTTGAAGCCAGCTGTGCGCTGATCGGCCGAAGGATTCCGCGCGGTCATGCCGCGCGCCAAAGCAAACGGGGCCGCGAAGGCCCCGTTGTCATCGCGCAGGGATTTCGGTCAGGCCGAGAACGACGAACCGCAGCCGCAGGTGGTCTGGGCGTTCGGGTTCTTGATCACGAACTGTGCGCCCTCGAGGCCCTCCTGGTAGTCGATCTCGGCGCCGACCAGGTACTGGTAGCTCATCGGATCGATCAGCAACGTCACGCCGTTCTTGACCATCGTCGTGTCGTCGTCGTTGACGGCCTCGTCGAACGTGAAGCCGTACTGGAAGCCCGAGCAGCCGCCGCCGGTGACGAACACGCGCAGTTTGAGCTCGGGGTTGCCCTCCTCGTCGATGAGGGATTTGACCTTGTCCGCCGCGCTGTCCGAGAAGACCAGCGGCGCGGGCATTTCTGTCATGTCGTTCATTGGGGCTCCTGTTGTCGCTTGCCGGCAATTATCGGCTGCCATCCCGGCTGCCGCAACCCTGCCGCCGATAGGGGCAGGTCAGGGTTGCGGCCGGGGCTTTCGCACCCCCGGTCCGGCGGTCCAGCTATTCGGCCAGCGCACGCTTCAATTCGACCACCGATGCCGTTCCCGGTTCGGCGTTGTTCAATCGGCCGCGGATCACCGCGCCGACGTGCATCTCGAGCGTCTTGTACGTCACATCGCCGAAGACCCGGGCCTTCGCCTGCAGTTCGAGGTAGTCGATCGACACGAGCGGGCCGTTCACCGTCCCGTTGACGACGAGGTGCGACACCCGAATCTCGCCGGTGACCTTCGCCTGCTCGCTGATGACGAGCGTGCTGGGCTCGCCGTTCGCCGCCACCACGTTGCCGGTCACCTGGCCGTCGATGCGCAGCCCGCCGTTGAAGTTCACGTCGCCATTCACGACCATTCCGGCGCCGATCAGGCTGTCGATCCGCTTCTGCGGCGTCGAATGCTTCTTGCGTCCCCACATGATGGGATCTCCTCACGGATTCACAAGGTTGCGCGTGGCGCGCGGGCTCGGTTGTCCCGTCTCGAACGCGCGGGCGGTGACCGCGCGCACGATGCCGCCGCTGGGGGTCGCAATGGTCCCCTCAAGCCGCTGATAATACTTGAATTTCAGTTTGAGCGCCGCGGCGGTGGCCGGCGCGTCGTCCGGCAGCGTCACGATCGACGAGCGCGGCGTGACCCCGCCGATCGCGGCCGGCTGCACCGTCACCTGCAGCGTGACGCGGCCGTCGAATTCGTCCTTCGGGTTGCCGCCCCTGACGAGCAGGATGCTGTAATGCCACGCGTCGTCACGTTCCCGCTCGACATCCAGCCGCTGGATCGACAGTCCGATCTGCTTGCTGGAATCGGCGACGAGCTTCTGCAGAAAGACGAGTTCCTCCTTGACCTGCGAGTTCTCGTTCTGGAGCTCCAGCGCCTGCTTCGACAGCGACGCCTGCGTCCCCGCGGCCATCGCCAACTCGCTTTCGAGCCGAGTGCTCGTCGCCCGCAGTTGCGAGGCCTCGGTGCGCAACTCCGCATTCTCGGCTTCGAGCGAGGCCATCCGCGCCTCGATTTCCCTGCGGTTGAACCCGCCCAGGATCTGCCCGAAGTCGAATCCCCACCACCACATGCCGGCTACGATGGCGAGGAGGACGGCGCCGACGACGGCGCGCCACGGCCACGGCAGGCGCGAACGCACCGACATCCGCGGCGCGTCGATGGAGAAATGCTGGCGCGCGCGGCGCCACCAGGCGGACCGGGCCAACGGGCAATCCTACGGCAACACCGGCGGCGCGGTGAGACCGGTGGTCTCCGGCAGGTCGAACATCAGGTTCATGTTCTGAATGGCCTGACCCGCGGCACCCTTGACGAGGTTGTCCTCGACGGCCAGGACGAGCGCCATGTCGCCGCCTTGGGGACGGTGGACGGCGATCCGGCAGACGTTGGCCGCGCGCACCGAGCGCGTGTCCGGCATCGAGTCCGCCGGCATCACGTCGACGAAGGGCTCGCCCGCGTAGCGCTTCTCGAAGAGATTCTGCAGGTCGACGCGGGTGTCGGTGAGCCGCGCGTAGAGCGTGGCGTGGATGCCGCGGATCATCGGCACCAGGTGCGGCGTGAAGACGAGGCTCACCGGCGTCGCGCTGGCGGTCGCGAGCCCCTGGACGATCTCAGGGTGATGGCGATGGCCTTTCACGCTGTACGCCCGGAAATTGTCGGACGCCTCGGCAAAGAGCAGGCCCATCTCCTCCTTGCGACCGGCGCCCGAAACCCCGGACTTGCAGTCGGCGACGAGATGCGCGGTGTCGACGATCCCCGCCTCCAGCAGCGGCAGGAAGCCAAGCTGCACGGCGGTCGGGTAACAACCTGGATTGCCCACGATGCGCGCCGACTTGATCGCCGCGCGGTTCACCTCGGGCAGCCCGTAGACGGATTCGGCAAGAAGGTCCGGGCACGCATGCGGCATCCGGTACCACGTCTCGAAGAGCGCGGGATCCTTCAGCCGGAAGTCCGCGGCGAGGTCGACGATCTTGACGCCGGCGCCGACGAGCCCCCGTGCCTCGGCCATCGCGACGCCGTGCGGTGTCGCGAAGAACACGACGTCGCAGGACTTGAGGTCGGCCTCGGCGGGCCCGACGAACGAGAGGTCGCAGACGCCGCGCAGGCTCGCGAACATGTCGGCGACCCTGGTGCCGGCGTCCTTGCGCGACGTGATCACGCGCACCTCGGCCTGCGGATGCATGGCGAGCAAGCGTAGCAGCTCGACGCCGGTGTAACCGGTGCCGCCGACGATGCCGACCTTGATCATCCCTTCCTCGCTCGCAAATCGGTGGGTGGGTCGATTCTAGCACCGGGCTTTGCGGCCCTTCCGGGCCGCTGGGACGGCCGGTGCAGCGCCGTTTCCAAAGCACGAAGGCCGCCTCGTAGGCGGCCTTCGAAGGCGAAGCGCGGTGCGCCGATCAGCGCTTCGAGAATTGCTTGCGCTTGCGCGCCTTGTGGAGACCGACCTTCTTGCGCTCGACCTCACGCGCGTCGCGCGTGACGAGGCCCGCCTTCGAGAGCGTGGGCTTCAGCTCCGCGTCGTAGTCGATCAGGGCGCGCGTGATGCCGTGGCGCACCGCGCCTGCCTGGCCCGATTCGCCGCCGCCTTCGACGTTGATCATGATGTCGAACGTCGTTTCGTGATTGGTGAGCTTCAGCGGCTGGCGGATCACCATGCGGCCGGTGTCGCGCGAGAAGAATTCGTCGGCGGGCTTCTCGTTGACGACGATGTTGCCGGTCCCCTTCTTGAGGAAGACTCGGGCGACCGCGCTCTTGCGACGGCCGGTGCCGTAGTAGTAATTGCCGATCATGAGGGGGTCAGATGTCCAGTGACTTGGGCTGCTGCGCGGAATGCGGATGCTCGGCGCCCGCATAGCACTTGAGCTTCTTCAGCATCTTGTAGCCGAGCGGGCCCTTGGGAAGCATGCCCTTGACGGCCTTCTCCAGCGCGCGACCCGGGAAGCGGGCCTGCATCTTGGAGAAATTCGTCGTCGAGATGCCGCCGGGGTAGCCGCTGTGCCGGTGGTAAAGCTTGTCCTCGGCCTTGTTGCCGGTGACGCGGATCTTCTCGACATTGGTGACGACGATGAAATCGCCGGTGTCGATGTGCGGGGTGAAGATCGGCTTGTGCTTGCCGCGCAGGCGCAGCGCGATCTGGCTGGCGAGGCGGCCGAGTACCTTGTCCGTGGCGTCGACCACGAACCAGTCCCGCACGACGTCCTGCGGCTTGGCGGAGAAGGTTTTCATCGGTGAATCCGGGGTGGGGTCAGTGCAGCAAAGTCTTCAATGATAATCCATTTTCGGCTTTTTGGTCAACCCGACGACTCGCGTTGCGCGGGCCCCCGCGCGGTCCCGCGAGATTCGGCGCGCTGCGAATGCAACTGCTCCGCTGCAGAAGACAGGGTAAAAAAAGGAGCGCGGGCATTTGGGGGGGGCCGCGCTCCGAGGATTCCGCCCTAGGAGGAGGAAGGGAGGAAGTACCCGTCGCGGAGAGAGGGGGGATTCTTCCTGCGCGGGTCGTTATGATAATGGCATAACGTACGGCGCCAGCACAAGGGCGTGCTGCAATGCGGAACGACATCTCAGCCACAACTGTGGCCATCCGTCCACGGTCAGTGAGCACTCACACACTCGGCTGCGTCCCGCGATGGTGTCCGACGGATTGCGGGACAATGGCGGTTTCGCCGTCAATGGCGGGGAAAGCATGAAGACCAGGGTGAAATGGGTCGAGGGGGTGAGCTTCGTCGGCGAGTCCGAAAGCGGTCACGCCGTCGTGATCGACGGCGCCCCGGAGTACGGTGGCCGCAACCGCGGGATGCGGCCGATGGAGATGGTGCTGCTCGGTGCCGCGGCCTGCACGGCGTTCGACGTCGTCCTGATCCTGAAAAAGGCGCGCCAGCCGATCGCCGACTGCAGCGTCGACGCGGACGCCGAGCGGGCCGCCACCGATCCCAAGGTGTTCACCAAGATCCACCTCATCTACACGGTGGCGGGGCACGGACTCGATCCGAAGCAGGTCGAGCGCGCCGTCAAGCTGTCGAAGGACAAGTACTGCTCGGCGACGCTGATGCTCGCGAAGACCGCCGAGATCACGTTCGAGATCGCGATCGTCGACGCCGACCGCGTGCCGGTGCCGGCTGCGTGATTCGACCGTCGACCTGCCGCGGCGTTACCGCGGATCGCGCAAGGCGCGGATCAGGCTCGACGAATCCCAGCGTCCGCCACCCTGCGCCTGCACCCGCGCGTAGAACTGGTCGACCAGCGCGGTGACCGGCAGTGCGGCGCCTCGCGCACGGGCTTCGTCGAGGCAGAGCGCCAGGTCCTTGCGCATCCAGTCGACGGCGAAGCCGAAGTCGAACTTGTCGGCAAGCATCGTCCGGCCGCGATTGTCCATCTGCCACGACTGCGCGGCGCCCTTGCCGATCACGTCGAGCGCACGCTCGACGTCGAGTCCGGCCTTCTCGGCGAACGTGATCCCTTCGGCGAGCGCCTGGACGAGCCCCGCGATGCAGATCTGGTTGAACATCTTCGTGAGCTGGCCGCTCCCGGGTCCGCCCATCAGCGTGACCGCGCGCGCGTAGTGTGCGAGCACGGCCCTCGGCGCGTGCGAACGCCTCGGCGTCGCCGCCGACCATGATCGTCAGCTTGCCGTTCTCGGCGCCGGCCTGTCCGCCGGAGACCGGTGCGTCGAGGAAGCCGACGCCCTTGCGCCTTCGCCGCGGCGTGAATCTCGCGGGCGACCTCCGCCGACGCGGTCGTGTGATCGACGAGGACGGATCCCGCGCGCATCGCGGCGAGCGCGCCGTCCGGACCCAGCACGACCGCGCGGACATCGTCGTCGTTGCCGACGCACATCATCACGAGATCGGCGCCGGCGGCCGCGGCGGCCGGTGTCGGCGCCGTCGCGCCGCCGTGCTGCGCGACCCAGCGAAGCGCCTTGGCGGCGTGCGGTTGTAGACGGTGACGCGATGGCCGGCGCGTCGCGAGGTGGCCTGCCATCGGATAGCCCATGACGCCCAGGCCGAGAAAGGCGACGTCCTTTGCTTCCATCGGTATCAGACCTTCAGTCAAATGCCCGGATCGGCGAGCGTCAATGCGCGTATGCCGCGCCGGGAACGGCTCTCCGCGTCGAGCGCCGCGCGCGCGGCGACGATCGCGGCGCGCACTGCGGCGGGCGCGGTGCCGCCCGGATGGTCGCGGCTTGCGACCGAGCCCTCGAGCGTCAGCACGGCGAAGACGTCGTCGCCGATCTCGCCCGCGAACGATTGCAGATCGGCCAGCGGCAGGTCGGCGAGGTCGCAGCCGCGCGCCTCCGCGTGGCGCACGGCGCGCGCGACGGCCTCGTGCGCATCGCGGAATGGCATGCCCTTGCGGACGAGATAGTCGGCGAGATCGGTCGCCGTTGCGATAGCCCTCGGCCGCCGCTTCGCGCATCCGCGGCGGCGTCGACGGCGATGCCGGTGGCGACGAGGTCCGCCATGATCGCCAGCGTGTCGGCCAGCGTGTCGACCGTGTCGAACAGCGGTTCCTTGTCTTCCTGGTTGTCGCGGTTGTACGCGAGCGGCTGCCCCTTCATCAGCGTGAGCAGTGCCACCAGGTGGCCGTTGACGCGCCCCGTCTTGCCGCGCGCCAGTTCGGCGACGTCGGGGTTCTTCTTCTGCGGCATGATCGACGAACCGGTGCAGAACCGGTCGGCGAGCGACACGAAGCGCGAAGCGCGGGTTCGTCCACCACGACGAGCTCCTCGGCGAACCGCGACACGTGCAGTCATCGCGAGCGCGGCGGCGGCGGTGAACTCGACGGCGAAATCGCGATCGGATACGGCGTCGAGCGAGTTGCCGCAAAGCGCCTCGAAGCCCAGCTCCTTCGCGACCATGCGCGCGGTCGATCGGAAAGCTCGTCCCGGCGAGCGCGGCGCTTCCCAGCGGCAGCCGGTTGACGCGCCGGCGGCAGTCGCGGAGCCGCTCGGCGTCGCGGGCGAACATCGCCTCGTAGGCGAGCAGATGGTGACCGAAGGTGACGGGCTGCGCGACCTGCAGGTGCGTGTAGCCGGGCATGATCGTGGCGGCATGCTGCTCCGCGAGGTCGATGAAGCCCGCGCCGCAGCGCGCCAATCCGTGCCACGAGGCCGTCGATTTCGGCGCGCAGCCAGAGCCGCAGGTCGGTGGCCACCTGGTCGTTGCGCGAGCGGCCGGTGTGCAGCCGCTTGCCGGCGTCGCCGACGAGCGCGGTGAGGCGCTTCTCGATGTTGAAATGGACGTCCTCGAGGTCGCGCGACCAGGAGAATTCGCCGCGCGCGATTTCGCCGCGGATCGTCTCCATCCCGCGCTCGATCGCCGCGAGGTCGTCGGCAGCGAGCACGCCCACCGCCGCCAGCATCCGCGCGTGGGCCAGCGAGCCGGCGATGTCGGCGTCGGCGAGCCGGCGATCGAAGTCCACCGACGCGGTGTAGCGCTTGACGCGATCGGCGACGGGCTCGCCGAAGCGCCCGGACCACCCGCCGGTGGCGGAGTCGTCGTGTCGCGGCTTCGAGTCGGCCATGGCGATCGGATCGGTCGTCGGGCGGGTCGGAGGGGGCGGCGCGAAATCCCGTCTGCCGATCGTCCCGCACGGCAAACCGGCCTTCGCGCCGGTTCGGCTTGCCTCACCGTCGGGGGTTGTCGACAATAGCCGGTGAGACTGCGTGCATCGAACTCGAGCCGGCGCGTTTCTCCGGCACAATGCTTGCATGCCACTCTCGATGCACCTTCGATTATAAGGCAAAACACCATCGCCCTCGAACTGCCCGACTTCCGCAACCTCGGCACGATCCTGCGCGTCGTGCTGGCCGTGAATGCGTTCGCCGCCGTCGCTGCGCTCCTGCGCGAGCCGCAGCTCGACCAGTGGACGGCGGCAGTGGCTCGACCTGATGGCGGTGGTCGAGCCCCACCTGATCGCGGAGCTCGCCATCCTCTACGCGATCGCCCCGTGGCTCGCGCGGCAGGCGTAGCTGGCGGGCGCGCTGCTCGTCGCCGGCACTGACGATCTTCGTCGGCATCGTGGTCCACACGCTGGTGGCGCGCGAGTTGTCCCAACCGCCGCTCGCGCTGCTGCGCCATGTCGCGTTCGCGCTGCTGATCGTACGGCGTGCTGCTCGGCTACTTCGGGCTGCGCGCCAAGGCACTGTCGCCGGCGATCGCCGAGTCGCGGCTGCAGGCGCTGCAGGCCCGCATCCGCCCGCACTTCCTGTTCAACAGCATCAACGCGGTGCTGTCGCTCGTGCGCACCGACCCGAAGCAGGCGGAAACCGCGCTCCTCGACATGGCCGACCTCTTTCGCGTGCTGATGCGCGACAACCGCCAGCTCGTGCCGCTCGCCGACGAGATCGAGCTCTGCCGCCAGTACCTCGCCCTCGAGAAGCTGCGGCTCACCGACCGGCTGCAGGTCGAATGGCACCTCAACAGCATGCCGGGCGACGCGCTCGTGCCGCCGCTCGTGCTGCAGCCCCTGCTCGAGAACGCCGTGTACCACGGCATCGAGCCGTCGAGCACGCCCGGCGTCGTTTCGATCAACATCTTCTACAGGGGCGGCGAAGTTCATGCGATCCTGCGCAATCCCTATCAGGCCGACGGTGGACGGCACCACGCCGGCAACAAGATGGCGCTCGGCAACATCCGCGAACGATTGAAGCTCCACTTCGATGCCGAGGGTGTCCTCGAGTCGCGCGTGCGGGACGCCATCTACGAAGTCCATATCCGGATGCCGTACCGTTCGACGAAGGCGGCGCCGTATCCCGGCGTTGGACACCGCGGACCCGGGCGAGCGTGCAATGCCGAATCGCACCGCGGCGGAGCCGCGCACCGGCGTGGGCGGGCCGACGCTCGACAACGGCTCCCGCGAGGCATCGCGTGGCTGACGCGCCGCTGCGCGTGCTGATCGTCGACGACGAGGCGCCGGCGCGGCGCCGGCTGCGCGAACTCCTCGACGATTGCGCCGGCGCGATGCCGCTGACGCTAGTCGGCGAAGCCGCCAACGGCCGCGAGGCGCTCGATCTCCTGCACACGGTGAGTGCCGACCTCGTGCTCACCGACATCAACATGCCGGAGATGGGCGGGATCGAGCTTGCGCGCCACGTGCTGAAGCTGGCGCAGCCGCCGCTCGTGATCTTCACGACGGCCCACGACGAGCACGCATTGCAGGCCTTCGAAGTGAACGCAGTCGACTACCTGATGAAGCCGGTGCGCGTGCAGCGGCTCGTGGCCGCGCTGCAGAAGGTGCCGCGCCTCAAGCCCCTGACGGCGACGCGGCTCGAAGGGCTGCAGCCGACGGCGCGCCGCTTCCTGTCGGTCACCGAGCGCTCGCGCGTCGTGCTGGTGCCCGTCGACGAGATCGTCTACCTCAAGGCCGAGCTCAAGTACATCACGATCCGCACCGTGCAGCGCGAATACCTGCTCGAGGAGTCGCTGACGAAGCTCGAGGAGGAATTCGCGCCCCGCCTCGTGCGCGTCCACCGCAACTGTCTCGTCGCCCGCGACTTCATCCGCGGCTTCGAGCGCCGCGTCGGCGACGAGGGCGACGCGCACTGGGAAGTCCTGCTGAGGGATGTCCCGGAAACGCTGCCCGTGTCGCGCCGCCAGCAGTCGATCGTCCGCGAGATCGGGCGCGAGAACCAGCGTGGCGGCGCAAACGAATAGCGGCGAGATGGAGAGGGCGTCGGCTCGCGCCAAGAAAGACTCCGCAAACGATCTACCCAATCAGGCCCACGCCCCATGTCCCGACGCACGCTGATCTGCGGTTCGCTCGCCTACGACACCATCATGGTGTTCCCCGACCGCTTCGCCCGGCATATCCTGCCCGAGCAGACGCACATGCTGTCGGTGTCCTTCCAGATCGGCGAGATGCGCCGCGAGTGGGGCGGCTGCGCCGGCAACATCGCCTACAACCTCAAGGCGCTGGGCGGCGAGCCGGTCGTGATGGCGACGCTCGGCGACGACGGCGCGCCGTATCGCGAGCGGCTCGCGGCGTTCGGGCATCGGCGGCGACGGCGTGCGCACGGTGCCCGGGACCTTCACCGCGCAGGCGTTCATCATCACCGACCTCGACGACAACCAGATCACCGCGTTCCATCCGGGCGCGATGAACTCGTCGCACGAGAACCGCGTCGGCGACGTCGAGGACATCGCGCTCGGCATCGTCGCGCCCGACGGCCGCGAGGGCATGCGCACGCACGTCGAGCAGTTCGCCGCCGCGAAGATTCCCTTCATCTTCGATCCGGGCCAGGGGCTGCCGCTGTTCTCGGGTCCGGAGCTCGATCGAGATGATCGATGCGGCGACCTACGTTGCCGTCAACGATTACGAGGGGCGCCTGCTCGCCGAGCGCACGGGGCTCGATCTTCGCCGCGATCGCGGCGCGCGTCGAGGCGCTGATCGTGACGCAGGGCGGCGACGGCTCGCGCGATCCACGCGGGCGGCCGCGACGATCGAGCTTCCGGCGGTGCACGCCGACGGCGCTCGTCGATCCGACCGGCTGCGGCGACGCGTACCGCGCCGGGCTTGCTCTACGGGATCGCCCACGGCTGGGAGTGGGAGCGCACCGGGCGGCTCGCGGCGACGCTGGGTTCGCTCAAGATCGCGAGCCGCGGCGGCCAGAACCACGCGGTCAACCGCGAGGACGTCGCGGTGCGGTACCGCGAAGCGTTCGACGCCTATCCGTGGTGAAGAGACGTCGGTGACGGCGCATCCGCCCTACCATCGGCCCACGCCGCTGCCCGCGCGCCTCACGCGCTTTGCCCGCGTCACCGCCCACCTCGCGGGGGGTCTCGCCACCACGGTGTTCGTGTTTCCCGTGGATCGCGCCGCCGCGAAAGCAGGCGCTGATCCGGACGTGGTCGCGGCAGCTGCTGCAGATGCTGGGGGTCGAGTGCGCGTGCACTGGAAGCACGACGCCGGCCTGCCGGGCATCGTCCTGATCGTCGCCAACCACATCTCGTGGCTCGACATCTTCGTGCTGAACTCGATGCAGCCGGCGCGGTTCATCGCCAAGGCGGAGCTCAAGCGTTGGCCGGTCGTCGGCCGGCTTTCGACCAACGTGGGCACGTTGTTCATCGAGCGCGAGCGGCGGCGCGACACGCACACCGTGAATCGCCACACGGTCGAGGCGCTGACGCGCGGCGACGTCGTCGCGGTCTTCCCCGAAGGCACCACGAGCGACGGGACGAGCCTGCTGAAGTTCCACAGCTCGCTGTTCCAGCCGATCGTCGACGCGGAGGGTCACGTCCAGCCGGTCGCGATCCGCTATCGCACGCCCGCCGACGAGCACAGCGCCGCGCCGGCCTTCGTCGGTGACCTGACGATGCTCGGATCGTTCTGGCGACTGACCGGCGAGCGCTCGCTCGTCGCCGAGCTGCACCTGATGCCGCCGCTGTCCGCCAAGGAACGCCACCGCCGCGAACTGTCGAGCGAGGCGGCCGGGGCTATCCGAACGGTTTTGGAGTCACCGGCGCGCGCGACGGCACCTGATACACGCGGCGATCGTCGAGCCTGACCGCGGTCAGCGTCCCGCCCCACAGGCAGCCCGAGTCCAGCATCAGCAGATTCGGCGCGAGCTTCAGTTCGAGCGTCGACCAGTGGCCGCAGACGATCGTCCTGACGGCCGATGCGCGCTGCTCGTGCTCGAACCACGGGCGGAAGCCTTCCGGCGCCCTCGCGGGTCCGCGCTTTTCCTTGAATTCCATCGCGCCGTCGGCGTTGCAGAAGCGCAGCCGCGTGCACGCGTTGACGACGACGCGCAGCCGATCGAACCCTTCGAGATCGTCGCGCCAGGCGTGCGGCTCGTCGCCGTAGAGCTCGCGCAGGAAAGGGTCGGCGCGCTCGCTCGCGAGCATCGCCTCGACTTCGCGCGACAGCGCGAGCGCGGCTCTCGGGCGTCCATGCGGGCAGGAGCCCGGCGTGAACGAGCAGGAACTTCGCCGTCGATCGACGACGAGCGGCCGGCGTTGCAGCCAGCCCAGCAGCTCGTCGCGATCGGGCGCCTCGAGGATCGGCGCGATCGTGTCGTGGCGGTGCGGCTTCGTGTGCCCGGCCGCGACGGTCAGCAGGTGGAAGTCGTGGTTGCCGAGGACGGTGACGGCGGAATCGCCCAGCGCCTTCACTTCGCGCAGCACCGCGAGCGACTCGGGACCGCGGTTGACGAGATCGCCGACGAGCCAGAGACGGTCGCTCCGCGGCGAGAAGCCGATGAGCTCGAGCAGCTGGCAGAGCTCCGCGTGGCAGCCCTGGATGTCGCCGATCGCGTAGTGGCTCATGGAAGGCGGGCGATGCGCGCGTGCCGATCGCCGAAGGCGACGACGGGCGGAGGCGCGCATGTGGATGCTAGAATCGGCGTCGATTCTATCATCCGCCCGCGCCACCTCCCCCGTTTCCCCTGATGTCGTTCCCGCTCAATCCGGCGCAGCGCGAAGCGGTGCGATATCTCGACGGTCCGCTCCTCGTGCTGGCGGGCGCCGGCAGCGGCAAGACGCGCGTCATCGCGGCGAAGATCGGGCACCTGATCGAGCGCGGCTTCGACCCGAAGCAGATCGCGGCGATCACGTTCACCAACCGCGCCGCGCGCGAAATGCGCGAGCGCGCCGCGGCGCTGCTCGCCCAGGACGGGCAAGCGCGGCCTCGCCGACGACGTCGCGATCTCCACGTTTCACGCGCTGGGGCTGCGCATCATCCGCAGCGATCCCGCGGCACTGGGCCTGAAGCCCGGCTTCTCGATCCTCGGTCCCGACGACATCGAGCCGATCGTCGCCGAACTGATCGCGACGACCGATCGCGCCCGCGCGCGCGCGGCGCAGTGGCAGATCAGCGCGTGGAAGAACGCGCTCGCTTCGCCGCCTGCCGCAGCGGCAAGTCGGCGCAGAGCGACGACGACTCCGCGGCAGCGCAAGCGTACCTGCGCTACGACGACACGCTGCGCGCGTATCAGGCCGTGGACTTCGACGACCTGATCGCGCTGCCGATCGAGCTGCTCGCCGCCGACGACTCGGCGGCCTCGAAATGGCGGGAGCGCTGCGCGCACCTCCTCGTCGACGAGTACCAGGACACCAATCCGGCGCAATACCGGCTGTTCAAGCTCCTCGTCGGCGATCGCGGCGACTTCACCGTCGTCGGCGACGACGACCAGGCGATCTACGGCTGGCGCGGCGCGTCGCTCGACAACCTCGGCGAACTGCCGAAGGACTATCCCCGCGCTCAAGGTCGTGAAGCTCGAGCAGAACTACCGGTCGACGGTGCGCATCCTGCGCTCGGCGAACGCGCTGATCGCGAACAATCCGAAGCTCTTCGAGAAGAGCCTCTGGAGCGACCATGGGCACGGCGACGCGATCCGCGTGACGCCGGCGGCCGACGACGAGGCCGAGGCCGAAGGCGTCGTGCGCCGCCTGCTGGCGCACCGGTTCGAGCATCGCGGCCGCTTCGGCGACTACGCGATCCTCTACCGCGGCAACCATCAGGCGAAGCTCTTCGAGCAGCAGCTGCGCGAGCACGGCGTTCCCTACGAGATCTCGGGCGGCCAGTCGTACTTCGAGCGCACGGAGATCAAGGACCTCGTCGCGTACCTGCGCCTCATCGCCAACGACGACGACGATCCGGCGTTCATCCGCGCGATCACGACGCCGAAGCGCGGCGTCGGCGCGACGACGCTGGACGCGCCTCTCGGCGATCGGCGGCGCGCGGCACGAGAGCCTGTTCGCCGCCGTCTTCGCCGAGGAGGAGGGCGGGATCCCGAAGCGGCAGCGCGAGATCCTCAACGCGTTCTGCACGCTGATCAACAACCTGCGCTTACCGCGCGGAGCGCGAGCCGGCGACGCGGCTGCTCGACGAGCTCGTGGCGGCGATCGGCTACGAGGACTTCCTGTTCGACACCTGCGACCGGAAGCAGGCGGAGGCGCGCTGGAAGAGCGTGCGCGACTTCGTCGGCTGGCTGTCGACCAAAGGCGAAGCGGACGGCAAGAACCTGCTCGAGTTGACGCAGATGATCGCGCTCATCACGATGCTCGAAGGACACGGAGGAGACGCGAGATCGACGCCGTGCGGCTGTCGACGCTGCACGCGGCGAAGGGACTCGAATTTCCGCACGTGTTCCTGGTCGGGCTGGAGGAGGGCCTGCTGCCGCACCGCGAATCGGTCGCGAACGGCAACGTCGACGAGGAGCGCCGGCTCATGTACGTCGGCATCACGCGCGCACAGAAGAGTCTGCACCTGTCGTATTGCCGCAAGCGCAAGCGTGCCGGCGAGACGGTCGAGTGCCAGCCGTCGCGCTTCCTCGCGGAGCTCGCGCAGGACGACCTGCGCTGGGCCGGGGTGGCCCTGCCGGCCGACGAGGCCGCGCGCGAGAAGGCTGCCGGCAGCGCGCGGCTCGCGCAGCTGAAGGCGCTGCTCGCCGCCAGGTGACGCGGCACGCGCCATTGACAATGGCCTCCCATGGCGGATAAGCTTTCGTCTGCGCCGATTTGAGCTTCAGCTTGCGGGCGCCTAAAAAATGCCGCTAAAGCGAGGTGGGGCTGTGACCCGGAATCCACGGGAACAGCCGCCAAACCCGTTCGGCGGATGTCGAACGGGTTTTTTGTTTTCGAGGTGCCCATGAGCACACGACAAGCCGCGCGGGTTCACGACCACGATCCTTCATTCCGACGCCGATGCGCGCATCGAGCACGGCGCGCTGCACAAGCCGCTGCACCTGTCGGTCGCGTACGGCTATCGCGACGCGCGCGACCTCGCCGCCGTCTTCCAGGGCCGCGCGCAGGGCTACGTCTACGGCCGGCAGGGCAATCCGACGACCGCGGCGCTCGAAGTCAAGGTCACGAAGATGGAAGACGGTGTCGCGACCGTCTGCTTCGCCACGGGCATGGCGGCGATCGGCGCGGCGATGCTGGCGCTGCTGCGTGAAGGCGATCACGTCGTCGCGAGCCAGTTCCTGTTCGGCAACACGGTCAGCCTGTTCAACACGATGATGGCGCACGGGACGAAGATCACGTTCGTCGACGCGACCGACGTCGCCGACGTCGAGCGGGCGCTTACGCCGGCGACGCGCATCGTCTTCGTCGAGACGATCGCCAATCCGCGCACGCAGGTCGCCGACCTCGCGCGCATCGGCGCGCTGTGCGCCGCGCGCGGCATTCTCTACGTCGTCGACAACACGATGACCTCGCCGGCGCTGTTCCGGCCGAAGGCGGTCGGCGCAGGGCTCGTCGTCAACGCGTTGACCAAGTACATCGGCGGGCACGGCAACGCGCTCGGCGGCAGCATCACCGACACCGGCCTCTTCGACTGGACGCGCTATCCCGAACATCGCCGACAACTACAAGTCGCAGCCGCCGGCGATGTGGGGTGTCCAGCAGATACGCAAGAAGGGCCTGCGCGACTGGGGCGGCACGCTCGCGGCGACCGACGCACACCACATCGCCGTCGGCGCCGAAACGCTCGCGCTGCGCATGGAGCGCACCTGCGCGAACGCGCAGGCGCTCGCCGCGTTTCTCGCCGCGCACCCGAAGGTGCGCGCCGTCCACTATCCGGGACTCGCCGACGCATCCGCAGCACGCGCTCGCGAAGACGCTCTTCTGCGGCTTCGGCGGGCTCTTCTCGTTCGAGCTCGCCGACGGCATCGACTGCTTCGATTTCCTGAACCGTCTCGACATCGTCGATCTCGTCGTCGAACCTCGGCGACAACCGGACGCTCGCCATTCCGGTCGCGCACACGATCTTCTGGGAGATGGGTCCCGACCGGCGCACGGAGATGGGCATCGCCGACTCGCTGATCCGCGTCTCGGTCGGGATCGAGGACCGCGACGATCTCATCGACGATTTCGCGCAGGCGCTGGCGGAAGCGTAAGCGTTGCGGCGAGGGTTAGCGGGCGCATGCCTCACCCTAAGCCCGCGAACCCTCGTCACGACGCCCGGGCCCCGATCGCCACTACAGTCGCGCGTGCGTCCGCCGTCCGCGTCGAATTCGAGGTAGCTGCCGCGGTCGTACCAGTCGGCGAGCACCCAGCGCTCGCAGTCGCGTCCGTCGACGACCAGGTGATGGTGCGCCGGACGATGCGTGTGGCCGTGGATGATCCGCGTGACGTTCGACGCACGGAACGCAGCCTCGACGGCGCTTTGCTCGACGTCGAGGATCGACTCGGGCTTGGCGGCGATTGCGGTGCGACTCCTGCCCCGCAGGAAGACTCGCGACGCCGCGGCGCAGCGTGTACGGCAGCGCGAGAAAGCGGCGCTGGTACTTCCGGTTCGCGCATGAAGGCCCGATACTTCTGGTAGCCGACGTCGCTGGTGCAGAGCTCGTCGCCGTGCAGCAGCAGCGTCGGCGTTCCGGCGAGGTTGATCACGACCTGCTCGGGAAGCAGCATCGCGCCGGCAACTTCGGCGAACCGCTCGCCGAGAAGGAAGTCGCGATTGCCGGTGATCACGCCGACCGGCACGCCGGCGTTGGCGACGCCGCGCAATCCGATCGCGACGCGTTCGGCGAGCGGCTCGCGCAGCTGGTCGTCGCCGATCCAGGTGTCGAACAGGTCGCCGAGGACGTAGACGCCCGAGGCGTCGCGGGCCGGGCCGGCGCAGAATGCATCGAACGCGTCGACCAGCGCCGGCCGCGCCGGCGACAGGTGGAGATCCGAGAGGAACAGCGTGGGCTTTATCGGACTTCCTCGGCGCGCTTGATCACGACGTCTTCGCTCGGGACGTTCTGGTGGAAGCCGCTGTTCGCCGTCGCGACGCCCTTGATCTTGTCGACGACGTCCTGGCCCGCCGTGACGCGCCCGAACACGCAATAGCCCCAGCCCTGCGGGCTCGGCCCCTTGTGATCGAGGAAATCGTTGTCGGCGACGTTGATGAAGAACTGCGCGGTTGCCGAGTGCGGGTCGGACGTGCGCGCCATCGCGACCGTGTACCGCTTGTTCTTGAGTCCGTTGCCGGCCTCGTTGGCGACCGGCGCGCGCACCGGCTTCTGCTTCATCCCGGGCTCCATGCCGCCGCCCTGGATCATGAAGCCGTCGATGACGCGATGGAAGATCGTGTTGTCGTAGTGCCCGTCGCGGACGTACTGGAGGAAGTTCGCGACCGTCGCCGGTGCGTTCTCGGCGTCGAGCTCGAGCGTGATGTCGCCGTGGTTCGTGTGCAGGATGACCATGGTTGCCGGCCCCCTATTTCGGCGCGTCGACGACGACGGCTTGCTTGATGAGCACGGGCTCGCTCGGAACGTCCTTCGGGAACGGGCCGCCGGCGCCGGTGGGCGCCTTGGCGATCTTGTCGACGACGTCCATCCCGGAAACGACCTTGCCGAACACGGTGTAACCGTAGCCCTGTTGCGTCGGCTCGCGGAAGTTGAGGAACTTGTTGTCGGCGACGTTGATGAAGAACTGCGCGGTCGCCGAGTTCGGATCCGACGTTCGCGCCATCGCCAGCGTGCCGGGCACGTTGAGGAAGCCGGCCTTGCTCGACTGCTCGGCCTCGATGGGGACCGGCGCCTTCGTCGGCTTCTGCTTGAAATCGGCGGTGAACCCGCCGCCCTGGATCATGAAGCCGCTGATCACGCGATGGAACTGCGTGCCGTCGTAATGCTTGGCCTTCACGTAGTCGAGGAAGTTCGCGACGGTCTTCGGCGCGGCGTCGGGGTAGAGCTCGACGCGGATCTTGCCGGCGGTGGTGTCGAACTCGACCTGCGGATTGGCGGCGAGGGCAGGCAGCGCGAAAGCGGTGGCAAGCGCGGTGACGGCGATCAGGAAGGGGCGACGCAACATCGGTGTACTCCTCAATGGGTGGAAGCGGTGGAAGGAACGAGCGGCTACGTTTTCGGCTTGGCGGGCGTGCTCGTCGCCAGCAGACTGCGGACGAGCGTGAGCTTGGCGGGCGCGGTCTTGTTGTCGCGGTCGAGCTTCGCCGCGCGGTCGTATTCCTGCGCGGCGAGCCGCGCATAGATGTCGCCCAGGTTCTCGCGCGCGACGGCCCAGTTGGGCGCGGTGCGCACCGCCGTCTCGAGCGCGAGCCGCGCGCTGTCGTACTCGCCCCGCTGCGCGTAGAGCACCGCGAGGTTGTTGTAGGGCTCGGGCAGCTCCGGATAGTCCTCGATCAGCGCGCGGAACGTGGCGATCGCCGACGTCGACGCGGTCCTGCTCGGATTCGACGACACCCTTGAGGAAGCGCGCCTGCGGCTCGCGCGGCCGTTGCGCGAGGAGCGCGTCCAGCCGGGTCTCGGCCGTCGCGAACTGGCGCGTCCTTGATCAGAACTTGGGCCTCCTTCAATCCCGCGCTGTACTGCTTGCGCGCCTCCTCGGTCAGCTCGCGGCCGTCCTGTGCGAACGCCGGTGCGCCGGCGACGATCAGGAAGAGGGCGAAGGGAAGGAGGCGACGGAGCATCATGAGGGTCTGCGATCGCCCCCGGGAGCGAACGCAACGCGCAATTCTAGCAGCGTCACGCGGATTCCTTCGCCAGCCGCGCGATCGTCGCGGTGATCAACCGGCGCGAGATCGAGACGGACGGCGGCAGCTCCGGCACGGCGTCCCAGGCGAACCATTTCGCCTCCTCGATCTCGGCCGGGTCGGGAACGAGCTCGCCACCGGCGTACTCGGCGTTGTACGCGATCATCAGCGAGTGCGGGAATGCCCACGACTGGCTCGCGAAGTACCGGATGTCCGTGACCTCGATTCCGACCTCCTCGCGCACTTCGCGGCGAATGCAATCCTCGATGGTCTCGCCGGGCTCGACGAAGCCGGCCAACGCGCTGTACATGCCCGGCGGAAAGCGCGGTGCCCGTGCCAGCAGCAATTCGCGGCCGCGCGTGACAAGCACCATCATCGCGGGCGTGACGCGCGGGTACGCGACGTAGCCGCAGGCGGGGCATTCCTTCGCGCGCTCGCCGTGTTTGTCGCGCGTCGGCGTTCCGCAACGCCCGCAGAATCGATGCGTGCGGTCCCACTCGACGACCTGGAAAGCGCGGGCGGCGATCGCGAGCAACGGCTCGGGAAGCTTGAAGAAGAGCGACCGCAGACCGGCGTAGCGCCAGCCTTCGGGCTCCGCAGCGTCGTCAGCGAGCGGGACCGCGACGCACGCGGCACCTTCGAGGTCGCCGAGGTAATGGACGTTCTGGCCGGTCACCAGTTGCTGCGACGTGGCGAAATCGGGGATGACCGGCGCATCCGCCGTGCCGCCGACGAGGAGCCGCGTGTCCCTGAACGCGAACGCGAGCGTGCCTCTGGGCAGCGCCGCTGGAGCTACGTGCGCAGGCGTGAAGCCGACCGGCGTGTGCACAGCAAGCGTCCGCCGCCTACGCGAGCTTGAGCGGCAGGCTGCGGACCCGCTTTCCGGTCGCCGCGGCCAGCGCGTTGGCGACCGCCGGCGCGATCACCGGAACGCCCGGCTCGCCGACCCCCGTTGGCTTGTCGGTCGACGGAACGATGTGCACGTCGATCTTCGGCATCTCGTTGATCCGCAACACCGGATAGTCGTGGAAGTTCGACTGCTCGACGGCGCCTTCCTTCAGCGTTATCGCGCCGTAGAGCGCTGCCGACAGCCCGAACCCGATGCCGCCTTCCATCTGGGCGCGCACGATATCCGGATTGACGGCAATCCCGCAGTGAACGGCGCAGGTCACCCGGTCGACGCGGAAGCTGTCGTCGTTGCCCACCGTGATCTCGGCGACCTGCGCGACAACGGTGCCGAACGATTCGTGCACGGCGATGCCGCGCCCTCGCTTCTCGTCGGACTTGCCCGGAGCGAGCGGCTTGCCCCATCCCGCCTTGGCGGCCGCGAGATCCAGCGCCGCACGGTGCCTCGGGTGGTTCGCGAGCAACGCCCTGCGGAACGCGACCGGATCCTTGCCTGCCGCTGCGGCGAGCTCGTCGATGAAGGTTTCGGTGGAATACGCCGTGTGCGTCGAACCGACCGAGCGCCACCACAGCACCGGCACGCCGATCGCCGGCGAATGCAGATCGACGAATAGATTGGGAATCGCATAGGGCAGCGTCGACGCGCCCTCCACGCTGGTCGCATCGATGCCGTCCTTCACCATCATCGATTCGAACGGCGTGCCTACCAGGATCGATTGGCCGACGATCCGCTGCTGCCAGCCGACGATGTTGCCGGCGCCGTCGAGCCCCGCCCTCAGCACGTGAAGGTACGCGGGTCGGTAGTACCCGCCCCGCATGTCGTCCTCGCGAGTCCACGCGAGCTTTACGGGGATCCCGCGCTGGCCACGCGCTGCGAGGGCCTTCGCAATTTGCGCGGCTTCGACGAGGTAATCGCCGGCGGGATTGGCGCGTCGGCCGAAACTGCCGCCGGCGTACAGCATGTTGAGCTTCACCTGTTCGGCCCTGAGGCCGACGACCTGTGCGACGGCGTGTTGGTCGCCCGTTTGGAATTGCTCGCCGTTCCACACTTCGCAGCTCGTCTCGTCGAGCTTGACGACGCAGTCGAGCGGCTCCATCGCCGCATGGGCAAGGTACGGAAACTCGAACGTCGCTTCGAGTTTCCTGGCCGCGCCGTCGATCGCCCTCCCGGCGTCGCCGTCGTTGCGCGCGACCTTGCCGGGAAGCGCGGCAAGTCTCTTGAACTCCGCGAGGATGTCGGCAGACGAGAGCCTGATTCCGGTCGCCTCGTCCCATTCGACCCGAAGCGCGTCGCGACCTTTCTTGGCTGCCCAGAAGTCGGTCGCGACGACGGCGACACCGCTGGGAATCTCGAGGATCGCGCTGACACCCGGCACGGCCGCAGCGGCGCTCGCGTCGACGGACTTGGCTTTCGCACCGAACCGCGGCGGGTGCGCGACGACGGCGGTGACCATCCCCGGCATCTTTACGTCCTGCGTGAACTTCGCGCTGCCGTTCGACTTCGCCCTGGAGTCGGTTCGAGGCACGTGCTTGCCGATGTAGACGAAATCCTTCGCTTCCTTGAGCTTGACCGCGGCCGGCACCAGCTCCTTCGCGGCAGCGTCGGCGAGCTCGCCGAACGTCGCCTTCCGGCCGTTCCCGTGAAAGACGACGCCGTTCTTCACCCGGATCGAATCGGCGGGTACGCTCCACTGCTTCGCCGCGGCCGAGACCAGCATCGCGCGTGCAGCCGCACCGGCCTGTCGGTACTGCTCGAACGAGTTCGCCATCGCCGTCGAGCCGCCGGTACCCTGCGCCTGACCCCAGAAGAGGTTGTTGTAGACCTTCGCGTCCGCAGGCGCGCCAACCGCCCGCACCTGCGACCACGCGGCGTCGAGCTCTTCGGCGACGAGCGTCGGCAAGCCCGTATACACGCCTTGTCCCATTTCCAGATGCTTGACGACGACGGTGACCGTGTTGTCGCGACCGATCGTCAGAAACGCGTTGGGTTCGAACGCGCCGGCGGCAGCGCCGCCCGCGGTCTTGCCCGGCCCCGAGGCTTGTGCTACGGCGGCGCCGCTCCACACGGCAAGCGTCAGTCCGGCGCCGGCAGCCGCGGTGGCCTTGAGAAAGATCGCCGGTCGATCGTCGCGGCCGGTGTTTCGAACGGAGGGCGCATACGCATGGGATTCATCGAGACCTCCTGTCAGCCAAGGCGCTTGGCCGCTTCCTTGATCGCCGCGCGAATGCGTACATAGGCGGCGCAGCGGCAGACGTTTCCACTCATCGCGGCATCGATGTCGGCGTCGGTCGGATTCCGGCGATGCGCGAGCAATGCGCTGGCCGCCATGACCTGGCCCGACTGGCAAAAGCCGCATTGCGGCACGTCGAGCTTCTCCCAGGCTGCCTGCACCGCGCGCGCCTCGCGCGTTCTCAGCCCCTCGATCGTGACGATCGCGGCGCCGGGCTTGAGCGACGACGCGGAACCTGGCACGATCGGACCGGCTGACCGTCGATGTGCACGGTGCACGCGCCGCACAGCGCCATGCCGCAGCCATACTTCGTTCCGGTGAGCGCGAGATGGTCGCGCAGAACCCACAGCAGCGGCGTGTCGTCGGGGACGTTCGAACTGATCTCGACCTTGGTCTGATTGACGAGAAGGGTCGGCATCGCAGGCTCCCGTGCGAACGAATCGGACGAGCATCGGGGGATCCGTTCCGAGCGCTCAATGATAAGCGAATCGGAAGCGCCCCCCAAATGGGACGGCGGCGAAGGCCATGCACGCAGCGAGGGAATGGCACGGCGTTGGGCTATAATTTCACTTTGCTCCAGAGGAATGCAAGGCCATGGAAGCCGAACTGCTGAACCAGATCGCCGCGAAACTCGAGGATCTCCGGGCGCGCACCGCCGATCTGCGGAGGTATCTTTGACTTCGATGTGAAGGCGGTGCGGCTCGCCGAGGTCGAGCGCGAGCTCGAAGATCCGAAGATCTGGGACGATCCGAAGCGCGCGCAGGAGCTCGGCAAGGAGAAGAAGGCGCTCGAGCGCGTCGTGCACGAGCTGACCGCGCTCGATGTCGCGCTCCAGGACAGCGCCGAGCTGTTCGCCCTTGCGCGCGCCGACGACGACGACGCGACGCTCGATGCGGTGGCCGCCGACGTCGCGCGGAATCGAGACGCGCGTCGCCGGCATGGAGTTCCGGCGGATGTTCAGCAATCCGATGGATCCGGCGTCGTGCTTCATCGACATCCAGGCCGGTTCCGGCGGCACCGAAGCGCAGGACTGGGCGGCGATGCTGGAGCGCATGTACCTGCGCTATTGCGAGCGCAAGGGATACCGGACCGAGGTGCTCGAGGAGTCCCCGGGCGAGGTCGCCGGGATCAAGAGCGCGTCGATCAAGGTCGACGGCGACTACGCGTACGGCTATCTGCGCACCGAGGTCGGCGTGCACCGGCTCGTGCGCAAGAGCCCGTTCGACTCGAACGCGCGCCGGCACACGTCGTTCGCCAGCGTCTTCGTCTACCCGGAAGTCGACGACTCGATCGAGATCGACATCAATCCCGCCGATCTGCGCATCGACACGTTCCGCGCGTCGGGGGCGGGCGGCCAGCACATCAACAAGACCGACTCGGCGGTGCGGATCACGCATCTGCCGACCAACATCGTCGTCCAGTGCCAGAACGACCGCTCGCAGCACCGGAACCGCGCCGAGGCGATGGCGATGCTGAAATCGAAGCTCTACGAGCTCGAGATCCGCAAGCGCCAGGAGGAGCAGCAGAAGCTCGAGGACTCGAAGACCGACATCGGCTGGGGCCACCAGATCCGCTCGTACGTGCTCGACCAGTCGCGGATCAAGGACCTGCGCACCAACTACGAGGTCGGCAACACGCAGGCGATCCTCGACGGCGACCTCGACGACTTCATTGCGGCGAGCCTGAAGCAGGGCGTCGACGATGTCCGAGCGCACTGACGGCATTCAGCGCAAATGACGGCCTTCATCTTCGACATCGACGGAACGATCATCGACTCGATGCCGTTCCACGAGCGCTCGTGGGACGTGTTCCTGTCGCGCCGCGGCACGCCGCACGGCGCGCGAGGACTTCTTCCGCCGCACCGCCGGGCGCACCGGCATCGAAGTGATGCGCGAGCTCATGGGTCCGCTTTCGGACGACGGAGGCGCATGCGCTGGTGCGCGAGAAGGAGTCGATCTACCGCGAGCTCTTCGCGCCCGAGTTTCGCGAGATCGCCGGCTTCACCGATTTCGCGCGCGCCGCGAAGGCGGCCGGCGTGCGGCTGGCGTGCGCGACCGCCGGCGATCCCGACAACATCGCGTTCGCGGTCGGCGGATTGAACATGCACGGCGTTCTTCGACGCGCTGGTCGGCGCGCACGACGTCGCGCGCGGCAAGCCCGCACCCGACATGTTCCTGCTCGCGGCCGAGCGGCTCGGCGTGCCGCCGGCGCAATGCCTCGTGTTCGAGGACGCGCCGCTCGGCATCGAAGGCGCGCGTCGCGCCGGCATGCGCGCGGTGCGCGATCGCCTCGACCGTGCCCGCCGACGAGCTGGGCGCGCCGGCGCACGTCGTCGCGCGCGCGCAGGATTTCACGACGCTCGACCCGCACGAATCTCGCCGCGCGGCTTCGCCGCCTGAACACGACCCGGAGTCACCCGCCTTCCATGGAAAAAGCACAACGCACTCCCGCCCGTCGCGGTCGACGAGAACCAGATCATCGCCGAGCGTCGCGCCAAGCTCGCCGCGGTGCGCGAGCTGGGCAGCGCGTTCCCCAACGATTTCCGCCGCGACGCGCTCGCCGCGCGACCTGCACGCGCGTTACGGCGCGAAGACCAACGAGGAGCTCGAGGCGCTGGCGATCGACGTCGCGGTCGCCGGGCGGATGATGCTGAAGCGCGTGATGGGCAAGGCGAGCTTCGCGACGCTGCAGGACATGACGGGCCGCATCCAGCTCTACGTGACGGCCGACGCGGTCGGCGCCGACGCGCACGACGCGTTCAAGCGCTGGGACCTGGGCGACCTCGTCGGCGCGACCGGTCACGTCTTCAAGACGCGAACCGGCGAGCTGTCGATCAAGGTCGCGTCGATCCGCCTGCTCGCGAAGGCGCTGCGGCCGCTGCCGGAGAAGTTCCACGGGCTCTCGGACCAGGAGCAGCGCTATCGGCAGCGCTACGTCGACCTGATCACCAATCCGTCGTCGCTCGAGGTCTTCAAGCGCCGCTCGCAGATCGTGCAGGCGATCCGCGAGTTCTTCGTCGCGCGCGGCTACCTCGAGGTCGAGACGCCGATGATGCACCCGATTCCCGGCGGCGCCGCGGCGCGACCGTTCGTCACGCACCACAACGCGCTCGACATGGAGCTCTTCCTGCGCATCGCGCCGGAGCTCTACCTGAAGAGGCTCGTCGTCGGCGGCATGGAGAAGGTGTTCGAGATCAACCGCAATTTCCGCAACGAAGGCATCTCGACGCGGCACAATCCCGAATTCACGATGCTGGAGTTCTACGAGGCCTATCAGGACTACCGCTACCTGATGGACCTCACCGAAGCGCTGCTCCGCGAGGTCGCGATGAAGGTGCGTCGGGACGACGAGCGTCACCTACCAGGGCGAGACGATCGACCTCGGCGAAGCCGTTCGACCGGCTGACGATGGCCGAGGCGATCCACAAGTACAACCCGCATGTACCACCTTGCCGAGCTCGCGAAGCCCGAGTATCTGAAGGTCGCGCTGGCGCCGCTCGACGTCGAGGTGTTCGCGACCGACGGCCTCGGCATGCTGCAGCTGAAGCTCTTCGAGGCGACGACCGAAGGCAAGCTCGTCCAGCCGACCTTCATCATCGCCCATCCGACCGACGTGTCGCCGCTCGCGCGCGCGCAACGACGCGAATCCGGCGGTCACCGACCGCTTCGAGCTCTTCATCACCGGGCGCGAGATCGCCAACGGCTTCTCGGAGCTCAACGATCCGGAGGACCAGGCGGCGCGCTTTCGCGGCCAGGTCGAGGCGCAAGCGAGGCCGGCGACGAGGAGGCGATGTTCTACGACGCCGACTACATCCGCGCGCTGGAATACGGCCTGCCGCCGACGGCCGGCGAGGGCATCGGCATCGACCGGCTGGTGATGCTGCTCACCGACTCGCCGTCGATCCGCGACGTGATCCTGTTTCCGCAGCTGAAGCGCGAAGCCTGAACGTGTCGGCTCGCGCAACGCGCGGCCTCGAGCGAAGGAGACGCACCGATGGCAACCGATTTCCGCAGCGACACCGTCACGCGGCCGACGCGCCGCGATGCGCGCGGCGATGGCCGCGGCGCCGGTCGGCGACGACGTGTTCGGCGACGACCCCAGCGTCAACGCGCTCGAAGCCGAGGTCGCCGCGCTGCTGGGCTTCGAGGCGGCGATGTTCGTGCCCTCGGGGACGCAGTCGAACCTCGTCGGCGTGATGACGCACTGCGCGCGCGGCGACGAATACATCGTCGGCCAGGACGCGCACACGTACCGCTACGAGGCGGGGGCGCCGCCGTGCTCGGCAGCGTGCAGCCGCAGCCGCTGAACAACGCCGCCGACGGCACGCTGCCGCTGCCGGACATCGAGGCCGCGATCAAGCCGGACGACTCGCATTTCGCGAAGACGCGCCTGCATCGCGCTCGAGAACACGATCGGCGGCAAGGTGCTTCCGGCGGGCTACTGCGCCGCCGTGCGGGAGCTCGCCGATCGGCACGGCCTCGCGATGCACCTCGACGGCGCGCGGCTGTGGAACGCCGCGGTCAAGCAGGGCGTCGCGCCGCGCGCGATCGCGCAGCACTTCGATTCGGTTTCGGTGTGCCTGTCGAAGGGGCTCGGCGCGCCGGTCGGATCGCGTGCTGTGCGGCAGCCGCGATTTCATCAAGGCCGCGCGCCGCTGGCGCAAGATGCTGGGTGGCGGCATGCGGCAGGCCGGGATCCTCGCGGCGGCCGGGAGCCATGCGCTCGCGCATCACATTCCGCGCCTCGCCGAGGACCACGAGAACGCGGCGCGCCTCGCCGCGGGACTCGCGAAGCACGCGGAGCTCGCGGTTGCGCCGGCGCAGACGAACATGGTGTTCGTGACGGTCCCCGAGGGCATCGCCGACCGCATTCGCCGCGCACCTCGCCGCGGCCGGCGTCCGTCCGTACGGTACGACGCGGCAGCGCTGGTGCACGCACCTCGACGTCGCTCGCGCGGACATCGACGCCGCTATCGCCTGCGTCGACGCATTCTTTGCCGGGCAGGCGTCCCGCCGGCACTGACGCCGCGCGGTCCAATTGATTTCGCGCAAGCGCCCGGCCGCTTGCAACCCCGCAGAATGGGTGCCATCTTCAGAACAATGGAAGCCCGCGCCCTCGACCTGCAACTCACCGGAATGACCTGCGCCGCGTGCGCGGCGCGGATCGAGAAGGTGCTGAACCGCGCGGACGGCGTCCACGCGGCGGTCAACTTCGCCACCGAGACGGCGCACGTCGAATTCGACGCCGACAAGGCGACTCCGCGAATCGCTGATCGAGGTGGTGCGCAAGGCCGGCTACGACGCCGCGCCGGCGGTCGACCCGTTCGCGCAGCCCGAACGCGAGGCACAGATGCGGAGGCGCAGCGCTACCGGCGCGAGCTGCTCGCGCTTCGTCGGTCGCCGCGATCCTGACCGCCCCGCTCGTCGCGCAGATGGCGCTACATGCTCACCGGCCGGCACGAGATCGAACTTGCCCGTCTGGCTGCAGTTCGCGCTGGCCGCGCCGGTCCAGTTCTGGGCGGGTGCCCGGTTCTATGCCGGGTCGTGGAAGGCGTTGCGCGGCGGCGCCGCGAACATGGACGTGCTGGTCGCGCTCGGCACGACGGCCGCATTCGCGTTCAGCCTCGCCGTGTGGCTCGTTCCGCTGCCGGGCCAGCACGTCTACTTCGAGGCGGGCGCCGTGGTGATCACGCTGGTGCTGCTCGGCAAGCTGCTCGAAGGCCGGGCGAAGGCGAAGACCGCCGGCGCGATTCGCGACCTGCTGAACCTGCGCCCGCCGACCGTGCTGCGCGAGCGCGACGGCGCGACCGACGAGGTCCCGCTCGCCGACGTGCGGGTCGGCGACGTATTCCTCGTGCGCGCGGGCGACAGCGTGGCGCGTCGACGGGCGCGTGCTCGTCCGGGCGAATCGGCGGTGAACGAGGCGATGCTGACCGGCGAGAGCGAGCCGGTTCCGAAGGCGCCCGGCGATCCGGTGCTCGCCGGCACCGTCAACGAGGCGGGTCCGCTGCGCTGCGAGGCGACCGGCGTCGGGTCAGGCGACGCTGCTCGCGGCGATCGTCCGGCAGGTCGCGGCCGCGCAGGGATCGAAGGCGCCCGTGCAGCGGCTCGCCGACCGCGTCTCCGCGTGGTTCGTTCCGGCGGTGCTAGCGATCGCCGCGGTGACGCTGATCGCCAACGGCATCGTGCTGGGCGACTGGTCCGCGGCGCTGATGCGCGCGACCGCCGTGCTGGTGATCGCCTGTCCCTGCGCGCTCGGTCTGGCGACGCCGACGGCGTTGATGGTCGGTGTGGGCCGCGGCGCGCAGGCCGGCATCCTGATCAAGAACGCGGCGGCGCTGGAGCGCGCCGAGAAGATGAACACGCTCGTCGTCGACAAGACGGGCACGCTGACGGTCGGCACACCCGTCGTCGCCGGAATTCATCCCTGCGGCGGGTTCACCGCGCGCGAGATGCTGCTGCTCGCCATGAGCCTCGAGCAAGGGGCGACGCATCCGCTCGCCCGCGCCATCGTCCAGCGCGCGGAGTCGCTCGAGCTGCGGCCGTTGCCGGTCGACGATGTCCGCATCCACGCGGGCCGCGGGGTCAGCGGCGAGAACGGAAAGCAGAGGATCTGGCTCGGCTCGCCCGCGTTCCTCGGCGAGTCCGGCGTTGCGATCGACGAGGCGGAGCTCGCGAGCGTGCAGGTCGCGGGGCACACGATCGTCGGCGTCGCCGAAGGCACCCGGCTCGTCGGCTGGGTCACGCTCGCCGACGCGCTGCGACCGAACGCCGCGTCCGCCGTGGCATTGCTGCAGGCGTCCGGCATCGCGGTCACGATGCTGACCGGCGACCATCCGGCGCCGGCGGCGGCCGTGGCGAAGGCGCTCGGCATCGACGACTGGCGCGCCGGCCAGTTGCCGCAGGACAAGCGCGCCGCGATCGTCGAAATGCAGAAGCACGGCCGCGTCGTCGGCATGGTCGGCGACGGCGTCAACGACGCGCCGGCGCTCGCGCAGGCCGACGTGTCGTTCGCGATGGGTGCCGGAGCCGGCAGTGCGCTTGTCGGCGGCAGACGTGACGCTGCTGCGCAACGACCTGCACGCGGTGGCGGCGGCGGTGGATCTTTCGCGGGCGACGCTGTCCAAGATCCGCCAGAACCTGTTCTTCGCGTTCGTCTACAACGTGCTCGGCGTACCGCTCGCGGCGTTCGGCCTCCTGTCGCCGGTGATCGCCGGTGCCGCGATGGCCGCGAGCTCGGTGTCCGTCGTCGGCAACGCGCTGCTGCTGCGGCGGTGGCGATCGCCGCGCGCACCGCCTCCCCGATGCCCGCATCGCCGGCCGGCCCGATTCGAACCGTCGTCAAGGAGGAGACGTCATGAGCAACACCGTCAAGAAGGAATTCGCCGTCGACGGCATGAGCTGCGGCGGCTGCGTCAAGAGCGTGACCCGCGCGGTGTCGCGACTGCCAGGTGTGCAGAAGGTCGACGTGTCGCTGGAAGAGAAGGCCGCGACGATCGAATACGACGGCGCGGCCACGAATCCGGCGGCGATCGTGGCAGCGATCGAGGCGGCGGGATTCGGGGCCACTGCGCGCTGATTGCGCCGGCGTTCGCGCCGCGGTTTGCGGGTGCTCGCGTCAAAATGGGATAATCGGCGCCGGCGGGGTGTAGCGCAGTCCGGTAGCGCGCTTGCTTTGGGAGCAAGATGTCGGAGGTTCGAATCCTCTCACCCCGACCAGCATTTCGAAGTAGATCAATCACGTGCAACGCGTGATTGGAAGCGGGATGCAGCCGATACCCTGTTGGCCGGTTTGCGTGATTTCGTGCGCGATGAAGAACGATGCCACGTGATTCCTTGCGCCGGTCCGGGTGCCAAGGCTCCTTTCGTGGCGTCTCTGCAACAGACGGTACCGTCAGGGACTCCGCGGCTCGCTCACCGGATCCGATTCCCTTGACTCCGATACGCATGCGGGCCAAAGTTTCAATTGGCCATGCGGCGTTAGAGGGATATTTCAACACTCAAGGGGGCACCATGATGTTGCGCGGGAAACTGATCCACTTTGTAGCAGCCGCGGCCGCGGCCGCGGCTTTGGCGTTGGGGGCCTCTCCCGCGCAAGCCCAGGTGCAAGTCTCGAACCTGTCGCAGTCCGTCGACGACTTCTACGAGGTGACTCTCGCCGGGCCGGAGGCGCAGGCGTTCACCACGGACTGCGGTAACTACAACCTGACCGCCGTGACCATCAATATTTCCGGGGTCACGGACGCGAGCGGGAATTTCACTTTGCGACTCTTCACCAGCAGCGGAGGTCTGCCCGGAAGCCCGGTGCCGGGAGGATTGCTGACCGGTCCGGCCAATCCCGCCGTCGGCCAGAATACCTATACGGCTGCGGGTCCGCTGCCGCTGGCGCCCAATACGCGATACTACGTGGTCGCTCAGGTATCGAGCGGCACGGGAGAATACAACTGGTCGACCACGAACTCGCCCAATCAGACGGGAGCGTGGACGATGGCCGACAACGAAGCCTTTTCGTCCGATACGGGCGCCACTTGGGGCTTCGATGTCGGCGTACTGCAGATGAGCGCCTCGGCTACGTTGACCGCGCCTGCGGTCTGTACCGCGGCAACGCCCGCTGCAGTACCGACGCTCAATGAGTGGGCATTGGTCTTGCTGTCCATTCTGGTCGTCGGGGCCGCATTCATTCGGCGCATTGTCTAGAGGCGAGACGGACGGGACGCGCCGTCTTGCGCGGGGGATTTTCTACCCCCTCTTGATTGCGGACGGCGCCGCGTCAGGGCGCGAGCCGTTGCCGCAGCCAGGTCCCGTCGGCCTGCGGCGTGTAGCGTAGCCGGTCGTGGAGGCGGCTCCTCCGGCCCTGCCAGAACTCGAACGTATCGGGGACGAGCCGGTAACCGCCCCAGTGCGGTGGGCGCGGCGGGTCGAGCAGGAATTTGGCACCGATCCGCGCGGCCTCGGCCACCAGGGTGGCGCGGGACGCGATCACGCGGCTCTGCGGCGACGCCCATGCGCCGATCCGCGAATCGAGCGGCCGCGTCCGGTAGTAGGCATCCGATTCGTCGGTGCTCGTCTTCTCGACGCGGCCCTCGATGCGGACAACGCGCTCAAGCTCGACCCAGTGGAACTGCAGCGCCGCCTGCGGGTTGGTTGCGAGCTCCTGCGCCTTGCGGCTTTCGTAGTTCGTGTACCAGACGAAGCCTCGTGCATCGCAGCCTTTGAGCAGCACGACTCTCGTCGACGGCCTTCCGCCCCGGTCGACGGTGGCGAGCGTCATCGCCGTGGGCTCGGGCAGGTCCGCCGTGAGTGCTTCGTGCAGCCAGTGGTCGAATTGCGCCAAGGGAGAGCTCACCGAATGCGCTTCGTCGAGTTCGGCGCGCTCGTAACTCTTGCGCAGGCGGGCGAGATCCTTCATCCGTGAATTCTGCGTGCCGGCCGCGTTTATCGCAACACGCTAGAATTGGCGCATGTCCAAGATCGCAGCTTATGCCGGGGTCGCCCGCGCCCCGTTCCTTGCACTGCCGGTGGCGCTCGTAGCCGCCGGGGCGGCCGCGGCCCTGTATGACGACCGTGCTTCGGTGCTGCCGACGTTGCTCGCACTCATCGGCCTCGTCGCATTGCACGTCGCCGTGAACGCGTTCAACGAGGCCAGCGACATGAAGACGGGCATCGACCTGCACACGGAGCGGACGCCTTTCAGCGGCGGCAGCGGGACGCTGCCCTCCGGGGCGCTGTCCATTGGCGATGCCGTCAGCCTGGGCATCGTGGGTTCGGCGGTCGGGCTGACGATCGGCGTGTTCTTCGCCTGGCGGATCGGCTGGTGGCCGCTTGCGCCGATCATGGCTTTCGGCGCGCTGTCGGTGCTGGCCTACACGCAGGTGTTTGCGCGCAGCGGCCTCGGCGAAATCTTCGCGGGCTTCGGTCTCGGTCTGCTCCCCGTCGTCGGTTCCGCACTGGTGCAGCGCGGCTCGATCGGTCCAGCGGCGTGGGCCGCGGGCATTCCCGCGTTCCTGATGACATTCAACCTGCTTTTCCTGAACGAGTTCCCGGACGAACAGGCCGACCGCCGGGGCGGGAGGCGCAACCTCGTGCTGCTGCTCGGCCGTCCCCTTGCCGCGCGGGTCTTTGCGCTGGCGGCCGTCGCCACGCCGGTGTCCATCGCCGCGGCGGTGTTCATCGACGCGCTGCCGCCCCTCGCGCTCGCCGGCGTGCTGCCGTCGTTGTTCGTCGTGCCGGCGATTCGATGGGCGCTCACGCAGCCGCAGGAACCCGTCCCTATTCCAGGCCTCGCCGGCAACGTTGTCTGGAACCTCGCGACGAACTTCACCGTCGCGCTAGCGTTGGTTATCGCCGCTTGGCTCAGGGGAAGTTGACCGCGCAGGATCCCGGTCCGTCCGGGTGACCGCATGTCCCGCACGGACCCGCGGCCGTCGACACGGGGTCCGCGGCCGATCCGGCGGTGGCGAAGACGGACAGCTTCTTCGCGAGTTCGGTCGAGCGGCAGTTCGGGCAATCGGGCACGGCGCCCGAACGGACGAGCGTTTCGAATTCGTGCCCGCACTTGTTGCAGGCGTATTCGTAGATTGGCATCGGCACCCCCTTGTGGACGAGGACTCGCTGCATTCTAGACCTGAATCAGGCGCCCGGCCTCTACGCACGTCCACGTTAATCCCGCCGGATACGTGGCGGCCGGGAGAAATCGAACTCCAGCCCTGACCGGCCGTCAAATCGGGGCTCGACAGGGCGAACCGCGGGTGCTTCGGCGCCCGCGAATGACACATACACCAGGAGGCAGACATGACTGCATTCAACGTCGTGCGATTCCGGGTCAAGCCCGGACGCGAAGCCGAGTTCATCGAAGCGCACCGGAAGGGTCGCGCGGACTTTGCCGGATTCAAGCGCTTTGCGATGATCAAGACCGGAGACCGGTCCTACTGCGTCATCGGCGAGTGGGACAGCTTCCAGAGCCTCGTCGCGGCGCGGCCGAAGATGATCGCCATGCTCGACACGTTCCGCGGCACGCTGGAAGATCTGGGCGGAGGGCTCGGCGTCACCGATCCGGTGTCGGGCGAGGTCATCCTCGAGATGTGACGCGCGGCATCTCCGCGTAATTCTCGCCGCCCCACTTCGGCTCGTCCTTGATGCCCTGGAAAGTTCAGCTCGATGGTGAGGTTGTTGGGGTCCTGGACGAACATCTGGTAGAGCTCGAACTCTCGAAAGTAGTCGGTTGCGGCAGGCGATGCCGCGCGCGTCGCACCGTTTCTTGAATGCGTCCGGATCGGTTGCGAGAAAGGCGATGTGGTCGACCACGCCGGAGTCTGCCGTCGATGACCGCGGCGTGGTGCCGAGGTAGTACATCTCGGCATTCGGGACGCCGTGCGGTCCCATATGGACCTGGATCTTGCCGTTCGTGCCGAGCCAGTAGCCGGGAAACGGGAAGGCCGGGCGCGGCATCACCTCGAATCCGAGCACGTCGCAGTAGAACTGCTTCGTGGCCTCCAGATCGTTGGCGCGGACGAAGTAGTGGTTGAGCTCGGTGACGGGCATGACTCGCTCCTCCGGAAGCCGTTCCGGCGGGATGGTAATCCGAACCCCGCATTCGGGCGAGTCGCCGGGTAGAATACGCACCCCATGGCGGCGGCGCATGCTGCCACCCGATCCGATCCCGTGTCCCGACCCCGCATCAAGACGCAGGCGTTCCTCGCGGGCCTGCCGCTGTTCAAGGAGCTCGACCCGGCGGAGCTCGATTCCATTGCAGCGGGCACCACGGAGATCCACGTCCCGCGCGGGGGAATCATCGTCAATCGTCTCGACCCCTGCGTCGGCTTCCATCTCGTCGTCTATGGCCAGGTCAAGCTCGCATTCCCGGCGCCGGACGGGAGCGAGAAGGTCATCGAGATCGTCGGCCCGGGCGGCTCGTTCGGCGAAGCGCTGATGTTCATGGAGAAGCCGTACATCGTGATGGCGCAGGCGCTCGCCGACTCGTTCCTGCTGCACGTGTCGAAGGCCGTCGTGTTCGACGAGCTGGAGCGCAAGCCGCAGTTCGCCCGCAAGATGCTCGCGGGCCTGTCCCGCCGGCTGCACGGGCTCATCCACGACGTCGAAGCCTATTCGCTGCAGTCGGGGACGCAGCGCGTCATCGGATTCCTGCTGCGCCAGGACGCCGACAGAGGTGAGGCGAAGGAGGCGTACGTCGTCAGGCTACCGACGTCGAAGGCCACCGTCGCATCGCGGCTCAACGTGACGCCGGAGCATTTCTCGCGGATTCTCCACGACCTGATGAAAGCCGGCCTCATCGCTGTCGACGGCCGCGACGTGCGGATTCTCGACGCGGAAAGGCTGCGCACTTTCACCGGCTGACGTGGTGTCGTCAGCCCGGGCGGCCGTCCGCCCGCGGGCGCCAGTACACCGGCCCGTATTTCGCGGCCCACGGCAACAGGCTCGCGCACCAGAGCACGATCGCCGCCATCAGCCAGCCGTGGCCGAAACCGACATCGGCGAGGAGCCGCGCCACGGCGGACACCTGCAGCACCTGGAACAGGCGCCACGTCATCGCATCCGCGGCGAGCATGCGTCCCGAATGTCCGCAGCTGACGCGCGTGACCATCGCCATCAGCAGCGACGTGCAGAATCCGATCGTCAATGCGTGCAACGGCGCGAGCCCGATTCCCGCGTGGCCGTACAGCTGCAGCAGCGCGTCGATCCCGGCCAGCGCGAGCCCGATTGCGTACCACGCGAATCCGAGGTGCAGCATCGCCAGCAGGTGGTTCCTCAGCGACTGGACGAGTCCCCATTTCCACACGAGCAGCGCTACGACCGCCGCCGCAGGCAGGTCGACGATCCACGTCCAGGTTGCGAATCCCGCACCGTCGATCAAGGCGTGCAGGACCGGGGCGCCGACCATCGTCGCGAGCAGCCACCGCGGGCGAAAGACCGGCAGCTGCGGAACGGAGCCGGCCGTGAAGAACGGGATCATCCGGTGGCAGACGGTGACGAACACCGGGACGAGGAAGCACCCGACGCCGACCGCCTTGACCCACGGATGCGCCGAAGTCCCGAAGAGCGCGAACGCCCCCAACGTGCTCGCGCCGGCGAGAAGTGCCGCGAGCACGACCGTCGCGTGCACCCTGTCGCGCTCGGGACTCGTCCACAACAGCCTTAAGAACAGCGCGGCCAGCCACAACCATCCGAGCAGGTAGATCCCAGCCGCGATGCGCACCGCTTCCGGGGCGCCCGCGACTTGCGCGAGCAGGAGTCCGAGCGCGCCCCCGAACGCGACGAGGCCGGGCGGCCGCCACGCGGCGTCGGACGGCGGCGCGACGCGCAGCCAGCGGGGTCCGGCCGTGAACAGGAATCCGAACATGAAGAGCGGCAGGAAGCCGTCGATCATCAGAAGCGCGTGCAGCGCCGTTTCGGGATAGGCGGTCGGAAGCGCGGGCCAACCCGGAACGGCGCGTGCGGCGAGAGACCACAACCACCACAGCGAGACGAGCGACACCTGCACCATGCCCGCGAGGAAGAAGAACCGGTGCGGCACCGTCGCCAGCCGGTGCATCGCCGTCGATGTCACCGGCCGCCCGGGCGCAATGGGCCCGGGTCCGCCGATGCTCCGGCTCACGCGGGCTCCGCCTGCACGCCGGTCAGCAAGTAGGCGATGAGATCGCGCACGGGCCGTATCTGCGCGCCGAAGGGCAACGCCGAGGCGCCGCGAAAGAACAGTCCCTTGGTCACGTCGCCGCGCAGCGCGGCCGCGAGCTGGGTGTCGATGCAGAACTGGCCGATGCGCGCGATCCCGTCGCGCAGGCCGCATTGGATCAGGCAGTCGAAGTGCAGCGTGCAGCGCAGCTTCTTGCGCGCGACCGCCTGCATCGCCGGCAGATGCTGCAGGTACTTCTCCAGCCATGGCGTGCGGACGGCGCGGGCCGGCAGGCCGGCGACGCTCATGAACTCGATGATGTCCTCGGGCCGCGCTCCCGCCAGAATCGCCTTGAATTCCGGCGCGGCGTCGCACTCCTCGGTCACGGCGAACGCGGTGCCGAGCTGCACGCCCTGCGCGCCGAGCGCGAGAAGGTCGCGGACCCTCTGGTGCGTGTTGATCCCGCCTGCGGGAATGAGCGGAACGGCGTCCTCGGCGAGGCCGAGCGAGCGGAAGAACGCGCGCGCGGCCGGGATCACGCGCTCGAAGTCGAAGCGCGGATCGGAGAGGTCCTCGATCTTCGCGGCGCCGAGGTGCCCGCCCGCATAGCGTGGGTGCTCGATGACGATCGCGTCGGGCAGGCGATGCCGGCGCTGCCACTTCTTCACCAGCACCTCGATGCCGCGCGCGTCGGAAAGGATCGGGATCAGGGCGACGTCCGGAAAGCTCGCCGTCAGATCGGGCAGATCGAGCGGCAGGCCGGCGCCCACGACCACGGCGTCGACGCCCGACTCGCACGCGGTGCGCACGTAATCGGCGTAGGACGACACGGCGCGCATCACGTTGACCGCGACCATGCCGTGACCGCAGGCGATCGCTCGCGCGGCTGCGATTTCCCGCGCGAGCGCGACGAGATTCGCGCGATCGATCGTCGTACGGTCGCGGCAGTGGAGCGTCTCGCGCATCAGATCGGGATGATGACGGCGCAGGTCGACGGAGGAAATCGTGCCGACGGCCCCCAGGCGCGCCACGTTGCCGGCCAGTCGATGCGCGGAGATGCCGACGCCCATGCCGCCCTGCACGATGGGCAGGAGGGAGCGGCCGCGAATCGACAGCGGCGGTAACGGCGCGTTCGTGACTTCGGGGCTGGGGGTCATCGTGTTCTCCGACGAACGCCGCGGACCTGACGCCGCACGTCCGGCCTGTCTGGGCGCAACGCTGCCGGCGTCCAGGGCGTTCAGCACCGCCTACGCAGACGACATCGTATCGACGGATTCTAGAGGCAACCCTTCGCGAAGGACATTGCCGGGGCGCCTTCCTTGGCGATCTCTTGACGCAGGTCAACTCCGTACCGGCGCAGACGATCGCGCGCAGGCTCCAGCCACCGGCCGCGAGCAGCGAGGTGTCGTTGGTGACAAGGCCAAACGCGGCCCGGAGACGGTCAAGTCGGCGATGGCGTCGCCGCCAGTCGCGCCTCCGCTTGCGCGAGCAACGCCTTGTATCGCGGGTCGTCGCGGATCGGGTCGAGGCTGGTGTCGGTGGCGAACCAGATCAGGTTCTGCCTTTGCACCCGCGAGAACATCGGCGTGAGGAGCTCGAATGCCATGTCCATCTCGCCCAGCGACACCATGTTGCAGGCGAGGTTGTAGATGAGGTTCATGTTGTCCGGATCGAGCAGCATCGCGCGTTCCGTCCACTCCTTCGCGCGCTCGACCTCCTGCAGCGCGACCAGCGCGCTCACGCCCCAGCCGATCGCGAGCCCGTGATCCGGCTCGGCGACGATGGCTTTCTCCACGCGCTCGAGACAGCGCCGGGCCGCCGACTTCGTGCCGTCGATGTCGGCGACGGCCTGGTAGCACTGGATAGCCATGCCGAGCGCCCAGAAATCCGTCTCCAGTGCGGTGGCGGCCTTCTCGAGGCACGCGATGGCGTCGGCGTTGCGCCGCATGCCGATATAACAGCGCGCGGCCGCGGCGTTGACCTCGTAGCCGTCCGGGTCGAGCCGCAGGGCCGTCGTGTGCTCCACCAGGGCCTCGTCGTAGCGGCCCGCGTCGCCGAGAATGCGCCCCTTGGCCGCGTGCGCTTCGGCGAGATCGGGTTGGAGCGCCAGCGCGCGCTCCGCGGCGCGCCATCCGGTGTCTCCGGTCTCGATGTTCGTCAGGCGCTTGTTCGACTGGCAGATCGCCAGCAGCGCCCACGCGCGGGCGTATTCGGGGTCGATGTCGACGGCCCGCTGGCACAAACGAACACTGATCTCGCGGTGGCGCGAATTCCCGGTGGCGTTGTACTGTCGTGCCATCAGGTAGAGCTTGTACGCTTCCGGATTGGTCGTCGAGCGCTGCTCGATCGCCTTCTTTTCGTCGGGCAGCAGCCGTAGCTTCAGCGCATTCACGATCGCCTCGGAGATCTCGTCCTGCAGCGCGAAGATGTCGTTCAAGTCGCGGTCGTAACGCTCGGCCCAGAGGTGGCTGTCGGTCGCGCCCTCGATGAGCTGCGCCGTGATGCGCACGCGGTTGCCCGACTTGCGCACGCTGCCTTCGACCACGTGCGTGACCTTCAATTGCCGGGCGACCTGCGCGATTTCGGCGTGCTTGCCCTTGAACGTGAACGCCGAGTTGCGCGAGACGACGGCGAGGGCCGACACCTTGGAGAGGTCGGTGATGATGTCCTCGGTGATGCCGTCGCTGAAGTATTCCTGCTCGGGATCGCCGCTCATGTTGGCGAAGGGGAGCACGCAGATCGACAATCGCTGCGCGCGTTGCGCGGCCGCGGCGGGGGGTGCCTGCGCCGCGGACGCGCGGAGGGCGAACACGTGCACCGGGCGCGCGATGTTCTTGACCGTGTGCTCGCCCAGGTCGTCGAACTCGGCGGGCACCTTGCCGGCGACCTGGTCGCGCACCGTGCGCGACAGCGCGACGCCGCCGGGCTCGGCCAGCGCCTGCAGCCGCGCCGCGACGTTCACGCCGTCGCCGTAGATGTCGTCGCCCTCGACGATGACTTCGCCGAGATTGATGCCGATCCGGTAGCGGATGCGCTCGGCGTCCGGCGGGCGTCGGCAGCGGCTTCGGTCGCCTGCTGGATCTCGCGCGCGCAGTTGACCGCGGCGACCACGCTCGCGAATTCGACCAGCGCGCCGTCGCCCATCAGCTTGACGAGCCGGCCGCCGTGCGCGGCGACGCGCGGGTCGAAGATCGTCTTGCCGGTTGGCCTTCAGCCGCTCCAGCGTGCCGGCCTCGTCGCGCTCCATGAGGCCGCTGTAGCCGACGACGTCGGCCGAAAGGATCACGGTCAGTTTGCGCTGCATCGGTTCGGCGGGAGGACCGATGGGCCGGCGCACGATGCAACCGGGACCCGCGGTCCGGCAAGTTTGCCGGCCGCGATCAGCACGCGCAAGGACTACAGGGTTTCGTCAGGACAAGGCGCAGGGGCCGCATGGCGCGATGCTGTGCCTCCCGCGTCTCGGGGCCCGTCCATTCACCACCACGTTCGATCCCGGTCGGTCGAGCGGTGCCCGCTCAACATCGCTTACGGCGGCAGCCGCCTGGCATCGCTTACGGAATCATTCCGCATTCGAACATCTTGTTGACGATGGGCGCCGAGACTTTGTTGAAGAATGCGGTCCGCATCTGGGGATCGCTGCGCAGCGCCTGGATCGCGCGCTGCTCCATCTCGGGCTTCTGCTGTCCCTTTCCCTGTGCCTTCTCGGCCCACAACTGCTCGCACGTCGACGTCTGGTATTTCTGGATCACCTTTTCGGCGACCCGGTCCATGATCGGATATTGCGCATAGGCGACGCCCGCTGCAACGGACGCGGCGACGGCGGCGAACAGCCAGGAACGCTTGCTCATGATGATCCTCCTTCGGGTGATCGGTTGGCGTCGGGGTTCATGCAAGCAGAAGGAGTCGAGGCGCGCCACGCTCGACCCCTCCCGAATCGTCCGCTACTCGCTCGCCTTGTTGTTCCGCTGCGCGTCCATCAGCTTCTTCTCGTCCTCTGGCGTCAGCTTGGGGCGGTTGATCGTCAGCGTCACATTGTTGAGCTTGCCCGTGAACGCAAACGGCACCTTGTAGTCGCGATCGTCCACCGGCGTGCCCGTATCGGAGCCGACGTCAAGGTTCTCGTCCCACTGCAGAATGAAGGGAAGCGAGCTCTCCATCTTCTGCTCGGCGACGACCTTGCCGTCCACCTTCAGCGTGCCCGTGCCGCCGCGACCGATGCCGCTCGGGCTGCCAAATGCCATCGTTTCCATGCCCAGCCCGTCGTACTTGAAATCGAACTCGAGCAAATGCTTGCCGGGGGCGAGCGCGTCCTGCCCTTCCCACTTGACGCGTTTCAGGTCGACCAGGTTCCAGGTGAAGACCGGTTTGCCCTTCAGCAGATAGAAGCCATACCCGGCGAAACGGCCGCCCTGCGTGATGAGCACGCCCTCGGCGCCACCCTGCGGCACCTCGATGTCGGCCTTGAACGTGTACGACGAATTCAGGATGCTGGGCGCATCGCCGTTGGGCGTGCCCGCCAGCGGCCGCGTCCACGTGAACTCGGTGCGCCCGGCGGTGATGCTGGGCCGGGGCGTGATCAGGCGCGCGACCACCGAGTCGTCCAGCGGGAAGACCTGGTACTTCTTGGCCTCCTGCATGAAGAGCGCCTGCATTTCCTTGAGCTTGGCCGGATTCGTCGCGGCGAGGTCCTCCGCCTGCGACCAGTCGTTGCGCAGGTCGTACAGCTCCCAGGGGTACGTGAGGACGTCGCGCGGCTTGGCCAGCGTCACCCACGGCGGGCGCAACACCTTCGTTCCCGCCCACCAGCCGTCGTGGTAGATGGCGCGGTCCGCGAACATCTCGAAGTACTGGGTCTTGTGCGTCGACGCCGCGTTCGCGTTCTTCTTGTCGAACGTGTACATCATGCTTACGCCCTCGATCGGGCTCTGCTTGATGCCGTCGACCGTCGTCGGCTGCTTGATCTTCGCCGCCTCGAGGATCGTCGGCACTACGTCGATCACGTGGTGGAACTGGTTCCGGATGCCGCCCTTGTCGGTGATGACCTTGGGCCACGAGATCGCCATGCCCTGCCGCACGCCGCCAAGGTGGGAGACGATCTGCTTGGTCCACATGAACGGCGTGTCGAACGCCCAGGCCCATGGTACCGCCATGTGGTTGTAGGTCTTGTTGCTTCCCCACGCGTCGTAGAAGTACTTGAGCTGGTCCTCGACCGAAACGTCGACCTGGTTGAACATCGCCACTTCGTTGGGCGTGCCGTTCAGCGTGCCTTCGGAGCTCGTGCCGTTGTCGCCCTCGATGTAGATGATCAGCGTGTTGTCGAGCTTGCCCATGTCCTCGACCGCCTGGATCACTCGCCCGATCTCGTGGTCGGTGTACGCGACGTACGCGGCGAACACGTCAGCCTGGCGGATGAACATCTTCTTCTCATCCGCGTTGAGCTGGTCCCACTCCTTCAGCAGGTCCTTGGGCCACGGCGTGAGCTTGGTGTTGGCGGGAATGACGCCGAGCTTCTTCTGGTTCTCGAATATCTTCTCGCGCAGCTTGTTCCAGCCGTCGTCGAACAGGTGCATGTCGCTCACCTTCTTGATCCACTCCGGCGTCGGGTGATGCGGCGCGTGCGTGCCGCCCGGCACGTAGTAGACGAAGAACGGCTGGTCGGGCGTGAGCGTGTTGACCTGGTTCATGTAGCCGATCGCCTCGTCGGCCATCGCGGTGGTCAGGTTGTAGTTCGGGTTGTCGCGGAACGGATAGATGTACGTGGTGTTGCGGGCGAGATTTGCCGGCTCCCACTGGTTGGTGTCGCCGCCCATGAAGCCATAGAAATACTCGAACCCCAGCCCGGTCGGCCACAGGTCGAACGGGCCGATGGAAGTCGCCACGAAGGACGGCGTGTTGTGGTTCTTGCCGAACCACGACGTGCGGTAGCCGTTTTCCTTCAGGATGCGACCGACCGTCGCCTTGTCGGTGGTGATGATGCTGTCGTATCCCGGGTATCCGGTCGCCTGCTCCGAGATGACACCGAAGCCGGCCGAGTGGTGGTTCCGCCCCGTGATGAGGGCTGCGCGCGTCGGCGAGCAGAGTGCCGTCGAGTGGAAGTTCGTGTAGCGCAGCCCGTTCCGCGCGATGCGGTCGAGCGCCGGCGTCGGGATCACGCCGCCGAAGGTGCTCGGGATGCCGTAGCCCGCGTCGTCGGTCATGATCAGCAGCACGTTCGGCGCGCCCTTGGGCGGCACGATGCGTGCCGGCCAGTACGGCTTGGAGCCCTTCGTCGTGGGCTCGATCTTGCCGCCGAACTTCTGCGGCGGCGCCGGGATCTGGTCGCCCTTGATCGACATCGTGGCCGCAGGCGAACCCGGCGTGCCGTAGATCTGCTGGGCGTCCGCGCCGGGACTCGCAAGCCCGAAGGCCGTCATCAAACCCGCAAGTGCGACAAAGGCGCGCGTCTGCGGCCGCTTCATCCCGTTCCCGATGCCCATGTCCTGACTCCTTGCGTAGGTGTCATCCGCCCGCGGCGAAAGGCCGATTCCAACGAATGGCAAATCGGCAACGATACGAAGAATCGGCCTGTTACACTCAACATTTCGCGACATCGCCAGCACGCAATTTGATCCAGATCAAACTTTCTCGCAGGTCGGCGCGCGCATGGCGGGCCGACGCGCCGAACGCGATTGGCGCGATTGGGGCGAAAGGAGCAATGCGGGGACGGTTATGAAAGTCTGCATCGTCGGTGCCGGCGCCATCGGCGGATTCCTCGGCGCCCGGCTCGCCGCGGCCGGCCGCTCTGAGGTGAGTGCACTCGCGCGCGGCGCGACGCTCGAAGCGCTCTCCGCGCACGGCTGGCGGTTGCGTCAGGGCGAGGCGCTGATGCAGACGCCGGCGCGCGCTTCGGACAGCGCGGCGGAGCTCGGCGTGCAGGAGCTCGTCGTGATCGCGGTCAAGGGCCCGGCGCTGACGGCGGTCGCCGGCAGCATCGCCCCGCTCATCGGAGCCCAGACAGTCGTTCTGCCGGCGATGAACGGGGTGCCGTGGTGGTTCTTCGGTGGTGCCGCCGACCCGTACGCTGGCATGCGGCTCGAAAGTGTGGATCCCGGTGGCGCGATCGGACGCGCGCTTCCCGCGACGAACGTGATCGGATGCGTGGTCCACGCGAGCGCGGTCGCGGTGGAGCCCGGCCTCGTGCTGCACCGGGGCGGTGACGGGCTCATCGTCGGGGAGATCGACGGGAGCGAATCGGTCCGGCTCGCGCGACTCGTCGAGCTCTTCAGCCACGCCGGCTTCACGGTCACGTCCTCCCGGCACATCCGTACCGACATCTGGTACAAGCTGTGGGGCAACATGACGATGAATCCGGTGTCGGCGCTGACCGGGGCGACGGGAGACCGCGTGCTCGACGACCCCCTCGTGCGGGCGTTCTGCTCGGCGGCGATGGGCGAGGCCGCCGCGATCGGTGCGCGGATCGGCTGCGTAGTGAACCAGTCGGCCGACGACCGGCACGTGATCACGCGCAAGCTCGGCGCGCTCAAGACGTCGATGTTGCACGATGTGGAGGCGGGCAGGCCGCTGGAGATCGATGCGATCATCGGCGCGGTCAGGGAGATCGGCGGGAAGGTCGGCGTGGCGACGCCGAACATCGATGCGCTGCTGGGCCTCATACGCCTCTTCGCCAGGACGCGCGGGCTCTATCCGGAGGCGGGAGCGTCGCCTGACCCGCAGCCACGCATCGCCTGATGGGACCCGGCGGCGTTACGAAAGGAGTTCTTGATGAAGAAGCTCGATCCGGAAATCGCGAAGGAGCGTGTGGCGGAGCTCCCGCACTGGCGCTACGACGAGCGCAAGGGCGCGATCACGCGCAAATTCGTCTTCGCCGACTTCCCGCAGGCCTTCGCGTTCATGGCGCAAGTCGCGCTGGCTGCCGAAAGGCACGATCATCACCCCGAGTGGTCGAATGTCTACAACCGGGTGGAGATCACGTGGACGACGCATGACGCCGGCGGCCTGACGGACCGCGACGTCGCTCTCGCCCGGATTTGCGACGCCGCGTTCGAGCGGTTCGCGTCGCCGGTTTGACACGCCCTCGATCGTGTGGCCTGGAGGCTGACATGGCGATTGCAGCGAATACGGTGATGGTGACGGGCGCCGCCGGCAATCTGGCACGCGCGATCGCCGCGGCCTTTGCCGCGCGCGGTGCGAACCTGGTGCTGGTCGCCCGCACCCGGGACGACCTCGTCGGCGCGTTCGGTGCAGAGGGCGAGCGGCGCCTGTTCGCTTCGGTGGACCTCCTCGATCAGGCCGCGGTGGATGCGGCCGTACACCGTGCGCGCGAGCGGTTCGGGCGCATCGACGTGCTGTGCAACGTCGCCGGCGGCTTTCGCATGGGAGAGCCGGTGCATGCGACCTCAGACAAGACCTTCGATTTTCTGTTCGACATCAACGCGCGCACGCTGCTGCACGCCGTGCGCGCCGTCGTGCCTCAGATGCTCGACGGCGCAGGCGGGAAGATCGTCAACGTCGGCGCGTTCGCCGCGCAGAAGGGCGTCGCGCAGATGGGTGCGTACATTGCCGCGAAGAGCGCCGTCATCCGGCTCACCGAGGCGATGGCCGCGGAGCTGCGCGAGAAGAACATCAACGTCAATTGCGTGCTGCCGACGATCATCGACACGCCCGAGAATCGCGCCGCGATGCCCTCGGCCGACCCGTCGCGCTGGGTGGCGCCCGCGGACCTCGCGAACGTCATCGTGTTCCTCGCGTCCGACGACGCGTGCGCCGTGCACGGTGCGGCGGTGCCGGTGACCGGGCTCAGCTGACGCCTGCGCGCTCACTCTTCCATCCTCCGAGGCCCCCGACCATGGCCATCTATCGGTTCGGCGAGCATGCGCCGCGCATTCCGCAATCCGCCTACGTGGCGCCGGAGGCGGTCGTGATCGGCCAGGTCACCCTCGGCGAGCACGCGTGCGTGTTGCCGTGCGCGGTGATCCGCGCCGACAACGACGCGATCGCCATCGGCGAGAACAGCAACGTGCAGGATGGCGCGGTGCTGCACGTGGACCCGGGGTTTCCGATGGCGATCGGCGCGAACGTCACAATTGGCCACCAGGCGATGCTGCACGGCTGCACGATCGGCGACGGCACGCTGGTCGGCATCCAGGCCATCGTCCTCAACAGCGCGAAGATCGGCCGCGATTGCCTCGTCGCGGCGGGGGCCGTGGTGCTCGAGGGGAAGGTCTTTCCGGAGCGCTCGCTCATCGTCGGTGCGCCGGCGAGGGTGCTCCGGCCGCTGACGGACGCCGACGTCGCGTCGCTCGCCAACGCCGCTGACTCCTACGTCCGGCGCGGCGAGGCGTTCAAGGCGGGGCTCGAGAGGATCGGCTGAGGAGCGAGCGATGGATCATCCGATCGTCGAGGTCAAGCCGCTGGGGTTTCCGTGGGAGACCGCGGACCCGTTCCTGTTCTGCGTCCACCACGACGACGCCTACCCCCGCGGGTAACGCGCAGATGGGTCCCGCGGCCTCGCTCGCCGGCCGCGACATCGGGCAGGATTTCGCCGGCAAGGACGGCTGGCGCATGTACCACGGCAGGACGGTCCCGGGATTTCCATCGCACCCGCATCGCGGCTTCGAAACCGTCACGATCGTGCGGCGCGGGCTCATCGATCACTCCGATTCGCTGGGCGCGACGGCGCGCTTCGGCGCCGGCGACGTGCAGTGGCTGACCGCCGGGCGCGGGATCGTGCACGCCGAGATGTTTCCGCTGGTCGACGAGGCCAACCCGAACCCGCTGGAGCTCTTCCAGATCTGGCTCAATCTGCCCGCCCGGAACAAGATGGTGGAGCCGCACTTCACGATGCTCTGGTCCGAGGACATTCCGGCAAAGGTGTTCCCGGACAGCGAAGGAGGCGCCACGGAAGTCGTCGCCATCGCCGGGCGCGTAGACGGATTGGCCCCGCTCGCGCCCCCGCCGAAGTCCTGGGCGGCGCGTCCCGAATCCGACGTTGCGATCCTGACGATCAGGCTGGCGCCAGGCGCCCGCTGGACGCTGCCCGCGGCCACCGGCGCCGGCACGCGCCGCCGGCTCTATTTCTTCAAAGGGTCGGAGCTGACCATCGCGGGCCGGCGCGTGCCCGTCGCATCGTCGATCGAGCTCCGTGCGACGGCCGATGCCGAGTTCCTCAACGGCGGCCAGGCGGCCGAGCTCCTGCTCCTCCAGGCGGAGCCGATCGGCGAGCCGGTCGCCCAGTACGGTCCCTTCGTCATGAACACGCAGCTCGAAATCCAGCAGGCGTTCGCCGACTATCGCAGGACGCAGTTCGGCGGCTGGCCGTGGGATCGCGCGGATCCCGTCCATCCGCGCGATCAAGGTCGCTTCGCCAGGCACGTCGACGGGCGCGTCGAGACCCGGTAGCGCGGTACGGGAGCCTGAGAGAACTCACCGCCGCGACCGCTCGCGGCAGCGGACGCTCAGAGCTTCTTCGGGTCGAATCCTGTTTCCTTGTAGATCTCGGCCACAAGGCCCTTGCCGATGCGGCCCTCCATCTCGGCGTGGACCTTGATCAGCGCCTTCTTCCACGCGCGCTTCTCGTCGGGGGAGAGCGCGATGACCTGGGTCTTGCCCGACTTCCTGACGCCCTCCAGAGCGTCGTCGTTTTCCTTTTTCGCGATCTCGTTGGCGTAGACCGTCGCTTCCTTCATCGCGCCCTCCAGCGTCGTGCGGATGTCCGCCGGCAGCCCGTCCCAGAACTTCTTGTTGGCGATCACCGCGTAGCCGATGTAGCCGTGGTCGGTGAGCGTCACGTACTTCTGGACCTCGAACATCTTCTGCGTGTAGAAGTTCGAGATCACGTTCTCGGTGCCGTCGACCACGCCCGTTTGCAGCGACTGGTAGACCTCCGACAGCGCCATGACCTGAGGCAGGGCGCCCAGCGCGCGCATCTGCGCGTCGAGCACCTTCGACGACTGGATGCGCATCTTGAGGCCCTTGACGTCCTCGGGCTTCTTCAGCGCCTTGTTGGCCGACATCGGCTTGAAGCCGTTGTCCCAGTACGCGAGGCCGGCAATGCCCTTGGCTTCGAGCTTCTTCAGCAGCGCCTGGCCGACCGGGCCGGTAGTGACCTTGTGCACGTCGGCGTAGCTGTCGAAGATGTAGGGGAGGTCGAAGACCTCGAATTCGCGGATGCCCATCGGGCCGAACTTGGAGAGTGTGGGCGCGAGCATCTGCACCGAACCCAGTTGCAGCGCCTCGAGTTCCTCCGCGTCCTTGAAGAGCTGGCTGTTCGGGAAGATCTCGATCCGCACGCGCCCCTTGGTGCGCTCCTCGGCGAGCTTCTTGAAGTACTCGGTCGCGCGGCCCTTCGTCGTGTCGGACGCGACCACGTGGCTGAACTTGATGACGATCGGCTGCTGGGCGTGCGCGACGCCGGCAAGCGCGACGATCGAGGCGAACAGCAGACCTGACAGGCGTTGCATGGTGATCCTCCTGGATACGGGTGCGCGTTGCTCGCGGGACGGGCGCGTCGCGCACCGTCGGTCGCCACGGTGTGCTCGCGCCCACACCGTCGATCGCGCATTGTCGGCCGGCGGCCGTGCAATATCCAATGCATAACTTAGCCCTATTGTTGCGGGCTGTGCATGAATCGCCGCGACGCGGCGCGCTCGCCACGAGCGATGCGGGGCCTGCGCGGGCATCCCCGGGGGCCGCAGGTGCGCCGATCAGGTTTTCGTCGCCGGACGGCGGGTCTTGCGTCGTGCCGACGTGGGCACAGGACCGTGCAGCTGCCGGGCGAGCATGTCGTAGAAGATCTGGGACGCCGGCGAAAGGGACGAGTTCCTTTTGCGGATCAGGATCACCTTGCGCGTGATCACCGGGGCCACGAGCGGGAGCCGGCGCACCAGGGGATTCGTGCCCTCCTGGATCGTGGAATGGGGAAGGATGGCGGCGCCCACGCCGGCGTTTACGAGACCGATCGCCGTCGACAGGTGCTCGACCTCGTACATGCCGGAAAGGGTCAGCCGATTGCGCGCGAGCTCGTGGTCGAGCAACGCGCGGTTGCCGCTCTGGCCGCCGACCATGATGAGGTCGGTCTGCCGCAGGTCGCTCCAGGCGACCGATTTCCTGCCGCTCAGCGGATGCTCGGCGCGGCAGAAGAACATGAAGGGCTCCTGCAGCAGCGGCTGTTCGACGAGCTCGGCGTGGCGCTCCAGCTCGAGCGTGATGCCGAATTCCGCCTGATCGTGCAGCACCGTACGGCTCACCTCCGCCGCCGACGATTCGATGATGCGGATGCGGTTGCCCGGATGACGCTCGGCGTAGCTCTTGATGACCGACGGCAGCAGGTGATGGGCCATCGTCGGGATGCTGGCGATCGTGATGTTGCCCTTGCCGAGCCGCGACATGTCCTTGAGGTGGCCGACCACGAACGTCATTTCGCTCACGAGGCGCCGCGCCTGCGGCAGGAACTCGCGGCCCACGGCGGTCAGGTGGACGGACCGCGTGGTGCGATCGAGCAGGCGGACCGCGAGGTAGCCTTCCAGCTTCTGGATGCGGCGGGTGAGCGCCGTCTGCGACAGGTGCAGCGCGTCCGCCGCCTTGCTGAATCCACCCAGTTCCGCGACGAGGACGAAGGCCTGGATGCCGTCGAAGTCGATCTTCACGCCCGGATGATACATGCACCATAGGCATCAATCGAGCCGACTGTTGCATTTCCCATGCGCGCCGCACATGGCCATAATGCAGCCATCGAGAAACCGCCGGAACGGCCCCGCGGAGGAGCGCACATGGATTTCAAGGACTGGATCGGCAGGTCGGAAACCGTCGCCGATGTCGCGACCGCCACACCCTATGCCGCGCTGTCCGCCACGCTGGATCGGCCGCCCGAGCGGCCGCCCGTCGGCACGCCGCTGCCGCCGCTGTGGCACTGGCTCTATTTCCTCCCGCTGCATCGCCAGTCGGAGATCGGTCCCGACGGCCACGCGAAGCGCGGCGGCTTCCTGCCGCCGGTGCCCTTGCCGCGGCGCATGTGGGCGGGAAGCCAGTTCGAATTCCACGCACCACTCAAGGTCGGCGACAAGCTCACGCGCGTGTCGACGATCGAGGACGTGACCGAGAAGAGCGGCCGCACCGGCCGGCTGGTCTTCGTCAAGGTGCGCCACGAGGTCCGTCGCGGCGACGAGCGGGACGTCGCGCTCACCGAGTTCCACGACATCGTCTACCGCGAGGCGGCGAAGCCCGGCGATGTCGCGCCGCCGCCGAAAGCCGCACCGTCGGGCGCGGCGTGGGAGCAGCAGTGGGTACCCGACGACGTGCTGCTGTTTCGCTACTCGGCGCTGACGTTCAACGGCCACAGGATCCACTACGACCGGCGCTACGTGACCGAGGTCGAGGGCTATCCGGGGCTGATCGTCCACGGCCCGCTCGTCGCGACGCTGCTGCTCGACCTCCTGCGCCACCGACTGCCGGACGCCGAGCTGGCCCGCTACGAGTTCAGGGCCGTGCGGCCCGTCTTCGACATCAACCCCTTCTTCGTCTGCGGGAACCCCCAGCCGGACGGCAGGACGATCAGGCTCTGGACCCGCGATCACGACGGATTCCTGACCATGGACGCGACCGCGGTGATCAAGTGAACGGCGCACCGCAGTGCCAACACGCATGAACATCGCAGGGAGGCCGCGCAAATGAGACCCCTGGCCGGCATCACCGTCATCACGCTCGAGCACGCGATCGCCGCGCCGTTCGCGACGCGGCAACTCGCGGACCTCGGCGCGCGGATCATCAAGATCGAGCGCCCCGGCGTCGGCGATTTTGCGCGGGGGTACGACGAGCGCGTGCGCGGACTCGCGTCGCATTTCGTCTGGACCAACCGCTCGAAGGAAAGCCTGACGCTCGACGTCAAGCATCCGGAGGCGCAGGTGATCCTCAAGCGGCTGATCGTCGAATCGGCCGACATCGTCGTGCAGAACCTGGCGCCGGGCGCGGCGGCGCGCCTCGGTTTGTCGTACGACGCGCTGGCGAAGGACAAGCCCGGGATCATCGTCTGCGACATCTCCGGCTATGGCGACGACGGTCCGTACCGCGACAAGAAGGCCTACGACCTCCTGATCCAGAGCGAATCCGGGTTCGTCTCGATCACGGGCACCGAGCAGGAGCCCTCGAAGGCGGGCCTGTCCATCGCCGACATCGCCGCCGGAATGTACGCATACACGAACATCCTCGCGGCACTCCTGCACCGCCAGCAGACCGGGCGCGGCCAGCACGTCGACATCTCGATGCTCGAATCGCTGGTCGAGTGGATGAACTACCCGCTCTACTACGCGATGGATGGCGCGGCTCCGCCGTCGCGCACCGGCGCGAGTCACGCAACGATCTATCCGTATGGGCCGTTCCCCGCCGGCGACGGCAAGGTGGTGATGCTGGGGCTGCAGAACGAGCGCGAGTGGGCGGCATTCTGCGAGAAGGTGCTGCTGCAGCCCGCACTCGCCCGCGAGGAGCGCTTTTCGACGAACTCGAAGCGCAGCGCCGCACGCGAAGAGTTGCGGGCGCTGATCCTCGACGCGTTCGCTCTACTGACGGCCGAGGAGGTCGTCCACCGCCTCGACGCGGCGCAGATCGCCAACGCCCGCGTCAACACCATGCACGACGTCTGGGAACATCCGCAGTTGCGCGCGCGCCACCGGTGGCAGGAAGTCGACACGCCAGCCGGCGCCATCCCTGCGCTGCTGCCGCCGGGATCGTGGGAGGAGGGCGCGCCGCGCATGGATCCTGTGCCCGCGCTCGGAGAGCACACCGACGCGATACTCGGTCAGCTCGGCTACTCGAAAGATCGCATCGCCGCGCTTCGCGCCGAGAAGGCCATCTGACGCGAAGGGCCGGAACGGAGCATTCCACGATGAAGCTGCCCGTCACCTATCTGTTCGTTCCCGGCAACCGGCCCGAGCGCTTCGACAAGGCGCTCGCCTCGGGCGCAGACGCCGTCATCCTGGATCTCGAGGATGCGGTGGCGCCGGACGACAAGGACCGCGCGCGTGCCAATGTGCGCGAGTGGCTCGACGCGCATCGAGATGCCGCCGACCGTGTCGTCGTGCGGATCAACGATCGGGCCGCCCGGTGGTTCGACGCGGACCTCGAGCTCTTTCGGCGAGGCGGCCTGCGCTTCGCGATGCTCCCCAAGGCGGAGGCGGCCGAAGAAATCGCCGCCGTGCGCGCCGCGCTGCCGCAGGACGGCTACGTGCTGCCGCTGATCGAGACCGCGCGCGGCGTGGAGAACCTGCACGCGATCGCGTCGGCGCCGGGCGTCCTTCGGCTGGCGTTCGGTACGCTCGACTACGCGGTCGACCTCGATCTGTCCGGCGACGAGCGCGGCCTCGCGTATCCGGCGGCGCGGATCGCGCTTGCATCGCGCTGTGCCGGGATCGATGCGCCCGTCGCAGGAGTCACTGCGGCCATCGACGACGACGCGCGGCTGCTCGCCGATCTCGCGTTCGCCCGCGCGTTCGGATTCGGCGCCAAGCTGTGCATTCACCCGAAGCAGGTCGCCGTCATTCACAAGGCGCTGTTGCCGAGCGCTGCGGAGATCGACTGGGCGAAGCGCGTGCTCGCAGCGGCCGAACGCGCCGCGGGCGCCGTGCAGGTCGACGGCAAGATGGTCGATCGCCCGGTGCTGCTCAAGGCTCGGTCCATTCTCGACCGGTTGCCCAGCTGACCTCACGGACTCCCGCGCGGGAGTCCATCACCCGATCCGCAACCAGGAGACTTCGAACCATGGGCGCCACCGTCATCGACTCGCGCATCTTCGGCAACATCTTCTCGAGCGACGCGATGCGCCGCGTGTGGTCGGACGAAAACCGCACGGCGAAGTACGTCGACATCGAGCGGGCGCTCGCCATCGTGCAGGGCCGCCTCGGCATCATTCCGCAGGAGGCCGCCGACGAGATCGTCAGGAACTGCGATATCGGCAAGATCGACATGGAGAAGCTGCGGGGAGAGACCGAGCGCATCGGCTATCCGATCCTGGGTGTCGTCTCGCAGCTCAATGCCCTCTGCCGCGACAAGCTCGGCGAATACTGCCACTGGGGTGCTACCACGCAGGACATCACGGACACCGCGACCGTACTGCAGATCCGCGAAGCACTGGCGATCGTCGACGCCGAGCTCGCCGCGATCGCCGATGCGCTCAAGGCGCTCGCCAAGCGGTATCGAGACACGCCGATCGTCGGGCGCAGCAACCTGCAGCAGGCGATCCCGGTGACGTTCGGCTACAAGATGGCGACGCTGCTCGCCGCGGTGCTGCGCCACCGCGAGCGCCTCGCGCAGCTCGCGCCGCGCGTGCTGGTCGGCGAATTCGGCGGCGCCTGCGGCACGCTGGCGTCGATCCAAACGGGTGCGATGGAGACGCAGGCGGGTCTCATGAAGGAACTCGGCCTCGGGCAGCCGGTCATCGCGTGGCACACGGTGCGCGACTGCATTGCCGAGGTCGGCGCGTTCCTCGGACTCGTCGGCGGCACGCTCGGCAAGCTGTCGATGGACGTCAAGCTGATGATGCAGACCGAGGTGGCCGAAGTCTACGAGCCGTTCGCGCACGGCCGCGGGTCCTCAAGCACGATGCCGCAGAAGCGCAACCCGATCTCGTCCTGCTACATCCACGCCGCCGTGTCGGTCGTGCGGCAGCACGCGGCGGCGCTGATGGATGCGATGATCGCCGACCACGAGCGCTCGACGGGCCCGTGGGAGATCGAGTGGATCGTGCTGCCCGAGGCGTTCTGCCTCACCGCCGGCGCGCTGAAGCAGTCGCGCTTCGTCCTCGAGGGTCTCGAGGTCGACGCCGCGCAGATGCGCGCGAACATCGACCTCACCAACGGGCTCGTGATGTCGGAGGCGGTGATGATGGGGCTCGGCCGCTACATCGGCCGCGAGTACGCGCACGACCTCGTCTACGACCTCTGCCGCCAGTCGCTCGAGGACAACCGGCCGCTCATCGACCTCCTCGCCGAGCACCCGGAGATCAACCGCCATCTCGATCGGGCGGCGCTTGCCAGGTTCCTCGACCCCGCCAACTACCTGGGCCAGGCGGGCGTGATGGTCGACCGCGTCCTGGCGGCCATGGATACGGGCCCGGGCCGGATGTGATATATTTTCCCGCTTGCTTCGGGAGCAGGAGGTCGAGGTTTCGAAGCTTGGCACCCCGACTCACCGACGCGGTTCGGCTGGGCGATTCTGCCAAGCCCGCGGCGTCGTCCCGATCCGACAGGGCGCCCGTAGCTCATTTGGATAGAGCACCGGCCTTCTAAGCCGGTGGTAACAGGTTCGAGTCCTGTCGGGCGTGCCAGATTTGGCGGGCGCGGCGGTCGTGCGATGCGCGAATGATCCAGGCGTCGCGCGAGCGGCGCGGCGCAGTTCTACGGTGGCTGTAGCTCAGCTGGTAGAGTCCCGGATTGTGATTCCGGTTGTCGTGGGTTCGAATCCCATCAGCCACCCCAATTACCGGCCTTCTCCACGCTAGGAGTCGCTAGCGCGCACCCCCGCGGCACGTGCTTGGCGCACCGCGCGAGAGGAAGCCTTCGCTTTCGGTCTGCTTGTCGTATGGTACAAATCAATGCACCCCGTGACGGAAATCCTGCAGTGCCTCAAGAAATACGGTCAACGGCTCGACTCGGATCTCGCCAGCGAGACCGGCCTGCCGCTTGCGAAGGTGCGCGAACGTCTCGCCGAATTGGCCGCGACGGGCGCCATCATCACCTGCAAGCTGACCCGCTTCGAGAACGGCGAGCGAATCGACGCGATGCTGTGTCGCATGTCGGGTTGGGTCCCGCCCCCGGCGCCCGGTCGAAAGGCAAAGCTGCCGGCGTAGCCAACAGTCAGACTTCTGCTTGGGCATAGACGGAAGTGTCCGCCGACGGACTGCGTTCCACGGAGTCGTTGCGAACGTCGCAGACCGACCCCATGCGGTTGGAAGGCGGCAAACTCACCACCGAAACCTTCGAGGGTGGCGTCGATCGCACCCTCTACAATCGAATGATGGGTGACGCGCAGCGCCATTTCCTGAACCAGGCGGCGCCGTTCGCGAAATTCCTGTCGTGGCTGCTGCCGTCTTCGCGTGACCCGCGTTCCGATCGCGACTGACGTACTCTTGGTCTCCGCGAAGTACACGCTGTTGCGACCGGGGCTCGCTCTGGCGACAGGCGTTCTCGCGCTATGCTGCGTGAGCGCGTCGAATGCCGGGGCAGAGGAGAAATCGATGAGCCTTACAATTGGTTCCAGTGCGTTCGTTCCCCACGGCTCGATACCATCGCTTTACACCTGCGAAGGCAAGGACCTGTCGCCGCCGCTGGCCTTTGGCGGCGTGCCCGCGGGTGCGAAAAGCCTTGCACTCATCGTTGACGACCCGGATGCGCCTGATCCCGCCGCGCCCAAGATGACCTGGGTCCACTGGGTGCTATACAACATTCCGGCTGCAACTCCCGGTCTTCCCGAGGCGATCAGGCCGACTGCACTGCCGGCTGGGACGCGCGAGGGGCGGAACGATTGGGGTCGCACCGGCTACGGCGGACCGTGTCCACCGATCGGCCGGCATCGCTACTTCCACAAGCTCTACGCGCTCGACGTTGTTCTGCCCCCGCTCGGCCCCCCGGACAAGCCCGCGTTGGAGAAAGCGATGCAGGGACACATTCTCGAAAGCGCTGTGCTGATTGGCACGTATCAGAAAGGGCGATGACCTCGGCAGAATGCCGAACAAGTCCCGCGCACATCCGCCGGGCTCGGCCTCCTCCACATCCGCGTCCGGCCGAGATCGACCCGCAGCGTTCCGTTGATCTTGCGCAACGCCGACGCTTGTTCAAGCGCTCGAGCGACGTGGTTGCCCCACCCGCGTGCGTTCACATACCGGCCGGAACGCCGGTACCATAGGCAAAGTTCGGATCGGCGACTCCAGCAGACCCACTTGGCGCATCCCTATGCCTGCCGTCCTGCCAGCCTACCAACCACTCGTGGCGGCCTTGACCCCGGTGATGCGCGGGCTTCCGGGTGTGATCGTCACAATCGACGGGCGCGAGGGTGTTGGCAAGACCACGCTCGGAAGGTATCTCGCGTGGACGTTCAACGTCACGCTGATCGAGACGGATTTGTTTCTGATTCCGACGCCGGATTACCTCATTCATCTCGACGACCAGATCAACCGCATCATCGAGCGACGAATCACCACACCCCTTCCGGTTATCGCCGAGGGGATCGCGATGCTCCAATTGATGAAGCGAATCCATCGTACCCCCGATTTCTCGATTTATCTCACGAGACGTGGACATGCAAGCAGCAAACTGCTGGAGCGCCGGTTCTCAAGCTACGAGGCCGAATTCTCGCCCCGCGCGAATGCGAGCATCGCCGTCGAGATTGCGTTGCAGGCTCCCGACGAAGTCCGCCGGTGACTGGCCTACCGGCAACATTTGCTACTTCGCGTCCACGCGCAAGTAGTGGCCCAGGAACTTCTCAACGCGGGTCCAGAAGTCGACCTGCGTTTCCAGCATGCGCCAGCCATGGCCCTCCTCCGGGTAGACGATCCACTCGACGTCCTTGTTGGTCCGGCTGATCGCATCCCTGAATCTTCTGCCGTGCTCGATAGGCACGCGCCGGTCGACTGCACCATAGGCCATCAACAGAGGCCGGCGCACTTGCGCCGCCTGCTCCAGCGGCGACGTGTCCTTGAGTTGCTGCGCATCGTTGACCGGATCGCCGATCAGCAGCGGCATGCCGTAGCCCTTGGCTTCCTCGGAGATATCGCTCCAGTTGATGGAATACATGAGGTTGATATCGGTGACCCCAACCCAATCGACGCCGCACTGGTACAGCTCGTGATATCGGACCAGCCCCATCAGTGTCGCATAGCCACCATAGCTGGCACCGGCAATGCAGACTCGTTTGGGATCGACCCAGCCCTGCTGCACGGCCCAGTTCGTCGCGTCGGCGAGGTCGTCCTGCATCGCCAGGCCCCATTGTTTCCAGCCGGCATGGAAGAGCTTGTAGCCATAGCCTGTACTGCCGCGAAACTCGGGTTCGATCACCACGTAACCACGCGAGGCCAAGAACTGCGCGGCCGGCTCCCACTCCCAATGCGTTCCACGGACCCAGGGCCCGCCGTGCACTAGTTGTGATTTCTATGACGGTTGTTCACCCGGGCTGAATCCGGGAAGCTGGTTGGTGCGAGCCGACCAATTTCCGAGGAGACAGCCGGATGAACATTCACAAGAATGCCCGTACGACGCCGCAGAGTCGAGCCATGTTGATTCATCGCGTTCTGGTCGAGAAGTGGCCGGTGGCCGAGGTGGCGATGTCCCTGGGCGTGTCCAAGCGCACGGTGTACAAGTGGCTCGCGCGCTACCGCGCCGAAGGCGTCGCGGGGTTGCAGGATCGGTCGTCGGCGCACGCCGCCATCCGCACGCCTTGCCGGCGACCTGGGTGGCCTTGGTGCGGCTGCTGCGGCACGCCAAGCTGGTAGCCACCGAGATTGCTGCTCGGCTGCCCCTGGCGCGCTCCACGGTCAGCGCCGTGCTGGCGCGGATCGGCTTGGGTCGCTTGCGCTACCTCACGCCGCCGGAGCCGGTGCAACGCTACGAATGGCAGCGCCCCGGTGAGTTGGTCCATGTCGACATCAAGAAACTCGGCCGCTTCACGCGGGCGGGTCATCGCGTTACCGGCCACCGCCATACGCCCAGCGCAGGCCATGGCTGGGAATACGCCCACGTCGCCGTCGACGACTGCTCTCGGTTTGGCTACGTGGAAATCCTGCCGGATCAGAAGCGCTACACCACCACTCGCTTTTGGTTGCGCGCCGTGCGCGAATTCCAGCGCCGGGGCATCCGCGTTCAACGCGTGCTCACCGACAATGGTGGTGCCTATCGCTCGCGGCCGTTCCGCAAGGCCTGCCGCTGGCTCGACATCGACACCAAACGGACGCGGCCCTACCGGCCACAAACCAACGGCAAGGCCGAGCGCTTCATTCAGACGCTGCAACGAAAATGGGCCTACGCCGTGCCCTACGCCACGTCCGAGCAGCGGCGCGCCGCCCTGCCCGCCTGGTTGCGGTTCTACAATGAGGAGCGACCCCATGCGAGCCTTCATCACCAAACACCACTTAGCAAGCTGGTCCAGTTCGCTGAACAACGGTCCTAGAAATCACAACTAGTACCACCGCGGGGCGCGCACCGCTCGCCTTACCCGGCGGCTGCGTTACCAAAACGGGGATCGACAACCCGTCGCGCGCGGCAAAGCGATGCACGTCGCGCAAACCCATCGCCTGCGCCTTGTTCCAGGGTCGGGAAGCGGCGATCAGGCTCAACTCCTTGGTGTCGCGGTTGTAGAGGTAATAGAGCGGTGGCTGGCGGTCCGACATGGCCGTCACCAGCACCGTCGGAACGCTCAAACAGCGTTGGCAGTCGATACGATTGTTGGTTGCGGGCAGATGGGCGTCCACGGCGGACTGTGTGCCTGCATCACCGGATCCAGCCACGCGGAGCTTCGCGCATCAGTTTCGAAATGTACCCCCAGCATTCGCCGTGCCTGGGTGTCATACACGATGCTCCCGCGAAAATCGTAGCCCCTGAGACGGATGATCGGCTCGGCGTTCAGCGTATGGGTCTTAGCGTCCACAGCATAGACTTCGGTGTGGTCAGCGGGCCGCTTGAGTGCCAGCAGTTGCCCGTCGAAGCCAACCCAGTAGGGAATCGCGTAATTGCCGCCGAAGCCCTCCGCGTCCTGCCATTTGTCCCAGCTGGTGCCGGTTGCGGATTTCAGATAAGCCCGAAAGCGGCCCTCGTGCCAAGTTGTCACGGCCGCGGGACGCCCCTCGCGGTCCACCACCCAGCGCGTCACGTGATCCGGCGCGCCCTCGCTCAGGTTCTTGGACCTGCCGGTCGTCGTGTCCAGCCGAGCTAGTTTGGTATCGACGACCTCCCAGAGATTGCTTAGCGTCAACCCCTGCACCAATACGTCGTTCGAGCCGTCCGTGAGCACACTATGTAGCCGCCATTCCCACGGCAGCATGTGCTCAGAAGGGGGGACTCTGGAAGCGCTAATCAGCTGGCGGGAATTGCTGCCGTCCCGGTTGACAGCCCACAGTCCTGGCGCCAGCGGATTGACGGCATAGCTACCGGACTGGAGGTCGATTGCGTCAAACACGAGGCGCTGGTCATTCACCCACTCGTAGTGGTTGATGTCGGCGTCCCTGAACGCCGCCACGACCTTGGACTGACCGAGATTCTCGAGGTCCAATACCGCCAAGTTCACCCGCCCGCCATCGACTGCCACCGCGCCGGCCAGGTATCTCCCGCTGGCTGACGATTTTGGGTTATTGAGTCGCGGCGTGCGAAAGAAGTCAGCCACCGGCACCGCGGCTTGCGCCTCGGCGGGGTGCTGAGCCATGGACTGCGTCGGCGCCCAAAGCGCGCAACAGCATGCCAGCGCGACTGCAGCGCCGAGGGCTGACGCGCGGCAGCGCGGAATCGACGACGAGCGGAAGCCCGCGAATCGAACGAAACGACCGGTCGCGACGGTGCGGGAACGCGTGCCGTCCACCGAATTCATGCTTGGCCTCGTCGGGAGGGTCGAGCGGGCCCACGCGAAAGCGGGCGCGACGAGGTCGAGGTCCATCTGGCCTCCTTTCACGGACTACGCGGAGGGTAGACGCGAGTATGCGCTGCGTGGGGTCGGGACGACAATTCGCGAACGGCCCTCTGGTTCTTCAGCCAAGTCCGCGACCCGCGCGTTCTCGTAGCCGCGACGGGTAATGACAGGGCAATAGCATCATCAAACGTCCGCTGTCGGCACCTTCGCGGGACGACCGGTTGTGCCGGGTCAGCGACCGGCGAGCTCGGCGGCCGCTGCCAGCGTGGCTGGATTGCACGTCGGTCTGCTCGGCGATCTCCAGCGCATCGTCAACTTCGATCCCCAGATACCCGACGGTACACTCGAGCTTCGTGTATCCGAGCAGCAACCGAACCGCGTCCCGCGTTCGCTCCGTGATCTCAAATTGCACGGCCGCTCGGGTTGGTTGCATCTCCAGAAAGAAGACCGTCAAGAAAACCAGTGCGGTCGCGACGTTGCGGCCGATACTCGGGGACGGCGCGTGCGCCTGCTATGATCACCCGATGGTCCTTGGACCTGAGGACGGTGCCATGATCGCGCGGTTCGCCCAGCTCCTACCGGATTCGTTCCCTTCGAAAGTGCACGAGGCGTCCCTCGACGTCCTCGAGCACGTCGGGCTTCTCGTGCGCAACGAGAAGGCCCGCGACCGCTTCCGGCGGCACGGGTGCATGGTGGCCGAGAACACCCAAATCGTCACGTTTCCTCGTCATGTCGTCGAGGAGTTTCGGGCGATGATCCCGCCGGCGTTCACGTTTCACGCGCGCAACGAGGCATTCTCCAAGTCGATCCCCGAGGATGCGCTCGTCGTCGCGACGGCCAGTTCCGCGCCGGACCTAATCGATCCGGAGACGGGGGAAGAGCGGCGTTCGCGATCCGGCGACATCGCCTGCATCGCCCACCTGGTCAACCAGCTCGAAGGCATCGACGTGTTCTCAATTTCCGTCCTGGCAGACGACGCGCCGCCCGATCAGTTCAGCCTGTCCCGCTTCTATCCCGCCGTGAAGAACTGCTGGAAGCCGGTGCGCACGTCTGTCGTCGACATACGCGAGGCACGGCAGATCATCAAGCTCGGCAGCGAGATCGCCGGAAGCGAGAAGCGATTCAGGGGGCGGCCATTCATCACCTTCGGTTACTGCTCCATCGTGTCGCCGCTCACCATGGACTTCGACTCGACCGAGATGCTGATGTTCTATGCCGAGAATGAGTTGCCGGCCTATGGGACGCTGGCGCCAATCGGTGGCATCAGCGCGCCGTTGAAGATGTCCGGCATGCTCGTGCAGATGAATGCGGAGTGGCACGCCGCGGCGGTTCTCGCGCAGATGTCGAAGCCCGGCACCGAGCTCATCTACAACCACCTGCCGGTCGTTGGCGACATGCGCACCGGCGCCTACGCCGCCGGCGCTGTCGAGACGGGCATCGTGTCCATGGCTCTTGCGCAGATGGGCCGCCACTACGGCTACCCGACCGGTTGCTACCTGGGCCTCACCAACTCGAAGATCGGCGACGCTCAGGCGGGCTACGAGAAGGCCATGTCGCCGACGCTCGCCGCGGCTGCCGGCATCGACTTCATCGTGGTTGGCGGTTTGCTCGATGCGCTGATGACCTTCGATTTCGGCCAGCTCGTCATCGACAACGAAGTTTCGCTCATGATGAAACGATTTTGTCAGCAGCTTTCGTTCGGCGATCTTGATGGCGTATTCGAGGAGATCAGGGCGACGGGCCCGGCGGGCATGTACGTCGGCAATGCCCAGACACTGAAACTCATGAAGTCGTGCGCGCTCTTGCCGGGTATCGCCGATCGCGAGCGGCGCGAGGTGTGGAAATGTCAGGGAAGCCTCGATGCCCACGCGCATGCACTCAGGACCGCGAAACGGCTATTGTGCAATCCCAATGCGGCGCTAATCGATCCCGAAGCCGATGCGCGAGTCAGGGCCAGCTTTGCCGGACTGGTTCCAGGAAATGTCGACGTGCCCGAACATTGGCGGAGCCTGGTCGGCGAGCCCCGCCGGAGCCGAGGTACCGGACGTAGGGCCCCCGTTCCGCCGAGCTAGGCCTGGCGCGTACGCGGGTGTTCGAGCGGCAGCGCATCGCCGGGAATTGCCGCTCGCGCGAATGTTGCAAACCGACCCCGAGCGGACGGTCGCTTTCTCCGAAAGCAGCGCAGGCAACGAATCCGCCCGCGGCAGAGAAACCCGTGTAGCCGGTACGCCATAGGAACACGGAACCGGCGCGTCGCGCTCAGGGTGTGGACGCCTCCTTGAGGAAATCACGCGGAATGCTGCGTTCATGCCCCAACCCAATCTCCTCCTTGGTCCGGGTCGCGAGAACTCGTGATACCGTATGATGGTATGCCCTTGGCGGGGTTGAATTTCCCATCTCCTGGAACATACGCGCCAACGTCATGGTGTCACCCATCTTCACCCAGATCGCGCGCACCACGTTTCGCAATGCGGCAATGACATGCTTCGTCAGGGCCAGAAGCGTGTCGTTGCCCGGTGCTTTGGGTCTGATCTGCCTGATCGTGTTTGCCGCCACGGTGCACGCCGCGCCGCCTGTGCGCCACTCGATTTCGTTCCAGGGCAAGGTTGCTGGCGAGCAGGTTGTGACCACGACCGACGACGGCAGGGTCATCGTCGATTTCAGCTACCTGAACAATGGGCGCGGCCCGGACCTGCATGAGGAAATGCGGATTGACGAGACCGGCCGTCTGATCCTGTTCCGGGTCACGGGCAAGTCGACGTACGGGGCCCCGGTCGACGAGTCGTTCCTGTATGCAAACGGCGTCGCGCGCTGGAAATCTCTTGCCGATAACGGCGAGCAGGCGGGTGAGCTGTCCGCGCAATATGTGCCGGTGGAGAACAGCTTCGAGGCAATTGCCGTGATTGCGCGCGGACTGTTGCGCCAGCCGGACGGAAAGCTCGCGGCGTTGCCAGCAGGACAGCTGTCGATCCGTTCGCTGCGCGAGACCACCGTGCAGGCGGGACCACGTCAGGCCAAGGTGGCGCTCTATGCGATCTTCGGATTCGACATTTCACCGTCCCTGTTCTGGCTGCGCAGCGACGAGTCACAGCAGTTCTTCGCGGCGGTCTATCCCGGGTTCACGGCCATCGAGTCCGGCTGGGAGGAGCGCGCTGGCGAATTGCTGAAGATGCAGCAGGACGCCGAGCGCGAGTTGCTCGGCACGCTTGCCGACAGCCTCTCACATCGTTTCAAGGACCCGATTCTCATCCGGTCAGTCCGGGTCTTCGACTCCGACGCCGCGATGATGCGCGGGCCGTTCGACGTCTACGTCTTTCGCGGGCACATTGCATCAATCTACCCGCCGGGAAGTGCCGGCCGCGACGTGGGCACGGTGATCGACGGCGAGGGACGCTTCCTGCTGCCAGGTCTCTTCGACATGCACGGTCACGAATGGCGGTGGAACGCCATGTTGCAGATCGCCGGTGGCGTGACCACGGTTCGCGACATGGGCAACGACAACAAGGGGCTGGAGGAGCTGCGGACGGACATCGAGAACGGACGCATTGTGGGGCCGCGGATCGTGCCGACGGGCTTCATCGAAGGCGAAAGTCCGTACGCCTCGCGCGGCGGAATCGTCATCAACACGCTGGATGAGGGGAAGTCGGCCGTCGACTGGTACGCGCAACGCGGGCGGCGCCAGATAAAGCTCTACAACTCGATCCGGCCCGAATGGGTCGCGCCGTTGGCTTCCTACGCTCACGCGCTGGGCATGCGCGTGAGCGGGCACATTCCCGCATTCATGCGGGCCGAGGAGGCCGTTCGCGCAGGGTACGACGAGATCCAGCATATCAATCAGGTGATGTTGAACTTTCTCGTCAAGCCGGGCGATGACACCAGAACGCTGCTGCGCTTCCAACTCGTCGGCGACAACGCGTCGCAGATCGACCTCGATTCCGAGGATGCCAAGGCCTTCTTTCAGCTGCTGGTTTCCCGGGGCACGGTGGTCGACACCACGATCACGACGTTCGAGCCTATGTTCACCCAGCTGCAGGGCGCGCCGAATCCGGCCTTTCAGAAGGTGGCAAGCCACGTTCCGCCGGCCTTGCAGCGAAACTGGCGGGTCAATTCGATGGACGTAAATGCCGCCAACGCGTCGCGATATCGCAATTCCTACGCGAAGCTGCTCGAGCTCACACTCCGCCTCTACGCAGCCGGTATTCCGCTGTTAGCTGGCACCGACAACATCGCCGGCTTTACGCTCCATCGCGAGCTCGAGACGTACGTGGAGGCCGGCATCGGCGCCTCACAGGCGCTGCAGATCGCTACCCGCAATGGCGCCCAATACACGCAACTATCGGATCTCCTCGGCACCGTCGCCGTGGGCAAGCTCGCAGACGTGATCCTGGTCGACGCCGACCCGACGGAGAACATTGCCTCTATCCGCGATATCAGCATGGTCATGAAAGAGGGTGTCGTGTATTACCCGGCCGAGATCTATGAGGCAATGGGGGTCAAACCCTTCCGCCTCCCGCCAAAGGTGGTGACCACCGACGGCGCCCCGCTGCGTTAACCGTGGCGTGACCGCTCGAAACGCCTACGCAGAGTGCGCTGATCGAATTCATGGGCCCGCAGTGGATGGAAACAGGCCGGATTCAGGAAGTGAGGAACCCATGCGCTACGCGAACGTAATCGTGCACGCCGGTCCCAACTTTTCGGTTTACGTACCCGATCTTCCGGGTTGTGTCGCTACGGGCGCAACGCTTGAGGGGGTGGAGCGAGAGATCCGTGAAGCTATCGAGTCTTACCTCGACGGTTTGCGCGAGGATGGCTCACCGATTCCTCCACCTTCGAGCGCCGTTCGCTACGTTGACATCGCGGCCTAACCTCGCGGTCAACACAGACGCCCGCCGGCGGGGCTTCGCCCGCGCCGCGGTCGCCGGTTACCTTACTCTCTAAGGACTTCCCCATTTGCAAGTGTTCTTGCTGATCGCTGGTAGGACAGACTGCAGATCTCTAACCGGCCTCGAAATGAGCGCGTCGTCTCGGCGCTCGGGCCACCATAACCAGCCGCGCGAGCGGTCCCAATTCGTTAGTCGGCCACGCTTCGGCCTGCAAGGTAATCGGGGCGTCCGCTCGCCGGTCTGACCTGTTCAGCGTTCTCTCATTGCGCTCGCAGTCGTGGGAGGTTCCAGATTGAATGGTGGTGCGCAGTGTCGTGAGCTACGCGGGCGGCGCGAACTCTCGATTGTTCGCCAGCAGCGCCCAGATGATGCGTGCATTCTTGGCGGCTACTGCAATGATCGCCCGGTGGTAACCGCGACGTGCGCGCAACGCCATCGCCCAGCGCGACAAGCGATCCGACTTCTGCGCCGCGCTCTGCAACACCGCGCGAGCTCCCAGCATCAGGAGCGTGCGCAGATAGGCGTCGCCCCGTTTGGTGATGCGGCCCAAGCGCGGCTTGCCTCCGGTCGAGTATTGTCGCGGCACCAATCCCAGCCAGGCCGCAAACTGCCGCCCGTTGGCGAATTCGTGGCCGTCGCTGATGCTGGCGGTGATGGCCGAGGCGGTGAGTGGCCCCACGCCCGGCAGGCGCTGAATCCGTACCGCCGCCTCACGCTGTCGCGCCAATTCGACCAACTGCCGCTCGTAGTGGCTGATCCGTTCGTCGAGGTACGAAAGATGTGCCCGCAAATCGGTGATGGCGTCGCGCGCGAGGACGGGCAACTCTTCGGCCACGACCACCGCCGTACGCCGGACCTGCTCCGCCCGCTGCGGCAGCACCACGCCAAACTCGGCCAGCAACCCACGGATGCGGTTGATCGTCGCCGTGCGCTGCTCGATGAATCCCTGCCGCACCCGATGCAGCGACAGAATCGCCTGCTGCTCGGCACTTTTCACCGGCACGAAGCGCATATTCGGCCGAGCCACCGCTTCGCAGATTGCCTCGGCATCGTTCCCGTCGTTCTTCGAACTCTTGCGATACGGGGCTACAAAGCGCGCCATCATGATCCCGACGCGGTGACCACGCCCCTGAAACTTCCGCGCCCACTCGTGCGCACCTCCGCACGCCTCCATGCCGATCTGGCACGGTGGCAGCCCGGCCATCAGCTCCATCAGCCTTTCCCGCCGCACCGTCTTGTGCAACACCGTGTGCCCCGCCGCGTCCACTCCGTGCACCGTGAATACCGACTTTGCGAGGTCGATGCCGATGGTAGTAATCTCTTTCATGACTTCCCCTCCTGGTTCAGATTGAACAAACGGAATTCAATCTTGGCACCTCGATGCCGTCTCCGGGACGGGGAAGTCCCTATTATTCGTTAAACGGCGCAAATGCCCACATTCGTAGCCCTGCTGCGCGGCGTCAACGTCGGCAAGGCCAAGCGTGTGCCGATGGCCGAGCTGCGCGCCCTGCTCTGCGGTCTGGGCTACACGGGCGTGGCCACCCTGCTCAACAGCGGCAATGCCGTCTTCCGCGCGCCAGAGGCACGCCGGCAAAGCACGCCGCGGACATCGCTGCTGCGCTCGCGACCAACTCACGGTCGAGGTGCCGGTCATCGTCAAGTCGGCAAGCGAACTGGCGGCCATCGTCTCCGACAATCCGATCCAAGCCGGGAGCAGACGAGCATTCACGCTTTCTGGTCGCGTTCGTTCAAGACGCCAAGGCGCTGGCCAGCCTCGCGGCCATCGAGCCGCTCGTCGTGCCTCCCGAGCAGTTTGCGGTAGGCAAGAATGCCGCGTACCTGCTCTGCGCGGCAGGCATACTGGAAAGCAAGGCCGGCGAAGCGCTCCTCGGCAAGGCGGGCAAGTCGGCCACCACGAGAAACTGGGCCACCGTCCTCAAGCTGCGGGCCCTGACAAATGAACCCGACGCCTAGCCCATGGTTCGAGCCCGCAGGCGGCTCAACTCAAACTCTAAGGACTTCCCCATTTGCAAGTGATCTCGCGGGTCGCTGATCGGACAGACTGCAGATCTCTAATCGGCCTCGAACTGAGCGCGTCATCAGGGCGCTCGGGCCACCATAACTAGCCGCGCGTGCGGTCCCAATTCGTTAGTCGGCCTCGACCACGGCCTGCAAGTTAACCGGGGTGTCCGCTCGCCGGTCTGACCTGTTCAGCGTTCTCGCATTGCGCTCGCAGTCTTGGGAGGGTTCCTTGATTGAAAAACGGTTCGTGCAGCGTGCGTTACACCGCTTACACCGTCACCTTGAATGTCTCGATCTTCGCCAGCAGTGCCCAGGTGATGCGGGCATTCTTGGTCGCGATCGCCACCAGCGTCCGGTGGTAGCCGCGCCGCGCGCGCACTCCAGTGCCCAGCGCGACATGCGATCCTGGTCGCGCCGCGCTCTGCAGAACCGAGCGCGCCCCCTGCACAAGCAGGTTGCGCAAGTAGGCATCGCCGCGTTTGCTGATGTGCCCCAGACGCGTCTTTCCGCCGGTGGAGTATTGGCGCGGCACCAGACCGATCCACGCGGCGAACTGTCGGCCGTTCCTGAATTCGCGCGCGTCGCCAACGGTGGCCACGATCGCCAGCGCCGTGGTCGGTCCGATGCCGCGAATCTGCATCAGGCGCCTCGCCGCCTCGCGCTTGGCCGTGCCTCGACCTCCCGGTCGATAGCCACCGATGCGTTCATCGAGCACGCGCAGCTGATCGAGCAGGTCGCTGATCGCGCGCGTGCGAGCGCGGGCAATGCTTCCGCCGCCTCCACCGCCTGCGGCGCACCGTGATCCGAGCGCAGCGGCAGCACCACACCGAACTCCGACAGCAGCCCGCGCAACCGATTGATGATCGCGGTTCGCTCGACGATGAATCCCTGGCGCACCCGGTGCATCGCAAGCAGCGCCTGCTGCTCGGCCCTCTTCACCGGCACGAAGCGCATGTTCGGCCGCGTCACTGCCTCGCAGATCGCTTCGGCATCGTTGCCGTCGTTCTTGCCGCTCTTGCGGTAAGGGGTCACGAACTTGCGGCGCCATCAGTCCGCACCGTATGTCCGAATCCCTGAAACCGGCGGCCCCATTCGTGCGCCCCGGGCAGGCTTCCATGCCGATCAGGCACGGCGGCAGACCGGCCACCACCTCCAGCAGCTGGTCGCGCCGCACCGTGCGTCGGAACACCATCCGACCCGCGCCATCCACTCCGTGCAGCGAGAACACACTCTTTGCCAGATCGATTCCCACGGTAGTAATCTGTTCCATGACTTCCCCTCCGGTCATTTAGATTGAATTTACGCACCTCAATCTTGGCACCTCGATGCCGTTACCGGCACGGGGAAGTCCCTTTCATTCGTTAGGCCTCACCGATGGCATCGCTGAAGGCAAAGATGGCCGTGCTGCTGAACTACCTGCTTCCCCCGCGCGTCGACAATGCGTATCGCGCTCACAGGCTCGCACTCTGATTCAGGAAGAGGGCGTCGGTCTTTCGATCGACGAAGAAATCGACACGCGCCATGCCCGCGAGCTCGAGGGCGCGAAAAGCCTCGATGCTCAGGCGACGCACGCCCTCGATCGTCGTCGAGGGCAGGTCGGCGGGCACTTTCGTCGTCGCCCCGTTCGGGTCCAGATACTTCGCATCGTACGAATAGAAGCCGTCCTTGTGCGTGACGATGACCTCACCGGGGATGGAGGCCTGCGGGCTCGTCATTGCCGAGCACCGCGCACTCGATCTCGCGCGCATTGGGCACACCGGCTTCGATCACGATCTTCCTGTCGAAGCGCAGCGCGAGTGCCATGGCCTCACGAAGCCGTCATCCATTGTCGCGTTGGAGATGCCGACACTCGAGCCGAGATTCGCCGGCTTGACGAACACCGGATACCGGAGCTCCTTGGCGACCCGTGCCGGTGATCCGCGTCGGGTCGCGCTGCCACTCGTGACGATGGACGGTGAGGTGCGGGACGATGGGCAGGCCGTGCGCGGCGAACAGCGTCTTCATCATCGCCTTGTCCATCCCGACGGCGGATCCCAGCACGCCCGCGCCGACATAGGGGACGTTGGCCAATTCCAGCAGACCCTGCACCGTCCCGTCCTCGCCGTACGGTCCATGGAGCACGGGGAACACGACGTCGACGTCGCTGATCGCGACGCGTCGGCTCGACGATGCGACCGCAGGGCCGAGGTCGCTGGCCTGGCGATGTCCGCTGCCGACGAAATCGCCGGGGACCTGCGCCGGTCAGTACCCATCGACCGTCCTTCTCGATCCGAATGGGCACGGCATTCGTACCGCGTCGCGATCGAGGTGTTTGAAGATCGAGGACGCGGACGCGATGGAGACTTCGTGCTCCCCTGAATCGTCCGCCGTAAATCACACCGACGCGCAGTTTCGGCACGGTTCAACTAATAATAAGCGTTGGGACGTCGTTTCGCTTCACGGTGTACGTCAACCGACGGGATCGGCCCGCCTCGGCGAGCTTCGAGACGCCGCATGGCGTTGTGCAGACGCCGGCGTTCATGCCCGTCGGCACACAGGGAGCGGTCAAGGCCACGCTTCCACCGCGACGTCGCCGACAGCGGCGCCGAGATCATTCTCGGGCAACACCTATCACCTCTTCCTCCGTCCCGGCGACGAGCTGATCGCGAGACGGGGAGGTCTTCATCGATTCATCGGCTGGGATCGTCCGCTGCTCACCGACAGCGGAGGCTTTCAGGTGTTCAGCCTCGCCGAGCGGAGGGTCATCACCGAGGACGGCGCGGAGTTTCAGTCGCACCTCGACGGCTCACGACATCAGTCTGACGCCCGAACGCACGGTCGACATCCAGGCTCGACTCGGGTCGGACATCGCGATGGTGCTCGACGAGTGCCTGGCGTATCCGGCGACCCGCGACGCGACGGCTGAATCCATGGAGCGCTCGGTCCGATGGGCGGCTCGCTGTCGCGCAGGCTCGAGCGAGCTCAGAGCGCGGATCCTCCTGGCGACGTCACGATCGCCAATGGTGGTCAGGCTCAGTTCGGCATCATCCAGGGTGGCGTGTTTCCGGACGTTGCGTCGCGAGAGCGTCGAGCGACGGTGGCAATCGGCTTCGAGGGCTATGCGATCGGCGGGCTCAGCGTCGGTGAGCCCATCGACGTGATGTACGGGGTCGTCGAGCGAGACCGCGGGCCGGCTACCGGCCGACAGCCGCGCTATCTGATGGGCGCGGGAACGCCCGAGGACCTGGTCGAGTGTGTGGGCCGCGGCATCGACATGTTCGACTGTGTCCTGCCGACGAGGAACGCGCGCAACGGTCAGCTTTTCACGAGTCTTGGCCGGATCAACATCAAGAACGCCAGGTACGCCGAGGACGATGGCCCTGCTCGATCCGGCCTGCCGCTGCTACACTTGCACGCATCACTCGCGCGCCTATCTGCGCCACCTCCACCTCGCTGGCGAGATGAGCGGCCGGAGCCCTTAACACGTTGCATAACCTGGCCTTTTACCTTGACACGATGAAACGGATCAGGGAGGCTATAAAGCTCGGAATCTTCGATAGTTTCAGGCAGGAGTTCCTTCGGTCGGTATCCCGCCTGTCCACGACTCATGAGTCTTCTCGATTCGTTTCTCCTGGCCATGGCCACGCCCCAGGGGGCACTGCCAATCCATGGCTGCAGCTCATTCCGTTCGCGCTGATCCTCGGCATCTTCTACTTCGTGATGGTGCTGCCGATGCGCAAGCGCCAGCAGAAGGTGCAGGCGTTCCTCGCGGCGCTCAAGGTTGGCGATCGGATCATCACGACCGGGCGGGATGTACGGATCGATCACGCAAGCTGAGCGATCAGTCCGTGCAGCTGCAGGTCGCCAACAACGTGCGCATCGAAGTCTCGCGCGCGGCGATCGTCGGGTATCAGGGACAGGAACCCGTCGTGCCTGATAGCAGCAGCACGTCGTAGAGGCGGAACCAGCAGCCTCGGTCAACACCATGAACAAGAACCTGCATTGGAAAATCATCATCTCGGTCGCCGTCCTCGTGATCTTCGCCACGACCGGCGTGTATCCGATGGTGGCCACCTACTTCGGACTCGGACTGCCGGACTGGCTTCAGGAGAAGCAGTTGAAGCTCGGTCTCGACCTGAAGGGCGGCGTGCATCTGGTGCTGAAGGTGCAGAGCGAGACGGCGCTGCAGTCAGAGACTGACACGCAGGCCGAACGGACGCGCGAGGCGCTGCGCGACGGCCAACGTCAACGACGACCGGCGTCATGACGCTCGGGCCGACGCAGTTCCGCGTGGACGGCGTGACCTCGGAGCAGGATGCCGCGTTCCGACAGGCCACGGCCGATGCCGAGGCGAACTTCGATCGCAGCTCCCGCACGAATGGCGCCTACACGTTCACGATGAAGCCGAACGTCGCAGAAGGCGATTCAGGACGAATCGATCGTGCAGGCGCGGCAGACGATCGAACGACGCGTGAACGACCTCGGCGTCGCCGAACCCAGCATCGCGCAGCAGGGCAACGGCGATCAGATCCTCGTCCAGCTGCCCGGTGTGACCGACGTCGATCGCGCGAAGGGGATCATCTCGTCGACCGGGCTGCTGAAGCTCACGCTGGTCGAGCAGGGACCGTTCCCGACGCGTGAAGCCGGCGCTGCAGGCGTTCAACAACGTCGTGCCGCCCGATCTCGAGATTCTGCCTGGGCGCCAGGACGCCGGCGCCGCCGGCGGCGTGGGCAACACGGTGTTCTATGCGCTGAAGAAAGCCGCGGCCGTCAGCGGTCGCGACCTGCGAAGCGCCCAGCAGTCGCTCGATCAGTTCAACCGGCCCGCGGTGAGCTTCACGCTCAGGCAGGACGCGGCGGTCCGCTTCGGGAACTTCACGCAGGCGAACATCGGTCGTCCGATGGCCATCGTCCTCGACGATCGCGTGATGTCGGTGGCGACGATTCAGGGACGCATCACCGACAACGGCCAGATCACGGGCATCAGCCGCGAGGAGATGGCCGACACCGTCATCACGCTCAAGTCGGGCGCGCTCCCGGCGAAGATGGAATACATCCAGGAGCAGACGATCGGCCCGACGCTCGGTGCCGACGCGATTCGAGCCGGCGTGATGGCCTCGCTCGTGGGGCTCCTGCTCGTCGTCGCGTTCATGCTCTTCTACTACAAGCTGTCGGGCGTGAACGCTGTCATCGCGCTGATCTTCAACCTGGTCATCCTGCTCGGGCTGATGGCGTACATCGGCGCGGTCATGACGCTGCCCGGCATCGCCGGGTTCGTGCTCACGATGGGTATCGGCGTCGATTCGAACGTGCTCATCTTCGAGCGCATCAAGGAGGAGCTCGAGCAGGGCCGTCCGGTGCGCACGTCACTCACGCCGGTTTCAGCCGCGTGTTCCTGACGCTGCTCGACACCCACATCTCGGCGGCGATTGCCGCACTGTTCCTCATGCAGTTCGGCACCGGCCCGATTCGCGGATTCGCCTACACGCTCGCTCATCGGCCTCGGCTCGAATCTCTTCACGTCGACGTTCGTGTCCAGAGCGTTGTTCGAGATGGTGCTCGGCCAGCGGCAGGTCAAAACGCTTTCCATCTAGAGCGCAGCGATGCACATCTTCCACAACACGAACTTCGACTTCCTCCGGTGGCGGTGGCACGCCGTCATCCTGTCGTGGGTGCTCATCATCGCCGGCCTGATCGTCGGCTTCACCAAGGGCGTTCCGCTCGGACTCGAATTCGCCGGCGGCACGGCGGTGATCGCGCAGTTCGACAAGACGCCGACCATTGACAGCGTCCGCCGGGCGCTCGATCGCAGCTTCCCGAGCGGCGGTGAAAACGTCGTCGTCCAGACGTACGGCGATCCCTCGCAGCGACAGGTGATGATTCGCGTGCCGCAGGTGGGGACCGAAGGCGGTGCGGGATTGAGCGCGACGCGGGCGGCTGTCGAGTCGGCGCTCCGCGCCGGCAGCCTCGGAAACTTTGCCGTCGTCGGCACCGAGATCGTCAGCCCGACGGTCGGCCGCGATCTGTCGCAGAAGGGCCTGTCCGCGTTCGTCCTGTCGCTGCTGGGCATCCTCGGCTACATCGCCTTCCGGTTCGAGTTCTCGTTCGCGGTCGGGCGCCGTCATCGCGACGATCCACGACATCCTCGTGACGTTCGCGTTCCTGGCGTTTTTCCAGTACGACCTGACGCTGAACGTGATCGCCGCGATGTTGACGGTCACCGGCTACTCGACCAACGACACGATCGTCATCTTCGACCGCGTGCGCGAGAACCTGCGGGGCATGCGCCGCAAGACGCTGAACGAGATCGTCAACATCTCGCTCAATCAGACGCTCGGTCGGACGGTGATCACCGCCGGCACCGCGCTGCTTGTCGGCCGTCGCGCTTGTTCCTGTTCGGCGGCGAGGTGCTGCGCGGCGTTTGCGTTCACGATGATCGTCGGCATCATCACGGGCACCTACTCGAGCGTGTTTGTCGCCGCGGCGATCGTGACATTCTGGAATCGCAAGCGTCGGCGTCCGATGGCACAGCCGCGCCACCGTCGGGCGACACCGCCGCGGGCCAGGGCGGCAAGAAACAGAAGCGAGCCAGAGCCTCGTAGCGCTGACTACCGTTTGACCTATCTTCTCGCCGCGGTACTCGGGATCGTGCAGGGCCTCACGGAGTTCCTGCCGATCTCGTCGACCGCGCACCTGCTGCTCGCCGGTCGCGTCCCTCGGTTATCAGGATCCGGGCGGCGTGTTCACGGTGATGATCCAGTTCGGGTCGGTGCTGGCCGTGATGTGGCTCTACCGGGCCAAGATCATCGGCGCCGTCGCTCGGGCTGACCTCGGATCCTGCCGCGCGACGCTTCGCCCTCATGCTGATTGTGGCCTCGATTCCGGCCGGCCTGGCTGGCGTGCTGCTCGCCGACTGGGTCAAGCGCCAGCTGTATCAGAGTCCCGCGGTCATTGCCTTCGCCTTTATCATCGGCGGGGTTGCCATCCTGATGATCGAGTCGTTCCGGCCCAGGCCCGTCGTGTTCGAGGCGGACAAGACGCCGGTACCGCGGGCGTTCGCGGTTGGCGTGTGTCAGATGCTGGCGCTGGTGCCCGGCGTCTCGCGATCGGGCGCGACGATCATGGGCGGCCTGCTCGCGGGACTCGATCGTCCGGCGGCGGCGGAGTTCTCGTTCTTTCTGGCGATGCCTGCGCTGGCCGGCGCGTTTCTGCACGACTTGTGGAAGGTGCGCGACCATCTGGCGCCCGAGCGCGGCGTCGAGATCGCCATCGGGTTCGTCATGGCGTTTCTCGCCGCGCTGGTGGTCGTGAAGCCGTTTCGTGCGCTATGTGGCGCGGAGCGGTTTCGCCCCCTTTGCGTGGTACCGAATTGTCGCGGGACTCGTGATCTTCGTCGCGATTGGTGCTGGGATGGCTGTAATCGGCTGGTTGCGGCGAAGCTTTCTCACCGGCTTCTTCGTGATGGTTCCGCTCTTCATCAGCGTTTTCGCGCTGGTGTGGATCTTCGGTATCATTGATGGTTTCACGGCGCCGATGGCCGCGCAGGTCCTGGGTCGCGACAGCGAGACCCGCGACCTTGCGGTCACGGGTCTCGGCATCCTCATCACGCTGCTCGTCGTGCTGACGGTGGGGGCGATCGCCACCAACGTGATCGGTCGCCGACTGCTCGCGCGGGGCGAGAGCTGGCTGATGATGATTCCGGTGTTCCGGACCATCTACTCGCCGGTGAAGCAGCTCGTGGTGGCGTTCTCGCCGGACAACGAGACCGGGTTCAAGCGCGTCGTGATGGTGGATGACTCGAGCCGGGGCTGGGTCATGGGTTTCCTGACGAAGGAGTTCGAGGTGGATCGCGGTCGTGGTCGCTGAAATGCTGATGGCGGTGTACGTGCCGACCAACCACCTGTATCTGGGCGACATCGTGATCTACCCACGTGAGCGCGCCATCTTCCCCGACATCAGCGTCGAGGAAGGCGTGCGCATCTTTCTGACCGGCGGGATGTCACTGCCCGGTCGGATCGAAAGCAAATCCGTGAGCGGCGCCGCGAAGGCCAACTGACAGGTAACGAGAGGAGCTGACACAGTGATGACCGAGTCGTTCAAAGGATTCGGCCGTGTGAGTGGTGCGATGGTCGCGCTCGCGATCGTGCTGGTGACCGTGCTGATGGCGCCGGCGGCCGCCTGGGCGCAGCAACCCGAGCCGCGCTGCCGCCAGCCGCACAGGCCGGCGCCTGAAGGCGGCGACGGCGCGGCGGAGAAGCCAATCTGATCCTGCCCGATCTCGGTCAGGTCGCCGTCGGCGGCTACGACAGCCGCACGCTGCTGCTCATCGGCATGGGCGTGTCGCTGCGCCGGCATCGCTCTTCGGGCTGGTCATCCTCTACCAGCTGAAGAACCTGCCGGTGCATCGCTCGATGCGCGAGATCTCCGAGCTGATTTACGAGACCTGCAAGACCTACCTGCGTCACGCAGGGCAAGTTCATCGCGATTCTCGAGATCTTCATCGCCGTCATCATCGTGCTGTATTTCGGCTATCCTCGAGCGGACTGGAGCCGATGCGCGTCGGCGATCATCCTGCTCTTCAGCGTCATCGGCATCCTCGGCAGCTACAGCGTCGCGTGGTTCGGCATCCGCGTGAACACCTACGCGAACTCCCGGACGGCCTTCGCGAGCCTCGAGGGCAAGCCGTACCGGCGTCTACGCCATTCCGCTCAAGGCGGGCATGAGCATCGGCATGCTGCTCATCAGCGTCGAGCTGCTGATCATGCTGTTCATCCTGCTGTTCATTCCCGGCGACTACGCCGGCCCCTGCTTCATCGGCTTCGCCATCGGCGAGTCGCTCGGCGCGGCGGCGCTGCGCATCGCCGGCGGCATCTTCACCAAGATCGCCGACATCGGCGCCGACCTGATGAAGATCGTCTTCAACATCAAGGAAGACGATGCGCGGAACCCGGGCGTGATCGCGGACTGCACCGGCGACAACGCGGGCGACTCGGTCGGTCCGAGCGCGGACGGCTTCGAGACCTACGGCGTCACCGGCGTCGCGCTGATCACGTTCATCATGCTGGCGGTGCCCCAGGCCGCGACGCAGGTGCAGCTGCTCGTCTGGATCTTCGTGATGCGCGTGATGATGATCATCGCGAGCGGCGCGTCCTACCTGATCAACGAGGCGATGGCGAAGGCGCGCTACGGCAACGGCCGCGAAGATGAACTTCGAGGCGCCGCTGACGTCGCTGGTCTGGCTGACGTCGATCGTCTCGGTCGATCGCCGACCTACATCGTGTCCTACGAGCTCATCGCGGACCTGGGCGACGGGACGCGCGTGGTGGAAGCTGGCGACGATCATCACGTGCGGCACGCTCGCCGGCGCCATCATTCCCGAGCTGGTGAAGGTCTTCACGTCGGTCGAGTCGAGCCACGTGAGGGAAGTGGTGACCTCCTCGCGCGAGGGCGGCGCGTCGCTGAACATCCTGTCCGGGCTTCGTGGCCGGCAACTTCAGCGCCTACTGGATCGGCCTCAGCATCGTCGCGCTGATGTCGATCGCCTACTTCGTCAGCGCATGCGAGCACGGCGATGTCCGACCTGATGCTCGCGCCGGCCGTGTTTGCGTTCGGTCTCGTGGCGTTCGGGTTCCTCGGCATGGGCCCGGTGACGATCGCCGTCGACTCCTACGGTCCGGTCACCGACAACGCGCAGTCGGTGTACGAGCTGTCGGTGATCGAAGGCATTCCGGGCATCCAGCAGGAGCTGAAGAAGGACTTCGGCCTCAACGTGCAGTTCGGCAAGGCCAAGGACCTGCTCGAGGAGAACGACGGCGCCGGCAACACCTTCAAGGCGACGGCGAAGCCGGTGCTCATCGGCACGGCGGTCGTCGGCGCGACGACGATGATCTTCTCGATCATCGTCGAGCTGACACACGGGCTGACGCAGAACCTGGACAAGCTGTCGCTGCTGCACGCGCCGTTCCTGCTCGGGCCTGGTGACCGGCGGCGCGATCATCTACTGGTTCACCGGCGCGTCGACGCAGGCGGTGACGACCGGTGCCTATCGCGCGGTCGAGTTCATCAAGGCGAACATCAAGCTCGAAGGCGTCGAGAAGGCGTCGGTCGCCGACAGCAAGAAGGTCGTCGAGATCTGCACGCAGTACGCGCAGAAGGGGATGTTCAACATCTTCCTGACCGTGTTCTTCTCGACGCTGGCGTTTGCCTTCGTCGAGCCGTTCTTCTTCATCGGCTATCTCATCTCGATCGCCCTCTTCGGTCTGTATCAGGCGGTCTTCATGGCCAACGCCGGCGGCGCCTGGGACAACGCGAAGAAGATCGTCGAGACCGAGCTCAAGATGAAGAACACGCCGCTCCACGCGGCGACGGTCGTCGGCGACACGGTCGGCGATCCGTTCAAGGACACCTCGTCGGTGGCCCTGAACCCGGTGATCAAGTTCACGACGCTGTTCGGCCTGCTGGCGGTCGTCGCTGGCGGTCAGTCTGACGGAGGAGCATGGGGCCGACGTCAGCCACGCGCTGGCGGCCGTGTTCTTCGCGATCTCGGTGGTCTTCGTGTATCGCTCGTTCTACGGGATGCGCATCGGCGCGACGCCATTGAGGGACTGGTCGCCGGGCGAAGCTGGTCGATCGTCACGTTTGTCCGACTGTCGCGCTTGCATGGCGTTCGATCCGGGATAGAATGCCCGGTCTCGCGGGGCCGGGAGCACTTTGGCGAAGGTGGTGTCTAACCCTTCGCTGGTCTTTTCAGGGATGTGACGGAACGTTTCGTTGACACCCTTTTTTGGGCCTAGCTATAATCGGCCGCTCTGCGCGGCTGTGCAGGCGACTCCAGGGAGGTAGAAGACCCGTGCCACGTGATGAACGCATGTTCGGCGACATCGTCGACCCCTCCATCAAGCTTGGCAACAAGCAGGGATATTCGGTCGGGCTGACGATCCTCATCGAGGCGACGGTAATCGCGGCGCTCGTCATCATTCCGCTGATGGCCTTCGACAGTGCTGCCGACGCCTCCGTCGATGATGGCGTTCGTGGCGGCCCCGCCGCCGCCACCGCCGCCACCGCCACCGCCGCCGCCGCCCAAGCCCGCGGAAGTGAAGCCGGTGGAAGTCGTCAACCCGAACGCGGCCCCGACCGAGCCACCGAAGGAAATCAAGGCGGAGCCCGTGGACACCAACTTCGAGCGTGCGGGAGTCGAAGGTGGTGTGCCCGGAGGCGTCGTCGGCGGTGTCGTCGGCGGCTTGCCCGAGGCGCCGCCGCCGCCTCCGCCACCGACGCAGCCGGTTCGTGTCGGCGGACAGATCAAGCAGCCGACCAAGACCAAGCACGTCGCGCCGACCTATCCGCCGATTGCCCAGTCCGCTCGCGTCCAGGGCGTCGTGATCATCGAGGCAGTGATCGGACCGAACGGCAAAGTGCAGGACGCGCGCGTCCTCCGCTCGATCCCGCTGCTCGACCAGGCGGCGCTCGATGCCGTCAAACAGTGGGAGTTCACACCGACGCTGCTCAACAACACACCGGTGCCCGTCATCATGACCGTCACCGTGCAGTTCACGCTCAGTTAGAACGACAGGTCCATACACAGGCAATCCCTGCCGGTCCGGCTAAGCCGTACACTACGGACAGGAGATGCGGAGGATGCAGTAATGGGTGTTCGGAAGATGCGTCAAGTGGGTCAGATCGCGTGTGGAGCCGTTGGAGCCCTCCTGCTCAGCACGCCGGCGTTCGCGCAGAGTGAAGGTGCGGGTCTCGACCTCATCGACATGTTCGGACAGATGGGCCCGGTCGCCTGGGGCGTGGCCGTCGTGCTCTTCATCATGTCGTTCTGGTCGGTGGGCATCGCGATCGAGCGCATCTACACCTACAACCAGGCGCGCAAGCAGTCGAAGCTGTTCGCGCCGCAGGTAGCCAAGCACCTCCAGCGACGGCCGCCTGAAGGAAGCGATCGCGCTGTCGGCGTCCAAGGACTACCGCTACAGCCACCTCGCGAAGGTCGTGCTCGCCGGTCTCCAGGAGTACCAGTTCCAGCAGGAGAGCGGCACGAGCCTCAACCGCGATGACGTTCTGGACACCGTGCGCCGCTCGATTCAGCGCGCCTCGGCCCTGACCACCAACGACCTGAAGAAGGGCGTCAACACCCTCGCCACCATCGGCTCGACGGCACCGTTCGTCGGACTGCTCGGCACGGTCGTCGGCGTCATCAACGCGTTCGTCGGCATCGCCTCGACCGGGTCGGGCGGTATCGCGGGCGTGTCGGCCGGTATCGCCGAAGCGCTCGTCGAGACCGCGCTCGGGCTGTTCGTCGCGATTCCCGCGGTCTGGTTCTACAACTACCTGACCAGCCGCCTCGAGTACTTCAACGTCGAGATGGACAACTCCTCGTCGGAGCTCGTCGACTACTTCATCAAGAAGACGGCGTAAGCGCTTTCTCACGACTGGAGTCCCGTTATGGCAGTTCAACTAGGCGGTGGTGGCGGCGTCAAGTCCGACATCAACGTCACGCCGCTCGTCGACGTGATGCTGGTGCTGCTGATCATCATGATGATCGTGGCACCTCTGCTCCAGCAGGGTGTGAGCGTCAAGCTTCCGGTCGCCGTCGAACACGACCGAGAAGCCCGACACCCAGGAGCAGACGGTGCTCGCGATCGACTCGAACAAGCGCTTCTATCTCAACGCCGTGCCGGTGCTGAAGGACGACCTGCAGCGCCGCGTGACCGAGATCCTCGAGAGCAAGAAGGATCGCATCGTCATCATCAAGGCCGATGAGGACGTCGAGTACGGCGCCGTGATGGATGCGATGGACCAGCTGCGGGCCAGCGGTATCGAGGACATGGGCCTCATCACCGATCCGCGGCGCTCGGCCTCGCCGACCACCAGGGAGGCGAGTAATGGCCGTCCATCAGCACCACGGCGCCGAGAAGGTCTTCAAGGGGAAGATCCCGCAGGCCAACGCGGACATGAACATCACGCCGATGATCGACGTGCTGCTCGTGCTCCTGGTGATCTTCATGGTGACCCTGCCCCTGAACCAGCGCGGGCTGGACGTGAACCTGCCGGCTGAAACGCAGCAGCCGAAGCAGGCCACGCCGGACATCAGCCAGATCGTGCTGAACTACACGGCCGACAAGAAGATCTCGATCAACAACAAGGACGTGCCGCTGCGGGACCTGGAAGACACGCTGCGCACGATCTTCGAGGAACGCCAGCAGAAGACGATGTTCATCATGGGCGCGGGCACGCTCCGCTACGGTGAAATCGTCGAGGTCATCGACGCCGCCAAGGGCGCCGGTGTCGAGAAGGTCGGCATCGTCACCGAAGGCATGCGCGAAGGCCGCATCGGGCGGCGAGTAGGCGTCCGCTAGGTCGCTCTGAGCTCATACGAGGCCGTCCCGACGGTGGACGGCCGTTTTTCATGTACCGCGGCTGCGTCTAGCGCAGCATCGCAGCGGCGATGGCGGGGTCGCCGTCGTTCGTCGCCGGATCGACGCCCAGCGCCTCGCGCCAGCGCGTCGTAGACGTGGATGTTCTCGAAGGCTGGGAACACGCACGCCGCTCTTGAACGCCGGGCCCGCCGCCACGAAGATGCCGCGCATCGATGTCGCGTCGCGACGGATCGTAGCCATGCTCGCCGCGCGGGCCGGTCTGGCCTCGCGAGATTCGCTGCGTCAGTGTGCCCGCGGCAGCACCTGCCAGCCTTCGTCCACGACGCCGACGATGGGAGGGATACGTGGATGATCGCGGTAGTGCCAGTGCTCCGGCGTCTCGGCGCTGCCGATAAACCTTCAGCCGTGGGTGGGCGTTGACGAGGGCCTTGTAGACGGCCTCCTCACGTCCCGGCTTTGGAAACAGTCCGAGTGTCGGGTTGATGTCGATGATCTCGACATCGTCCGGCTGAGATGTAGTCATCGAGGACGACGACGCGGTTGACGTGACGTCTCGGCCATCCCGTGATCGGACACGACGACGATGTTGACCTTGTCGGTCAGGCGCCGCCGCTCCAGGCCGCGCAGCAGCCGGCCGAGATAGCCGTCGGCGCGGCGGACCGCCGTCCGCACGGCCGTCGAGTTCGGGCCACTGTTGTGGCCGGCGGCATCAACGTCGTTGAAGTACAGCGTCAGGAACGTTGGCCGGCGCTCCAGCGGCAGGTCGAGCCATGACAGCACCTGATCGACGCGAACGGTCGCCGGGCAGGGTCGTGTTGAAGGGTGCCCAGAAGTTCGGTCGATGGCCTTCGATCGGCGCCTCGGAGCCGGGCCAGAACATGCGCCGCGGACAACTGTCCCGCGCGCTGCACCGTCACCCAGATCGGTTCGCCGCCCCACCACATCGCGTCCTGCGTTCTCTTTGCTGTTGGTCATCGACAGCCGACGCCCGGTCGGAGGGTCCTTGACCGTGTTGGCGACGATGCCGTGGTGGCCGGGGTAGAGGCCGGTGACGATCGTGTAGTGGTTCGGGAAGGTCTTCGATGGATAGCTGGGAATCAGGTCCGCGCTCACGCCCCTGGCGGCCAGACCGTTGATGTTGGGGGCCGAGTACATCGTCCGGTAGTCCCAACGAAAGCCGTCGAACGAAATCAGGATGAGAGTCGGCCTGGTGTCCTGGCCGAGGAGAACCTGGGCGCGTCCTGCCCCGATGACGAGGCAGAGCAGCAGGAGCAGGATCGCGCGGCGATGCACGGGTGAGAGTGTAGTCGAAGGGCGGGTCTACAAAGCAAGACCCGCCCACAGGGGACTCTCGGCAGTGCAGGCGGGTCCTGCTCTGTGGACCCGGCACGCGTGATCTCTAGTTGAACGAGTAACGGAAGCTAAGCAGGAACTGGTACACGTCGCCCAGCGCCGTGTTGGTCTGGAACGTCGTCTTCACCAGCTCGTTGTTCACGACCGCCATGCGGTAGGCTCGCGCGTCCCGGCTGCGTCGGCGGCGCCGTTGGTCAGGATCTGCGCGCCGTTGGCGCCGGTCGTCGACGACGACCACGCGCTGGCTCACGCCCCAGTCGTGGTTCAGCAGGTTGCCGAAGTTGGTGATGTCGAGCCGAATCTGTCCGGCGTTGCGCTTGCCCCCGATGTTCGTGAAGACGTCCTGCATCACGCTCAGGTCCATCGCTGTTGAACATCGGCATGCTTGGCGCCGCCGCGCTCGGCATACTGTCCGCGGTGGCTGCTCAGGTACTCGTCCTGCTGGATGTACGCCTCGAAGGCCGTCGCCTGTTCGGCCGCCGTGAATACGCGGCCGTTGGTGTGCGTGAACTGCACGAAGTTCATCTCCGACGTGTCACGCGGGATGTAGATCAGGTCGTTCCCGGAGAAGCCGTCGCCGTTCATGTCGCCGCTGAAGACGTAGCTCACCCTGGTGGTGAAGTTCTGCACCGCGGGTCTCGCTTCCCAGAACGCGGATACCGTCGTCGCGCCGAAGTCGAAGTACGACTTGCGTGTAGGAGCCCTGCATGAACACGCGATGTCCCTGTGAGTAGCCCGAGAACCCGACGCCGGGATTGTTCGGATCGCGCGGAGTGCTGGTTGTTGGCGACGGACGACGAACGCCGTGGAGCCCGGGATCGATGGTGTTCTTGGCCTCGCCGTAGCTGTAGGCGCCGCGGAGCGAGAGCCCGTGGTAGAGCGTCTTCGACAGGCTCGCCGAGAGGTTCCACGACGATGCCGATGTCCTGGTTCTTCATCACGAACGCGCTGGTGATGACGTTGGGCGACGTGTTGTTGATCCGGTTTGCCGTCCAGCGCGGGCGGTGTCGACGCCGGTGAACGTCGTCTGCGCCGCCGGCAGGTTGGCGTTGATGTAGTAGATGCCGTTGATGTCCTTGTTGTAGAGGTACTCGCACGGTACCCGTGATGCCCCCGGGCAGCCGATGATCGACGGCGACGTTGGTGCGCCAGACCTGCGGGAACTTGAAATCCGGATCGGTGACGTTCAGCTCGAAGCTCGCGGCGCCCTGCGCCGGTCACGTTGCGTCGGCTTGTAGCGATCGGGATTCGGGATTGAACGGGATAGACGCTCGTATCGCAGCGGCTGGAAGCATGAGATCTCGCCGATCAGCACGCCGGTGTTGCCCAGCTGGTTCGAAATCCAGACGTAGAGCGGCGGTCCGGTGAAGACGCCCGGTGCCGACGCGCACCTGTGTCCGCTGCTGGCCGCCCACGTCCCAGTTCATCGCCACCCGCGGCGACCACAGGATCTTCGTGTCGGGCATCTCGCCGGTCTTGTACTGGACCGGTGACCCGTCCTCGTCACGGAACGTGAGCGCGTCGGCCTTGGCGTTCTGATAGGCGGTGTTCTTGAACATCGGACGCGTCGAGGCGCAGACCCGGCGGTCACCGTCAGGTCCCGGCGTGGCCGCCACTCGTCCTGCACGTAGCCGCCGCTGTACCAGACCTCCAATGGCTGAAGCGGCTTGTCCAGGTCCGGGACGTTCGAGTAGCGCACCTTGAAGCGCGCAGAGCGTCGACTGGCGACGTCGTCCGATTCGGGTTCGCGAGGTAGTCGTTGGCGTCGGTGTAGAAGTCGGCCAGCGAGTTGTAGGTGTAGTTGCTCTGCGGGCAGCAGCTCCAGAACACGTTGTCCGAGTGGTACTGCTGCGTCGTGACGCCGAAGGTCAGCGTGTGCCGGTTGCTGAACTTCATGAAGCTGTCCTGGAGCTGGAACGTGTTGTAGCGTCAGCTCGTTCTGCACCGTGAACGGCTCGGACCCGAACGACGTGTAGGCGGTGCCCTCCTGCAGGATGTCGACGAACGGGAACAGCTTGCCGATGTCGCCGCGGCTCTCGTCGTTGGTCGTGTAGCCGACGATCAGGCTGTTGGACATGCTGGAGCCGATGACCGAGTTCCACTCGCCGATGCCCGACTTGATGTTCTCGAGAATCGAGTACGTCGAGCTGCCGAAGGCGAGATAGCTGGTGCGTGAACGGCGACCGGCCGATGCCCGCCGACGACGAGCCCGACGTGATAGTTGTCGGAACTCGAGTCGAGCTGGTTGTAGCGGAAGCTGATCTTGTTGTTGTTCGTCAGGTTGAAGTCGGTTCTGAGCAGGTAGCGCTTGGCCGGCGTCAGGTCGTTGAGATCGGCGAACGCGCCGGGGTCGTACTGGAAGTTCTGCTGACAGGAACGAGCTCAGCGCCGTGAGATCCGACGCCAGCACGCGCGTGACGGTGCCGCCGACCGCCTCACCGCCGGTGTTCGGCGCGGAACGTCGTCAGCGGCCGCTTGTCTTCCTCGTTCTCGTAGTTGCCGAAGACGAACAGCTTGTTCTTGACGATCGGACCGCCGCCCCAGACGCCGGTGTCGCGGAACGTGAACGTGCCGGGGTTGACGGCCTGGCCGCGCGCTTCGGTGCCGACGAAGTCTTCGTTGCGCATCCGGTGATAGAACGGACGCGGTGAACTGGTTGGTGCCGCTGCGGGTCACGCGTGTTCACGGCCGCGCCGATGAAGCTGCCCTGACGGACGTCGAACGGCGCGACGCTCACCTGCACCTGCTCGATCGACTCGAGCGAGATCGGCGCGACGTTCGGTGCGCTCGCCGGCGCTGACCGCCGAGGCCGAACGAGTTGTTGAAGTAGGAGCCGTCAACCGTGATGTTGTTCAGGCGATTGTCCTGGCCGGCGAACGAGGTGCCGCTGGCCTGCGGGCGTCAGGCGCGTGATGTCGCCGATGCGGCCGGTCAGCGTCGGCAGCGTCGCGATGTCCGCGCGGTTCACCGCCGTGGCGGCGCCGGTGCGACTCGAGCTGAACACCGGATCAGCCGTGGCCGAGACCGTCACCGTTTCCTGCACCGCGATCGCGCGCACCTTGAACATCGAGGTCGGTGGCGATACCCAGGGTGACCGTGACGTCTTCCTGCGTCTGCGGCTCGAACGCCGTGCCGGCTGTGCCGGTGTAGGTCGACGGTCACGCTGTACGGACCGCCGACGCGCATGCCCGGAATCGTGAATCGGCCGTCGGAGCGCGTGGCCGTTTCGTAGCTGGTGCCGGACGGGAGGTGGATGGCGATGACGTTCGCAGCCTGCGATGGGCTGCTGCTGCTCGTTGGTCACGATGCCGTTCAAGGCGCCGGTCGTCACGCCCTGCGCGAACGCCGAGCCGACCGGCCCGAGCACGAGAGCGAGCGCCACGAGGGCGATTGTTCGAGAACCGAGCCGCACCATCACGTTCAACACGCGCTTCATTGAGTCACTCCAAGCACTGAACATCCGAAAGTCAACAGACCCCGCCCAGCATCGATTTGCAGAGGCTCCAACCATACTAAGCGCAAGTTACGGATCGGTAAAAGGACGGGAATGCCGGACGGGAACGACACAACAAAAAGGGCCGTTTCCCGGTGGGAAACGGCCCTCTGCCTTACAAAACCGTGGGGCTTACTCGCCGGCGCCGGCGGCGCGCTGCTTCTTCTGCACTTCGACGGCCCGGTCCCGGTACTGGTCGGCGTCCTTCAGCAGCTGCTGCTGGCGCGCCGGGTTCTTCTCGAGCTTCGCCTGGACGCGGAGCAGCAGGCCCTTGTAGGTCAGCGCCTCGTGATAGTCCGCCTTCAGCTTGATGGCCTTGTCGATCGCCTCGTTGCCGGCCTGCACGAACTTGATCTTGTCGGCCTCGGGACGTGGTGAAGTCCCGGTACGCCTTCTCCCAGTAGTAGGTGGCGATCGTGTAGAACGCCTCCGGGTTGTTCGGCTCGCGCTCGGCGCGGGCGTGGAGCGCCTCCATCGTCTTGTCGAACTCGCCCTGGCGGTTGTAGAAGGCGGCCAGCGTGACGTAGACACCGGCGGTCGTTCGGCTTCATCTCGCGCGCCTTGACCAGGAGCTGCTCGGCCTGCATCGTAGTCGCCGTTCTCCTCGTAGATGCGCGAGAGATACGTGTAGTTGCTCGGCTCGGTCGGATCGAGCTCGATCATGCGGCGCAGAATCGGCTCGGCCTGTGACGGGTCGTTCAACTTGTCGGGACCGTACGCGGCCACCAGGTACTCCATCGCGAGCTTCTTGATCTTCGGGTCCTGCTCGACCTCCGCCGACTTCTTGTAGTTGTCGATCGCCTTGGTGAGCATGCGCGTCGTTGTCGGCCTCGCCGCGTCGCGCGGGGCGGAACTGGTTGTCGTAGCTGTTGCCCAGGAAGAAATACGCAGGAATGAGCTTTGGCTCAGGCATTCGGGATTCGAGCCGCTGCATGCCGCACTTCTCTCGTACTTCGCCGCCGCGCCCTGGTAGTCCTGCTGCTGGTACAGCTGGTTGGCGTCCTTGAAGGCCATCATGGCCTTCAGCGTACCGATCTGGCTGCAGCCGGCCACAGTGCAGACCGAGCGTCGGCGACCAGCGCGCCCAGGACCATCTGTGACGAAAACTTCCGCATCGGTCAATCCCCCTGCAAACCTGCTCGGCGCCCCGACACATGCACCGCAAGCGCGCCAGTATAGTGATCCGTTTTCGGGCCAGTCAAGGGTCCGGCTATCATGAAGATGCCGGCGCAGGCCACCTCAGGCCGTCACGGTGCGACACGACCAGCCGCGTCTGAACGGTTAGACACCGCTTTTCATGATTCGATTCGAGACGCTCCTCGAGAAAGTGAGGAGCTACAGCCCCGAAGCCGACCTCGAGCTCCTCCGGCGGGCGTACGTCTTCTCGGCCCTCGAGCACAAGGGACAGGTGCGCCATTCCGGCGAGCCGTATCTCGTCCATCCGCTCGAAGTCGCCGACTCGCTCGCCGACATGAAGCTCGACGTGGTCGCGGTGGCCGCCGGGCTGCTCCACGACGTCGTCGAGGACACGCTGACGACGCCCGAGCGGATCGCCGAGCTCTTCGGCCCCGAAATCGCCCACGTCGTCGAAGGCGTCACCAAGATCGGCGCCATCCCCTTCTCGTCGAGCGAGGAGCGCCAGGCCGAGAACTTCCGCAAGATGCTGCTGGCGATGGTGGATGACATCCGCGTCATCCTGGTCAAGCTCGCCGATCGGCTGCACAACATGCGGACGCTCCACCACCTGCCGGAGGAGCGGCGCATCAAGATCGCCCAGGAGACGCTCGACATCTACGCGCCGATCGCCAACCGCCTCGGCATGAGCAAGGTCAAGAACGAGCTCGAGGAGCTGTCGTTCAAGTACCTCGAGCCGAAGGCCTACGAGGCGCTGCGCGCCAAGGTCGAGGCCAAGCGCAAGAGCGCCGAGGCGGTCATCGACGAGCTGACGCGCGCGCTGCGCACCAAGCTCGAGGACGCGCAGGTGCCGGTCATCACGCTCGACGGCCGCATCAAGCGCCTCTACAGCATTCATCTCAAGCTGAAGCGGCAGAAGATCGACCTCGAGCGCGTCTACGACTTCGTCGCGCTGCGCGTGATCACGCAGTCGGTCAAGGACTGCTACGCCGCGCTCGGCATCATTCACCAGACGTGGTCGCCGGTTCCCGGACGCATCAAGGACTTCATCGCGATGCCGCGGCCGAACGGCTACCAGTCGCTGCACACGTCGGTCATCAGCGAGCACGGCTTTCCCCTCGAAGTGCAGATTCGCACCGACGAGATGCATCGTCGCGCCGAGGAAGGGCATCGCCGCGCACTGGAAATACAAGGAAGGCCGCGTCGGCGATCATCGCGACGAGCGCTACTTCCAGTGGATGCGCCAGCTGCTGGAGGTGCAGCAGGAAGTGCGCGATCCGCGGAGTTCCTGCAGAACCTGAAGATCGACCTCTATCCCGAGGAGGTCTACATCTTCACGCCGAAGGGCGAGGTGCGCTCGCTGCCGCGCGGCGCGACGGCCGTGGATTTCGCCTACAGCGTGCACACCGACGTCGGCCACCAGTGCGTCGGCGCGCGCATCAACGGTCGCATGGTGCCGCTGCGCACGCGACTGCAGAACGGCGACATCGTCGAGATCATGACCCAGTCGGGACACAAGCCGAGTCGCGACTGGTTGACGTTCGTGGCCTCGTCGCGCGCGCGCAGCAAGATCAGGCACGTCCTGCTGACCGAAGAGCGCACGCGCAGCATCGAGCTCGGGCGACGGCTGTTCGACAAGGAGGCGCGCCGCTTCAGTCTCAATCCCGGCGACGCTGCTCGAGAGCCCAGAGCTGACCAAGTTCGCGACGCGAGTACGGAGCCAAGTCGACCGGAGGAACTGCTCGCGCACATCGGCTACGGCAAACTGTCGGCTCGCACCGTGCTGCAGAAGTCCGTGCCCCCTGGCCAGCTCCAGGAGGCATCTCCCGTCGTCTCGATGGTCAGGCGCGTCCTGCGGCCGGGCGGCGAGCGGCGACAAGATCAAGGTCCGCGGCGCCGACGATGTGATGGTGTTCCGCGCGAAGTGCTGCAACCCGATTCGCGGCGAGAAGATCGTCGGGCTACATCACGCGCGGCAAGGGCGTCTCGGTGCATTCGCTCCGGCTGTCCGAACGTCGTCAACCTGATGTTCGATCCCGAGCGGCGCATCGACGTCGAGTGGGACAGCGCCGGCACCGATCAGGCGCCATACGTCGTGCGGCTCACGATGCAGGTGGAAGATCGCAAGGGCATGCTGGCCGAGATCAGCGCGAAGGTCTCAGACATCAACACCAACATCACCAACATGGAAGCGCGCACCGGCGAAGATCAGCAGGCGCGCATCGACATGACCGTCGAGATCCGGGACGTGAAGCACCTCGAGAAGGTGATCAAGTCGATCAAGGGCGTTCAGGGTGTGCTTGGGAGTCGAGAGCGAACCGCTCGCGCGCGAGATTTGCGTTTGAGCTTGATTACGAGAGCACCGCGATCGCGTCGACTTCGATCTTCACGTCTCGTGGCAGCCGCGCCACCTGCACCGTCGCGCGCGCCGGCGGCGGATCGACGATGTAGCGGCTGTAGACCTCGTTCATCGCCGCGAAGTCGTTCATGTCGGCGAGATAGACCGTCGTCCGCACGACGTGATCGAAGCCGACGCCCGCGGCGCGAAGCAGGGCCGTCAGATTGCGCATGACCTGTTCGGCCTGCGCGGTGATGTCGCCCTGAATCAGATTGCCCGTCGACGGGTCGATCGGGATCTGACCCGAGATGAACAGCAGGTTGCCGGCCTTGATCGCGGGGGAGTACGCCCCCATGGCCTTCGGCGCGTCCGGCGCCGACACGACCTGGCGCATGTCAGGCCGCCTTGACGACTTTGCCGCTGCGCAGGCAGCGCGTGCAGACGCGAATCCGTTTCGTCGCGCCATTGATCGAGCGCGCGCACCGTCTGCAGATTGGGCTCGAACCGTCGTGGTCCCACGTTGTGGGCGTGAGATACCGTCCGGCCGACGACCGGACCTTTGTCGCAGATTTCGCAGCGCTTGGCCATACGTCCTCTTCTCGCCGTCCCCGGACGCCCGCCTTGACGGCGTTCCTCTGCGCCCCGCCTTTCCGCAGGCACAAACCCTAGATTGTAGCAGCGTCTACGGCAGTATCAGCGGGCTGGGCTTCGGCTCGGGCTCTTTCGGACGGCTGCGCTCTGCGCTCGCCTGACCTGAAGCAGCCGCGCGATGAGGGCCGAGTACGCGGTCTCGTTCCCGCGTCCGCTCTTTTCACCTCCTGAGCGCCCTGCTCGATCGCGCGAAGCACGATCGCCGCTTCGGCATCCGAGACGGTCCCGCCCTGGGCTCGAATCTGGTCCAGAAGACGCGGTCAAGTCGGTCGCCAGACGCTGCGCAGGCATCGACGAGGGCGTGTGCTGATAGATGACCCCGCGAGCCGCGGTCTCGAGCGTCGAGGCCACAGCCGCCGTGGCCTGAGCGACGTCGTCATCGACGATGCGACTGAAACCCTCGGGCGTGTGGCGCGCAATCGCCGTATGAAACAGGAAGAACAGCTGATACTGGCGCTCAGTGAGGTGTCGAATCGATGGGTAGAGCAGGGCGACGTCGCGCTCCTGCTGCCGCTTCACCTGGGCCGCCGGGTGCTCACGAGCGGCCGTGAGATGTGGACAATCATCGGGACACTCGATCTCGACGAGGCGCTTGGTCGCGCAGCACACCGCGCAGATCGTCTGACTGAGCGCGGGGCAGGCGCGCCGGCCCTTCCGCTGACCGCAGGACGGACACGTCATCACACCAGCTTCGCACACGCTCCGCTGAGCCCCGCGCTGTCGCACCGGCTGTCCGCGACGGCTGGCGTGAACGCCGGTTGACGCCTGTTCGCCACAGTTGTCGTCAGGCCGACGTTCCGCTGACGAGGGCCATTGTGTCTAAAAATCGACAAAGTGATGAATTAGTCGGCGATTGCCGATAAATGAGCAGCAATTGAGAGCCGTGACGCGCGCGCCGGACTGCGCCGCCAAATTGACCGGAAAAAGGCTCGTAACACACTGATTATAAATTGATTATTGCCAGTGCCTCGATCAAGGGCGCTGGTTGGCCGGTGTGTCCTGCTCCACATCGAGGATAGTCCGAGCACATATTCGTGGGTCCAATTTGGCCTCTTCAGGGGACAGACTGACGGAAAACCTACCTACGCCGACGAGCGTCTAATGAGGCAGTGAAAAGCGGTGAAAGTAGGAGCGTTCCGCAAGTTGAAGATCATGAACGGTTTACTCGGCTGCGGCGGCGATAGATCGCGCAATCGGTTTCTGGTTCATATCTCGCACACGCTACCGGCGAGCGATGCGTGCGAGGCGGGCACTCAAGTTGCATAGCCGCCGGCATCATATTGGACCGGGTCTTAATTAAGGAAACGTGGAAGGGAGCGGCAAGCATCATGGCGACGACGACGAAGACAAAGGTGGCGGCAAAGACGAGCCGCTATAACGAGCTCAAGAAGATGCTCGAAGAGCGCCGCCGCGAATTGCTGAACGCAGTCCAGGGAAAGATTCGCGACGTTCGGGCTGAGGGCGGCAAGGATCGCGACGTGCTCGATCAGGGCGAGAGCTCCGAGGTCGACATTCAGGAAGACATCGAGTTCGCGCTCATTCAGATGAAGTCCGAGACGCTGAACAAGGTTGACGCGGCACTGCGTCGCCTCGATGACGGCAGCTACGGCGACTGCTTCGAGTGCGGCGACGAGATCGCGGAAGCGCGTCTGCGTGCGCTGCCCTTTGCGGTGCGCTGCAAGGATTGCGAGGAAGCGCGTGAAACGGCTGAGCGCCGCGAGCGCATGCAGGCGCAGAAGCGCGGATCTTCGGCTCTGTTCTACGACATGCAGAACTAAGCGGGCGCGGGTCTGAAGACCCGCCTCCACGCGGCAGTAGATCGTTCGGCAGCAAGACGTAGCGGCGGGTCTTTCGGATCCGCCGCTGCTTCCCCTCTCGATTCTCCTCAAAAAATCCTCGCGCAGTCCTTGCGCGTCTCATCAAAGTAGGAGAGCATCCGCCCATGAGTGAACGCGACGAGAGTCTCGAGTTCGAGGAGTTGTCGGTGAGTGAGCGGCCACTGTCTGTGCCCGACGAGCTGCCGATTCTGCCTCTGCGGGACACGGTTCTCTTTCCAAACTCGTTCATGCCGCTCGCCGTCGCGCGCGAGTCGTCCGTTCGTCTGATAGACGAAGCGATTTCCGGCGGCAAAATCATCGGTGTCTTCACGCAGCGTGACGCGTCGGTTGAAGAACCGGGACAGACCGATCTCTACACGGTCGGTACCGCGAGTCAGATTCACAAGATGTTCAAGCTCCCTGATGGGAGCCTGCGCCTGATCGTGCAGGGGCTGACGCGATTGACGCTCGACCAGATCACCGAAACGCGGCCGTATCTTCGCGCGCAGGTGACGCCGGCCGCTGACTCGCTGGCCGAATCCGATCGACTCGAGATCGATGCGCTGCTGCGAAATATCAAGACGAACTTCCAGCAGGTCGTGTCGCTGTCGCCGCTCCTCTCGGACGATCTGCAGACGCTCGCGGCGAACATCACCGAGCCTGGACGGCTGTCCGACTTCATCGCGTCGAGCCTCACCACCATTGCGACCGCGGTGAAGCAGGAAGTCCTCGAGACCCTCGACGTGCGCGCGCGCATGGACGCGCTCAACCGGATCCTCATCAAGGAGCTCGAGGTGCTCGAGCTGGGCTCGAAGATCCAGTCGCAGGTGCAGTCGGAGGTCGGCAAGAACCAGCGCGAGTACTTCCTGCGCGAGCAGATGAAGGCCATTCAGAAGGAGCTGGGCGAAGGCGACGACCAGACCAAGGAGATCGAGGAGCTCGACGAGAAGATCGAAGCCGCCGGCATGCCCGAGGCGGTGAAGAAGGAAGCGATGCGCGAGCTCGATCGCCTGGCGAGGATGCCGGTCGCCGCCGCCGAGTACACCGTCTCGCGCACCTACCTCGATTGGCTGGTCACGCTGCCGTGGCAGAAGCGGACCGAGGAGGTCATCGATCTGCCCAAGACCAAGGGCATTCTCGACGCCGATCACTCCGGGCTGGAGAAGGCCAAGGATCGCATTCTCGAGTATCTGGCCGTCCGCAAGCTGAATCCGGACGTCAAAGGGCCGATCCTCTGTTTCGCCGGACCTCCGGGCGTCGGCAAGACCTCGCTGGCGCGATCCATCGCCGCGTCGCTCGGCCGCAAGTTCGTGCGCGTCTCGCTCGGCGGCATGCGCGACGAGGCCGAGATCCGCGGTCACCGCCGCACCTACATCGGCGCGCTGCCGGGTCAGATCATCCAGGGCATGCGCCGGGCCGAGTCGCGCAACCCGGTGTTCATCCTCGACGAGATCGACAAGCTCGGGTCGGACTTCCGCGGCGATCCGGCGTCGGCGCTGCTCGAGGTGCTCGACCCCGAGCAGAACAACTCGTTCCGCGATCACTACCTGGACGTGCCGTTCGACCTGTCGGAGGTGCTGTTCATCACCACCGCCAACGTGCTGCATCCGATTCCGCCGGCGCTGCGCGATCGCATGGAGGTGCTCGAGATCCCCGGCTATACCGAAGAAGAGAAGCTGGCGATCGCGCGCGATCATCTGGTGCAGAAGCAGATCACCAATCACGGCCTGACGCCGGAGCAGATGACGATCACCGATGAGGCGATCCGCGCCGTCATCCACGGCTATACGCGCGAAGCTGGCGTGCGCAACCTCGAGCGCGAGCTCGGGGCGCTCTGCCGGAAGGCCGCGCGCTGGAGGGCCGAAGGCGCCGAGGCGCCGCTGACCGTGACGCCGATCGTCGTGACCGAGATGCTGGGCGCGCCGACGTTCCTCGACGAGGAGATGGAGGAGCGGACCAAGGACCCGGGCGTGGCCATCGGCCTGGCGTGGACGCCCGCCGGAGGCGATGTCCTGTTCATCGAAGTGTCGCGAATGGCGGGCACGGGCACGCTGACGATCACCGGCCAGCTCGGCGACGTGATGAAGGAGTCGGCGCGAGCAGCGCTGTCCTGGTTCCGCGCGCACGCGGCCACGTATGGTGCCGATCCGGATTTCTTCAAGAACGCGGAGCTCCATCTGCACGTGCCCTCGGGCGCGATTCCCAAGGACGGTCCGTCGGCTGGCGTCACCATCGCGACGGCTCTGGCGTCCGCGCTGACGAAGCGTCCCGTCCGCGGGGACATCGCGATGACCGGCGAGATCACGCTGTCAGGACGCGTGCTGCCGGTCGGCGGCATCAAGGAGAAAGGTGCTGGCGGCGCGCCGCGTCGGTATTCGCGAGCTCATCCTCCCGCGGCAGAACGAGAAGAACGTCAACGAGGACCTCAACGAGGAGCTGCGGCGCGAGCTGACGATCCACTACGTGCACAGCGTGGACGAGGTCCTGCTGCTGGCGCTCATGCCCCGGCACGGCCCCAAGGCCCGTGGCGATCGAAAGCGACGACGGGGCCGCATCCGCAATAGCCTCCGGACGGCTCTGCCCAGTGCCCAGTGCCCGCCGCTCCATGCAGAGTTGCCGAGCCTCCGCATGCGCATTGCGCCGTGAGCATGGGCTAGAGGAGCGAGAGTCCGGCGACGGTCTTCATATCGACAATCTCGCCTGACGAAATCATCGCCCGCACGGTCGCCAGCGGGAACGGCTGCGCCTCGATGTCCTCGTCCTCGTCCTGATGCGCTTCTTCGTCGGACGCTCCTGGCTTCCGCAAGCCGGACGCCTTGAAGAAGTGCATCTCCTCGTCGCAGTAGCCCGGCGTCGGAAAGAACGAGCCGATCGCGCACGATCGCGACGGGATCAGGCCGATCTCCTCGTGACACTCGCGGACGGCCGCGCGCTCGACGTCTTCGCCGGGCTTCAGGCTTCCGGCCGGCAACTCCCAGGCCAGGCGTCCGATCGCGTGGCGATACTGGCGGACGAGCACGATGTCGCCTGCGTCGGTCACGGGAACGATCACCACCGAACCCGGATGGCGGATGATCTCGGCCTTGAGCTCGAGGCCCTTCGGCAGCGTGATCGTTTCGATCTGCACCGTGAAGACCCGCCCCCGATACACCGTGTGAATCTCGCGAGGGACGATCGGTTTCTGCATGACGCGGTCACTTCTTCTTTTCCGGAGGCCAGCCGGGAAGTCCGTCGAGCACGGCTTCGAGGTCGGCCGGCAGCGGCGCGATGAACTGCATGCGCCTCTGCTCGCTCGGATGCGTGAACGCGAGGCGTGCGGCGTGAAGGAACGGCCGCTCGAGTCGCTGCACGGCCCTGATGTCGCCAGGGACTCGCCGGTGCACGCCCCCGTAAAGCGAGTCTCCGACAATTGGATGCCCGATCGCGCTGAGATGCACGCGGATCTGATGCGTCCGGCCGGTGTGAATCGCGACCTGGCAGAGCGTGACGCCCGGCATGTGATGCGCTCGGGTGATGCGGGTCACGGCGTCGCGCGCGTGCTTCGCGCGCGCCGACATCTTCTGTCCGGTCGGACGGGTCGCGGCCGATGGCCGCGTCGATGCGCCGCCCGGCCTGCACCACGCCCCACACGAGGGCGATGTATTCCTTCTCGACCTCGCGATCGTGGAACTGACGCGACAGTTCCTGATGCGCGCGGTCGTTCTTGGCGATGACCATCAGCCCGGACGTGCCGCGATCCAGACGATGGACGATGCCCGGCCGCAGCTCGCCGCCGATGCCGCTGAGATCGGTGAGATGGTGCAGCAAGCGCGTTCACGAGCGTGCCCGACGCATGTCCAGCGCCCGGGTGGATCACCATCCCCGCCGGCTTGTTCAAGCACCGCGAGGTCCGCGATCCTGGTAGAGGATCTCGAGCGGCAGCGCCTCCGCGACTGACTGTGGATGGCGCCGCCTCGGGCGCATCGACGACGACCTGATCGCCTTCGTGAACCTGGAGGTTGGCCTTCGCGCGCTACGCGGCGCGCGTCGGACGTCAGAACGCTTCGGCGCAGCGCACGGCGCACGGTCACGTGACCATCGGTGATCAGCTTCTGAATCTGCGAGCGCGAATAGTCGGCGAGGACCGAGACGAGAAAGCGGTCTAGACGTTGGCCGCTCGGAGTCGGACGGGACGACGAAATCAATGTCCATGAGCATTGAGCATTGAGCCTTGAGCATTGGCCCTGATCGCCTTCAGGCTGCGGCCTTCCGTCGTCCGCGCAGTTCCTGCGGTGTCTCCGGCGGCGATCGGCGCAGCCACACCAGCATCGCGAGACTGAGCGGCGCGAGAATCAGCGAGATGAACTGCGACGTGGACATGCCGAGCACCATGCCGCGGGGATCGCCTCGATAGAACTCGATGATGTACCGCGAGATCGCGTAGAGCAGCATGTACGCCCAGAACGTCCGACCGGCGAACGGGCGCCTCCGCGTTCCGGTGACCAGCAGCAGGATCAGAATCAACAGCTCCGCGCCGGCTTCGTACAGCTGTGTCGGGTGCAGTGGGATATTGAGCGGTGTGCCGACGTTGGCCGCGGCCAGCGGGTTCGTGAAGACGATCGCCCACGGCACGGTCCGTCGCTTTGCCGTAGCAGCAGCCGGCGGCCATGCATCCGAGTCGGCCCGGTCACATGTCCCAGCGCGATGGCCGGCGCAAACACGTCGCACGTCGTCCAGAACGGCATGCGATGCTTGGCTGATGTACCAGAAGGCGACCGCCACCGACAGCAGCAGGCCGCCGTAGAAGACGCCGCCGGCACGCACCAGCGAGAAGAGATCGGCTGGCGAGCGGCGGAACTGATCGAAGTCCACGACGAGCAGCAGGAGCTTGGCGCCGACCAGCGCGGCAATGATGATGTAGATGCCGAGGTCGAGGACGCGGTTGCTGTCGAGCCCGCGCTTCTTGGCGCGCGACATCGCCAGCCGGAGACCGAGCAGATACGACGCGGCGAGCAGCACGCCGTACGAGTAGACGGTGACGGGTCCGAGGCTAAAGAGTTCTGGATACACGGTAGAGCCGTCCCACCCCGAGCATCTCGAGGATCATCAGTGCGACGCCGATGTTAATGGCGGCGTCGGCCACATTGAAAGCCCAGAAGTGCCAGCCGCCGCGGTAGAAATCGAAGAAGTCCAGCACGTAACCGAACGATGACGCGATCGATCAGGTTGCCGATCGCGCCGCCGATGACGAACGACAGCCCCACTCTCGTCAGGCGCTGTTCATGAGCGAGCATCGCCACGTAGACCGTCAAACCGACAGTGCCGCAGTCTGAAGCAGGGCCAGTACGGCTGCCTTGAACGGAAAGTCGATGCTGTTCATCAGCCCGAAGGCCGCCCCGGTGTTGTGGACCCGTGTCAGGCTGAAAAAGCCGGGGATGACGATGACGCTCTCGTACAGGTCCAGGCTCGGACGGATCAGCGCCTTGACCGCCTGATCGAGCGATGACCACGAGGGCGATGACCCAGACGAGGAGCGCGTGACGAAGGGATGCCACGTCAGCAGTTGACGAGCCCGGCGAGGGCGTCGACGCAACGGTCGCAGATGCCGGCACAGTCCGGCTCAGTTCGCACGCTCGGGACGAATCGCCAGCATCGTGCGCACTTTACGCCCGGCGCCTTCTCGACCTCGACGCGCACGTCGTCGGCGACATCGGTCGCGCCGACCGTCAGGGAGACGTCAGAGACGATTGAAGAGCATCGGCAGAGTCATCCCGCCGGCTCTTCAGGCAGCGCAGCCGATCGGGCCCGATGCGTTGATGATGAGCCGTCGCGCCAAGCGAGGTGCCGATGACCTTGTTCTTGCGTTTCTCCTCGAGCGCGGCGTTGACCGTTTCCCGCACGTCGAGCAGCGCCTCCCAGGTCTCGAGCAGGGGCGCATCCGCGAAGCCGTCGACCTTCGGGAACTCCTCGAGGTGAACCGACCCGGCTCGACGGCCAGGGATGTGCGCCACAACTGATCCGCGGTCACCGGCAGAATCGGCGCCAGCAGGCGCGCGAGTCCCTCGCGAGATCAGATACATCACCGTTTGCGTCGAGCGACCGCTCGCGCGACTTCGCGCCGAGCGTGTACATCCGATCCTTCGTCACGTCCACGTAGAACGCGCTGAGATCGACGGTGGCCAGCGTGTTCAGCGTCTGCGACACGGTCGAGAAATCGTACTCGTCGTAGGCGCGAATCATCCGCTCCGCCGCGGCTTCGCGTAGCGCGCGAGCGCGAAGCGATCGACCTCGTCCAGCTGTGTCGATCGGCACCAGGTCGGTCGCCGGATCGAAGTCGTACAGATTCGCCACGAGGATGCGGCACGTGTTCCGCAGCTTGCGGTAGACGTCCACGACGCGCGTGAGAATCTCCTTGCTGACGCGCAGTTCCTCGGTGAACTCCGTCATCGACACCCACAGCCGGATGATCTCGGCGCCGCTCTCCTTGATGACGTCCTGCGGCACGATCGTGTTGCCGAGGGACTTCGACATCTTGCGTCCCTCGAGGTCGATCAGGAACCCGTGGGTCAGCACCTCGCGGAACGGCGGCCGCCCGCGCGTCGCCAGCGCCACGAGCAGCGAGCTCTGGAAC
>CAWHXL010000004.1:0-314591 GCA_963833295.1 uncultured beta proteobacterium | reverse complement strand
CAATCCGCGCCTCTCGACCTTGCCGCGATTCTCCGCGCAACGGGCCTTCGCCTGACGATCATCCCAGCGGAGCGCCCGCGCCCTCGCCCCAGGCGCGCGGCTTCGGCGCCAAAACGTCTGCGGCTTGCCTCGACCGGCTAGATTTATCGGGCCGACCCAGGGTCGGCGAAATCGCGCCGCACCGCGTCACGGTGCTGTACACGGCTTGTCGCGGGAATCGCAGGCCGTGCTGCGACCGCGCGCACATTTCCCCGCGCCTGCCGCGCTATCATCGCTCCCTGCGATGAAGATCAAGCGCGTCACTGCCCATCCGCTCGCGCTCCCCTCGCCGAGCCGTTCGCGTTCTCGCAGGGTTGGGTCCACCGCCGCGCGGCGACGATCGTCGAGATCGAGACCGCGGACGGCATCGTCGGCTGGGGCGAGGCGTTCGCGCAGGGCCTCGAGCCGCCGCAGATCGCCGCGGCCGTGATCGAGCACGCGCTCGCGCCGCTGCTCGTCGGCGAGGACCCGCTCGCGACCGAGGTCCTGTGGCACCGGATGTACCACGCGACGCGCGACTACGGCCGCAAGGGCACGGTCGTCGCGGCCATCAGCGCGGTCGACATCGCGCTGTGGGACATCGCCGGCAAGGCCTACGGCCAGCCGGTGCATCGGCTGCTGGGCGGGGCGTTCCGCAACGAGATCCGCGCCTATGCCACGGGCTTCTACCGCAAGCAGGGCGCCGGCGAAGCGCCGCGCCTCGTGCAGGAGGCGCTGGATCGCGCCGCGGCGGGCTTTTCCGCCGTCAAGGTCAAGGTCGGCTTCGGCGTCGCCGACGACATCGCCGTGATGCACGCGATCGGCGCGGCGCTCGACGGCAGCGGCGTCGCGCTGCTGATGGACGCCAACCACGCGTACGGCGTCGCCGAAGCCGTCGCGCTGGGGCGCGCCGTCGCCGACCTCGACCCGCTCTGGTTCGAGGAGCCGGTCGCGCCCGAGGATCTCGCCGGCTATGCCGAGGTCCGGCGCGCGCTGACCATGCCGATCGCCGGCGGCGAGAACGAGCACACGCTCTACGGCTTTCGCGACTTCATCGCCGCGCGCGGCGTCGACATCGTGCAGCCGGACATCGCGTCGTGCGGCGGCTTCACCGCGGCGCAGGCACATCGTCGCGCTGGCGCAGGCGCAGCGGCCTGCGCGTGAACCCGCACGTCTGGGGCACCGGCGTCGCGCAGGCGGCGTCGGTGCAGCTCATCGCCGCGTTGCCGATCGCGCACCATGCGATGAACCCGGTCCAGCCGATGCTCGAATACGATTGCTCCGATCACCCGTTCCGGATGGCGCTCGTGTCGCATCCGACGCTGTGCGAGCGCGGCGTCGTCGACGTGCCGTCGCGGCCCGGAATCGGCGTCGACGTCGATCGCGGCGTGCTGCAAAGATTTCGGATTGCATGAGGTTCCGATGGCCGTCCTCCCGCCCGCCTTCGCACTGGAACAAGCATGCGCAGCAATGGAGCCACGTCAAGGCGCCATTGCGCCCATGCGCCGAAGACATTGCGCTGATCGAACAAGCGTTAGCGCGACACTTTCCCGGGCGCCGAACGCCGCACGCCCTCATGCTCGGCGTGACGCCGGAACTCGCGACGCAACGCTGGAAGCCGGCCTGAACCTTGTGGCCGTCGACAATACGCTGGCGATGATCAGGAGCGTCTGGGCGGGGAACACCCCGCACCGTTCGGTCCTCTGCGGCGACTGGCTGCGGTTGCCATTGCGCGATGCCTGCCTGGACCTCGCGCTGATCGACGGTGGCTTGCCGGCGATCTCCTTCCCCGACGCCCACCGCGAGCTCGCGGGCGAGCTGCATCGCGTTCTCAAGCCGGGCGGTCTTGTTCGTGGCGCGGATCTTCGCACGACCCGACCGCACCGAAACGGTCGACGAGGTGCTGTCCGCCGTGCACGACCGCAAGATCGGCAGCTTCCACGCGTTCAAGTGGCGACTGGCCATGAGTCTCGCAGGGCGAGGATGCCGGCCGTGGCGTGCGTGTCGATGATGTCTGGCGATGCTACGACCAGCATTTCCGCGAGCACGCCCGCCTGGAGCGGCTGACCGGTTGGCCGATCGACGAGATCCGCACGATCGACGCGTATCGTGGCAGTCCGGCGAGCTATCACTTTCCGAGCGTCGGAGAAATGGTCGATGCGCTTGCAGACGCGTTGTCCTGCGTGGAGCAGATGCGCGGCACGTACGAGCTGGCCGAGCGCTGCCCGATACTGATCTTTCAGCGAGCGTCGATGCCGTGAGTCGCTCATCCGAGCACGCCACCTGTTGCGAACCGGCTCTCCCGAATGCCTGTGGCCCGCCGTGCCGGGGCCGGCTGCCGCAGCGCTGATTGCGCAGCTGTACCAGCTCGAACAGACGCAGTGGCTGGACGCCGAGGCGCTATTGGACAGGCAGTTACTCCAATTGCGGCAGCTGACCGCCTATGCGCATCGGCATTCGCCGTTCTGGCGAGAACAGTTCGACCGGCACGCGGTCGATGTCAGCGAGGCGTGGTCCGAAGCGAAGCTCGCGATGGTGCCGCTACTTGACGCGGCAAATGCTACTTGAGCGCGGACCGAGCATCGATTGCCCGATCGTACCGCCGGGACACGAGCCATTGCAGGACATTCAGACGTCGGGGTCGACGGGTCAGATCGTCAAGGTGAAACGCACGCGTCTCAACGGCCTGATGTTGATGGCGCTCACATTGCGCGATCATTTCTGGCACCGACGCGATTTTGCACGAAGCCTGTGTGTGATCCGCGCCAACATCAACCCGCACGACGACGATGCCGTTGCCCGAAGGGCAGGCTGGGGGTCACCCGTAGCGCTCTTGTTTGAATGTGGGCCAGGCTATTGTCAGCCCCTGTCGCTTCCCGTCAGCGAGCAGGCGGCGTGGCTGCTGCGCCGCGATCCCTACTACCTGTTGACGTATCCCACCAACCTGAACGCTCTGCTCGACGAATTCGCGCGGATCGGGCGGCGCCCCGCGCAGCTGAGCGAGGTGCGCACCATCGGTGAAACGTTTTCGGAGGACTTGAGAGCACGCTGCGAGAACGAATTCCGTCTGAGGAGCGTGGACACGTACAGCGCCCAGGAGGTCGGTGTCATCGCGCTGCAATGCCCGGTGAGCGGGCTCTATCACGTGCAGGCAGAAAGCCTGATCGTCGAGGTCCTGAACGACGAAGGCGAGCCGTGCAGGGACGGCGAAATCGGCCGCATCGTGATCACCGACTTGCACAACTGTGCGACTCCGCTCCTTCGCTACGAAATCCGCGATTATGCGGAAGTCGGCGGCGCTTGCCCCTGCGGCCGCGGTCTGCCCACGTTGAAGCGCATTCTGGGCCGGCGGCGGAACATGGTCACGCTGCCCGACGGCACGCAGCATTGGCCGACGCTGGGCTTTCACGCTTTCCGGGACATAGCACCGATCCGGCAATACCAGGGCGTGCAGCGAACGCCGGACACCGTCGAGCTGAATCTGATGGTCGACACTCCGCTCACGAGCGAGCAGGAAGGGCTATTGCGGAGCGTGGTGCGGAATGCACTGGGCTATCCGTTCAACGTGCTCTTCGTCTATCACAACACGGAACTGCAGAAGACCCTGGGCGGCAAGTTCGAGGAGTTCGTTTCGATGGTCTAGTCCAGGATCCGGCACCGCGGGACCGCCCCAAGGATTGGTTGGACTCGGAATCCGTTTGTCGGCAAAATTGACACTCAGCCCGGATCATGCTCGACAGCATCCTTGCTTTCTATTCAGGATCAGTGACTTGCAATTTCTGGAACAATTGTTGCATACACTTGCACGACCGCATTCCGCGATGAGGCGCAGATATTCCGCCACGACCCGGAGGGTCCGCCCGGACGATGCCGGACCTCCGTTCGACGGAACGGAGCTGTTGTTTGCAAGGGTAGTCTGATATATGTTTAGGGACCGTTTCATGCATCGGTTAGCCTTCGCCGGCGACGATGCGATGCCGGCCACGGCGAGCGCAAGGGTCGGATGCGCGGATGAATCGACAACTCTGGATAGGGCATTGCACGCGTCAGCCCGTCAGCAATGTGGCAACGGAGCAGGAGTGACACACCATGTTCAACGCTAAACAACGGCACTCTACCTCGCCATCGGCGCGATGTCCTTCGCGGTCGACGAAGCCAGCGGCGGCTGCAGACCGCTCAGCGGCACGAGGGTGGCGCCTCGTGGATCTGCGGAAGCGAAATCTGTAACGTCATTGCCACCGGCGTATTAGATGGCCGGAGGGAGGTGTCAAGTGCGACGCCTCCAAACACCATGACGGCGGCCGACGGGTACCCTTCTGGCTCACCTACCCCAGGGAAATCTTCGAGCGGGGACTGCCGGAATACACGTGCGGCCCATCGCCACGGCAAGCGCGATAAGCGGGGCGGGGGCGACGACCACAATTCCGGCGGCACCGTTGCCCCGTGACGCGAGATTTCCTTGCAGCCTGTCGATGTCACCCTCCCGGGGTCCACGACAACATCAGCGTCAACCCAGACAGGACGGGTACCTATTTGGCGGCGCCTGAGGGCGACATTCCACCCCATCAGGCAAGCCCACGGTGCGACCCAGCTTGCCCTTATTTCGTGAGCTTCACCGCCAACAGTTCCGCGGAACCACGATCTCCTGCTGTGATTGGAATCATCTCTACTTGACGAACGGTACGGCCCTCATGTCTCGCTTGGACAGACTGGAACGCTGAACCCTTTCGGACGAACCTTCACCGCGGCGCCGCATTACTGATCCCGTGAGCGTTCACGGCAAGACGGCGGCGGCGCACGGTACGCCGGGCGATCCGCCCTCAACCTTCGTTTCCACACGGCGAAATGCTCAACGGCGGCCGTGGCCACGGAGCTCCGATAGGTACGTCCCACCGGCGCTGCGAAGTCCTCATTGGCATGTCACCGCGGAATTCTCGATTCCCGACGTTTCCGGGGTACGCCCATCGCGGTGCGACAGGAACGGACGCACGCCGTCGACGCTCTTCGGCCCCGAGGGTCCCGGCCGGCGATTGACTTCATTTTGAGCGGCCTTTACCGCCAGTCCATGAAGCGCGAAAGACTTCCACACTTCGCACGCCACCTTGCCGGGAACGTGCTGAGTGAAGACAGAGACGGATCCGGGGTGCGAAGCGCAAGCTCCGGCAGTACAGTAGCGCTGCGGCCCCTGGAATACGCGCGGTCCCGCGGCGATGGGCAGTGGCTGCGCTATCCGGCCTGACCATTGCAGGTCGCGCCGGCATGCCCGTCTCGCGTGCGCAATCCGCGGCGGGCGACGCGCTGGCGGAAGTCAACGGTCGAGGCGATCACCGCGAAGACGTCGAGAACGCGCTCGGCGCCAAGCTCTCCAAGCTCGAGGAGCAGATCTACACGCTCAAGCGCAACGAAATCGACGCCCTGATCGCGCAACGCCTGCTCGCCGACGAAGCAGCGAAGCGCGGCATCTCGGTCCCCGCACTCCTCGATGCGGAAGTGACGTCCAAGGTCGCGCTCGTCACCGAGAAGGAGATCGACGAGAACTACAAGGCCAACCGGGCCCGGATGCGCGGCGACGAGGCGACCATCCGGCCGCAGATCCGTACGCTCCTGCAGCAGCAGAAGCTCAAGGCCCGCCGGGAAATATTCCTGGCGTCGCTCCGGTCGCAGGCGAAGATCGTCGTTCGCCTCGAACCTCCGGCTGTGGCGCGGGTCGACGTCGAGATCGCCGGTGCGCCTGTCCGTGGCGCGCCGGACGCCGCGGTGACGATCGTGGAGTTCTCCGACTTCGAGTGTCCATTCTGCAAGCAGGCACATGGGACGGTCACCAAAGTCCTGGAGAGGTATTCGGGCAGGATCAGGCTCGCCTACCGCGACTTTCCGCTCGAAAGCATTCATCCGCTGGCGCGAGGCGCGGCCGAGGCCGCGCGCTGCGCGCGCGACGGCGGCAAATTCTGGGAGTACCACGACGTGCTGTTCGCCCAGTCGCCGAAGCTCGCGCCGGACGACCTGAAGCGCTACGCGAAGGACGTCGGGCTCGACGTCGAAAAATTCGACGCCTGCGTCGCGAGCGGCGCACAAAGCCGGCCGTGGACAAGGACATCGAGGACGGCAACCGCCTCGGCGTCACCGGCACGCCGGCGTTCTTCATCAATGGACGATCGCTGCGCGGCGCGCAGCCGATCGAAGCGTTCGCGCGCGTGATCGACGACGAGCTGTCGCGCACCGCGAGCGTCGCCGCCAAGACGCAGTAGGCGACCTGGCCTTCACCCCGCGGTGCGGGCCTTACCCCTTGGTCAGGTGCTCGTACGAGCCGTCCCAGTCCTCGGGCGGCGGCGCGTCGCGGCATCGCATCGCACCGCTCGCGCATCGGCCCGGGAGGGGCCGTCCTCCGGCCACAGCGCCAGGCACTTGCTCGAAGAGCGCCGACGCCTCGTCCCAGCGGCGGTCGCGGTAGAGCGTCCAGCGCGTCCGCGTAGAGCGTCAGCATCTGCGCCTGGTTCGGCGGCAGCACGGCGCCACGCACGCCCAGCAGCTCGTAGATGCGCAGCGCCTGCTTGCGCCCCTTGACCTGCACCTTGTCGAGCTCGCGCAGCAGGAAGTCGTCGCCGATCAGCTCGGCGGTGCCCTCCCCGATCATGATCTCGATCCCGTAGGCCTTGCCCAGCTCCTCGAGGCGCGACGCGAGGTTCACCTGGTCGCCGAGCACGCCGTAGTTGAAGCGGTACTTGGAGCCGTAGTTGCCGACCAGCATCAGGCCCGAGTTGATGCCGGTGCGCGCCTTCAGCGGCGGCCGGCCGATCTTCGCCCACTCCTCGGCCAGCGCGTGGCGCGCGTCGCGCATCGCCGAGCGCCGCCGTGCAGGCGAGCTTGGCGTGGTCCTTCTCCTCCACCGGCGCCCCGAAGATCGCCATCAGCTCGTCGCCGACGTAGGCCGTGAGCGTGCCCGCGATGCGCGAAGACCTGCTCGGTCATCCGCTCGTAGTACTCGCTCAGCAGCTCGATGATCTCGGTCGGCGAGTAGCGCTCCGAGTAGCTCGTGAAGCCCGCCAGGTCGCTGAAGAGCACGGTGAGCACCCGCTCCTCGCCGCCGAGCGTCGAGCCGGTCGGGATCGTTGAGCATCTGCTCGATCACGTCGGGCGACACGTAGTGCTGGAAGGTCTCCTTGATCCGCTGGCGCTCGCGCTGCTCGACCAGGTAGCGGTAGAGCGTCAGCGTCGTGTAGGTCCCGGCGAGCGCGAACACCGGGTAGACGATGTTCAGCCACACGCCGCGCGCCGACGAACAGCTGATAGGCGACGCCGCACGAAGCGCCAGGAAGAGCGCCACGACGAAGACCAGGTCCGGCGAAGGCGGACAGGCGCGGCAGCACGAGCCCGGACGAGCAGCGGCAGGACCACGATCGCGAGCAGGTCGAAGATCCTCGACCAGCGCGGCCGGGCGATGAAATCCCGGTCAGGAGGTTGTCGATGACCGTCGCGTGGATCTCGGGACCCGGGTACACGGTGCGAACGGCGTGCTGCGGACGTCGTAGATGCCGATCGCCGTCGCCCCGACCAGCACGATCTTGTCCTTGAACGTGCCGGCGGGCAGCTTGCCGCCGAGGATGTCGCTGATCGAGTAGTGCGGAAAGGTCTTCGGCGGCCCCGGTAGTTGATCAGCATCTGCCCGCCTCGTCGGTCGGGATCGAAGCGCTCGCCGATGCTCGATGCCCTCGACGCCGCCGCGGCCCGACCCGCACCGCCAGCGGCGGCCTGTCGAGGTAGTGCCAGTACGAGCAGGATCGCCAGCGGCGGGAACAGGTCCTCGCCGCCTGGATCATCAGCGGCATCCAGCGCACGACGCCGTCGGGATCGCTGGCGCACGCTGAAGAATCCCGACGACGGCGCGGCCGCCGTGAACAGTCGAGATTGCCCTGCGGCGCGTAGGCCTTGAGGAACGGCACCGCGGCGGCGCTCTGTTCGGTGAACATGACCAGCGGGTACTTCGAGGGCGCGATTCCCGCGATGCTGCCGCTCGATCGCTGCCTCGTCCAGCTTGTGCCCGACCTCGGCTTCGCTCATGTGGAAGAAGTACCCGAGCACGATCGCCGCCTTCGAGCGCTCGCAGTGCCTGCGCCAGCGCGCGATCGTTGTCGGCGTCGATCCGGCTCTCCTGCATGGATTGCGGCGAGCTGCCGGCACCTCGACGCGAAGCGTACTCGACCTTGTGCGCGAGCTTGTCGACGAGGTCGCAGCCGCGAGTTCTCGTCGGGCTCCGCGAACGTGATGTCGAACGCCGATCGTCCGGGCGCCGTCGCGCGAGAGCGCGTCGACGAGCGCGGCGATCTTGCGAGCGCGGCCAGGGCCAGCGGCCCTCGACCTCGAGGCTCTTCTCGTCGATCACCGCCAGCACGACCGTCGGGTTGGGCGCGATCGGGCCGCGGGTGCGGAAGCGCAGATCGAGCCAGTTGAGCTCGATCGCGTCTAGGATGGGAGTGCCGACCGCGTAGAGGGCCACGACGACGCAGATCGTGCCCAGCGTCAGCGACGTCGGATTGAACAGCAGCGACTTCGAGGCGCGATGGCTTGAAGCGGCGAGGGTTGAGCAGCGGCTTCATCGGGGCCGCGATGTCACGATGCGCGTCCAGATTGCACCGTCCGTCGCCGCGCGTGCTGCGGCAGCGCGGCCGTCGGATCGGTCACGGCAGGGACAGCGAGATGCCCGCGAACGCCATGCGGCTCGGCTGCAGCGGTCGGGTTGCGGAAGTCCGTGTCGAGGAAATTGAAGTGCTTGTCGGTCAGGTTGGTGCCTCCGACCGCGATGAATCCGTAGCGGTTGGGCAGCCGATAGGTCAGCGCCGCATCGAGGACCCAGAACGTCGAGCTGACTTCCGTTCCGTCGTTCGAACTCTCCGTTCTGCTTGACGTAGGTGCCCGTGACGCCGGCGCCGAACCCCGACGGGATGGAAGAACTTCACCCCAGCGGGGCCCGCTGCGTCTTGAGGTCAATCGGCACGATCGGTCAATCCGTCGGATTCGATCCGCTCGTAGAGGTATTGCGCGCTGAACGCAAACCAGGGATGCGGGGTCCAGAAGGCGTAGCGCGCGCCCCAGGTATTCCTTGATGTCCTCGATGCTGCACGATCAGATTTTCGGGGTCGTCGAGGTCGACGAACGGCGACGTCGACGTCTTGCGCTTGGAAACTTCCGCGCCGGCGAACACGTCGCGCCCGAACTTCTGATCGAGCCCGACCCCGTAGCGCCACGACGAAGCGCCGTTGACGTCGTCGTAGAACTGGTTGAACCCGGCGACCTGCGTCGGCTCGAGCGTCTGATCGGTCACCAGCGTCCGCTTCAAGCACCTTGAACGCGGCGGCCCTGATGGTCGTCGTCGGGAACGGGTTCCAGATCACGCCGAACTTCGGATTGTATTGGTCCTTGCCCTGAATCTCCAGGTTGTCGCCGTCGAGGTAGTCGGCGCTGATCGCCGACCGTGAAATTCAGGTTCTCGATGGGCTTCGAGTAGCGCGTACGCGTAGAGGTTGAGAGTGCCGGACGTCGGTGCTCGTCGTATCCTGAAATCGGACGGCACCGGGACCGTCCGGAGGCGGAAAGTAGAGATTGAACGTCGTGTCGAGATGTCCGTTGACGTCGAAATAGCCGACCCCGGTCGTCACGTTGAGCTGCGGCGAGCGGTAGAGGTACTGCAGCTTCGCCGCTCAGCGGATTTTGCGGGCGACGCTGAGGTCGACGAACGTCGACGAGGCTCGCGCCGAGCTGGTCGTCGGTTGTGCGACGCCTTGGAGTTCTGGTAGATCGACCGACGCGAGGACGATCGACTCGGGCGAGAACGCGTGCCGGAAGCCGAGGCGGCCGGTGTCGGTTTCCATGTTGCTTCGCTCGTCCGGGAAAGTAAAAGTCCTCGAAGAAAGCGGAGCGCCGTGTCCCCGTACTTGAGGTTCCGGTGCCGGTACTCCGCCTGCACGCTCGTCTGCGGCGTGAAGTCGTACTGGCCGAAGGCGGTCGAAGATCTGGTCGTTCTGATCGTCGTTGGCGCGGAAGCCGTCGGTATTGAAGCCGGAGTAGCCGACGCTGAACGCGCCCTTGCCCACGATGCCGGCCACGATGGCGTCGCCGCCGTAGGTGTTGTGCTCGCCGACCATGCCGTTGAGCTGCACGGTGTAGCCGTCGCTGGTGAACAGCGGATTGAATTCGTTGAAGGACGCCGTGCCCGGACCGCCGGCGCTGATCAGGAACAGACTGCTCTCGCCCGATCGCGGCTGGATCGGCGTCATGTTGATCGGCTGCAGCAGCTGCGACTGCAGCAGCTCGCTCACCCGCGCCGATCTCGTGGCGCGGCAGCACCGAATACGTGTCCGACAGGAACCGGTGGGCGGAGAAGTTGGTCGGGTCGGCGTTGACCGACTTGTAGCCTTCGACCAGCGCGAGCTGCTGGAAGCCGAGATCGGTGTAGATGCGCGCGAGGCTCGCGCTGCGCGACGCGTTGTCGGAATCGAGCAGCAGGTCGGAGCGATAGACGGCGCGATTGTCGTTGAGCGCGATCGCCGATTCCATGTCCTGCAGCGCCTCGACCGGCCGGTTGGTCGTCTGCTTGAGGATCGCGTCGTAGAAGCACGGCGTCGGATCCTTGGGATCGAGCTCCTTCGCGACCTTGAACTCGCGCTCGTCGCGCGGGTAGAGCTTCTCCTCGTAGTAGGTCTTGCCGAGGTAGCTCCGGACCAGCGCATTGGTGGGGTCGAGGCTCGCCGCGATCTCGATGTCGCGCGCGCCTTCGTCGAGCCGGCCGTCGCGGATCTTCGAGAGACCGAGGCCGAGCCTGGGCAGCGGATCGGCCTGATCGAGCGCGATCGCCTTCTCGAACGTCTGCCGGGCCTGCATCGTCATGACCTGCGTCAGGTAGGCGAAGCCCAGCACCGTCTGCGTCCGCGCGAGATTCGGGTCGAGCGCGGCGGCCTTCTGCGCCGCGGCGAAGGTCTTGTCGAGGTCGCCGAACGACGAGTTGAGCTCGGCGAGCCGGGCGAAGGCCAGCGCATTCTGCGGGTCGAGCGCGACGGCCTTCTCGACGCTGGCCCGGGCACCCGGCAGGTCGAACCGCGCCTGCTGGGCGTACGACAGCGCGATGTACGCGTTGGCCGAATTCGGATTGGCCGCGACGTCCTTCTGCGCGATGTCGTAGGCCCTGTCCTTTTCGTTCTGGACCACGGCGATGATCGCCTGGAGGCTCATCGCGTTGGCGTCGTTCGGTGCGAGCTGGAGCGCGCGGTCGATGTCGGCGCGGGCCGCGTCAACGCGCCCGACCGCGAGCAGCAGATGGGCGCGATAGGTGAAGAACCGCGGATCGCGAACGTCGGCCGGCGCGTTCTCGACGCTCGAGAGCGCCCTGGCGAGGTCACCCTTGGCGTAGGACTCGGTGGAGCTGCGGACCATGCCCTGCCAGCCGGGACCCGCCGGGAACTCGTCGGGCCGGAAATAGACGACCGGCGGGTAGTACAGCGCCCACTGCACGGCGTCGCGCGGCCGCACGATGGTGCGCAGGACGGGCGCCTTCCCCGCCTGTGCCACGGCCGACTGGCCGTCGGTCAAGCGACAGGCTGCCGGACGGGTTCTGAGCGAGCACCGTGCCTTCGAACACCGTCACCAAAGTCTCATCGGAGTCGACGCTCAGGTAGAACTCCGTGCCGCGGACGCCCGCGACGGTGAACGGCGTGTTCACGTCGAGGCTGCGGGGACCGCGGCTCAGGATGTTCGCGGCGCCGCGCAGCAGGCCCACCACGCCGGTCGACTGGTCCTTCGGCGCCTCGACGGTGATGGTCGAGTTGGCGTTGAGCCGCATGACGGACTGATTGAGCAGCATGACGTCGGCGCGGCTGTTGGCCTGGACGCGAATCGAATCGCCCGGGCAGAACGTGTCGTTCAGCTTGACCGGCTGCCATTGCGCATCGGCGGCGCGCTTCGACTCGACGGTGCCCTGGACCGAGACCGCTTTCGCCGGCGCGGGGTCGCACGATTTGGCGGGAGCCGTGCCTTGGGCATGGAGGATGCCCACAGGAAGCGCCGTCACCGTGGCCACCGCGAGCAGGCTCAATCCGCGGCGGAAGTACGTTGAACCTGCGCGATGCGTCGTATGGTTCATGTCCCCACCTCCCTGAGTCGCAGACTCTGCAACACCGCAGGAACGCATGTCAAGGACACTTGGCCGCACGGAACCGTGCGGCAGCGGACATGTTGCTACGGCGCCCAGTTCGCGAGCGTCAGCAGCAGCATCAGCAGCAGCCACAGCACCAGCGCGCGCCAGACGAGGCCGACGGCACTCGGCAGAAGGTCGGCGTCGGGGTCCTCCCCCAGGCCGAGCTCGGGGCGCAGGTCGGGCTTATCGCCCACCACCGGCAGCGCGCCGCCGAGCTTCACGCCGAGCGCGCCCGCGCCGCTGGCGAGCACGATGCCAGCGTGCTCGCCGCCGTCCTGTTCCGCCCACTCGGCCGCCTGCGTGCGCCAGCAAAACGCGGCATCCTCGAAATCGCCGACGACCGCGAACGACAATGCGGTCAGCCGCACGGGGACCCAGTCCAGCAGCCAGAGCAGCCCGCGCGCCGGGCCCCCGAAGACGGCACGCGCCTGTCCGATCGGCGTCGTGTCGGCACCGCGCGCATCGCCGTGCCATTCGTCGGCGAGGAGCGCCGCCGCGCGGTAGAGCACGGCGCCCGCGGGCCCCGGCAGCAGCGTGAACCAGAAGAGCGTCCCGAACACCTGCCGGTAGGAATCGACGAGGCCGCGCTCGATCGCGAGCTTCGCGATGTCGCCGCCCGCGAGATCGCCGGCGTCGCCACCGCGCCACTCGGCGAGCGCGCGCCGCGCGGTGCCGAGATTGCCCGCCTTGAGCGCATCGCGGACCTCGGTGAATGCATGGCTGAACCGGCGAAAGCCCATCAGCAGATAGAGGGCGGCGATGTTCCACGCGAGCCCCGCCAGCGGGTGCAACGCGGCCAGCGCGAAGAAGATGCCGACCGCCAGCAACACCGGCGGCGCGAGCGTGATCGCCGCGGCGATCGCCCCCTGCTGCGCCGTGCCGCCGTTCAGCCGGCGCTCGACGGCACGCGCGAAGCGAACGAACACGCGCTCGAAGTCCGCGCGCCACTGGAACGCACGCCATTGCTCGAGGGCCAGCGCGGCGAGGACGGCGATGACGTTCATCCGCGCAGGAATTCCCTGTTGATCTCGCGGAACAGCGGCGTGGCCGCCTCGCCCAGCCACTCGAACACGACCATCTCGCGCGACACGATCCGCGCGCCCTCCTGCCGCATCCGCGCCAGCGCAAGGTCGCGATCCGCGTCGCGCCGCGAGCCGACCGCATCGGCGACGACGAAGACCTCCTTGCCCTCCTCGAGCAGCTCGAGCGCCGTCTGCAACAGGCAGACATGGGTCTCGGTGCCGATCAGCACGATCTGCGTGCGGTCCGAGCCCGGCAGCGCGGCAAGGCACTGGGCGGCGACGCAGGAGAAGTGGTTCTTCGGCGCGATCGAGCCCTCGGGCAGGAGGTCGCGGATCGCCGGGACGATGCGGCCGAGGCCCTTCGCATACTGCTCGACCGCCGCGACGGGGACGCCGATCTTCTGCGCGACTCGTACCATCCAGAGCACGTTCGCGACGACCCGCTCGGAGTCGTGAATCGCGGGCAGCAGTCTTTCCTGGAGGTCGATGACGAGGAGCTGCGAGCGACGCGCGTCGATCAGCATGGACGGCCCCACGCAGACGACAACGACGGCGGGGCGCTCACGCCTTCAGATCCTCGCGGTCGCGAAACTGCTCGAGTGACTCGGGATTGGCCAGCGCGTCGAGGTTCTTCACGGGCAGGCCGTGCACGACGTTGCGAACGGCGAGCTCCACGATCTTGTTGCTTTTGGTCCGCGGGATGTCGGTCACCTGCACGACCTTGGCCGGCACGTGCCGCGGCGTCGTGTTGGTGCGGATGTGCTGCCGGATCCTTTCGGTGAGCGCCTGATCCAGCACGAGGCCGTCCTGGAGACGCACGAACAGGATCACGCGCACGTCGCCCACTTCCCCGGGCGGCCAGTCCTGGCCGATCACCAGGCTCTCCATCACCTCCGGCAGCTGCTCGACCTGCCGATAGATCTCCGCGGTGCCGATGCGCACGCCGCCGGGATTGAGGGTCGCGTCCGAGCGGCCGTAGAAGACGAGCCCGTCGTGCACGGTCAGCTCGACGTAGTCGCCGTGGCACCAGACGCCCGGGAAGCGCTCGAAGTACGCGGCGCGGTACTTCGTGTCGCCGGGGTCGTCCCAGAAGCCGACCGGCATCGACGGGAACGGCGCCGTGCAGACGAGCTCGCCCTTCTCGCCGCGAACCGGCCTCCCCCCCTCGTCGTAGACGTCGACTTGCATGCCGAGGCCGCGGCATTGCACTTCGCCGCGCCAGACCGGCAGCGTCGGGCAGCCGGGCGCGAAGCACGAGACGATGTCGGTGCCGCCGGAGATCGACGAAAGGCAGAGGTCCTCCTTCACGCACTGGTAGACGTAGTCGAAGCTCTCGGGCGCGAGGGGGCTTCCCGTCGAGAACAGCGTCCGCAGGTGCGAGAGACCGTAGTCCTTGCACGGAACGACGCCGATCTTCTTGGCGTGGTCGATGTACTTCGCCGACGTGCCAAAGTGGGTGGTCCGCTCGGCCTCGGCGAAGTCCCAGAGCACCTTGCCGCGATCGATGAACGGCGAGCCGTCGTAGAGCAGCAGCGTCGCACCCGCGGCAAGGCCCGATGCGAGCCAGTTCCACATCATCCAGCCGCACGTCGTGAAATAGAACAGGCGGTCGCCGGTCTTGATGTCGCCGTGCAGCACGTGCTCCTTGAGGTGCTGCAGCAGCGTGCCGCCCGCACCGTGGACGATGCACTTCGGAACGCCGGTCGTCCCCGACGAATAGAGGATGTAGAGCGGGTGGTCGAACGGCAAGCGCACGTAATCGATCGGTGCGGCATCGTGCCCGGACAGAAAATCGTCCCAGCGGACGGCATTGCGGATCGACGCGAGCTTCTGCGCGCCCAGCCCCGTCGATTCGAGATACGGGACGACGACGACGCGCTCGACCGACGGCAGTTTGGTGGCGATCTCGGCGACCTTGTCCCCGATCGGCAGGGCCTTGCCGTTGTACCAGTAGCCATCGGTGGTGAAGAGAATGCGCGGCTCGATCTGGCCGAAGCGGTCGAGCACACCCTGCACGCCGAAATCCGGGGAACACGACGACCAGATCGCGCCCCGGCTCGTCGCACCGAGCATCGCGATGATCGCCTCCGGCATGTTGGGCAGGTACGCGGCGACGCGGTCGCCTGCCCTCACGCCCTGCGCCTGCAGCGCAGTAGCGACCCGCGACGACGCCGCGACCAGCTCCGCGTGGGAGACGCGCCGCGCAAGCTTGTCCTCGCCGCGGAACACCAGCGCGTCCCCGGCATCGTCGTGCGCGCGGCGCGTGAGCAGGTTCTCCGCGAAATTGAGGCGCGCATCGGGAAACCATTTCGCGCCGGGCATCATCATGGGGTCGACGAGCGTGCGCTCGCCGCGCGAGCCCACGACTCCCGCGTAATCCCAGACCGCGCGCCAGAACGCCTCGCGCTCGTCGTTCGACCAGCGCCACAGCGTCGCGTAGTCGGGCGACGGCGCGCCGACGGTCGCAGCGTAGCGGCGGGCGAACGCGGTGATGTTCGCGCGTGCGATGCGCTCGGGGGATGGCTGCCAGAGCAATGCGCTCGTCGTCATCTTCGGGTCCTGATCCTGTCTGTCGCGCCGTTCCCGGGCGTCGTTCACGCGCGGACGCCGGCAACAGCTCCCGCCGATTCCGACGCACGCAACAGCGCGTTGACGTACTCGGGCAGCGGCACGCTGCGGCCGCTCGCGAGGTCGATCCAGACCATCTTCGCGGTGCCGTCGGCGTACTTTCTTCCGTTCATCACGATGTCGTAGTAGGTGGCGATGCTCGTGCGCCCGCCCTCGCCGACGTACATCCGCACCTCGACCTCGCCCGGGTAGACGAGCGGCAGCAGGAACGTGCAGCTCGCGTTGACGATCACCGGTCCCGTTCCCACGTAGGCCTCGCCGGCGGGGTACAAGCTGTAGATCCACTCGATCCGCGCCTGTTCCAGGTAACGGAAGTAGACGGTGTTGTTGACGTGGCCGAGCATGTCCATGTCGCCCCAGCGTATAAGCTGATGCGACGTGTGGACGAGAATTCTCGGCTTCTGCGTCATCGCGTCGCATTATACAATTCCACCCTCTCACGCGATCCGCAAGAGCCCGTCCAATACAGGGACCCCCATCGTGCAACACGAAGCCATGGAGTTCGACGTCGTGATCGTCGGTGGCGGACCCTCGGGACTTGCCGCGGCGATCCGCCTGAAGCAACTGGCGGCAACGGCGGGCAAGGAAGTCTCGGTCTGCCTCATCGAGAAAGGCTCGGAAGTCGGCGCGCACATCGTCTCCGGGGCGATCATCGATCCGCGCGCGCTGAACGAGCTCCTGCCCGATTGGAAGGCGCAGGGCGCGCCGCTCGACACGCCCGTGACCGAGGACCGTTTCCTGATCCTGACGCCGGAGAAGGCGTACCGGATTCCCGCCTGGGCACTGCCGCGCCTCATGGACAATCACGGCATGCAGATTGCGAGCCTCGGCAACGTCTGCCGCTGGCTGGCGCAGCAGGCCGAAGCGCTGGGCGTCGAGATCTATCCGGGATTCGCGGCCGCGGAGGTGCTCTACGACGACAACGGCGCGGTGCGCGGCGTCGCCACGGGCGACATGGGTGTTGCCCGCGACGGAACCCACAAGGGCGAATACGCGCTCGGCATGGAGCTCGTCGCGAAGTACACGCTGTTTGCCGAGGGCTGCCGCGGTTCGCTGTCGCAGGAGCTCATGCAGAAGTTCAATCTGCGCGACGGCGTCGATCCGCAGAAGTACGGCATCGGCATCAAGGAACTGTGGCAGGTGGCACCGGACAAGCATCGGAAGGGCCTCGTGCTGCACAGCCAGGGCTGGCCGCTCGATCCGAAGACCGGCGGCGGATCATTCCTCTACCACTTCGGCGAGCACCTTGTGTCGGTGGGCTTCGTCGTCCACCTCAACTACGAGAACCCGCATCTGTCGCCGTACGACGAGTTCCAGCGCTTCAAGACGCATCCGGCGATCCGCGGCACGTTCGAGGGCGGCAAGCGACTCGCCTACGGCGCGCGCGCGATCAACGAAGGCGGACTGCAGTCGGTGCCGAAGCTCGCGTTTCCCGGCGGCGCGCTGATCGGCTGCGCCGCGGGCTTCGTCAACCTGCCGCGCATCAAGGGCTCGCACAACGCGATGAAGACCGGGATGCTCGGCGCCGAGGCCGCGTTCGCCGCGCTTGACGCAGGACGGCACCACGACGAGCTCGCGTCCTATCCCGACGCGTTCCGCAAGTCGTGGGTGTACGAGGATCTCTACAAGGTGCGCAACGTCAAGCCGGCCCTGTCGTGGGGCATGTGGGCCGGCACGATCCACGGCGGCATCCACATGTGGCTCAACGACCTCGGCCTCGGTGCGCTGGTGCCGTGGACGCTGCGCCACGACAAGCCGGACCACGAGTCGCTGAAGCCCGCGGTCGCGATGCCGAAGATCGACTATCCGAAGTACGACGGCGTGCTGACCTTCGACAAGCTCTCGTCGGTGTTCGTGTCGAACACCAGCCACGAGGAAGACCAGCCGGTGCACCTGCGCTTGCGCAACCCGGCGATCCCCGTCACCGTCAACCTCGCGCTCTACGACGGACCCGAGCAGCGCTACTGCCCGGCGGGCGTCTACGAGTTCGTCGATGCCGCGGACGGGTCAGGCAGGCGGCTGCAGATAAACGCCGCCAACTGCGTGCACTGCAAGACCTGCGACATCAAGGACCCGAAGCAGAACATACACTGGGTGACGCCCGAAGGCGGCGGGGGGCCGAACTACCCGGGCATGTAGCGCGAACGATCGCGGGCGCGCCGGAGCATCCGGCCGATCAGGCGTGCCCGTTCCCGGTCGAGTGCGTGTGCGTCGCCTGCAGCTTGCCGATCGACTCGTGGCGGCACGCGAGACACACGTGCAGCACGGCGATCAGATAGAAGAACGCGGCGACGAACCAGAGCTCCGCGACGAGCACGAAGAGCGGCAGGCCGGCAAGCGCGACCGCGAGCGGGCCGTGCGCGAAGAACCACCGCTGTGCCTGCCACGCGAGCCAGGCGATCACGGCGGCGTGCACGGCGAGCGCCAACAGCAATCCGACCGGATGGCCGTTGGCGCGCCCTGGCCGCGGCACGCCTGGGGCGAGCTCGGGCGCCGCCGTGACGAGGGACGCGGCGAGGAGGACCCACGCGAACGCAAAGCACGCGTAATACAGCATGACCATGCGCTGCGGGGTGAACTTGGGCCACTTCATCGGAAACCCGGATCGGGAGCCTGCGAGGCTCCGGCGCGCGTCCTCCACGCTGCACGGCCGACGTCAGCCGCGCATTACTTTCGCACTTACGTGGCCGTTGTTCAAGATGCGTGTCAACCGCCCAGGTGCACCTGGTACTGCGCACCCGTCGACATCGTGCACGTGCCCGCACCCTGGTACGGCGACGTCATCCTGTACTCGCAGCTCATGTACGTCCCGCGCGACCCGTACGCGCTTGCAATGCCGCGCCGCTCGTCGCCGGAGACACGCGTCGCCTCGCCGGTCAGGAGCTCGCCCTTGTAGTCCATCTGGAACCGGCCCTTGCCGTTCATCATGTTGGTCACCGTCCCTGCGACCATCCCGGATTGCGACGCGAGCTCGTTCGCGGGATACAGCCGGGCCTGGAGCACGGCGGGCGCGGGACCCCCGAGAACGACCGGCGGTGGATAGGAGTTGGCCTGCGCGGGAGGAACGTAGGCGTACGGATACGGGTACATCGGAGAGCCATCGGGAGCCATGGGAACGATATAGCAGCCCGTCAGGACGATCGTCGGAACGGCAACCGCCACCGCGAGTCGCGTCGAGTTGCTGGACATGGTGTCTTCCTCACGTCGGATGCGGGCACATGCCCGCCCTCTGACGATCGGCCTTCCCGCCACCGTGCGTAAAGCCCGGCGGCGAAAGTGTCACCGGACGCTACCGCGGGTGGCGCTCCGCGCTACCGGACGCGCGTCGCCGCCCGCCATCGGATCGAGCAGACGCCCCGCGGGGACCGGGTCGCGACCCTCGCGCCGAAGCGCCCGGAATGCCCGCGGCTCCCAGGGACGAACGGCGAGGAGCACGCTCGTCCCGTGCCGTTCCGGCAGCGGGAGCGAGCGGTCGGCCGCGTGCAGATCCGCAAAATCGGCCGCCACGCGCCGCATCCGCGCGATGAACTCCGCGGTTCCCTTGCGCGACAGCATGCCGTTGACGAACAGGAAGAGCTCGCCCGGATGGTCGAACTTGCTCGACAGGAATTCCGACTCGACGCGCGAGCGGAAGTGGCGCTGGATCGGTCCGTCGGGCAGCCACGAGAACGTGCGGCTGATCAGCGGGCGGATCCGGTTGCCTCTCTGCAGCTCGATGATCCGCCGCCGGTCGAGCCGCGTCAGGTAGCGAATGCACTCCGCGCGCGAGATCTCGTAGGTGTCGACGATCTGTTGAAGGGTCCAGTTGCCGACGGCACACAGCGCGATCAGCATGAGCTTCGGGTCGGAGACGATCTCCTCCTCCTGCTCGACGGTGAGATGCGTCATGCCCGCCTCCTCGGCGCTGACGTCGCGCACGATCTCGCCGAAGTCGATGCCCGCAACGTGGCAGACGTCCTCCATCCGCTGCAGCGTGAAATCGCGGCGCGAGAACATGCGCTTGACGCTCGCCTCGCTCAGTCCAAGACCGGCGGCCACGTTCGCGTAGGTGATCCCCCTGCCCTTCAGTGCGCGCTTCAGCGCATCGACCAGCGTGACCGTGTGCATCGCCTCCTCCCCCGGGGCCGCGGTGACGAACGAAAAAAGAGCCTCCGTAGAGGCCCTTCAGCATGCATTCAACGCCGGGGAAGGGCAAGCGCCCCTCCCCGGCGCAGCACTCACTTGACCGCCAGCTTCTTCCCTTCGACGCCGGCCCTCGCGACGAGCTTCATCTCGAGCACGCCGCCGTCATACTTCGCTTCGCATTTCGCCTCGTCGAGCTCGCGTGGCAGCGTGAAGCTGCGGAACACGTTGCCATAGTAACGCTCGCTGCGAAGCACCGTGTCGCCTTCCTTCTTTTCCCATTCACGCTTCACTTCACCCGTGATCGTGACTTGGTTGCCCTCGATCTCGATGTTGATGTTCTCCTTCTTCATCCCGGGCATTTCGGCGTGCACGGTGTAACCGTCCTCGGTCTCGGTCACGTCCATCTTGATGGTGACCGGGGTACGCGCGCCTTCCCAGCGCACCGGCCTGAAGAAGCCGCGGAACATTTCATCCATCCCCGCATCGACGTCGCGGAACGGATCATACGTTACGAGCTTTGTCATGGTTTGCTCCTTCCAACTGCAACCGCCTGGTTCTGGGTCCCGAGCCCTCGGGACCCTCTGCATTATCAATATTGCTCCGCCCTGCGCCTCGTGCAACCCGCCGAATTGACGCTGATCAAGCTGCATTGCAAAAAGCCGTCGGCGGGCGTTTCGGACTCCCTTTCGTCCCGGATGTCGCGCGCGACGTTCGAACGCCGCAGGGCTTCAGCCCGCACCCCAAAGCCACGCCGCGCCGCGCACGCCGCTGGAATCGCCATGAACGTTGCGCAGCAGGCGCGTGTCGACGCGATCCGAGAACACCCATGCATTCCACCGCTGCGGAACGTTCGCGTACAGCCGCTCGATATTCGACATGCCCCCACCCAGGACGATCACGTCGGGATCGAGGAGGTTGATCACGTGGGCGAGCGCACGCGCGAGCCGCTCCTCGTAGCGCTCGAGCGCGCGGACGCAGGCCGCGTCACCGTTTGCGGCACGGGCGACGATGTCGGGCGCCTTCGCCCGCTCGCCTTCCACGCGCAGAAAATCGCCCTCGAGGCCGGGCCCCGAGACGAAGGTCTCGATGCATCCCGACTTCCCGCAGAAGCAGGTGGGGCCCGGCCGCTCATCATCCCTGGGCCACGGCAGCGGGTTGTGGCCCCATTCGCCGGCGATGGCGTTCGGACCGTCCAGCACGCGGCCACGGACGACGATGCCGGCGCCGACGCCGGTTCCAAGGATCGCGCCGAAGACCACGTCGGCGCCCGCCGCCGCGCCATCGCTCGCCTCGGACAGCGCGAAGCAGTTCGCGTCGTTGGTGATGCGAATTTCGCGATGGAGCAGGGCCTCGAGATCGCCCCGAAGCGGCCGGCCGTTGAGGCAAACCGAATTGCAGCCCCGCAACAGGCCGGTGGCGCGCGACATCGAGCCGGGCGTGCCGATGCCCACGCTTCCCTCGGCCGAGAGCTCGCGCTCCGCGGCGCGCACGAGGTTCACGACCGCGGCGAGCGTGGCGCGGTAGTCGCCCTGCGGCGTCGGAATCCGCCGCCGCAGGAGCTCGCCGCCACGGGAATCGAGCGCGACGATTTCGATCTTGGTGCCGCCAAGATCGATTCCGAGCCGAAAGCGCTTGTCATCCATCGGGGTCTCGAATCTACACCGCAGGGTCCGGGCAATCCCCGGCCCCGCACGGATGACCGACTATGCCATAGCGCCGGCCAGCCCGGCTTCAAGGCATTCCGGGCACCGGTCGACGCGCGCGGGATCCGGCCGCGTGCCATTTTCGGCATGTTTCGTGCATGGATTCCTCGCGGATCCATCGGAAACGAGCGCACCCGAGGTAGACTTTGCAGATGAGCTCAGAGCCCCGCGACGGCACCCCGCCGGTGCCACCGGGCGACGCGCACGTCGCGCCAGACGCCGACGGCGTGGCCACGGACGCCACCGCCGAGGCATTCCGGATTTCGGTCCTCGACAAGCTGACGTACATGGTCGGCAAGGATCCGGAACACGCGCAGGATCACGACTGGCTCATGGCCACGGCGCTCGCGGTCCGTGACCGCATCGTCGATCGCTGGGTCGACGCGACGCGCCGGACCTACCGGGACGGCCGCAAGCGCGTCTACTACTTCTCGCTTGAATTCCTGATCGGGCGCCTGCTGTTCGACGCGCTCGGCAACCTCGAGATGACCGCCACCGCGCGCGAGGCGTTGCGGGGCCTCGGCGTCGATCTCGACCGGCTGCGCAAGCTGGAGCCCGACGCCGCGCTCGGCAACGGTGGTCTCGGGCGACTCGCCGCGTGCTTCATGGAAAGCATGGCCACGCTCGGCATCCCGGCCCATGGCTACGGGATCCGCTACGACCACGGAATCTTCCGGCAGGCCTTGAAGGACGGCTGGCAGGTCGAGCTTCCGGAAGACTGGCTGTCTTCGGGCAACCCGTGGGAATTCGAGCGGCCCGAAGTCACCTACACGGTCGGCTTCGGCGGCAGCGTCGACAGCCGCGAGACTGCGGACGGAGAGACGCGTTACGTCTGGGAACCGGCGGAGAGCGTCAACGCGGTGGCCTTCGACACGCCGCTTGCCGGCTGGCGCGGACGGCACGTCAACACGCTGCGGCTTTGGTCGGCGCGGGCGAGCGACCCGCTGCGCCTCGAGGACTTCAACCGCGGTGACCACGTCGGCGCCCTGGCCGACCGCGTGCGACTCGAAGCCATCTCGCGAGTGCTCTATCCGAGCGACGAAACGGCCGCCGGGCACGAGCTGCGGCTGCGGCAGGAGTACTTCTTCGCCTCCGCGTCGCTGCAGGACCTCCTGCGCCGGCACAAGGCTCAGCACGGCGATCTCTCGTCGCTCGCCGATAACGTCGCGATCCAGCTCAACGACACGCACCCGGCGATCGCGATCCCGGAGTTGATGCGGCTCCTGATCGACGTGCACGACACGCCGTGGGAGCTCGCGTGGGACATCACGACGTCCGTGTTCAACTACACGAACCACACGCTGCTGCCGGAAGCGCTGGAGACCTGGCCCGTGTCGCTGATGGAGAACCTGCTGCCGCGGCACGTGCAGATCATCTACCTCGTCAATGCGCTGCATCTCGACCGCCAGCGCGCCGCCGGGCGGACCGACGACGCCTTCCTGTCGTCGATCTCGCTGATCGCGGAAGACCACAGCCGCGAGGTCCGGATGGGCCATCTGGCGTTTCTCGGATCGCGCCGCGTGAACGGCGTTTCGGCGTTGCACACGAGCCTCATGCGGCAGACGGTGTTCCGCGACTTCAACTCGCTCTACCCGGAGCGCATCGTCAACAAGACCAACGGCATCAGCTTCCGCCGCTGGCTCTACCAGGCCAACCCGGGCCTCACCGAGCTCATCGTCGACGCCGTCGGGCCGCAGGTCCTGGACGACGCCGGCCGGCTCGAAGCGCTCGAGCCGTTTGCCGACGATGCGGCGTTCCGCGAGCGCTTCGAGGCGGTGCGCCGCAGGAACAAGATCGCGCTCGCGCGGCTCGTTGCCGAGAAGCTGGGCGTGGGCCTCGACCCGGACGCGCTGTTCGACGTCCACATCAAGCGCATTCACGAGTACAAGCGGCAGCTCTTGAACGTGCTCGACACGATCGCGTTGTTCAACGCGATGCGCGCGCAGCCGACGCTCCCCTGGATCCCGCGCGTGAAGATCTTCGCCGGCAAGGCCGCGGCGGGCTACCATCAGGCCAAGCTCATCATCAAGCTCGCCAGCGACGTCGCGCACATCGTCAACCGCGATCCCGTCGTGCGCGGGCGGCTCAAGGTCGTCTTCCTGCCCAACTACAACGTGAGCGTCGCCGAGGCGATCATCCCGGCGGCGGATCTTTCCGAGCAGATCTCGACGGCGGGAATGGAGGCCTCGGGGACCGGCAACATGAAGCTCGCGCTGAACGGCGCGCTCACCATCGGCACGCTGGACGGGGCCAACATCGAGATTCGCGAACGCGTGGGGCCCGAGAACATCATGATCTTCGGCCTCACCGCCGACGAAGTCGCCGAGCGGCGTCGCGCCGGAATCGATGCGATCGAGATGATCGCGGCGTCGCGCGTGCTCAGGGACGTGCTCGACGCGGTCGCAGGAGGGGTGTTCTCTCCGGACGACCGGAATCGCTACCACGGCCTCGTCAACGGGCTGCGACACCACGACTACTTCATGGTCGCCGCGGATTTCGAGGCCTACCGGACGACGCAGCGCACGATCGGGACGCTCTGGCAGGACCGCGGCGCATGGTGGCGGAAGGCGGTTCTCAATACGGCGCGGATGGGGTGGTTCTCGGCGGACCGGGCCATACTGGAGTATGCGCAGGACATCTGGTGCACCGAACCTGGCCGGACCTGAGGCCACGCCGATGTCTGGAGCCCTGCCCGCCGGCACGATCGAAGCGATCGTCGAAGGCCGCCACGCCGATCCGTTCGCCGTCCTCGGCCTGCACGATGTCGACGGGACGCCGGTCGTCCGCGCGTTCGTCCCCGGCGCCGAAACCGTCGACGCGGTGACGCGCGATGGCGCGCTCATCGCGCCGCTCGCGCAGCGGCACGCCGCGGGATTCTTCGAAGGGGTGGTCCCGCGACGCGCCGCGTACCGGCTGCGCGCGGCGAATCGCGATGCGGCGTGGACGGTCGACGATGCCTACGCGTACGGGCCGGTGCTCGGCCCGCTCGACGACTGGCTCATCGGCGAAGGCACGCACGTCAATCTGTACGACCGCCTCGGCGCGCATGCGATCGAGCACGAAGGCGTGACCGGCGTGCATTTCGCGGTCTGGGCGCCGAATGCGCGCCGCGTGTCCGCCATCGGCGACTTCAACGCGTGGGACGGCCGTCGGCACGCGATGCGCAAGCGGCTTGGAACGGGCGTGTGGGAGATCTTCGTCCCGGAGCTCGCCGAAGGCACACTCTACAAGTACGAGGTCGTCGGCGCCGACGGGACGCTGTTGCCGCTCAAGGCGGATCCGGTCGGGTTCGGTGCCGAGCTCCGGCCTTCCACCGCGTCGATCGTCCGCGACACCACGCGATTTTCCTGGACCGACGCCGATTGGATGGCGGCGCGCGCGAACCGCGATCCGCGCCGCACGCCGATGTCCATCTACGAGGTCCACCTGGGATCGTGGCGCCGCGGCGAGCGGAATCGCTGGCTCGGCTACGACGAGCTCGCCGACACCCTCGTACCATACGCCGGCGAGATGGGCTTCACCCACATCGAGCTGATGCCGGTCAACGAGCACCCGCTCGACGAATCCTGGGGCTACCAGCCGATCGGACTGTTCGCGCCGACCTCCCGCTTCGGCGAACCCGCGGCGTTCGCGCGCTTCGTCGATCGCTGCCACGACGCCGGGCTGGGCGTGATCCTCGATTGGGTGCCCGCGCATTTTCCGGTTGACACGCACGGACTCGCGTACTTCGACGGCACCGCGCTCTACGAGCACGCCGACCCGCGGCAGGGGTTCCATCCCGACTGGAACACCGCGATCTTCAATTTCGGCCGAAAGGAAGTCGCGAACTTCCTGATCGCGAATGCGCTGTTCTGGTTCGACCGCTACCATGTCGACGGCCTGCGCGTCGACGCGGTCGCCTCGATGCTCTACCTCGACTATTCGCGCAAGGAAGGCGAGTGGCTGCCGAACCGCCTCGGCGGCAACGAGAACCTCGAGGCCGTCGCCTTCGTGCGCAAGCTGAACGAAACCATCTATGCCCGCCATCCGGGCGCGATCATGGTCGCCGAGGAATCGACGGCGTGGCCGGCGGTATCGCAGCCGACCTACGCGGGCGGGCTCGGATTCGGTTTCAAGTGGAACATGGGGTGGATGCACGACACGCTCGAGTATCTGCGCCAGGAGCCGGTCCACCGGCGCTGGCATCACGACAAGATGACGTTCGGTCTCGTGTACGCGTTCTCGGAGAACTTCATCCTGCCGCTGTCGCACGACGAGGTCGTGCACGGGAAGGGCTCGCTGCTCGCGCGCGTACCGGGCGACGCGTGGCAGCAGTTCGCGACGCTGCGCGCCTACTACGCGGCGATGTGGGCGCACCCGGGCAAGAAGCTGCTGTTCATGGGCCAGGAGTTCGCGCAGGGACCCGAGTGGGACTTCGCGACGGGGCTCCCGTGGTCGTTGCTCGACATCGGCTGGCATCGCGGCGTGCAACGGCTCGTCCACGACTGCAACCGGGCGTATCGGGCGCACCGTGCGCTGCACGAGCAGGACTGCGCGCCGGAAGGCTTCCGCTGGATCGTCGTCGACGACACCGCGAGCTCCGTCTTCGCCTGGCTCCGATTCGGCGGCGACGATACGCCGCCGGTGGCCGTCGTCGCCAATTTCACCCCGGTGCCGCGCGAATCCTATCGAATCGGCCTGCCGCTGCCCGGGCGCTGGCGCGAAATCCTGAACACCGACGCCGCTCTGTACGGCGGATCGGAGCGCGGCAACGCTGGCGCCGTCATCGCGCGACCGGAGGCACTGCACGGCCTTCCGTGCTCGGCCGCCGTTGTGCTGCCGCCGCTCGCCACCCTATGGCTGGTCCACGATCACGATAGCGCATGAGCGCGGCGGCCAAAGGCAAGGGGCGACGCCCGCGTCGCCGCGCGAATGCGCGCGCCCGACACGAGCCCGTTCGTGCGGCGGGGCACGCCATGGAGGGCGCATGGGACGCCGGACGCAGATGAAGAGGACGCCATGGACAAGGTGACGTATTCGACCCCGCTCGCCCGGTCGGCGATGGCCTATGTGCTTGCCGGGGGACGCGGCAGCCGGCTGATGGAGCTCACGGAACGCCGCGCGAAACCGGCCGTCTACTTCGGCGGCAAGTCGCGCATCGTCGATTTCGCGCTTTCGAACGCGTTGAACTCGGGCATCCGGCGCATCGCGGTTGCCACGCAATACAAGGCGCACAGCCTGATCCGGCACCTGCAGCGCGGCTGGAACTTCCTGCAGCCGGTGAGGAACGAGAGCTTCGACATCCTGCCGGCGAGCCAGCGCGTCGCGGAAGACAAGTGGTACGCCGGCACGGCCGACGCCGTCTTCCAGAACATCGACATCATCGACGGCTACGCGCCCGACTACCTCGTCATCCTGGCCGGCGATCACGTGTACAAGATGGACTACGAGCGCATGCTGGTGCAGCACGTCAACGACGGCGCCGACGTCACCGTCGCCTGCATCGAAGTGCCGGTCGCGGAGGCGACGGCCTTCGGCATCATGCACGTCGACGACAAGGACCGCATCGTCGACTTCGTCGAAAAGCCCGCGGATCCGCCCGAGATGCCGGACCGTTCCGGCTGGGCGCTCGCCAGCATGGGGATCTACGTGTTCCGGCGCGAGTTCCTCAACGAGCAACTGAGGCGCGACGCCGCGGATCCGCATTCGACCCGCGACTTCGGCCGCGACATCATTCCGTATCTCGTCGAGCACGGCAAGGCCGTCGCGCATCGCTTTGTGCGCTCGTGCGTGCGCTCGCGCGACGAAGCCGAAGTCTATTGGCGCGACGTCGGGACGCTCGACGCATACTGGCAGGCCAACATCGACCTGACCGACGTGGTTCCGGCGCTCGACCTCTACGACCGCGACTGGCCGATCTGGACCTACGCGGAGATCACGCCGCCGGCGAAGTTCGTGCACGACGTCGAGGGCCGGCGCGGCATCGGCACGTCGTCGCTCATCTCCGGCGGCTGCATCGTCTCGGGCTCGGCGCTCCACCACTCGTTGCTCTTCACCGGCGTCCACCTGCATTCGTACGGGCGCGTGGAGAATGCCGTGATCCTGCCCTACGTCGAGATCGGTCAGCACGCGCGCCTTTCCAACGTGATCGTAGACGCCAACGTCAGGATTCCCGCGGGCCTCGTCGTGGGCGAGGATCCCGAGCAGGACGCGGCGCGCTTTCGCCGCACGGCCCTCGGCATCTGCCTGATCACGCAGCCGATGATCGACCGCCTCCCCGCATGAAGAGGCTGCACGTCCTCTCGGTCGCGTCGGAGGTCTTCCCGCTCGTCAAGACGGGCGGCTTGGCGGACGTCGTCGCGGCGCTGCCGGCGGCGCTCCGGCACGTCGGCATCGCCGTACGCACGCTCGTCCCCGGCTATCCGGCGGTGATCGACGCGCTGCGCGAGCCGAAGGCGGTGCACGCGTTTCCCCGGCTGCACGGCGGACCGGCACAGCTGCTCGCCTCGCACACGGCGGGGCTCGACCTCTTCGTGCTCGACGCGCCGCATCTCTACGCCCGGCCCGGCAATCCCTACCTCGGTCCCGACGGCAAGGATTGGCCCGACAACGCCCTGCGCTTCGCGGCACTCGCCGAATGCGCAGCCGCGATCGCGCGCGGCGGCGTCGCGGGGCCGGCACCGGACATCGTGCACGCGCACGACTGGCAGGCAGGCCTCGCCCCCGCCCTGCTCCATTACGGCGGCACGCCGCGCCCGGGCACGGTGATGACGGTGCACAACCTGTCGTTCCAGGGGCGGTTTCCGCGCGAGCTGCTGGCGACGCTCGGCCTGCCGCCGCACGCGTACGCGATCGACGGCGTGGAGTTCCACGGGACGATCGGCTACCTCAAGGCCGGCCTCGCGCTCGCCGACCGCATCACCACGGTGTCGCCGACCTATGCCGCGGAGATCCGGACGCCCGAAGGCGGGATGGGCCTCGACGGGCTCCTCCGGCAGCGCGCGGGCGCGTTGACGGGCATCCTGAACGGCATCGACGACTCGGTGTGGGATCCTGCGACCGACGCTCATCTCGCCGCACGCTACGACGCGAAGCACGTCGCGCGGCGCGCGGCGAACAAGAAGGCGCTGCAGGTGCGCTTCGGCCTCGATCCCGAGCCGGCGACCTTCGTGGTGGGCGTGGTGAGCCGGTTGACGCTGCAGAAGGGCGTCGACATCCTGCACGAGGCGCTGCCAGCGCTGACGGCCGGCGGCGCGCAGCTGGCGCTGGTCGGCTCCGGCGAGAAATCGCTCGAGCAGGCCTTCACCGCCGCCACGGCGCGCCATCCAGGACGCGTCGGTGCGGTGATCGGATACGACGAGGCGCTCGCGCACCTCGTCCAGGGAGGCGCCGATGCGCTGCTCGTTCCATCGCGCTTCGAGCCGTGCGGCCTCACGCAGCTCGGTGCGCTGCGTTACGGCGCCATTCCGATCGTCGCGCGGGTGGGCGGACTTGCCGACACCGTGATCGACGCCAACGAGATGGCCCTGGCCGCGCGGTGCGGCACCGGCATCCAGTTCGCACCGGTGACGCGCGCCCATCTCGAGTTCGCGGTCGATCGTGCCATGGCGCTGTGGCGTGACGGCGCGCAGTGGCGCCGCCTGCAGGCGCGAGCGATGTCGACCGACGTCGGCTGGGCCCGCCCCGCGCAGCGGTACGCGAAACTCTTCCGCGACCTGGCCGCGCACCTCGCCGCCTGACGCATGCGGCGCATCGGCCCCGGCAGCCCCGAGCCGCTCGGCGTCACGCTCGGGCCGGGCGGCGCCAATGTCGCGGTCTTCTCGGCGCACGCTTCGACGATCGAGCTGTGTCTCTTCGACGGGGCCGGCGCCACGGAGCAGGAGCGCATCGTCCTGCCCGAACGGACAGGCGACGTCTTCCACGGCTTCGTCGCAGGGATCGCGGCCGGCGATCGCTACGGGCTACGCGCGCACGGCGCATACGATGTCCGCAACGGCCACCGCTTCAATGCGGCGAAGCTCCTCGTCGATCCGTACGCGCGAGCGCTCGACCGCCGGTTCGCATACCACCCGGCGCTGGCAGGCGCAGGCGCCGATGGCGCGACGCGCGACGGTACCGACAGCGCGGCGCACGTCCCCAAGGCGATCGTGACCGTGGCCAGCGCGCCGGCGGCTGCGAAGCGCCCGCGCGTGCCGTGGAGCGAGACGATCCTCTACGAGCTCCACGTGCGTGGCTTCACCCGGGCGCATGCCGGCGTGCCGGAGGCCCTGCGCGGCACCTGCGCCGGGCTCGCCCACCCCGCCGCGCTGACGCACCTCGCGCGCCTCGGCGTCACCACGGTCGAGCTGATGCCGATCGCGATGGCGATCGACGAGCGCCACCTTGCGCGGCAGGGCCTCACCAACTACTGGGGCTACAACCCCGCCGCGCTGTTCGTTCCGGATCTGCGGCTCGCGCCGGGCGGCATCGGCGAGCTCGCCCGGTGCGTAGCGGCGCTGCACGCCGCGGGCATCGAGCTCATCCTCGACATCGTGCTCAATCACACCGGCGAAGGCGACGCGTTCGGGCCGACGTTCTCGCTGCGCGGCCTCGACAACGCGACCTACTACCGGACCCTGCCGGCGGATCGGTCACGGTACGTCGACGACACCGGCTGCGGCAACACGCTGGCGCTGGACCGGCCGCCGGTGCTCCGCCTCGCGATGGATGTCCTTCGCCACTATGCCGAGGCGGCCGGCGTCGACGGCTTTCGCTTCGATCTCGCCACGACGCTCGGGCGCCGCGACGACGGCTTCGATCCGGAAGCGCCGCTGCTGCAGGCGATCGCGCAGGATCCGATCCTGCGCGATCTCAAGCTGATCGCCGAGCCTTGGGACGTCGGGCCCGCCGGCCATCGCCTCGGCGCCTTTCCCGCACCGTGGGGCGAGTGGAACGATCGCTATCGCGACACGACGCGCAGGTTCTGGCGCGGCGACACCGCGATCATGGGCGAGCTCGCGACGCGCTTCGCGGGTTCCGCCGACGTCTTCGCGGCCGGCTCGCGCCCGCCCTCCCGGTCGATCAACTTCGTCACCGCGCACGACGGGTTCACGCTCGCCGACCTCGTCGCGTTCACGGCGAAGCACAACGACGCGAACGGCGAGGGCAACCGCGACGGCACCGATGCCAATTTCTCCTGGAACCACGGTGTCGAGGGCCCCGCGGCCGACGCCGCCGTCGGCGGGGCGCGCCAGCGCGACGTGCGCAACCTGCTCGCGACGCTGCTGCTGTCGCGCGGGACGCCGATGCTCGCGATGGGGGACGAGCTTGGGCGCTCGCAGCAGGGCAACAACAATGCCTATGCGCAGGACAGCGCGCTGACCTGGATCGATTGGACGGCGGCGGGCGACGCGCTCACCGCCTTCATTGCGACGCTGGTCGATCTGCGCAAGCGCCACCCCGCGCTGCGGCTCGATCGCTGGCTCACCGGCGCGCCGGTCGACGCGAGCGGCATTCCGGATGTCGAATGGCGCCACCCGGACGGCCGCACGATGAACGGAGGCGACTGGACGGATCCCGCCGGCCGCGCGCTCGTCGCGGTCTTCTACGCGAGCGCCGGGGATGCAACCAGCGCGGACCGCGTCGCCGTCGCGCTCAATGCGGGGAACGAGCCGGTGACCGTGCGATGGGCCGATCCCCGCGCAGGATTCTCATGGCGCCGCGTCGTCGACACCGCGTTGGCCGGCGGACGCCCCGATCCCGGAAATCCGCGCGAAAGCGAGCTTGCCGTCGTGTCGCACCGGTCCGTGGTCATGGTGACGGAAGAACGGGACGGGACGTCGGGGAGCCGGACCTCCGGCGTCGAGCCGACCGTGCTCGACCGCCTGGCCACGGCGGCGGGCATCGCCACCGAATGGTGGGAGGCCACCGGCGCCCGCCACGTCGTCGGCCCCGATACGAAGCGCGCGCTGCTTGCCGCGATGGACCTCGGCGCGGACTCGACCGCCGACGCGCGGGCGCGTCTCGTCGACATCGCGAATCGGCGCGAGCGGCGCGAGCTGCCCGAGACCGTCGTTGCGCGCGCCGGCTCGCCCGTGAGCGTTGCGATGGCGCTCGATCACGCGCCGTCGCGCCGCCGCGCGGCACTTCGCCTGCGGCGCGAGGACGGCACCGAGGAGATCGTGCCTTTCGTCGCGGACGACCTTCCCACGAGCGTGGTGACGGCGGCGGATGGCCGGACCGTCGTTCGGCGGTTGCTCGCGCTGCCTTCGTTGCCGGCGGGCCACCATGCGCTCGGCTTCGACGGCGATCCGGAGCCCATGTCCCACGTTGTCGTCGGGCCCGATCGATGCTTCCTGCCGAAGTCGTTGCGTGACGGCGCGCGCCGCTTCGGCATCGCCGCGCACCTGTATGCGCTACGGCGCCGTGGCGACCAGGGGATCGGCGATTTCACGACGCTTTCGCTGCTGGGTGAAACGACGGCGCGCGCCGGCGGCAGTATCGTCGGCCTCAATCCGCTGCACGCGCTCTTCAACGAGGATCGTGACCGGGCGAGCCCGTACCATCCGTCCGACCGCCGGTTTCTCGACCCGATCTACATCGACGTCGAGAGGGTGCCGGCGCTCGAAGCCACGCGGGCCGCGACCGGACTCATCGAGCGCCATCGCGAGGCCATCGTGGCGCTATCCGCAGGGGTCGCCGTCGACTACCCCGCCGTCTGGCGGATCAAGCGCGTCGTGCTGGAAGCGTGCTTCGCCGCGTTCGACGAGCGCGCGGACGCCGATCCGCTGGCCGTCGAATTCCAGCGCTTCGTCGCCGCCGGCGGCGCGGCGTTGCAGCGGTTTGCACTGTTCGAGGCGCTCGCCGGCGCGCATCCGCGTCAACCCTGGCCGCAGTGGCCGGACGGCGTGCAGCGGCCCGAGGCACGCCGGCATCGCCGAGTTCGCGGCGCAGCACGCGACGGCGATCCGATTCGCGCTCTACCTGCAGTGGCTCGCCGATCGCCAGCTCGCCGAAGCCGCGGCGCACGCGCGCACGAGCGGCCTCGCGGTGGGATTCTTTCGCGATCTCGCCGTGGGCGCCGCCCCGGACGGCGCCGAGGTGTGGTCGAATCCGGGCGGGTTCGCACGGGGCGTTTCGGTCGGCGCCCCGCCCGATCCGTTCTCCACCGCCGGCCAGAACTGGAACCTGCCGCCACCCGATCCGCGAACGCTCGCGGCGACCGGGTTCTCGGGCTTCCGCGATCTGCTCGCCGCCAACATGCGCCATGCCGGCGCGCTGCGTATCGATCACGTGATGGGGCTATCGCGCTTGTTCTGGATCCCGGACGGCGCGGCGGCGAGCGAAGGCGCCTACGTCCAATATCCGCTGGACGACCTGCTGGGCGTGCTGGCGCAAGCGAGCGATCGGTCGCGCTGTCTCGTCGTCGGCGAAGATCTGGGCACCGTGCCCGAGGGATTGCGCGACCGCCTCGCGGCGGCAGACGTCCTGTCCTACCGCGTGCTGTGGTTCGAGCGCGAGGGCGCGCTGTTCACCCCTCCATCCCGCTACCCGGCGAAGGCGGCGGCGTGCGTGTCCACCCACGATCTGCCGACCATCGCGGGCTGGTGGAGCGGCACCGACATCGCAGAGAAGCGCGCACTGGGACTGCTGACGTCGGATGACGCGGCGGCCGCCGATGTCGAACGGCAAGCGTCGAAGCGCGCGCTGGCCGACGCGATCGGTCGCGCGGGGGTCGCGCCGCACACGAGGTTGGACGCGGCGACGCCGCACGACACCGCGATCACCGCAGCCATCCATCGCTTTGCGTGCGCGTCACGCTCCGCGCTGGTGCTGGTGCAGGCCGACGATCTGGCAGGCGAAACCGTGGCGCTCAATCTTCCCGGCACCGACCTCGAGCGACCCAATTGGCGCCGAAAGGTGCGGATCGACGTCGCGACGCTCTGGGCAACGCCGTCGGGCCGGCAGGTGATCGCTGACTTTGCCGGCGTGCGAACGGGCGGGTGACAGGGCGGCGCGCCACGTCTCGGCCTCCGCACCGGTCACGCCAACTCCCGCGGTTGCATCGTCGGCCTCCCGTGGCGATTCGCGTTTGCTCGCGCCCTTCGGGCCTCGCCGCTCACGCCCCTGCCTCCGCGCCGGTCACGCCAACTCCCGCGGTTGCATCGTCGGCCTCCCGTGGCGATTCGCGTTTGCTCGCGCCCTTCGGGCCCCGCCGCTCACGCCCCTGCCTCCGCGCCGGTCCAGCACTCAGCGCAAGTGGTGCGCATGCTGCCCGAGCATTTCGGGGACGACCAGCGTGATGCCGCGCTCGGTGACGCGGAAGCGACGCCGGTCCTCCGCGGGGTCGACGCCGACCTGGAGTCCGTCCGGCAAGCGGCAATGCTTGTCGACGACCGCCCGCTTCAGCACGACGTGGTGCCCGACGTCGACGCCGGGGAGCACGACGGAGTCCTCGATGGTGCAGTAGTCGCGCACGCGGACGTTCGAGAACAGCAGCGACCGGCGCACGACGGAGCCGCTGATGATGCAGCCTCCGGAGACGATCGAATCGATGGCCGTTCCGCGCCGGTCGTCGTCGTCGAACACGAACTTCGCCGGCGGCAACTGCTCCTGGTACGTCCAGATCGGCCAGCTCTCGTCGTAGAGATTGAGCTCCGGCACGACGTGCGTCAGCGCGACGTTCGCCTCCCAGTACGCGTCGACGGTGCCGACGTCGCGCCAGTACGGGACGCCGTCGCTCGTGTTGACGCAGCTGTCGGCGAACCAGTGCGCGTGCGTGCGCGCGCCCTGCCCGATGAGCCGGGGGATCAGGTCCCGGCCGAAATCGTGGCCGGATCCTGCGTCGTCCGCGTCGCGCAGGAGCTCGTCGTACAGGAACGCGGCGTCGAACACGTAGATCCCCATGCTGGCGAGCGCCCGGTCGGGCCTGTCGGGCATCGGCGCCGGCATTGCGGGCTTCTCCTCGAAGGCCACGATGTTGCGCTCGCCGTCGACGGCCATCACGCCGAGCGAGCGCGCCTCGTCGAGCGCGACGTCGGTGCAGGCGATCGTCATCTGCGCACGCGCGGCGACGTGGTCCTCGATCATCCGGCCGTAGTCCATCTTGTAGACGTGGTCGCCCGCCAGGATCAGCACGTACTCGGGATCGTGCCGACGCAGGATGTCGAGATTCTGGTACACCGCGTCCGCGGTTCCCTGGTACCACGTCGGTTCGATGCGCTGCTGTGCCGGCAGCAACTCGACGAATTCGTCGAACCGGCCGTCGAGGAAACTCCAGCCGCGCTGCACGTGCCGAATCAGGCTTTGGGCCTTGTACTGCGTGCAGATCCCGATGCGGCGGATACCCGAGTTCACGCAGTTCGACAGCGCGAAATCGATGATCCTGAACTTGCCGCCGAACGGCACGGACGGCTTGGCGCGCCAGTCCGTCAGTTCCTCGAGGCGGCTGCCCCGGCCACCGGCCAGGACCAGCGCCAGCGTGCTCTTCGTCAGCGGGCCGGTCAGCCCCTTGGCGCGTCCTCCCCGAAGGAGAGCGTCGATCACGCGCACTTCGCTGACGCTGTTCATCGTCGTTCAACCACGATTCCAGCAAGCACGGCGCTATACCCGCCGTCCGCCCGATTGCAACCCTCCGTCGTTCGCGGGTGCGACCGCTCGCCGGCCGCTACTCGCCCAGCATCGCCGCCAATTGCGCTTCGGCGTCCAGCCAATCCTGCAACTCGCCTCCGGGCGCGAAGCCCCGCTTCTCGGCGCAGTAATAGGCCGCCTCGGCGATCATCAGCCGCTTCACCTCCTGATCGATGGGCTGGCGCTGCGCGGATTGCGACGCGGCTGCCGCGACCAACCCGGGCGCGGATGCGGCCTTGGCCGCAGGAACCATCGCGATCGCGGACTTGCGCCCCGCGTGGCGCGACGTCGTCACATGTGTTGTTGCCATTGCGATCTCCTTCGCTGCTGTGAGAAATACCCACCCTTTTCTTCTCTGTTGTTGTCTGTAGACTACGCGTCGACATTAGCACGTTGTTGACGGCTGTCAACATTGGATCGCGTCCACCAAAGGGATCCTTGTTGCGCCGCACACGCCTGCTGCGGTCCGGCGCATCAGTGCGCCGCGTGCTTGGTCGCCGCAAGCCAACGCCGGAACCAGTCCGCCGCGGCCGCGGCGACCGCTTCCAGCGCGCCCGGTTCCTCGAACAGGTGGGTCGCACCAGGCACGACGTGCAGCGCCTTCTCGCACGCGAGGCCGGCGTACGCCTCGCGGTTCAGGGCGAGCACCTCGTGGTCCTCGCCGCCCACCAGGAGCAGCGTCGGCGCGCTGACGCGGGGAAGCGCCGCCGCGCCGGCCAGGTCCGGCCGCCCGCCCCGCGAGACCACGGCGCCAATCGCCGGTCCGAGCGCGGCGGCGGCGGCGAGCGCTGCCGCGGCCCCGGTGCTGGCCCCGAAATAGCCGATCGAGAGGTTCGCCACCGTCGATTCGTGCGCGACGAACCGCGTCGCCGCCAGCAGCCGCGACGTCAGCAGCGGAATGTCGAAGCGCGTCGCGTAATCGCGGTCCTCGGCCACGGTCAGCAAGTCGAACAGGAACGTCCCCAGCCCCGCCTCGCGCAGCACACGTGCGACGTAGACGTTGCGCGGGCTGTGCCGCGAGCTGCCGCTGCCGTGCGCGAACAGGACGATGCCCTGCGGGTGGGAAGGCAACGTCATCTCGCCCTCCAGCCGCACGTCGTCGGCGACGAACTCGATCGTGGACGCGGTCCCACCGGCGTTTGCGCGGATTGGCATGGTCAGGTGCGCGCGTCGATCTCCGTCGCCAGCTGGCGCAGCGCGGGCGCAACCTCGACCGGATACGGAGCGGCCTCCTCCAGCGCGCGCAGCCGATCCGGGAGCCGGGCGAGCTCCGCGGCCGCGTGGTCGCGCGCTGCCTTGATGGTCGGGGGTGCGGAAACGAGGCGACCGTTCCGCATGACCGGCGCGAGCAGCGGCGTGCCCGGCTCCAGGTTCATCCTCGAGAGTCAGCGAGTCGCCGTCCATGCGTCCCTCGGGCGTATGGCGCCGGAAGACCTGCTTGCGGCCGGGCCAGGTCGCCTTGCCCTCGGAGCGCTTCCGCCGCGGCTCCCCTCCGTATTCCTCCAGCTTGTAGGCGCAGTCGAGGAAGGGAGCGTCGGCCGACGTGTTCATCCGCGTGCCGACGCCGAAGCCGTCGATCGGCGCTTGCTGCGTGACCAGATCGCGCAACCGATGCTCGTCGAGGTTGCCGCTCGCGAAGATCGTGATTCCAGCGAGGCCGGCTGCATCGAGGATCGCGCGCACCCGCCGCGCGTGCAGGCCGAGATCGCCGCTGTCGATGCGCACGCCGGATATCCGCAGGCCCTCGCCGGCGAGCCGAGTCGACAATTCGACGACCTTGCGCGCCGCGCGTTCGGTGTCGTAGGTGTCGATCAGCAGGATCGCGTTTTCGGGCTGCGCTCGCACGAAGCTCTCGAAGGCGAGCGCCTCGTCCGCGTGCGCCTGCACATACGAGTGCGCCATCGTCCCGTAGAGCGGGATCCCGAAACGCCTGCCCGCTTCGACCGTCGCGGTGCCGGCGAATCCGGCGATGTGGCTCGCGCGCGCCGACAGCAGCGCGGCCTCGGCCCCGTGGGCGCGGCGCAGGCCGAAATCGACGAGAAGGCGGCCGGGCGCCGCCAGCACCGAGCGCGCGGCTTTGCTCGCGACCAGCGTCTCGTAGTGCACGAGGTTCATCACCCGGCTCTCGACGAGCTGGGCCTCGCGCAGCGGCGCAATGATGCGCAGGATCGGCTCGTCGGCGAAGAACGCGGTTCCTTCCGCCATGGCGTCGACGTCGCCGGTGAAGCGAAGGTCAGCGAGGGAATCGACGAACTCCCCCGTGAAGCGGCCGCAGGAGCGCAGCCAGGAGAGCTCGTCCGCGGTGAAGCGGAGCTCGACCAGATATTCGACGACCTGCGCGAGACCGGCGGCGAGCAGGAAGTTGCGCGAGGGCGGCAGCTTGCGCACGAAGAGCTCGAACACCGCCGTCGCGTTCATACGCTGCTCGAAATAGGCCTGGAGCATCGTTAGCTCGTACAAGTCCGTGAGCAAGACGTTCGCGCTGCCGGCAACTCGCTCGTGACATCGACTCCACCCCCTTCGCCGCTCGCCGGCGTCTCGTTGCAGCATAGCCCTGCCACCCCGGTCGTCGTTGACGCGGGTCAAACGGCGATCCTGATGGCCGGAGCACACTGAACCAATCGTCATCCTTCTCGACATCGGTGCGACGGAGTACTGTTGTGACGCCATGGCCTGGGAACACTTCGCGCACGGCGCGGACGTCGGCGTGCGCGGCATCGGCGCGACGCGCGAGGAGGCGTTCGAGCAGGCCGCGCTCGCGCTGACGGCGGTGGTCGCGGATCCCGCGCGGATCGGCGACGAAAGCGTGATCGAAATTCGCTGCGAGGCGCCCGACGACGAAGTGCTGCTTGCCGACTGGCTCAACGCGCTCGTCTACGAAATGGCGACGCGCGGCCTGCTGTTCGGCCGTTTCAGCGTTCGGCTCGACGGCCATGCGCTCTGCAGCGAAGGCGTGGGGCGAGCCGCTCGACCGCGCGAAGCACCGGCCCGCCGTCGAGGTCAAGGGGGCGACCTACACCGCGCTTGTCGGTGGCGCGCCGCGCCGACGGCACGTGGGTCGCACAGTGCGTCGTCGATGTTTGAACGCGCGGCCGGCGGCGCCGAACCGCCGGTTGGGCGGCGTGCAGCCCAATACGCGGTGACGTGCCACGACGCAGGAACGATTGCACGGGGAGCAAAGGCGATGGATCCGGGACGGCTGAAGCGCGTCGGCGACTGCGAGTGGCAGCTCCCGCAAACGGGGCCGATGCGCGTGCCGGGCGTCATCTATGCCGACGAAGCGCTGATCCGCGGCATGGACGACAAGGTCCCCGAGCAGGTCGCCAACGTCGCCACGCTGCCGGGCATCGTCAAGGCGTCGTTCGCGATGCCCGATGCCCACTGGGGCTACGGCTTCCCGATCGGCGGCGTCGCCGCCTTCGATCCGGACGAAGGCGGCGTCATCTCGGCCGGTGGCGTCGGATTCGACATCTCCTGCGGCGTGCGCACGCTGCTGACCGGCCTCACGCTGCGCGCAGATCGAGCCGGTGCAAGCAGGCAGCTCGCCGACACGCTGTTCGAGCGCATTCCCGCCGGCGCTCGGCAGCACCGGGGCGCTGCGCCTCGCCGCCGAAGAAATGGATGCGATGCTGGCGGGCGGCGCGCGCTGGGCCGTCGGGCACGGCTACGGCCGGCCGGAGGACCTCGAGCGTGTCGAGGAGCGCGGCACGATGGCCGGCGCCGAGCCGGCGCAGGTCTCCGACGCAGCCAAGCGCCGGCAGCGCGACGAAATGGGAACGCTCGGGTCAGGCAATCACTACCTCGAGGTGCAGCACGTCGCCGAGATCTACGATCGCGCCGCCGCCGACGCCTTCGGGCTCGCGCCGGACGACGTCGTCGTCAGCATCCACTGCGGCTCGCGCGGCCTCGGCCACCAGATCGGCACCGAGTTCCTGCGGGAAATGGCGATCGCGGCCAAGGCCACCGGCATCGAGCTGCCCGACCGCGAGCTCGCCTGCGCACCGATCGGCTCGCCGGTGGGGGAACGCTATCTCGGCGCGATGCGCGCGGCGATCAACTGCGCGCTCGCGAACCGTCAGATCCTCACGCACCTCACGCGACAGGCGTTCCGTGCGGTGCTGCCCGGCAGCGAAGCTCGATCTCCTCTACGACGTGTCGCACAACACCTGCAAGGTCGAGAAGCACGTCGTCGACGGCGACACCGCGCGAGCTGTACGTGCATCGCAAAGGCGCGACGCGGGCCTTCGGTCCCGGACATCCCGACCTGCCGCCGGCGCTGCTACGCGATCGGCCAGCCGGTGCTGATCGGCGGCAGCATGGGGACGGCGTCGTACGTCCTCGTCGGCACGCGCGCGGAGCATGACGGAGGCGTTCGGCGTCGGCCTGCCACGGCGCCGGCCGCAGCATGAGCCGCCATGAGGCGACGCGGCGCTGGCACGGCCGCAAGGTGGTCGACGATCTCGCCGCGCGCGGCATCCTGATCCGCAGCCCGTCGCTGCGCGGCGTGGCCGAGGAGGCGCCCGGCGCCTACAAGGACGTCGCCGCGGTCGTCGACGCGGCCGAGCGCGCGCACCTGGCGCGCAAGGTGGCACGGCTCGAGCCGATGGTCTGCATCAAGGGCTGACGGCGATCAGCGCCCGAGCGCGAGGTGCCGGGCCCCGCGGAGGGTCACGCGACGGGCGCGCTCGCGGCGCGCAGCAGCGCAATCACCTCGCTGTCGTCGACCTGCGGAAAGCTCCGGTACCACTGACCGACGGCGTAGAACTGCTCGGGTGCCTGCAGGCACACCACGTCGTCGGCGTATTGCCCGACCTTGGCGAGCGCGTCGACGGATGCGACCGGCACGGCGCAGATGAGGCGTGCGGCCTTTCGCGCCCGCAGCGCGTGCAGCGCGGCGATCATCGTCGCCCCGGTTGCGAGCCCGTCGTCGACGACGATCACGATGCGCCCGGCAGGATCAAGCGGCGGGCGCACCGGGGTGTACTGCGCGCGACGGCGGCGCATGGTCGCGAGTTCCGCGGCGATTTCGCCGTCCAGATAGCCACGAGTCGCACCGGTCGATTCGGCGTAGTCGGCGAGGTAGGTCCATCCGGTTTCGTCCACCGCACCGATAGCGAACTCCGGGTTGTCGGGCGCGTGCAGCTTGCGCACCAGCACGACGTCGAGCTCGCCGCCCAGCCGCTCGGCGATGAGCTTGCCCATCGGCACCGCGCCCCGCGGGATCGCGCAGACGAGCGGATTCTTCCCGCGCCATGGCGAAAGCGCGTCCACCAAGAGCGACGCGGCTTGGGTTCGATCTGCATAGATCATGATGCGGACACGATAGCGGAAACCGGACGCCGACCCGTTGACCGTGGTCAATAGCGTCCGGTTCGGGTGTATTACGATGATTTGCGGATTTGAGAGAGGGTCGGCTCTTCCTGACCTGGGGCGTCAAGCGATGTTGCATTCCGAAGGATCCGGGATCGAGCGGGCCGCGCTGTCCTACGCCAAGCGCGGATGGTCGGTGATCCCCGCCGAGCCGCGGGGTAAGCGCCCCGTCGTCGCCTGGCAGGAATTCCAGCGACGCATCGCCACGGCGGATGAGATCGCCGACTGGTTCGGCCGCTGGCCCGACGCGAACGTCGCCGTCGTCACGGGCGCTCTCTCCGGTTTGGTCGTGCTCGACATCGATCCGCGCCATGGCGGAACCGACAGCCTGTCCAGACTCGAAATCACGCACGGACCGCTGCCGCAGACGCTCGAAGCGTTGACCGGCGGCGGCGGCCGGCATCTTTATTTCCGGCATCCCGGCGGCCTCGTTCGCAACCGGGTCGGACTCGCGCCGGGAGTCGATGTGCGGGGCGACGGAGGGTGCGTCGTCGCCCCGCCCTCCGTGCACCCCAGCGGAAAGCGCTACGCGTGGGTGGCATCCCACGGACCCGAAGACCGTCCGCCGGCTCGAGCGCCCGACTGGCTGCTTCGGCAGCTCGGCGATGGCCCGGGCCACGGCGGACCCACGCGCAAGGAACCGACATGACCGACCCGGATCTCAGGCTCTTTGCGTTGAACGCCAGCAACGCGTTCGGCACCGCGGTAAGTGCGCGGCTGGGGACCACGCTCAGTCCGCACGAGGAGCGCGAGTTCGAGGATGGCGAGCACAAGACGCGGCCGCTCGCAAGCGTGCGCGACTGCGACGTCTTCGTCGTCCATTCGCTCTACGGCGACCCTCTCCAGAGCGCGAACGACAAGCTGGTCCGGCTGCTGTTCTTCATCGGCGCTTTGAAGGACGCCGCAGCGCGGCGCGTGACGGCCGTCGTGCCTTATCTCGCGTACGCGCGCAAGGATCGCAAGTCCAAAGCACGCGACCCGGTCTCGACCCGCTATGTCGCGGGCCTGTTCGAGGCGGTCGGGGCGGATTGCGTCGTCACCCTCGACGTCCACAACCTCGCGGCCTTCCAGAACGCGTTCCGCTGCCGGACCGAGCATCTCGAGGCGAACGCGCTGTTCGTCGCCCATTTCGCGCCGCTGCTGCGGGACGCGGAGATCGCCGTCGTGTCGCCGGATGCCGGCGGCATCAAGCGCGCCGAACAGTTCCGGAACCGCCTCGCGAAGGCGGTGCAACGGCCGGTCGGCGCAGCCTTCGCCGAGAAGTACCGCAGCGGCGGCGTCATCAGCGGGGAAGCACTGGTCGGGGACGTCCGCGGGAAGGTGGCCGTCATCGTCGACGATCTGATCAGCGCCGGCAGCACGATCGCGCGCGCCGCGCAGGCCTGCCGCGACCACGGCGCCACCCGTGTCCTCGCCGCGGCGTCGCACGGACTGTTCGCCGGCGCCGCGAACCCGGTGCTGGCCGCCGCCGCCGTCGAGCAGATCGTGGTGACCGACAGCGTGCCGCCGCTGCGCGTTACCGACGACGCGCTCAAGGCCAAGCTGGTGGTGACCAGCACCGCGGGCCTCTTCGCCGACGCGATCGCGAGAATGCACGCCGGCGGTTCGGTCACCGAACTCCTCGAAGGTTGACGCCCTCCACCGGCCACGCCGCGTCGGTACGGCGCGCGCCGTGAGGGCGCCGAAGCAACCGCCGCCTCAACCGCACTGCGCGCTGTGCGAATCCGCGAGACGGAGGTACTCGCGTGCCTGCGCCGTCCATTTCCCGCCGTCGGAACGCTCCGGTTCCTTCAGGTGCCAGATGGCGATCTTCGCGCGCATGCACGCGCGGTGGCTTTGGTAGAAGTGCACGAGCGCCGGAGGCGGCGCATCGTGGCACAGCTCGGCGTAACGCTCGAACACGACCCGTTTCATCCAGCCTGCGCCGAGCCGCTCACACTCGAGCGCGAGAAATCCGAGCTCGTCGGCGGCGTCGAGAAGGCGAAAGTCGCGCGAGAATTCGAGGCAATCGATGATCTGCGGGTCGCGCTCGAGGCAGACGTGCTCCGGGCGCAGGTCGCCGTGGCCTTCGATGACATGCCCGTCGCGCATCCGCGCCTCGAGGAGCGGCGCCGCCCGCTCGAGAAACGACCGCTGCCGGCCGCAGGCAGGCTCGACCATCGCGATCGGCAACGCGAATTCCGGTCGGGTCAATTCCCGGAGGTTGCCTGCGATGTCCGCGGCGAAGCGGCTGCTGTACTCACCCGGCGGCATCGCCACCGGCGCGCACTCGGCATAGAAGCGGCCGAGCAGGTCGACCACGCCGCGAACGTCGTCGGCACGTGCCGCGCCGGCGCGTATCACACGGTCGAGCATCCGTTCCGCGGGCAGCCGGCGCATCTTGACCAGCCAGTCGACCACGGTCCCGCCGCCGCCGATCCGCAGTCGCCCATCCGGGCCGACGGCCAACGGCACGACGCCGAGGTAGACATCCCGCGACAGGCGCTGATTGAGCCGCACCTCCTCGGCGCAGAAGTGGCGCCGCGCCGCTTCGGTGCTGAAGTCGAGATAGGGCTGCCGGACGGGCTTCTTGAGCTTCCAGGCATGGCGCTCGGTGAGGAACACCCACGACATGTGGGTCTCGACGGTGTCGACGCCGCGCGTCGCCTCGGGGTAGTTCCCGGGGCTCGAGAGGAACGCGACCTTGGCGCCGAGCCCTGGATCGCCCGGAGCCGGCTCTATCGCGGTGCGCGTGACCAAGTCTTCCCTCCGCGGCTCGCCGCCCGTCCGCCCTCCGGGGCTCGCGCCACGAAAGCGCGGCACCCTATTTGCGCGTCTCGACTTCGCGCTGCCGACCGCGCCCCACGAGCAGGGCCAGCTCCGACATTTGCGTCGCGAGCTGGGGCAGAAGGTCGTCGACGGTGACGATACCCGCCAGCAGTCCCGCGGAATTGACGACTGGCATGCGCCGCACGCCCTTGGCGGCCATGAACCGGACTGTCTCCGCGCAGCTCTCCTGCTCTTCGACGGCGACGAGCGTTCCGATCAGAAGGTCGCCCAGCTTGATAGCCTTGGCGTCAAGGCCGGCCGCCACGACCTCGATCACGATGTCGCGATCGGTGACGATGCCGACCGGCGTGCGCCGGCCGTCGGCCTCGTCCACGACGACCAGGTCGCCGACGTGATGGTGGCGCATCAGCCTCGCCGCTTCGACGACGGCGGTATCGCGCGATGCGCAGACGACGTTGCGATTGCAGACCTCACCGATTCTCATTTCCATGGCATTCCCGGCAAACACCCCGTCCGTTCGCGGTGAACGTCATCGGTGCCGCACACATCAGCGAGGATAGCGCGGGGGCCGGACTTCGGCTTGACCGGGGTCAAACGCGAGTCCGCCGCCTCGGCGGCGCCCTTCGGGCCGCGCGACGCGCCAGCTACCGCATCGCGGATTGATTTTCGTCAAATCGCGCCGGCAAAGGTGGACTAGCCTGAGGGGGCGACAACACGGCGACTACGTGCAATGTCGCGTGAGCACAAACAAGAGGAATCGACGATGACCGCACTGACCTCGCAGCAAACCAGGCAATTGGAGCGTACGTTGCTGGCGCAGAGGAGCGCCGCCGTCGGCATCGCCCGCGAGGAACTGTCCCGCGCCAGCGAGAACTCTTATACGGCAATCGCCGGAGAAGTTCCCGACTTCGGCGACCAGGCAACGGCGACGAGTTTGACGGACTTTGACAACGAGCTCGCGCGACGCCACTCGGAGTCGATCAGGGACATCGACGACGCGCTGCTGCGCGTCAGGACGCGGGAGGTCGGCCGCTGCGACGAATGCGGCGCCGACATTGGCTTCGAGCGCCTGATGGCGTTCCCCACCGCCAGGCGTTGCGTCGCCTGCCAGCGCCAGCACGAGAGGACCTACGCGGTCGCCGCGACGCCCACGCTCTAGCCGTCCGGCAGGAGACCCGCCGTGCCTGCGGGCAGGCGATCGGCTCAGGGCGAGACGACGTGCTTGCCCGCGTGGGCTCGGTCGGCTTTCATCCCCTCGGCCACGCCTTCCAGCCGTCGTGCCACGGCGTCGAACGCATCGCGCAGCGCGACGTACGGATCCTCGTCGTGGTCGCGATTGACGACGATTTCGTGACCCGGCACGTGCACTTCGACCCGGATGCTGAACCAGCGTCCCTGCTGGTGATGGCGGCGCTGCTCCTCGATCACCACGTGGCAGCCGGTGACATTCGGATGGAATTCATCCAGCTTGGCGGTCTTCTTGCGAATCGCCGTTTCGAGCGCCTCCGATGGCGGCATGTGGCGCATCGTGATCGTCAGCGGTACCTGCATGTGGACTCCCTTGTTGGTTCGCGGATGACGCTTTGCCGCGCGCCCTATTCCTTGGCCGGCGCTTCGGGGCCACCCTCCGGGTTGAGCAGCAGATGCTCGACCGCGGCTTCGGCTTGCAGCCAGTCGTCGAGCTCGTAGCCGTCCGCATAGCCGCGATCCTGATAGAGGTTGTAGGCCGCCTCGCTGATCATCCGATACCGGAGATCGGGGTCGAGCGCGTCCTGCACTCCCTCGGCAAACGGCTGGTCCGACTCGCTCGCGAATCCGCTTTCGAGCGCCCCAATTGCCACGCTGCGCGGATGCGGCAGCCCCGTACGCGCGTGGGGCGGCGGGTGCGTCTTGCGCGATGTGGCGCCTGTCGACGTCTTGGCGTGGGTTTTCGTGGTCATGATCAACACCTCCTGGTGGCCACCGCAGGGCTCGCAGCGCTTTCTCCCGACCGGGCATTGCGCGCTGGAACGGTCCACGACAGCGTTATCCCATTCTCGCCGGGATCGCCGAAAGGCATTTGACGAAGGTCAAGCACCGGTCGCGGCGGGGACCCGCGAGTCCGGCGGAAGACTGCTCGCAGGCGTGCGGCAACGTACGCGCACGCAAGCCACCGTCTACGTCGACGCCGGCGGCGACGCCAGCGACACCGCGATGACGGCGATTTCCGCGTCCGTCAACGTCTCCTTCTGGAGGAGCTGCCGCGCACCCTCCTCCAGCGTCGCTCGATTCTCGGTGAGAATGCGCACCGCGCGATCGAACGCCGCGTCCGTGAGGTCGCGGACCGCGCGGTCGATGTCGCGCGCCGTCTCCTCGCTGTACCGGCGCTCGGACCAGGCACCGGGCGTCGGCAGGAACAACGGGCGCTCGTCCTCGAACGACAGGTTGCCGAGCTTCTCGTCCATGCCGTAGCGCATGACCATGGCGCGCGCGATGTCGGTGACCTTGGCGAGATCGTCGGCGGCGCCCGTGGACAGCTGCCCGTAGACGACGTGCTCCGCGGCGCGCCCGCCGAGGAGCACCGCCATCCTGTTCTGGAGCTCCTCGCGGGTCATGAGGAAGCGGTCCTCGGTCGGCCGCTGGATCGTGTAGCCCAGCGCGCCGATGCCGCGCGGGATGATCGAAACCTTGTGCACCGGATCGGTGCCGGGCAACGCCAGGGCAACCAGCGTGTGCCCCATTTCGTGGTGCGCGACGACCTCGCGCTCCCTTGGGCTCAGAATTCGGCTCTTCTTCTCGAGGCCCGCGACGATCCGCTCGACCGCCGCCGTGAAATCGTCGAGCGTGACCGCGTCGGCATTGCGGCGCGTCGCGACGAGCGTTGCCTCGTTGACGAGGTTCGCGAGATCGGCTCCGGTGAACCCCGGGGTCAGCGCCGCGATCTTTTCCGGATCGGCATCCGCGGCCAGACGCGCCTTCTTCAGATGCACCTTGAGGATCTGCACGCGGCCAACCCTGTCCGGTCGGTCGACCAGCACCTGCCGGTCGAAGCGCCCCGCGCGCAACAGCGCCGGATCGAGAATCTCCGGCCGGTTGGTCGCCGCGAGCAGGATCAGGCCGTGGCTCGGATCGAAGCCGTCCATTTCGGCCAGCAGCTGGTTCAGCGTCTGCTCCTTCTCGTCGTGGCCGCCAAACGGATAGGCGCCGCGCGCGCGGCCGAGGGCGTCGAGCTCGTCGATGAAGATGATCGCCGGCGCGCGCTGGCGCGCCTGCTCGAACAGGTCGCGTACCCGCGCGGCGCCGACGCCGACGAACATCTCGACGAACTCCGAGCCGCTCATCGAGAAGAACGGCACGCCCGCCTCGCCGGCGACGGCGCGCGCGAGCAGCGTCTTGCCGGTGCCTGGCGGGCCGACGAGCAGCACGCCCTTCGGGATGTGCCCGCCGAGCCGGCTGTAGCGCCGCGGGTCCTTGAGGAAGCCCACGACCTCGCGCAGCTCCTCCTTCGCCTCGTCGACGCCGGCCACGTCCTCGAAGGTCACCTTGGTGTCGTCTTCGACGTAGACCCTCGCCTTGCTCTTGCCGATGGCAAGGAATCCTCCGCCCAGCCCGCCCTGCTCCGCGATCCGCCGCGAAAAGTACATCCAGATCCCGAAGAAGACGACCGCCGGGATCACCCACGACAGGATGTCGCGCAGGAACGTCGACTCGATGACGCCGGCGAATTTCACGTCGTACTTCGCCAGGTCCTTCGCCAGCTCCGGATCGACGCGTGTCGTGACGAAGCGCGTGCGCCCATCGGGCAGTGCTTCCTTGTAGCTGCCCTGTATGACGTTGCTTCCGATCGCGATGTCCTTGATCCTTCCCGCCGCGAGCTGCTCCTGGAATTCGCTGTACGGGATCGGCTCGACCTGTTGCGCCGTCGTCCAGATCTCGCGCAGCAACAGCACGCCCAGCACCGCCACGATTGCGTACCAGAGATTGAACCGAGCCTGTTTCTCCATGCCGCCTGGCACCTCCGCCGTTGCGGTCCGCCGGCACCTGCGCGCGCCGCGCCCGGCCGCCGCCCGGATCGATCGCCGCTGGGGCTTCCCGTTCCGACATTGTCCTGCGTCGGTGCGACGCACGCCACCGCGCAGCGCCTCCGGCCTTCGTCGATTATCTTGCCGGCCGGGCAGGTCGTTTGTTGACGCCGGGCAAGGGATTCCGATTCGCGCAGCGTTATCGTTGCACCGAGGAGCCCCGAACATGGTCAAGTTCATCTACGCATTCGAAGACGGCGACGCCAGCGACCGGATGCTGCTGGGCGGCAAAGGGGCCAACCTGTGCGCGATGACGCAGATCGGCCTCAACGTTCCCCCGGGCTTCGTCATCACCACGGCGGCCTGCCTTGCATTCCTTGACGGGCAGCGTCTGCCGGACGGATTGATGGACGACGTCCGGTCGCATATCGCGACGCTGGAAAAGACGTCAGGGAAGGGCTTCGGCTCGGCGGAGAACCCGCTCCTCGTCTCCGTGCGCTCGGGCTCGGCGATGTCGATGCCGGGGATGATGGACACCATCCTGAACCTGGGGCTCAACGCAACGACGCTCACCGGCCTGATCGCGCAGACCGGCAATCGGCGCTTCACCTGGGATGCGTACCGGCGCTTCATCCAGCTCTTCGGCAAGATCGCGATGGGCGTTCCGGACGAGGCTTTCGACACGACGATGGCGGCGATCAAGCGCAAGCATGGTGCCGTGCACGACGTCGAGCTCACCGCCGACGCGCTACACGAGCTCGCGCAGGCATTCCTCGCCGTCTACGAGGAGCACACGGGCCGGCCTCTTCCGGCCGATCCCTTCGAGCAGCTCGAGCTCTCGATCCGCGCGGTCTTCCAGTCGTGGAATGGCAAGCGGGCCGTCGATTACCGGCGTCAGTTCAGGATCACGCCGACCATGGCCAACGGCACGGCGGTCAACGTCTGCACGATGGTGTTCGGCAACATGGGCGACGACTCGGCCACCGGGGTGGGCTTCACGCGCAATCCGGCGACCGGCGAGAACGTCATCTACGGCGAGTACCTGGTGAACGCGCAGGGCGAGGACGTCGTCGCGGGCATCCGCACGCCGAAGCCCATCGCCGCCATGGCGCAGGAAATGCCCAGCCTCTACCGCGAGCTCGTCGCGCTGCGCGACAAGCTCGAGACGCACTACAAGGAAGTGCAGGACTTCGAGTTCACGATCGAGCGCGGCCGGCTCTATTGCCTGCAGACCCGCAACGGCAAGATGAACGCGCGCGCGATGGTGACGACGTCGGTCGGGATGTTCGACGAAGGCCTGATCGGGAAGGACCGTGCGCTCAACCGGATCAACGCGCTCCTGCTCGAGCAGCTGCTCGTGCCGACGCTCGACCCGGCGCACGAGGCGCGTTCGCTGGCCAAGGGCCTTGCCGCGTCGCCGGGTGCCGCGTCGGGCAGCATCGTGTTCGACGCCGACACGGCGGAGAGGCGCGGCCGCGACGGCGAGAGCGTGATCCTCGTGCGCGAGGAGACCAAGCCTGAGGACATCCACGGCTTCTTCGCGGCGCAGGGGATCCTGACCAGCCGCGGCGGCAAGACGTCGCACGCCGCGGTCGTCGCTCGCGGCATGGGCAAGCCGTGTGTTTCCGGCTGCGACGCCATCGCGATCGACGTGCGCGAGCGGGTCGCGAGAATCGGCGATACGATCCTGCACGAGGGCGACGTCATCACGATCGACGGCACCACGGGCGATGTCTATCCGGGCCGGATCCCGACCGTGGAGGCGCAGTTCTTCGACGAGCTGGCGACGCTGCTCGCCTGGGCCGACGACGTGGCACGGCTCAAGGTCATGGCCAATGCCGACACGCCGCGCGACGCCACGCGCGCCCGGGCATACGGCGCGATGGGTATCGGGCTCTGCCGAACCGAGCGCATGTTCAACGACCCGCAGCGGCTGCCGATCGTGCAGGAGATGATCCTGGCCGACACCCGCGAGGAACGGCGCGCCGCGCTCGCCAAGCTGCTTCCGATCCAGCGCGAGGACTTCAAGGGCATCTTCGTCGCGATGGCCGGGCTGCCGGTGACCGTGCGGTTGCTCGACCCGCCGATGCACGAGTTCCTGCCGACCGTATCGCAGCTCGAATTCGAGATCGCCCACCTGCGCGACCTGCAGCGGGCCACGCGCTCGGTGGCCGAGCTGCCAGAAACGCTGCGGCTGCTCGACCCCGAATTGCCGCGCGAATATGTCGACGGCCTTGCCAAGCTGCAGGAGAGCCTCAAGCAGTACCGCGACTCGGCCCGCGGCGATGCCGCGCTCGCGCGGCGCGAGGCGATGTTGCGCAAGGTGCACATGCTGACCGAGGTGAATCCGATGCTGGGCCACCGCGGCGTGCGCCTCGGAATCAGCTTTCCCGAGATCTACGAGATGCAGATCCGCGCGGTGCTCGAAGCCGCCGCCGAATGTCTGAAGGACGGCGTCGATGTGCATCCGGAAATCATGGTGCCGCAAGTCGTCACGGTCGAGGAGCTGAAGCGCGTGCGCACCTTGCTGGACAACGTGCGGCCCGACGTCGAGGCCCGTTACGGCGTGACGCTGCACGTCAAGTTCGGCACGATGATCGAGGTGGTGCGCGCATGCATGCGCGCCGCCCGGCTCGCCGAGGTCGCCGAGTTTTTCTCGTTCGGCACCAACGATTTGACGCAGGCGACCTTTTCGTTCTCGCGCGAGGATGCCGAGAACAAGTTCCTGCCGCTGTACAACGAGACCGGCATTCTGCGCGACAACCCGTTCGAGGTGCTCGACGTCGAGGGCGTCGGGCGGTTGATGCAGCTCGCCGTCGACTGGGGCCGCGGTGCGCGGCACGACCTGAAGATCGGCATCTGCGGCGAGCATGGCGGGCAGCCGGAAGCGATCCGCTTCTGCCACGATGCCGGGCTCGACTACGTTTCGTGCTCGGCGCCCCGTGTGCCGATCGCGCGTCTCGCGGCGGCGCAGGCCGCGTTGCGGGACCACGGGTCGAGTTGAAGCGTCAAGCACGGGCAACGCTGCCCCGTCGTTGCCCGCGGGTCGGCGGGGCCCGATAATGTGGCATTCGCCATCAACGTGACACTCATCGTGGAGATTCGACAATGACCGACATCATGGGACTACTCGGCGCCGAAGCCGGCGGCCTCCTGCAGCATGTCTGCAAAGGCATCCCCCGCGAGTTGCTGCACCTGCCCGGACCCGACTTCGTCGACCGGATCGTCGCCCCCAGCGACCGCTCGCCGGCGGTGATGCGCAACCTGCAGCAGCTGTTCGATCACGGCCGCCTGGCAGGAACCGGTTATCTTTCGATCCTGCCCGTCGACCAGGGCATCGAGCACAGTGCCGGCGCCTCGTTCGCCAAGAATCCGCTGTACTTCGACCCCGAGAACATCGTGAAGCTGGCGATGGACGGCGGGTGCAACGCCGTGGCGTCGACGCTGGGCGTGCTCGGCGCGTGCTCGCGCAGGTACGCGCACAGGATCCCGTTCCTGCTCAAGTTCAATCACAACGAGTTCCTCACCTATCCCAACAGGTACGACCAGATCTTTTTCGCCGGCATCAGGCAGGCGAAAGACCTGGGCGCGGTCGCCGTGGGCGCGACGATCTACTTCGGCTCGCCCGAGTCCGGTCGCCAGATTGTCGAGGTGAGCGAAGCGTTTCACGCGGCGCACGAACTGGGGATGGCCACCGTGCTGTGGTGTTATCTGCGCAACCCTGCGTTCAAGCGGGACAAGGACTACCACGTCGCCGCCGACCTCACCGGGCAGGCGAACCATCTCGGCGTCACGATCGAAGCCGACCTCATCAAGCAGAAGGCACCCGAGAACAACGGCGGCTTCCTTGCGCTCAGCACGAAGGAGGCGCCGTACGGCAAGTCCGACAAGCGCATGTACTCGGAGCTCGCGAGCGACCATCCGATCGACCTCACGCGCTACCAGGTCGCGAACTGCTACATGGGGCGCTCGGGGCTCATCAACTCCGGCGGTGCGTCGGGCGAAAACGATCTGCACGATGCCGTGCGCACCGCGGTGATCAACAAGCGCGCGGGCGGCATGGGGCTCATCTCCGGTCGCAAGGCGTTCCAGAAGCCGATGAAGGACGGCGTCGCGCTGCTCAACGCGATCCAGGACGTCTACCTGTCTCCGGACATCACCATCGCCTGAACCATGCGCGGGTGCCGGGGCCGGGACGCCGGCTCCATCGCCAAGTGACCCCGGTTCCGGCCATAATCGCGCGGCCCCCACGCCGGCGGGGCTTTGTCTACCGGAGCCCCGCATGATCGGCCGCCTGCTCGTCGTCGCCGTTGTCGCGACCGCCGTCCTCGCCGCGCCGCCGGCCGCGGCGCAGCTCAACATGTACTGCAGCTCGCCCAATACCGCCTGGTGCCAGGGGATGGCCATCGGCTTCGAGAAGGCCGCCGGTATCAAGGTCGCGGTCGTGCAGAAGGCCACCGGCGAAATGCTGGCCCAGGTGAAGGCCGAGCGCGCGAACCCCAAGGGCGACATCTGGTGGGCGGGGCCGGGCGACGCGTATCTGCAGGCCGCGGAGGACGGCCTGCTCGAGACCTATCAATCGCCGAATCTGGACCAGCTGCACGACTGGGCGCGACGCATCTCGGAGGTCTCGCAGAACCGCGTCTCCGGCGTCTACGGCGGCATTCTCTCGCTCGGGTACAACACCGAGCTGCAGCAGAAGAAGAAGCTGCCGGTACCCCGGTGCTGGAAGGACCTCCTCGACGCCGCGTACAAGAACGAGGTGATGCTCGGCAACCCGAATTCCTCCGGCACCGCGTACCTGATGCTCGCGTCGCTGGTCCAGGTGTTCGGCGAGGACGAGGCGTTCAGGTACATGAAGGCGCTGAACGCCAACGTGAGCTCGTATGCACGCTCCGGAATCGGTCCGATGACCGCCGTCAAGCAGGGCGAGATCTACATCGGCAGCACGGTGCTGCACGGCGTGATCAACGAGATCGTCGCCGGCTATCCGGTGAAGCCGGTGCTGCCCTGCGAGGGGGTCGGCTACGAGGTCGGCTCGATGGCGATCATCAAGGGTGCGCGCAACCTCGACCACGCGAAGCGGTTCGTCGACTGGGCGTTGACGGTCGACGGACAGAGGATCGGGCTCGACGTCAAGGAATACGCGATTCCCACCAACCGCAACGTCCCGCTGCCGCCGATGGTGCCGAACCTCGCCGACGTCAAGGTGATCGACTACGATTTCGCGAAATTCGGATCGAGCGAAACGCGCAAACGGCTCCTCGCGCGCTGGGAGAAGGACATCAACGCGTCGGTGAAATGACCGGCGCCGGTGCCGGCCGCGCATGACCGAATCCCGCCGCGCCGCTTTCTTCTGGCTGGCCGTCGGGGCCGTCGGATTCGCGCTCGTCCCCTGGTACGCGTTGCCGAATTCGGTGTGGTCGCCGTCGTGGATCGTCCATTGGTCGACCAAGGACAACGCGCCGGCCTCGCTTCATGCATGGGCCTACGGGCGCGCATGGTTGTGGCCGATCGCCGTGCTGCTCGTCGCCGGCGCCCCGTATGTCGCTTCCGCGGGGTGCGCGGGCCCGTTCTCTGGCGCTTCAGATCATCGGTGCGGCCGGTTTCGCCTACACGCTCGGGCAGGGATTCGCGATCGGGCCATCCGGGTGGTCGTTCGCCTCGCTCGCGTCGGCCTTGCCCGCATTGGGGACGGGCCAGTACGGGATGGGGCTCGGCGCAGTGCTGGTCCTCACGGCGTTCGCCATGCTGTTCTCGCTGGGCCTTGCCGGCCGCGGCTATTTCAAGGGCGACGGATTCGTCGCGGCGAGCGTGATCGGCGTCATGGTGCTGGTCGCCGTGTTCACGTTCTACCCGGTGGTCCGGATCCTCGTCTCCGCGGTGCAGGACCGCGATGGATTCTTCGCGCTTTCCGCGCTCCCCGGCCGCCTGTTCGTCGAGAAGATCTGGGGCCTCGGCTGCATCGTGGGGAACACGCGCTGCGGGGTCGCCTGGAACACGTTGCTGCTCGCAGCGCTTTGCGCGACGGGTTGCACGGCGCTCGGCCTTGCGTTCGCGCTGATCGCCACCCGGACCGACTTCGCCCGCAAGAAAGCCCTGCGCGTCCTCACCGTGCTGCCGATCATCACGCCGCCGTTCGTGATCGGGCTGGGGCTCATCCTGATCTTCGGCCGCTCGGGCCTCGTCAACCACGTGCTCGAGCACGTGTTCGGGTGGCAGCCCGGGCGCTGGATCTACGGGATGCAGGGCGTGCTGCTCGCGCAGGTCTTCGCGTTCACGCCGATCGCGTTTCTCGTGCTGATCGGGGTCGTCGAGGGCGTGTCGCCCACGATCGAGGAAGCGGCGCAGACGCTGCATGCCAGCCGCTGGCGCGTGTTTGCCGACGTCTCGCTGCCGCTGATGCGTCCCGGCCTCGCCAACGCGTTCCTGATCAGCTTCATCGAGTCGATCGCCGACTTCGGCAATCCGATCCTGCTCGGCGGCAACTTCGCGGTGCTGTCCACCGAGATCTTCTTTTCGGTGGTCGGTGCGCAGCTCGACCAGGGCCGTGCCGCCACCCTCGGCATCGTGCTTCTGATGCTGGCGCTCGGCGCCTTCCTCCTGCAGCGCCAGGTGCTTGGCCGCAAGGTCTACACGGCGCTCGCCGGCAAGGGCGACACGGGACTTCCGACGGCGCTCCCGGACTCCGTCCGTCGAATCTGCTACGGCGTCGCGCTGCCGTGGGTGCTGCTCACCGTCGTCATCTACGCGATGGCGCTGGTCGGCGGTTTCGCGGAAACCTGGGGCCGCGACTATTCGTTCACGCTGCGGCACTACGTCAAGGCATTCGGCGTCGAATGGACGCCGAACGGCGTCCTGTGGACGGGCGCCGCGTGGAATTCGTTCCGGACCACGATCACGCTGTCGGCCATCGCCGCGCCGGTCACCGCCGCGATCGGTATCCTCGCCGCCTACCTCCTGACCCGCCACAAGTTCGTCGGCCAGAACGCATTCGAGTTCGGCACGATGCTGTCGTTCGCGATCCCCGGCACCGTGATCGGCGTCTCGTACATCCTCGCGTTCAACGTGCCGCCGATCGAGATCACCGGCACCGCGCTGATCCTCGTCGTCTGCAACGTCTTCCGCAACATGCCCGTGGGCGTGCGCGCGGGGATGGCGGCGATGAGCCAGATCGACAAGAGCCTCGACGAGGCGTCGACGACTCTGGGCGCGCGCGGGTTCACCACGCTCTCCACGATCCTGCTGCCGCTGCTCAAGCCCGCCGTCGTCGCGGCACTCGTCTACAGTTTCGTGCGCTCGGTGACGACGCTGTCGGCGGTGATCTTCCTCGTCTCCGCCGAATACGAGTGGGCGACGACGTACATCATCAATCGCGTCGTCAACGGCGATTACGGCGTCGCGATCGCGTACAGTTCGGTGCTGATCGTGTTGATGCTGGCGGTGATCTGGTTGATACAACGGCTGGTCGGCGAACGCCGGCTCGGCCGCCGCGCGGCGGGGGCGCCCCGCGTCGGCGTCGGCGAGCTGGGCGGCAGCGCCGCGTGAACCGGGGAATCCCATGAAGGCTGCGTCGATCGAATTCCGGCAGGTGACCAAGCGCTACGAGCAGGTCGCCGCCGTCAACAACGTCTCGTTCGCGATCGGCGCGGGCACGCTGGTCACGCTGCTCGGTCCGTCGGGCTGCGGCAAGACGACGATCCTGCGGATGCTTGCGGGCCTCGAGCTCCCGTCGTCCGGAACCATACTGATCGGCGGCGAGGACGTCACCGCGCGAGCTGCGGCCTCGCGCGACGTCTCGATGGTCTTCCAGAGCTACGCGCTCTTTCCGCACATGACGGTGCTGGAGAACGTCCGCTACGGGCTCGTCGTGTCCGGACAGCCCAGGCCCGAAGCCGACCAGCGCGCCAGGACCGCGCTTGCCACCGTGGGCCTGACCGGGCTCGACCTGCGGCTGCCGTCGGAGCTCTCCGGCGGCCAGCAGCAGCGCGTCGCCGTCGCGCGGGCGCTGGTGCTCGAGCCGTCGGTGCTGCTGTTCGACGAGCCGCTGTCGAACCTCGATGCGCGGCTGCGCCGGCAGATGCGCGAGGAGATCCGCGACCTCCAGCAGCGCCTGAATCTCACCGTCGTCTACGTCACGCACGACCAGTCCGAGGCGATGGCCGTGTCCGATCGCATCATCGTGATGAACAAGGCCGTCATCGCGCAGGAAGGTGCGCCGCGCGAGCTCTACGAGCAGCCGCGCGATTCCTTCGTCGCCGGATTCATGGGTGACGCGAATCGCGTGCGCGGCACCCTCGCCCGCCGCGACGCCACGCAGGCCGACCTGCGTCTCGGCCCGGTGACGCTGTCGCTGCCGCACCGCGGGCTGCCCGATGGCGAGTGCGAGGTCGCGATCCGCCCCGAAGCGATCGAGCTCAGGACCCCCGGCGATGCGCCACTCGCCGCGACCGTGAAGAAGGCCGCGTATCTCGGGCAGCTGATGGAGTACACGCTCGACACGCCGATCGGCTCCCTCTTCGTCATCTCGACCGCGGTCGACCGGCCGCTCGCCGTCGGCGCCGCCGTCGGCGTCGCGCTGGCGAACCACGGCGTCGTCGTCATCGCCAACGCGATGCCCCCCGGATGACGCGCTGTCGACTCGGTCGGGAGCGGGCGCGCGGGTCGCGGACCCGGCGCCGATTGTCGGCCGTCAGTGCGCTCGGGTATGCGGGTGCAGGTGGTCGTCGTAGGCCGAGCGCCGCCGGACTTCGGCGCTGACTGGAATCTCCAGCCGACTGCCATCGGGTGCCTCCACGATCAGCTCGAATCCGACGCGGTCCCCGAGCTTCAGTGGGCGGTTGAGGTTCGGCAGCACGAAGCGATAACCGCCCGGCGCGAGCTTGACCATCGTGCCTGCCGGGAGCGGGATGTTGGGGACAGTCGCGCGCTGGGTGCCGGGCGGCTGGATGGTGACCTCGGGGGTGACGTCGCTGCGGACCCCCACGAGCGTCGCGCCTTCGGAACTGCGAATTTCCATGAAGGCCTCCGCCGATTTGGCGTTCGGCGCCACGCGCACCCATGGATCGGTCACCGTGGTCACCGCGATGGCGCTTCCGGGGAGCGGCGCGACCAACAATGCGCCGGCCAGCGCAGCGCGGGCGACAAAGCGTATGCGCTTCATCCATGTCACCTCGATTCCTCCCATCCGGAAGCCCCACTCCATTGGCCGATCCGGCGCAGATACGTAAGATTCGCAGTTTCGGCCCGCATCGGGAAGCGCGGGCACCGACATGCCAACCATCCGACGCCCCCGCCTATTCCGATCATGCGCTGGCCGCGCTACCTCGTCGATGGACGAAATCCTCCCGTGAACATCAGACTGGACGATCTGTCTGGCGTGGAGATACGCGAATTGCTGCTCGAGCATCTTCGGAGCGTGGCCCTCCACTCGCCTCCCGAGAGCGTGCACGCGCTGGACATCGAGGCCCTGCGAAAGCCCGGAATTGCGTTCTGGACGGCGTGGGAAAATGGCCAGCTGCTCGGCTGCGTAGCACTCAAGGAGCTGGATTCGCGACACGCGGAAATCAAGTCGATGAAGACATCCCCGTTCCACCTGAGGAAAGGCGTGGCGAAAGCGCTTCTTGCGCACATCGTCGAAGAAGCCAGGCGCCGATCCTACGATCGCTTGAGCCTGGAAACCGGATCAACCGAGGCGTTCGAGCCCGCCCGCAAACTGTATGCCAGCTTTGGATTTGCGTATTGCGAGCCGTTCGCGGACTATGCCGAGGATCCGTATAGCGTATTCATGACCCAGTCGCTTTGAGTTCTGCTTCCTTCGACCGAACGGGTGACGTTTCCGGAGCCGGCCCGGCATTCACCGCATATGCCCCGGCGAGCCGAGCGTCGTCGGGCGCCGATCCGGGCGAGGGCCCCGGCCCCAGGTGACTCGCAGGGGGAGTTGGCCACATGTCCATGACAGTGAGTTCGCTATGCCGGTACCCGGTCAAAGGCCTGAGCGCCGAGGCGCTGACTCGAGCGACGCTGACTGCCGGTCAGTGCATTCGGCATGATCGGCGATTCGCGATCGCACGCGCAGCCACACGCATCGATCCCGAGAAACCCGAATGGCTGCCGAAGACCCGCTTCTTCATGTTGATGCGCGACGAGAGGCTGGCGCAACTGCACACCCGCTTCGATGAACAGACCGGCTTGTTCAGCATAGAGCGCTCCGGCCGGATGCTTCTCAATGCTCGCATCACGGATGCCCACGGACGGAAATCCGTGGAAGCATTCCTGGCCGACGTTCCTGATGGACAGTCCGGAGGGTCCTCCGAAGGTCGTGGAGGCCCGCGATCACACGTTCTCGGACGCGCAACAGAAGGCCAAATTCGACAACCTACAAATACGTGTCGCTGGTAAACCTCGCCAGCGTTGGCGAGTTGGAACGAGCGGCGCATGCGTTCGGTCGATCCTATCCGCTTTCGCGCAAACGTCTACTTTGCGGGTGCGGCCGCCTGGAGCGAGCTCAACTGGGTTGGTCAAGACCTGCGCATCGGTACGGCGCTGCTTCGGGTTGTCGCTCCAATCACGCGATGTGCGGCTACCGCCGTAAATCCGACGACGGCCGAGCGCGACCTGGACGTTCCCCGCATTCTGCTGAAGGAATTCGCGCACAACCACATGGGCATTTACGCCGAGGTTGTGGGAAATGGCGTGGTCGCGTTGGATGATTCGCTTGCGCCACTGTGAGATCTCCTCAACATTGCCGAGGCATCCTCGCATCAGCTGGGAGCTCTTGAACACGCCGGACAAAGCGGCGTCGCAGCGCGCATTCGCCGCAATGATGCAGATGCGGAAGCTCGACATTGCCGCCTTTGAACGAGCCTATGAAGGTCGTTGACGCCGCGACCCCGTCGCGCGCTGCCGCGCGAGCCCTACGGGAGACGCACGACGATCTTTCCCCGCCCGTGACCCGTCTCCATGTCGCGCTGCGCGGCGGCGACCTCGTCCAGCGCGATCGTGCGCTCGACGTGCGCAACCAGCGCCCCGCTCTGCACGAGTTGCAGGAGCCGCTTCCACATCCGCGGCTGATTCCTGAGCATGATCGCAATCGCGCGCTGCCGTGACGAGAATCGTGCAAGCACGCCGCCAAGCACCGTGCTGACAACCGCTCCCGCCGTGCCGCCGGTATTGAGGTAACACCCGGCCTCGGTGAGCACGCGCCTCGACGCTTCGAACGACGAGGCGCCCGCGGCGTCGAACACGACGTCGAATCGATCGTCGCGCAGGGTGAACTCGTCGAGCGCGTAGTCGATCACCTCGTCGGCGCCCAGTCCGCGCACGAAATCCGCATTGACGGCGCTGCACACGGCGACGACGTGCGCGCCGAGGTGCTTCGCGATCTGCACGGCGAAGTGCCCGACCCCTCCGGCCGCACCGGTGATCAGCACACGCTGGCCTGCGGCGACGGCCGTCTCGTCGGCCAGCGCCTGCAGCGCCGTGCCGCCGGCCACCGGCAACGCGGCGGCGAGCTCGTCGCCGATCCCCTCCGGAATCGGCAGAATGCGCTCGTAGGATACGACGACGTATTCGGCGAGCGCGCCGTCGCGCGCGAAGGGCAGCAGCGATCCGAACACCCTCTCGCCGAGGTGGCGCTCGGTGGCGCCGCCGCCGATACCGACGATCTCGCCGGCAAAATCGCAGCCGAGGCCGCGGGGCGGTCCCCTGAACGTCGGGATGAAACGCGTATGCCCGGCGCGCACCTTCCAGTCGAGCGGATTGAGGGCGACGGCGCGCACGCGCACTTCGGCCTGTCCGACCCGCGGCGACGGCTCGGGAAGCTCCTCGACCCGCAGCACCTCGGGCGGACCGTAACGCTCGAAGCGCAGCGCGCGCATGGCTCGCGAACTACTGAAGGTCGAGCGCGTGCCGCTTCAGCGCGTCGAGCGGGATGACGGCGAGCGTTTCCTCGTGCGTCGCCACGAGTACGACCGGCGACGCGACGCCGGCCTCGAAGGCCTGCCGCCACGTCGCGGCGCACACGCACCAGCGGTCGCCGGGTTTGAGCCCGGGGAACCCGAATTCCGGCGCGGGCGTGACGAGGTCGTTGCCCTGCTGACGCGCGAAATCGAGAAACTCCCGCGTGACCTGCGTGCAGACCACGTGCAGGCCGAGGTCCTCCGGGCCCGTATTGCAGCACCCGTCGCGATAGAACCCGGTGACGGGTTCGGTCGAGCACGGTTCGAGGCGCCCCCCCAGTACGTTGCGGTCGTCGTCGGGAATCGCCGGCTCCGATTGATCGCGTATTGGCTCCGAATCTACCACCGAAACGCAAGGCAGGGGGCGCGCAGGGTGCGGATGGGCGTGCGCCGGCGCGGTTCGCTCCCACGGCGGGCTAACCAGCGGTAGCATGCGTGCTGGTCCGTTTCGGGTCGATCGCAGGCCCCACGCCTCGCCCCATGAGCATCCGTCGGCTCGTCCCCTCCGATGCGCCCGCTTATCGCAGTCTCATGCTCGACGCGTACGAGCGCCATCCCGACGCCTTCACGTCCAGTGTTTCGGAGCGGGCCGCGCTGCCGCTCTCCTGGTGGGAGTCCCGGCTCGACGAGAGGCCGCTGCCCCGGGAGCTCGTCCTCGGCGCGTTCCAGGACGGTCAGCTGGCGGGTCTCGCGGGACTTTCCTTCGAGCCTCGCGAGAAGGCCCGGCACAAGGCGACGCTCTTCGGGATGTACGTTCTGCCCAGCTTCAGGCACGGCGGAATCGGCCACGCGCTCGTCGTCGCCGCGCTCGAGTATGCGCGAGCCCGCGATGGTGTCAGACTGGTGCAACTCACGGTGACGCACGGCAACGACGACGCGCAGGCCCTCTACGAGCGGTGCGGCTTCCTGTCGTTCGGCATCGAGCCGCTCGCGGTCGCCGTCGGGCCGGCGTTCGTCTCGAAGGTCCACATGTGATGCGATCTCGAGGGCGCCGGTGCCGCGCGGGCGTTCGAGACGGCGCCGGACCGCCCGACCTGACCTGCGGTCGAGTCGCGTCGATGCGGCTCGCCTGCGGACGTGGAGCGAAGGGAGGAAGCCGAATGGCACGCGAGTTCGATCTGGTGATCAGAGGCGGCACCGTGGTCGACGGGACCGGTGCGCATCCCTTCGAAGCCGACGTTGCCGTCGCCGACGGACGCATCGTCGCGGTGGGAAAGGTCGACGGCGGCGGCACGGAGGAAATCACCGCGACGGGCCGGATCGTCACGCCCGGCTTCGTCGACATACACACCCACTACGATGGGCAGGTGACGTGGGAAAACCGGCTCGTGCCGTCGTCGTCGCACGGCGTGACGACGGCAGTCATGGGCAATTGCGGCGTCGGCTTCGCACCCTGCCGACCCGATCAGCGCGAGCTCCTCGTCCAGCTCATGGAAGGCGTCGAGGACATTCCGCACCCGGTGCTGGTGGACGGGCTGCCGTGGACCTGGGAAACGTATCCGGAGTACCTCGATTTCCTCGCGACCCGGCGGTACGACATGGATGTCTGCGGCTACGTTCCGCATGCGGCGGTGCGCGTCTACGTGATGGGCCAGCGCGGGGCGGACCGCGAGCCGGCGACCGACGCCGATCTTCGCCAGATGGCGTCCATCGTGCAGGGTGCCGTCGAGGCCGGCGCGATGGGCTTTTCGACGTCGCGCACGTTCTTCCATCGCTCCAGCGACGGGAAATCGACGCCGAGCTTCGCGGCCTCGGAGAACGAGCTGATGGCGCTCGCGCTCGCGCTGAAAGCGGCCGGCAAGGGTGCGATGCAGCTCATCACCGACTTCGACGAGCCGGAACAGACGTTGGCGATGCTGCGCCGCCTGGTCGAACGATCCGGCCGACCGCTGTCGGTGTCGCTGCTGGAGGGCAGCTATGGTCCGATGACGCTACGCTGGCGCGACGTTCTGGAATGGGCGGCGGACGCCACCGCCTCGGGGCTTCCGATCAAGGCGCAGGTGCTGAGCCGCGCCATCGGGGTGATGCTTGGGCACGAGCTGACGCTCAACACCTTCTATACCTGCCCGTCGTATTCGGAGCTCGCCCACCTGCCGTTCGACGAGAAGATCCGCACCCTGAAGCGGCCCGAAATCCGCGCCCGCATCCTCGCCGAATCGGCCGACCCCAATCCCACGATCGTTCTCGGCCGGCTCGCGCGCGAGTTCGATCACATGTTCCTGCTGGGTGACCCTCCGGACTACGAGCAACCGCTGGAGCAGAGCATCGCAGCCCGTGCGGGGCGGCTGGGCGTGACGCCGGAGGAGCTCGCCTACGACCTCATGCTGGAGCGCGACGGCCGCAACAACCTCTACGTGACGCTGTGCAACTACGAGTCCGGCTCGCTCGACACGTCGCTCGAGATGATGCGGCACGCCGGTGCGGTGCTCGGGCTCGGCGACGGCGGCGCGCACTGCGGCACCATCTGCGATGGCAGCTATCCGACGTTCATGCTGACGCACTGGGTGCGCGACCGGTGGCGCGGCGAGCGACTGCCGCTCCCCGCCGTCGTGAAATGGCTCGCTCACGACACCGCACGCGCGGTGGGTCTCGCCGATCGGGGAGTCATCGCGCCCGGCTTCAGGGCGGATCTCAACGTGCTCGACCTCGATCGGATGGTGCTTCACGCGCCCGAGGTCGCGCACGACCTGCCGAGCGGCGGACGACGCCTGGTCCAGCGCGCTGAAGGATATGCGGCAACCGTCGTCAACGGGGCCATCGTCCAGCGGGGCGGCGTGCCGACCGGCGCGCTGCCGGGGCGCCTGGTGCGCGGGCCGCAGCCCTAGACGTTTCGCTGAAATCCAACGACCTTGCCGGGGATTGCCATGAACTTGTCTGACGCCGCTGTCGCGCAGGTGATGATCCCGATCGAAGACTTCGAGCGAGGAACGGCGTTCTACCGGGACGTCCTCGGCATCCCGTTCCTCTTCGCCGCACCGCCGATGATGGCCTTCTTCAAATCCGGCCCGGTGCGCCTGCTCGTCGGCGTGATGCCGGCCGGCCAGAAGGCTCAGCGCGGCTCCGCGATCTACTTCCAGGTCGCGGACATTCACGCGGTCTTCGCGACGCTCGAAGCCAACGGCGTCGAGTTCATGGCCAGCCCCCATCTCGTCAATCGGACGCCGACGTCGGAACTCTGGCTTGCCGAATTCAGCGACCCGGACGGCAATCGGCTCGCATTGATGTCCGAGATTCCGGTGGTCGGAAGCTGACCCATGCCGAAATCCCGAACGCTGATCATCGCCGCCGGCGTCGCGGCGTCGTTCATCGGGATCGCGGCCACGATCGTCTACCTGTCGGCCACGAAGGTCGTCGCGCCGACCGTGGCTAAGCTCATGCTGGTCGCGCTGCTCGGGCTGTACCTCGGATTCGGAATCCTGATCGCCGTCTACCGCCTGATGCGCAGGCTGGACTGAGCCTGACAGGCGGAGGCTTGGCCCTTCGCGGACAACGCTAGAGCTGCTCGGCGGCCAGCGCCATCGTCGCGTCGCCGCTGTCGGTGACGATATGCGCGAGTGCGGACGCCTGCGGCAGCAGCGCCTCGGCATAGAACCGCGCCGTGGCGATCTTGGCCGAAAGGAACGGCGCATCTCCGGCGCCGGCGGCGAGCTTGCGGGAAGCGGCGAGCGCGCCGCGGCCGAGTTGCCAGCCGCCAACGACGAGCCCCCACAGCATCAGGTAGGGCACGGCGACCGCGTGCGCGGCAACCGAGTTCGTGCCGAACGCCGGCACCATCCAATCGGCAGCCGCGCGAACCGCGCGCACACCCTCCGCGAGCCGCTTGCCGATCGCCTGCAAGCCGGGGTCGGCTGCACGGGCGAGCTCGCCCGCCACCTTGTCCATGTCGTCGGCGATCATGCGCGCCTGCGCCCCGCCGTCGCGCGCCGTCTTGCGGCCGATGAAGTCGTTGGCCTGGATGCCGGTAGTGCCTTCGTAGATCGTCGTGATCCGCGCATCGCGGAAATGCTGCGCGGCGCCAGTCTCCTCGATGAAGCCCATTCCGCCATGCACCTGGATGCCGAGCGAGGCCACCTCCTGCCCGGTCTCGGTGCTCCAGCCCTTGACGATCGGGATCATGAAGTCGACGAAAGCCTGGTGGCGCTTGCGCGCCTCGGGATCCGGATGCCGGTGCGCGTTGTCCATCGCGGCGGCGGTGACGTAGCCGACGGCGCGCATCGCCTCGGTCTGCGCCCGCATCGTCATCAGCATCCGGCGGATGTCCGGGTGCCCGATGATCGGGCCGGCGCCGCCGCCTTCCCGCCGGCGATCGGCTTGCCCTGCACGCGGTCCTTCGCATAGGCCGCCGCGCGCTGGTAGGCGCGCTCCCCGATCCCCACGCCTTCCATGCCGACCGAGAAGCGCGCGAGGTTCATCATGATGAACATGTACTCGAGTCCGCGGTTCTCCTCGCCGACGAGATAGCCGACCGCACCGCCCTGGTCGCCGTACGCCATCACCGCCGTCGGGCTCGCGTGGATGCCGAGCTTGTGCTCGAGCGAGACGCAGTGGACGTCGTTGCGCGCGCCGAGGCTGCCGTCGGCATTGACGAGGAACTTGGGCACGACGAACAGCGAAATGCCCTTGACGCCCTCCGGAGCGTCGGGCGTGCGGGCGAGGACGAGATGGACGATGTTCTCGGTGTAGTCGTGCTCGCCGTACGTGATGAAGATCTTCTGGCCGAAGAGCTTGTACGTCCCGTCGCCCTGCGGCACGGCGCGGGTGCGCACGGCCGCGAGGTCGGAGCCCGCCTGCGGCTCGGTGAGGTTCATCGTCCCCGTCCACTTGCCGCTGACCATGTTCGGCAGGTAGGTGTCCTTCATCGCCTGCGTGCCGCGCAGGACGATCGCTTCGATCGCTCCCTGCGTGAGCAGCGGGCAGAGGTTGAACGAGAGGTTCGCCGAGTGCCACATCTCCTCGACCGCGGTGCCGAGCAGGTGCGGCAGGCCTTGGCCGCCGTATTCGGTCGTCTTCGTGAGCCCGTTCCAGCCGTTCTCGCAGAACTGCAGGTAGGCGTCCCTGAATCCGGCGGGCGTCTTCACCGTTCCGCCGTCCTGCAACTGCGAGCCTTCGCGATCGCCCGTCACGTTGAGCGGATCGAGCACGTTGGCCGCGAATTTCGCCGCTTCGTCGAGAATGGCCGAGACGACATCCGGCGCCGCCTCCTCGAATCCCGGCAGCGCGGCGACCTGCTCGAGTCCGGCGAGCTCGGTCGAGCACGAAGTGCATCTCGGCGAGGGGGGCGCGGTAGGTGCTCATGTCGGAGTGGATCCTGGCGATCGTCGGTTCGGCTGCGTGCCGCTCATCGCTCGCTCACTCGAGCGCCGCGGTGAGCGCGGGAACAATCTGGAACAGGTCGCCGACGAGGCCGTAATCGGCGATCTGGAAGATCGGCGCCTCGGGATCCTTGTTGATGGCGACGATGACCTTGCTGTCCTTCATTCCGGCAAGGTGCTGAATCGCCCCCGAAATGCCCACCGCGATGTACAGCTCGGGCGCGACGATCTTGCCGGTCTGCCCGACCTGGAAGTCGTTCGGCACGTAGCCGGCATCGACCGCGGCGCGGGACGCGCCCAGCGCCGCGTTCAACTTGGCGGCCAGCGATTCGAGCATCTTGAAGTTCTCCGCGCTTCCCACGCCCCGGCCGCCCGAGATGACGACGCGCGCGCTGGTCAGCTCCGGGCGCTCGGACTTCGACAGCTCCTGCCCGACCACTTTCGTCAGCCCCGTATCGGGCGCGGCCGGCGTCGACTCGACGGCGGCGCTCCCACCGGACGCCGGCGCGGCGTCGAAGCCCGTCGCGCGGACCGTGATGACCTTGATCGCATCGTTCGAGCGCACGGTGGCGAGCACGCTGCCCGCGTAGATGGGCCGCACGAACGTGTCCGCGCTCTCCACGACGACGATTTCCGAGATCTGCGCGACGTCGAGCAGCGCGGCAATGCGCGGCATGACGTTCTTGCCGAAGCCGGTCGACGGAGCGAGGACGTGCGTGTAGCCGCCGGACTTGACGATCGGTACGACGGTGGCCGCGACGTTCTCGGCGGTGAGGCCCGCGAGGTGCGGCGCGTCGGCGTGCAGCACCTTCGCCACGCCGGCGATCTGCGCCGCCGCCTGCGCGGCCGCCTGCGCGTTGCTGCCGGCGACGAGAACGTGAATGTCGCCACCGATCTTCTGCGCGGCGGTGACGGCATGGAGCGTCGCGGCCTGCAGCGATGCGTGATTGTGGTCGGCGATGATGAGCGTCGTCATGGCGGCCCCGTCAGATGACCTTGGCTTCGTTGCGCAGCTTCGCGACGAGCTCGGCCACGTCGGCGACCTTGCCGCCCCCCTTGCGCTTGGGCGGCTCGAAGACCTTGACCGTGGCGATGCGCGGCGCCACATCGACGTCGAGCGCGGCCGGGGTCGTCGTCTCCATCGGCTTCTTCTTGGCCTTCATGATGTTCGGCAGCGTCGCATAGCGCGGCTCGTTCAGGCGCAGATCCGCGGTGACCACCGCCGGCAGGCCGATATCGATCGTCTCGAGCCCGCCGTCGACCTCGCGCTTGATCGTCGCGCGCTCGCCGGCGACGTCGACCTTCGACGCATACGTCCCCTGCGGCCAGCCGAGCAACGCCGCGAGCATTTGCCCGGTCTGGTTGGAATCGTCGTCGATCGCCTGCTTGCCCAGGATCACGAGCTTCGGTTGCTCCTTCGCAACCACGGCCCGCAGCAGCTTCGCGACGGCGAGCGGCTGGAGCTCGACATCCGATTCCACGAGGATCGCGCGGTCCGCGCCCAGCGCCAGCGCCGTGCGGAGCGTCTCCTGGCAGGCCGTCGGACCGCACGACACCGCGACGATCTCCGTTGCCACGCCCTTCTCCTTGAGGCGCACGGCTTCCTCGACGGCGATCTCGTCGAACGGATTCATCGACATCTTGACGTTGGCGGTGTCGACCCCGCTGCCGTCCGCCTTCACGCGGACCTTCACGTTGTAATCGACGACGCGCTTGACGGCAACGAGGACTTTCATCGGGGCGCCTGCAGCTGGAAGAAACGCAAATTATAGCGCGACGGCGCCGGTCCGGCGTTCCTTTGGTATCCTACGCAGCCGCTGCCGAAGATCCACGGTCCCCGCGATCCGGGGTGCGGCCCGATCGAACATGGACCTCCACCCCATCGCTCGCAACGTCGCGCCGGAACGCGCGCCTTGATGCTGGAGTTCAGCGCCGCGACGCTGTCCCTGCCATGGGGACTGCCCTTCGCCGGGCTCCTGCTGTCGATCGCGATCGTGCCGCTCGTCGCGCCGCGCTTCTGGCACGCGCATTACGGCAAGATCGCCGCGGCGTGGGCAGTCGGCGCTGCTCGTGCCGTTCACGGTGCGTTCGGCCTCGTCGAGACGCTGCACAACGTCGCGCACGCGATGCTGCTGGAGTACGTGCCGTTCGTCGCCATCCTGTTCGCGCTGTTCACGATCGCGGGCGGCATCTGCCTGCGCGGCGTGCTCGTCGGGTACCCCGGTCTCAACACCGGCCTGCTGGCGCTGGGCGCCGGGCTCGCGAGCGTCATGGGAACGACGGGTGCGTCGATGCTGCTGATCCGGCCGCTCCTGACCGCCAACGAGGCGCGCCGGCACAAGGTGCACGTCGTCGTGTTCTTCATCCTGCTCGTCGGCAACGTCGGCGGCGCGCTGTCACCGCTCGGCGATCCGCCGCTGTTCATCGGCTTCCTCAAGGGCGTGTCCTTCTTCTGGACGACGCGCGCGCTGGCGGCGCCGACGCTGTTCCTGACGGCGACGCTGCTCGTCGATCTTCTTCGTGGTCGACTGGACGCTCCACCGCAACGAGACGCCGCCGCCCTGGGTCGGTCCCCGCAGGGAGCCGGTCGCGCCACCGCCGCTCGCGCTGGAGGGTACGCCGAACTTTCTGCTGATCGCCGGCGTCGATCGGCGCCGTGCTGATGTCCGGGATCTGGAAATCCGGCATTTCGGCTTCGACGTCGCGGGTGCGCACCTCGAACTGCAGAACCTCGCGCGCGACGTCGTGCTGATCCTGCTCGGATTCGCGTCGCTGGCGATCACGCCGGCCGCGGTGCGCGCGCACAACCAGTTCCACTGGGAGCCGATCGTCGAGGTGGCGAAGATCTTCGCCGCGCATCTTCGTCACGATCATTCCCCGTGATCGCCATCCTCGGGGCGGGCCGCGACGGCGCGCTGGCCGGCACGCTGAGCTTCCTTTTCGTCGATCCGAGGGCACACCCTGCGCAGCACGATCGTCTTCTGGTTGACGGGCGTGCTGTCCGCGTTTCTCGACAACGCGCCGACCTACCTCGTCTTCTTCAATCTCGCGGGTGGCGATGCGCAAACGGCTGATGGCGGTCCGGTGCCAGACCCTCGCGGCGATGTCGATGGGTGCCGTCTACTTCGGCGCACTGACGTACATCGGCAATGCGCCGAACTTCATGATCAAGGCGATCGCCGAGGATCGCGGCGTCGCGATGCCGAGCTTCTTCGCCTATTTCGGCGTATCGCCGGCGGCCGTGATGGGGCCGCTCGCTGGCGGTCGTCGGGATCCTCGGGATCGACGGTCAGCCGACGACGAGGATGTGCACGCGGAACGGTCCGTGCGCGCCCGAGCACGATCGTCTGCTCGATGTCACCGGTGCGCGATGGTCCGGAGATCAGATTCACCGCACGCGGCAGGCGGCCCCGTTCGCTGCGGATCAGCGCGAACGCCTCCTCCATGCCGGACACGACGCGATCCGCGCGGACGACGGCGACGTGCGTATCGGCGAGCAGCGTCGTTGCCGTCGGCGTGTCGGCGCCGGCCAGCACGACCAGCGTGCCGGTCTCGGCGATCGCGCAGAACGTGCCCGTGATGCCAAGCCGATCGTTGCCGGTCGTCGGCCGCGCCTCGATCGTGCAGCCCGGCCCCCGCCCAGTCGAGATCGGCGAACTCCGGCCAGCAGACGCCGGCATGCGATTTCTGCGCCGCGATCGCCGGGGGCAGCACCAGCGCATCGAGGTAGCGCGCAACGGCACGCCGGAATCTCGCGGCGGTCGGCGATGCGCTCGACCGTGCTCTCCATGTCGGTGGCGCGCTGCATGAAGCGCTGCGACCAGGTCGGTCGGGCATGCGCGGGACGCGGGCCGTGCGCATGCGCGGCGACGTAGGCTTCGCGCATCGGCACGCGCGGCGGCGCGGTCGCCGGTCTTGCCGAGCGCCTTGCGTACGCGCCCGAGGATGGCGTCGCGTGCAGAGCGGTTGTTGGCGAGCGAATTCGACATCACGGGTCCTGCTTCATGTGGCGGCGAATGAATGCGTCGAGGCGCCCGACGCCGCTGCGCGATCGCCGTCAGGCGACGCCGCGTACGAGAAGCGGATGTGCTGGCCGTCGCCGGGGACGCGCCGGCCGAAGTGGATGTCGGCGAGCACCGCGACGCCCGCCTCGGTCAGCAGGCGCTTGCGGAAAGCCTCCGAGTCGGCGCAGCCGGTGATGCGGCAGGCCTCGGTGACGTTCGGCCACGCGTAGAACGCGCCGCCCGGCGTCTTGCACGTGATGCCCGGCACCTTGTTCAGCAGGCCGACGATGAGATCGCGGCGCTCGAGGAAGCTCGCGCGCATCGCCTCGGCCGCGTCCTGCGGCCCGGTGATCGCCTCGACCGCCGCCCACTGCGAGATCTGCGACGCGCAGGAGTCCGTGTTCGTGATCCAGCGCGTGAACACCGGCGCCATCGCGCGGTTGGCGGCGAAGCCGATTCGCCAGCCCGTCATCGCCCAGGTCTTCGACGCGCCGTCGCAGATGATCGTCCGCTCCAGCATGCCCGGCCGCTTCGCGAGCGAATCGAACGTGCCCGCGTAGGCGAGCCGCGAGTAGATCTCGTCGGCGAACACCCAGACCTGCGGATGGCGCGCGAGGATCTCGGCGATCGCGTCGAGGTCGGCGCGGCTGCAGCATGCCGCCGGTCGGGTTGTGCGGCGTGTTGAGGATCAGGAGCTTCGTCTGCGGCGTGATCTTCGCGTCGAGCTCGGCCGGATCGAACGCGAAGTCGCGCGCTTCGCGCAGGTAGATCGGCACGGGCACCGCACCGTTGGCGTGGATCTGCGATTCGTAGATCGGAAAGCCGGGGACCGGATAGATCACCTCGTCGCCGGCGCCGTAGTCGGTGACCGATGCGATCGTGTACGCGATGAACGGCTTGGCGCCGGCGCCGACGACGACGTCCTCGGGCCGGAATGTCGAGGCCGCGGCGCATGCCGAGGTCCTTCGCGGCAGCGGCGCGCAACTCGTCGATGCCGGCCGACGGCGTGTAGCCGTGCTTGCCCGACTCGATCGCCTCGATCGCCGCCTTCTGGACGTTGCGCGGCGTCGGGAAATCGGGCTGCCCGATGCAGAACGACACGATGTCCTTGCCCTGGCGGACCAGCGCGTTGACTTCCGCCAGCACGACGAACGCGTTTTCCGTGCCGAGCGACTCGGCGCGGCGCGACAGCCTGGCGGCCGACGGCTTCGTTTCGTGCGGCGCGTTCATGTGCGCCCTCGATGGCTCTCTCGATAGAGCTCGCGAAACGTGCGTCCCTCCGGCGCGGGCATGTCGCGGTCGTCGGTCCAGCCCCCCGCGAACGGCAGCCGGTGGATGAGTCCGTGCCGGCCGCCCATCGCCTTCATCAGGCGGGCGCCGATCTTCGCGCCCAATGCGTAGAGCGCCGGACGCTGCGCGACCCACGACCACGTCCGCAGCGCCATGTGTTCGTACCACGGGCGAAGTCCCTGGTCGAACGCCTGCTCGCGCAGCTTGCGCTGCAGGTCGGGCAGCGGGATCTTGACCGGACAGACGACGCCGCACTGGTTGCAGAACGTCGACGCGGCGGGCAGTTCCTGCGCCTTTTCGAGCCCGACGTACATCGGCGTCAGGATCGAGCCGATCGGCCCGGGGTACACCCAGCCGTACGAGTGTCCGCCGACGTTCTGGTAGACCGGGCAGTGGTTCATGCAGGCGCCGCAGCGGATGCAGCGCAGCGCCTCGCGCACCTCGCTGCCGAGAATGCCGGTGCGACCGCAATCGACGACGATGAAGTACATGTGCTGGGCGCCGTGGAACTCGCCCTCGCCCTTCGGTCCGGTGAGCACGTCCACGTAGTTCGAGATCGACTGGCCCGTTGCCGACCGCGGCAGTAGGCGCATCAGCGTCGCCACGTCCTCGAGTGTCGGCACGATCTTCTCGATGCCGGATATCGCAACGTGCACCTTCGGCAGCGTGGTCGTGAGCGTTGCGTTGCCCTCGTTCGTGACGAGCACCACCGAGCCGCTCTCGGCGACGAAGAAATTGCCGCCGGAGATGCCCATGTCGGCGGTCAGGTAGTGCTGCCGCAGAACGCCGCGCGCCTCGAGGCAGAGCTCGTCGATCCCCGTCTTGAGCGGGGTTCCGTGCGACTTGTGGAAGAGCTCGGCGACCTCCTCCTTCGACTTGTGCAGCGCGGGGCCGATGATGTGCGACGGCGGCTCGTAGTCGTTGATCTGCAGGATGTATTCGCCGAGATCGGTCTCGACCACCGTCAACCCGGCGGCCTCGATCGCGTGGTCGAGCGCGGACTCCTCCGAGACCATCGATTTCGACTTGATGATCTTCGCGACGTCGTGTTTCGCGGCGATCTCCAGAACGAGCGCGTTGATCTCGGCCGGCGTCTCGGCGAAGAGGACGGTCGCCCCGCGCGCGGTCGCGTTCTTCTCGAAGAGCTCGAGCCAGACGTCAAGGTTCTCGAGCGCGCGATTGCGCAGCGCCTTCGCGTGCTCGCGCGTCGCCTCGAAATCGTCGAGCTCCGTCAGCGAGGCGCGCCGCTTGGCGACGAACTTGCCCTGCATCTTCTTGAGGTTGCCCTGGAGCCGCGCGTCGTGCAGCTTGACGTGGGCGCGCTCCTTGAAGTGCATCGACGTGACTTGCATCGTTCAACCCCGGTTACCCACCGCAGATCCGTTGCGGTCAGTCGGACAGCTTCCCTGCCAGCACCTCGGCCACGTGCAGCACCTTCGTCTTCGCGTCGCCGCGCCGACGCAGCCTTCCCTCGATGTTCAGCATGCAGCCGAGATCGCCCAGCACCACCGCGTCCGCGCCGCTCGCCGCGATATGCCCGCACTTGTTGTCGGCGAGCCGCGCGGAGATCTCGCCGAACTTGATCGAGAACGTGCCGCCGAAGCCGCAGCAGGTCTCGCACTCGGCCATCTCGTCGAGCTTGAGCCCGCCGACCTTGGCGAGCAGCGCGCGCGGCTGCGCCTTCACACCCATCTCGCGCAGGCCGGCGCAGCTGTCGTGGTAGGTGACGGTGCCGTCGAAGCGGCCGGGAACACGCTCGACCGCAAGCTCGTTGACGAGGAAATCGGTGAGCTCGCGCGTCTTCGCGGCGAGCGCCTCGACCCGCCTTTGCATTCCGGGGTCGTCGGCGAAGAGCTCGGCGTAGTGCGTGCGGATCATTCCGCTGCACGAACCCGACGGCGCCACCAGGTAATCGCAGTCCTCGAACTCTGCGACGACCTTCGCGGCGAGCGCCTTGGCGTCCGCGCGGTCGCCCGAATTGTAGGCCGGCTGGCCGCAACACGTCTGCGCGGGCGGCACGACGACCTCGGCGCCGCCCGCTTCGAGCAGCCGCAGCGCGGCAAAGCCGATCGACGGCCGCATCAGGTCGACAAGGCAGGTGACGAATAGGCCGACGCGCATTGGGAGGTGAGTGACTGCGAGGCACCGTGACCGGCGCATCTTAGCATGGCCGCAACCGGCGAGAACGCGCGGAAATCGCGCGCGATCTCTAGAGCAGGCCGGAGTGCGCGAGCGCGACGACGCACAGCCCCAGCAGCGGCTGCGGCAGGATGCCGAAGGCGAGCAGCGCGAGGCCGTTGGCCGACAGCAGAGCCCGATTGTCGGTCCGCGCGTCGATCGGCGCGATGTCCGTCGCGTCGTCGAAGTACATGAGCTTGACGACGCGCAGGTAGTAGAACGCGCCGACCAGCGACGCCATGACGGCGACGACGGCCAGCCAGACGAACCCCGCGTCCACGGCCGCCTGGATCACCGTGAACTTGGCATAGAACCCGACCGTCGGCGGGATGCCCGCCAGCGAGAACATCACCAGCAGCATCATGAACGCCCACCAGGGCGAGCGCTGGTTGAGGCCCTTGAAGTCCTCGAGCCGATCCGCCTCGAAGCCCTCGCGCGAGAGCAGCATGACCATGCCGAAGGAGGCGAGGCTCGTCAGCACGTAGGCGATCGCGTAGAACATCGCCGCGCTGTAGCCGTTGAGATTGGCCGCCAGGAAGCCCATCAGCATGAAGCCCATGTTGGCGATCGTCGAATAGGCGAGCATCCGCTTGATGTTGGTCTGGGCGATCGCGACGACGTTGCCGAGCATCATCGACAGCAGCGCCAGCACGATCAGCATGCCCTGCCAGTCGAACCCGAGGCCGCCGAGCGCGACGCCGAGGAGCCGCAGCATGAACGCGAACGCGGCGAGCTTCGGCGCCGTGCCGATCAGCAGCGTCACCGCCGTCGGCGCGCCGTCGTACACGTCGGGGACCCACATGTGGTACGGCACCGCGCCCAGCTTGAACGCGATGCCGGAGACGACGAAGACGAGCCCGAACAGCAGCATCGTCCGGTTGCCCGCCCTCGCGCGGCAATGGCCTGCGCGACGCCGCGATGTCGAGCGACCCGGTCGCGCCGTAGACCATCGACATGCCGTAGAGCAGCATCCCGGACGCCAGCGCGCCCAGCACGAAGTACTTCATCGCCGCCTCGGACGCGTCGTTCGACGTACGGTGCATCGCCACCATCGCGTACAGCGACAGCGCCAGCAGCTCGAGGCCGAGATAGAGCGTGACGAAGCTGTCGGCGGAGATCATCACCATCATGCCGAGCAGCGTGAACAGCGTGAGCACGAACGTCTCGCCGCGGAAGAGCCCGCGCGCGCCGCAAGTAGTCGCGCGAATAGAACAGCGTCAGCGACACCGCGACATAGCTCAAGAACTTGAGCAGGTCGGCCAGCATGTCGTCGACGACCATGCCGGAGAACGCCGTCGCCGGCTGCGACTGCATCGTCGCGAGCGACGCCCACGCGCGATCGCGAGCACGATCTGCGTCAGCCAGAACGACGACGTGGCGCCTCGCGTCGGACAGGAAGACGTCGACGAGCAGGATCGTGCACGCGCCGCAGAGCAGGATGATCTCGGGAAGGACGGCGGAGAAATTCACGGTCGGCATGGTCGGGCGCGTCTAGGTCCTGTTCACAGCTTGCTCTTGGCGACGTGCGCGAGCAGGTCGGCGACCGACGTGTGCATGACGTCGACGAACGGCTTCGGCCAGACGCCCATCCAGAGCACGAGCACGGCGACCGAGGCGAGCAGCCAGAATTCGCGGCGGTTGAGGTCGGTGAGCGCCTTCACGTGGTCGTTGGCGATCGCGCCGTAGATCACGCGCTTGTACATCCACAGCGTGTACGCGGCGCCGAGGATCATGACGTGTCGCCGCCGTGAAGCCGAGCCAGAAATTGACCTTGACCGCCGCCAGGATCACCAGGAACTCGCCGACGAAGCCGGACGTCGCCGGCAGGCCGGAATTGGCCATCGCGAACAGCATCATGAACGCGGCGAACTTGGGCATCGTGTTGACCACGCCGCCGTAGTCGGCGATCAGCCGGCTGTGCATGCGGTCGTACATCACGCCGACGCACAGGAACATCGCCGCCGAGACGAAGCCGTGCGAGATCATCTGCACCAGCCCGCCCTCGATGCCGAGCTGCGCTGAACAGGAAGAAGCCGAGCGTGACGAAGCCCATGTGCGAGATCGACGAATAGGCGATCAGCTTCTTCATGTCGCCTTGCATCAGCGCGACGAAGCCGATGTAGACGACCGCGATCAGCGACAGCGTGATGACGAATCCGGACAGGTAGCGCGACGCGTCGGGCACGATCGGCAGGATGAAGCGGACGAAGCCGTACGCGCCGATCTTGAGCGTGATCGCGGCGAGGATCACCGAGCCGCCGGTCGGCGCCTCGACGTGCGCATCGGGCAGCCACGTGTGCACCGGCCACATCGGCACCTTGACCGCGAACGACAGGAAGAACGCGATGAACAGCAGGATCTGCACCTTGAGCGACAGCGGCACGCGGTACCACTCGAGGATCGAGAACGTCTCCGACACGTTGTACAGGTAGATGAGCGCCACCAGCATCAGCAGCGAGCCCAGCAGCGTGTAGAGGAAGAACTTGACCGCCGCGTACACGCGGTTCGGGCCGCCCCACACGCCGATGATGAGGTACATCGGGATCAGCATCGCCTCGAAGAACGCGTAGAACAGGACGCCGTCGAGCGCCGACGAACGCGCCGTTGATGAGTCCCGACTGGATCAGGAACGCCGCCATGTACTGCGCGACGCGCTCCCGGATCACCTCCCAGCCCGCCCAGACGACGAGCAGCGTCATCAGGCTGTTGAGCAGCACGAACAGCATCGAGATGCCGTCGACGCCGAGGAAATAGTGGATGTCGAAGCGCGGAATCCAGTCGGCGCAGCTCGACGAACTGCATCTTCGCGGTGCTGGTGTCGAAATGCAGCCACAGCGGCAGCGTGACGAGCGAGCCCGGCGAGCGCGCCGAACAGCGCGATCCACCGCGCCGCGCCGGCGATCGCGGTCGCGGCCGACGGCGAGGACGACGAGCCCGGCGACGATCGGGACCCAGATGGCGAGGGAGAGGTACGGCATCGTCGTCGCGCTCAGCGCGTCCACCACGTCAGCAGCGCGAAGACGCCGATGATCATGGTGAACGCGTAGTGGTAGACGTAGCCGGTCTGCATGTGCCGCAGCAGCGCGGACGTCCAGCCGACGACCCTGGCCGCGCCGTTGACGAAGAAGCCGTCGATGATCGTGCGGTCGCCGACGTCCGACAGGAATCGTGCCGAGCCCGCGCGCGCCGCCGGCGAAGAACCAGTCGTTGAAGCGGTCGAAGTAGTACTTGTTGTCGAGCAGCGTGTAGACCGGCCCGGCCATGCGCTTCAGGCGCTCGGGCAGCGCCGGATTGACGAGGTAGCAGTACCAGGCGGCGACGATCGCCGGCGATCGCGAGCCAGAACGGCAGGCTCAGCGACGCCGTGCTCGATGAACGCGCCGATGCCGTGCCATTCCTCCCTGAATTCGTCCATCGCCGGATGCCCGGGCAGGACGACGATCGACGCTGCCGAAGTAGCTGCCGACCAGCATCGGCTCGATGAACATCCAGCCCGCCAGCACCGACGGGATCGCGAGCAGGATCGAGCGGCACGGTGACCACCCACGGGCTTTCCTTCGGCGGTCTGCCGTGGTGGCCGTGCGTCCGCGCTCGTGCGCAGTGCGCCGTCGTCCGTCGTGCCCCGACGTGTCGAACCGCTCCTTGCCGTGGAAGGCGAGGAACAGCATCCGGAACGAATAGAACGCCGTGACGAACACGCCGGCCACCACCGCGAAGTACGCGTAGCCGTGCCCCGGCATCGTCGAGAAGTGGACCGCCTCGATGATCGCGTCCTTCGAGAAGAACCCGGCGAACGGCGGGATGCCGGCGAGCGCCAGCGAGCCGACCACCGCGGTCCAGTACGTGATCGGCATGTACTTGCGCAGCCCGCCCATCTTGCGCAGGTCCTGCTCGTGGTGCAGCGCGATGATCACCGAGCCCGCGCCGAGGAACAGCAGCGCCTTGAAGAACGCGTGCGTCATCAGGTGGAAGATCGCCGCCGAATACGCCGACACGCCCAGCGCCACGGTCATGTAGCCGAGCTGCGACAGCGTCGAGTACGCGACCACGCGCTTGATGTCGTTCTGGACGATGCCGAGGAAGCGCCATGAACAGCGCGGTGGTCGCGCCGATGACGGTGACGAACGACAGCGCCGTGTCCGACAGCTCGAACAGCGGGCTCATCCGCGCGACCATGAAGATGCCGGCCGTGACCATCGTCGCGGCGTGGATCAGCGCGGAGATCGGCGTCGGGCCTTCCATCGAGTCGGGCAGCCAGACGTGCAGCGGCACCTGCGCCGACTTGCCCATCGCGCCGACGAAGAGGCAGATGCAGATGACGGTCAGCAGCGACCACTGCGCGCCGCCCCACGGGGTTCATCGTCGTTCCGGCGAGCGTTGGCGCGCCGGCCGAAGACCTGCGCGTAGTCGAGCGTCCCGCAGTAGCGCGAGGATCAGGCCGATGCCCGAGCACGAAGCCGAAGTCGCCGACGCGGTTGGCGAGAAACGCCTTGAGGTTCGCGTAGATCGCCGTCGGCCGCGTGTACCAGAAGCCGATCAGCAGGTACGAGACGAGGCCGACCGCCTCCCAGCCGAAGAAGAGCTGGACGAAGTTGTTGCTCATCACCAGCATCAGCATGCTGAACGTGAACAGCGAGATGTAGCGGAAGAAGCGCGTGTAGCCGGGGTCGTCGGCCATGTAGCCGATCGTGTAGACGTGCACCATCAGCGACACGAACGTGACGACCAGCATCATCGTCGCCGTCAGCGGGTCGATCAGGAAGCCGATCGCGAGCTTGAAGCTCGCCGGAGTGCAGCCACGTGTAGATGTCGCCGTTGAAGCGTGTGGCCCGCCATCACGTCGCGCCAGACGACGAACGAGGCGACCGTCGCGATCGCGACGCCGAGGATGCAGAGCCAGTGCGAGGCCGCGCGGCCGAGCCGCGGCCCGAACAGGCCGACGACGATCGCGCCGGCGAGCGGCGCCATCGGGACCAGGAGATAGAGTTGCCGCATCGTCCATCGCGCTCAGCCCTTCAGGTGATCCAGATCCTCGACGTCGATCGAGCCGACGTTGCGGAACAGGAGCACCAGGATGGCGAGCCCGATCGCCGACTCCGCGGCCGCGACGGTCAGGATGAAGAACACGAACACCTGCCCGGCCATGTCGCCCAGGAAGCTCGAGAAGGCGACGAAGTTCATGTTGACGGCGAGCAGCATCAGCTCGATCGCCATCAGCAGGATGATGACGTTCTTGCGGTTGAGGAAGATGCCGACCATGCTGATCGCGAACAGGATCGCCCCCAGCACGAGGTAGTGCGACAGCGTCGGTGTCGTGAAGGATGGACACGTGAGGGGATTCGCGTCGGGCGTGTTGTCGCGAGGCGGTGCGCGCGCCGAACGCGAGCCTCCGACACGCCGCGATTGCTATCGTTGTTCTCGTTTCTTCGGACGGCATGTTGAGAACGCGCAGCCGGTCGCGCGGGCGCACCTTCACCTGCTCGGACGGATCCTGGTACTTCGTCTCCTTGCGCTTCCGGTGCGTCAGCGCGATCGCGGCGATGATCGCGACCAGCAGGATCACGGCGGCGATCTCGAACGGATAGACGTATTCGGTGTAGACCAGTGCGCCCGAGCGCCTTGGTGTTGCTGCCGCCCACCGGGCCGGCGCCGCCGGCGGGAATCACCGGCGCCGCGCCGACCAGCGTCAGCGCCATCTCGACCAGCACCAGCACGCCCACCGTGGCGCCGACCGGCATGTAGCTGCGGAAGTCCTTGCGCAGGCTGTCGAAGTTGATGTCGAGCATCATCACGACGAACAGGAACAGCACCATCACCGCGCCGACGTAGACCAGCACCAGCACGATCGCCAGGAATTCGGCTCGCAGCATCAGCCAGTGCGCCGCCGCGGTGAAGAACGCGAGCACGAGCCAGAGCACCGCGTGGACCGGATTGCGCGCGGTGACGACGCGCAGCGCGGCGAACACGAGGATCGCGGAGAAGAAGTAGAAAAGGGCGGTCTGGAAGGTCATCGTACGTCGATCGGCGTGGCTAACGGTACCGGGCGTCCTCCGCCCGTCCTTCGCGATCTGCGCCTCGTAGCGGTCGCCGACCGCCAGCAGCATCTCCTTCGTGTAGATCAGATCGCCGCGCTTCTCGCCGTGATATTCGAGGATGCGGGTCTCGACGATCGAATCGACCGGACAGCTCTCCTCGCAGAAGCCGCAGAAGATGCACTTGGCGAGGTCGATGTCGTAGCGGGTCGTCCGGCGCGTGCCGTCGGCGCGCTGCTCGGACTCGATCGTGATGGCGAGCGCCGGGCACACCGCCTCGCACAGCTTGCAGGCGATGCAGCGCTCCTCGCCGTTCGGGTAGCGGCGCAGCGCATGCAGCCCGCGGAAGCGCGGGCTCGCCGGCGTCTTCTCCTCCGGGAACTGCACGGTGATCTTGCGCGCGAACATGTGGCGGCCGGTCAGCATCAGGCCCTGCACGAGCTCGAGCAGCAGCCAGGTATTGAAGAAGCTCTTGACGCGCGTCAGCATCGTCCGGTCCTCCCTCAATGGAAAAGGTCCGCCCACGGCGTCTGCATCATCGCGCCGAGGAAGACGATCCAGACGAGCGTCACGGGGATGAAGACCTTCCAGCCGAGCCGCATGATCTGGTCGTACCGGTAGCGGGGCCAGGTCGCGCGGATCCACAGGAAGACGAACAGCACCGCGCACATCTTCGCGAGCAGCCACGGCAACCCGTCGCCGAACGGATGGAATCCCGCGATCGCGACATCGTTCAGAAGCGGCCACGGCGACAGCCAGCCGCCGAGGAACATGGTCGACGTCAGCGCCGCGATCATGATCATGTTCATGTACTCGGCGAGGAAGAACAGCGCGAACGTGACTCCGGAGTACTCGACGTGGAAGCCCGCGACGATCTCCGACTCGCCTTCCGCGACGTCGAACGGGTGGCGGTTGGTCTCGGCGATGCCCGAGACCAGGTAGACGACGAACAGCGGGAAGAGCGGCCAGACGTACCAGTAGCGCGGCGCCGCCGTCCTGGCCGTGGACGATGTCCGAAAGGTTGAGCGAGTTCGCCGCCATCAGCACGCCGACCAGCGCGAAGCCCATCGCGATTTCGTACGACACGATCTGCGCCGCCGAGCGGAGGCAGCCGAGGAACGCGTACTTGGAGTTCGACGCCCAACCCGCGAGGATGATCCCGTAGACGCCCGTCGAGGTCATCGCGACCAGGTAGAGGAGGCCCGCATTGATGTCGGACAGCACGATGCCGTCGGCGAACGGGATGACCGCCCACGCCGCGAGCGCCGGCGCCAGCGCCAGCATCGGCGCGATGAAGAACAGCGCGCGGCTCGCGCCGGCCGGAACGATGATCTCCTTGAAGATCAGCTTGAAGACGTCGGCGAACGGCTGCAGCAGCCCGAGCGGCCCGACACGGTTCGGGCCGATCCGCACCTGCATCCAGCCGATGATCTTGCGCTCGGCGAGCGTCAGGTAAGCAACGCCGAGGATCAGGGGCACGGCAATGACGACGATCTTCACCAGCGTCCAGACGACCGGCCACGCGGGCCCGAGCAGCGCCTGCGCGGGGGCGAGCATCGTGTCCAGCGTATCCACGCTACGCGCGCTCCACGGCGATCGGTCCGGTCAGCCCGTCGAGCCCGCAGGTCGACGGGTGCGCGGCAGCGATGCGAACCACACCCGCCGGCACGGCGGCGTCGACGATGGCCGTAAGCACTGCTTCGCCGCGGCCCTGCGTGACCTTGACCTGTGCACCTTCGGCGACGCCGATCTGCGCGAGCGTCAGCGCGTTCATCCGCGCCTTGGGCGGCCTCGCGTCGCCGGTCTGCTGCAGCGACGCCGCGCGCCGCACGAGCGGGTCGGCAAAATGGATCGGCACGTCGGCAACACGCTCGAGCCCGTTGGCGGGCGTTTCCGGTCTCGCGATTGCGACGCTCGTCGCATTGGACAGGCGCGCCGCGATGTCGGCTGCCGCCGGCAGCTCATCGCGCACGTCGTCGATCGAATCGAAATCGAAACCCGGGAGATCGAGCATCGAGCCCAGGACGCGCAGCACCTTCCATGCGGGACGGGTCTCCCCGAGCGGCTTGACGATTCCGCTGAAGCTCTGCGCGCGGCCCTCGCAGTTGACGAACGTGCCGGCGGTCTCGGTGAACGGGCTGACCGGGAGCAGCACGTCCGCGTATTGCGTACCGTATTGGAATGGCGACATTACGACGACGAATTCGGCCTTCTCGAGCGCGGCACGCGCGGCAACGGGATATGCGCAGTCGAATTCCGGCTCGGCCCCGACAATGAGGTAGGCCTTGCGCGGATCGGCGATCATCGCCCGTGCGTTCAATCCCGCCTCGGCCCCTTGGTGCGGCAGCGCGCCGGCGAGGTATCCGCCGACACTGTTCGCGGCTTCGGTGAGGCAGCCCAACGTCGCACCGACGATCTCGGCGAGCGCCTGCGCGAGCGCCCGCAGTTGCGAGGCCTCGGCGTGCTGCTCGGCGAAGTTGCCGAGCAGGATCGCCTTGTCGGAACCGGCGGCGAGGCTCGCGGCGATCGCCTTGGCAGCGGCGGCCGGCTCGATCGCACCGAGCGCGGCGGGCACCGGCTTGTCCGCTGCCTGCGCGGCGGCGACGACGATCTCCGCCAGAGCGCGCGGCAACAGCGACGGCGTCGCGACGTACGAGTGCGCCAGCGGAACGCGCGAGTCGTCGGCGACTGAATGAAGCACCGAAATCTCCGCGCCCTTTTTCGCGGCCTGCCGCAGCCGTTGCGCCGCGAGCGGGTGGTCCTTGCGCAGGAAGCTGCCGATCACCAGCACGCGCTTGCGTGTTTCGAGGTCGGCGATCGGCATCCCGAGCCACGGAATCCCCGCGCCGTGCGGATCTCCGCGGAAATCCGTCTGCCGGAGCCGAAAATCGACATTGCCGGAGCCGAGCGCGCGGGTGAGTCGTGCGGCGAGCGCCATCTCCTCGAGCGTCGCGTGCGGCGAGACCAGCGTGCCGAGCGCGGCGCCGCCGTGCTTGCCGACCACCGCCCGGAGGCGACGCACGACGAAATCGAGGGCGGTGGGCCATTCGACGGCCTTCCATTCGCCGTCCTCCTTGATCATCGGCGCGACGAGGCGCTCGTCGCTGCCGAGCGCTTCGTAGGAAAAGCGGTCCTTGTCGGAGATCCAGCATTCGTTGACCGCCGGATTCTCGAACGGAACGACGCGCAGCACGCGGTCGCCCTTCACCTGCATCACGAGATTGCTGCCGAGCGAATCGTGCGGCGACACCGAACGGCGCCGCGCGAGCTCCCAGGTGCGCGCCGCGTAGCGGAACGGCTTCGACGTGAGCGCGCCGACCGGGCAGATGTCGATCATGTTGCCGGAGAGCTCCGAATCGACGGTGCGTCCGACGAACGAGACGATCTCGGCGTGCTCGCCGCGTCCGATCATCCCGAGCTCCATCACGCCGGCGATCTCCTGCCCGAAGCGCACGCAGCGCGTGCACTGGATGCAGCGCGCCATCTCCTCCGCCGCGACGAGCGGGCCGAGGTTCTTGTGGAAGACGACGCGCTTCGGCTCGGTGTAGCGCGACGCGGAGCCGCCGTAGCCGACGGCGAGGTCCTGCAGCTGGCACTCGCCGCCCTGGTCGCAGATCGGACAGTCGAGCGGGTGGTTGATCAGCAGGAACTCCATCACGCCCTGCTGCGCCTTCTTCGCCTGCTCGGACTGCGTCCAGACCTTCATGCCCTCGGTCGCGGGCGTCGCGCAGGCGGGCAGCGGCTTCGGCGCCTTCTCGACCTGCACGAGGCACATCCGGCAGTTGGCGGCGATCGACAGCTTCTTGTGGTAGCAGAAGTGCGGCACGTAGATGTCGAGCGTGTTCGCGGCGTCCATCACCGTGCTGCCGGGCGCCACCTGCACCTTCCTGCCGTCGATTTCGAGGTTCAGCATCGATGCGCACCCGCCGGGCCGGCCCAAGGGAGCGCCGGCCCCCTGGGGGGAAACGAGCGAAGCGAGTTGCGGGGGGGGCTCATACGTAGGTCGGCACCAGGCATCGCTTGTGATCGATGTGGTACTGGAACTCGTCGCGAAAATGGTGGATGAAGCTCTTCACCGGCAGAGCCGCGGCGTCGCCCAGCGCGCAGATCGTCCGGCCGGCGATGTTGTCGGACACGGACAGCAGCAGGTCGAGGTCCTCGTTGCGGCCCTTGCCGTGCTCGATCCGGTCGACGACGCGCCATAGCCAGCCCGTGCCCTCGCGGCACGGCGTGCACTGGCCGCAGGACTCCTCGAAGTAGAAGTACGACAGCCGCAGCAGCGACTTCACCATGCAGCGCGTGTCGTTCATGACGATCACCGCACCCGAGCCCAGCATCGAGCCCGCCTTGGCGATCGAGTCGTAGTCCATGTCGGTCGCCATCATCACCTCGCCGGGCAGCACCGGCATCGACGAGCCGCCGGGAATGCAGGCCTTGAGCTTCCGGCCGCCGCGCATCCCGCCCGCCATCTCGAGGAGCTTCGCGAACGGTGTGCCCAGCTCGCACCTCGAAGTTGCCGGGATGCGCGACGTCGCCCGAGACCGAGAAGATCTTCGTGCCGCCGTTGTTCGGCCGGCCGAGATTCAGGAACGCTTCGCCGCCGTTCCTGATGATCCACGGCACCGCCGCGAACGTCTCGGTGTTGTTGATCGTCGTCGGCTTTCCGTACAGCCCGTAGCTCGCCGGGAACGGCGGCTTGAACCGCGGCTGGCCCTTCTTGCCCTCGAGCGACTCGAGGAGCGCCGTCTCCTCGCCGCAGATGTAGGCGCCGTAGCCGTGGTGATTGAAGAGGTGGAAGCTGAAATCCGATCCGAGAATGCGTTCGCCGAGGAACCCGGCGGAGAACGCCTCCGCGACGGCTTCCTCGCAGCGCTCGTAGGTCTCCCAGATCTCGCCATGCACGTAGTTGTAGCCGCGCGCGCAGCCCATCGCGTACGCGGCGATCGCCATGCCTTCGATCAGCGCGTGCGGGTTGTAGCGCAGGATGTCGCGGTCCTTGAACGTGCCGGGCTCGCCCTCGTCCGAGTTGCACACGAGGTACTTGTCGCCCTTGTACTGCGGCGGCATGAAGCTCCACTTGAGCCCCGTCGGAAAGCCCGCGCCGCCGCGTCCGCGCAACGCCGACTTCTTGACCTCGGCGATCACCGTCGCCGGCGGAATCCTCTCGGCGAGGATCTTCTTCAGCGCCTCGTAGCCGCCGCGCGTCACATAGTCGGCAAGCCGCCAGTTGGTGCCGGTGAGACCCGCCATGATGACGGCGTCGGGCCCGTATTCGAGGATGCCGGTGGGCGCGTTCATCGGTCGGCGCCGCCTGCCGCGGCCTGGAGCTCGGCGATCAGCGCGTCGAGTTTCTCGGGGACCATCCGGCTGCACATCCGCTTGTTGTTGACGAGGAGCACCGGCGCGTCGCCGCAGGCGCCCATGCATTCGCCTTCCTTCAGCGTCACGAGGCCGTCCGCGGTGGTGTCGCCGAATCCGATGCCGAGCTTCGCCTTCAGGTGTTCCGCGGCCTCGACCGCATCCTGCAGCGCGCACGGAAGGTTGGTGCAGATCGTGATCTTGTACTTGCCGACCGGCTGCCGGTTGTACATCTCGTAGAAGGTGGCGACCTCGTAGACGGCCACCGGCGGCATCCCGAGGTATTCCGCGACGAAGTCCATCGTCTCCGGCGCGAGCCAGCCCTTCTCGTCCTGCGCGATCGCGAGCGCCGACATCACCGCCGACTGCTTCTGGTCGGGCGGATACTTGGCGACCTCGCGGTCGATCCCGCGCAGCGCGGCTTCGCTCAGCATGCTTTCGCTCCCTCGTGGCCAAGGCGAACGCAGGCGAACCTCACCGGTCGATCTCCCCGAAGACGATGTCGAGCGTGCCGATGATCGCCACGACGTCGGCGATCATGTGACCGCGCGACATCTCGTCCAGCGCCGACAGGTGGACGAATCCCGGTGCGCGGAGCTTGACGCGGTACGGCTTGTTCGCGCCGTCGGAGACGATGTAGACGCCGAATTCGCCCTTGGGGTGCTCGATCGCGGCGTACGCCTCGCCCGGCGGCACGTGCATCCCCTCGGTGAAGAGCTTGAAGTGGTGGATGAGGTCCTCCATCGCGAGCTTCATCCCCTCGCGCGACGGCGGCGCCACCTTGCGGTTGTCGATGATCACCGGGCCCGGATTCGCGCGCAGCCACTCGACGCACTGCCTGACGATACGGTTCGACTGCCGCATCTCCTCGACGCGAACCAGGTAGCGGTCGTAGCAGTCGCCGTTGGTGCCCACCGGGATGTCGAACTCGATCCTGTCGTAGACCTCGTAGGGCTGCTTGCGGCGCAGGTCCCACGGCACGCCGGACCCGCGCAGCATCGGCCCCGTGAAGCCCAGCGCCAGCGCGCGCTCGGGCGCGACCACGCCGATGCCGACCGTACGCTGCTTCCAGATCCGGTTCTCGGTGAGCAGCGTCTCGTAGTCGTCGACGTAGCCGGGGAAGCGCCGCGTGAAATCGTCGATGAAGTCGAGCAGCGACCCCTTCCGGTTGTCGTTCATCTCCTGCATCACCCGCGCGCTGCGGGTGTGCTGCGCCTGGTACTGCGGCATCCGGTCCGGAAGGTCGCGGTAGACGCCGCCCGGCCGGTAGTAGGCCGCGTGCATCCGCGCGCCGGACACCGCCTCGTAGACGTCGAACAGGTCCTCGCGCTCGCGGAAGGCGTACAGGAAAGTCGTCATCCCGCCGACGTCGAGCGAATGCGATCCGATCCACAGCAGGTGGTTGAGGATCCGCGTGATCTCGTCGAACATCACGCGGATGTACTGCGCGCGGATCGGGACCTCGATGCCGAGCAGCCGCTCGATGGCGAGGCAGTACGCGTGCTCGTTGCACATCATCGACACGTAGTCGAGCCGGTCCATGTACGGCAACGCCTGCAGGTACGTCTTGTGCTCGGCGAGCTTTTCGGTCGCCCGGTGCAGGAGCCCGATGTGCGGGTCGGCGCGCTCGATCACCTCGCCGTCGAGCTCCAGCACCAGCCGCAGCACGCCGTGCGCAGCGGGGTGCTGAGGCCCAAAATTCATCGTGTAATTGCGGATCTCGGCCAATTATCCGCCCGTCGCGTACGTATCCTCGCGGATGATCCGCGGCGTCACCTCGCGCGGCTCGATCGTCACCGGCTGGTAGACGACCCGGCCCTGCTCGGGGTCGTAGCGCATTTCCACATGCCCCGAGATCGGGAAATCCTTGCGGAACGGATGGCCGACGAACCCGTAGTCGGTGAGGATCCGTCGCAGGTCCGGATGCCCGGGAAACATGATCCCGAAGAGATCGAATGCCTCGCGCTCGAACCAGTTCGCGTTCGGCCAGACGTCGACCGCGCTGGGCACGACGGGAAACTCGTCGTCCGGCGCGAAGCAGCGCACGCGCACGCGCCAGTTGTTCGCGAGCGAAAGCAGGTGATAGACGGCGGCGAACCGCGGCCCGCCGTGCCCTTCGCCCCCGTAGGACGAATAGTCGACGCCGCAGATGTCGACGAGGATCTCGAAGCGAAGCTCCGGGCGGTCGCGCAGAGCGCGCAGCGCTTCCGCAAGGCGATCGTGCGGGATGACCGCCGTCACTTCGCCCAGCGCGATGGTCACGGCCTTCAGCGCGTCGCCGAGTGCGGCCGCGAGCGCCGCGGCCAGGACCTCCGGTTTCGTGGCCATCAGCGCGCGATCGTGTTGGTGCGCCAGATCTTGTTCTGCAGCTGCAGGATGCCGTACAGCAGCGCCTCGGCCGTCGGCGGACACCCCGGCACGTAGATGTCGACGGGAACGATGCGGTCGCAGCCGCGGACGACCGAGTACGAGTAATGATAGTAGCCGCCGCCGTTCGCGCAGGATCCCATCGAGATCACCCAGCGTGGCTCGGCCATCTGGTCGTAGACCTTGCGCAGCGCCGGCGCCATCTTGTTGCACAGCGTGCCAGCGACGATCATGACGTCGGATTGGCGCGGGCTCGGCCGGAAGACGACGCCGAACCGGTCGAGGTCGTAGCGAGACGCGCCGGCGTGCATCATCTCCACCGCACAGCACGCGAGCCCGAACGACATCGGCCACATCGACCCGTTGCGGCACCAGTTGATGACGCTGTCGAGTGACGTCGTGACGAAGCCCTTTTCGAGGACGCCTTCAATGGCCATGGCAACACCTCCGCGTGCCCACAATCCGGGCCCCCTCGGCCTCATTGCGCCGTCGCTGCGGTGCGCTCGTCAGCGCGTCGGCCTCGAAATGTCGACTCGCCCGGGTCGCATCCCCACTCGCTCCGCTCGGGGGCCCCTGCTCCCAGGCTCGCGCCGCCGCTCCCCGGCTCACGTCGCTACTCCCACTCGAGCGCACCCTTCTTCCACTCGTAGACGAAACCGACGACGAGCACGGCGAGGAAGATCATCATCGCCGTGAAGCCGAAGAAGCCGATCTCGGGAAGCACGACCGCCCACGGGAAGAGAAATGCGATCTCGAGGTCGAACAGGATGAAGAGGATGGCGACGAGGTAGTAGCGAACGTCGAACTTCATCCGCGCGTCCTCGAAGGCCTCGAAGCCGCACTCGTACGGCGAGAGCTTTTCGGCGTCGGGCCGATTGGGGGAAAGGGCCGTGCCGACGGTAAGGAGCACCGCCCCGACCGCGAGGCCGAACAGGACGAAGAGCAGGATCGGAAAATACTGTTCAAGCATGGCCGTCGACCGGGCAACTCTGACCTATGGTAAATTCATGCGCTGTGCGCCTGTGGCGAAATTGGTAGACGCGCCAGCTTGAGGGGCTGGTGGCCGCGAGGCCGTGAAGGTTCAAATCCTTTCAGGCGCACCACGCTTCATTTTCGTCTCGAATCCGATCGCTGCCAATCGCTGCGCTTTCGCGGGCCCGGCCGCTATTTTGGCACCTCGCCCGACTTCGAACCCTCGGGGTTGGCCGGCGGCGGCGCCTTGGCCGCGTCGGCGGCAGGTGGCGTCGCCGGACCCACGCCCGGCGCCGCGCCTGGTGCGGCGGGCACATCCGAGGCCTTCGGAACCATCTGTTCCATGATCCCCTTCTGCACCGCGCCTTGCGGTGCGTTGCGTGTGGTTCCGAGCCAGGTGAGCCCCAGGCTGGAGGCGAAGAAGAGCGCGGCGAGGATCGCCGTCGTCCGCGACAGGAAGTTGGCGGAGCCGGCCGCGCCGAAGAGGCTCCCCGACGAGCCGCTCCCGAACGCAGCGCCCATGTCCGCACCCTTGCCGTGCTGCAAGAGCACGAATCCGCAGATCCCCACGGCGACCAGGAGGTGCAGCATCAACAACCCTGTTTCCAGCATGTTCATCGTTTCACTCCGGCACCGCGCAGTTAGGCCCGCGCGATCGCCAAAAATTCCGCGGCCTTGAGCGATGCTCCGCCGATCAGGCCGCCATCGATATCCGCCATCGCAAACAGCGCCTTCGCGTTGTCGGCCTTGACGCTTCCACCATACAGCAGCAGAACGTTCGCTGCCCCACCCTTTGCGAGTCGCGCACGCAACGTCGCGTGCACCGCCTGCGCTTCGTCCGGCGACGCGGTGCGTCCCGTGCCGATCGCCCAGACCGGCTCGTAGGCCACCACGAGCTCGCGGAGCATCCGACCCCACGCCCGCCAGAACCGCTTCCAGCTGCCGCGAGACCACCGGCACCGTCTGCCCCGCGTCGCGCTCGGCGAGCGTTTCACCGACGCAGGCGATCGGCGTCAGACCCGCCGCCAGCGCCGCACGCGCCTTTGCCGCGACGATCGCATCGGTGTCGCCGTAATACTGCCGGCGCTCCGAATGGCCGACGATCGCGTACCGGCATCCGAACTCCATGAGCATCCGGGCCGACACTTCGCCGGTGTACGCCCCGGCATCGTGCTCGCTCACATCCTGCGCGCCCCAGGCGACCGGCGACGCCGCCAACTTCGCCTCGACCTGCGGGAGATACGGGTAAGGCACGCACACGGCGAGCTGCCTGCCCGCCGTCGCATGCCATCCCGCCACGAGCTCCGTCGAGCAGCGACGCGTTCGCCGCGAGCCCGCCGTTCATTTTCCAGTTGCCGACGACGAGTTTGCCGCGCATGCCCGATCCGCTTTCTGCCGTCCGAAAACGCGAACCGGGCAAGACGGCCCGGGTTGCGGCGGCAAATCCTTGAAATTATACCGCAGTGCGGCAAGAGGGGGCAACGCGCGGCAGGCGATCACGGCCCGCGCGCCGGATATCGGCCACCGGGGTGAGGGATCAGACGCCGGCCAGCCGGCGCAGCCGGCGCAACAGGATCGGGAGGAACCACACGGCGAGCGTCAGCGCGCCAAGCGTGGCGGCCACCGGGCGCTCGAAAAAGGCGAGCAGGTTGCCTTCCGACTTGATCATCGACGTGACGAAGTTCTCCTCGAGCATGCCCCCGAGCACGACGCCAAGGATCGCCGGGGCGATGGGGACGCCGTTCTCCTCGAGGACGAACGCCACCACGCCGGCGATCAGCATCACGCTCACGTCGAACGCGGTGTTGTTGATCGCGAACGCGCCGACGACGCAGAACAGCATGATCACCGGCATCAGCACGTTGCGCGGCACCTTCAGGATCTGCTTGCTCACCTTGATGCACGCATAGCCCAGCGGAAGCATGATCAGGTTGGCGATGATGAACAGCAGGAACACCGCATAGATGTTCTGCGGGTTGTTCACGAACAGCGCCGGCCCCGGATTCATGTTCTTCATGTACAGCACGCCGATCACGATCGCGGTGATCGAGTCGCCGGGGATGCCGAACACCAGCGCCGGAATCCACGCGCCGGCCAGCGCGCTGTTGTTCGCCGCGCCCGACTCGACGATGCCCTCGACGTGGCCGGTGCCGAACTTCTCCGGCTCCTTCGAGAATTTCTTGCTGATCGCATACGACATCCACGCCGCGATGTCGGCGCCCGCACCCGGCAGCGCGCCGACCAGCGTGCCGAGCGCGCTGCCGCGCAGGATCTGCACCGGGTACTTGACCGTCAACCGCCACATGCCCTTGAACACGTTGCCGATCGGCTGGTCGATGATCATCGGCCGTGGATCCGTATCCACCGCGTAGCGGATGATCTCGGAGATCGCGAACATGCCGATCATCAGCGGCACGAGCCCGATCCCGCCCATCAGCTCGACGCTTCCGAACGTGAAGCGGGGGATTCCCGCGGGATTGTTGAGGCCGACCGACGCGACCAGCAGGCCGAGGAACAGCGACACGAATCCCTTGAGCGGGTGCTCCGATGTGAGGAACACCGCGCAGGTGAGCCCCATCAGCACCAGCCAGAAATACTCGAACGAGCTGAACTTGAGGGCGAACTCGGCGAGCGTGGGCGCCGCCACCATCAGCACCGCCGTGCCGAACAGCCCGCCGATCGCCGAAAAGACGAGGCCGGCGCCAAGTGCCAGTTCGGCCTGGCCCTTGTTCGTCATCGCGTACGCTTCGTCGGTGTAGGCGGCCGACGCCGGCGTGCCGGGCATTCGCAGGAGGCAGCCGGGAATGTCGCCGGAGAAGATCGCCATCGCGGTCGCCGTGACGATCGCCGCGATCGCCGGGATGGGCGCCATGAAGAACGTGACCGGGACGAGCAGCGCGGTCGCCATGGTCGCGGTGAGCCCCGGGACGGCGCCCACGAAGAGGCCGAACAGCGACGCGGCGATCATCACGACGATGTTGTACGGATCGAACACCATCGTGAACGCTTGTGCCCAGGCGCTGCTCATCGCGTCTTCACTTTCCGGGAGACCACTACCAGATGAAACCCTGCAGCACACCCCACGGCAGCGGCACGCGCAGGAATTTGTAGAAGGCCGTGTGGATCGCGAGTGTGAGCACGACGGCGAGCGGCAATGTCCACCGCGGGCGCACGCCGAACACCAGGAACAGCGCGGCCAGATAGACGATGCCGGTCGGAATGAAGCCCAGCCGGTCGACGACCAGGATGTAGAACACGTTCACGACGAGCGTCGACCGCGAACGCGAGCACGTGCTGCCGCGATCGCGTCCAGGAAGCCAGCGCAACCCAGTGAGCGCGCTCGCGGCGATGGGTCCGCGCCGCGAGCCCGGTCCCGATCAGCAGCGCGCCGCAGATCGCGAGGCCGACGGCGACGAGGCCGGGGAAGATCGCCGGGCCGTACTGCTGGCCCGGGATCTTGCCGAAGGATTGGACGTGGACGAGGATCGCCGCCGCAAGCAGCAGCAGCAGCGCGCCCCAGACGGCATCGTTGAGTTTCACGCCGTCGTCACGCCCTGCGTCACTTCACGATGCCGACCGCCTTCATCGTTGCGCCGAGGTCCGTATCCGACTTCGCCATGAACTTGGCGAAGTCCTCGGGGCCCGCGTAGATCACGCCGTAGCCCTGCTTCGCCATGAACTCGGTGTAGTCCTTGCTGGCGACGATCTTCTTCAGCGCCGCGACCAGCTTGTCGCGCGCCTCGGGCGGAATGTTCTTCGGCGCCGCGATGCCGCGCCACGCGGCCATCGTCCAGTTGCTTCCGGTCGCCGCCTTCAGCGTCGGAACGTTCGGGTAGAGCGCCGCAGGCTGGTCCGCCATCACCGCGAGGCTCTTGACCTTGCCCGCGTCGATCATCGCGCGCGCTTCGGGCAGCGACACCGGCGCGATCTGCACGCCGCCTGCGACGAGGTCGAGCAGGCCCGGCGCGGCGCCGCCCGACGGCACCCACGGCACGCTCGCCGGATCGACCTTCAAGTCCTGCAGCATGCCGGCGATCGCCAGGTGCCAGATGCCGCCCTGGCCGGTGCCCGACGCCTTGAGCTTGCCCGGGTTGGCCTTGATGGCCGCAACGAGCTCGTTCACCGACTTGTACGGCGAATCCGCGGCGACCTGCACGCCGGCCGCATCGGCGTTGACGAGCGCGATCGGCGTATACGACGCGCCGCTCAATTCCGTCAGCCCCTGCCAGTGCATCATCCCGATCTCGACCGTGATGATGCCGATCGTGTAGCCGTCCGGGGCCGCCTGCGCAATCGCGCTGTGACCGACGACGCCGCTGCCGCCGACGCGGTTGACGACGTTGACGGGCTGGCCGATTTCCTTTTCGAGCAGCGTCCCGATGATGCGCGCCGTGGCGTCGGTGCCCCCGCCGGCCGCCCAGGGGACGATCAGCGTGATCGGGCGTTCCGGATACGCAGCCGACCCGGCCGCGGCGAACAACAACGCGCCGAGCGCGACGGCGCCTGCAACTGCGCGCGAGATTCGAGTCATGATTCCTCCTGATGCGCTGCGCGGGGTGATTCGTTCGTGCCGTGACGGGCAGCGGGCCGTCCGGCAGTGCACGCGGAGTTTGGCAGCGGCAATCGAAGCGGTCAAGTGGTCTGACCAGTTGCCGACGGATGCGCGGCGATTCACGCTGCAGGGCGCCGTTCGTGCGCCCTTCAGACCCGTGCGCGCACGAAGTCGGCGACCGCCGCGAGCAGCCGTCCGAGGTCGGCCTCGAGGTCTGCGTAGCGCGCGGTGGGCTCGAGCGTCGCCTCGTCCATGTAGAGTCGCCGATTGAGCTCGATCTGCAGGCTGTGACGGCGGGCCACGGGCCGGCCGTGCCGGCGGACGAGCTCGACACCCTTGTACGGATCGTTGATCGCGACCGAGTAGCCGAGCGCCGCGAGGGTCGCGGCGACGAGTGCCGTGAATTCCGGCGCGCACGTCGTCCCGTCGCGGTCGCCCAGCACGAAGTCCTTGCGCGGCCGGCCCGGATCGTCGGCGTTCGCGTCGCCGACCGCCGGCATCGAGTGGCAGTTGATGTGCCACACCGCACCGAATTCGCCGTGGAGCGCGTCGAGCTCCGACGCGACGGCCGCGTGGTACGGCAGGTACCAGCGGTCGATGCGCCGCTGCACTTCGCCGGCCGTGAGCTTGCGGTCGTACATCGGCGCACCGCCGCGCGCGATCCGCCACACGAGCCCGATGCCCTGCCCGGTCTTCCTCGACGCCGCGACGGGCGCGGGCCATGCGTCGGCCAGCATGGCGGGATCGATGTCGTCGAGGCTGCGGTTCGCGTCGATGTAAGCGCGCGGGAACATGGCCTCGATCAGCGTGGCGCCGACCTCCGGCGCGCGGCGATACAGCCGCGCGACGTGCGTGTCCTCCGCCTGGCGCACGATCGCGCGCGGCGGCGCGTGATCGAAGTCGTCGGGATAATGCTCGCCCGAGTGCGGGGAATCGAGCACCAGCGGCACCGCGGCGGTGGCGGGCGCGTGGCGGAGGAAGGGCGGCACTCGACAGTCACTCCGCCACGTCCGCCCCCGCCTCCGCCCCTCATTGAGGTGGCAGGCCGACAGCCGTCCCGACGCGATCTTCTTCAACGCCGGCGCGACCGTCATGCACTTCGCCACCGCGTGCGGACAGCGCGGGTGGAAGTGGCAGCCGGGCGGCGGCGCGAGCGGCGAGGGAATCTCGCCCTTGATCGGGACGAATTTGCGCTTGCCCGGCTCGACCTTGCCCACCTCGGCCAGCAGCGCCTGCGTGTACGGATGGTTCGGCGCCGCGAAGAGCTCGGGCGTGGGCCCCGACTCCACGACGCGGCCGAGGTACATGATGACCACGCGGTCGCTGATGTGCTCGACCACCCCCAGGTCATGGCTGATGAAGAGGTACGTGAGGTTGAGCGCCGACTTCAAGTCCATGAAGAGGTTCAGCACCTGCGCCTGGATCGAGACGTCGAGCGCCGCCACCGACTCGTCGCAGACCAGGAACTCGGGCTTCACCGCGAGCGCGCGGGCGATGCCGATACGCGCGCGCTGCCCTCCGGAGAACTGGTGCGGAAACCGCCGCATCAGCATCGGATCGAGGCCGACACGGTTCAGCTGCAGGCCGACGTACTCGGTCTTCGCCTTCGGCGGGCACATGCCGTGCGCGATCGGCGCCTCGCCGACGATGTCGATGACGCGCATCCGCGGGTTGAGCGACGCGTACGGGTCCTGGAAGATCATCTGCATCTTGAGCTGCTGCGCCCGCGCGGCCTCGCGCGACAGCCCGACCAGTGGAACGCCCCGCCAGTAGCGCTTGCCGGCGGAAAGCGGCAGCAGCCCGACCGCGAGCCGGCCGAGCGTCGACTTGCCGCAGCCGGATTCGCCGACGAGACCCACGACCTCACCGGCCTCGATCCGGAGGTCGACCGAGTCCACCGCGTGGACGACCTCCTCCTTCACGCCGGCCCCGAGCAGATTGCCGATTCGCGTCGACACGTCGAGCGACTTCACGAAACGCTTCGACGCGCCGCGAAGCTCGACGAGCGGCGGCAGCGCGCCGAGCCCGGTCCGCGTCACGGTGCGCGTGACGGTTCTCACGGCGCCGCCCGCACGCCCAGCGGATGGTGGCAGCGCACGCGCCGTCCGCCGCGCGCCGCCGTCGACCGGGCGCATCTCCGGCGCAGCCGCACAATCGTCCTGCGCGTAGCCGCAGCGCGTGCGGAACGCGCACCCCGCCGGCAGGTCCAGAAACGACGGCGCCATTCCGGGAATCTGCTTCAGGCGCGCGCCCCGAACGCTGCGCGACGGCACGGAATCGAGGAGCCCCTGCGTGTACGGATGCCGCGGTTGGGTGAGCACGTCGACCACGCTTCCCTGCTCGACGATGTGCCCGGCGTACATCACGCAGATGCGGTCGGCGAGGCCCGCGATGACGGAGAGATCGTGCGTGATCCAGATCATCGCCGCGCCGGTCTCGCGCGTGAGCTTCTGCATCTCGAACAGTATCTGACCCTGGATCGTAACGTCGAGCGCCGTCGTGGGCTCGTCGGCGATGATGAGGTCGGGATTGTTGAGGAGGGCGATCGCGATCGCCACGCGCTGCCGCATCCCGCCGGAAAACTGGTGCGGATAGGCCTTGCAGGCGCTCGTCGGGGGACGGGATGCCGACCTTGACCAGCGCCTCGCGCGATCGCCCCAGCGCCGCGTCGCGCGACACGTTCTCGTGGGCGAGAATCGTCTCGACCATCTGCGCGGCGATGGAGAGGACCGGATTCAGCGTCATCATCGGGTCCTGGAAGATCATGGCGATCCGGTTGCCGCGCAGCTGCCGCATGTCCTCCGCGGACAGCGCGCGCAGGTCGCGTCCGTTGAGACGGATGGCGCCGCCGACGATGCGGCCCGGCGGGTCGATGAGGCCCATGATCGAGTACCCCGTCATCGACTTGCCGGACCCCGATTCGCCGACGAGCCCGACGACTTCGCCCTTGCGCACGGTGAAGGACACGTCGTCGACGGCCTTGACGACGCCGGCCCGCGTGAAGAAATGCGTGCGCAGGCCGTCGACCTCCAGCAGCTCGCTCATCGCTACTTCTGCAGCCTTGGATTCAGCACGTCGCGCAACTGGTCGGCGACGAGGTTGATGCTGACGATCGTGCACAGGAGCGCGATTCCGGGAAAGAAGCTGATCCAGTACTTGCCCGACAGCAGGTACTGGTACCCGTTCGCGATCAGCAGGCCGAGCGAGGGCTCGGTGATCGGCAGCCCCAGGCCCAGGAACGACAGCGTCGCCTCGAGCGTTATCGCCGCCGCGACCTGGACGGTGGCGACGACGATCATCGGCGGCAGGCAGTTGGGCAGCAGGTGCCGGAAGACGATGCGCGCCGGCGAAAGCGCGAGGCAATGCGCGGCCTCGATGTACTCCTTGCGCTTCTCGACGAGCGCGGCGCTGCGCACGGTGCGCGCGTAGTAGGCCCACTGGACCGTGATGAGCGCGACGATGACCTTGCCGGTGCCCTGACCCAGAACGGCGATCAGGATCAGCGCGATCAGGATCGCCGGGAACGACAACTGGATGTCGACGATGCGCATGACCAGCGACTCGACGCGGCCGCCGGCGTATGCGGCGGTGAGGCCCGTCGCGAGCCCGATCGCGAGGGCGACGATCGTCGAGATCACGCCGACGCCGAGGCTGATGCGCAGCCCGTAGAAGATCGCCGAGAGCATGTCGCGCCCCTGGTCGTCGGTGCCGAGCCAGTACGTGCCCCCGGACGGCGACGCCGATCCGGGCGGCAGGCGGCTGTCCATCACGTCGAGCTGCGCGAGATCGTAGGGGTTCTGCGGCGAGATGAACGGCGCGAAGATCGCCGCGAGCACCGATCAGCGCAAGGAGGGCGAGACCGAATATCGCGACCGGATTCGCGCAGAAATCGCGGACGATCCGCGCAAAGGGCGTCTCGACCGCGCGCGATGCGGCGGCGCCCTCGGCCGCCGGCAGGCGGGCGGCGGGCGTGCTCATCGACGCATCCCCGATGTGTGCACGAACCTAGCCCTTCGCATCCGCGAGCCGCACGCGCGGATCGAGCGCCGAGTAGAGCACGTCGACCAGCAGGTTGATCACGATGAAGAACGTCACGATGACCAGCAGGTACGCGACGATCACCGGACGGTCGAGGACGCCGATCGAGTCGATCAGGAGCTTGCCCATGCCGGGCCAGGCGAACACGCTCTCGGTGACGATCGCGAACGCGATGAGCGCGCCGAACTGCAGTCCGATCACCGTGACGATCGGGATCAGGATGTTGCGCAGCACGTGCACGCCGATCACCCGCGCGTTGGAAAGCCCCTTCGCGCGCGCGAACTTGACGTAGTCCTGCAGCAGCGCCTCGTGGGCACCCGCGCGCGTCAGCCGGATGAGCAGCGCCACGTTGAACAGCGCCAGGTTCGTGGCCGGCATGACGAGGTGCCTCAGACCGTCGACCGACAGGAACGACACCGGCACCGCGCCGAAGAGGAGCATCGTGGGCCCGCGCCCGTTCGACGGCAGCCAGCCCAGCATCACCGAGAACACCATGATCAGCATCAGCCCGACCCAGAACGTCGGCAGCGAGAAGCCGAGGATCGACCCCGCCATGATCGAGCGGCCCGCGATGCCGTTGGGCTTCAATCCCGCCAGCAATCCGAGCGGAATGCCGAGCACGATCGAAATCAGCATCGCCGTGGAGCGCGAGCTCGACGGTGGCGGGCATCCGCTCGAGGATCAGCGCGAGCGCCGGCGTGCTGTGGACGAACGACCGGCCGAGGTCCCCGTGAATCACGCCGGCCGAGAAAGCTCCCGTACTGCGCCCACAGCGGCTTGTCGAGGCCGAGCGCGGCGATCGCGCGCTCCCGGTCGATCTGGTCGGCCTGCGGACTGATGAGGATGTCGATCGGATTGCCGACGGCATACACGCCGACGAACACCAGCAGCGACATCGCGAACAGCACGACGACGCTCTGGAGGCTGCGGCGGATGATGAATACGAGCATGGGGCGTCTGCCGTTGGGCGGCTGAGGACCGACGGGGGAAGAAGATCGACCCCCAAGGATCCCGGCCGATTACGCTGGCGGGCTCATCGAATCACCCGGTCGGCGCGCGCCAGGAACTCGCGCGGCAGACGATCGCATACTCCTCCGCCGCGCGAGCGTTGACGACCAGCTCGTAACGCGTCGGAAACTCCACGGGAAGATCGGAGGGCTTCGTGCCTTCGAGCAGCCGCGCGGCGAAATGCGCGGCGCGCCGGTATTGCTGCCGCAGGCTGACGCCATAGGCCATCAGCCCGTTGCTTTGCCCTTCGACGAACACGTCGGCGTTGAACATGACGGGTCGGCGCGTCGCCATCATCAGTCGCACGAACACGTACATATTGGGAAGCGCATCGGCGTCCTCGACCACCAGGACGGCATCGGCGGCACTGCGCGTTATCGCCGCAGCGGCGTCGCGGTAGTCATCCAGCTTATGAACCGGAAACTGCAGGACGTCGAGCTTCAGCCGTCGCGCCGCCTCGTCGAAAGCCACGCGCGCCATGGCGAGATTGGAGCCGACGATGGCGACCGTGCGGATCCTCGGAAACGCTTCCTTGAGGATCTGCAGCCGCTTGGCGGTGAGGTCGTCGCCGCGCGTGACGAGACCGGTAAGGTGGCCCTGCGGCCGGGAGAGGCTGCCCACCAGGCCCTCGAGGACGGGGTCGCCCGAAATCACGAAGACGGTCGCGATTCCCGGCGCGCCGATCTTGGCACTGCGCGCCGCCTCCGTCGTCGCGGCGAGAATGGCGTCGACCTTCGCCGCGCCCATTTCGGCAGCCAGCGGGCGGAGACTTTCCGGCCGCGCTCCGGCGGATCGCCGCATCATCCGCAGGTTCCGACCCTCGATGTAGCCCTGGCCCTGCATTCCCTCGACGAATTCCCGGTAAAGCATTTCCCCGTCGGATTCCCTGACGAGCTCGAGGTAGCCGACGCGCGCGTTCGGCCGCGGGGCGCCGATCGCCGGACGCCAGGCGACGGCGACGGCGATACCCGCGGCGATGAGCCGTCGGCGATTCACTCGCGCTCGCTTACGGCTTTGCGCCCACCGGCTTGAACTGGAACGCCAGCGTGTACTCGTCGGTGCGCGGCACGTAGGCGACGTTCTTCTTCGTCGCCCAGATCGTGAACTGGAAATGGATCGGCATGATCCCGAGGTCCTCCATCGCGAGCTTCGTCGCATTCTGCAGCATCACGCTCCGGTTCTCGTCGTTGACCTGCTGCAGTGCCTGCTCGATCAGGTAGTCGACTTTGACGTTGCTGTATCGGCCCCAGTTGACGGCGCCCAGGCCCTTGTCGCGGTTGAACGTCGCGAGCAGCGAGCGGAGCGGACTCGAGGCCTCGCCGGTCGAGGCACCCCAGCCGACCATGTGGAAGCTGAACTCCTGCTTCGACGCGCGTCCGGAGTACGGTCCCATCGGCGCGGTCTCGACCTTGGCCGTGATGCCGATCCTCGAGAGCATCTGCGCGACCGCCTGGACGATCTTCTCGTCGTTGACGTAGCGGCCCGAGGGTCCGTGGATCGTGACGTTGAACCCGTCGGGATAGCCGGCGTCCGCCATCAGCTTCCTGGCGCCTTCGACGTCGTACGCGTCTGCCTTCAGGCCGGGCACGTGGCCGAAGAGCTTCTCCGACACCAACTGCCCCGAGGGAATCGCCTGACCCTCCATCACGCGGTCGACGATCGCCTGCCGGTTGATCGCCTTCGAAATGGCCCGGCGGACGCGGACGTCCAGCAGCGGATTCTTGTCCATCGGCTTGCCGGCCTTGTCGGTGATGAACGGGCTCACCCGCTGCAGGTGGTCGAAGTTGAAGTAGATGACGCGGTGCGAGATCTTGGATGTGACCGTGAACTTCGGGTCGCTCTTGATGCGCGCGATGTCGGCGGTCGGCGGCTGCTCGATCGCGTCGACGTCGCCCGAGAGCAGGGCCGCAACGCGCGCCGGCTCGTTCTTGATGATCTTGAACGTGACCTTTTCCCACGGCGACTTTTCGCCCCAGTAGCCGTCGTTGCGGACGAGGTCGATGCGCTCGCCGGAGCTGTACTTGACGAGCTTGTACCGGCCGCTGCCGATCGCCGCCTTGCCGGTGTTGAAGTCGTCGGTCGATGCGCCGGTCGCCGCCTTCTTCGACACGATGTAGATCGTCGACAGGTCGTTCGGCGCGAGCGGGTACGGCGCCGCGTACTTGAAGCGGATCGTGTACGGATCGACGATCTCCTTCGCGACGATCGCCTTCGTGTACGCGGAGAACGGACCGGGGCTGTTCGGCACGTTCGGCACGCGGTCGATCGAGAACGCGACGTCCTCCGCGGTCAGCTCGGTGCCGTCGGTGAACTTGACGCCCTTGCGCAGCTTGAACTCCCAGGTCTTGTCGTCGAGCGTCTTCCAGGACGTCGCGAGCCCGGGGATCATCTTCGAATCGGGGTCCATCTGCACGAGCTTGTCGAAGATGTGCTCGGCGATGTTGTTGTTGGGAAACAGGTTGAAGAAATGGGGGTCGATGGACGTGACGTCGGCGGCCACCGCGATCTTCAATTCCTGTGCCGGTGCCGGCGACGACATCGTGAGTGCCCCGAGCGTGGCCGCAGCGACGCTGACGGCGAGCGTGCGGCGAAGAGCGGAAATGCGCATGGCGATTGCCTTGGTTGGGGAAGGGTTGCGAGGCGCGACGCCTCTAGACGACCTTGACGCGAATGTCCGGCAGCCCGTCGATGTGCGCGTCCATGATGTCGCCCCTGACCACGGGTCCGACGTTCTCGGGCGTGCCGCTGTAGATGATGTCGCCCGGCATCAGTTCGAAGGCCTTGGAGAGGTTGCTCACCTGCTCGGCGACATTCCAGATCATCTGGTTGAGGTTGGCGTTCTGCTTCACCTGACCGTTGACCTTGAGCCAGATCGCGCCCTCTCTGAAATGCCCGGTCTTCGCGAACGGCTGCAGCGGCCCCAGCACCGCCGAATGGTCGAAGCTCTTGCCGATCTCCCAGGGCTTCTTCTCGTCGCCCATCGCGCGCTGCAGGTCGCGGCGCGTCATGTCGAGGCCGACCGTGTAGCCGAAGACGAGGTCGAGGGCGCGCTCCGCGGGGACGTCGCGTCCTCCCTTGCCGAGCGCCGCGACCAGCTCGACCTCGTAGTGGTAGTTCTTGGTCAGCGTCGGATACGGATGGTCGACGGTCTCGCCGGGCGGCACGATCTGGATCGCGTCGGTCGGCTTCTGGAAGAAGAACGGCGGCTCGCGCGTGGGGTCCGAGCCCATTTCGCGCGCGTGCGCCGCGTAGTTGCGGCCGATGCAGTAGATGCGCCGCACGGGGAACTGCTCTGCGCTGCCCGCGATCGGGATGAACGTGGGGGCCACCGTGAACGGCGCCTTGCATCGACCCCTGCGCCTGTGCCGGCGACGCACTCGCCCGCCGCGCCCCCGGCCACGATGACGGCAGCGGTCTTCAGCACATCGCGACGCTTGATCGTCTTCATCGTTCGCTCCTCCTTCCGAAGTTGCGCACCGTACCGGCCGTCGCGCCGATCCACGGCGGTGCCGACCGGCCCGGACTCAATTCTTCCGCCTCGCCCACCACGCGCCGAGCTCGCCGACGATCCCGCGGCGGAACGCCAGCACGCAGACGACGAAGATGGCGCCGGTGATCACGGTCACCCACTGGCCGAAGCCCGACGAGGTAGTTCTCGAGGCCGATGATCGTGAACGCGCCGACGACCGGGCCGAAGATCGTGCCCATGCCGCCCAGCAGCGTCATCAGCACGACCTCGCCCGACATCGTCCAGTGCACGTCGGTCAGCGACGCGAGCTGGAACACGATCGCCTTGGTCGCCCCGGCGAGCCCGGCGAGCGTCGCCGACAGCACGAACGCGAGCAGCTTGTAGCGTTCCGCGTCGTAGCCGAGCGAGATCGCCCGCGGCTCGTTCTCGCGGATCGCCTTCAGCACGTTGCCGAACGGCGAATGGATGACGCGGTAGATCAGCAGGAACGCGGCGAGGAAGATCGCCAGCACGACGTAGTACATCGTCAGCGTGCTCGGTGAGGTCGAGCACGCCGAACAGCTTGCCGCGCGGCACCGACTGGATGCCGTCCTCGCCGTCCGTGAACGGCGCCTGCAGGCAGAAGAAGTAGACCATCTGCGCGAGCGCGAGCGTGATCATCGCGAAATAGATGCCCTGACGGCGGATCGCGAGCGCGCCGCGACACGATGCCGAGGAGCCGCGGCCGACCGCGGTGCCGGACGAGGATCGCGAGCTCCGGCGGGGCAGCCCCACTCCTTGGCGGCATGCGCCGAGACGTAGCCGGCGATGCCGAGGAACATCGCGTGGCCGAACGACAGCAGGCCGCCGAAGCCGATCAGCAGGTTGAACGCGCACGCGAACAGCGCGAAGCACAGCGCCTTCATCAGGAACACCGGGTAGACGCCGACGTGCGGCGCGACCGCCAAGCGCCACGGCCATCACCGCGGTCGCGATCAGCATCGTCCGCCGCCGCTGCGCCGCGCGGCGTTGCCTGGCCCGGCGTTGCCGCCGGCCGCAGAGGTGCCGGCCATCGCGCTAGCGCTCCTTCCCGAACAGCCCGGCGGGCTTGATCAGCAGCACGATCGACCATGATCACGAAGATCACCGTGTTCGAGGCTTCCGGGTAGAACACCTTGGTCAGGCCCTCGACGATGCCGAGCCCGAAGCCGGTGACGATCGCGCCGAGGATCGAGCCCATGCCGCCGATCACGACGACCGCGAACACGACGATGATCAGGTTGGCGCCCATCTGCGGATTGACCTGGTAGATCGGCGCCGCCATCACGCCGGCGAACGCGGCGAGGCCGACGCCGAACCCGTAGGTCAGCGTGATCATCCGCGGCACGTTGACGCCGAACGCCTGCACCAGCGCGCGGTTCTCCGTCGCGGCGCGCAGGTACGAGCCGAGCTTCGTCCGCTCGATCACGTACCACGTGGCGAGCGCAGACGGCGACCGAAGCGACGATCACCCACGCCCGGTATTTCGGCAGGAACATGAAGCCGAGGTTGATGCCGCCGTTCAGCTCGTCCGGAATGCGGTACGGCAGGCCGGACGAGCCGTAGTAGTTGGTGAACACGCCCTGGATGATCAGCGCGAGGCCGAACGTCAGCAGCAGCCCGTACAGGTGGTCGAGCTTGTAGAGGCGCGACGAGCATCGTCCGCTCGATAACCACGCCCGTCGCGCCGACGACGACCGGCGCGAGCAGCAGCGACCACCAGTAGCCGACGCCGGCATACTGCAGCAGGAAATACGAGCAGAACGCGCCCATCATGTACTGGGCGCCGTGCGTGAAGTTGATGATGTTGAGGAGACCGAAGATCACCGCCAGCCCCAGCGAGAGCAATGCGTAGAATGCGCCGTTGATGAGGCCGATCAGAAGCTGCCCGAACAGAGCCTGGGCCGGGATTCCGAAGATTTCAGTCACTTGATTGTCCGATGCCTGCCTGCCGCGGTTTCACCTAAGCGTGGAGCCCGGTGCCCTTCGAGCATGGCGTCCAAGCCGCGCATGCCCGGTGACGGCGCCGACGCTGCGCCGCGAGTTCGCGCAAGCATGCCTCGCGGCGCTGTTCGTCATCACTTGACGAGAGGGCACTCCGTGGTGAGCGGCCGCCATGCCTGGTCGGCCGGGATCGTCGCCCGGACCTTGTAGTAGTCCCACGGACCCTTCGACTCTGCGGGCTTCTTGACCTCGAACAGGTAAACGGGGTGGATCTTGCGACCGTCGACACGGATCGTGCCCTTGCCGAAGAGCGGATCGTCGGTCGGCATCTCCTTCATCTTGGCGATCACCGTGGTGCCGTCGTCCGACTTCGCCGCCTCCACGGCCTTCAGATAGTGCAGCACCGAGGCGTAGACCCCCGCCTGCGCCATCGTCGGCATCGCGCCCTTGTGCAGCGCTGCGAAGCGCTTGGAGAAGGCCCGGGTCTGGTCGTTGAGGTCCCAGTAGAACGATTCGGTAAGCGAGAAGCCCCTGCGCAGTATTGAGCCCCAACGCGTGCACGTCGGTGAGGAAGAGTGAGCAGGCCTGCGAACTGCTGCCCGCCCTTGACGATACCGAACTCGGCGCCCTGCTTGATCGCGTTGATCGTATCGGCGCCGGCGTTCGCGAGCCCGATGACTTTCGCCTTCGACGCCTGCGCCTGCAGCAGGAAGCTCGAGAAGTCGCGGCGGGAACGGATGCCGCACCTTGCCCACCACCTTGCCGCCGTTCTTCACCACGACCGCCTCGGTGTCACGCTCGAGCGCCTGCCCGAACGCATAGTCCGCGGTCAGGAAGAACCAGGTATCGCCGCCGGTCTTGACGATCGCGCTGCCCGTGCCATTCGCGAGCATCCAGGTGTCGTAGGTCCAATGGACCTCGTTCGGCGTTGCACGCCTTGCCGGTCAGGTCGGATGTCGCCCCGGTGGAGACGAGCAATGCCTTGCCCTTCTGCTTGGTGATCTCGTTCACCGCGAGCACGACGGAAGACGTCGGCACGTCGACAATCACGTCCACCTTGTCGACGTCGTACCACTGCCTGGCGATGTTCGCGCCGACGTCGGGCTTGTTCTGGTGGTCGCCGACCAGCACTTCGACCTTCATGCCCTTCTTCGCGGCACCGAAATCCTCGATCGCCATCTTCGCGGCGACCACCGACCCCGGACCGGCGAGGTCGGCGTAGGTACCGGATTGGTCGTTACAGCACGCCAATCTTGATGATGCCGTCCGAGATCTGCGCCTGCGCGGCGCCCGCGCCCAGCGTGGCGGCGACCGCCAGACCGAGAGATTGTGCGTTTGAATGCCTTCATGGTGACTCCTTCGTGGGGTTGCATCGACGCGCCGCCAATGGGCGCGCGGGTTGGTGATTCGATCATTGGTCAGACGCCCAGGTAATCGTGCAGCTTCGCCATGTTCGCTTCGAGCTCGGAATTCGGGATCATGTCGACGACCCGTCCGTGGTCCACGACGTAATGCCGGTCGGCGACCGTCGCCGCGAAGCGGAAATTCTGCTCGACCAGCAGGATCGTGAAGCCCTGCGCCTTGAGCTTCGCGATCGTGCGGCCGATCTGCTGGACGATCACCGGTGCGAGACCCTCGGTCGGCTCGTCCAGGAGGAGGAGGCGCGCGCCGGTGCGCAGGATGCGGCCGATCGCGAGCATCTGCTGCTCGCCGCCGGAGAGCTTGGTCCCCTGGCTCTTCAGCCGCTCCTTGAGGTTCGGGAAGAGCTCGAAGATCTGCGCCAGCGAAAGCCCGCCGGGGCGAACCACCGGCGGCAGCAGCAGGTTCTCCTCGACGTCGAGGCTCGAGAAGATGCCGCGCTCCTCCGGGCAGTACGCGATACCGCCCTGGGCGATCCGGTTGGACGCGAGCTTGCCGATCTCGCGCCCGTCGAAGGCGATCGACCCCTCGCGCCGCGGCACGATGCCCATGATCGACCGCAGCGTCGTGGTCTTGCCCGCGCCGTTGCGGCCGAGGAGCGTCACCACTTCGCCGGCCGCGACGTCGAACGTGACGCCGTGCAGGACGTGCGATTCGCCGTACCAGGCGTTGAGCTCCCGCACCGCGAGCAGCGGCGCGGCAGCGGCACGCGCGCCGCCTGCGGCAGCCCCGGTTGCGAGATCGTCAGGCAACGGCCGTCCCCATGTAGGCCTCGACGACGGCGGGATGCCGCGAGACGTGCGCGTAGTCGCCCTCGGCCAGCACCTCGCCGCGCGCGAGCACCGTGATGTGGTCGGACAGCGTGGAGACGACCGAGAGGTTGTGCTCGACCATCAGCACGGTACGGTTCACCGCGACCTTTCGGATGAGCGCGGTGATCCGCTCGACATCCTCGTGCGTCATCCCGGCGGTCGGCTCGTCCAGCAGCATCATCTCCGGGTCGAGCGCCAGCGTCGTGGCGATCTCCAGCGCGCGCTTCCGTCCGTACGGGAGCTCGACCGCCTGGGTTTGCGCGAATTCGGTCAAGCCAACCGCCTCGATCAGATCCAGCGCACGGTTGTGGTGCGCCGACAGCTTGCGCTCCGAACGCCAGAAGTCGAACGAATGACCGTCGTGGCGCTGCAATGCGATCCGCACGTTTTCGAGCACGGTGAGGTTCGGAAACACGGCCGAGATCTGGAACGAGCGAACGAGCCCCATCCGGGCGATCTTCGCCGGTCGCGAGCCGGTGATGTCGTTGCCGCGGTAGAAGATCTGGCCGCGCGTCGGGGTGAGGAAATGCGTGAGCAGGTTGAAGCAGGTGGTCTTGCCCGCGCCGTTCGGGCCGATGAGCGCGTGGATCGTGCCGCGCCGGATGCGAAGGTTGACGCCCTTGACCGCGACGAAGCCTCTGAATTCCTTGGTGAGCTCCCGTGTTTCGAGAATCGTGTCGTTGGCCATCCTACGCCGGCGCGCACACGGCGCACCGCCCCTGTCCCGCTCGTGGCCGGCGATTATGGGCGACCGCGAACGCCTTGGCAATGCTTCGTTGGGGCGCGCTCCATCGCAGTTCGCCCCTTCATCGTCAATATTCGACTCGCGCAAGGAAGGTTTCCCTCGATGCGGCGCGCGCCTCGCCGAGCGTGCGGATGCCCTGTTGTGCGAGCAGCGGGAGCATGCGCAGGAAGATCTCGGCGGTCATGATCGCGTCGCCGACTGCCGTGTGCCTGCCGATCGGACTGACACCCATCCGCTCGGCGATCGCCTCCAGCCCGTGCGACCCGAGTTGCGGATGGATCACGGCCGACAGCAACAGGGTGTCGAGGACGGGCTGCGTGAACCGGACGCCCGTCGCTTCCTCCTTCAGGCGCAGGAAGCGCATGTCGAACGCCGCGTTGTGCGCGACGAGGACCGTGTCCTCGCAGAACGTGCGGAAGGCCGGGAGGACCCGGTCGATCGTCGGCTGGTTCTCCAGCATCGACCCTTCGATCCCGGTGATCCTGCTCGCTTCGGGCGACATGTCGCGCCCCGGGTCGACCAGCTGCTCGAACACCTCGTGGTCCAGCAATCGGCCGTTCACGATGCGGACGGCGCCGATGGAGACGATCTCGTCTCCGCTCGAAGGCTGCAGCCCCGTGGTCTCGGTGTCGAAGACCGTGTAGCTCAACGCCGTCAGCGGCACGCTGTCCTGCTCGGGCGTCTGGCCCGGTTGGTCGAAGAGGTCGAAATCGTAGAATTCGGGCCGGCTTTCGCCGGAAAGCGGCGCATTCCAGGGCATCTCCTCGGGCTTGGTCACGGGGATCGCGATGCGGAAGAACTCCCGGTGCGACGGCTTGTGGATCTGGTACCAGATCTCCGCGTTGTGGCGCTCGACGATCTGCTTCAGCGTCAGCGGGCACGGTTCGCCGCCCATTTCCATCGAATCCGTCTGCCATGCCATCGTCGTCTCGGTCCCCAGTGGCGCGCCCGTCCAGATCACGTCGAGATGTGCGAGCTGACCGGACGCCTCCAGGCCGAAGCGGATCTCGCGTATGCCGAATTCCTCGCGCAGCCGGCTCGCGAGATAGGCATATCGCCTGCATCAGCGAGTAGCTGTCGACGTTGAGCCAGATCGATTCGTCGACGGTCTCGAGCTTCGTCGGCAGCCCGAGCTTGGTCTCGATCCTGCGCCGCGCAGCCGCGATCAGGTCGGCGCCGCGCATGTCGTCGAGAGGCCACTCGGTGCGCAACGAATCGGCGAATTCGCCGACCGTCTCGTCGAGCTTGCCGGAGAGGCGCCGCGCCTCCTCGCCGATGATGCCTATGAATCTGTCCCGTGCCGCCATGTCCATGTCGGGGAACGACGCGATCGTCTCGATGGCGGCGCGCATGCTGGCGAGCGACGCGCGGGTGCCCTGCGTCAGCGTCTGCAGCAGGAGGTCGCGGCGATTGCCGGTCTCGACCCGGCGCGTGATGTTGTCGAGCATCAGAACGAACCCCGAAATGCGGTCCGCGGCGGCGCACACGGGATCGGTCTCCGCACCGACGACGGGCGCCAGCTGCACGCGTACGAGCTGCCCCGCGGGAGCGGTTGTGACGAAGTTCGCGATCGGGGCGCGGGCGCCCTGCCGCAGCCGGTCGCGGACGCTGTCGAGCGCATGGATGATCAGGTTGCGATCGAAGATGGCGAAGATCGAGCGCCCGAGCCCCACCAGGCTGTGCGCCTTTCCGGTGGCAGCCGCGCTGTCGAGCGGCTTGCGCAGCAGCTGCATCGCGCGGGCGTTGTACAGCAGGATGCGCCCCTCGAGGTTGCACATGATCACGCTCTGCGAGAGCTCCGACATCAGCGCCGCAAGGCGGTTGCGCTCCTGTTCGATGCGCTCGTTCGCCTCGCTCACCCGCTTGTCGAAGTCCTGCCGCAGCGATTCGTTGGCGGCGGCGAAGCTGTTGAAGCCGTCGGCGAGCTGCCTGATCTGCGCGGCGCCGCGCAGCGGGGCGCGGTGCGCAGGATTCGCCGCGAGCATGATCCGCGCGTCCTCCGCGAGCTGCGCAGGTGCGGTCACGAAGTGGCGGAACAGCGCACGCAGGATCAACGCCAGCGGAAAGATGAGCAGCACCGCGATCAGGATCGCGTCCGCGGCGCGGTCCCGAAGAACGGGCGCGAGCAGTGCACGCTCCTGCTCGGTGAGGCCCGCTGCCGCCAGAAGCGCCGTCGCGGCGATCGAGGCCACGACGAATCCCCACGCGGCGGCCAGCGCGAGGGCGAATCTCGACTTGTCGGACATGCATCTATTCGCCCAGCAGCTCCTGCACCTTCGCGATCAGGTCCTTCGTGGCAAACGGCTTGGTGACGTAGGCATCCGCGCCGACCGCGATCCCCTTCTTCACCTCGATGTCGCGCCCCTTGGCGGAAAGCATGACGATCTTGATGCCCTGCCAAGCCGGGTTCTCGCGCACCCTCTGGCACAGATCGTATCCGCTCATGCGGGGCATCATGACGTCGAGCAGGATCAGGTCGGGCCCGAACTCCGCCACCGCGCGCAGCGCCTCCTCGCCGTTCTGCGCGACCTTGACCTCGTAGCCCTGCTGTTTCATGAGGAACTCGAGCGAGACGACGATGTTGGGCTCGTCGTCCGCGATCAGAATCTTCTTCGCCATCGTTCCTCCTGCGCGTCGTAGGCGCGCGACTTTGCATTCGGGGTGCCTCGTATCATCGCCTGCCCGTCTCCTCGACGAACGCCTCGGGCGCGCCCGCCGCCTCGGATACCGGCAGAGAGAACGCGAACGTCGCACCGGCGCCGGGCGCGCTCTTCACCCAGAGCCTGCCGCCGAGATGTTCGATGATCTGGCGGCTGATCGGCAGGCCGAGCCCGGTGCCTTCCGGTTTCTCCGTCATGGTATCGCCGGCCTGCCGGAATTTCTCGAAGATGACCTTCTGGTTCTCGACGCTGATGCCGGGCCCGTTGTCGGTGACGTGGACGCGCACCGCATCCGGATCGCGAATGAGCTCGACGACGACGCGCCCCGAATCGGGCTCGACGAATTTGGCGGCGTTCGACAACAGATTGATCAGCACCTGCACCACACGGTCGGGATCTGCCCGGATCGGCGGCACGGTCGGGCGAAAGCCGCGTTTCGAGGCGAACGTTCTTCGCGTGGAAGAGCTGGCTCGTGGCATTGATCGAGTCCTCGATGACCGTCCTCAGGTCGACCTGCGAAATCCGCCACTCGGCGCGGCCCGATTCCAGCTTGGCGAGGTCCAGCACCTGGTTGATGAGACGGGTCAGCCGCTCGCTCTCCTGGATGATGATGGTGAGGAATTTCTGCCTCTCGGGGACCGCGAGGCCGGGATTGTCGTGCAGGATCTCGGAGAACGCCCTGATCGACGTCAGCGGCGTGCGGAGCTCGTGCGTGACCGTGGACACGAAATCGTCCTTCAGCCGGTCGAGCTCCTTCAACCGCTCGTTGGCCGCGCGGAGCTCGGCGGTCGCGGCCATGACCTCACGCGACTTCTTCTCCAGCTCGTGGCTGTAGGCGATGACCTGCGACGCCTCGTCCAGCATCGTCCGCACTTCGTCGATCGACAGCACGTCCTCCTTGACGGTGGACGCCACCATGATCCGCGCCGAAGCACCGCCGATGGCACCCGCGAGCTCGGTTTCGGCGAACTGGACGAGCCCGGCATCGGCGGGCATCTCCGCCGGTGAGTCGTAGCCGCGGCGCGTCGCGTAGGCCCCAACCGCGGCGGTCGCGCGCTCGGAACCGAGGAATCGGGCGAGGAGCGCCGTGAGGTCCCGCAGCGAGGCCTCGCCCTTCCACACATGGACGTCCGGGCCTTCGCCGGCGCGGCGGAAGACGTCGACAAAACGCGTCGCCTGCGCCTGCTCGGCGACGCCCTGCCGGGTGAACACCGAGACGACGACGTAGGCACCGATGTTGGCGATCATGCTCCACAGCATTGCGTGCGTGATGTCGTTCAGCCCGGCGAGCCCGAACAGCGCGTAGGGCTTGAGCAGGGCGATGCCAAGGGGTCCGTCGTTCAGGAAACCGATGGGCAGCCATCCGGATTTTGCGAAGGAGGGCAGGAGCAGCGTGTAGAGCCACACGGCGAAGCCCGCGGCGAGGCCCGCGAGCGCTCCTGCCCGGGTGGCGGCTTTCCAGTAGATGCCGCCGATGACCGCCGGAGCGAACTGCGCGACCGCGGCGAACGAAATGAGCCCGATCGCCACCAGTGCGTACGCTTCGCCGGCGAGGCGGTAGTAGAAGTAGCCGAGCAGCAGGATCGCGACGATTGCGCCCCGGCGAATTCCGAGCAGCAGACCCGTGAGGTTCACCTGCTCCGCGAGCCGTATCGACCGCATGCGGAGCAGCACGGGCATCACCAGGTCGTTGCACACCATCGTCGACAGAGCGATCGTCTCGACGATCACCATGCCCGTGGCGGCCGACAGCCCGCCGATGAACACGAGCAGGGCGAGCGCCTCCTGCTTCTCCGCCATCGGCAGCGTGAGCACGAAGGTGTCCGGATCCGCACCGGCCGCGGCGAGGTGCATGACGCCGCCGAACGCGATGGGAACGACGAACAGGTTCATCGCGAGCATGTAGAGCGGGAACAGCCAGATCGCCTTGCCGAGGTGGTTCTCGTTCACGTTCTCGACGACCGCGATCTGGAACTGCCGCGGCAGGAACATGATGGCGAGCATCGAAAGCACCGTGAGCCACGCCCAGCTCGCGTAGCTCCCGGCCGCGCCGTCGAGCGGCGCGAACAGCGGAGCCAGCTTCGCGTGCGCGGCGGCGCGGTCGAAGACGTCGGCGAGGCCATGGTAGATGCCCCACGTCACGAAGACGCCCACGGCGAGGAACGCGACCAGCTTCACCAGCGACTCGAACGCGATCGCCGCCACCAGGCCTTCGTGCCGCTCGGACGCGTCGAGATGTCGAGTGCCGAACAGGATCGTGAACGTGGCGAGCACGAGCGCCATCCAGAACGCGGTGTCCGCATGCACCGGCGCCGGCTCGCGCTGCGCGGGCAGCACCACGTCCGGATACTGGGCGAGGATCGTGAAGCTGTGCGAGACGGCCTTCAGCTGCAGCGCGATGTAGGGAACGATACCGACCACGGCGATGATCGTGACGAGCCCGGCGAGGAGCGCGCTCTTGCCGTACCGCGACGAGATGAAGTCGGCCAACGACGTGATGCGGTTCGTCTTGCTGATGCGGATGATCTTGCGAATCACCAGCCACCACAGCGCCATCAGGATCGTCGGGCCGAGGTAGATCGGCAGGAAGCCGACGCCGTCGGCTGCCGCGCGGCCGACGCTTCCGTAGAACGTCCACGCGGTCGCGTAGACGCCGAGCGACAGCGAGTAGATGTACGGGTTGGCGATGATCGAGCGACCCCGGTCCGCCCGATGGTCGCCGTAGTACGCGATGGCGAAGAGAAGGCCGAGGTACGCGAGCGAGACCGGGATGATCACCCAACTCTGGAGCATGGCGGTCCCGCGCGTTCAGGGCGGTCGGACTAGCGCGAGCGCTCGATCACCAGCGCGAGCAGGCCGATCAGCAACGCCCAGACGCCGAAGATGTAGGCGTAGAGCACCGGTATGCCGAACGCCTCCGCCGGCCGGTTGAACAGCGCCAGCAGCGGATAGTTGAACAGCAGCATGCCGAACAGGAACAGGACGACCAGGCGCCGGCTCTTGATCGCGGATCGAGTCATCGGTCGCCCTCCTCGCCGGAGCGTCAGTGAACGTAGCCCCATAGTAGCAAGAACCGAAGCGGCGTAGCCCCGGGCCCGCACGGCGCGCGGACGCGCCATCAAAGCCGATAGGACAGCCGCAGCCGCTCCTGCAGATGCTTGGCCTGCCGGAACGCCTCCTTCAGCATCCGCTGGTCGATCTCGTGCAGCGTGCCCGGATCGAGGCGATTGGGATTGTCCGGCACGGTCGGCTGGTCCTGCTGGCGCAGCCGCAGCAGCTGCAGGAACTGGAATGCCTCGACCGTCGCGTCGACGTGCCGGGGCGCGACGTGGAGACGCTCGCCGGCGCGCCGGAGTCGCGCGGCCGTGCCGGTGTCGGCGATGCCGAGCGCAAGCGCAAAGACCCGCGCACAGTCGACGAAGAGCCGCGTGCCGCGCGTCTTCAGGTCGAGCGTTCCCTTGACGCCGGACCGTCATCGACGACGAAGGTGCGGATCAGGCCCAGCGGCGGCTCGACGTCGAGCGCGTTCTGCACCATGAAGCGCAGGAACATCGGGCTGGACTGCGAATGGCCGAACAGCCATTCGCGCAGCGCATCGCAAAGCGTGGTGTCGCCGTACAGCGGTCGGAAGTCGAAGACGATGTTCGCGTTGAGCAGCGCCTGCGGCGTCGGCTCCAGGATCCACGCGAGGAACTTGTCCTTCCATTCGCCCACGGACAGGCAGAGGTCCGGGTTGCTCGCCATCACATTGCCCGGACAAAGCGGGAATCCCAGCGCGTCGAGGCTCGCATTGACGTCGCGCGCGAATGCCAGCAGCCGCTCGCGCCTTCGCCGCGCGTCGGCCGCGTCGGCGGCGGCGAACAGCAGCGCGTTGTCCTGGTCGGTCGCGAAGGTCTGCTCGCCGCGCCCCTCGCTGCCGAGCGCGAGCCAGCACCAGTCGATGTCGGACAGATCGTGTCGCTGCAGCGCGAGGTCGATCGCGCGGCGCGACAATGCGTCGTTGAGCGCCGTGATCGTCCGCGTCAGCGTCTCCGCGCCGACGCCCTGCGCAAGCAGGTTCTGCGTCAGGCGGCGGATGTCCTCGCCCGCGCGCTGCAACGCCTCGATCGTCTCGGCGGCGTGCAGTTCCTCGTTGACCTGGCGCAACGTCACCCGCTGGAGCGCGAACAGATCGCGTTCGTTGATCACCCCGCACAGGCGGCCGTTGTCGACGACCACGACCTGCCGGATGCCGCGCTCGGCCATCACGTGCATCGCTTCGGAAGCTGTCGCCGACGCCGGCAGCGTGACCATCGGCGCCGTCATCACCTCGGCGAGGGGCGCGTCGAGCGAGCGCCCCGGCAGCACGACGCGGCGCAGCAGGTCGACGAGCGTGAACATCCCGACGGGCGCCTCGTCGCGATCGAGTGCGATGATCGTGCGCACCTTGGCGTCGGCCATCCTCTGCGCCGCTTCGCGCAACGTGACCGTCGCCGGGCAGGCAACCGGGTCGTTGCGCACGAGTTCGCCGAGCGTCCGCGTCAGCAGCTGCTGCTCGGCGGCCCGCTGGCTGTACTGGCTGTACAGGCTCTCGAGCGACTGCTTGAGCGTCTCGGTGATCGCCTGCGTGCAGTAACGCTCGAACTCCGGCGACTCCTGCCGCAGCTCGAGAAAATCGTCACGCGCGAGCAGGTAGCAGTACGTATCCTTGAGCGCGAAGAAGACCTTGGTCGTCGTGCCTCCGGCCGACAGCGCGCCGACCGGGAACAGCTCGCCGGGACCGAGCGTGCGGTCCGGATCGGCCTGCGCGTTGTTGGGCCGGCTGCCGACGAGCCCGCGCTGCACGATGTGCAGGTGCGCGACCGGCCCCGTGTGCGTCGCGAGGATCGTGGCGTCCTTCGCGAAGTGGACATGCTTGAGCCGCGGGACGACGAACGCCAGGGCGGCGTCGCTCATCCGGTTGAACGGCGCGTAGCGACGAAGGAATTCCGTCGTCGCTTCGGTGGTGGGAGATCGTGCGGGCATGGAACTCGAGCGCGGCCGGCGCCGCGGAAGCCGTTCGAGCTACCCTGAGCAGTCGAAGCGTCGAAAGCACGGGCCGCCGGGACAACCCCGGCGGCCCTTCCTGGCGAAGACAGGCCTAGCGTTCAGTGCGCGGATGCAACTTCGGAGCCCAGGCCCGTTTCCGAGCGGATCATCTGCGCTTCGAAGGCCGCCCGCTCCTTGTCCGCGCTGGCGCTCCTGTCGGTCACCGACGCCAGCCAGGCGACGATCAGTACCGCCGGCAGCACGACGAAAGTCGGGAAGTCGTACGGGAAGATCGCCGGCCCCATTTCGAGCACCTTCGTCCACACCGTCGGACCGATGATCAGCAGGCCGATCGAGCCGAAGATCCCGGTATAGCCGCCGAGCACCGCCCCGCGCGTCGTCAGTCCCCTCCAGAACACGGCCAGGACCAGGATCGGGAAGTTGGCGCAGGCGGCGATCGAGAACGTCAAGGCGACGATATAGGCGACGTTCTGCTTCTCGAACGCGATGCCCAGGATCACGGCCAGCACGCCAAGGCCGATCACGCACATCTTCGACACCCATACTTCCTGAGTCTCGCTGGCCTTTCCCTTCATGATCACGTTCGCATAGATGTCGTGCGACAGCGCCGACGCGCCGGCGAGCGTCAGCCCCGACACCACCGCCAGGATGGTGGCGAAGGCCACCGCGGCGATGAAGCCGAGGAAGTAATCCCCGCCGAGCGAGTGCGACAGATAGACCGCCGGCATGCTGCTGCCGCCCTTGAGGTTGAGGACGTTCTTGGTGACGTCGACGACATACTCGGGATTGTTGGCCACGAGAACGATGGCGCCGAAACCGATGATGAAGGTCAGGATGTAGAAGTAGCCGATGAAAATGGTGCCGTACAGCACCGACTTGCGCGCCGCCTTGGCGTCCCCGACGGTGAAGAAGCGCATCAGGATGTGCGGCAGACCGGCGGTCCCGAACATCAGCGTCAGGCCGAGCGAAATGGACTCGATCGGATTGGACTTCGCCCCGATGGGCACCACGGACTTCATGATTTCCAGGTGCTTGGGATGAAGCTCGACGGCGTCGGAGAACAGCTTGTTGAAGCTCCAGCCTTCATGCGCCATGACCCCGAGCGCCATCAGTGTGGCACCACCGAGCAGCAGGCCCGCCTTGATGATCTGCACCCACGTCGTGGCCTTCATGCCGCCGAAGGTGACGTAGATGATGATCAGCGCGCCGATGATGACGATGGACACCCGGTAGGAAATCTGCGGCACCAGCGTGTGCAGCAACTGCCCTGCCCCCACCGCCTGCCCGATCAGGTACCAGATCACGACGATGAGCGAGCCGATGGCGGCCATGGTGCGGACCGGGCCCTGCTGCAGCCGGAACGAGGCCACGTCGGCGTAGGTGAACTTGCCCAGGTTGCGCAGCCGCTCCGCGATCAGGAACAGGATGACCGGCCACCCGACCAGCCAGCCCACCGAGAAGATCAGGCCATAGAAGCCGTTGAAGTAGACCAGCGCGGCGATGCCCAGAAACGACGCCGCCGACATGTAGTCGCCGGCAATCGCCATCCCGTTCTGGAACCCGGTGATGCCGCGTCCGGCGGCGTAGAAATCGGTCGCCGTCTTGGTCCGCTTCGCCGCCCAGTAGGTGATCATCAGGGTGATCGAGACGAAGATGATGAACATCACGACCGCGTGCCAATTGACGGGCGGTTCCGCCGGCGGTGCGGCCGGCGCATCGGCGGCCAGGGCCCATTGGGCAGCGACGCAGGGAGGCCGAAGCCAACAGCGCCGAGAGCACGGTCTTCAGAGTTCTCATTTGGAGGCTTCCTGGATGATTTCGCGAATGAGCGGGTCGAAGGTGCTGTTGGCTTTGTACACGTAGATGCCGGTCAGCACGACGGACGCCACGATCACGCCGACGCCGATCAGCATGCCGACCGGAATCACGCTGGTCGCCGAAATGGGCTGCGTGAGGAAGCCCGGTGCGAATGCGACCAGCAGGATGAAGCCGAAATAGATCATCAGCACCAGCACCGTCAGGGTCCAGGCGAGGGTGTCCCGTTCCTTGATCAGCTGGTGATATTTCGGATTCTTCTGGATCTTGCTTGCGGACAATTCAGACATGGGTCGCTCCTTTTTCACCGCCCGGCTCGTCGAATGGGGCGTCGGCGTGGATTGCAGAACGCGTTGGACTGTCTGGAATGCGCATCTCTGTTCCTCCTTTGGGCCTGCCACGTGAGCCAGGACCGATTGCCGCAGACTACGGGCGCAGCCAGCGGCGATGATCCACAGTCCCCCCGCAGCTGGCCGGACGGCGTCGCCGGCACACAAGCCGGATTTGGCGCATTCATTCGGGACGCGGTCGTTGACCTAGATCAATCCGTGACATGATGAGGAGCAACACTTCACGAATCTGGGAACTTCTCACCGGCAAATAACGGCCGTTCGAGCCGTACGCGCGCGGGTCGTGTGGCGCGAGCGCATCAGGCGTCCCAGCGCGGCTTGCGCTTCTCGATGAAGGCGCCCACGCCCTCGGCGGCATCGCTCCCCAGCATGTTGCGCGTGATCGCGTTGCTCGCGGCGGCGTACGCCTGCGCGAGCGGCGCCTCGATCTGCTCGTAGAAGAGCGCCTTGCCGGCTGCGCACACGGCGCGCGGCTTGCCGAGGATCATCCCGATGAGGCGGCGGAGCTCGGCGTCGAGCTCGGAAGGCGGAACGACGCTGTTGACGAGGCCCCAGTCGAGCGCCGTCTCGGCCTCGATGAATTCGCCGGTGAACAGCATCTCGAACGCGCGCTTGCGCGACACGTTGCGCGACACGGGAACGCCGGGCGTCGCGCAGAACAGCCCGAAGTTGATGCCGGACGTCGCGAAGCGGGCGTCGCTGGACGCGACGGCCAGGTCGCAGGCAGCGACCAGCTGGCAGCCCGCAGCCGTGGCAATGCCGTGCACGCGCGCCACGACCGCCTGCGGCAGCGACTGCATCGTCAGCATGACGCGGCTGCAGCGCTCGAACAGGTCGCCGACGAATTCCTCGGTCCGGTTCGCCATCATCTCCTTGAGGTCGTGACCGCCCGAGAATGCGCTGCCGTTGCCGGCGATGACGACGATGCGGATGGACGGATCGGCGGCGATCGCCTCGAGCTCGGCCTGAAATCGCGACAAGCATATCCATCGAGATCGCGTTGAACTGCCGCGGCCGGTTCATCGTCAGCGTGGCCACGCCTCCGTCGTCGTGGCGCAACAGCACGGGTTCGGCTTCGACGCGGGCCGCGGCGGCGTGTTCGGCGGGTGGATTCATGGGAGGCTCCCGTTCATTCGATCGCGCTCGCGGACTTCGCCTTGTCGCGCAGCAGGAATTTCTGGATCTTGCCGGTCGAGGTCTTCGGCAGCTCGCCGAAGATCACCCGCTTCGGCGCCTTGAAGCGCGCGAGGTGCTCGCGGCAATGGGCGATGATCTCGTCCTCGGTGGTCGCAACGCCCGCCTTCAGCTCGACGAACGCGCAAGGCGTCTCGCCCCACTTCGGGTCGGGCTGCGCGACCACCGCGGCCGCCAGCACCGCCGGGTGCCGGTACAGCGTGTCCTCGACTTCGAGCGAGCTGATGTTCTCGCCGCCCGAGATGATGATGTCCTTCGAGCGGTCCTTGATCTTGACGTAGCCGTCCGGCTGCATCACGGCGAGATCGCCCGAATGGAACCAGCCGCCGGCGAACGCCTCGTCGGTCGCCTTCGGATTCTTGAGATAGCCCTTCATCGTGATGTTGCCGCGGAACATGATCTCGCCCATCGTCTCGCCGTCCCACGGCACCTCGGTCATCGTCTCCGGATCCATCACGGTCATGCCCTCCTCGACCGTGTAGCGGACGCCCTGGCGGCCGTTGCGCTCGGTGCGCGCGCCGATCGACAGCGCGTCCCATTCCTCGTGCTTCGCACACACCGCCGCGGGACCGTAGGTCTCGGTGAGCCCGTAGACGTGCGTGATGTCGAATCCCATCCGCTCCATGCCCTCGATGACGGCCGCCGGCGGTGCGGCGCCGGCGACGAGGCAGTGGACGACGTGGTCGATCCCGGCCTTCATTGCCGCCGGGGCGTTGATGAGCGTCAGGTGGACGATCGGCGCGCCGCAATAGTGCGTGACCTTGTGCGTGCGAATCGCGTCGAAGATCGGCTTGGCCTCGACCTTGCGCAGGCACACGTTGACGCCGGCGTTGGCCGCCATCGTCCAGGCGAAGCACCAGCCGTTGCAGTGGAACATCGGCAGCGTCCACAGATACACGGCGTGCCGCGGCATCCCCCAGTCGATGATGTTCGACAGCGCGTTGAGATACGCGCCGCGGTGGTGGTAGACCACACCCTTCGGATTGCCGGTGGTGCCGGACGTGTAGTTGAGCGAGATCGCATTCCATTCGTCCGCCGGATGCTGCCAGGCGTACTCCGGGTCGCCCTCCGCGATGAACGCCTCGTAGTCGCAGGCGCCGAGGCGCTTGCCGCCCGGTCCGAGCGCGTCGACGATGTCGATCACGAGCGGCTTCGCCGTGAGCTGCGCCAGCGCCTTTTCGACCGTCGGCGAGAACTCGGTGTCGGTGACGAGCACCTTCGCGCCGCCGTGCTGGAGCATGAAGGCGATCGCCTCGGCGTCGAGCCGCGTGTTGAGCGTGTTCAGCACGCCGCCCGTCATCGGCACGCCGAAATGCGCCTCGTACATTTCCGGCGTGTTCGACGCCATCAGCGCGACGGTGTCGCCGACGCCGATGCCCGCCTTCGCCAGCGCCGAGGCGAGCCGGCGGCTCCGTGCGTACGTCTCGGCCCACGTGTACCGGCGGTCGCCGTGGACCACGGCCAGGTGCTGCGGATACGTGTACGCGGCGCGTGCGATCAGCGAAATTGGCGTGAGCGGCGTGTAGTTCGCCGCATTGCGATCGAGGTCGCGTTCGAACGGATTCGTGCGGGGCATGGAGGATCCGGGCAAGGAAGGCGGTCGGAGTGCGCGTGGTCGCGCCTCGCGCCCATGATACTGCGGTCGCGCCGCCTTTCGTGCGCGGACCGCCCGACGCCTTGCCGTGCGGTGCGCGTTCTCGTATGCTGCCCCGCGACTCCATCGCGACCGAATCATGGGCCATCGCCTCTCCAAGATCGTTACCCGCACCGGCGATGCCGGGTCGACGGGCCTGGGCGACGGTTCGCGCGTGGCCAAGGATTCGGTGCGAATCGCCGCGATCGGCGACATCGACGAGCTCAACTCGACGCTCGGCCTCCTGCTCTGCCGAGCCGCTGCCCGCGCCCGTCGCCGCCTGCCTCACGGACGTCCAGCACGATCTCTTCGACCTGGGCGGCGAGCTCTCGGTCCCCGGTTACACGGCGGTGACGGACGCGCACGTGGGCCGCCTCGAGGACGCCGTCGAAGCGTTCAACGCGGATCTCGGGCCGCTGAAGGAGTTCATCCTGCCCGGCGGCACCCGGGCCGCGGCGATCGCGCACGTCGCCCGGACCGTTTGCCGGCGAGCGGAGCGCGCGCTGGTCCGCATGGCCGCGACCGACGCGGTGCAGCGATCCCGCACGGCGGTACCTCAACCGGCTCTCGGATCTGCTGTTCGTGGTGGCGAGGACGCTGAACCGCGCCGCCGGGCAATCCGACGTCCTCTGGCGGCGGGACCGCCCGGCCTAGCCGAACGGACGGCGCACGCGAGCGCCGGAAACGCCGATGGCCGCTTCCGACGCCGATGCCAGCGCAAGGCTCGCCGACCTCCTCGCCCGGACCGCGCTTTCCCATCGAGGCGCGTACGCCGAGCTGGCGGTCCACCTGCGGCAACTGCTCGCCGCCGCCACGCGCTGGGAACGCTGGCCGCCAGGCCGCGGCGCCGCCTCGGCCGCATCGCGCGCGCCGACCCCGTTGTCGCGGCGGCGATCGAGGGCTGGGAGTGGCGTCTCGCGGCGCTCGCCGATGTGGTGCCCCGCGTCACGCCGCCGCCCCGCGTTTGGGCGGGGATCCGTAGCCAGCCGGGGCTCTCCGATCCGTCCGCGACCCCAGCGACACGGGGCGCGGCGCCGTGCGTGGGGGCCGCTATCTCACGGTTAAGGCGGCGGCGCCCGTCGACTGGTGTCGATGGGCCTCGTTCCCGCGTCGGGCATCGACCGGCTGGCGCTGCGGGTACCGGTGGGCGTGGCGCTGCAGGACATTCCAGCGCTCGCGGTCAGCATCGAGCCGGCGGGAGGCTCACCGACCGGCGCCCCGACCGGGCCGGTGGTGTATACGGGTCGCGTCGAGCGGATCTACCGACGATTGGTGGGGCAGCGCCCGCCAAGCTCGCCCGTTGCCGCCGTATCACTTTTGCCGGCGCTCCAACGCGCGGCGTGACGCGGCGGTCTCACGCGGAGCGGGAGGGTGCGCAGGCGGGCGCACGAATCATCATAAGCCCGACTGCGCACCCTCCGCTCGGTGCAAGATGACCTCATCCCGACGAGCGCGAACGGCAGCCCGTCAGGACTGCGGCCGTCAGGTGTGCTGGTCGACCTTCCGTTGCGCCTGCCGCGCCGGCTCGAAGGCTACGGTCTCTTCGCAGTTGCCGACCACGTCGATCCGCGCCGGGATGATCGCGACTTCGACGGGCGACGGCGCGGCCGCCTTCGAGGCCGCGAGCAGGGCCGGACTCATACCGCTCCGAGTTGACGCTCGCGGGCAGGGCCACCATGAGGCCGAGCGTGATCGCGGACAGGGCGATCGCTGCGACGCCGATGGCGATGCGGGGGATCCGGGATTCGTAGTGGTTCATGGTCTGCCTCCTGACTCGGTTTCCTGCTGCTCGGTCGTTGGATGCGGCAGGAGCGGAATCCGGATTCATCGAATTCGGGTTGCCAGGCTGCCGCTCTGCGCATCACGTCTGGTTGGATCCTAGGCAGGCCCGCCGACGGGCTCAAGACGCACGCGACAAGATGCAGGAAATGCGGCGCCAACGCAGCGGATGCGCGACGAAGCGCCCAGCGGCGACGCGCGGTATGGCCGGAATCGGCGACGGGCGATGCCGTCCGGAAGCGCGAGGCGGCTTCAGGCCGGACGACGGACCGTCTGGTCGATCGCCCCGAACACCGACCGGCCGTCCGCATCCAGCATCTCGATGCGGACCCGGTCGCCGAAACGCAGGAAAGGGGTCGTCGCCTTGCCGGTCAGGATCGTCTCGACCGTGCGCTGTTCGGCGATGCACGAATAGCCGATGCCGCCCGCGGCCGCCGGACGGCCGGGGCCGCCCGCCTCCTTGTTCGACACGGTGCCTGAACCGACGATGCTGCCGGCCTCGAGCTCGCGCGTCCTGGCGACGTGCGCGATGAGCGTCGCGAAGTCGAACGTCATGTCGACGCCCGCGTTCGGGTGCCCGAAGAGCGCGCCGTTGAATTGCGAGACGAGCGGCAGATGCACCTTCCAGTCGTGCCAGGCGTCGCCGAGCTCGTCGGCCGTCGCCGCGACCGGCGAGAATCCGCTCGCCGGCTTCGATTGCAGGAATCCGAACCCTTTCGCGAGCTCGGCCGGGATGAGGTTGCGCAGACTGACGTCGTTGACGAGCATCAGCAGCCGGATGTGCCGGCCCGCCTCGGCGGCGGACGTCCCCATCGCGACGTCGTCCGTCACGACGGCGACCTCCGCCTCGAAGTCGATGCCCCAGGCCTCGTCGGGGAGCACAATGTCTTCGCACGCGCCGAGCATGTTGTCGGACGCGCCCTGGTACATCAGCGGGTCGGTCCAGAATTCCGGCGGCATCGTCGCGCCGCGCGCCTTACGAACGAGCTCGACGTGGTTGACGTACGCGGAGCCGTCCGCCCACTGGTAGGCGCGCGGCAGCGGCGCCATCGCCGCGTTCGCGTCGAAAGGGACCGCATCGTACATGTGGCGCTCGTTCAATTCGGCGGAGATCGCGAGCAACGCCGGCGCGGCGCCGTCCCAGTCGTCGAGCGCCGCCTGCAGCGTGCGGGCGATCTCGGGAACGGCGACGCAGCGCGTGAGGTCGCGCGAAACGACGACGAGCTCTCCGTCGCGCGTGCCGTTTTTGCGTGTCGCGAGCTTCATTCGGTCATCCTACCTCGGTACAGTCCGTCGCGTCGGCCTATCGACCCCTATGTGCCGGCACCACGCCTAGTGTCGAGCCTCTGTCCAAGCGGCTTCCGCGCGGAACCCGCGGTCAGAGGGCGCTGCGATAAACGTCGCGCCGGTGCCCGACCTTGACGACTTCCACCGCGCGATTGACGTCATCGATCGTATAGATCACGCGATAGTGGCCTTGGCGAATTCGGAAGAGGGGCGCGGGTCCCGCGAGCTTTTCGCAACCCGAAGGTCGCGGCTCCGTCGCCAGGGTTCGAATGCGGCCGACGATGCGCTGACGGTCCCGCTTGGTTCCGATCGCCTCGATTTCCTTGGCGGCGCTCGGTTTTATCAGCAGCCTATATCCCGCCACGCTTCCTCAAATCGCGAACGAACGATTCGAACGAAAGGCTGCGTTCGTCCTTGCGCCGATCGAAAGCGGCAAGATCCTCGGCATCCTCAGCCAGAACGACCTTCACCGCATCGTTCACCATTTCGGATATCGAGCGGTCGGTCGCTGCCGCCCTGAGGCGCAGTGCCTGATGGACCGAGGCATCGAAATAAACAGTGGCACGCTTGGAATCTTCCATGCCCGAACGATAGCGCGATGACGTCATAACGTCAAGACGTTGAAATGTCGAAACGTCGGCATAGCATGCCCCCTAACGCTTCTTCAGCGTGTAGCCGTCGGCGCGGTCTTCCATCTCCCAGCCGGCCACCTTGAGCTCGGCGCGCAGCCGATCGGCCTCGGCCCAGTTCTTCGCGCGGCGCGCAGCAACGCGCGCCTCGGCGAGCGCGGTCACCGCGTCGGGCGCGGTTTCCTGCCTCGGCGCCCAGTCGGCCAGCGCCAGCCCGAAGACCGCATCGAATCTCAGCAGCGTCGCGCGCTTGACCGCGGGGGCGAGGTCACCGCGCAGGGCTTCCCAGGCGACGGCGAGCGCGCGCGGCGAGTTGAGATCGTCGTTGACTTCGTTCGTGAAGCGTTCGACGAGCGTCGGATCGGCGGGCGCCGTTCCGGCGTCGCGCAGCGCGTAGACGCCCGTGCGCATCCGGTCGAGCGCGATCGCCGCCGAATCGAGGGCTTCCCACGTGAAGTTGAGCTGGCCGCGATAGTGCGCAGTCAGGCACAGGTAACGGTAGGCGAGCGGATCGTAGCCGCGATCAATCAGCGACTGAACGCGCAGGAATTCGCCGGCGGACTTCGCCATTTTCGCGTCGGAGAGCAGCAGGAAATAGCCGTGCAGCCAGAAATTCGCGAGCCGCGTTCCGACGCGCGCTTCCGTCTGCGCGATCTCGTTGGTGTGATGGACGGGGATGTGGTCCTCGCCGCCGCAGTGGATGTCGAAGTAGTCGCCGAGGTATTTCTGCGCCATCGCCGAGCACTCGATGTGCCAGCCCGGGAAGCCCTTGCCCCAGGGGCTGTCCCATTCCATCTGCCGCTTCTCGCCCGGCGCCGAGAACTTCCACAGCGCGAAATCGGTGGCGCGCCTCTTTTCCCCGAGGTCGACGCGCTTGCCGCCCTCGAGGCCCTTGACGTCGAGCCGGGCGAGATGACCATAGTCGGGCTGCTTCGCCGTGTCGAAATAGATGCCGTCGGACGTGCGGTACGTGAATCCGTTCGTCTCGATGTCGGCGATGAACGCGATCTGCTCCGGGATGTGATCGGTCGCGCGGCACAGCACCGCCGGCGCCTCGATGTCGAGGAGCTTCGTGTCGGCGACGAACGCATCGGTGTAGAGCCGCGCGATCTCCCACGCCGTCTTGCCGGTGCGCCGGGCCCCCTTCTCCATCTTGTCCTCGCCGGTGTCGGCGTCCGACGTCAGATGCCCCACGTCGGTGATGTTCATCACGTGCCGGACGCGATAGCCGTTCCACTCGAGCACGCGCTTCAGCAGGTCCTCGAACAGGAACGTCCGGTAGTTGCCGATGTGCTGGTAGTCGTAGACCGTCGGCCCGCAGGTGTAGAGCCCGACCTCGCCGCCCGGCTGAAGCGGCACGAAGGGGCGCAACGTCCGCGTGTAGTTGTCGTAGAGCGAGAGCGGATTGGGCATGGAGAACGCGCAAACGAAAAGCCGCCGGAGAATTCGCCGGCGGCTTAGCGGAAGAGTCTACCGTCAGGTCCGGACGGTCCGCCGCCGTTCGGACGAAGCGGGCCCGTGCCAGCGGTGCGCGCAAGCGTAAGTCATCGGTGGATGGTAGCGTCCGCGGGCGCGCACGGCAAGCCGACGCCGGATCGCGGCAGTTCCGCGGACCTCGACGCTCGCCAAACGAACCGGCGCCCGGTCGCGGCGCCGGCCGTCCGCGGCGGTGCCCTTGGGCCGACACGGTAGAATTATGAATTTCCCTTACGCACGGCACCGTCACCCGCGCCTTCCGCGGCTCTACGTGCGAACCAGCCCGCAAGTCCCGCGCTCCGAATCGATGCCTGCCGCCCCCACCCTGCCGTCCCCGCGCGTGCTTTCGACGCTCCTCGCTGCGCTGGCCGTGCTGTGGTTCGTCAATCTCGACACGCGCCGGCTCGTGCACCCCGACGAAGGCCGTTACGCGGAGATCGCGCGCGAGATGGTGGTGAGCGGCGACTGGGTGACACCTCGCATCAACGACCTCAAGTATTTCGAGAAGCCGCCCTTCCAGTACTGGGCGACCGCCGCCTTCTACGAGGCGTTCGGCATCCACGAGTGGACGGCGCGGCTTTGGCCCGCGCTGGCGGGCTTCCTGGCGGTGCTGGCCATCGGCTACGCCGGGTTCGCCATGGGCGGAGCCACGCTCGGCGCCTTTGCGGGAACGGCGCTTGCGGGAACGCTGTGGCACGCCGGTCTCGCGCAGATCGTCACGCTGGATTCGGGACTCGCCTTCTTTCTCGCGCTCGGATTCGCGGCGCTCGTCGTCGCACAACGGACGGCGAGCACCGCGGGAGAGCGTCGCGCCTGGATGTGGGTGGTCTGGGCGGCCATGGCGGGAGCGACGCTGTCGAAGGGCCTGATCGGCATTGCGCTTCCGGGCGGCGCGCTCGTCGCGTACGCGGCGATCACCCGCGACTACGCGCTTTGGCGGCGCCTGTCCATCGGCTCGGGACTCGCGATCTACGCTGCGCTGACTGCGCCGTGGTTCGTCGCCGTCGCGCGCGCCAACGACGAATTCCTGGGCTTCTTCTTCGTCCACGAGCATCTGCAGCGCTTCCTCACCACCGAGCACATGCGTGCCGGGCCGTGGTACTACTTCATCCCGGTCTTCATCGCCGGGATCCTGCCCTGGCTGTCGGTGCTGGGCTACGGCGTACTGCGCGCGTGGCGCGACGGAGCGCCCAACGCGCTCGGCTTCTCGTGGCAGCGCTTCGCGCTCGTCTGGTCCGGGTTCGTGTTCCTGTTCTTCAGCGCATCGGGATCCAAGCTCGCGTCGTACATCCTGCCGATGTTCGCGCCGCTCGCCCTCGTCATCGGGTGGCTGCTCGTCCGGCTCGAGCCACGAACGCTATTCCGCCTGGTGCTGCCGCAGGCCGTCCTGGGCATCCTGCTGTCGATCGGCTTGATCGTCGCCTTCGATCGCTACGCGCCGCGCTTCGCGGGCAGGCAAATGCCTGTGGAGGTGCTGCTCCACTTCGGCGCGGGCCTGAAGGCGGCCGCTGTGGTCGTCGCGGCGGGCAACGTCGTGGCGCTCTTCGCCTTCATGCCCACGCGGCGCGCCGCGACAGCGCGGTTCTGGGGGGTGGCGGCGCTGGCGTTCTCGACGCTGGGCGCGCTGCAGTTCGCCATCGCCGGCTTCGATGCGATGAGCCCAATCCGCTCGACCTCGGCTATCCTGCGGGCTGCGCAGGCGTCGGCGCCGTTTGCCGCCAACCGGCCCTTCTACCAGGTTGCCATGTACGACCAGACCGTCGCGTTCTACCTCGGCCGCACGACCCGGCTCGCCGCCTTCCGCGACGAGCTCGCTCTCGGCATCGATGCGGAGCCGGGGAAGCAGATCCCGACGCTCGATGCATGGATCGCGGAATGGAAGGTGCTCGGGGAGGGATATGCGCTGATGCCGCCAGACCTCCAAGCAACGCTGGCAGCCCAGGGCGTACCGATGCGCGAGTTGGCCCGGGACCCGCGGCGCGTCGTGGTGAGCCGGCGATGAGCGCCGAAGGGCCGCCCCGAAGCGCGAATTCCGCCCCCCCGGGGGGCAGCGCAGCGGCGTCAGCCGCAGGCGCGGGGGCCCATCAATGACGCTCGCCGCCTTCGCGTTCCTGATCGCCGGCGTGCTGCTCAATGCCGGCGCGCAGCTCCTGCTGAAGGCCGGCACCAACGTGCTCGGCGTGCTGACGCTCACCCGCGACACCTGGCCCGACACGCTGATGCGCATGGCCACGCAGGGATACTTCGTGCTGGGTGCCGCCTGCTACGTGCTGTCGCTGTTCGTCTGGATACTGGGCCTGTCGCGCGTCCCCGTGTCGGTTGCCTACCCGCTTCTCTCGGTGGGCTACGTCGTCAACGCGATCGCCGCCCACTTCCTGTTCGGAGAGGCCGTCTCCGCAACCCGTTGGCTCGGGATCGGCTTCATCGTGATCGGCGTCTGGCTCGTCGCCAAAGCCTGAAGCGCGCATCGATCCGGATGAGCGACGTTCCCTATCTGAAGTTCGCCGGCCCGGTGCTGGACGAAGCGACGATCGTCGCCGTGGGCGACGTGCTGCGTTCCGGCTGGATCACGAGCGGGCCGTGGGTTCAGGAATTCGAGCGCTCGCTCTCCGCCTTCTGTGGCGGCCGTCCGGTGAAGGCGATGACGTCGGCGACCGCCGCGGTCGAGGTCGCGCTGCAGCTCGCGGGCATCGGGCCGGGCGACGAGGTGATCACGTCGGCGCAGAGCTTCTTCACCGTGCTCAACATGATCGTCAAGGTCGGTGCCACGCCGGTGTTCGTCGATTGCGACCTCGTGACGCGCAACATCGACCTCGCCGCGGTCGAGGCGGCGATCACGCCGCGCACCAAGGCAATCGTGCCGACGCACTGGCCGGGGTCGCTCGTCGACATGGACGCGCTGCTGGCGCTCGCCCGCACGCGCGGCCTGCGCGTGATCGAGGACGCGGCCCTCGTGATGGGGTCGCGATGGAAGGGGCGCAACGTCGGCGCGCTGGGCGACCTCGTGACCTTCAGCTTCCACCCGAACAAGAACATGACGACAATCGAAGGCGGCGCGCTCGTCGTCAACGACGCCGTCGAGGCAAAGCGCGTCGACGCGCTGCGCTTTCACGGCATCGAGTATTTGCCCGACCGCACGCGCGACGTCGCGTTTCCAGGCGGCAAGTTCAACCTGCCCGACGTCAACGCGCGGATCGGCGTCCTCCAGCTCGCGCAACTGCCGAGCTTCCTCGCGACGCGGCGCCTGCTCGCCGAGCGTTACTTCGAGCGCTTCGCGACCGACCCGCCCTGCGTGCTGCCGCCCCGCCCCCGCGACGGCGATGGGCAGTCGTGGAACATGTTCTCGGTGCTGTTGCCGCTTGCCCGCATGTCCATCACGCGCAAGGCGTTTCGCGACGCGCTCGACGCCCGCGGCATCGGTACCGGTGTATCGTACGAGGCGCTCCACCTGTGCACGCTGGGGCGCCGCTACGGGTACCAGGAAGGCGATTTCCCGGCGACCGAGCGCATTGCGGCGCAAACCGTGACGCTGCCGCTGCACGCCGCGATGACCACGTCCGACGTGGACCGGGTCTGTCAGGCGGTCGGCGAGGTCGTCACTGCGTCCCGCCGCTGACTCACGCCGGAATCGGCCACAAGAAGAATCAGCGATGCAGAATCCCCAGCTCTCGGTCGTGATCCCTGTCTTCAACGAGGAAGCGAGCCTTCCCGACCTCTTCGGGCGGCTCTACCCGGCGCTCGATGCGCTCGGCCTCCGTTACGAAGTCATCTTCGTCAACGACGGCAGCCGCGACCGCTCGGCCGCGTTGCTGCGCGAGCAATGGGAGCGCCGCCCCGACACGACGCGCGTCGTGCTGTTCAACGCCAACTACGGCCAGCACCCGGCGATCGTCGCCGGCTTCGAGCACTGCCGGGGCGAGCGCGTCGTCACGATGGACGCCGACCTGCAGAATCCGCCCGAGGAGATCGGCAAGCTCCTCGCCGCGATGGACAAGGGACACGACTACGTGGGCGGCGTGCGCCGCAACCGCGAGGACTCGTGGTGGCGGCGACTGGCGTCGAAGGCGATGAACCACCTGCGCGAAAGGCTCACGCACATCCGGATGACCGACCAGGGGTGCATGCTGCGGGCGTACAGCCACGAGATCGTCGCCGCCGTGGCCGAGAGCCGCGAGATCAGCACGTTCATCCCGGCGCTCGCGTACACGTTCGCCAGCAACCCGACCGAGGTCGACGTCGCGCACGCCGAACGCGCGGCGGGCAGGTCGCACTATCCGCTGTACAAGCTCATTCGCCTCAACTTCGACCTTATCACCGGCTTCTCGCTGGTGCCGCTGCAGCTGTTCTCGATGTTCGGGATGTTCGTTTCCGCAGCTGCGCTCGCGACCTACGTCGCCGTCATCGCCTATCGGCTGTTCCTGTTCGACTGGCAGGGGGCCAACTGGCAGGAAGCGACCTCGGTGTTCTGGGACCGCGACATACTCGCGTTCTTCCTGATCGGCATGCTGCTGTTCGGGCTGGGCCTGATCGGCGAGTACGTCGGCCGCATCTACCAGCAGGTCCGTGCGCGGCCGCGCTTCACGATTCGCGCGGTGCTGGAGCGCGACGCCGACCGGCCCGTCGATCGCTGAGCGAAAGGCCGATCCGGCATGACGCGCGCCGTCGTCTTCGCGTACCACAACGTCGGTGTACGCTGCCTCAAGGTGCTGCTCGCACACGGCGTCGAAGTTCCGCTCGTCGTCACGCACGCCGACAGCCCCGGCGAGACGATCTGGTTCGGCTCGGTCGCCGAAACCGCCGCCGAATACGGCATACCGACGGCGACTCCCGACGACCCGAACGCACCGGACCTTCCCGGCCGCGTCGCCGCGCTGCATCCTGATTTCGTCTTCTCGTTCTACTATCGAAAGATGCTTCGGGCGCCACTTCTCTCCGTCGCACCGCGCGGCGCGCTCAACATGCACGGCTCGCTGCTCCCGCGCTATCGCGGCCGCGCGCCAGTGAACTGGGCGGTGCTCCATGGCGAGCGACAGACCGGCGCCACGCTGCACTACATGACGGAGAAGCCCGACGACGGCGACGTCGTCGCGCAGACCGCCGTGCCGATCCTTCCCGACGACACGGCACGCGAGGTCTTCGACAAGGTCACCGTCGCCGCCGAGATCACTCTCGACGGCGTGCTGCCGTCGCTCGTCGACGGCAGGGCGCCGCGACGTCCCCAGGACCTGTCGCGCGGCGCGTATTTCGGCGGACGCAGCGCAGCCGACGGGACGATCGACTGGAATCGCGATGCCACGACGATCCACGACCTCGTCCGCGCGGTCGCGCCCCCGTACCCGGGCGCGTTCACGGCCGTGGGTGGCATCGCGGCGCGCGTGCTGCGGACGCGCGTCGTCGACGCGGCGACGCCGCCGACGCTCACCCCCACGCTCGAGGCGCGCGACGGGCGCCTGCTCGCGCAATGCGGCGGCGGCGGCACGTTGCAGGTCCTCGCGCTCGAGGTCGACGGCGCGTCGATGACGCCCACCGCGCTGGCTCTGCGGTTCGGACCGGCGCCGGCCGTGCTGGGCGGAGTGCGCCGGTGACGTCGGGCGACACGGGCCACCGCGCGCGCCCCGCCGGCGGCGGCTTCGGCACCAACCGCATCGAGGCGCTGGCCGACGGCATCTTCGCGGTGGCGATGACGCTGCTCGTCCTCGACGTCAAGCTGCCCGGCGGCGAACACTTCGCCACCAGCGGCGACCTGTTCGATCGCCTCTTGTCGCTCGAGCACACGTTCGTGATCTACTTCATCAGCTTCGTCGTGCTCGGCATGTTCTGGGTCGGCCATCACGCCCACTTTCACTACATCCGCTACGTCGACCACACGCTGCTGTGGATCAACCTCCTGTTCCTGTTCGGCATCACCTCGGTGCCGTTCGCCACCGACCTCCTCGGCGACCACAACGCGCTTCGCCTGCCCTACTTCTACTACGGCGGGAAGTTCCTGGTCCTTTCCGGCCTGCTGGTCGCGCAGATCGCCTATCTGAGGCGCCATCCCGAGCTCGCGCAGCCTTCCCTCACCCGCGACGTCGCGCGCCGCATCGTGCTGCGCACCGCCCTGTTCGCGACGGTTCCCGTGCTATCGATCGTCGCCGTGTTCTACAATACGCGCCTCGCCCTGTACCTCTACTTCCTCCTCCTGGTCGTGCATTTCCTGCCCGGCCGCGTCGACGTGCCGGAGCCGTCGGAACCGCCCGCAGCCGATAACGGACACCGCCCTCACCAATGAAAAGAGTCCTCATCCTCGGCGTCAACGGCTTCATCGGCCATCACCTGTCCAAGCGGATCATCGCCAGCACCGACTGGGAAATCTACGGGATGGACATGCAGTCCGATCGCGTCGCCGATCTCCTGGCGGAGAAGCGCTTCCACTTCTTCGAAGGCGACATCACGATCAACAAGGAGTGGATCGAGTACCACATCAAGAAGTGCGACACCGTGCTCCCGCTGGTGGCCATCGCCACGCCCGCGACATACGTCAAGGAGCCGCTGCGCGTGTTCGAGCTCGACTTCGAGGCGAACCTGCCGATCGTCCGCGCCTGCGTCCGGTACAGGAAACGACTCATCTTCCCGTCGACCTCCGAGGTGTACGGGATGTGCCGCGACGACGAGTTCGATCCGGAGCGCTCCGAGCTCGTGCTGGGCCCGATCAACAAGCCGCGGTGGATCTACTCGTGCGCGAAGCAGCTGATGGATCGCGTGATCCACGCCTACGGGATGCAGGAGGGGCTCGACTACACGCTGTTCCGGCCGTTCAACTGGATCGGCGCCGGTCTCGACTCGATCAACACGGCGAAGGAAGGCAGCTCGCGCGTGATCACCCAGTTCCTCGGCCACATCGTCCGCGGCGAGGCGATCAAGCTCGTCGACGGCGGAACGCAGAAGCGCGCGTTCACGTACATCGACGACGGCATCGACGCGCTGACGAAGATCATCGCCAATGAGGGCGGTGTCGCGGCCGGCAAGATCTACAACATCGGCAACCCGGCCAACAATTTCTCGGTGCGCGAGCTTGCGACGATGATGCTGGACCTGGCGCTCACCTACCCCGAGTATCGCGATTCCGCGGCGCGCGTGCGCATCGTCGAGACCACCGCCGCCGAGTACTACGGCACGGGTTACCAGGACGTGCAGAATCGCGTCCCGAAGATCGAGAACACGTGCGCCGACCTCGACTGGCGCCCGAGCGTGCCGATGGACGAGGCGCTGAAGCGCATCTTCGACGCGTATAGCGGACAGGTGGGTGCCGCTCGCCGGCTCATGGACTGATCATCATCGGAAACACCCGGCGAGAAGTCTCTCGTCGTCATTCGGCACCTCCGCCCGTCACCGCACGAAACCGATGCTGCTTGCGCTGAAGATCGACGTCGACACGCTGCGCGGAACGCGCGAGGGCGTGCCCAACCTCGTGATGCTGCTGAAGAAGCACGCGGCGGACGCGACGTTCCTGTTCTCGGTCGGTCCCGATCACACGGGACGCGCGATCAAGCGGATCTTCCGGCCCGGATTCTTCGGCAAGGTCCGCCGCACGTCGGTCCTCCGGCACTACGGGCTCAAGACGCTGCTCTACGGAACGCTGCTGCCGGGTCCCGACATCGGGCGCCGCGCGGCGGATGTCATGCGCGCGACCCGCGACGCCGGCTTCGAGACCGGCATCCACGCCTGGGACCACGTGCGCTGGCAGGACGGCGTCGCCGACGCGGACGCCGAGTGGACGCGGGCCGAGATGCAGCGCGCCTGCGACCGCTATGCCGAGATCTTCGGAACAGCACCGCTCACGCACGGCGCCGCCGGCTGGCAGATGAACATCCACGCGTTGCGGCTCACCCAGCGTCTCGGCTTCGAGTACTGCTCCGACGGTCGGGGCACGTCGCCGCACCTGCCGGTATGGCACGGCGAGCTGATCCGCTGTCCGCAGCTGCCGACGACGCTGCCGACCCTGGACGAGCTCATCGGCCGCGACGGCATCACCGAGGACAACGTCGCCGCGCACCTGCTGGAATTGACGAAGGAGCCCAACGCCAGCGGCCACGTCTTCACGCTGCACGCGGAGCTCGAGGGCATGCGTCTCGCATCGGCGTTCGAGCAGTCTGCTCGTCGGCTGGAAGGCGCAGGGGTGGACGCTCGCCTCGACGCGCGCGCTCCTCGAGACCGTGCAGCCGCTCGCCCTGCCCCGCTGCGAAGTCGGCCCGGCACCCGTCGAAGGACGCGCGGGCACGCTGCTCGTGCAGGGCGCGGAATTCCTCGCCGACGTCGACCTCGCGCAGGCGGCGTAAGCGTAAAATCGCGCGCTGACAGGCGGCCCTTCGACCGCCCAATTCGCCCATCGGCGCGAATGACATCGCGTCGCGCGACCCACCACTCAACATCCACTGGAGCCCCCATGCTCGGCAAGAAAGTCCCCGATTTCTCCGTTCCCGCGACCGGCGACGCGACGTTCCGGCTCTCCGACCACAAGGGCCGCGCGGTGGTCCTCTACTTCTATCCCAAGGACAATACGCCCGGCTGCACGACCGAAGGTGCCGACTTCCGCGATCTCCACAAGCACTTCACGAAAGTGGGTGCGGTCGTCGCGGGCGTCAGCCGCGATACCGTCAAGTCGCACGAAGGCTTCAAGGCCAGGATGGAATTCCCCTTTCCGCTCCTCGCCGATACCGACGAGAAGCTCTGCGCGCTGTTCGACGTCATCAAGATGAAGAACATGTACGGAAAGAAGGTGCGTGGCATCGAGCGGTCGACGTTCCTTATCGGCCCCGATGGAAAGCTCGCCCGGGAATGGCGGAAGGTGAAGGTCGAGGGTCACGCGGCCGAAGTGCTGGACGCGGTCAAGGCACTTTGATGAGGACCCGCGCTTTGACTCTTTGCGCGGTGGGTCGATTGCGTTAGCATCGTCTGCGTCACCCACCGCGCCCTCAGGGCAAGGCATACATGCGCCGAAAGTGTCCAGGTTGCGGTCATATGAATACCCGGCGCTCGTCGGTTCATGCGGACGAGCTGATGCTGCGCTCACATCCTGTTTTCGCCCTATCGCTGCCGCGATTGCGACCGGCGATTCTGGGTCATCAGCAGGGATGCCTACTTTGCGACGGGGATCATCGGCGTCGCGCTCGTCGCCGGAGCGGTCGCATGGGGCCTGCCCGCGCTGTGGGAGCGGTCCGGCACGGACAAGGACGACGCTGCCGTTCTGGCGGGCAGCCGCTTCGCCGACTTGATCAAGCGCGCGGAAGGCGGCGATCGGGACGCGGAGTACGACGTCGCCGTGAGCTACCTGCATGGTTACGGCGTCGCCAAGAGCGAAGTGGACGCGCAAAAATGGCTGGAGCGCGCCGCCGTGCACGGCAACCTCGCGGCCAAATACGAGTTCGGCGTCGCGCTCCGCGATGGACGCGGAGCCGTCCAGGACTACGTGGGCGCGGCCAAATGGATACGGCGTGCAGCTGAAGACGGACACGTGCAGGCGCAGCTCGCGCTGGGAAACATGTATCGCGTCGGCACCGGCGTCCCGCTCGACAACGTCAAGGCGTACACGTGGCTCAATATTGCCGCCGCGCGCGGCGTAAAGGACGCCGCCGTCATTCGCGATACCGTGCTTACTCGCCTGTCGCCCACGAAGTGGCCGAGGCGCAGGCGGAGGCGCGGCGCCTGAGCGAAACGCTTCCGGCCGCGGCACCCGACGCCCGGTAACTCGGCGCGCACGGCGTGGCGCGCCGACGCCACGTTCCATTTTCCCCACAACTGCTGCCGTTATCGGGGGCCGCGCACCACCAGCGCTTGTGTTCGCCCGGAGCGGGCGCTAGGATGGACCGCGTCTGCAATACGATCATCCACCGCAACCGACGCCGCCAAGGAGGCTCATGGTCGAGCGCAAGATCCGTCCCGCGCCCTTAACCCTCGTCGCCCGCAAGTCCGTCAAACCTCCCGGCAAGCCCGGTCCGACTACCCGCCTCATCCTCGCCAGCAAGCTCTTCGTGCTCGACACCAACGTGTTGATGCACGACCCCACGAGCCTGTTCCGCTTCGAAGAGCACGACATCTACCTGCCGATGCTCACGCTGGAGGAGCTCGACAACAACAAGAAAGGCGTCACCGAAGTCGCGCGCAACGCGCGCCAGGCATCGCGATTTCTGGACGAGCTCGTGAGCGCGATGCCCGACGGCATCGGCGACGGCATCCCGCTCGACACCAAGTCCGGCGGCGCCGCGACCGGCAAGCTGTACCTGCAGACCGATGGCATCACCACCGTCCTGCCCGCCTCGCTCGCGAATGGCAAGGCCGACAACCAGATCCTCGCGGTCGTCATGCACCTGCAGCACCTCCACGTGAAGCGCCACGTCGTGCTGGTGTCGAAGGACATCAACATGCGCATCAAGGCGCGCGCGCTCGGGATCGCGGCCGAGGACTACTTCAACGACAAGGTGCTGGAGGACACCGAGCTCCTCTACAGCGGAATGCGCGAGCTGTCGGCCGATTTCTGGGATCGGCACGGCAAGGGAATGGAGTCCTGGCAGCAGGGCGGCAGCACGTACTACCGGATCACGGGACCCCTCGTGCCCTCGCTGCTGGTGAACGAGTTCCTCTACCAGGAGAAACCGGGCGAGGCGCCGTTGCACGCTCTGGTCAAGGAGATCGCCGGGCGCACCGCGGTGCTGCAGACGCTCAAGGACTACACGCACCAGAAGAACAACGTCTGGGGCATCACCGCGCGCAACCGCGAGCAGAACTTCGCGCTCAACCTGCTGATGAATCCGGACGTCGACTTCGTGACGCTGCTCGGGCAGGCGGGCACCGGCAAGACGCTGTTGACGCTCGCCGCCGGGCTGATGCTGACCCTGGAGTTCAAGGTCTATACCGAGATCATCATGACGCGCGTCACGGTGCCGCTCGGCGAGGACATCGGGTTCCTGCCTGGGACCGAAGAGGAGAAGATGAACCCGTGGATGGGCGCGCTCGAGGACAACCTCGACGTGCTCAACAAGACCGACGACGACGCCGGCGAATGGGGACGCGCCGCGACGCGCGACCTGATCCGGTCGCGGATCAAGGTCAAGAGCCTCAACTTCATGCGTGGGCGCACGTTCATCAACAAGTTCCTGATCATCGACGAGGCGCAGAACCTGACGCCGAAGCAGATGAAGACGCTGGTCACGCGCGCCGGACCGGGCACGAAGGTCGTCTGCCTCGGCAACATCGCGCAGATCGACACGCCGTACCTCACCGAGGGCAGCTCGGGGATCACCTACGTCGTCGACCGGTTCAAGGGCTGGGCGCACTCCGGGCACGTAACGCTGCAGCGCGGCGAACGCTCCCGGCTCGCCGATCACGCGGCGGAAATTCTCTAGGAGCGACGACAGGACTTGGCGCCTGTCCGGAAACCGCCGAGCTCAGCGGTTCGCGGACGACGCGAGATTCTCGAAGCGCGTGTACTCGCCGAGGAACGCGAGGTCCACCTTGCCGATCGGACCGTTGCGCTGCTTGCCGATGATGATCTCGGCCACGCCCTTGTCCTGCGTCTCCGGGTTGTACACCTCGTCGCGGTAGATGAAGAGGATCACGTCGGCGTCCTGCTCGATCGCGCCGGACTCGCGCAGGTCCGACATCACGGGCCGCTTGTTGGGGCGCTGCTCGAGCGAGCGATTGAGCTGCGACAGCGCGACGACCGGCACCTTGAGCTCCTTGGCGAGCGATTTCATCGCGCGCGAGATCTCGGAAATCTCGGTCGCCCGGTTCTCGCCCTGCGTCGACGCCTGCATCAGCTGCAGGTAGTCGACGATGACGAGGCCGAGCTTGCCGTAGGTCTTGGTGAGGCGCCGCGCGCGCGAGCGCACTTCGATCGCGTTCAACGCCGGCGTCTCGTCGATCAGGATCGGCGCCTCGGACAGGCGTCCGAGCGCGGCGGACAGCTTTTCCCAATCCTCCGCGGCGAGGCGCCCGGTGCGCAGCTTGTGCTGGTCGAGGCGGCCGACCGAGCCGATCATCCGCAGCGCGAGCTGCGAGGCGCCCATTTCCATCGAGAAGACGGCGACGGGCATCTTGGTGTTGAGCGCGACGTGCTCGCCGATATTGAGCGCGAGGCTCGTCTTTCCCATCGACGGGCGCCCGGCGATGATCACGAGGTCGCCGGGCTGCAGTCCGGACGTCATCCGGTCGAGGTCCGCGAAGCCCGTCGGCACGCCGGTGACATCCGACGGGTCGTCGCGGTTGTAGAGCGTCTCGATCCGCTCGACCACGCCTGCCAGCAGCTTGCCGATTTCCGCGAATTGCTGGACGCCCCGCTCGCCCTGCTCGGCGATGTGCAGACACCTTGGCCTCGGCGTGGTCGAGGATCTCCTTGGCGCTGCGGCCGAGCGGGTTGTACGCGGAATCGGCGATGTCGCCGGCGGTCGCCGCGAGCTGGCGCAGGATCGAGCGGTCGCGGACGATGTGCGCGTAGTGCCGGATGTTCGCCGCGGTCGGCACGTTCTGCACGAGCGCACCGAGGTAGGCGAGTCCGCCGACGTAGTCGAGCTTCTGCACCGAGGAGAGCGATTCCGAGACGGTCACGACGTCGGCCGGCTTGCCGTCGGCGGCGAGCTTCAGGATGTGCGCGTAGATGAAACGGTGCGCCTCGCTGTAGAAATCGACGTCGGCGAGCACGTCGCCGACCTTGTCCACCGCATCGTTGTCGAGCAGCAGGCCGCCCAGCACCGATTGCTCGGCCTCCAGCGAGTGCGGCGGGAGCTTGAGGCTGTCGACCTGTGGATCGTCGGGCATCGTGTAGGGCGTGATCGGGGCTTCCGGCCTTCCCGAATCCGGGCCCGGGGCCCGGATTCGCGGCATCGCGTTCGCTGCGGCGGGTGCGCTCGTTCGGCCGATGCGATGCAGACCGCGGCGCTCGCCAATTCTAACAGGCCGCGGACGCGACGTGCCTCGGCTCGCCGGCCGATGCGTCTTCGCGTATCCTCGTTCGCTCTTCCGCCACCGAACCGGAGCGAACGATGAACTGCACGCCGCGCTGCCGCGCGTTCCCGCCTGCGGGCCTCCTGCGCACCCTTCTCATCGTGTCGGCCCTGAGCGGCTGCGCGACGATGCCCGCCGAGGACCCCCGTGCCGCCGCGGAACGTTACCAGAGCGTCATCGCAAGCCCCGTCCGCACCGACCAGGACCGACGGATCGACGCGTCCCGCCATCCCGCCGAGTTCCTGCCGTTCGCGCAGGTGAAGCCCGGCATGCAGGTGCTCGACGTCGCCGCGGGAGGCGGCTACACGTCGCAGCTGCTGGCGCTCGCCGTCGGGCCCACCGGAAAGGTGTGGGCACAGACGCCGCAGCCCGGCCCGACGCTGACCCGGCGCGTCGCCGAGCATCCGCAGCCCAACCTCGTGGTGGTCACGCGTCCGTTCGAGGATCCGGTTCCCGACGAGGCCGGAAAGCTCGACCTCATCACGATCGTCCTCAACTACCACGACATCAGCTATCTTCCCGTCGATCGCGCGAAGATGAACCAGCGGCTGTTCGCCGCGCTGAAGCCGGGCGGGAAGCTGCGTGGTGATCGATCATTCGGCGCTTGCCGGGACCGGCATCAACGCCGGCAAGACGCTGCACAGGATCGACGAGGCCGTCGTGCTGACGGAAGAGCGTCAGGCCGGGTTCGTGCTCGACGCCGAGGGCGATTTCCTGCGCAATCCCGCGGATCCGCGCGATCAGTCGTCGAACGAGCCGAAGGTTCCCACCGACAAGTTCGCGCTGCGATTCGTCAAGCCGTAGGGCGTTCCGGCGCCCTGCCGGCCAGCATCGGCCTGGTCAGGGCTTGATGTAGGCGTAATGCTCCTTCGCCTGCAGGTTGGCGATCCGCACGACACCGGACGGCGTGAAGCTCGGTCCCAGGATGAACTGCTCCTTCTTGAGGTTCCGGTTCTTCAGCGTGATTTCGCAGATCTCGAACTTGACGCCGCGGGCCGAGAGATCCCCGACCAGCGCGGCGAACTCCTGGTTGTTCGTCGTCTTGGCTCCCTCCATCAGGAAGTCCACTCCTTCGGCGTGCGCGACGGCGATGATCTGCGCCGTCGGATCGATGTCGAGATGGTTGCGGATGTTGCGCAGCCCCTTGGTCGCCTGCGCGAGCCCGCCGTCGAAATGGTAGACGACCTTGTCCTGCGCAAACGCGCCGAATGTCGCCGCGCAGAGCGCCAGTGCCCCGATGATCCTGAACAGCGTCTTCATGCGAATCTCCTTCGTGGTCGATGTTGAGTCCGGCAAGCGTTGCGCGAAGGTCGGCCGCGTTTCTTCCGCCACTCCGCATAGGCCGCACGCGTCTCGGCGTCCGGTGGGTAGGTGCCCGGAAGCGCCGCACCGGCCTCGATGCGCTCCAGCACGAACGCCTCCATGATCTCCTGCTCGGCGGCATCGCGTGCGACTTCGTCGGCCAGGTGGCGCGGAATCACGACGACACCCTCGTCGTCGCCGACGATGACGTCGCCCGGATAGACAGCCACGCCGCCGCAGCCGATCGGCACGTTGAGGTCGATCGCGTGATGATGGATGAGGTTGAGCGGCGCGCTCCCGCCGGCGCAATAGACGGGAAGGTCCATCGCCGCGATCGCGCCGCTGTCGCGCACGGGCCCATCGGACACCAGCCCGGCGACGCCGCGCACCATGAGCCGCGTCGTGAGAATCTGTCCGCCGAAGCGACGCGCGTCTCGCCTCGGCAGTCGATCACGAGGACGTGCCCGGGCGGAACGCTCTCGATGCCCTTGCGCTGCGGATGGTCCGGATGGTCGAACGCGCTGATCTGGTCGAGATCCTCGCGTGCGGGAATGTTGCGCATCGTGTACGCCGGACCGACCAGGTTGCCGCAGGAAGGCTCCGTCAGGCGCGCGATGCCCTGGATGAACACGTTGCGGAAACCTCGCTTGAAGAGTTGCGTGCACAGCGTCGCGACGCTGACGTGGCGCAGGCTGTCGAGCGTCTCCGGATCGAGACTCATGATCTTGCCCCTGGGCGGAATTCACGATGATAGCGCGCTGATCAGCGTGCGCGCATCCCTGTGCAATCGTAGGGCCGGGGCAAGGTGGCGGGCTTAGGGTCGTCCAGGGTCGAAAGAAGCCCCGCACGGCGGCGGGGCATTTCGGGTCGCAGTCCGCCTCGGCGCTTGCGAAGCGCGCGAGATCAGCTGGCGGCGGCTTCGCCGATCACGGTGACCGTGATGTTCGCGGTCGACGTCGAGGTAGAGCGCGACGACGAGCGGATAATCGCCGACGTGCTTCAGCGGCCCGTCGGGCATGCGGATCGCGGCCTTCTCGACGGTGAAGCCCTGCGCCTTCAGCGCTTCGACGATGTCGACGTTGGTGACCGACCCGAACAGCCGCCCGTCCACGCCGGCCTTCTGCGTGATCTGGATCGGCAGGCCCTCGATCTTCGCCGCCTGTTCCTGCGCCGCGGCCAGCTTGTCCGCCGGCGACCTTCTCGAGCTCGGCGCGCTTCGCCTCGATCAGCTTGATGTTCTCGGGCGTGGCGCGCTTCGCCTTCCCCTGCGGGATCAGGTAGTTGCGCGCGTAGCCGTGCTTGACCTTGACGACGTCGCCCAGGTTGCCGACGTTGACGATCTTTTCGAGCAGAATGATTTGCATCGCGGTCTCCGCTCAGTGCAGGTCGGTGTACGGAACGAGCGCGAGGAAGCGCGCGCGCTTGATCGCGGTCCACAGCTGGCGCTGGTAGCGCGCCTTCGTGCCGGTGATCCGCGCCGGCATGATCTTGCCGTTTTCCTGGATGAAGTCCTTGAGGACCTCGATGTCCTTGTAGTCGATCTCCTTCACGCCTTCGGCGGTGAAGCGGCAGAACTTCTTGCGCTTGAACAGATTGTTGCCGCGCTCGCGCTTCTTGCCATCCTTCTTCTTTGCCTAACCTCTCGGTCGGACGGGGCATCTCAGTTTCCTTTCAGTGCGTTGTCTAGCAGTTCGAATTCGTTGACGTGCAGCGCGACGGTGATGCCGGTGCGGTAGCGGCGGGCCAGAAAGCCCTTGCAGCGCAGCGCCGTTCCGGTCGGCACCCGGGACAGCGCGATCGCCGGTTCGCCGAACGCCACCGCCGCGAGCTCGCACTCGACTTTCCGCTTCGCCGCCGGCTTCCGGCTGGACCGACGCATGCCGCAGCACGCATTCCAGCGCCGGAATGCCGGCCGGGGTGTAGCGCAGGTCGCCGCGTTCCGCGAGCGTGGCGTCGAGCATCAACCGGTTCGCGTCGGGCACGTGGGCTTTGGCTATCCGGCTGGTCGCGCGCTGCGCCGGTTACGCCGTCGCCGCGGGCGTCGGCGCGGTGCCGCTTCCGGCGCGGCGCCGCGGCGCCTCGGCCGCGGGCCGCGGACGCTCGCCGCGATCGCCGCGGTCGCCGCGATCGCCACGGTCGCCGCGATCGCCACGGTCACCGCGGTCGCCACGGTCGCCGTCGCGAGCGGGCTTCGCCTTCTCTTCGCGCATCATCGGCGACGGCGCGACGCACCGCCTCGTCCATCGCGACGATCAGGTGACGCAGCACGGCGTCGTTGAACTTGAACGCGTGCTCGAGCTCGTCCAGCGTCTCCTGGTCGAACTCGATGTTCATCAGCACGTAATGCGCCTTGTGGACCTTGGCGATCGGGTAGGCGAGCTGGCGGCGGCCCCAGTCCTCGAGGCGGTGGATCCGGCCGTTCTTGCCGGTGACGATCGTGCGGTAGCGCTCGATCATCGCGGGCACCTGCTCGCTCTGATCGGGATGCACGATGAATACGACTTCGTAGTGACGCATGCAGAACGCTCCTTGTGGTCGGTTGGGCGAATGCGCGCGAAAGCGCGCGCTGCCGGGCGGCCTCCCCGTCTGCGGCGGGTGAGGCAAGGGAACTTGATAATTATACCGTGATTTTGCTCTGCAAAACAAGCGGATCAGCCAGCGCTGACCCGCCGCGGGCAGCGGGCGCCCTCGAGGCCGTCAGCGGCTCGGCGCCGACGCCGCCGCCTGAGCGAGCGCCGCTCGCGCTCGGCCTTCGGCAGCGCCGCGAGCGCCTTGACCCGCGCGTAGAAGCGCGGCAGATCCCCCTTCTCCTCGTCGAGCAGCGCCCGGAACTGCGGGACGCGATCGGCGTAGAGCCCCGACGGCCGCGATGCCCGCGTTGTTGGCGCCGGCGGCGAACCAGCGGTCGAATGTCGACGTCGCCGTCCGACGCCGCCTTCCACCGCTCGTACTCGGCGCGCATCTGCGGCGAACACCGCCGCCTTGCCGGCGCGCTTGTCCGCGTCGGTCGCAGGCCCTCGCGTAGAGCGCGCGCGAGCCGCTCGCGCGTCGCGGCGATCAGCGCGCGGAACTCGGCGCGGCTGCGTTGCCGCGCGCCGATGTCGGCGGCGAGCTGCGCGGCGTCCGCCGGATCGCGTCGCGGCTCCGCCGCGAGCCAGCGCGCGACCCCCTCCTCCTCGACGGCGACCGCGAACGACTCGTTGAACGACGTGTCGTCCTTCACGTAGACGACCTGGTGCGCGAGCTCGTGGAAGATGAGGCGCGCGAGCTCCGACCTCGCGATAGCGGATGAACGTCGACAGCACCGGATCGTCGAAGTAGCCGAGCGTCGAGTACGCCGGCACGCCGCCCACGTGGACGTCGTCGCCGGCGGCGGCGAGCCGCGCCGCTTCGGCGCGCGCGTCGGCTTCCGCGAAATAGCCGCGGTAGGCGACGCAGCCGGCGACCGGGAAGCACCACTGGCGCGGCGTCAGCGAGAGCTCCGGCGCGGCGAACACGTTCCACACGCACGTACGGCCGGCCGAGATCGGCGTAGCTCGTGTAGCTGCGATTGTCGGGCAGCGCGAGCTCGCGGCGCGCGAACGCGCGGATCGCCTGCGCTCGCGCGAGCCGCGCCTTGAGCGCGGGATCGGCGTCGTCTCGATGCACCTCGGCGATCGGCTTCGCGCGGGCGAGGATGTCGAGCTGCCCGGCGAAGCCCTGCCAGTAGAACTCGACGGCGGAGCAGCCCGACAGCGCGCACGCGGCGCGACGCGACGGCGACGACGTACCGGCGCCCGGCCGACGCGCGTCATCGCGCCGCCGCACGAATCGCCGCGAGACGCTCGACGCCGTCCTCGAGCTTCGCCATCTCGATCGTGTAGGCGAAGCGCACGTGCGCTTCCGCGCGATGCGTGCCGAAATCGATTCCCGGCGTGATCGCGACGCCGACGTCCTCGAGCACGTCGCGGCAGAACGCCTCGCTGTCGGCGCGCGAACCGCGAGCTGTCCGCGTAGACGAAGAAGCCGCCGGTCGGCATCACCGGAATGCCGAAGCCCGAGCTCGCGCAGCGCCGGCACCAGGAAATCGCGGCGGTCGCGAAACGCGCGCCGGCGCTCCTCGAGGAGCGCGAGCGTCTCCGGCTCGAAGCAGGCGAGCGCCGCGCGCTGCGACACCGTCGGCGGCGAGATGTAGAGATTCTGCGCGAGCTTCTCGAGGTCGCGGACGTGCCGCTCCGGCGCGACGACCCAGCCGAGCCGCCACCCGGTCATGTTGAAGTACTTGGAGAAGCTCGACACGACGAAGAGATCGTCGGCGTGCGCGACCCGCGACGCGACAGCACCGATTCGCGGCTCGCCGTCGTAGGACAGGCCGAGGTAGATCTCGTCGACGATGAGCCGCCCGCCGAGCCGCGCGACGGCTCCGGCGATCGCGCGCATCTCGTCGGGCGCGACCTGCGTGCCGGTCGGATTCGACGGCGACGCGATCAGCACGCCGCGCGTGCGCGGCGTCCAGCGCGCGCTCGATCAGGTCGGCGGAGAGCTGGTAGCGCGTCTCGGGCCCGACCGGCACGCCGACCGGCTCGCCTTCGAACACGCGGACGAAATGCCGGTTGCACGGGTAGCCGGGATCGGACAGCAGGATCTGCGTCGTCGCGATCGACGAGCAGCGCCATCACCAGCAGCAGCGCCGCCGACGAGCCGGCGGTGACGATCACGCGCTCCGGCGCAATCGCGACGCCGAGGTGCTCCGCGTAGTGCCGCGCGATCGCCTGCCGCAGCTCCGGGATGCCGAGCGCCGACGTGTAGTAGATGTCGCCCGTCGGCGATCGCGCGTTGCGCCGCCGCGAGCACCGGCGCCGGCGTCGGAAAATCCGGCTCGCCGATCTCCATGTGCACGACGGTGCGGCCGGCCGCCTCGAGCGCGCGCGCCGCCGTCTGCACCTCCATCACGTGGAACGGCTCGATCTCGGCGACGCGCGCGGCGGTGGCGATGCGGGAATCCATCGAAGGGACTAGTCCGTGGCGTGCGCGAAAAGCGTTATGGTAATGCCTTGGCCGCGGCCTCCGGCCGCCGCCCGACGCCGACAACGGACCGTGTCCGCCATTGAACCGAACGACACTTTCGCAGCTGTGCGCTCGCCGCGCTCGCGCGTGGCGCCGCGCTCGCGCGCGCCGACGTCTACAAGTGCGCCGGCGATAGCGGCGGCGTTCCCGTCTATCAGGAAATGCCCTGCGCAAAGGGCAAGGAGCTGCGCAACTTCCAGACCGACCCCCCGGAGATCACGATACTGCCCGCACAGCCCCGCACCAGCGCCGTCACCCGCCGAGCAGGAGCGCTCCGCCCGCCGAGACGAAGGCCGCCAGGATGCCAAGTCGGCCACGGACGCCAAGCCGGGCAAATCCGCGCTCGCCGGCGATGCCGCCGAGCGCAAGTTCCTCCGCACCGGGATGACCGAGGCCGAGGTGCTGGCCAAGCTCGGCCAGCCCGACATGACCGTCGGCAGCAAGAACGCGGTCGCGGTGCGCTGGACCTACATGCCCGCGCCCGGCGATCCCGAGACGATCACGTCGATGACGCTGACCAAGGGCACGGTCACCGACGTCGAGCGCAAGGTCGTCAGGAAATGACGTGCCGCCGGACCCCTGCACCGCCGTGCCGCCGATGCGCGCGCTGATCCAGCGCGTGCGCGAAGCCTCGGTCAGCGTCGACGGCCGCACCGTCGGCGCGATCGGGCCGGGTCTGCTCGTGCTGGCCGGCGATGGCGGCGGACGACACCGACGCCGATCGCGACTGGCTCGCGCGCAAGATCGTCGCGATGCGCATCTTCGACGACGACGAGGGCGTGATGAACCGCTCGGTCGTCGACGTCGGCGGAGCGATCCTCGCGGTCAGCCAGTTCACGCTGTTCGCGTCGACGCGCAAGGGCAACCGGCCATCGTGGTCGGGGGCCGCGCCGCCCGGAAGTCGCGCAGACCGAAGTTCGACGATTTCGTCGCGGCGCTTTCGCGCGAGCGCGGGCAGGCGGTCGCGACCGGCGTGTTCGGCGCCGCGATGCAGGTCGCGCTCGTCAACGACGGGCCGGTGACGATCTGGCTCGATTCGCGCGACCGCGAGTGAGCGCGCGAACGACGGTCTCAGGGCAAATCGAACAGCAGGATTTCGGCGTCGCCGGCGCGCTCGACTCGGACGCTTGTCTCGCCCTCGATCTTCGCAGCGTCTCCTGCCGCGAGCGCGGTGCCGTTCACCTGCGCGCTGCCGCGCACGACGTGGACATACGCGCGGCGCCCCGCGGCGAGCGCTTGGGAAACCGCCTCGTCGCCGTCGAGAAGCGCCGCATAGACGCACGCATCCTGCCGGATCGTCACCGAACCGTCCGCACCGTCGGGCGAGGCGATCAGCCGCAGGCGACCGCGCTTCGCCGCGTCGGCGACGTGTGTCTGCTGGTAGCGCGGCTCGATGCCGGTCACGTTCGGCTCGATCCAGATCTGCAGGAAGTGCGTTCCTTCGTCGGGTGACGGGTTGTATTCACTGTGGCGCACGCCGCGCCCGGCACTCATGCTCTGCACGTCGCCCGGCGCGATGATCGAGCCCGTCCCGATGCTGTCCTTGTGCTCGAGCCGGCCGGAGAGCACGTAGGTGATGATCTCCATGTCGCGATGACCATGGGTGCCGAAGCCCGCTCCCGGCTGCACGCGGTCCTCGTTGATCACGCGGAGCGGACCGAAGCCCATGTGTTCCGGATCGTAGTAGTCGGCGAAGGAAAAGCTGTGGAACGAGTCGAGCCAGCCGTGCCGGGCGTGACCCCGGTCCCCCGCGCGCCGGATTTCGATCAAGGGAGTCTCCTATCGGTGCCGCCCGTTCCGCAATGCTACGCCGCCTGCTGCGCGACGTGGACCGCGAGCGTCCGGCGCACGCCGTCCCGAAACAGGCCGCCGACGTCGCGGCTCACCGCTCGGCGGAAGGTGGGATTGCCGGAAAGGTCGGCGCCGAAAACGGCGGTGAGGTCGAGAAAGCCGTCGGCGATGTCCGAGGCATTGCCGCGCGCGGTCGCGGCGATCGCCGCGAACTTCGCCGACAGCGGATCCGAGACGGCGATCGGCTTGCCGTGCTCGTCGGTCCCGCTCGCGTAGCGGATCCACCCGGCGATGGCGAGCGCGAGGTGGGCTATCGACCCACCGCCCGCCAGCCGGTCGCGCACCGTGCCGAGCAGGCGCGGCGGCAGCTTCTGCGAGCCGTCCATCGCGATCTGCTGCGTGCGATGCGGCAACGCCGGATTGCGGAATCGCGCGAGGAGCTGCGCGACGTATGCGCCGAGATCGACGCCCGGCGGCGGCGCAAGCGTCGGCACGATTTCCATCGCCATCATCCGCTCGACAAGCGCTGCCAGGAGCGGGTCGGACGACGCCTGCCACACGTACTCGTGCCCCAGCAGGAAGCCCAGGTACGCGAGCGTCGAGTGGCTGCCGTTGAGCAGCCGCAGCTTCATCGTCTCGAAGGGTGCGACGTCCGCGACCACCTGCGCGCCGGCGCCTTCCCACGCGGGGCGCGCGGCGGCGAAGCGGTTCTCGATCACCCAGCCGTTGAACGGCTCGGTGACCACCGGCGCCGCATCGGCGACCCCGAGGACGTGCGCGGTCTCGGTGACATCGGCGTCCGTCGTCGCGGGAACGATGCGATCGACCATCGTGCACGGAAAGGCGACGTGCGCGCCGATCCAATCGGCGAGCGCCGGGTCCATCGCCTGCGCGAACGCGGCGACGAGGCCCTCGACGGTGCGACCGTTGTGCGGAAGGTTGTCGCAGCAGACGACGCTGATCGGACGGCCCGTGGCCGCGCGGCGCGCGGCGAGCCCCGCGATCAGCACGCCGAGCGCGGACACCGGGGCTTCCGGGTGCCCGAGGTCATGCGCGACGTCGGGGTGCGCATTATCGAGGCGGCCGGTTGCCGGATCGTGGCAATAGCCCTTCTCGGTCACCGTCAGCGACACGACACCCACGGCCGGATCGGCGATGCGCGCGATCACCTGGTCGCGCTCGGTGCCCAGGAACAGCGTTTCGCGAATCGCGCCGATCACGCGCGCCGCGGTCCCCTCGACACTCCTTTCGAGCACCGTGTAGAGGCCATCCTGGCGCGCGAGCGCAGCCGCCGTGCCCGGGGTCTTCAGGCTGACGCCGCAAATGCCCCAGCGCGGGTCGTGGCGCAGCGTCGCGTCGGTGTAGACCGCCTCGTGCGCACGGTGGAACGCGCCGAGCCCGAGGTGGACGATCCCGACCCGCACGGCGCCGACGTCGTAGTCGGGACGCTGGACGGTTTCGGGCAGGGACCCGAGCGACGAAAGGCTGAGGACGAGGGGCATTGCGCGGCTAATTCCGCAATCCGGACGTCACATTGTCAGCCAGGGGGCCGCGGCCGGCAATGCGCGCTGCTGCCGCGCCGGACAGGCGGGCAAAGACACCGTCATGCGGTCATCGCGCGACGTATCCGAACATCTGCGGCAGCCACATCGAGAATGCGGGCACGTACCTGACGACCGTCACCGTCGAGCAATCGTCGCGATGCACGTCAGACACCGGACCGCCACCGCGGCTGCCGGCAGGCAGATTGCGGCCGTGGCGAGCGCCGCAGCGATGCGGTGAGGCGCCTCATCACGTGACACTTCCTGGATGAATACGCGGCGCGGCGTTCCGCGGCGATGACCTGCGTGTGGACCGCTTCGCGGCGGCGACTCGGCCGTCGTTCGCCTTCTTGCCTCCGCCGGAATCGTCCCAGCCGCGCTGGAATTCGCGCGCAACGCGCCGCAGGTGGCGGTGCATCGCCGCGCGCGCGGCGTTGGCGTCGCGCGCATCGAGCGCCGCGACGATCGCCTCGTGATCGGCCAGCGTCTTCGCACGCAGTGCGGCGGTGTGAAAATGGGCTTCGATCCGCGCCCAGAGATCGCCGCGGCGCTGGTCCCACAGGCCGGCGACCGCGTAGGCGAGCGCTCCATTGCCGGTCGCCTCGGCGATGCGCACGTGGAACGCGCGGTCGGCGGCGTCCCGCTCCGTGGAATCGTCGGCATGGTCGCGCATGCGCACGATGGTCTCGCGCAATGCCGCGACGTCGGATTTCCTCGCGTTGCGCGCGGCGAGCGCCGCCGTTTCGCCCTCGATGATCGCCCGGGCGGCCAGGAGCTCGAACGGTCCCGCTCCGCCGTCGCCGACCGGCGGCGTCTTCCGCAATCCGGGGTCCGTGACGAAGATGCCCGTCCCGACGCGCACTTCGACGCGACCGGCGATCTCCAGGGCGATGATGGCTTCACGTACGGACGTCCGCGACACGCCGAGCAGCACCGCGAGCTCGCGCTCCGGGGGCAGCCGCGAACCCGCGGGAAATTCGCCGCGGTCGATCAGCGCGACGATCTGTCCGGCGATCTGCCGGTACAGCCGCGTCGTCTCCACCGCCTGCAGTGGCACTCTCGCTCCTCCCCTGGGGATGCCCGCCCCGGACCGTCCGGGAGCCGCGCCCGACCGCTCTGGCGGCGGTGCGGTGCGGTGCGGGCCGACTCTACTGCCTCGGTCGAACTGCGGTCAAGTGGTCCAACCACTCGACCAATGTCGGCGCCGGCAGCTCAATCGGCCTTGAAATGACCCGATCTGCCGCCCGACTTCTCGACCAGCCGCACGGCGTCGATGCGCATTGCACGATCGATGGCCTTGCACATGTCGTAGATCGCGAGCAGCCCGATGGCCGCCGCCGTCAGCGCCTCCATCTCGACACCGGTGCGCGCGACGGTTTCCGCCGTGACCTCGATGGCGATGGAGCTCGCCGCGGCGTCCGGCGCGAACTCGACGCCGACACGCGTGAGCGGCAGCGGATGGCACAGCGGAATCAGCTCCGACGTGCGCTTTGCCGCCTGTATGGCAGCGATCCGGGCGACGCCGAGCACGTCGCCCTTCTTGGTCGATCCCGCAAGGACGCGCGCGAGCGTCTCGGGCCGCATGACGATGCGCCCCGCCGCCCGCGCGACACGTTTGGTTACATCCTTCGCGGCGACATCGACCATGTGCGCCTGACCGGCGGCATCGAAATGCGTAAAATGACCGTTTTCCGGTGCCGGAACAGGCGCCCCCCGCCCTTTGGTCGCGGGACGCGGCTTGTTCGACGATGCCTTCGCCTTGTTTCCTGCGCGAGTCACGGCAATGCCTTCCGCTTGACTTTCCGGTGACGCGGCGAATCTTAGCACTGCCGTCCGTGGCATCCGGAATCCGTTGATGTCGCTTCCGATCGCGGCCAGCCCGCCATGCGCACAGCGCCGCCGCGCCCGTAAAGGCGCCGTCGTCGCGCTCGTGGCGCCGGCGCTCGCCGCGCAGCCCTCGGGGCCGGGCGCGGATCGCGTTCTTCGGTAACCCTACGCGGATCGTGCCGCGGCGACAACGCGCGGAGACAATGCTTAGCCGCTCCTCCGGCCAGGGCGAGCGTCGCTGGATACCGGCCGTCTCGGCCGGCGCCGACGGGGAACGATCCGTGCGTCGCCGCAGTCCCTGTAGCTTTCACGTACGGTGTCGGCAGTGCGCAGCCGCTTACGGCGAGGCGCCTTGGGGCACGATGTTGCACGCGTCTTCTGATCCGCAGGAGACCGAGTAGCCGATGAATGCCCGGCAAACCGGATCGGGCGGGGGGAATCACTTCGTCGTCATCCCGCGCATCTGGGTGACGTTCGCGCTATCTATCCTCGTCCACCTCGCTTTGCTCATTGTCCTGCTGCCCTGGGCGCCGGGGCTCACGCCTTGGAATGACCGAGGCGATGCGGCCGAACGCCTCGAGGTCGAGCTTGCGTCGCAATCCGGCGCGGCGCCGGCCGCGCGTGCGGCGCCGGTGCCGTCTGTGCCCTCGCCCAACACGCGCAAGATCTTGTCCGCACGCGCGCGGCCGCCGACCGTGCCAAACCGCACCGCGCCGCCCGTATTGGCCGTCCCGGCGCCCGAGGCTCCCACGATTCCGCCGCCGGCCCCGACGCCCGTCGTCGCGCTGCTGCCCGCGCCTCTCGCTGCGATCGAGTCGGCGCAAGCCGCTCGCTCCGTCGGGGGTGATCTGTCGTCGTACATCGCGGCGCGACGCCGGGCGCGTGACGAGCAATCCACCGCGGCCGACAACGAAGCCGAGCGTCGCAGCCGCATCGTCGCGTCCGACGCACCGGCGCTGCGGAGTCCAATCGCCGACGAGCAGAGGAGACGCGGCGGAGGCATCTTCGAAATCACGCGCATGGCCAACGATGACGCCGAGTTTCTGTTCTTCGGCTGGAACAGCGATGAGCGCCGGCGGAAGACGCAGGCTTACGAAGTCCGCTTGGGCGACAACGGCGACATGCGCATCGCCGTCGTGCGGAGGATGATCGCGATCATCCGCGAGCACGAGCATGGCGATTTTCGCTGGCAGTCCTGGCGGCTCGACCGCATCGTCGTGCTGTCCGCGCGTCCCGAAGACAATGCGGGGCTGGAGGACTTCATGTTGCAGGAGTTCTTCGAAAGCAAGTCCGCGGCGGCCGACCGCTAAGCGGGACCGGCGCATAGCCGCGCAGCGTCGGCATCTGCCTGCTGTTGCGCCATTCAGCACCGAAGCACCACGCTAGACTCCCAGGCGGCTCCCTTTCTCTTGTTGGGGGGGACCTTGTCGAAAGGCGATCGGCCGCCCTTCCTTCGACGATCGAGGGTGGCTTGACGTTCGATGTCGCGAAGTAGGCGCGCGCGCACGGACACTCGATGGTTTAGATCGATGAACGCGCTCTTCGTCGCTTCGCAATCGATCCACTGCGCATCGACCCTGCTGCTGTTCGGCGAGCTGGTATTCGCATTCGCCGAGGCAGGACGACATCCTTGTCGCCGGCCCCGAGCTGCATCTGCCGTTGGGCAAGCCAGGCAAGGCGGAACTCCGCTCGATCGACGTCCTTAGCGACGTGACGGTGCCGCATTTCCGGGCCAAGGTGAACATGGCGCCGGGCCTCGTCACGTTCGGTTGGTTTACGCCCGAGCGCACCCGGAACATCGACGTCTTCTGTGAGCAGTTGTGCGGCATCGCGCATTCCGCCGTGCGGGGCAAGGCCATCGTGGAAGCGCTAACCGCGCATGACGCACGGCTCTGCAACCATCCGACGTTCGCGCAATCCTCGCCTCACGTGCCCGGCGATGCAACGGCGGGCGAGGCACTCGTCGCGGCGTGCGCTGCCTGCCATGGTTCGCAGTCAAAGAGCAATCCTGCGCTGCACGCGCCGAAATAGAGCGGGCAGGGAGACTGGTATCTCCGACGGGAATTGAAATATTTCACGCAAGGCGTCCGACGCGCACACGACAAAGATGTGCACGGCAGGACGAAGGCGCCGATGGCGGCGACGCGCCGGGTGACGACCTTCGCGGCGATGTCGACCCTATGCGCCTGCCCCGCCGCGTCGAAATGCGTAAAATAGGCGGCTGGCGTACCGCGGGCCAGCGCCTTCGGCCGCGGGACGGCGCAGCGCACGGCTTGCGGGGATTTTGCCCTCCCGGCTCGCGTGCGCGCCACGGCGGCCTCCTCCGCTTGAACTTTGGCTGACGTCATGGATCTTAGCATCAGTATTCGTCCCCACCCGGCCTCTTGATGTTCAAAGGAAATTCGCCGCGTTCGACGTCCGGCGCGCGCGCGCGCCGCGTGCTCGTCACGCTCACCGCGATCGCGCTCGTCGCGCAGCCGCTCGCGCCCGTCGCCGACACGATTTCCTCCGCCCGTGCGCAGGTGGTCCCGGATCCGGGCGACGAATCGCGGTCGCTCTACGCCCCGGCGCCGCCGCCGTTGCGCCAGCAACCGGCACCTGCGGCCGATTCCATTCCTGCGGGGCATTCGCCGGCGCTGCCTGACCTTGGTGACGAATCGCAGGCGCTCGCCACTCCGGCCCAGGAGCGCAAGCTCGGCGAGTCCGTCGTCCGCCAGATCCGCTCGTCCGGCGCCTATCTCGACGATCCCGAGGTCAACGACTACCTGAACGACCTCGGGCATCGGCTGGTCGCCGCCCGGCCGGACAGCCCCTGGGATTTCGAGTTCTTCGCGATCGCCGACCCCGGGATCAACGCGTTCGCGCTGCCGGGCGGCTTCGTCGGCGTGAACATGGGATTGATCCTCCTGACCCAGACCGAATCCGAATTGGCGGCGGTGCTCGCGCACGAAATAACGCACGTGACGCAGCACCATTACACGCGGGCGATGGCGGGCCAGCAGCGCTCGTTGCTCTACTCGCTCGCGGCCCTCGCGCTGGCGATCGCCGCGTCGCGTTCGGGCTCGTCGTCGGCAGGTCAAGCCGCTGCCGCGGGGATGGCCGCGGCGCAGGGGCTCGCGATCCAGTCGCAGCTCAACTACACGCGGGAGAACGAGTACGAAGCCGACCGCATCGGCTTCCAGCGGCTCGATGCCGCCAAATTCGACGACACCGCCATGGCGACGTTCATGGAGCGGCTGCAGCGGCAGGGCCGCTTCTCCGACAGCAACGCGCCGTCCTATCTGCGCACGCACCCGATAACGGCGGACCGGATCGCCGAGGCGCAGGCCCGTGCCTTCGGCAAGCCTTACCGGCAGGTGCCCGACTCGCTCGATTTCCAGATGGTGCGCGCGCTTTTGCGGAGCTATCAGGGCACGCCCCGCGAAGCCGTGCTGTTCTTCGATAGCGCGCTCGCCGAACGCAAGTACAACGACGAGGTCGCGGCACGGTACGGTCTCGTCGCGTCGCTGCTGCGCGCCGAGAATTTCGCGCGCGCGAAAACGGAGCTCGCGGCGCTCGAGAAGATCGCTCCGCCGCATCCGATGATCGACGCGATGGCCGGACACGTGTTCATGGAAGCCGGCAACCTCGATCTCGCGATCGCGCGTTTCGAGGCGGCGCTGTCGCGCTACCCGAACAAGATGCAGCTGGTCTACGATTACCCCGAGGCCCTGCTCAAGGCCGGCCGCGCGCGCGACGCCGCGGCGTTCCTCGACCGCGCGCTCGCGCGTTTTCCCGACAGCGGACCGCTGCACCGCATTGCGGCGCGCACCTACGCAGAGCTCGGCAAGCGCATGCAGCAGTACCTGCACCAGGCCGAGTTCTACGCGTGGCAGGGCGACCTCAAGGGTGCGGTGGGCCAGCTCGAGCTCGCGGCGAAGGCGACCGACGGCGACTTCTATCAGTCGTCGGTCGTCGAGACCCGATTGCGCGCGCTGCGGCGCGAGCTCGCCGACCAGCAGGCGCTCGCCAAGAACGGCTGACGCGAGTTGCCTTGGACATTGCATGCGAGTGCGGCGCGCGTGGTACGAATCGCGCACGCGGTGCTCGGTATCCCGACGCAGCGCTCCGCGCCATCGTCGTTGCTTGAAGGCCTGCTGCAACCGGTTGGGCGATCGCCGCTGGGCGTCCTCATCGGACATCGATTCGATCTTGTCGGGAAATCGTTGCAAGCGCGTTCTCGTGTAGTCGCTGCTCCTGATGCTCGGCAATCAAAGTGCCCATCTCAGCAACTGTCGGTAGTTGAAACAGTGATCGAAGCGGTATCTCCAACCGAAAATGCTGCAGGATCCGGAAAACAATCCGGGTGGCCAACAAGGAATCTCCTCCCAATTCGAAGAAGTTATCGTGAATGCCTATCTGCTCCACGCCAATAACATCGGCCCAAATCTCGGCCAGTATCGCTTCAACAGAAGTACGCGGAGCGGCATAGGGCTTTCCTAACTCGGGGCGAGCCTTTTCGGGCTCGGGTAGGCTGTGACGGTCTAACTTGCCACTGGAGGTAAGCGGCATCGCGTCAAGCAACACAAATCTTGATGGAATCATGTGGTCTGGCAGTAGTGCGGCCATCGCACGTCTTAGCGCGCCAATCGAGGGCGGAGACTTTTCGGCGGGGACGACATATGCCACAAGGTGTCTATCCCCCGCCCGGTCCGACGCAGCAATCACAACTGCATCCCTGATTACGTCGAGACTTAGCAACGCGGTCTCCACGTCGCCGAGCTCTATACGATTGCCTCTGATCTTCACCTGCAAGTCTTTCCGTCCCACATGGAACATGCACCCGTCGGAAAGCATGAGACCCAAGTCTCCTGAGAGGTACATGCGTTCTTCTCCACCTCTTGGGTCTGGTAGAAATTTTGCGCGCGTGAGATCGGCGTCGCGCCAATAACCCAACGTTAGATACTGACTCTTGACGGCGATCTCCCCACACTGGTTGATACCGACCTCTTGACCAGCATCATTGAGCAGGAAAGTCTCCATGTCTTCGATCGCATACCCGACCGGTACACTGTCCCCAGGCATCTGACTCTCCCTGGTGACATAGTAGTGATGGGAAATTCCGGTCTCGGTAGCCCCGAACACATTGACGAATACGCAATTTGACGAAAAGTATTTCTTGTAGAGTTCCACATCTCGCTTGTGAACCGGCTCTCCGCCGACATATATCAGTCTAAGCATCGGAAACTGTCTCGTCACCAGTCAGTATTTCGAGGAAATTGCGAAAGACAGTACTTATGAAGCGGCAAACACTGACCTCTTCCTCGAGTAACAGTCGAGCCAATCCGGTGAGCCCTTGTACTCTAATGTTGAACGGGTAGAGAGCTGCGCCGTTGAGCAATGCAAGGAGGATTTCCCTCATCCCCCCAGTGACATTGCAGGGAAGCGTAAAGGAAAGTCGGTCATGCAGGCAGATGTGAAAGGAATTGGTGTGTGTTCTGATTTCGTTCAGTGTGTTGCGGTGATTCTGAATGACACCCTTGGGCCTCCCTGTCGAGCCGGATGTATAGAGAATCCAAGCAAGAGCGTCGGGCGAAATGCGCAAGCGCGGATTCTGCGCAGGCAGGCTCGGATCGAGTTCATCAATGTTTAACAATTCCTGATCGTTCTTCACCAGTTCCCGAGCCAATCGGAGATTTTGACCATTCGTTACAACGAGTGCCGGATCGCAGTCTGCTGCCATGGAGGCGGTCCTTGTACGAGGAACACCCGGGGTCCAATGGCACATAGACCTTTCCTGCCTTCAAGACTCCTAGCATCGCGGCGACAAGCACCGCACCATGTTCGAGCAACAGAGCAATGGGTTCTTCGCCTTCCCCGCGCCGGATCAAAATTTCTCGCGCCACACGGTTGGCCATTCTGTTCAGTTCGGCATAGGTTATCGTGGAGGTACCGTTCTTGATGGCGATTCGATCCGGATACTTGGCAACCTGTTTCTCAAAACGGTCGGGAATCGATTGGTCGACTTCCTCCTTTGTGAATTCCGATGACTCGCCCGAAGGGTGATAGCACTTCGCCCTTACCGCTTCTTGGTCCGGCGGTACTTTCAACCGACTTCTACGAGACTCGCTCATCGTTTTTTCCGTGCACCCCTTTCGGGCGGCGACGTCGTCATTGAACACATGGTGTGAACGTAGTACCAAATGACGCGATAGTCGAAGCCGCGATCGACGTCGAGCAGATCGCGCCTGGACTACTGGCGTGGCTGAGGCCGCAGGTTCGATCTCGGCAAACTGCTACCGCCCCGCTTGCCCCTTCACTTGCCCGCTGAGGCAGCGCTCGGTGGCGCCAATTGTAACGACTTAGTACTGAGGACGTTCTTGTCGGTCTACAGGGAACATGACACCTGTAGCTTTCTACAGGTGTCAGCGACATCGCAACGAGGTTAGTGTCTCGCCGACGGTCGGAGTCGCGAATGTTCGCGGCGAACGAGAAACCGCGTAGAGGGAGGAAGCCATGAAGATCCTGGTGGTCGACGATCACCCTCTGGTCCTCGAAGCGCTTGCGCAGCTCCTTCCGCAGCTCGATCCGGCCGTCGAAGTCCGCGGCGCGGCAAATTCTGCCGAGGCGTGCACCGTGCTCGACAACGAGCCGGACGTCGACCTGGTACTGCTCGACCTCGCGCTTCCGGGCGTCCGCGGGCTCGACTTCCTCGGCGACCTGAAGCTCGACTACCCGGGCGTGCCCGTCGTCGTCCTCTCGGCCACACACGACCAGGCGACCGTCATGGCGGCGCTGGGCGCCGGCGCGCACGGCTTCATCCCGAAGACGGCCGACGGCACCATGCTTCTCGACGCGGTGCGCCGTGTCTTGGACGGCGGCGTCGGCCTGGTGCCGGACGCGACGCCGATGCCCGACGGCGATGGGGTGCGCATGGATTCGCGGGCGCTCGGCCTCACCGCGCGCCAGACCGACGTGCTGAAGCTCCTCGTGCAGGGCAAGCCGAACAAGCTGATCTGCCGCGACCTGAAGCTGTCGGAGGGGACGGTCAAGGTCCACGTCAGCGCGATCCTGAAGGCGCTGCACGTCCATTCGCGCACCGAGGCCATCGCTGCACTCGCACGCCGCGGCATCAGCGTCGACACGCTCTCTGCGCGGCGGTCACTCGCCGAATCGGCCGTTCGTTGACGCCTTCCGCGGCGGAACGTCGCACCGGCCGAAGCCGCCAAGCCATGTCGAGGTCCGCCGCCGCGATCGCGCCTCCCGTGCTCGCGCACGCTCGGGCCGACCAGATCGCCACCCTCTATCGGTCGTGGCACCGGACGACTGCGTCGATGGTGCTGGGGGCGCTGATCCTGTGCGGCGTGTTGTGGGACCAGGAGATCGGAGGGACGATGGCCGTCTGGTTCGCGGCGATTCTCGCGAACCAGGCGTGGCGCGGCCTGCTCGCCCGCGCGTATCGCCGGGCACAGCCGCCGGTCGGCGACGCATGGCGATGGGGAGCCTACTGGGCCGTCGGGTCGACGCTGGCCGGCGCGCTGTGGGGCGCCGCCGCGCTCGCCATGTTTCCCGCGTCGCCGGCGTACCAGGCGCTCTTCATCGTCTGCCAGTTCAGCGTCATCCTCGGCGGACTCAGCCTCACCGCGGTCTATCGACCGTCGTTCTACGGGTTCGTGCTGGCGTCGCTCGTGCCGCTCATCGTGCGCGTCGCGATCGAGGGCGATCGGGCGCACCTGTTCACGGCGCTGGTGCTGGGCGTCGTCCTCGGCTTCGTGCTGGCCTTCGGGCGCCAGGTGAACGGCGTGCTGACGCAATCGCTGGCGATGCGCTACGAGAACCTCGACCTCATCGGCGAGCTCAAGGCGCAGACCGAGGCCGCGCTGGCGGCGCGCACCGCGGCCGAGAAGGCGAACCGCGAAAAGAGCCAGTTCCTCGCCGCGGCGAGCCACGATCTGCGCCAGCCGCTGCACGCGATGGGACTGTTCGCGGCCGCGCTGGCCGCGCAGGGCGCGCGACCCCGACGTCAAGCCGCTCGTCGCCAGCATCCGCGCGTCGGTGGAAGCGCTCGAGGGACTGTTCGCTCAACTCCTCGACCTGTCGCGGCTTGAAGCGGGCGCCTTGCAGCCCGTGCCCGAAGCGTTCGCGCTCGAACCGCTGTTTGCGCGCGTTGCCGCCGACCTCGCGCCGCAGGCGATCGCGAACGGGCTCGCCCTGCGCACCATGAGGACGCGGCTCGCCGTCGACACCGACCCGATCCTGCTCGAACGCATCCTGCGCAACTTCGTCACGAACGCGGTCCGGTACACGCGCGCCGGCGGCGTCGTGCTCGGTGCGCGCAGGCGCGGCGACGTCGTGCGCATCGACGTCGTCGACACGGGCGTGGGCATCGCCGACGCCGATCGCGCGCGCGTGTTCGACGAGTTCGTACAGCTCGCCGGGACGCATCGTCACCACGACGGCGGGCGGGGGATGGGCCTGGGGCTCGCGATCGTCCGGCGGCTCGCGTTGCTGCTCGGCCATCGGATCGACATGGATTCCAGCCCGGGCCGCGGCTCGCGCTTCTCGATCACGGTGCCGCGGACGACACTTCCCCGTCACCGGCGCGAGATGCCGCCGGCGCGCACCGGCGCGCCCGCGTCGGCGTCGAAGGCGCTTGCGGGACGAACGATCATCGTCGTCGACGACGATCCGGCCGTACTCGCGGCGATGTGCGCGCTGTTCGCATCGTGGAAGGCATCCGCGATCGGCGGTGCCGATGCGAAGGCCGCGCTCGCGTCGCTCGCCGCGTCCGATGGAGGCCTCCGCCGCGGCGCGGATCTCGTCATCGCCGATCTCCGCTTGGCTGACGGCGCATCGGGCATCGACGCGGTCGCCGAGCTGCGCCAGGCACTCGGCGCCGGGACGTCGGCGCTGATCGTATCGGGCGACACGAGCGGCGCGGCGCAGGCCGAGGTGGAGGCTGCGTCAATCCGCCTGCTGCATAAGCCGGTGGTCGCAACGGCCCTCAAGGAAGCCGCCGAAGCCGCGCTGGAAGCGCGATCCGACGACGGCCGCGCGCCCACCGGCCGGAGGAGGAACGGGCCCGGTGCGAGGCCGGGCCCGTCGACAGCTTGCGATGCGCCGAATGCCTAGAACGTCAGCCGGTGGGTCCGCCGCGATACGTCCTGACGCGGTCCTGCATCCTCTGCCGGAACGATTCGGCGTTCGCCATCCCCTTCTGCAGGAGATCCTTCACGACTGCCTTTTGCTCCGGCGTGAACGTCGCGTAGAGCGCCAGCCACTGGCCGCGAACTGACTTCCGCAGCGCCTGCCCCTGCTGCTGCGCGTCGTCCGCGGCCGCCGCAACCGCGGCGAGGTCGGGCTCGCGCTTCGCCAGCTCGGCCGTCAGCGTGTCCCTGACCTTCTGGTGGACCGCGATGCCGGAAGCGCGCGCGGACGTGGTGCTCGCGACCGCGGCGTCGAACATCACCTGCTGCGACGTGTTGAGGTTGAGCTGCGCTTTCGAGCTTTCGATCAGCTGACCGATCATCTGATCCGGCGCGCCGGGACCGTGCGGTCCGTGGCCGTGGGGGCCGGGGCCATGTGGCCACGCCATCGGCTGCGCGAGCGCGGCGACGGCACCCAGGGTCAATGCCGCCGAGACGGCGGCGGCCACGGTGATACTGCGCAGGTTGTCGTGGAGCTTCATGTCGTATCCTTTCGGTGGAGGCGGCGCCACAGCGATTCTGCGGCTCCTGTTGCTTGGAGTGCATTCTGCACCGGCGTTCGGTCTCCGTGCCGCTCCATTGCAACGGGACGTTGCACGCGGAGCCCGGCGTTACAATTCGTTACAGTTGGCCGCCCTCGCGGCGCGAATCGCCGTTAGTCTTGCTCATGGCCACAAAGATCGCCGCGCCCAAGATCCTCGTCGTCGACGACGACGTGCGCCTGCGGGACCTCCTGTCGCGCTACCTGACCGAGCAGGGCTTCCAGGTCGCCATTCTTCCGGACGCGCGCGATCTCGACAGGAAGCTGCAGCGCGACCCCCCTCACCTCGTCGTGCTCGACCTGATGCTGCCGGGCGAGGACGGCCTCGCGGTCTGCCGGCGGATACGCGGCGCGGGCGAGAGCGTCCCGATCATCATGCTGACCGCGAAGGGCGAAGAGGTCGACCGCATCGTCGGGCTCGAGATGGGTGCCGACGACTACCTGCCGAAGCCCTTCAACCCGCGCGAGCTCGTCGCGCGCATCCATGCCGTCCTGCGCCGCCAGACCGAGCGGCGGGCTCCCGGTGCGCCGGCGTCCGAGGGCAAGGTCGCCTTCGGGCCGTTCACGCTCGATCTCGCGGCACGGACGCTGACCGGCGGCGACGCGGCGATCCATCTCACGACCGGCGAGTTCGCGCTGGTGAAGGTCTTCGTCCAGCATCCGCGGCAGCCGCTCGCGCGCGAGAAGCTGACCCTCCTGGCGCGCGGGCGCGACCACGACGTGTTCGATCGGGCGATCGACGTGCAGGTGTCGCGGCTGCGCAAGCTGATCGAGCCCGATCCCGCGAACCCCCGCTACATCCAGACCGTCTGGGGGTTCGGCTACGTGTTCGTGCCGGACGACGAGGCCGCGGACGGCACGCCGGAAGGTCCGCCCGGCGTGACGCTGCTCCCGCGCTCGCTGTTCGGCCGACTCGCGCTGCTGCTGCTCGCGGTCGTCGCGATCGCGCTCGCCGCGACGATCCTGCTCTTCCGGCACGATCGCGTCGCGCTGCTCGCGCGGCAGGTCGACGACACCAAGATCGTGCAGTTGAAGGCGGTCCGCGCGGCGCTCGACGCGCTGACCCGCGCGAGCATCGCGAGCGATGCAGGCGGATCGGCCGCGAGTACGGCGTGCGCATCATTCCGGAAAGCGAGCGCCCGCTGTTCGGTGCGAACGCCGCGCCGCCCCGGCGCATGCAGGAGCTGGAGGAACGCCTGCGCGATCAATTGGGCCCCGGCACCGAAGTGCGCCCCGCCCCGGGGCGCGGCCTGCTGTTCGTCCGCGTCGAAGCCGCCGGCGCGGGTTACTGGATCGGCTTTCCGCTGTTGCCGCCGCCCGCGGCCGACGAGCGACCGTCGCGCGCCGCGCTCTGGAGCCTGGTCATCGCGGCGGCGCTGATCATCGCCGCCTTCCTGTTCGCGCGCTATCTCGCGCGGCCGCTGCGCGACCTCGGCGTCGCCGTCGAGCGCATCGGCCGCGGCGAGACGCCGGCGCCGCTGCCCGAGCACGGCCCGTCGGAAATCGTGACGCTCAACCGCGGCGTGAACCGGATGATGGCGAACCTGCGCCAGCTGGAGCACGACCGCGCGCTGCTGCTCGCGGGCGTCTCGCACGACCTGCGCACGCCGCTCGCGCGGCTGCGCCTCGGCATCGAGATGGAGGCCCGCGACGAGGCGACCCGCGCCGGCATGGTCGACGACATCGAGGAGATGGACCGGATCATCGGCCAGTTCCTGGAATTCGCCAGAACGAACGAGAACGCCGCCACCGAGCGTCTGCGATGCGAACGAGATCGTCCGCGCCTGCGTCGAGCGCAACGTGCGGGCCGGCAACGACGTGCGCTTCGCTCCGGGCGCCCTGCCGCAGGTCCCGCTCCGGCCGACGGCGTTCTCGCGCCTCGTCGCGAACCTCGTCGACAACGCGATCGCGTACGGAGCGCCGCCGGTGGAAGTGACGACCCGCGTCGCCGACGGACGCATCGTGCTCGACATCGCCGACCGCGGACCGGGCATCGCGCCCGGGGAAGTCGAGCGGCTGAAGCAGCCGTTCACGCGCGCGTCGGCGGCGCGCACGAATGCCGCGGGCATCGCCGGTGCCGGGCTCGGACTCGCGATCGTCGACCGGATCGCGCGGCTGCACGGCGGGACCTTCGACCTCCTGCCGCGCGACGGCGGCGGCACCGTGGCGCGCGTCACCCTGCCCGTGCCGGCGTGAACGGCGCGGCCGGTCAGTGCCGCTCCTGCGGATCGACAATCCGCACAACGACAACGGTGGCCAGCGCCGCGATGCCTTCGCCCCGTCCCGCGAAGCCGAGGCGCTCCGTCGTCGTCGCCTTGACGCTGACGTCGCCGAGATCGCAGCCAAGGTCGTCCGCGAGATTCGCGCGCATCGCCGGCACGTGCGGCGCGAGCTTCGGCGCCTGCGCGATCAGCGTCGCGTCGAGATTGCCGATGCGCCATCCCTCGCTTCGGGGCAAGCGACGCGACGTGGCGCAGCAGCACCCGGCTGTCGGCGCCCTTCCACCGCGGATCCGTGTCGGGGAAGTGCATGCCGATGTCGCCCAGCGCCAGCGCGCCGAGGATCGCGTCGCAGACCGCGTGGAGCAGGACGTCGGCATCGGAATGCCCGTCGAGACCGCGATCGAAGGGGATCGTCACGCCGCCCAGAACGAGCCTGCGTCCGGCGACGAGCGCGTGGACGTCGAAGCCATTGCCGATGCGGATGCTCATGTTCCGTCTCCTGCAGATTCACGGTGACGCTCGGCGACGTTGCGAAGCCGCGGGCGCACGACGATTGCACTTGCGCTAATCGAGCAACAGCGCGATCCGCTCTTCGTCGAGCGGTCGGAAACCCAGCCGCGCGTAGAACCGCCAGGCGCCCGCATTGTCGCGATGGCACGCCGTGTCGATCCGCGTGATGCCGCTGGCGCCGGAGCAGGTCGGCGAGCGCCGCGAGCATTGCGCCGCCGACGCCCCGCCCCTGCCACGCGCGCGCGATCGTGACGTCGTCGAGCTTGGCGACCAGCGTGCCGCGCGACGTCGAGATCGCACGGCAGACGACGCACGCGCCGACCGCGGATCCGCGCGCCGCCCTCTCGGCGAACGCGAGCCAGACGAAGCCCAGCTCCGGTCGCGCCAGGAACAGGTCGAGTGCACGGGCGAGCGCATCGCGGCCGCCGTCGCCGTAGACGGCGCTGGAGGCGCGGTAATGATCGTCGCCCTGCAGGAACGCGGCGAGCAGCGCGAACGCGTCGTCGCGCGCGCCGCGACGTCCATCGGAGCGCAGCGGACGACCGTCGCCTGCACGGCGCGAGCTTCGTTCATTCGCGGCCGTCGACGACCAGCGGCATCCAGCGCCGCCCGGATGCGCGGCGGGATCGGCGCCGGTCGCTGCGTCAGCCGGTCCACCCAGACGTGGACGAACCGCCCCGTCGCCGCCGCTTCGTCGTCGCTCCTGCCGGAAGATGCCGATCTCGTAGGTCACCGACGACGTTCCGAGCCGCACGACGCGCAGGCCGGCGTCGACCGTCTCGGGAAACGTCAGCGGCTTCCGGTAGCGGCACGAGTTCTCCACGACGTAGCCGACGACCGCGTCGTTGACGATGTCGAGGCCGCCGACGCGGATCAGGTGCTCGTTCACCACCGTGTCGAAATACGAGTAGTAGGTGACGTTGTTGACGTGGCCGTAGCTGTCGTTGTCCATCCAGCGCGTGGGAATCGCGAGGAAATGGCGGTAGTCCGCGCGCCGCGCTGGCATGCGGCGTCGATGTCGGATCGGGCATGGGCAAGCGGAGGGTCGGGGCAAGTCGCTACGACGGCGCGCGCTCGACAGCCCTGCATCCGCTCGTCGAGGAGCTCGACCCAGTGGCGCACCGGCCGCTTCGTTCCGCTCGCGAGATGCGCGAGGCAGCCGATGTTGGCGGTCGCGATGAGGTCGGGCCGTCCGGCTTCGAGCGCCGCCAGCTTGTTGGCCTTCAATTCGCGCGCGAGCTCGGGCTGCAGCAGCGAATACGTGCCCGACGATCCGCAGCAAAGATGCGGATCGGCGACCGGCGTGAGCTCGAGGCCCAGCGCCAGCAGGATCTCCTCGACGCGCCCCGTGAGCTGCATCCCGTGCTGCAGCGAGCACGGCGAACTGGAAAGCGACGAGCTGCGGACCGACGTCCATCCTGACCTTGGGCGCGATGTGCGCCCACTCGGCGCCGACCACTTCGACGGTATCGCGCGCGATCTTCGAGATCCATTGGGCCTTTTCGGCGTAGTCGCCGATCGAGCCGGAGCAGATGGCCGTAGTCCTTGACCATGACGCCGCAGCCGCTCGCGGTGACGACGATCGCCTCGACATCGCGATCGACGTGCGGCCACCACGCGTCGATGTTGCGCTTGACGATGGCGAGCGCGCGCGCCTGGCCGCTCAGGTGGTACGGCAGCGCGCCGCAGCAGCCTCCGCCCGGCACGCGGAGAAGCGAAATGCCGATCCGGTCGAGCACGCGCGCCATCGCGGCGTCGATGCCCGGCGCCAGGGCTCCCTGCACGCAACCGTCCAGCACGAGCATCCTGCGCCGATGCCGCGCGGCGGGCCATGCGCCGGGTGCGCGCGCGTCGGGAATCGTTGCGCGGAGCCGCGCGGGCAGCACCGGTTTCAGCACGCGGCCGATCGCGAGCGCGCCGCGGAAGAGCGGGCGCGCCAGCAGGCCTTCGCGGATCAGCCAGCGCATGGCCCTCGCGGCGAGCGGGCGCGGCGCACGGTCGTCGACGACGTGCCGGCCGATGTCGACGAGGCGCCCGTATCGCACGCCCGACGGACACGTGGTCTCGCAGCTGCGGCAGGTGAGGCAGCGATCGAGATGCATCCGCGTCGTTGCGGTGACCTCCTTGCCCTCGAGCGCCTCCTTGATGAGGTAGATGCGTCCGCGCGGACTGTCGAGATCGTCGCCCAGCAGCTGGTAGGTCGGGCAGGTCGCCGTGCAGAAGCCGCAGTGGACGCACGAGCGCAGGATCGCGTCCGCTTCGCGACCCTCGGGCGTGTCGCGGATGAAATCGGCGAGCGCGGTCTGCACGTGTCAGTGCCCGCACGGCCGCCCGAAGGGCACTGCGCGCCCCCTCGGGGGGCAGCGAACACCAGGCCGAAGGCCGCAGGACAGCCGAAGGCTGGTCCACGCGAAGCGGGATGCGGCTTTGCCGCACAAAGTGAGCGTGGGGGTCGTTCATCATCAGAAATCGGGATAGAGCCGGCCGCGGTTGAGAATGCCCGCCGGATCGAACGTCGCCTTGAGCCGGCGATGCAACTGCGTGCACCGCGTCCGGCAGCGGATGAAAGGCACCGGCCGACTTGTCGGCGGCGCGGAACAGCGTCGCGTGGCCGCCGTTGCCCTGCGCCCAGCCGCGGACCTCCGCGCGGATCGGTGCGCGGGCCGGCGACGAGCCAGCGCAATGCGCCGCCCCATTCGATCAGCTGCTCGCCGCCGAGATCCCGATGCGGTGCCGTCGACTTGACCGAAAGCCGCCAGAGCGGCGCGCCCGTCTCGATGCGCCGCGCGTGAAGTGCGGATGCGACTGGTCGCGGACGCTCTCCCAGAAGGCTCGCCCGTCCGCCAGCGCGGTCCCGCCGATCTTCGTCGCCGCGGCGTCGACCGCGGGCGCCGCGCCCGACAGGCGCACGGCGAGCCGGCCCGCGTGATGGCAGGTCGCCGAGACCGGCAGCGGCTTGCCGCCCCATTCGTTCGTCATGCGGATCGCGTCGTCGGCCGAGCATTCGAGCACGCGCGTCGCCTCGACCTTCGGCAGCGGCAGGCACTTCAGCGACACTTCGGTCAGCACGCCCAGCGTGCCGAGCGCGCCGGTCATGAGCCGCGCGACATCGAAGCCCGCGACGTTCTTCATCACGCGGCCGCCGAACGTGAGGTCATCGCCCTTGCCGTCGAGCACGCGCACGCCGAGCACGATGTCGCGGACGGCGCCGGCGTAAGGTCGGCGCGGACCGGACAAGACCGGTTGCGACGAGTCCGCCGAGCGTCGCGCCCGCGCCGAATCGCGGCGGCTCGCAGCCCAGCATCTGTCCCGACGCGCTCAACGCCGCGTCGATGTCGGCGACGCGCGTGCCCGCGCGCGCGGTGACCACGAGCTCGGTCGGGTCGTAGTCGACGATGCCGGCGTACGGCGTGACGTCGAGCACGTCGCCGGCGATCGTCTGCCCGTAGAAATCGCGCGTGCCGCCGCCGCGGATCACCAGCGGCGGCTTTCGCCGCGGCAGCCGCGCGAATCCGCGCCTGCAGGCCGCCGAGGACGGCATCGACCATGGGACGCCCGGCGGCGCTCATCGCGGTGCAGGATTCGCTTGCGCCGCGAGCTTGTCGCGATAGATGATCCGCGGCTCGTCGCCGTCGATGATCGCCGTCTCCTGCAATGCCGCGGCCTCCCACTCGCGAACGAACGGATGCACGCAGCGCGGCCTGCAGGTACGCGCCCGCCGCGCCCTCCGGAGCGACGCCATACGTGCGAAAACGGAACGCGACCGGCGCGTAGAACGCGTCGGCGAGCGAGTAGGCGCCGCAGAGATACGCGCCCGTCTGTGCGTAGCGGCGGCGACCCTCGTTCCAGATCTCGCGTCACGCGCGCGATGTCCTTCTGCAAGCCGGGCGACCACGGGCGCACGTCGACGCGCTCGCGGATGCACATCGTCATCTCGTTGCGCAGCGCCGAAAACCCCGAGTGCATCTCGGCGCACGACGCACCGCGCCCACGCGCGCGCGGCCGGGTCCGCCGGCCACATGCCCGGATGCCGCTCGGCGAGGTATTCGGCGATCGCCAGCGAATCCCAGACGACCGTCGCGCCGTCGTGCAGGCATGGCACGCGCCCGGTCGGCGAGAACGACCGGTTCGACGCATTGGGCTCGGACGCGCCCGACAGCGACACCATCCGCTCGGTGAAGGGCGCGCCCGAGAGCTTCATCGCGAGAAAGCCGCGCAGCGACCACGACGAGTAGTTCTTGTTGCCCAGGTAGAGCTGGTACATGGCGGATCTCCGGATTCAGGTCATTGCGGTCAGTACGGCACGGTCTTGCCGGGATTCATGATGTTGTGCGGATCGAGCGCGCGCTTGATCGTCCGCATCAGGTCGACCGCTTCGCCGTGCTCGGCGACGAGCGCCTCGAGCTTGTGCACGCCGATCCCGTGCTCGCCGGTGCACGTGCCGCCCATCGCGATCGCGCGGAGGCTGATCCGCTGGGCGAGTGCCTCGGCCTTCGCCCGTTCGCCGTCGACTTCCGGATCGAACGCCACGCACAGGTGGAAATTGCCGTCGCCGACGTGTCCGACGATCGGCGCGTAGAGGCCGGTCGCATCGGCGTCGGCCTTGGTCTCGAGCAGGCAATCGGCGAGCCGCGAGATCGGCACGCAGGCGTCGGTGGCGAAGACCACCTTGCCCGGGCTCAGCGCCTTGACCGCGTAATAAGCCGAATGCCGCGCCTTCCACAGCCGCGTGCGGTCCTCCGGCTTGGTCGCCCATTCGAACGCGCTGCCGCCGAACTCCTCGGTGATCGCCTGCATCTGCGCGGCCTGCTCGGCGACGCCGGCATCGCTGCCGTGGAACTCGAAGAAAAGCGTCGGCTTCGCCGCGAATCCTTCGAGTTTCGAGTAGCGGATGCAGGCGTCCATCTGCACGTCGTCGAGGAGCTCGATCCTGGCGACGGGAATCCCGTGCTGCATCGCGAGGATCACCGTCTGCACGGCGCCTTCGAGCGTCGCGAACTGGCACACGCCGGCGGAAATCGCCTCGGGCACGCCGTAGAGCCGGAGCTGGATCTCCGTGATGATGCCGAGCGTGCCTTCCGCGCCGACGAACAGCCCCGTGAGATCGTAGCCGGCGGTCGACTTCCGCGCGCGGCCGCCGGTGTGGATGATCCGCCCGTCGGCCGTGACGACCGTGAGGCCGAGCACGTTGTCGCGCATCGTTCCGTAGCGGACCGCGTTGGTGCCGGAGGCGCGGGTCGAGGCCATCCCGCCGATCGTCGCATTGGCCCCGGGATCGATCGGGAAGAACAATCCGGTGCCCTTCAACTCGGCGTTGAGCTGTTCGCGCAGCACGCCCGCCTGCACGCGGCAGTCGAGGTCCTCGGCATTCACCTCGAGCACGCGGTTCATCTGCGACAGGTCGAGCGACACGCCGCCGTAGAGCGCGGCGACGTGTCCTTCGAGCGACGTACCGACGCCGAAGGCGACGACGGGCACGCGCGCCGCATGGCACAGCCGCACGATGGCCGCGATCTCGTCGTTGGTGTGGGGGAACACGACGACGTCGGGCAGCCCCGCGTCGGCGAGGCCCTCGCCGTGGCTGTGCTGGTCGCGGATCGCGCGCGACGTGAGGGCGCGCTCGCCGTAGTCGGCGGTGAGCCGGGTGACGAGATCGGCGACATCGCGGGCATCGGGCCGCGACGAAAAAATAGCGGCGGACACGACCTTTCCGTGTCCCCCGTGATGCGCAGAGGATGCGCCAATAGTCGTGTCTGATCCCACTTTTCCCCTCCTAGAAACGCGGCAATTCGGGATGCGCCAGCTGACCGTGGTGCACGTGCATCTTGCCGAACTCGGCGCAGCGCGCGAGCGTCGGGACGCCCTTGCCGGGGTTGAGCAGCGCATGCGGATCGAACGCGGCCTTCACGGCCAGGAAGCGCTCGAGCTCGGCCGGCGGGAACTGCACGCACATCTGCGGCAACTTCTCGACGCCGACGCCGTGCTCGCCGGTGATCGTGCCGCCGACCTCGATGCACAGCTCGCAAATCGCGGCGCCGAACGCCTCGGCGCGCTGCGTCTCGTCGGCGACGTTCGCGTCGTACAGGATGAGCGGGTGGAGGTTGCCGTCGCCGGCGTGGAACACGTTGGCGCAGCGCAGCTTGTATTCGACCGACAGCGCGTCGATCCGCAGCAGCACCTCGGCGAGCGCGCGCCGCGGGATCGTGCCGTCCATGCAGTAGTAGTCGGGCGAAAGGCGGCCGACCGCCGGGAACGCCGCCTTGCGTCCCGACCAGAGCAGCAGCCGCTCGCGCTCGTCCTTCGACACGCGGATGCCGGTTGCGCCGCACTCGCGCAGCACGCGCGTCAACTCCGCCATGTCCGCGGCGACCTCGTCGGGCATGCCGTCCGTCTCGACCAGCAGCACCGCCGCGGCGTCGAGCGGGTAGCCGGCGTGCACGAACTCCTCGACGGCGCGGGTCGCCTTGCGGTCCATCATCTCGAGTCCCGCCGGAACGATTCCCGACGCGATGACCGCCGCGACCGCAGCGCCGGCCGCGCCGACGTCGTCGAACGCCGCGAGCGCGACCTGCGCCACCTGCGGCTTCGGCGTGAGCTTCACCGTGATCTCGGTCGTCACGGCAAGCAGGCCCTCGGAGCCGTTGACGAGCGCGAGCAGGTCGTAGCCCGCGCTGTCGAGCGCGTCGCCGCCGAATTCGACGATCTCGCCGGTGATCAGCACGCCGCGCACGCGACGCACGTTGTGCACGGTGAGCCCGTACTTGAGGCAGTGCACGCCCCCGGCATTCTCGGCGACGTTGCCGCCGATCGAGCAGGCGATCTGCGACGACGGGTCCGGCGCGTAGTACAGTCCGTGCGGCGCCGCCGCCTCCGAGATCGCGAGGTTGCGCACGCCGGGCTGCACGACCGCGGTGCGCGCCAGCGGATCGATCGCGATGATCGTCGCGTGAACTTCGCCAGCGACAGCAGCACGCCGCGCTTGTCGGGCAGCGCACCGCCCGACAGGCTGGTTCCGGCGCCGCGCGCGACCACGGGCACGCGGGCCGCGTGGCAGCGCGCGAGTATGGCGACGACCTGCGCCTCGTTCTCGGGAAGCGCGACCGCCGCGGGCAGCTCGCGGTACATCGTCAGGCCGTCGCACTCGTACGGCCTCGTCTCCTCGGCGGCCGTCAGCAACGCCGACGGCGGCAGGATCGCCGCGAGCTGGGCGTGGACGGCGGGATCGAGCATCGGATTCGGCGTCGGGGGAGGGAACCGGTCGGAGAGGGCGCCGCCCGCCGGTGCCGCCGATTATTCCACATCGCCGACCCGGGCGGCACGGCGACCGGGCGGCGCCCGGAAACCCCGTCGTCCGCGCGGCTATACAGCGCGACCGGGGTTCCTTAGAATCCGCGGCTCGCGGCACGCTGCCGTGGCATCATCGCACCCTCACCGAACCAGGAGAACACCATGCGCGCTTCCCGCCTGCTTTTCCTGCTGGCCGCGACGATTGGCGCCGTGTCGCGCTGCCGGTCGCGCCGGCAGCTCGCGCAGACCACGCTGAAGATGAACATCTCGGTCAGCCAGAACTCGCACTACGGCGTGGCGGTCGACACGTTCGCGCGCGAGGTCGAAAAGCGCACCGACGGGCGCTACAAGGTCCAGAACTTCTACTCGGGCGCGCTCGGCGCCGAGCGCGAATCGATCGAGGCGCTGCAGCTCGGCACGCTCGACCTGACGATGACGTCGACCGGTCCGGTGCCGAACTTCGTTCCCGAAGTGGCGATCCTCGACATCCCGTTCCTGTTCCAGGACTACGCGCACGCCCGCGCCATGCTCGACGGCCCGATCGGCCAGGAGATGCTGCAGAAGTTCCCGCGCAAGGGCATCGTGGCGCTCGCGTGGGGCGAGAACGGCTTCCGCCACATGACCAACAGCAAGCGCCAGGTCGTCGCTGCCCGACGACCTCAAGGGCCTCAAGATGCGGACGATGGAGAACCCCGTCCACATCGCAGGCGTACAAGGCGTTCGGGATCATCCCGACGCCGATGGCCTTCACCGAGGTCTTCACCGCGCTGCAGCAGGGCACCGTCGACGGCCAGGAGAACCCGCTGTCGGTGATCTCGGCCGCCAAGTTCGACCAGGTGCAGAAGTACATGACGCTGACCGGCCACGTCTATTCGCCGGCGCTGATCCTGATGAGCAAGCGCGGTCTTCGACAAGCTCTCCGCCGCCGACAAGCAGGCGTTCCTGGAGGCCGCGAAGGAGGCGGTCAAGGCCAATCGCGCGCGGATCGACGACGACGAGCGCAAGGCCGTCGCCGACCTGCGGTCCAAGGGCATGATCATCGTCGAGAACGTCGACAAGGCGAAGTTCCAGGCGACGCTCGCGCCGACGTTCGCCGATTTCGGCAAGAAGTTCGGCCAGGAAAACATCGACAAGATCCGCAACTACAAGTGATCCGCGACGCCGCGAGCGGAGCCGCGTCCGGCCCGCTCCTCTCGTCTGCGAAATCGCTGCGATGAGGGTGCGGGCGGCCTTCCTCGCGCTCGAGCGCCGCACCACGGCGTTCTCGCTCGCGTTCGCGTGCGCGATGCTCGTCGCCGCCGCGTGCCTCGGCCTCTACCAGATCTTCGCCCGCTTCGTCTTCCAGCAGCCGGCCGAGTGGTCGGAGGTGCTGATCCGCTTCACGCTGATCTGGATGGTGTTCATGGGCGTGCCCTCCGCGTTTCGCCAGGGCGCGATGGTCTGCGTGGACGTGCGCGTACCGATGGAGCGGCCCGGTGGGGCGGCGGGCGCTCGACTGGCTGATCGCGATCGCGGCGCTGATCTTGTCGCCGTGATCATCCGCTACGGCTTCGACTACGCGTATCGCGCGCGCTTCCAGACGATCAGCGGGCTCGAGTCGTTCTCGATGACCTGGGCGTACCTCGCCGTGCCGATCGGCGGCCTCTTCTGCGTGCTCGGCATCGTCGGCTGCCTCCTCGACCCGCGCCGGCAGGAGCTCGAAACCGCGCAGTAGCCGGGCTCCTGCCCACCCCCGGCCCACCCGCCCCCGGAGTCCCCGATGCCGTCGACGATGTTCCTGACGATGATGCTGTGCTTCGCGCTCAGCGTCTCGGTCGCGGTGTCGATCGGGCTCGCGAGCCTCGTCGGCGCCTGGCAGGCCAACCTCAACCTGCTCGCGATCGTCAAGGAGATGTTCGGCGCGATCAACAAGTTTCCGCTCGCCGCGATCCCGTTCTTCATTCTCGCCGGCAACCTGATGGAGTCCGGCGGCATCTCCAGCCGCCTCGTCGACTTCGCGAAGTCGATCGTCGGGCGGCGTCCAGGGCGGTCTCGCCGCGACCTGCGTGCTGACCTGCATGATCTTCGCCGCGGTGTCGGGCTCCAGCGTGGCGACCACGTTCGCGATCGGCGCGATCCTGATCCCGGCGCTGATCAAGCACGGCTACCCGACCAACTTCGCCGCCGCGCTGCAGGCGACCTCGGCCGAGCTCGGCGTCATCATCCCGCCGTCGATTCCGATGATCCTCTACGGCGTCTCGGCGGAAGTCTCGATCGGCGAGCTGTTCATCTCCGGCTTCGGCCCGGGCCTGCTGATCGGCGTGGCGCTGATGGTGTTCGTCGTCATCTACGCGCGGGTCAAGGGCTACGGCAAGGGCGACCGCGAGGGCAAGCTGCCGATCCTGGTCGCGACGCGGCGCGCCGCGCTGGCGCTCCTGATGCCGGTGATCATCCTCGGCGGCATCTACGGCGGCGTCTTCACGCCCGACCGAAGCCTCGGTCGTCGCCGTGTTCTACGCGCTCGTCGTCGGCGTCGGCGTCTATCGCGAGACGAAGATCGCCGACCTTCCGCGACGTGCTGCGGAAGAGCGTCGTCTCGTCGGCGGTGATCATGTTCATCATCGCCAACGCGGGCCTCTTCAGCTACCTCATCACGCGCGCCGGCGTCCCCGAGAAGATCGGCGCGTTCCTCGTCGAATGGCTGCAGTCGCCGGCGCTCTTCCTGCTGGGCGTCAACGCCGCGCTCTTCGTCATCGGCATGTTCATCGAGACCTCGGCGTCGATCATCGTGCTGGCGCCGATCCTCGCGCCGGTCGCGCAGCATTTCGGCATCGACCCGGTGCATTTCGGCATCGTGATGGTCGTCAACCTCGCGCTCGGCATGATCACGCCGCCGTTCGGCGTCAACCTGTTCGCCGCGTGCACCGTCGCGCGGATCTCGCTCGACCAGATCGTCACGCGGCTCCTGCCGTTCGTGCTCGTCGTGCTCGGCTGCCTGCTGGTGATCACCTACGTGCCGGCGATCTCGATCGGCCTGCGCGACCTCGTCTACGCGAAGTGACCGCCAGCGCGGCGCGGCCGCGCCTAGACGCAACGCCCTCCGTCGACCTCGAGGCACGCGCCGGTGATGAACGCCGCCTCGTCGGACGCGAAGAAGACCGCGGCCGTCGCGATGTCCGTGGGCTGCGACAGCCGGCCGAGCGGAATCGTCGCGACGAACTTCGCGCGCATCTCCGGCGTGTCGGCGCCCATGAATTCCGCGAGCATGCCGGTCTCGCCGGCCACCGGGTTGATGACGTTGACGCGGATGTTGTCCGGCGCGAGCTCGGCCGCCATCGAGCGCGACGTGACGATCGCCGCGCCCTTGCTGCCGTTGTACCAGGTGAGCCCCGGGCGCGGCCGCACGCCCGCGGTGGACGCGATGGTGATGAAGACGCCGCCCTTCTCTCCGGCGGAAGTGCGGCACCGCGTGCCGGGCCGTGAGAAACAGGCTCTTCACGTTGACGCGGTAGATCCGGTCGAACTCCTCCTCGGACACGTCGAGCATCGGCTGGTTGCGATGCGTCGTGCCGGCGTTGTTGACGACGACGTCGAGATCGCCGTACGCGTCGAGCGCGAAGCGGATCAGCCTGGCGACATCGGCGTCGCTGGACACGTCGCCGGCGCAGGAACCGGGCACGCCCGCCCGACGCGGCGATCTCGCGCGCGACGCGCTCGCCGTTCGCGACGTTGATGTCGTTGACGACGACCTTCGCGCCTTCCTGCGCGAAGCGCTTCGCGATCCCTTCGCCGAATCCGGATCCCGCGCCGGTGACGATTGCCACCTTGTTCTCGAGTCGCATGGAGTCCCTCGTCAGTTGACCGGCAGCGGCGGCGCGTCCTTGACGTTGCGGAAGCCGGCGCAGGCCTTGCGCAGGCCGAGGAACGACGGCAGCGAGCGCGCGGAGCTTCGAAGCCGCGCGAGCCGCGCCAGCATCGACAGGCGCGGACTCGCCGGCACTTCGCCGACATAGCGCTCGAGATCGACGTAGTACGTCTCGGTCCTGCCGAGATCGTCGAGGTCGAGCGGATGGCTCGCTGCGCGCTCGCGCATCGACGCGTCGATCCGCTCGTGCACCGGCTCGGTCATCAGCATGTACTCCGGAACGGCACGTCGTTCTTCAGCATCCGGTGCACGAGGATCACGTCGACGCCGGCGAGCTCCGTCAGGTGCTTGACCTTCTGCACCGCCGCCTCGCCGAGGTGGCCGACGAGCTTGATCTTGAGATTGCCGGCCTGCATGCAGCCGTCGCAGGTGCACAGGGTGTTGACCTTGAGGTCCGAGACGCGCGTGTGGAACGCGCGATAGATGGCCGCGCCTGCTCGGCGACGAACTCGAGGCTCGGGCTCCGCGCCCGGCGGAAACGCGACATAGAAGAACGCCGCGTCGCCCTCGAGCTTCGCGAGCTTCAGGCGCCGGTCGCGTCGCGTCGATCACCGCCTCGAGCAGCTGCGCGACGATGTCCTGCGCATGCGCGAGGCTCGCCCGATGGAATTTCATGAACCGCGTGTAGCCGGCGATGTCGGCGATCAGCAGGAACGTCGGTTGGATGGCCACGGCTGCGATTTCCAGGATGACGGCTACGCGTCCACCGCCCCGGCCGGAGGCGCCGACCGCGCGGTGCACGCCGATCGGTCCGGCGACCTCCGAAATACGATCGCTCGCGGTTGCCGGATGCAACCGCATGCCCGCGCTCAGCCATGCTGCAGCACGACGGTCTTCAGCACCGTGAATCCGTAGCAGCGCCTCGAAGCCCTTCTCGCGGCCGTAGCCCGAATGCTTGACGCCGCCGAACGGCAGCTCGACGCCGCCGCCCGCGCCGTAGTTGTTGACGAACACCTGGCCGCTGCGGATCGCGCGCGCCATCCGCAGCTGCCGGCCGCCGTCCGTCGTCCACACGCCGGCGACGAGGCCGAATTCGGTGGCGTTGGCGACGCGGACCGCGTCGGCCTCGTCGGCGAACGGCATCGCGGCGAGCACCGGTCCGAACACCTCCTCGCACCCGAGGCGGCAGATCGGCGGCACGTCGCGCAGCAGATGCGGCTCGACGTAGTAGCCGCCGGCCGGCGCGTCGGCCGACGATCGCGCCCTTGCGCGACCGTCGCGAAGCCGTCGCGCTCGGCCTCGGCCAGAAATCCGCGCACGCGGTCGAGCTGTCCGGCGCGGATCAGCGGCCCGCAGTCGAGATCGGCGAGCGCCGGACCGACCCTGAGCGCCGCGAAGCGCGCGCCGAGCTTCTCCAGCACCTCCTCGTAGCGCGAGCGCTCGACCAGCAGCCGGCTGCCGGCCGAGCACGTCTGCCCGGCGTTCTGCACGATCGCGTTGACGATCGCCGGCAGCGCCGCGTCGAGATCGGCGTCGGCGAAGACGACCTGCGGTCCCTTGCCGCCGAGCTCCAGCGTCACCGGACAATGCCGCTTCGCGGCCTCGCCGGCGACCCAGGCGCCGGTCGCCGGCGAGCCCGTGAACGACAGGTGCTCGATGCCGCGATGCGCGGCGAGCGCCGCGCCGGCCTCGCGTCCGAGCCCCGTGACGATGTTGAGCGCGCCCTCGGGCAGGCCGACGCCGGCGGCGAGCTCGGCGATGCGCAGCAGCGACAGGCACGCGTCCTCGGCCGGCTTCACGACGCAGGCGTTGCCGGCCGCGAGCGCGCCGCCGACCGAGCGCCCGAAGATCTGCATCGGATAGTTCCACGGGATGATGTGGCCGGTGACGCCGTGCGGCTCGCGCCACGTCAGCACCGTGTAGCCCGCCGGATAGGGAATCGTCTCGCCGTGCAGCTTGTCGCACGCGCCGCCGTAGAACTCGAAGTACCGCGCGCACGCCGCGACGTCGGCGCGCGCCTGCTTCATCGGCTTGCCGCAATCGCGCGCCTCGATCAGCGCCAGCTCGTCGGCGTGATCGAGGATCGCGCGCGCGAGCTTCGCCGAGCAGGCGTCCCTTCTCCGCCGGGGGCGAGCCGGCCCCAGGCGCCGTCACGCGCGTGCTCGCGCCGCACGCACCGCGCGATCGACGTCGGCGGCGGTGCCGGCGGCGATCGCCGCGAACGGCTGGCCGTCGGACGGGTCGATCATCGGCAGCGTCGCGCCCGTCGCCGGCGCGACCCAGCGGTTGCCGATGAAATGTTGCGGCGGCGTGGTGATCGCGGGAAGCGGATGCGGGGCGTTCATCGGTGGTCTCCGATCGGCTTCAAACTTGAGGACGCTCACTTCGCGCCGGCGGGGCTGGAACTTCCACGCGAGCGTGTTCTCGTCGGTGCGCGGCGCGTACGTGATGCCGTCGCGCGTCGCCCACAGGTTGACCTGGAAGTGCAGCGGAACGATGCCGGTGTCGTTGATCGCGAGCTCGGTCGCCCGCTGCAGCATCGCCTCGCGCTTCGCGTCGTCGACGGTCGCGAGCGCGTCCTCGGTCAGCGCGTCGACCTTGCCGTTCGAGTAGCGGCCGCGGTTCGCGGTGCCGTAGCCCTTGTCCCGGTTGTAGGTCATCAGCAGCGCCTTCAGCGACGACGACGATTCGCCGGTGCCGGTGCTCCAGCCCAGCAGCATGAAGCTGAACTTGAGGTCGGTCGCCTGCGTGAAGTACGTCGCCGACGGCATCGCGACGACCTTGGTGTCGATGCCGACGCGCGCCAGCATCTGCGCGACCGCCTGCGCGATCTTCGCGTCGTTGACGTAGCGGTTGTTCGGCGCGTGGATCGTGAGGCCGAAGCCGTCCGGATAGCCGGCTTCGGCGAGCAGCTTCTTCGCGCCCTCGGGATCGAACGCCTCGACCTTGAGGTTCTTCGTCGCGCCGAACAGGAAGTCGGGGACGAGCTGGCCCGCCGGGATCGCCTCGCCCTCCATCACCTTCTCGACGATCGCCGGCCGGTTGATCGCCTTCGAGATCGCCTTGCGCACGCGCGGATCCTTGAGCGGATTCTTCGCGAGCGGCTTGCCGGCCTTGTCGGTGACGAACGGCGAAACGTCGCGATCGCTGTCCATGTGCAGGTAGATGAGGCGATCGGCGACCGTGCGGAACACCGCGAGCCGCTTGTCCTTCCGGAGCTGCGCCACGTCGGACGTCGGCACGTTCTCGATCACCTGGACGTCGCCCGAGAGCAGCGCCGCGACGCGCGACGCGTCCTGCGGCAGCAGGCGCAGCGTCACCTTGTCCCACGGCGTCTTGCCGCCCCAGTAGGCGTCGTTGCGCGCGAGCTCGATGCGATCGCTCTTCGCGTAGCGGACGAGCTTGTACGGGCCGGTGCCGATCGCCGCCTTGCCGCTGTTGAAGTCGTCGGTCGTGGCCTTCGCCGCGCCCTTCGAGATGATCGACGACCTGCGTCATGTCCGACGGCATCAGCGGATACGGCGCCGCGGTCTTGAAGCGGATCGTGTACGGATCGACGACGATCATCTCCTTGATCTGCTTCGTGTACGCGGTGAACGGCGACGGGCTGTTCGGCACGGTCGGCACGCGCTCGATCGACGCGACGACGTCGGCCGCGGTGAAGTCGCTGCCGTCGTGGAACTTGACGCCGCGGCGCAGCTTGAACTCCCACGTCAGCGGATCGATCGTCTTCCACTCGGTGGCGAGACCCGGCTCGAGCTGCGACTTCTCGTTGCGCTGGACGAGGTAGCCGAAGAGGTGCGCCGCGACGTTGTTGTTCGGCGTCAGGTTGTGATAGTGCGGATCGATCGCCGTGACGTCGGTGCCGAGCCCGATGGTGAGGTCGGCGGCGTGGGCCGGCAAGCGCACGCGCGCCCAGCAGCGACGGCCGTTGCGATGGCGGCGAGCCGCGCGGCGAACAGGCGGTGCAATGGCATGACTCCCCCTTGGTTGGACGACGGTGCGGCGGTTCCGCGAAGGATAGCGCAACGCGCGGCCACTGTGCCGGCGCCGCACGGTCGCTCCGCGGCCCGGGGCCGCACGCAACAGCCGTGCAGCACCGGTCTACGAACCCTTGTACCGGATGCGGTAGATCGCGCCGGCGGCATCGTCGGACACCAGCAGCGAACCGTCCGGCGCGACCAGCACGTCCGCCGGGCGCCCCCATGCGCGCTCGCCCTGCAGCCAGCCCTCGGCGAACGGCTCGTAGCGAATCGCCTTGTCGCCGTCGAGCGTGACCATCGTCACGCGATAGCCGATCTTGCTGCTGCGGTTCCAGCTGCCGTGCTCGGCGATGAACATGCGGTTGCGATACGCGGCCGGAAACTGCGTGCCCGTGTAGAAGCGCATGCCGAGCGACGCGACGTGCGGCCCGAGATTCTGCGCCGGCGGCCGGAACTCGCTGCATGCGCGCTGGCGCCCGAACTCCGGGTCGGGGATCGTGCCGCCGTGGCAGTACGGAAAGCCGAAGCGCAGCCCGGCGCGCGGCGCATGGTTCAGCGTGTCGGGCGGCACGTCGTCGCCCATCATGTCGCGGCCGTTGTCGGTGAACCAGAGTTCCTTCGTGCGCGGATCCCAGTCGAAGCCGACGGTGTTGCGCAGGCCGCGCGCGTAGATCTCGAGCCCGCTGCCGTCGGCGTTCATCCGCGTGATGATCGCCGTAGCGGTCGGGATCGGGCGCGCAGACGTTGCACGGCACGCCGACGGGCACGTAGAGCTTGCCGTCCGGACCGAAGGCGATGAACTTGCGGCCGTGGTGCCCGTCGGACGGGAAGCGGTCGCTGACGACCACCGGCGCCGGCGGATTGGCGAGGCGGCGCTCGATGTCGTCGAAGCGCAGGATGCGCGACACCGCGGACACGTAGAGCGCGCGCATCGCGGAACGCGACACCCGCCGGCTCGCGCAATCCCGACGCGATCACGTGGACAACGGCCTCGCCGCTGCGCGCCGGAGGACGGCAGCGTCACCGCGTAGACCTTGCCTTCGGCGCCGAGCCGACGAACAGCGTGCCCGCGGCGCCCCACGTCATCGCCCGGGCGTTGGGCACGCGGGCGAGCACCTCGATCGAGAACCCCGGCGGCAGCCTGATCGTCTCGACGCGGCAGCGTCGCCTGCGCATGCAGCGTCGCGCACGTCAGCGAAAGCGCTGCAGCGAGCAGCGCTGCGCGCAATCGGCACGCGGCCGATTCGATTGAACGGTTCGAGCTCATCATCCTCGTGGACCGCGCCTCCTCGCGCAGGGTTCCCATTGCCACCATTATCCCAGCAATGCGAGCAGGCATTCAAAAGCGCTGGCCGCGCGGACGCGACCACGGTGGCGTGCCGAGCGGCGGCGGCCGGCGAATCCTCCGCAACGGCCGCAATCCGTCGCGAACGAGCTCTCGCGCGATCGGATATGAGCGGCGGGCCGGCGATTTGACAGCCCCGGTGCCGCTCCCTATCCTGGCCCTTTCCGCGCCACGCCCCGCTCCGACGGGTGCGCAGGAGATTCTCCGATGAATGCCCCCGATTCACGACAGCGCGTTGCGCCCGGGGCCTTCCACGGCCGGCGCACCCGGCATCAGGGCCTGGGAGCTGATCCGCACGCTGGTCGCGTTCGACACGACGAGCCGCGAATCGAACCTCGCGCTGATCGAATGGGTGCGCGGCTATCTCGAGTCGTACGGCGCCGCATTGCGCGCTGACGTTCGACGACGACGGCCGCAAGGCGAACCTCTTCGCGACGCTGCCCGCGCGCGACGGCAACACGACAACCGGGCGGCATCGTGCTGTCGGGCCACACCGACGTCGTGCCGGTCGACGGCCAGCCGTGGGACACGGATCCGTTCGAAGCGACGCTGATCGGCGACCGGGTCGTGCGGCCGCGGCGTCACCGACATGAAGAGCTTTTCCGCGACCGGGCTCGCGTTCGTCCCCGAGTTCGTGCGCCGCGGCCTCGCGCGGCCGCTGCACTTCGCGCTGTCGTACGACGAGGAGATCGGCTGCATCGGCGTGCGGCGGCTGATCGACGACATCGTGGCGCGCGGCGTCAAGCCGCTGGGTTGCATCGTCGGCGAGCCGACCGGCATGGAGCTCGTCGTCGCGCACAAGGGCAAGAAGAGCTGGCGCTGCCGCGTCCGCGGCCACGAAGCGCATTCGTCGCTCACGCCGCACGGCGTCAACGCCGTGCAGATCGCCTGCGAGATCGTCACCTACCTCACCAACGTCGCGCGCGCATTCCGCGACCAGGGCGACTTCGACGACGCCTACGACGTCCCGTACACGACGGTGCACACCGGCGTCATCCGCGGCGGCACCGCGCTCAACATCGTGCCGCGCGACTGCCATTTCGACTTCGAGATCCGCCACCTGCCCTTCGACGATCCGGACGAGCTCTTCGCCGAAGTGAAGGCCTACGCGCGAGCGCTTCCTGCCCGAGATGCGCAGGGTCGCCGCGGACACCTACATCGAGTTCGACGCCGCTTTCGACGCTGCCCGGCTTCGACACGCACGGCGAATCGGAGATCGCGGCGCTCGGCCGGGCCTGCAACGGGACCGGCGATCACGGCAAGGTCTCGTTCGGCACCGAGGCGAGCCTGTTCCACGGCGCCGCGATCCCCGCGATCATCTGCGGCCCGGGCCACATCGCGCAGGCGCATCAGCCGAACGAATGGGTCGCGGTCGACCAGCTCGCGCGCTGCGAGGCGTTCATGCGAGCGCCTCGTCGACCGCGTCTGCGCTGGCGTGACGCCGTCGCTGCCGCCGATCGAGGTCGATTTCCCCGACCTCGCCCGCTGGGCGACCGGCAACGCCGGCATTCCCTACGTCTGGACCTTCGCCGGCGCAGCGCGCCGGTCCGCACGTCCTGCTGCAGGCGCTGACGCACGGCAACGAGGTCTGCGGCGCGATCGCGCTCGACTGGCTGCTCGCGCGAGAACTTCCGCCCGATCGCGCGGCACGCTGTCGGTCTGCTTCGCCAACATCGCGGCCTACGAGGCGTTCGACCCCGCCGATCCGTTCGCGTCGCGCTGCGTCGACGAGGACTTCAATCGGCTGTGGACCGCCGAGGTGCTGGACGGCCCGCGGCAGACGCGCCGACCTCGCGCGCGCGCGCGAGCTGCGGCCCGCTGTACGATCGCGTCGACTACCTGCTCGACCTGCACTCGATGACCGATCGCTGCCCGCCGCTCGCGATGGCCGGGCGGCAGCGCAAGGGCGTCGAGCTCGCGCAGGCGCTGGGCGTCGCCCGAGCACATCATCGTCGACGGCGGGCACGCGGCCGGCAAGCGGCTGCGCGACTACGCGTTCTTCGACGATGCCGAGGATCCGCGCAACGCGCTGCTGATCGAATGCGGCCAGCACTGGGAGGCCGCCGCGCCGGAGGTCGCGAAGCAGGTGACGCTGCGCTTCCTGCGCCACTTCGGCATGGTCGACCCCGAGTTTCTCGACGCGCATCTCGATCCCATGCCGACGCCCGCGCAAAAGGTGATCGAGGTCACCGCGGCCGTGACGATCGCCACCGATGACGTTCGCCTTCGCCGTGCCGGCGAGCGGACTCGCCGTGGTGCCGAAGGCCGGAACGCTGCTCGCGCGCGACGGCGACGCCGAAATCGTCACGCCCTACGACGACTGCGTGCTGATCATGCCGACGCGGCGCCCGAAGAAGAGGCGAGACCGCGGTGCGGCTGGGACGTTTCGTCGGCTGACGGCGGCGGCCTGCGGCGCGGCGTGCGTGCCGGACAGCGTCACGGCGTGGCCGCCTTGAGCGCCGCTTCGCGCGGCGCGCACGAGATCCGGCGCCGGCAGCGGCCGCCCATTTGTCGTAGACGCTGCGCGCAGCGGCCGCGAACGCCGCGCGCCCGGTCGCGGTGAGGCGCGTCACCGTCACGCCGCGCTTGCGCAAGCTCCGCGAGCGCGGCGTCGTTCTCCGCGCGCGCGAGCGTCGGGCAGTTCGCGCGCCGCCTGCCGTGCGCGCCTCGCCGACGAGCGCGCGCTGCGCCATCGGTCAAGCCGTCCCACACCGTCGCGGTTCACGGCGAACACGGCAACCTCCGCGATCGCGCCCCACAGCACCACCTGTCGGATGCCGAGCGCGTCGAGGCGCGCCGCGGCGAACGTCGCGGGCGTCCCTTCCTGTGCGTCGAGCGTACCCGTCGTTGAAGGCGGCCTGCGCATCGGCGAACGACATCGTGCGCGGCTCCGCGCCCAGCGCCATGAAGAGATCGGCGACCAGCGGCGCCGACGCGATGCGGACCCGCAGGCCCGGCACGTCGCCTGGCGTCCGCACCGCCATCGTCGTCGTCGCCAGCGCGCGCGGGCCGAGCGCCGCGAACGCGAGCGGGACGACGCCGGCGCGTTCGATCGCGGCGTCGAGCTGCTCCTTCACGGGCCGCGACGAGCGCATCGAGGCCCCTGGCGTCCGGAGACGATCCACGGCAATCCGATCGACGTTGAGCTCCGTGACCTGGGCCGACCAGAACAGCGTCGAACCGACGGCGAGATCCGCGGCACCGTCGCGCAGCGCGACGAACTCGCGCATCGGATCGCGCGTCCGACAGCGATGCGCCGGGGAAGAGTTTCACGACGAGCTTGCCGGCACTGCGCTCGCCGATCAGCTTCGCCCACCGGTCACCCGCCTGGCGCCAGCGCGAAGGCCGGTCCGACCGCCGTCGACAGCCTCCACTCGTTCGGCTTGTCTGGCGCTGCCTGCGCCGACGCGCTCGAAGCGGCGACGAGCCATGCCACCATCAACGAGGTGAGCATCGACACGCGATGCGAAAACCGGTGACGCGTGCGCTGTCCGTTCATGGCGTCCGCAGTCTACGGAGCGCCTGCCGTCGCGGTCAATGCTTGGATGAGCTCCGGCGCAAGGGTCGCGCGGCTCACATTCCTCCGCACTTGCCCGTGCGGCGCAACCGCCGTGCGGCACGTTCGGAGGGTCGCCGGTCACTCGAGCGGCGGCCGCGCGTCGCGAGTCGGCGCCTCGCGCCAGTAGCGCCGGTCGTGCTCGCGCTCCGCACGCGGCTCGCGCGCCGCACCGGGCGCGAACGCGAACGTCAGTGCGCCGTCGTAATCGGTGCGATAGCTGCGGACCCCGGCCTCGTCGTAGCGTGCGACGACGTCCGGCCGCGGATGGCCGAAGCGGTTGCGGTAGCCAGGCGTGTAGACGGCGATTCGCGGCGCGACCGCCGCGATGAACGCCGGTGTCGACGACGTCCGGCTGCCGTGATGCGGCACGAGCAGGACGTCGGCAGGGAGCGATGCCGGATCGCCACGAACGAGCTCCAGCTCGCCGCGCGCCTCGAGGTCGCCGGTCAGGAGCGCGCTGCCGTAGTCCGACCGAATCCGCACCACGCACGACAGGTCGTTGGGCTTGAGGCGCGGCGCGTAGTGCGCGGCCGTCGGCTGCAGCACGTCGAAGCGCACGTCGTCCCACGTCCAGCTGCTGGCCGGCCTCGCAGCGCAGCGCGCTCCCCCCGTCGGCGGCGCGGCGCGCGAGGATCGCGTGCTCCGCGGGCAGCGACGACGCGAGCCAGTCCACCGGCACCGTCTGCAGCAGCGACAGCGCGCCGCCGCTGTGGTCGGTGTCCTGGTGCGTGACGATCATGCCGGACAAGCGCCGAACGCCCGTTGCGCGCAGGAACGGCGCGATGATCCGCCCACCGGCGTCGGCCTCGTCGGTGTAGCGTGGTCCCGTGTCGTAGAGCAACGCGTGCCGGTGCGTCTCGACGACGACGGCGAGTCCCTGCCCGACGTCGAGCACCGTCATCCGGAACGTGCCCGGAGCCGGCGGCGCGGGACGCACGACGAAGAGCGGGAAGAGCGCGAAGAAGCCGAGCGCGCGCCCCGGCACGCCGCGCGGCGCCGCGAGCACGACGACGCCGGCGAGCGCGACAGCGACCGCCCAGCCCGGCGGCGCGTGCTGCTGCCAGGCCGCGGCCGGCATCGCGGCGAGCGCGTCGAGCGGAATCATCAGCGTCGCGAATGCGGCGTGCGCGACGTGCCACAGCGCGTCGATCGGCACGACGATCGCCGCGAGCGCGAGGGGCACGACCGCGAACGTGACGACCGGAATCGCCAGCGCGTTGGCCACCGGCGAGACGAGCGACACCTGCTGGAACAGCGCGAGCGTGCCGGGGACGAGGGCGACCGTGACGACCGCCTGGGCGCGTGCGGCCGCACGCAACGCCCGCGCGACGCGCGCGAGCAGAGATATGGGCGGCGGTGACGCCAGGCGCCCGACGCCCGCATAGAGCAGGACGCCCACCGCGCCGAACGAAAGCCAGAAGCCCGGCGTGAGTCCCGCCCACGGGTCCCAGGCGAGCACGACGACGAGCGCCCACAGCCACACCGTGCTGGCGCTTCCGGGACGCGCGACGACGAGACCGACCGCCGCGACGACCAGCATCAGCAGCGTCCGCACCGCCGGCACTTGCGCACCTGCGAGCAACACGTAGCCGATTGCGAAGGCGACGCCGATGGCCGCCGCGACGCTTGCGCGCCGGAACGCGCGACGTCAGCGCGACGCATCGCCTGGCGAGCGCATAGGCGAGGCCGCCGGCGAGCGTCGCGAACACCGTGACGTGCAGCCCCGAGATGCTGATCAGGTGCGCGATGCCGGTGCGGTTGAACACGCGCCACTGCGCCTCCGGCACCGCGCGCTGCTCGCCGATCGTGAGCGCGACGATGACGCCGGCGTAGGGTGCGTCCGGCAACGCCGCGAGAATCCGCCGGCGAACGCCGGCGCGCGCCCGCTGCACGTAATCCGATGCGCGCCCGGCGAAGACGTCGATCCGCGCATTCCGACCGCCGTCGCGCACGTAGCCGGTGGCCCGCAGCCCGCTCTCGAGCATCCACGCCTCGACATCGAAGCCGTGCGGATTGACGGTACCGTGCGGACGCTTCAACCGGACCACGAGGCGCCAGCGCTCGCCGGCGGCGATTTCGGGCGCCGGGTCGCCGGCACCCTCGCGCCGCCCCTGCGCATACCAGGCCAGCGACAGCCGTTCGGGGACGACCGCTCCCGCGGTTTCGACGCGCTCGACGGCCAAGGCGAAGCGCGTGCCGCGCGCCGAGGTCTGCGGCAGATCGTCGACGACGCCGACGAGCGCGATGTCCACACCCTCCCATGCGGGCGGCAGCGCATCGGCGAGCCTCGCGTGCGCTCGCCAGGCGGCATACCCGAAGCCCAGCGCCCCCGTCGAAAGCGCCGCAAGCATGGCGACCGCGATGTGTGAACACGCGCGCGGCGCGCCCCATGCACGAAGGATCACCGCGAGCGCGGCCGCGAGCGCAGCACCGCCGAGCCACGCCGCGCGGGGCGGCAATACCGGCTGCCACTGCAACAGCATCGCACCCGCGGCGAATGCGGCAAGTGTCGGCGGCAGCAGCGGAACGTCGACGGGCACCGGGGCGGGCATGGCGGTGCCCGCGCGCCGTGGCCGTCACGTCTGCATCGGGAAGCCGGGCGGGTAAGTGGCGTGCGCTACGACGCAACGCGCGGGCATCGTCAAACTATCGCCAGGCGAAGGACGGCGCTATCCGTCGCACGGACGATGGCTGCCTCGAAAGCGTCGGCCTCAGCCCGGCTTCGGCCAGAGCACCATCTGCGTGCAGCGGAATAGCGCGATCGGCCTGCCGTCGCCGTGCCGGGTGACGCTCGCGTCCCAGACCTGCGTCGTCTTGCCGAGATGCGCGGGCTTCGCGACGCAGGCGATCGTGCCCTCGCGTGCCGTGCCGAGGAAGTTGCACTTGAGCTCGACGGTCGTGAAGTTCTCCGCGCCGATCGGAAGATGGGCAAGGCAGCCATAGCCGCTGGCGGTGTCCGCCAGCGCGATCACGGTCGCCGCGTGCAGGAATCCGTTCGGCGCGAGGAGCTCCGGCCGGATGTCGATCTCGGCGACGAGCAGCCCCTGCTCGATCGCCATCACGCGAAAGCCGAACCACGCCGGCAACCGCCCGGCGCCGCGCGCGTTCAGCTTCTCCAACGTGACTTCGGGGCGCAGCGACATCGGTCCTCCCTGGCTTCCCCTTCCGGTGACCCGTCGCGGCGCTCTACGGCAACCGCGCCTCGACCCACGCCTTCACCGACGCGAGCGCCGCCGGCAGTCCCGCCGGGTCCGTGCCCCCGGCCTGCGCCATGTCGGGTCGCCCGCCGCCCTTGCCGCCGACCTGCTGCGCGACGTGGTTGACGAGCTCGCCGGCCTTCACCTTGGACGTGAGGTCGTTGGTGACGCCGGCGATCAGCGTGACCTTGCCGTCGGCGACCGCCGACAGCACGATCGCCGCACTGCCGAGCTTGTCCTTGAGCTTGTCCAGCGTTTCGCGCAACGTCTTGACGTCGGCGCCGTCGAGCGCGACCGCGAGCACCTTCGCGCCCTTGACGTCGACCGCGCTGCCGGCGAGATCGTCGCCGGCGGAGGCGGCCAGCTTCGCCTTGAGCGTCGCGAGCTCCGTCTCGGCCGCCTTCGCGCTCTCGATCAGCTGCGCGATCTTCGCCTCGATCTCCACCGCCGGCGCCTTCAGCGCTGCGGCCGCCGCGGCGATCCTCGATTCCTGCGCCTGCACCCAGGCGAGCGCATTGTCGCCGGTCACCGCCTCGACGCGGCGGATGCCCGGCCGCGACGCCGCCCTCGCGCGACGATCTTGAAGAAGCCGATGTCGCCGGTGCGCGCGACGTGCGTGCCGCCGCACAGCTCGCGCGAGCTGCCGATGTCGAGCACGCGCACCTCGTCGCCGTACTTCTCGCCGAACAGCATCATCGCGCCCGACTTCTGCGCGTCGTCGATCGGCATCACGCGCGCCTCGGTCGACACGTTGCGCAGGATCTCGTCGTTGACGAGCGTCTCGACGCGGCGGATTTCGTCGTCGGTCATCGGCGCGTCGTGCGCGAAGTCGAAGCGCGTCTTGTCGGGGTCGACCAGCGAGCCCTTCTGCTGGACGTGCGCGCCCAGCACGTCGCGCAACGCCTTGTGCATCAGGTGCGTCGCCGAGTGGTTGCGCATCGTCCGCGCGCGCGCCGCGTGGTCGACGCTGGCGCCGCGACCGTGTCGCCGACCTTGAGCTCGCCGGTGGTGACGACGCCGTGGTGGCCGAAGACGTCGGGCTGGATCTTCTGCGTGTCCTCGACGGCGAACAGCGTGAGGCACAGCGCCGCCCTTCGTCAGCTCGCCGCGGTCGCCGACCTGTCCGCCCGGACTCCGCGTAGAACGGCGTTTCGGAAAGCACGACGACGCCTTGGTCGCCGGCGGCGAGCGATGCGACCGGCGACGCCGTCCCTGTAGAGCGCCGTGACGCGGCCCTCGGCGGACAGCGTGTCGTAGCCGCGGAACGCGCTCTTCGGGCCCGCGTAGTCGAGCTTTGCGCCGGCCTTGAACTGGCTCGCCGCGCGCGCGCGCTCGCGCTGCTTGTCCATCGCCGCGTCGAAGCCCGCCTCGTCGACGGTGACGTTGCGCTCGCGGCAGACGTCGGCGGTCAGGTCGAGCGGAAAGCCGAACGTGTCGTAGAGCGTGAACGCGGTCTCGCCGTCGAGAACCTTCCGCGCCGCCGGCGAGCGCCTGCTCGAGCATCTTCATCCCGTGCTCGAGCGTCTCGCCGAAGCGCTCCTCCTCCTGCTTCAGCACCTCGCGACGCGCATCGCTGGCCGCGACGCAGTTCCGGATAGGCATCGCCCATCGCGCGGTCGAGGTCGCTCGACCAGCTTGTGGAAGAACGGCGCCTTCTGCCCGAGCTGGTAGCCGTGGCGGATCGCGCGGCGGACGATCCGGCGCAGCACGTAGCCGCGGCCCTCGTTGCCCGGAATCACGCCGTCGACGACCAGGAACGCGCACGCGCGGATGTGATCGGCGATCACGCGCAGGCTGGGCGACAGGTAGTCCGTGGCACCGGTCTCGCGCACCGCCGCGCGGATCAGGTCCTGGAAGAGATCGATCTCGTAGTTCGAATGCACGTGCTGCAGCACCGCGGCGAGCCGCTCGAGCCCCATGCCGGTGTCGACCGACGGCTTGGGCAGCGGGTGCATGCACGCCCTTGTCGTCGCGGTTGTACTGCATGAACACGAGGTTCCAGATCTCGATGTAGCGGTCGCCCTCGGACTCCGGCGAACCCGGCGGTCCGCCCCAGACCTCCGGGCCATGGTCGTAGAAGATCTCCGAGCACGGTCCGCAGGGTCCCGTGTCGGCCATCTGCCAGAAGTTGTCGCTGGCGATACTTGGCGCCCTTGTTGTCGCCGATGCGCACGCAGCGCTCCGGCGGGAACGCCGATGTCCTTCGTCCAGAGGTCGTAGGCCTCGTCGTCGTCGATGTAGACCGTCGTCCACAGCTTCTCGGGCGCGAGGCCGTACACCTTGGTCAGCAGCTCCCACGCATAACGGATCGCGTCGCGCTTGAAATAGTCGCCGAAGCTGAAATTGCCCAGCATCTCGAAGAACGTGTGATGGCGCGCGGTGTAGCCGACGTTGTCGAGATCGTTGTGCTTGCCGCCCGCGCGGACGCAGCGCTGCGCGGTCGTCGCGCGGCGGTATGCGCGCTTGTCCTCGCCCAGGAACACGTCCTTGAACTGGACCATTCCCGAATTCACGAACAGCAGCGTGGGGTCGTCGGGCCGGCACCAGCGATGACGACGGCACGATCGTGTGCCCGCGCTCCTCGAAGAACGCGAGGAATTGGCTGCGGATGTCGGCGGCTTTCATGGCGATCGGATGTCCCGTCTCGTTGCGCGTTGGGCGGGTTCGCGCGGGAGCAATGGCAAAGCCGCTGATTTTACGCGGCTTTCGGGGTCGTCGCCACGTCGCGGGGCCCGCGACCGCGCCGCCGCACGACTGCAGGCGGCCTTGACGTCAGGGCCCGCAAGCACGAGCGTCGTGGGTTACCGCGACCGTGCCCGCGGGTCACGCTCGGGCACGCGATACCGCCCCTGCCTCAACCCGCGAGTACCGGCGCTCCCGCGCGAATGGACGGTGTCGTGTTGGCCGTGTCCGCTCCGGTCAAGGAAGGCAACGCGCCAGGGAGCCCCGCGAGCCGCTGCCGCCGTCCGACGCGGTCGAGGTAGGCGACCATCGCCTGCCTGACGCCGGCCGGCAGACGCCCGTCATGCCTCGCCCGAGCGCGGCCGACTCGGGCGGCGTCGTGGAAGCGCCCGACGTAGTCGGTATCGACACGCTCCGCCTCTGGAAACGCCTCGATCGCGAAATCGCGGAACCAGCCGGACGCCATGTCGGTGGACAGGCGGTGCAACGCGTAGACGAACGCGTCTTGCGCGCGGCAGGGGATCCCGAGCGCCTCCGCCGGAATCACGACGCGCTCGAGCGCGAGCGCGAAGCCCTCCTCGCGTACCAGGCGAACGCGGTCCCGGTGATCGAGCCGCTCGAAGTTGCGCCGGGGAATGTAGGCAAGCTCCGGGGCGTCCTTGAGCTTGCGGTACAGGGGCACGTCGTAGTAGCAGGTTGCGCGGTGCAGGTCGTCGTGCTCGTACAGTCGGATCAGGTCGTGCGCGAAGCTTCCGAAGAAGACGTCGTTGCTCACCCGCATCGACACCCGGTACTCGGGCGCGGCTTGCGCGGCGGCCTCCGCGCAACGAACCTCGAAGGCCGCTCGCTCGGGCGCCGAGATGTCGGCGACGCCGACGCGCAGGCGCAGGCCGTCGTACTCGCGCATGCGGGCCAGCCAGTCCTGGGGTTCGGTCAGCGCGGCCCTGGCGATCAGCATCAACGACGCCGGACGCGCAACGGCGGCGAGACCCGCTGGCGTCTCCAGCGTCGATGCGTCCGCATTGGCCCGTACGAACAGCGAGCCCGACGTACCCGTTTCCCAGACCCGCAGGTTGACGCGCCCCTCTGGCGTCTGCCAGTGGAACGCCGTGTGGCCAGCGCCATGCTCCGCCAGCGCCTCCGCACCCTCCGGGATGATGTGGCGCGCGGAGGACGCATCGTCGGCGCAGGCCCAGAGCACCCAGTCCGCCCCAGGCGCGACCACGCCGAAGCCCCATCGGGCGCGCGCCCGCGCACCGACGGTGAGTAGCGGCATACCCCCCGGTAGCCCGAGCCCCCCCATAGGCGCGGATTATAGACACACCCGGCGTCTACGATGGCCATGATGGCCAAAAAATCGGCTCCCCTGGCGCTCGGCGAGGCGAATCTCGCAACACGTCGAAGATCCGGGCGCGCCAGGAGCCGCGCTCCCGCACAAGACCGGGCCGGCGCGCCTGTTTCGCGCTCGCCCCCGGTTGGCTTGCCGAAGTGACGGCTACCGGCGGGTTGCTGTGCGCTCGAAGCTCTGCGACCGTTCGATACGGACCCGATTCACCTCGGCAACGAGCGGTTCGAGCGTCTTTCGGTCGCCGGTTACCACGCGCGTCGCGTCGCCTCGCAGCTCGATCTCGCCCTCGACATTGCCGTCGCAGAACGCGGATACCCGCTCGCGCTGATCGCCCCGGACATGGAGTACGCAGCGGCCCGCGACGTCGCCGCCGACCGGACCGAAAAGGTTGCGCTGGCGAGCCGCAAAGCAGCCCGACGGTCCGACCAGCGCCTCGATGGACGAAGGAATGTCGGCCTGTTGGAAGAGTTCCCGACGCGTGCCCGAACGAATCGAGTGACCGATGGCGACGAGGGGAATGCGGGCGGGAGCCGTCGATCGGAAGCGCTCGACCTCACCCGACCGGACCGGCGTCATCTCGCGATGGTCCGCGGTGATCAGCACGATGCCATGTTCGAAATATCCCTGCCGTTCGAGATCGTCGAGGAACTCCCCGATGGCGCGGTCAGCGTAGCGGAACGCCGCCTCCGCCGATGACGAGCCCGATTCAGGATCGCGGAACGGGATGTGTGTGCTCACCGTGCTGATCACCGCCAATGCGGGGCGGCTGTTCCTGCGCTCGGCGAGCCATCGCGCCACGCGGCGATAGAGGGCGCGGTCCTGCACCGCACTGAAGTTGAAACGCGGTTCGCTCGCATAGCCCGGGAATTCGTTGCCCTCGACATGATCGAATCCCAGCGACTCGAGCCAATCGCGCGTGCCGATGAAGCTCAGGTCGCCACCGAAGAAGAAGGCGCTCTCGTAGCCGAGCGGCTGCAGGCGCCGCGGCAGGCCGGTCGGCGCGGCGTAGACGCCCTGGAACGCCACGTTGAAGGACGTGAGCAGATCGTAGCGTCCTGGAATCGGCAACGGATCGAGGCCCGTGAGGGAGGCGATCAAACCGTGGTCCGTCGTGAACCCGTTGGCGATGAAATTCTCGAACCGCTCGCCGCGGCGCGACCAGGCATCGAGACGCGGCAGCCAGTCGTCCGTTCCGCCATAAGCCGCGCTGTGGGTGGCCGACAGCGATTCGACGACGATCAGGACGACCGAATCGCGGGTGTCGCGGCCGGCCGCGCAGGCGGGCGCCGGCGCGGGTTCGCGAAGTGCGGCGGCCGCGAAGGCGTCCGAATAGGCCTTGTTCTGGTGCTGGCCGAGGTTGAACGGGACCACGTTCTGGTAGATCTGGTGCCAGACGTACTCGCTGCCGGCCGGCCCGAAGGCACCAAGCACCGCGGCGCCACACGCGGCCGGACCGATCACGGCAAGCAGGCGCCGCCCTTCGACGGGCCGGGCCTTGCGCGGCCAGCCCAGGCAACACAGGAGGATGACCGCAACGACGACGAGCCAGACGATTTCCTTGTTCGGCATCGCCCAGGAATCGCCCGGCCAATACTGGCGGAGGAACGCGAGCGTCGCGTGCCAATCCCGGCCGTAGGTCGACATCTCCGCGAGCGAAACCCGGAACCCGAACTGCAGGTAGACCGCCAGATCGACCAGGTAGATCAGCACGGCGGCAATGGCGATGAAGCGCAGCAGCAGCGATGCCGTGCGCCCGGTTCGCGCGGCGAGCCAGACGATGGCGAGCAGCAGCAATACGCCGGGAAGGTCCCCGGCCACCGCCGGAGCGTAGAAACAGTTCCTGCAACCGGTGCCTTCCGCAAGCCTCCCATCGATAACGAAGGCTCTCAGCGCGACCAGGCCCGCCAGCGCAGTGCACAGGACGAACCAGTAGATCCAATCGTTGCGAAATGGGCGGAGGCGCATGGGAGAGGGATCGCCGCGAGGCGAGGATCTTACGGCATTGGCGACGATTCAGGCGCGCGCACGCGCCGTCTATAGGGGCCCGTTGTGACCGCCCGTCCGGCGGCGAGTTCCAGTCGCAGGTTCGGTTCCGTCGCGACGTTCAACCGTGCGCGGGGAATCCCTCGCCGGCGAGCCGGAGTAGCGCCGCCGCGTCGAGGTCCGCGAGGCCGATGTGCGGCAGCAGGTCGTTGTCCGCCGCGAGCGGCCGTCCCCATAGCGCCGACAGCACATCGATGCAGCCATCGGTGAGCGCCAACGGCACGCGCGCGATCCGCGCCACCGCCGCCGTGAACGCCAATCCGAACGGCGCGTCCTCGAGAACGAATCGGGTATCGAGCGTCGTCGGCCCCGGCGGTCCTCCACGCCGTTGGTGCAGGAGCGCCGCCTGCTCGGCAAGCGGCGCACGAGGGAGGTCAAATGAGTGCTCGAAGTGCTGCTCGACCGAACGGACGTGGAGCCCGAATGCCGTCGCCACCGCGCGGCGCTCGGCATCGAGGCCGTCGATCAGGCGCGCGACGGCGGGTGTGAGGTAGCGATACTGGGGCCACGCTTCGCCGAGCTCGATGCGCGTGAGATTGCACAGCGCGAGGCCGGCGTGCGCCACAGGATTGATGTTGACGAGCGCGATCGCGAGGGCGTTCGCGGCGAGGTCGAAGCGGTCTCCGAACAGCGCCCGACACACTCCGATCACGCGGTCGCTTTCGGCGACGGGGATCGCGGCGACATCGACGTGCGCACGCAGCACGTTGATGCTGACGGACGCGTCGCCGGTCTTTCGCGCCGTCAGCACCGTCGTGCCGAAGCAGCCGATGGCAGGTCGCAGGCCGCGCGCGGCGACGAGTTTCGACAGGTACAGCGGCGAAAGCGACAGCGCACCGCTGACGATCACGGTGTGCTGCGTGCCGAGATGCGGTGCGAGCGATTCCATCACCGCGCGATGTCCGTTGGCGGGAACGGCGATCAGCACCACGTCGAACCCGGCGAGCTCGGCCAGATCCGTGATCAAGCCGGGATGCGCGCGGCCGCCGATCACGCCCGCGTACTCCAGGACTCCGGCATTTGCCAGCACCGTCGTGCCGCGTCCCGATGGCGACCATACCGCGGCGCAATGCCCGGCGGCCTCGAGGAGCGCAGCGCTGCCCAGCGCGATCGCCCCCGCACCGATGATCGCGACGTTCATGTCACTGCGCCCGCGCCCCCTCGCTCATTGGTGGCCTCCGCCGAGAATGACGGGCAATCGAGCGGGAGTCGTCGGCCAGCTCAAGCGCTCATTCGGGCTTGATGCCCGCAGCGGCGATGATCTTCGACCAGCGCTCGATGTCGCTACGGACGAATTTCGTGAATGCCTCCGAGGTGCCGCCCACGGGCTCGGTGCCGAGCGTGGCCAGCTTCTCCTTCACGTCGGGTAGCGCCAGCGCCTTGTTGAAATCGGCCGACAGACGCTCGACAACCGCCGGCGGCGTACCCGCCGGCGCGGCAATGCCGATCCACACGGAGACCTCGAGTTGCGGCACGCCTTCCTCGGCGAACGTCGGAGCCGCCGGAAACAACGAAGAGCGCTTCTTCGATGTCACCGCAAGCGCCTTGAGGCGATTGGTCGACGTATAGGGCTGTGCCGACGCCGTGGTCGTGAACATCGTCTGCACCTGCCCGGCCAGCATGTCGGTGAAGGCCGGTGCAGCCCCTTTGTACGGGACGTGGGTGAGATCCGCGCCCGTCGCGGCCTTGAACAGTTCCAGCGTCAGGTGCGTGTAGGTGCCGTTTCCGGTCGACGCCGTGTTGACCTTGCCCGGATTCGCCTTCGCATAGGCGACAAGTTCCCGGGCACTGGCCACCGGCAACGCGGGCACCGCGAGCAACACCAGCGGAGCATCGGCCAGGTGCACGACGTGGACGAAGTCCTTGAGCGGCGCATAGCCGACATTGGGACGCAGCGACGGCTCGATCGCCATCTGCGCGCCCGTGGACAGGAGCAGCGTGTAGCCATCGGGCGTGGAACGCGCGACTTCCTGCGTCGCGATCTGCCCGCCGGCGCCTGCCTTGTTCTCGACGACGACCTGCTGGCCGAGCGCATCCCCGACCTTCTGGGCAAACAATCGGCCGATCACGTCCTGCGAGCCGCCCGGCGTGAACGGCACGATGAGCCGGATCGGTTTCGACGGCCACGACTGCGCGGCGACGATGGGCGCAGCGGCAGCGCAAAGGACTGCACAACACAGTGCTGACATGCGCTTCATCGGAGATCGATCCCGGTGGGATGACGATCGCGCGCGGATCGCGCGGCATCGCGCGAATTGTGCGTGGAGAAGAGCCATCCGGCAAGGGCGGTGCTGGATGCCGATGTCGGTACGAGACCTCAAGAAAGGCGCCAGGGCCCGATTCGCGCCTCACAAAACCGGCCGCGTGGCGAATGAGGCAGCCGGCCGGCGAGGCATTTTCCCGGCCACCTTCTGCCAGCGGAGGTCGTCGTCAACATTCGATGGCGCACAGATCGGACTCTGCATCGGCGTTACAAGACAATCACGCGCTCGCGCCTTCCTGCGCGCACTGCCGCGTCCGCATCGTAGGTCATGGATTGGAAAAGGACGGTCGAGTCTTCTGCTGCGACCACTGCGGAAGCGGCACCGATGATGTGCGACGGCGGCTTCGGGATGATGCCCGTTGGCGAAAACGACCGAATGATCGGGGCCATTTCCGATCGCGACATTGCGATCCGGGCTGCCGCCGAAGGCAAGGGTCGCGACACCGCAGTGCGCGATGTCATGTCCAAAGGAATTTGCTGGGCCTACGACGACGACACCGTGGATCATGCGGCCAATCGCATGAGCGAGCACCCGGTCCGGCGTTTGCCCGTCGTCGATCACGACAAGCGTCTGGTCGGCATCGTCGCGCTCGGCGATTTCGCGGTCGATCGCTCGGAGATCAAGCCTGCCGCCGAAGCGCTGTCGAGGATTTCGGAGCCATCGCACAATCAGATGTCCGGCCGCCGGGGTACGTGCACCAGCGCACAGACGGCGTGACGCACCCGTGCTCAAATGGTTTGAGTCCCCGGCCATCTTGGCAGAGGGCCTGCAGGGTTACGGAGGTACAACATCATGTATATCGGCGGCGGTGCAATCCTACTCATCATCATCTTGTTTCTGTTCTTCAGGTGATCCGGTTCTCGGGACGACCGGGTTTGGTCTTCGCGGCCAATCCGGTCGTCGCTCGTGCGGCGGATCCCGTTTGACGTTCGAGCCCAGAGAACCTTTCATCTTCGGGGAGGGCCTTGCACATCATCTGGACCCTGGTGATCGGCTTCGTTGCAGGCCTGGTTGCCAAGATGCTCACACCCGGCAGGGACCCGAGCGGTCTCGTCATCACGGCCGCGATCGGCATCGCGGGCTCGTTGATTGCCAGCTACGCAGCGCAGGCCATGGGCGGGTACCAGGCCGGGCAATCGGCCGGATTCATCGGCGCCGTCGTTGGAGCCATCGTGCTGTTGCTGATCTATCACCTCGTTCGCGGTTCGACTCCCTGACCGTGCGCGTCATCGGAGAACGTCATGGCGTTTGACCTTGGCGGCTTGTTGTGGCGCTATCTGGGTACCGGTGCGGCGCCCTTTCGGGACTCCTCGGTCAGGATACCGGGACGGTATCCGGTCCGGTTTCGCGTCGGAAGGCAACGCAGGCGAGCTCGAACCGGCAGGGGTGCCGTCAGCGATTGCCGATCTCCTCGCCGCTGCCCTCGTCGTCCGGAGGATTGCGCAGCAACTTGAAGATCGCGGACAGTGAAAAGCCGCGGCTCTGCAGGAAGCGGACCTGGCGCGCCTTGTCGCGGTCGTCCGCGGGAGGCTTGCCGAAGCGGCGACGCCATAGCGCGATCATCGCGGCTTCGTCGTCTATGTCGCTGCCTTCGATCGCATCGGCCGCGGTTTCGCCGCTGACGCCTCGCGCCTTGAGCGTCGCACCGATCGAGCGCTTGCTGTAGCCGCCGCTCTTCTGCCGGACGAGCGTCCTGGCGAAGCGTGCGTCGGACAGGTAGCCGAGCGCGGCGAGCTCGTCCAGCACACGGTCGAGGTCCTCCGAATCCGCGGCATTTCCGTCGCCACTTCCGGCGAGCTTTGCGCGAAGCTCGGCACGCGAATATTCGCGCCGCGCGAGCAGCGCGACAGCGCGCGCCTTGAGCGATTTCGCCGGCCGTTGGCGCTCGGCCTCACCGGGCATCGGATCTCCTCGGCTCACCCCGGACCGCGGCTGGCACCGCGGAGCGCGGGCGGCCGCGTTGTCCTGACCCTCATCCGCACTATTCGTCGTCGGGCGGCGGCTCGCCGCGCGCGCGTAGCGCGCCCGGGACGGGAACGCCGACCGCAGCGCGGATCTTGGCCTCGATCTCGTCGGACATCTCCGGATGCTCGCGCAGGAACTCGCGGGTGTTGTCCTTTCCCTGCCCGATCTTCTCGCCGTTGTAGGCGTACCACGCGCCGGATTTTTCGATGATGTCGTGCGCTACGCCGAGCTCGATGATCTCGCCGTGGCGCGAAATGCCCTCGCCGTAGAGGATGTCGAACAGCGCCTCGCGAAACGGCGGCGCGATCTTGTTCTTCACCACCTTGACCCGCGTTTCATTTCCGACGACCTCGTCGCCGCGCTTGATGGCGCCGATCCGGCGGATGTCGAGTCGCACCGACGCGTAGAACTTGAGGGCGTTGCCGCCGGTGGTCGTCTCGGGGTTGCCGAACATCACGCCGATCTTCATCCGGATCTGGTTGATGAAGATGACGAGCGTGTTCGCGCGCTTGATGTTCGCGGTGAGCTTGCGCAGCGCCTGGCTCATGAGCCGCGCCTGCAGGCCGGGGAGCTGGTCGCCCATCTCGCCTTCGATCTCGGCCTTCGGCACGAGCGCAGCGACCGAGTCGATGACGATCACGTCCACACCTCCCGAGCGCACCAGCATGTCCGCAATTTCGAGACCCTGCTCGCCCGTATCCGGCTGCGAAATCAGCAACTCGCCGACATTGACGCCGAGCTTGCCGGCGTAGACGGGATCGAGCGCATTCTCCGCGTCGATGTAGGCCGCCGTGCCCCCGGCCTTCTGCACTTGCGCGACGACCTGCAGCGAAAGGGTCGTCTTGCCGGACGATTCCGGCCCGTAGATTTCGACGACACGGCCGCGCGGCAGCCCGCCGACGCCCAGTGCGATGTCGAGCCCGAGCGAGCCGGTCGACACGACTTGCAGGTCGTTCTGGACCTGGGACTCGCCCATTTTCATGATCGAGCCCTTGCCGAACTGCTTTTCGATCTGTACCAGCGCGGCCGCAAGCGCCTTGCTCTTGTTGTCGTCCATGGTGGTTCCTGATGTGGGGGTTTCGCGGGTACTTCGGGGTTGCGCCGGGCGGAAAACCGGGCGGACGAACCCGTCATCGGCATCGATTATGGCATAGAACGATCGTTCGATACTAGCCCCCGGAACGCCTAATCCGGACGCCTGAATCGATCGGCAGACGGGGCCGGCGCAGCCGAGCGGGACAACCGGTCGTCAGTGGCAATTCCGTGGCCGCCGGCGTCAGGTACCGCGGATGCGCTCGACGAGCCCCTCGAGGGCGACGGCAACGGTCGAGGCGCGGATCGCCGCCCGGTCCCCGGCGAATTGCTGAACGGCTGTCTCGATCGGACCGACCCGCCTCGCCCAGCCGAAGCAGACCATCCCGACCGGCTTTTCCGGGGATCCGCCGGCCGGCCCGGCGATCCCCGTCACCGCAACCGCGACGTCGGACCCGCTGCGCGCCAAGGCTCCCGCCGCCATCTCGCGCGCGGTCGCCTCGCTGACCGCGCCGTGCGCCGCCAGCGTGTCCGCCCGGACGCCGAGCATCGCGATCTTCGCCTCGTTCGAATACGTGACGAACCCGCGGTCGAACCACGCGGAACTGCCGGCGACGTCGGTGATCGCGCCGGCGATGAGGCCACCGGTACACGACTCCGCGGTCGCGATCCGCCAACGACGCGCTTCGAGCAGACGGCCCAATTCGGTGGCGAGTGCCAAAGTGTCGGCGTTCATTCGCATTGGCCGGGTCGGCCGTAGTAGTGGTAGGTGTAGGCGGTCGCGAACCCGAACTTCCGGTAGGCGGCGACGGCCGGCGCGTTGTCGGCGCTGACCTGCAGGTACGCGGCGTTCGCGCCGTGTTGCCACGCCCACGACAGGAGCGACGCGCAGGCGAGCGTCGCATAGCCCTTGCCGCGCGCGTCGGGCGCGGTGATCACGTCGAAGATGCCCACCAGCGGGCCCTCGATCGCGACCTGCGCCGTGCAAACGACGCGCCCCGCCGCGCGGACCACGGCGTACCGCTTGTCCAGCGGCGAATTCACGAGCCGCTCGCGGTGCGCCTCGCATTGCTGCCGGGTCGCTTTGCGCAGGCTGTTGACGGCGGTGACGAACGCCTCGGTGTCGGGCGCTTCGACGACGACGTCGCCCGCGTGGTCGGGCGGCTCCGGCGGCCGATCGAGCACGAGGGTCTGCACGAACGTCTCGCCGAAGGCCTCGTAGCCGCGTTCGGCGAGCGTGCGATCGAGATCGCGGGGCTGGCTGAACGGCGTCATCCGGAAAAGCGTCGGCAACCCGTGCCGCGCGTAGACACCTTCGCAATAGTCGATCTTGCCGGCGAGCGGCAACGACGAGCCGAAATGCGGATTGACGCTGCGCGCGCGCTTCGCCGTCCCCGGCGAGATCCGCAGCAGCCAGCCGTCGTAGAAGAGCTGTCGCTGCGTCTGCAGCGCGTTGAGGCCCGCTTCCTCGATGCGCACCAGAGCGGGAATTGGCCGGGCTCGATCGGCGGTCTCGCGCAAGCTGTCACCCGAAGAGGTTGCGGATCAGGGCCAGCACGAGCAACGTGTAACCGGCGGCGACCAGGTCATCGACCATCACGCCGAACCCGTTCTTGAGCGCCGCGTCGAGCCCGCGAATCGGCGGCGGCTTCACGATGTCGAAGAACCGGAAGACGAAAAACGCCAGCCCCATCTGCGCGTAGTCGTCGCCGACGAAATACAGCACGGCCAGGAACGCGACGACTTCATCCCAGACGATGGCCCCGTGATCCGGGACGCCGAGATCGCGCCCGGTCACGTCCGCGGCCCAGGCGCCGAGCAGCGCGAACGCAACGATCGTCGCGGCGAACCCGGCGTCCGGGAGATAGGTCCGACACAGCGCGGCGATCGGAATCCCGACCAGCGTCCCGAAGGTGCCCGGCGCAAAGGGTGCGAGTCCCGCGCCGAAGCCGAGCGCGATGAAATGCGCGGGGTGCCCGAACAGGAACGCGGGCGTCGGAGCCACGCGTGGACTCATTCGGGCAGCGCCGCCAGCACGCGAGTCACCGCGAACGTGAACGCGATCGTCGCGACCGCCGTGGCAATCGCTGCGATCGCCCAGTTGCGCCGATACTCCCGCGCCTCGTCGGCGGTGACCGCTTCGAGCGGCGAGCGGCGCGTCAGCGCGAACTCCCACGCGTAGAGCAGCGCGCAGGCTATGGCGCCCGCGGCAATGAACACGGGCACCTGGCCGGTCAGCGCTGCGCCGGCGATCGATGCCGCGCCGATCAGCGCGAACGCGGTCAGCAGCGCCCAGCGCTGGCCGTGCTGCGGGTCGATGCGCAACAGGGTCCGGCAGTTGGGGCAGCGGATGAAGAACCAGCCGCCGATGAACCGTTGCCCCCGGGTGATCGACAACTCGCCGCAGGAGGAACAACGCCGGTGGTCGCCGTCGTCCATGGGATCAGGCGAAATGGTCGAACGCACGCGGCAATTCGGAGAGCGGCACACCGGCCTCGTCGCGGACGACGAGACCGCGCGCCGGCAGAGATCGCCCCGATGCGCACGAGCGGCACGCCGATGGCGGTGGCGATCGTCGCGACGCGCGCGGCCGCATCACGCGGGGCGGTGAAGCACAGCTCGTAGTCGTCGCCCCCGGCGAGCACGCAGCCGAGCGCCAGCGAACGTTCGGCGCTTTCCAGCATGTGCGTCAGGGTTGCCGATCGTGGAACGGCCGCAAGATCCACCGTCGCCCCGACCTCCGACCGCTCGAGGATGTGCGCGAGATCCCCGGTCAGGCCATCGGAGACGTCGAGCGCGGAGGTCGCGACTCCGCGCAGCGCAATGCCGAGAGCGATCCGCGGCGTCGGTGTCTCGAGCCGCGCGCGCGCCGCGTCGAACGCATCGCCGTCGAGCGTCGTCCGCCCCGCCATAGCCGCGACCGCGAGCGCGGCATCGCCGAGCGTTCCCGACACGTAGATGTCGTCGCCGGCGTTCGCCCCCGCGCGCGTCAGCGCCTGGCCCTTGGTCACCTCGCCCAGGATCGTGACACAGAGGTTCAGCGGTCCGCGCGTCGTGTCGCCGCCGACGAGCTCGACGCCGTGCTCGTCCGCGACCGCGTAGAAGCCCCGGGCGAACGCCGCCAGCCAGTTGGCGTCGATGTCGGGAAGCGCGCCGGCCAGGAGCGCCCACCGGGGCACCGCGCCCATCGCCGCCATGTCGGACAGGTTCACCGCGAGCGCCTTGTGGCCCAGCTTCTCCGGATCGACGTCGGCGAGGAAATGCCGCCCGGCGACCAGCATGTCAACCGACACTGCGAGCTCGCAGCCGGGCGATGGCGCAAGCAGCGCCGCATCGTCGCCGACCCCCAGATGCACCGACGCGTTGCGCGGCGGCCGCGAGAAGAACCGCGCGATCAGCTCGAACTCGTTCACCGGCGGATTATAGGCGATGCCGGTCGCGTGCCCGGGCTACTTCAGGGCATCGCCGATCTCGCGTTGCCAACGTGCGAGCAGCCGCCTTTTCTCGGCGGGCGCGCCGAATTTCGCCGGACTGACGTCGACGGTCGGCACGTTGATGTACCGCGCCGCCTCGGGCCTCATCTCCGCCGATCGGTTGGCCGGCAGGATGAGATTCTTCGTCTGGTTCGCGAGCTCCTGCGCCCCGCGGGTCAGCGCCCAGTCGTAGAACGCGCGCGCCTCGGCGGGGTTGGGGCCGTTGGTGACGATCGCCATGCCGCCCAGTGTGTCGCCGGTGCCCTCGCAGGGGATCACGATGTCGACGGGAAAACCCGCGAGCTGCTGCGTGACGAACTCGTGCACGAAGCTCACGCCGACGCCGACTTCGCCGCGCGCGACCGACGGGCCTTGCGCGGTCCCCGACTGCGTATAGCGAACGACGTTCGGGCCGAGGCGCTTCAGGTAGTCGAACGCGCCGTCCTCGCCGTAGAGTGCGACGAGTGTGACGAGGATCGTGTATCCGGTGCCGCTGGTGACCGGGTTCGACAGCTCGACCTCGGCGCGATACTCGGGCCTGACGAGATCGGACCAGCAGCGCGGCACGGGAAGGCGATTCCTGGCGAGGACCGCCGGGTTCGTGCCGAATCCGAGAATGATCCGGTAGATCGCGACGGCGCGATCGCCGGTCGCCTCGGCTTGCCGCTGCGCCCAGGGGTACAGCTCCGCGAGCCGCGGAGACCGGTACGGCGCGAACAGGCCGTCCGCCGCTCCCTGCAGGAACGAGTCGAACGTCCCGCCGTACCAGACATCGGCCTTCGGATTGTCGCGCTCGGCCCGGATCTGCGCGAACACCTCCCCGGTCGGCTTGCGGACCATCGCGACCGGAATGCCGCTGTCGCGGGTGAACGTCTTCGCCGCCAGCTCGCACGCGTCCGGATCGTGCGTGCAGTAGACGGAGAGCGTTGCCGCGGCCGCGGGAAACGCGGCCAACGCGATCACGGCTGCCGCCAGACGCGCGACGCCGTTCATCGCCATCAGGCGGTGCCGGTCGTGCGGTGCGTGGCCTCGAGCTCGGTGGCGCGGAGGGTTGGCACGAGCTTGTCCAGCACTCCGTTCACGAATTTGTGCCCGTCGGTGCCGCCGTACGACTTGGCGAGCTCGATCGCCTCGTCGATCACGACGCGGTGGGGAATCTCGGGCCGGTGCTTCAGCTCCCATGCACCGATGACGAGGATCGCGCGCTCGATCGGCGAGAGCTGGGCGGCACGGCGATCGAGGCTCGCGGCGAACAGCAGGACAAGCGCCTCGTATTCGGCGTTCACGCCCGTCCAAAGCGCATCGAAGTAGGCGGCGTCGGCCTTCGCGAAGCCCGGGTCCGACGCAAGACGATCGCGGATCGCCCCGGCGGAATTGCCCGACAGCTGTCCCTCGTAGAGACCTTGCAGCACGTATTCGCGCGCACGCCTGCGCGAGCTAGTCGCCATCGATCTCTTCGAGCAGGTTGGCGAGCTCGAGTGCGGCCTGCGCCGCTTCGAATCCCTTCGCCTCGGAGCGCATGAGAGCCTGCTCGTCGGTGTCGGTGGTCAGGATTCCGTTGCCGATCGGAATGCCGAACTCGAGCTGCACCTCGGCGACGCCGCGCGCCGACTCGTTGGCGACGATCTCGAAATGGTAGGTCTCGCCGCGGATCACGGCACCCAGCGCCACGAGCGCGTCGAAGTCGCCCGTTTGCGCGAACCGCTGCAGCGCGAGCGGCGTCTCGAGCGCGCCCGGGACCGTGGCGATCGTGACGTTGCGCTCGACGACGCCGGCCTCCTTGATGGCGCGAAGCGCGCCGGCGAGAATCAGGTCGCCGATGCCGCCGTTGTAGCGGGACAGCACGATGCCGACGCGGCGGCCCAGGCCGTTGGTGTTGGGGGCAATGCGACGGATCGACATGGTTCCCTCGAGTGGCGTGGCGGGCGGACTCGGGATTCGCGCCGGAGCTACGGCGCGGCGCGCGCCGCCGGCTGCTCGACGTACCCCGTCACCTCGAGGTCGAAGCCGGCCATGCTCGGCATCTTGCGCGGCTTGGCGAGGAGCCGCATCTTGCCGACGTTGAGGTCGCGGAGGATCTGCGCGCCGATGCCGTAGTTGCGCAGGTCGACCTTGGCGGAAACCGGCGCCTCGGCGGCGAGCGCACGGCTGCGCAACTCGTGCGCGCTCTCCGGACGGTGCAGCAGCACGACGACGCCGCGGCCCGCCGCGGCGATCGCCGACAAGGCCGCCGCGATGCTCCACGAGTGCGACGTGTGCCCGCTGTCCAGCAGGTCCATCACCGACAGCGGCTCGTGGACGCGCACCAGCGTCTCGGTGTCCGGGGACACCGGTCCGCGAACGAGCGCGAGGTGCGTCGCGTCGGACAGCTTGTCGCGATAGACGACCAGGCGGAACGCGCCGTGCACGGTGGCGAGCGGCCGCTCGGCGATCCGTTCGACGAGACGCTCGGTCCGGCTGCGGTGCTGGATGAGGTCGGCGATAGCGCCGATCCGCAGGCCATGCTCGGCCGCGAACTTCGCGAGATCGGGCAGCCGCGCCATCGTGCCGTCGGCATTCATGATCTCGCAAAGTACGGCCGCGGGCGTGAGCCCGGCGAGCGCGGCGAGGTCGCAACAGGCCTCGGTGTGCCCCGCCCGCGCCAGCACACCGCCCGGCTGCGCGATCAGCGGAAAGACGTGGCCCGGCTGCACGATGTCGGACGGCTTCGCATCGGGCGCCGCGGCGACGCGGATCGTGTGCGCGCGGTCCGCGGCGGAAATGCCGGTGGAAACGCCGTGCGCCGCCTCGATCGAAACGGTGAAATTGGTCCCGTGCACCGACCGGTTCTGCGGGACCATCGGCGCGAGATTGAGCCGTGCCGCGTGCACCGCCGTGATCGGCATGCAGATGAGCCCCCTGCCGTGGACCGCCATGAAGTTGATCTTTTCCGGCGTGACGAAGTCGGCGGCGAAGATGAGGTCGCCCTCGTTCTCGCGGTCCTCCTCGTCGACGAGCACGGCCAGGAGCCCGGCCTTCATGTCGGCGATGATGTCGGTGATCGGGGAAAGGCTCATGCGGGCTGACTGGAAGCGGCGGAACGAGCATTTTACCCGCGCCGGGGCTCCGCCGGTGAGGCGGCGCGCCGGCCGCGGGGATACGCCGCCCTGGGCGGCGCCAGCAACGACGTGTTCCAAAGTTCCGGCGATCGGGCGCAGAATGGCAGGCCGCGTCGGCGGGACCCGCGGCCGGACTCGTCGTCGGCCACCGTCGGAGCCGCCGGGCGCGTCAACTCAAGGAGGAAGAAGCGATGGGAAAGTATCTGTTCGAGGCGCGATACACGGCCGAGGGTGCGAAAGCAGTGGCCAAGTCCGGCGGATCCGCGCGCCGCGAGGCGGTCGCGAAGGCGATCGCCAGTGTCGGCGGCAAGCTCGAGTCGTTCAATTTCGCGTTCGGTGACGTCGACGCCTACGTCATCGTCGATCTTCCCGACAACGTATCCGCGGCTGCGATGGCGCTCGCGGTCGGTCAGTCCGGGATGTCGTCGGCGAAGACCGTCGTGCTGCTGACGCCGGAGGAGATGGACGCGGCGACCAAGAAGACCATCGCCTACCGTCCGCCGGGAAGCTGACGGCATGCGCGCCGGAGGCTCGCGCTAGAACAGCGCGAGCGTCGCGCGCGTCAGTTCGCTCCGGGCGTCGGCGAAGTCGACGACCACGTTGAAGTGGTTGCGGCCGGGGATCAGCATCGGCGCGCTGGCGCCGGCCGGCCGGTTGCGTGGCCACGCTTCCCACAGAATTCGCGTCTGCCGCACGAATTCCGAGGTCTCGTCCGCGCCCGCCGCAAGCACGAGCGGCGCGCGCGACCGCGGCGCGAGCCGCACCGGCGACTGCCTTGCGGCTTCCGCGTCATCGAGCCTCGAGGTCCACGTTGTAGGTGAACCGGACCATCGGCGCGAGGTCGTGCACGCCCGATACCGACACGCCTCCCGCGATCGGATCCCGCGCCAAACCCAATGCCGACCAGTCGGCCGTGAAGAGCATCGCCGTGAGATGTCCGCCGGCGGAATGCCCGCCGACCACGACGCGGTCGGGATTGGCGCCGTGCGCGGCGCCGTCGCGGACGACCCACACGACCGCGCGCCGGCACTCGTCGACGATCGCGCCGATCGAAACGTCCGGACACAGGTCGTAGTTGGCGACGGCGACGGCGAATCCCTGCGCGACGAACGAATTCGCGACGAACGAGAAGTCGCTCTTGTCGAACGCGCGCCAGTATCCGCCGTGCAGGAACACGAACGTCGCCGCGTGCGCGTCCCGGCGGCAGGAACAGGTCGAGCGTCTCCTTCGGTCCTGGACCGTAACGCAGGTCGAGCGTCGGAGCGAGCGCGGCGCGGGCCTCCGCCGACGCCTCGGTGTAGTGCGCGAGCCACCGCGGATGGTCCGGCACCGCCGCGCGGTTGTTGTAGCCGCGCTCGACGAACTCCGGCGTGTAGGTGATGGCGGCCATCCGCTCAATCGGCGGGCGGTACGATCGCGATCGAAAGCGTCCCGAGACCGTCGATGCCGCCGTCGAGCCGATCGCCCGGGACGACGGCACCCACGCCTGCGGGCGTCCCGGTGAAGATCAGGTCGCCCGGCAGCAGCTCGTAGTACTGCGAAAGGAAGTGCACGGTGTGCGCGACGTCCCAGATCATCTCCGAGAGGTCGCCATGCTGGCGGTGCGCGCCGTTGACGTCGACCCAGATCCTGCCGCGCGCCGGATGGCCGACCTCCGCCACCGGATGCAGCGGTCCGATCGGCGCGGCGTCCGCGAACGATTTTCCGATGTCCCAGGGCCGCTTCTTCTCGCGCATGTCGTTCTGCAGGTCGCGACGCGTCATGTCGAGCCCGACCGCGTAACCCCAGACGATGCCGAGCGCGTCGCCCGGCGCGAGCCTGACCCCCCGCGCGCCGATCGCCACGACGAGCTCGATCTCGTGGTGGAGGTTCTTCGTCGCGAGCGGATACGCGGACTCGACCCAACCGCCGGCGGCACGACCGGCACGACCGCGTCGGCGGGTTTGGTGAAGAAGAACGGCGGCTCCTTCGTCGCGTCGCCACCCATCTCTTTCGCGTGCTCGGCGTAGTTGCGCCCGACGCAGTAGATGTGACGAACCGGAAAGCGGTCGTCGCTGCCCGCGACCGGCAACGTCGGAACGTCCCAGCTGGGGATGACGGTGTTCATGGTGCTCCGGTCACTCGCGGCCTCCGCGCGGGTCTCGTTGATTGACGGTCGTGCGGTCGGCCGCCTCGATCGCTCGCGGACGCGCCCTTCGGAGCGGCCTCCTTAACTCGTTTACCGATGTGCAACCGCTGCTTGTCGGCCGCCACCCGCGCTCGCAGACGCGCTCTTCGAGCCTTGGCTTCGCCCTGCTCGCGCAGGTGTCCTGGCCTTCGGCCCGCTCGCTCACTCGGCATCCGGCTGCCTCGCCGGAGCGGCGTTGGCGAATGCCGGCAGTGCCATGCACGCGGCTTCGATGCGCAGCAGCGTCGGATAGGGTGCGAGGTCGAGCTCCACGCGGCGCGCGTTGGCGAGCTGCGGGACGAGGCAGACGTCGGCGAGCGTCGGCGTCGCGCCGTGGCAGTACGTGCCGGTAGCGGACTCGCGCGCCAATTGCGTCTCGAGTGCTTCAAGTCCGACATCGCACCAGTACCGGTACCAACCGTCCTTCTGCGCATCCGTCGCCCCGAACGTGCCGGTGAGGTAGTTCAGCACCCGCAGGTTATTGAGCGGATGGATGTCGCAGGCGATCGCGAGCGCCAGCGCACGCGCGCGCGCGCGGCCCGCGGCATCCGCGGGCAGCAGCGGCGGCTCCGCGTACGACTCGTCGAGCCATTCGATGATCGCGAGCGACTGCGTCAGCACGTCACCATCGTCGGTGACGAGCGAGGGGACGAGGCCCTGGGGATTCAGCGCCAGGTACTCGTCGGCACGCTGGGCGCCGCGTCGCAGGTGGACGAACGCGTGCTCCGGTGCGATGCCCTTCAGGTTGAGCGCGATCCGCACGCGGTAGGCGGCGGAGGAACGGAAGTAGTCGTAGAGCTTCATCGCAGGCTTCAGAAGAACGCCTGGATGCCCGTCTGCGCGCGGCCCAGGATCAGCGCATGGACGTCGTGCGTGCCCTCGTATGTGTTGACGGTCTCCAGGTTGAGCAGGTGGCGGATCACGTGGAACTCGTCGACGATACCGTTGCCGCCGTGCATGTCGCGCGCCATCCGTGCGATGTCCAGCGCCTTGCCGCAGGAATTGCGCTTCATGATCGACGTGATCTCGGGCGCCGCCTTGCCCTCGTCCTTCATCCGCCCGAGCCGCAGGCAACCCTGCAGGCCGAGCGCGATCTCGGTCTGCATGTCGGCGAGCTTCTTCTGGATCAGCTGGTTCGCGGCGAGCGGGCGCCCGAACTGGTTGCGGTCGAGCGTGTATTGCCGCGCCGCGTGCCAGCACGCTTCCGCCGCGCCGAGCGCGCCCCAGGCGATGCCATAGCGCGCGCTGTTGAGGCACCCGAACGGGCCCTTCAGCCCCTCGACGTTCGGCAGCAGGTTTTCCTTCGGCACGTGGACGTCGTCCATGACGATCTCGCCGGTCACCGACGTGCGCAGGCTGAACTTGCCCTCGATCTTCGGCGCGGAGAGACCCTTCATCCCCTTCTCGAGCACGAATCCGCGGATCACGCCGTCGTCGGTCTTCGCCCAGACGACGAACACGTCCGCGATCGGCGCATTCGAGATCCACATCTTGTTGCCGACGAGCCGGTAGCCTCCGGAGGCCGCGTGGGCCCGCGTGATCATCGACCCCGGGTCTGAGCCGTGGTTCGGCTCGGTCAAGCCGAAGCAGCCGATCCACTCGCCGGTCGCGAGCCTCGCCAGGTATTTCTTCCGCTGCGCTTCCGTGCCGTAGGTGTAGATCGGAAACATCACCAGCGAGCTCTGCACGCTCATCATCGAGCGGTACCCGGAATCGATGCGCTCGATCTCGCGCGCGATCAGGCCATAGCACACGTAGTTGAGGCCCGCGCCACCATACGCGACGGGAAGGGTCGCGCCGAGCAACCCCAGCGCACCCATTTCCGCGAACACGCTCGGATCCGAGGTCTCGTTCCGGAACGCCTGGGTGACGCGCGGTAGCAGCTTCTCCTGCGCATAGGCATGCGCCGTGTCGCGGACCATCCGCTCTTCCTCGGTCAACTGGTCGTCGAGCAGCAGCGGGTCGTCCCAGACGAATTTGGCCTTGGACGCGGAATCGATTCGCTCGGGGGCATTCATGGAGGCTCCGGAACGCGGTGAGAAGGTCCCGCGCATCGGGTGCCGATGGCCGGGAAACGCATGCGGATTATCGCGCGGCAATGGCGGGGATGCCAGCTCGCTGCAATGCCCGCGTTCGCCGGAACGCTCGATGCCCCCACCCGGCCTAGGCCAAGCGCCCGATTCCGGTCGCACCCTCGGCCCGATACGCTTGTCCGCAGAACTCCCCGTTCGCCTTTCCATCCCAGGGGGTGCGAATGCTTCAACTGGAATTGCGCGACGTCGCGGCGTTCACGCTCGTCGAGCTGCTGGTGGCCACGGCGATTGTCGCGCTGCTGGCAATTCTGGCATTCCCATCGTTCCACGATTGGCTCGCGGCCTATCAGCTCGCCAACCACGCGAAGCATCTCGCCGAAACGATGACCCGCGCGCGCACGGAGGCGGTCCGGCGCGGTCACCGCGTCAACCTCTGCAAGTCACCGGGCGGAGGAGGCTGCGCCGATCAGGGTGACTGGGCGGCGGGATTCGTGGTCTATGTCGACATCAACCGCGACGGCAAGGTCGACGACGGCGAGCCCGTGCTGCAGACCGAGGGCGCCGCGCCGCGCGACATCACGGTCAGCGCCAATCGTCCGGTCGACGACTACGTGTCCTACACAAGCCTTGGGCAGGCACGCATGCTGAACGGCGCCCTGCAGATGGGCACGTTCACCGTGTGCCGCGGCGGGCAGCGGGCGCTGCAGGTGGTTCTCGCGAACAGCGGACGGGTGCGCGTCGAGAAGACCAGCGATCCCTGTCCGTAGCGCGCCGTCGGACGCGGCGCACATCCGACGATGCGTTTCGTCGCCGATTCGCTCCCCGTTCGCGCACCTGGGCATGCCAATGTCATTGCCGCGAAATGCCATTGTCATTGCCTTGCGCGAATCGCGATGCACGTGCGTCGCAATCCGCATTGGCCGTCCATTCGGATGCAGGGCCCGTTAGTCGGGACCGTTTGCCGCGGACGCCGCAGCATCCTACGATACGGTCATGGGAAAAGGGACCGCACGATGAACTCAGCAACGCGCAATCGTTCACGCATCGCCGGATTCACGTTGATCGAGGTGATGATCACCGTGGCGGTCGTCGCCATTCTCGCGGCAGTGGCCCTCCCCAACTACCTCGACTACGTCACGCGAAGCAGGCTCGTCGAAGCGAAGTCCAATCTCGCCGACATGCGCACGCGGCTCGAGCAGTATTTCCTCGACAACCGCAGCTATCCCACCGCGTGTGTCGCGTACGCGTCGGGTCCGGCACCTGCGACAAAGATCTACCTGCCGGCGAGCATCAAGTACTTTGCGATAGCGTGCCCCACGCTGACCGCTACCACATACACGGTCACCGCCACCGGGCTCGGCTTCACATTCACCGTCAACGAGGCCAACGCCCGGGCGACGACCGCCGTGCCATCGGGCTGGACCACGTCGGCGACCTGCTGGGTGAGCCGCAAGAATGGCGATTGCTGACCTGGCGATGCGCGCGAAAGCCCGGGGGTTCACGCTGATCGAATTGATGGTCGCAATCGCGATCCTCGCGTTGCTGATGCTGCTGGGAATGCCGTCGTTCATCACCTACCTCCGCAACAGCGAGATCCGCTCCAACGCCGAGTCGCTCATCAACGGCCTGCGCACGGCAAGCGCCGAGGCAACGCGGCAGAACGCGAAGGTCGTGTTCACCCTCACCGGTGGCGCCGGCTGGAAGATCAATCTGGTCACGGACCAGGATTGCGCGGTCCTTGTGGCGCCTCCGATTCAGCAGTACGTGAGCACCGAAGCCGGCAAGAGCACCAAGATCACGATGACACCCGGCGACAAGTCCACCGTCTGTTTCAGTGGCCTCGGCCGGATCCTGAACCAGGGCACGGCCGGCGACCATCTCCAGCAGATCGATATCGAATCCCTCGTCGCAGGCGAAGCGCGCTCACTTCGCATCATCGTCGACGACGTGGCCGCCGCAGACCCCACCAAACCGCGCGGGCTCCGGATGTGCGACCCGGACCCCGCGCTCAAGTTGCTGGTTCCTCCCGACCCGAGGGCCTGTTGAGATGACACTCCGACTGCGATCTGCGAAGCATTTGCCCGGACGGCAGGCCGGGAGCTACCTCCTCGAAGCGCTGGTCGCGATCCTGATCTTCGCGTTCGGCGTGCTCGGGCTTATCGGTCTCCTCGGAAACTCGATTCGCGTCACCAATGAGGCCCGCTACCGCTCCGAAGCGGCCAACCTCGCGGGCGGAATGATCGCCGACATGTGGGGAATGACCGCGGCCAAGATCGACACGGATTTCGCGTCGGGCGGCGCCAAACTCGATGCCTGGACGACGAAAGCAGCGGCCCTTCTGCCCGGCGCGTATGCCCCCGACGTTGCGGTCACGCCGGGGTTCACGTCGGAAAGCCGCACCGTCGCGGTCACCGTCTACTGGCAGCTGCCCGGCGAAACCGAGAAGCACCAGCACGTGATGACCGCCCAGATCGGGAAGAATCCATGAGCCGGAACACGCACATCGGCAGGCTCCGTTCGGAGTGCGGCGTCGGCCTCATCGAGGTCATGGTCGGCATCGTCATCTCGATGCTGCTCGTGCTCGTCATCTACCAGATCTACGAGATCAGCGAGGGCCAGAAGCGCACCATCACGGCCGGCAGCGACGCGCAGCAGAACGCGAGCTACGGGCTGTACGTTCTCGGCCGCGATCTGGCGATCGCCGGCAACGGGATCGCATCGATGGCCGCGACGCTCGACCAGTGCGCCATGCTGCGCCCGGTTCCCGTGCTCATCGTCGCCGGCGCGACGGCGCTCGACCCGGACTCGATCACCGTGCTCTACGGCGGTTCGCAGTCGTTGTCGACCCCGGTGCCGTTCATGCAGAACTCGGCCGTCAATACCTACGTCGTCCACGGACCCGTCGGGTTCAGCGCCAATCCTGACCCCAAGAAGACCGACGTGATCGCCGCAGTCCAAGGCAACAAGTGCACGCTGGCGACGATCGACGCCGGCGGCGTCGCCGTCGATGCCAAGACCGGATTCGCGACACTGAACGTGACGCCGGTGGCGGGCGACCTGGCCGCGACGTATTCGGCCGTCACATCGTCGGTCGTCAATCTTGGCCCCGAGGGCGCGATGGGGCGCATCGCGTACACGGTCGATCCGACCGCGCATGCGTTGCGCTCGCAGAGGAAGCTTCCGGCCGACGGTCCGGTCGTCCCCGTGGTCAGCGACGTGGTCAATCTGAAGGCGCAGTACGGCCTGGACACCGACAACGACGGAATCGTCGATACCTGGCAGGACGCCACGGGCGGCATCTGGTCGGCCGCCAACCTCCCGAATCAGCCGCTGGCGACGCTTCGGCAGATTCGTGCGGTCCGGATTGCGATCGTCACGCGAAGCGCGCAGTACGAAAAGCTCGCGGTCACGCCCGGCCCGCTGGTGATGCTCGAAGGCGCCGTGTCGATGGCCCTGGGCGCGGACGATCAGCACTATCGCTACAGGGTGCTCGAAACCGTCGTCCCGCTCCGCAACGCGCTTTGGAATCCGACATGAGACACCTTCCCGGTTCAACCCGCCACGTGGTCGCGCGCGCATGCCGTGCGCGACGCCAACGCGGCGTCGTGCTGTTCATCGCGCTCCTCGTCATGGTCGCGCTCAGCCTCGCCGGCATTGCCCTCATCCGGTCGTCGGACACGGCGACGATCGTCGCCGGCAATCTCGCGTTCAAGCAGGCTGCGGCGGCCGCCGTCGACCGCAGCGTCGAGCAGGCGGTGCAGGCGCTGTTCGATCCGCAGCCCGATCCGACGACGTCCACGCCGGTCATCGCCGACAAGACGGCCAACCTGATTGCACAGAATTATTTCGCCAACGTCCGGCTCGACGCCAACGGCATTCCCGAGATCCCGGCCGAGCTCCAATCGGTCAGCGCGTTCACGGCTGCGGGCCTCAACACGGCGCTGGTCGGACCGGATGTCGCCGGCAACACGAGCTACTACGTGATCGAGCGGATGTGCGCCAACCCGGGCGCGGCGGTCGGCAGCAACTGCAACCTCTCGGCCGCCGCGCTCGGCGCGGACGCGGGCACGCAGCATTACGAGGCCCTCTCGCGCGTCGGTGACGCCTTTTACCGCGTCACGGTCCGCGTCGACGGCCCGCGCAATACCGTGCAGTACGCGCAGGCGATCCTCAAATAGCGGGCGCGCTATCGTCGGTATCCCAGGAGCAGCGCCATGAAATCGAGCCGCCCGTCCGCCTTCCGAAAATTTTGCGCTGCCGTCGTCGGCGCATCGCTGGTGCTGCAGCCGCTTGCCGCCTACGCCGCACCGATCACGACGAGCGTCCTCGCGGAGGTTCCGCTGCAGGGACTCAACCCCGTCAAGCCGAACATCATGTTCACGCTCGACGACTCGGGCAGCATGGGGTGGGACTATCTCCCGGACTGGACCGTCTGGGGAGCGCCCAGCCCGTACTGTCGCGATAATCGGCCATGCGGTGGGATCGCAGGGGTCAATATCGGGTCGCTGCCCTATCCCGGTGTCTACACGCCGTACCGGCAAATCGATCCGCCGCTTCGCAGCAGCGACTTCAACAAGGTCTACTACAACCCCACGGCTCTCTATGACGCGGGCAGGAAGGACGACGGTACGGAGCTTCCGTGCGAGGGCACCACGACCGGATGCACGGGACCGTGGAATGCCGTCTACATGGACGGGTTTGCCGGCTATCCAGGCGCCAACAAGAGCGCGACGATCAATCTCGCCCCGACGTCGACCGCCGGTTGCGTCAGCCCCGCCACGACGGCGCTGTGCGTCCCGACGAGCGCTCCGTCGGACAACGGCCCCTGGCCCGGCGTCCCGGATACCCTGTGGTGCTGGAAGTCGAGCGGCCTCACGGGGGACGACTATTTGACCGCCGACGGCGATGGATCGGTATGCCGCCGCAACGGCCGCGCCTATCCTTCATTCACGTCCGCGACACCGATAACGACGCCCGCAGTAACGGCAGGCTACAACTACCCGAACAATTCGGACGGCTGCACCGACACCGGAACCCAGCGATGCAAGTTCGTTACGCCGATCACGGCTTACGGTTATCCGTATTACTACACGATCGCCAGTGTCTGGTTCTGCACCGGCAGCTCCGGCGGCTGGGGCACGGGAACCTGCGGGACGCGCCAGGATTCCGTGATCAACAAGTACGTCCGCTATTCGGCCAGCGCAACCAGCGGCCCCGCGTTCGATCCGACGGTCTTCAAGCGCGTCGACATCGATCCGACGGGCGTGCTGGTGAACGGCGCGGCGGCTGCCAACCCGAGCGGGCGGTACGTACGCGCTGGAGATGACGAACTTCGCCAAGTGGTATGCGTTCAACCGGTCCCGGATGCTGGCGATGAAGACCGCCGGCGGAATTGCGTTCTCAGCGCTGACCGATGAGACCGCGCGCGTCGGTTACCACACGCTTTGGGAAAACGGCAGCGCGACGGCGGGGTTTCTCAACGTAAAGCCCTTCGACCCGACGCAGAAGGCGGACTGGTTCAGCCGATTCTATGCGGCCGCGGCGCAAAACGGCACGCCACTTCCCGACGCCGTCTACCGCGTCGGCGAATACTTCTCGAACTCCGGAAAATCCGGCCTCCCCAATGCCGCAGATCCGCTGGACCTCGCTGGCGCCGTCAAGACCGGCCAATGCCAGCCGAACTATCACCTGTTGTCGACGGACGGCTATTGGAACTACCGCCTCGGGGAGATCATGACCGGCGCCGCGATCGGCCCAGCCGATCAGGACAACACGGTCCCGTCGTTGGCCAACTTGCCCGGCAACACCGGCTTCACTCCGGGTGCGACGTTCCCGCGCCCCTATTTCGAGGGGCCGACGGTGAGCAACAGCACGCTCGCCGATCTTGCGATGAAGTACTGGATCAATGACATTCGCCCCGCTCTCCCGGACTTGGTCAAGGACACGGTTGCACCGTGGCAGCACGTTACGCTCTACGGGTTGTCGATTGGCGCACAGGGAAACGTCGTTTACCCGACGGGCGTCAACGCGATCACCGCGGGTACCGCGAACTGGCCGGTACCAACCGGCGGGGGCGCAGTCGGCGGACCCGAATCGATCGACGACCTCTGGCACGCGGCGATCAACAGCCGCGGCAAATTCTTCAACGCCCAAAATCCGCAGGATCTGGCGCGACAGCATCGTCAGTGCGCTGGCCGATTTCACGGACCAATCGGGTACCGGTACCGGCGTCGGCATCGCCGGCGCGCAGTTCTCGCTGACCAAGTCCTATCGGCTACCGGACCAGCTACGAGGCTGGCTGGTGGGGCGACGTCAGCAAATACGCGCTCGATCCCAATACCGGTGCGCTTCCCATCGACAACGTCGGCAATCCCGTCAACCCGCCGTTGTGGTCGGCAGCGACGCAACTCGACGCGCAGGCGGCCGCTCACCGGCTGGGACACGAATCGCCGGATCGTGACGATCAACGACAAGACCAATACCGCGGTCCCGTTCCGCTTGGATAAGCTGTCGCAACAGCAACAGGATTCGCTCAACGCCGGATGGGTTGCTGCTCTCGTGACGCCCACTCCGTCGGCCCAGACCGTGCTCAATTTCCTGCGCGGTGACAAGTCGAACGAAGGTGTCGGGACCACGAACTTCCGTATGCGGTTGCATGTCCTCGGCGACATCGTCTATTCGGGCGCGGTTCCCGTGGGCGCGCCGAGTCAGCCCTATACCGACGCGGGCAACCCCGGCTACAGCGACGTTCGTGAGCGACAACAAATCGCGCACGCCGATGGTCTACGTCGGCGGCAACGACGGCATGCTGCACGCGTTCGACGACTCGACGACGACCAGACGCCGGCAAGGAGACCTGGGCATTCATTCCCAAGGCGCTCTTCAGTGCCGACGACCCGAACGACACCGGCAAATTTCCGCCGAGCGCGTTCCAGCTCGGCGCGTTGAGCTACCGTCGCGGCGGTATTCCGTTGTTCGATCACAAGTTCTACGTCAACGCCACGCCGCGCGTCTGGGACATCGATTTCGCCAACACGAATACCGACACGCCACCGCAATCCGGCAACGACTGGCGCACGATCCTGGTGGGCGGGCTCGGCGCGGGTGGGCGGTCGATCTACGCGCTCGACGTCACGAACCCCGGTGGCGCCGACGGACACCGAAGACTCGATCGCGCTTTCGAAGCGCGTGCTCTGGGAGTTCACCGACGACAACCTCGGCTATGTCTTCGACGCCCCGACCCTCGTCAAGACGTACGCGCTACGGCTGGGTGGTGCTGGTCGCCTCCGGGTACAACAACGACGGACGGGGTGGGCAGCCTGTTCGTCCTCAATCCGACGGACGGGAAGCTGCTGCAGACGCTCTCCACGGGCGTCGGGCAGCGACGGACGATCCGAGCGGCCTTTCGACCATCCGCGCCTTCGCGCCGAGCCGCAAGGATCCGTACGTGCTGCAGGCCTACGGCGGCGACCTCAAGGGCAACGTCTGGCGCTTCGACCTTTCCGATCCCGATCCGGCCAATTGGCGAAGAAAGACAAGAACGGCGAAAGCAATATCGTGCGGATCGCCCAGCTCACCGACGGCAACAAGCCACAACCGATCACGACCGGCGTTCGCATCGAGATCGACCAGAACAACAACGTCGACCGGTATATGTTCGTCGGCACCGGCAAGCTGCTCGGCCAGGACGACCTCAACGATGCAACGGTCGGCAACACTCTGTACGTGATCCGCGACGGCACGACGACCGCGGCCGAGCCGGCGCCGGCAACGCCGTATCGCGCGCCGACCTCAATGCGGTCACGGCGACCACCGTGTCCGGATTCAGCGGTACGCCGACCGGCCGCGGCTGGTACCAGGACGGCGCGGACAAGACGTGGAAGATCGGCACCGACGTCTATGCGGACGTGCAGACGGTCGTCTACGCGTTCTCCAAGCCGGCGACCGATCCGTGTGCGCCGCCGCTGTCGTCGACGTTGTTCGCACGCGACCTCAACACCGGCAATTCGGTGCTCGAGTCGACTGGCGGCACCGTCGTGCCCAGCATCGACATCGGCGCCGGCATCGCCGGCGTGTCGCTGATCCAGGGTCAGGGCGGGGATCGAGCAGCGCGTCGAGCGGCGACGTGCGCGTCCTGGTCACGACGATGAAGGGCCAGGTCTTCAGCTTCGGCGTCAAGCTTGCCGGTGCGGCGACATCTCAAGCACCGGGTGTCGTGGCGGCTGCTGAACCGCGACTAGCGTCAGTCGCGATGCCGCCATCCCCGCGCCGACGGGCGCGGGGATGAGTCTTGCGCCGCATGCTGAGCTATCGCCATGGTTTCCACGCGGGCAACCATGCCGACGTGCTCAAGCACCTCGTCTTCGTGCAGCTGCTCGCGCACTCACGAAGAAGGACAAGCCGCTCTGGGTGATCGACACCCACGCCGGCGCCGGCTGCTACTCGCTCGAGCAGCGGCTACGCGGCCAAGAACGCCGAGTTCGAGACGGGCATCGCGCCGGCTGTGGTCCCGCAGCGATCTTCCCGGCGCCGCTGGCCGACTACGTCGCGCAGGTGCGCGCCGTGAATCCCGACGGCGTGCTGCGCATCTATCCGGGCTCGCCGCAGATCGCCTTGCAGATGACGCGCGACCAGGACCGGCTGCGCCTGTTCGAGCGGCACACCAACGAGAGCAAGGCGCTGCAGGAAGCATTTCGCGACGCCGGTCGGCGCGTGGCGGTCGTGGCCGGCGACGGCTTCGCCGGCCTCAAGGCCGTGCTGCCGCCGCCGTCGCGGCGCGGACTCGCGCTGATCGACCCGTCGTACGAGAACGCGTCCGACTACGCTGCGGTGCTGGACGGCGATGCGCGACGCGCTGCAGCGCTTCGCCACCGGCACCTATGCCGTCTGGTATCCGCAGGTGCAGCGTCGCGAATCGGCGGGCCTGCCCGGCCGAGCTGCGCCGCCTCGCCGCCGGGCGACTGGCTCGACGTTTCGCTCGACGTGAAGGCGCCCGCGGCCGACGGCTTCGGGCTTGTACGGCAGCGGCATGTTCGTCTTCAATCCTCCGTGGAATCTGGAAATGCCCCTGCGCGAGGCGATGCCGAGCCTCGTTCAAGCGCTGGGCCGCGACGAGCACGCGGCGTTCGACCTCGAATTCCGGCAGACCTGAACGGCGCTTCCGGTTGACCTCCTCGCACGAAGGAGCGACGATTCGACCATGGACACCGAACCCAGATGGAAGCACCACGGCGTTCGCGTCGTGCGGGCGGGTGACCTCGACGTCAACACGCCGCAGACGCCCGGCATGAACCGGGCCGCGGCGATCACCCACGCGCGCGCGGGAGCGGAGAAGCTCTGGGCCGGCACGGTCGTGATCCATCCGAAGGCGAAGACCGGCGCGCATCATCACGGGCCGGTCGAAAGCGTGATCTACGTCGTCAGCGGGCGTGCGCGCATGCGCTGGGGCGAGAAGCTCGAATTCGTGGCCGAGGCCGGCCCGGGCGACTTCATCTACGTGCCGCCGTACGTCCCGCACCAGGAAATCAACGCGAACGACGACGAGCCGCTCTCCTGCGTGCTGGTGCGCAGCGGACAGGAGCCCGTCGTCGTGAACCTCGACATCCCGGTGGTGGAAAAGCCCGAGGAAGTGCATTGGGTCGACAACATCCACCCTGCGCCGAACGGGTAGCCGTTTCGCCGGGCTGATCGCGGCGGCCGTCCTTCGCGCACCGGGCCCTTTGGCTCGAGGCGGGCAAGCATCCGCGTCACCGGCACGGTGACGCCGCAGCCCCGCGAGCCCGTTCCCGCCCCCTTCCCTTGCGACGCGCCGTCCTCATCCCGCTCATCGTGGCCTGCGCGCTGTTCATGGAGAACATGGACTCGACGGTGATCACGACGTCGCTGCCGGCGATCGCCGCCGACATCGGCGAGAACCCGCTGGCGCTTGAAGCTCGCGCTGACGTCGTATCTCGTGAGCCTCGCCGTGTTCATCCCGATCAGCGGGTGGGTCGCCGACCGGTACGGATCGCGTACCGTGTTCAGCGTCGCCATCGTCGTCTTCGTCGCCGGCTCGCTGCTGTGTGCCGCGTCGAACAGCCTGACCGCGTTCATCGCGTCGCGATTCCTGCAGGGGATGGGCGGAGCGATGATGGTCCCCGTGGGGCGGCTCGTCCTGATGCGCGCCGTGCCGAAGCACGGAATACGTCTCCGCGCTCAACTACCTGACGATTCCGGCGCTGATGGGGCCGGTCATCGGGACCGGCGCTGGGCGGCGCGATCACCCTCTATTTCCATTGGCGCTGGATCTTCATCATCAATGTGCCGATCGGCGTCCTCGGCCTCCTCCTCGTCCACCGGTTCATTCCGAATCTCCGCGAGGACACGGTTCCGCCGTTCGACTGGCGCGGCTTCGCGCTGTGCGGCGTCGGCCTGTCGGTGCTGATGCTGGGCCTGTCGGCGCTGGGCGGCCATCTGCTGCCGGCCGCGGTGACGGCCGCAAGCATCGTGGGCGGCGCCGTCATCCTCTACGCCTACGCCAGGCATGCCCGTCGGGTCACCCATCCGTCGCTCGACCTCAGGCTCTTCCGTGTCCCGACCTTCTTCAACGGAGTGGCGGCGGGCTCGCTCTTTCGCATCGGCGTCGGCGCCACGCCGTTCCTGCTGCCGCTGCTGCTGCAACTGGGCTTTGGCCTCGACCCGTTGCAGTCGGGCCTGTTGACCTGCGCAACCGCGGTCGGCGCGATGTTCATGAAGACGCTGACCGTGGCGATCCTGAAGCGCTGGGGCTTCCGCGGCGTGCTGTCCGTGAACGCGCTGTTCGCCGCAGCGAGCGTGGCGGCTTGCGCGCTTGTTCACCGCGGCGACGCCGCACTTCGTGATCGTGCTCGTGCTGCTGATATCGGGGTGCCTGCGCTCGCTGCAATTCACCGCGCTGCAGGCGCTCTCGTTCGCCGATGCGACCGCGCGGAACATGAGTCAGGCGACCAGCATCTCCAGCATGACGCAGCGGCTCGCGCAGAGTCTCGGCATCGCCGTCGGCGCCTATGCTCTCGAGCTGTCGAGCCTTGCCCAAGGGCACCTGTCGATCGTCGCCGCGGACTTTCCGCCCGCTTTCATCGCCATTGCGGCGATCTGCCGCGGTGTCGGTGCTCTTTCACCGGCGGCTGCCGCCTGCCGCCGGGACCGAGGTGTCGGGACATGTGCCGGAATGAGCGCAAGGCGCCCGGCGTCCGCGCACTTGCGTCGGGCCGCGCCAATGGGCCTAAGATACGCATGGAAAACGGTCTCCTGCGCGCATGCGAACCGCGCAGCATTGTCGATCTCGAGGAGAATCCGATGAAACGGCTTGTCGATGCAATCGTCGCCACCGTCGTCGCGACCGGTCTCGCGGGCACCCCCGCGTGGTGCGCGGCCGCGGACGCCGCGCGCTGGAGCCACACCGGCCCGAACGGTCCTGCGAAATGGGGGAAGCTCGACAAGGATTTCGCGCTGTGCGCGACGGGGACCACGCAGTCGCCGATCGACATTCCGGACGCCGCCGCCAGGAAGGGCGACATCCCGGCACTCCTGTTCAACTACAAGGCCGTACCGCTCAAGATCATCGACGACGGGCACTCGATTCAGGTCAACTACGCGGCCGACAGCTGGGTATCGGTCGCGGGCAAGCGCCACGACCTGATCCAGATCCGCTTCCACCGTCCCAGCGAATACAAGATCGACGGCAAGGGGTACGACATGGACGCGCACCTCGTGCACAAGGATAAGGACGGCAAGCTCGCGACCGTCGTCGTCCTGTTCACACAAGGCAAGGAGAATGCGCTGATCAAGCAGCTTTGGGACAACCTGCCGCAGGCCAAGGGCAAGGAGAACCTCGTCAGCGCGGTGCAGGTCAACGCGATCGGGCTGCTCCCCCCGAACAAGGACTACTACACGTTCAAGGGTTCGCTGACCGAGCCGCCTTGCACGGAGAACGTCACCTGGTACGTGCTGAAGACCCCGAGCACGATGTCGGCCGACCAGATCGCGCGCTTTGCACGGTATTACCCGATGAACGCGCGTCCCGTGCAGCCGTTGAACGAGAGGGACATTCTCGGCAGCCGTTGATCGCGCGCGGGCAAGGGACGCGGCGACAATCCGGCGTCGGGGACACTTTTCGCCGGATCGTTCACCTGCGCTCGAACTCGGCGAGCCGCGCGACGTACCGCGCGACGAGATCCACCTCGAGATTGACGCGCGCACCGGGACCCGAGCGCGCTCCAGCGTCGTCACCGCGAGCGTGTGCGGAATGAGGTTCACGTGGAAGCGCGAGCCGTCGACGCCGTTCACGGTGAGGCTCACGCCCTGCACCGCGATCGAGCCCTTCGCCGCGATGAAGCGCGCGAGTTCCGCCGGCGCCTCGATCTCGAGCCGCCAGCTGCCCTCGCCGGGGTCCGATCCGCGTCGGCCGCGAGCGAGCGCAGCGCGATCACCGTGCCGACGCCATCGACGTGACCCGTCATCAGGTGGCCGCCCAGGCGATCGGCGAGGCGCAGCGCCTTTTCGAGGTTGACGTCGGCCGCGCCGATCGAGACCGGCCGTGCAGCGCAGCGTCTCGGCCGGAGACGTCGAAGGCGAGCGTGCGAGCCCGTCGACATCGTTGCCACGACCGTCAGGCAGCAGCCGTTGACGGCGATGCTGTCGCCGACCGCGACGTCGGCGACATCGAGCCCGCCGGGTCGACGTCGATGCGCAAGCCGTCGCCCTGCGGCGTCGGCCGCCGCGATGCGTCCGACCGCCTGCACGATGCCGGTGAACATCAGCCGCCCTCGACGCTGACGCGCGCGAGGACGCGCAGGTCCTCGCCGACGCGCTCGTCACGTCGTGGATCGACAGCGCGACGCGATCGGCGAGCCGCGCAGAGCCCCGCGCAAATTCGGCGATGCCGCGCGCGGGGTCGCCGATCACGCACGGCGCGAGATAGAGCAGCAGCTCGTCGACGAGGCCCGCCGCGAGCAGCGCGCCGTTGAGCTTGCCGCCGGCCTCGACGTGCAGCTCGTTGATGCCGCGCGCGCCGAGTTCGCGCATCAGCGCGGCGAGATCGACGCGGCCGTCGGCATCGGGCAGCGTCAGCACCTCGACGCCGGCCGGCCATCGCGGATTGCGCTCGCCCGCGGTGACGATCAGCGCGTCGCCGCCGGCGAGCACCCTGGCCGCCGGCGGCGTCTGCGCGTGGCGGTCGATGACGATGCGGCGCGGCTGCCGCGGCGTCGCGACCGCGCGCACGGTGAGCTGCGGATCGTCCTGCCGCACCGTGCCGATGCCGGTCAGGATCGCGCACGCGCGCGCGCGCCAGCGATGGCCGTCGGCGCGCGCGGCCTCGCCGGTGATCCACTGCGTCTCGCCCGATCATGAGCGCGGTGCGGCCGTCGAGGCTCGCCGCCACCTTCATCCGCACCCACGGACGGCCGCGCGTCATCCGCGACACGAAGCCGATGTTCAGCTCGCGCGCCTCGTCCTCGAGCAGCGCCGACGTCGACGGCGATGCCCGCGGCGCGCAGCCGGACGCGCGCCGTGCGCGGCCTGCGGGATTCGGATCCGCCATCGCGACCACGACGCGCCCGATGCCGGCCGCGATCACGGCCTCGGTGCACGGCGGCGTGCGCCCGGTGTGATTGCACGGCTCGAGCGTCACGTACAGCGTCGCGCCGCGCGGATCGTGCCCGCGCGCGCGCGGCATCGGCGAGCGCATTCGACCTCCGCGTGCGGCGCGCCGGCGCGCTCGTGCCAGCCCTCGCCGATCACCGCGCCGTCCGTCGACGATCACGCAGCCGACGCGCGGATTGGGCGTCGTGGTGTAGAGGCCGCGCTCGGCCAGCGCGAGCGCGCGCGCCATGATGCGCGCGGTCGGCGGCGGTGAACGCGGTCATGGAAATGCGGTGTCAGACACGACTTTGGCGGACGGTCTGCTCGCTACTGAGGGCGCAAGAAAGTCGTGTCTGACCCCATTGTTCCCGGCTACTTGCGAGTGCGCTTGGCCGGTGCCTCGACTTCCTTCAGCGCGTCCCGGAAATCGGAGACGTCCTGGAAGCTGCGATACACCGACGCGAAGCGGATGTAGGCGACCTTGTCGAGCTTGTAGAGCTCCTGCATCACCATCTCGCCGATCTGCCGCGACGCGATTTCGCGCTCGCCGAGCGAGAGCACGCGCGCGACGACGCGATCGACGGCCTGGTCGACGAACTCCGTCGGCACCGGGCGCTTGTGCAGCGCGCGCTGGAAGCCGTTGCGCAGCTTCGTCGACGTCGAAGTCGGAGCGCGTGCCGTTGGTCTTGACCACCTGCGGCAGCCGCAGCTCGACCGTCTCGTACGTGGTGAAGCGCTTCTGGCAGCCGAGCAGCGGCGGCGGCGGCGAATCGAGTCGCCCGGCTCGGTGACGCGCGAGTCGATGACCTGCGTGTCGGTGCTGCCGCAGAACGGGCACTTCATTGCGGAGGTGCCGATCCAGCCGTAGACGGGAAACTTCTGGCGTGAGCGCGCGCACGCTCGGTGCGCACGTGCTCGATCGTCGCGTCGTCGCCCGGCGCGTCGAGCACGTCGGCGATGAGGTGCGCGAGCTCCTCGCTCTCGATCTCGGTGAAGCCGCGCGTCGTGATCGCCGGGCTGCCGAGGCGGATGCCGGAGGTGACGAACGGCTTTTCCGGATCGTTGGGAATCGCGTTCTTGTTGACCGTGATGTGCGCCTGCGACAGCGCCGCTTCGGCGTCCTTGCCGGTGATCTTCTTGGCGCGGAGGTCGACCAGGAACATGTGGCTGTCGGTGCCGCCGGACACGATGCGCAGGCCGCGATCCTGCAGCACGCGTGGCCAGCACGCGCGCGTTCTCGAGCACCTGCTCCTGGTAGCGCCGGAAGTCCTTGCCGAGCGCCTCGCCGAACGCCGACGGCCTTGGCCGCGATGACGTGCATCAGCGGCCCGCCCTGCAGTCCCGGGAAACACCGCCGAGTTGATCGGCCTTCTCGTGCTCGGCCTTGCCGAGGATGAGGCCGCCGCGCGGCCCGCGCAGCGTCTTGTGCGTCGTGCTGGTGACGAAATCGGCGATGCCGACCGGGCGTCGGGTAGACGCCCGCGGCGATCAGTCCGGCGTAGTGCGCCATGTCGACCATCAGCAGCGCGCCGATCGCATCGGCGATCGCCTGCGAAAGCGCTTCCAGTCGATGACGCGCGAATAGGCCGACGCGCCGGCGATGATCAGCTTCGGCTTGTGCTCGTGCGCGAGCCGCTCGGCGGCGTCGTAGTCGATGAGCTCGGTCTCGCGGATCGAGGCCGTACGGGACGACGTTGAACCACTTGCCGCTGATGTTGACCGGCGAGCCGTGCGTCAGGTGGCCGCCGTGCGGCAGGCGACATGCCGAGGATCGTGTCGCCGGGCTTCAGCGCCGCGAAGAAGACCGCCTGGTTGGCCTGCGCGCCCGAATGGGGCTGGACGTTGGCGCATTCGGCGCCGAAACAGCTTCTTCGCGCGGTCGATCGCGAGCTGCTCGGCGACGTCGACGTACTCGCAGCCGCCGTAATAGCGCTTGCCGGGGTAGCCTTCGGCGTACTTGTTGGTGAGCTGCGACCCCTGCGCCGCCATGCACCGCCGGGCTCGCGTAGTTCTCCGACGCGATCAGCTCGATGTGGTCTTCCTGGCGCCGGTTCTCGGCGGCGATGGCGGCCCAGAGCTCGGGATCGGCCTGGGCAAGGGTGTGGGAGCGATGGAACACGGGATGCCTCGCTGGACGGGTCGAGACGGCGATTCTAGCACCGGCGGCCCGGCGCCGGCCCGCTTGCGGCGCGAGCGTTGCCGCTATAATCCGCCGCAAACCTCGCCGCGGCGCCCGCCGGCCGGACGGGACGTCGTCACCGCATTCCGGGAGGAGCCCCTGTGAATGCCCTGCTCGCCTTGTCCCGGCTGATCGACCGCGTGAGCGAGCGGATCGGCCACACGATCTACTGGCTGGTGCTGGTCGCGGTGCTGATCAGCGCCGCCAACGCCATGGTGCGCAAGATCTTCAACTACAGCTCGAACTCGTTCCTCGAGATCCAGTGGTACCTGTTCTCGCTGATCTTCCTGTTCTGCGCCGGCTACACGCTGAAGAACAACGAGCACGTGCGCATCGACATCATCACCGGCCGCCTGTCGGCGCGCGCGCGGGCGGGATCGACATCTTCGGCACGCTGTTCTTCCTGCTGCCGATGGCGATCCTGATCATGTAGCTGTCGTGGCCGGTGTTCGTCGACGCGTACGCGCGCCATGAGGTGTCGACCAATGCCGGCGGCCTCATCATCTGGCCCGCGCGGCTGATGGTGCCGGTCGGATTCTTCCTGCTGATCCTGCAGGGGATCTCCGAGCTGATCAAGCGCATCGCCTTCCTGCAAGGGCATGATTCCCGATCCGAGCGAAAAGATCGTCGACAAGACCGCGGAGGAGGAGCTGGCCGAGGAAATCCTGCGCGCCCGCGGCGAGCGCGCGCATCGCCGAGGAGATCGAGGGCATCGCCAAGGGCCGGGAGGAGAAGCAAATGACCGCCTTCCTGATCGAGAACATCGCGCCGCTGATGTTCGCGGCGCTGGTGGTCGTGCTGCTGATCGGCTATCCGGTCGCCTTCGCGCTCGGCGCCGTCGGCATCGGCTTCGGCCTCCTCGGCATCGAGCTCGGCCTGCTGCAGCCGACGCTGCTCCAGGCGCTGCCCGAGCGGATCTGGGGCGTCATGTCCAACGACACGCTGCTCGCGGTGCCGTTCTTCACGTTCATGGGGCTGATCCTCGAGCGCAGCGGGATGGCCGAGGACCTGCTCGACACGATCGGCCAGCTGTTCGGCCCGATCCGCGGCGGCCTCGCCTACGCGGTGATCTTCGTCGGCGCGCTGCTCGCGGCGACCACCGGCGTGGTCGCCGCGTCGGTGATCTCGATGGGCCTCATCTCGCTGCCGATCATGCTGCGCTACGGCTACGACCGCCGGCTCGCGTCGGGCGTGATCGCGGCGTCGGGAACGCTGGCGCAGATCATCCCGCCGTCGCTGGTGCTGATCATCATGGCCGACCAGCTCGGCAAGTCGGTCGGCGACATGTACGCCGGCGCGTTCATTCCGGGCCTCATGCTCGCGGCGTTCTACGCGGTGTACGTCATCGGCACCTCGATCCTCAAGCCGGACTGGGCGCCGGCGCTGCCGGTGGAGGCGCGGACGCTGCGCGAGCCGGACGGCTCGTCGGGCAACCGCTCGCTGCTCGTGCTGACCGTGCTCGTCGATCGCGGCCGCCGTCGCGTTCTGGATGATCTACTACGACAAGTACAACCCGGACACGGCGACCGACGAGCGCATCGTCATCACGATGTCGGTCGGCATCGGCGTCGCGTTCTTCGCGGCGGTCATCAGCAAGCTGCTGAAGCTCGGCCTGCTGTCGAAGATCGCCGAGCGCGTCACGTTCGTGCTGATCCCGCCGCTGGCGCTGATCTTCCTCGTGCTGGGCACGATCTTCCTCGGCGTGGCCACGCCGACCGAGGGCGGCGCGATGGGCGCCACCGGCGCGCTGATCATGGCGCTGGCGCGCCGGCGGCTGTCGTTCCCGCTGCTCAAGCAGGCGATGAACACCACGGCCAAGCTGTCGACGTTCGTCGTCTTCATCCTGGTCGGCGCGCGCGTGTTCAGCCTCACGTTCTACGGCGTCAACGGCCACGTCTGGGTCGAGCACCTGCTCACGGCCTGCCCGGCGGCCAGCTCGGCTTCCTGATCGTCGTCAACATCCTGATCTTCGTGCTGGCGTTCTTCCTCGACTTCTTCGAGCTGTCGTTCATCATCATTCCGCTGATCGGGCCGGTCGCGGAAAAGCTCGGCATCGACCTCATCTGGTTCGGCGTGCTGCTCGGCGGTCAACATGCAGACGTCGTTCATGCACCCGCCGTTCGGCTTCGCGCTCTTCTACCTGCGCAGCGTCGCGCCGGCCAAGGAATACCTCGACCGGCACACCGGGCCGCAAGACGGCGCCGGTGACCACCGGCCAGATCTACTGGGGCGCGGTGCCGTTCGTGCTGATCCAGGTCATCATGGTCGGCGCTGATCATCGCGTTCCCGAACATCGTCTCGGGTGGCCTCGGGACGAAGGAGAAGGTCGACATCCGGAACATCCGGATCGAGATACCCGTCGAGGAGGCCGCGCCGGCCGGATCGGCGTCCGGGCGGCGCGGCCGACGAGCAGGACGACGCGCACAAGGCGCTGGAGAGCGCGATGGGGCGGGCAAGGATGGCGACAAGGCGCCGGAGGGCGGCGACAAGGGCGCCGAGAAGGCGCCGAACCGAAGAAATAGCGCCGATCCGACCGGCGCCGCCGGAGGCCGCGCCGCAGTGGCGCCATCGACCGGCGTCGATCGAACCAAGAAAACGGCGCGCCGGCGATCGCTCGCCGGGCGCGCCGCGCGGTAGGCCCGGCGGCGGCCGCGTCCTCGCGACTGCGCTACTTCTTCTTCTGCGACATCCGCTCGGCCGCGATCATGAAGTTGTCGAACCGGTTCTCGGCGACCGCGAACCACTCGACTTCGTCGCTGCGGAATTTCTTCCACGGCTCGTAGATCTTCTTGAACTTCTCGTTCTTGGTGGCGATCTCGTCGTAGACTTCCTGCGTCGCCTTGTAGCAGGCGGCCATGATGTCGTTCGAGAACGGCTGCAGCTTGACGCCGTTGCCGATCAGCCGCTTCAGCGCCGGCGGATTGAGCGCGTCGTACTTCGCCATCATGTCGATGTTGGCCTCGGCGCACGCGGATTCGAGGATCGCCTGGTAGTCCTTCGGCAGGTCGGCCCACGCCTTGGTGTTGACGAAGAGGTCGAGCTCGGGACCGCCTTCCCACCAGCCCGGGTAGTAGTAGAACTTGGCGACCTTGTAGAAGCCGAGCTTCTCGTCGTCGTACGGGCCGACCCATTCCGCCGCGTCGATCGTGCCCTTTTCCAGCGCCGGATAGATGTCGCCGCCGGGGATCTGCTGCGGCACGACGCCGAGCTTCGCGAGCGGCAGTCCGCCGGTGCCCCCGATGCGCATCTTGAGGCCCTTCAGATCGGCGACGCGTCTTGATCTCCTTGCGGAACCAGCCGCCCATCTGCGCGCCGGTGTTGCCGGCGCCGAAGCTGACGATGTTGTATTCCTTCAGGAAATCGTTGTAGAGCGCGCGGCCGCCGCCGTGCAACATCCACGCGTTCTGCTGGCGCGCGTTCATGCCGAACGGAATGGCGCAGCCGAACGCGAACGTCGGGTCCTTGCCGAAGAAGTAGTACGGCGCCGTATGGCAGCACTGGACCGTCGCGTTCTGCACGGCGTCGACGACGCCGAACGGCGGAACGATTTCGCCGCCGGCGAAGACCTGGATCTGGAACTTGTTGTTGGTCGCCGCCGCGACGCGCTTCGAGATCACCTCGGCCGCGCCGTAGATCGTGTCGAGGCTCTTCGGAAAGCTCGACGCGAGCCGCCACTTGACCTCGCCGGGGCGTCTGCGCGATCGCCGGGGCGGAACCGGCGGCGAGAATGCCCGCAAGCCCGCGTGTGTTTCAGGAATGAACGACGTTCCATGAACTATCTCCTCACTTGGATTGAGTCGGTCGCGCCGACGGATCGGACAAGCTGCCGGCCATCGCGTGGCCGTGGGTGCGGCAGCGGCCGAATGCGCCCGATCTGCCCGTCGCTTGTTGGCGGAGGATTCTATCCCAAATCGCAGCCGCCGCCAGAGGCCGGCCGCGGCGCAGGACCGACGGCCCCGGCCGTTTGGCGCATGGCGGCCGCCCGCGCCGCGCATGCCCGCGCGTCAGGGCGTCAGCTTGCGCACCGCCGAGAACAGCGTCCACGCCCAGCCGGGCTGCCGCTCGAGCGTCTGCGTGAAGCGGATCAGGTAGCGCGCGTTGCCGGTGTCGAGCTCGACCATGCCGCCGGTGACGAACCGGTCGTCCGGGCCGATCAGGCTGCGCTGCGCCATCTGCCGGTTTTCCGGATGCGCGGGCAGATAGATGCCGAAGAACGGCCGATCGGCGCCGGCGCGACCGGCGTCGGACGGGCGCGACCCAGTTGCGCAGCAGCACGCGCACCAGGCGCCGCCCGATGATCTCGACGCCGACGCGTCGTCTCGTCGACGCTCGGCGCGCTGCATCCGCCGCACGACCGCCGAGCGCCCACGTGTCGCCTTCCTTGATCGCCAGGATCTCGCCGAGCTTCGCCGGCGCCTCCTTCGTCCGGCGCGGTGAGCCGGCAGCCGGTGTCGCTGCGGTCCTCCATCTTCCAGATCGATCCGCGGATCCGCCGCGCGACCGTTTCGGGGCCGGCGTTCGGACTCGATCATCTCGGTGACTTCGTCGTAGCTCGCCGCCACGCCGGGCGTGCGCGCGGCGTCCGGCAGGCGCTCGATCTCCGCGATGGCGCGCGTGAGCGGGCCGAGACCGATCACGACGCGGACCTCGCCGTCGGTCGCGTAGCGCGCCGCGCGCGGCGATCGCGCGATCGCGTCCGGTCCGAACAGCGACGCGAGGCGCATCAGCAGCAGCCGCTGCTCGCGCGGCGGCAGGTCGTCCGGCTTCGGCGTTTCGTCGTCGTGCTCGGGCAGCCAGCGCATGCGCTCGACGATCTGCGTGTAGATCGGGCCGGCGTCGAGCAACAGGACGCGGCCGCCCGCGGGCGTCCGATCCTGGCGGCGCAGTCCCTGCGAGCCGGTGAGATCGACGAAGAAGCTCGCCGCCGCGCCCGGCGGCGGAACCAGCGTCAGCGACGACGCCCAGCCCTCGAGCTGCTTCGCGACCCATTCGACCTGGTCGGGCGTGAAGTTGCCGGAATCGAGCCGCATCAGCAGCAGCGTCTTCAGGTACTCCTGCTCGACGCGAGACGCCGGGCCGCGAGAACATGCCGGCGCCGTACGCGAGCTGCTCGCGCTGCCAGCCGCGCATCCGCGCGAACTCGTAGAGCTCGTGGAACTCGCGCCACTGCGCCGGGATCCAGCTGGCTGTAGCGGAACAGCCGGAACTTGCCGTCGATGCCCTTGTAGTGGACGAGGCGGACCAGGATCCACGGCAGGAGCTCGCGCCAGCGCTTCTGGTCGGCGCGCGGATAGCCGGCCCGCAGCGCGGCTGCCGTACGCCGCCGCGAACGCCTTGACGAGATCGAAGACCGCGTGCCACAGCCGCGTCTCGACCTCGGTGCTCTTCTGGTAGTTCGTCGTGTACTGCTGCGTGAGCTGCGAGCAGGATCGGCTCGAGCCGCGCGTCGATCCGGAGCAGCGCCTCGACCTGGGCGGGACCCGCGATCGCGGCGGGCTCCCGGGAAACTTCGCGACGAGCTCCAGCGCCTCCTTCTGGATCGCCATCGCGTCGGTCGTCGGCAGCGCCGCGATCCACTGCGCCGCCGCTTTCGTGTTGCGCAACGGGTCGTTGAACGACCGGAACCACGTGAGGACCGGCTCGTGCATGCGGCCGGGAAGCGTGCGCCTTGCGCCCTGATCATTGGCCCGCCACCGTCATCCGCCCGACCAGGATCGATCCGGTGTGACGCGATCCGCGGCGATCGACGTCGCGGCCGATCGCGACGATGTCGCGGTAGATGTCCTTGAGGTTGCCGGCGATCGTGATCTCCTCGACCGGATACGCGATCTCGCCGCCCTCGACCCAGAAGCCGGCGGCGCCGCGCGAGTAGTCGCCGGTGACCGGATTGACGCCCTGCCCGAGCTGCTCGGTGACGAGGAGCCCGCGTCCCATCCGCCGGAGCAGCGCCGGCAGGTCGTCATCGCCGTGCGCGACGACCAGATTGTGGCTGCCGCCGGCGTTGCCGGTCGTGGTCATGCCGAGCTTGCGCGCCGAGTAGCTGCCGAGGAAATAGCCGCGGACGACGCCGTCCCTGACGACGTCGCGCGGCACCGTCGCCACGCCCTCGTTGTCGAACGGCGCGCTGCCGCGGGCGCGCGGCAGGTGCGGCTCCTCGCGGATCGAGACCGCGGCGCGAACACCTGCGATCCCAGCGAATCGAGCAGGAACGACGACTTGCGGTAGAGCGCGCCGCCCGACACCGCGCCGACGAACGCGCCGATGAGGTCGGCGGCCTCCGGCGCCTCGAACAGCACCGGGCACTCGAGCGTGCCGAGCCGGCGTGCGCCGAGGCGGCGCGCCGTGCGCTCGCCCGCGATGCGCCCGACCTCGGCCGCGGACTGCAGATCCGACGCGCCGCGGCCCGCCGTGTACCAGTAGTCGCGCTGCATCGCGCCGCCGTCGCCGGGATCGCCGATCACCGAGCAGTCGATGTGGTGCCGCGAGCTGCGGTAGCCGCCGAGGAAGCCCAGGGTGTTCGCGTAGACGAACTCCGACTTCGTTCCAGGCGACGGTCGAGCCCTCGGTGTTGGTGAGCCGGCGCATCGACCGCCAGCGCCGCGGCCTCGGCCTCGCAACCGAGCGACGACCGCCTCGTCGACCGTCAGCTCCCACGGATCGTACAAGATCGAGATCGGGAAATCGTGCGCGAGCCGATCCGGGATCGGCGAGCCCGGCCGCCGGATCCTCGGCGGTGTAACGCGCGATCGCCAGCGCCTTGTCGACGGTGGCGTGCACGGCGTCGGGCGAGAAGTCGGCGGTGCTCGCGTGACCGCGACGCTGCCCGAGATAGACCGTGACGCCGATGCCCTTGTCGCGGTTGTACGCGATCGTCTCGACCTCGCCGCGCCGCACGGTGACGCTCTGCCCGACCGCCTGCGAGACCTCGGTCTCCGCGGCCGTCGCGCCGCCGGCCTTCGCCGCCGCGAGCACCGCTTCGGCGACGCGCTCGATTTCCGCGGTGGGCAGCGGAAAGCGGCCGCCGTCGGCGCCCGCGCGCGGACGTGCGGCGCGGGCCGCGCGAGGCGCGGCTGGGAGTCGGGCAGGACGATGGCGGTCATCGACGGACTCTTCGGGTGCGTTCGCCGCCAACGGGACGAGGCCACGGGCACTGCGCTCGGCTATCATAGCAAAGGGCCTGTCCTTCGGTGCCCTGCGGCAGCTCCCTCCGCCGCGATTTCCGCCAGAACGATGCCCCGACCCGACGAACGAGCCCTGCGCCGCCCACGCCCCGACGGGAATGCGACGATCGATTCCGCGGCGGCCGACGAGGCGGCCGACGGCCGCCGTCGAAGACCCGGCGCAAGGCGGAGATGCACGCGCTGCAGGACCTCGGCGAAGCGCTGATCCTGCTCGAACCGAAGCGCCTTGCCGAGCTCGCGACCGAAGTCGGCTTGCCGGACCGGCTGGTCGACGCGATCCGCGAGGCGCGCTCGATCACCGCGTGGGGCGGCCGCAAGCGAGCAGCTCCAGTACGTCGGCAAGCTGATGCGCGACGTCGATCCGGAGCCGATCCGCCGGCGGCTCGACCTCTGGGCGCACGGCCACGACGTCGCCACCGCCCGGCAGCACGCGCTCGAGCAGTGGCGCGACCGGCTGATCGCCGAGCCGGCCGCGCTCGACGCGCTTGTCGGCGCGAATTCCCGCGGCTCGACCGTCCGCGCTTCCGCGCGCTGATCGCGAAGGCGCGCGACGAGCGCGACGCGCGGCGGACCGCCGCACGCGTATCGCGAGCTCTTCCGCGAGCTGAAGGCGCTCGACACCGCACAATGACGCCATGCCGTGCGATCCGGCCGAGCCCATCCTCGCACCGCACGTCCGGATCTCCCCCTTCGATCGACTGGATTCGACCCGCGCCATGCCCACCTCCGAATCGCTGCTGATCGGCCTCGTCTCGATCTCCGACCGCGCCTCCGCCGGGCGTCTACGAGGACAAGGGCATGCCCGGCCTCGATCGGCTGGTTCACCGCCGCGCTCGCCTCGCCGTGGCGGATGGAAACGCGGCTCATCCCCGACGAGCAGCCGATGATCGAGCGCACGCTGATCGAGCTCGTCGACACCGTCGGCTGCCACCTCGTGCTGACGACCGGCGGCACCGGTCCCGCGCCGCGCGACGTGACGCCCGAGGCCACGCTCGCCGTCGCGCACAAGGTGCTGCCGGGCTTCGGCGAGCAGATGCGGCAGGTGAGCCTCAAGTACGTGCCGACCGCCATCCTGTCGCGCCAGGTCGGCGTCGTGCGCGGCCGCGCGCTGATCCTCAACCTGCCGGGCCAGCCGAAGGCGATCAAGGAAACGCTCGACGGCGTCTTTCCGGCCGTTCCCTACTGCATCGACCTCATCGGCGGGCCGTACATCGAGACCCACGACGACGTCTGCAAGGTGTTCCGGCCGAAGAGCGCGCTGCGTGCGCCGGCGGCCTGAGCGCCCTGCGCATCGCGCCGAGGCGGCGCCTGCCGCTCCGGCCGATGACCTGCCCGCACTGCGGACGAGTCCGGCTGAAGCCGGACCCGCGCGAGCGCCATGTCCGACGATGCCGCCGCCGGCCGAGGTCGCCGCAACGCCGGAATCGTCTGCGTGGTCGCCTCCGCCGTCGCGTTCGGCGCGATGGCGATCCTCGCGCGGTTCGCGTTCGCGTCCGGCGTCGACACGGCGACGCTGCTGGCGCTGCGCTTCGCGATCGCCTCCGCGTCATGATCGCGTTGCTGCGCGTGCGCGGCCTCCGGGTCCCGCGCGGATCGACGCTCGGCGGCGCTCGTCGCGCTCGGCGCGGTGGGCTACGGCGGCCAGGCGATCTGCTATTTCACGGCGCTGCGAGCTCGCGCCGGCGGGCCTCGCCGCCCTGCTGCTCTACCTCCACCCGGCGCTCGTCGCCCTCCTCGCGGCGGCGTTCCTGCACGAACGCCTGACGGTCGCCAAGCTCGCGGCGCTCGCGCATCGCGCTTGCCGGCACGACGCTCACCGTCGCCCCGGCGATCGGCGGCGACGCATCGCTGTCCGCGGGCCGCAGGTCGCTCACGGGACTCGCGTTCGCCGTGGCGTCGGCGGCGTTCTACGCGGCGTACATCGTCGTTGCCACCGCGATCGGCACGGCGCGCCGCGGCGCTGCGATGAGCACGGTCGTGATCACGAGCGCCGCGGCGCTCTTCGTCGTCGCCACGCTGATTCGCGGACCGCAATGGCCGCAGACCGCCGCCGGCTGGCTGGCGGTCGTCGGCATTGCGCTGCTGTCGACCGTGTTCGCCATCACGCTCTACTTCGCGGGCCTCGAGCGCATCGGTCCGGTGCGCGCTTCGACGCTGTCGACGGTCGAGCCGCTCTGCACGGTCGTCCTCGCGGCGCTCGTCCTCGACGAGTCGCTCGCGCCGGTGCAGCTCGCCGGCGGCACGCTCATCCTCGCCGCGGCCGTGCTGATCGCGCGGGCGAGGGCGGCGTAGGCCGATCGGCAACGGTGAGTCGGCAGCGTCGCGCGGCGCTACGCTACGCCGAGCGCACGCGCCGGAACCGCGCGGGGCCGTAGAGCGAGATGGCTTCGTTGCCGGCAATCGCCAGCAGCACGACGCCGCCGCCGTCAGCGTCGCCGACGTCGGGCGTCTCGCCGACGCCGAGCCATGCCCACAACGGGCCGAGGACCGCCTCCAGCAACGTGAGCAGCGCGACCTCCGCGGGCGGCAGCTTGCGGCTCGCCGCCACCAGCAGCATGCACGGAAGCGCCAGCTGAAACACGCCGAGCGCGGCGAGCCACGCGAGATCCTGCGCGGTCGCCTGGAAGGGCAGCGCGAAAGGCAGCGTCACGAGCGCCGAGAAGAGGCCGCCCAGCAGGACCGCCGGCGCGAGGTCGACGGTCCTTCCCCACTTGCGCAGCGTGATGACGTTGACCGCCGCGGCGACCGGCACCGCGAAGGCGATCAGCGTGCCGGACAGCCCCGGACCGAGCCCGAGGCGAACATCCAGGCCATCCCGCCGACCGCCGCCGCGATCGCGAACCACGTGTGGACCGGCAGGCGCAATCCGAGCACCCGCCACGCCAGAATCGCCGGCGAATACCGGATAGAGGCTGTTGACGACCAGCGTATTGGCGACGGTCGTGCGCGTCACCGCCAGCATGAAGCACGTGAACATCGTGCAGAACATCAGTCCGGACAGAACCCCGGCCCCGCCGGCCGCGCGCACGACGGCCCACGCCTCGCGGCGCCGGGTCCAGACGAGAATGCCGGCCATCGCCATCGCGGCGAAGAAGCTGCGCCAGAACGCGGCCTCGAAGCCCTGCGCGCGCTCGAGCAGCCGCGTCACGACGCCGGCCGTGCTCCAGAGAACGCTGGCGGCCACCATCAGCGCGGCGGCGCGAGCGTGGGTGATCGGGCGTGTGTCGCGCATTGTCGGGCGATGTTGTCGGCGGTCAGAGCGGTCCTGCCTCGGCGTGCGGCGAGGCGCAGGAAAGCCGGCGCGGGTGTCCGCGCCGGCGTCGGTTCGACCAATGCCGGATTTTACTTGATGTCGAGGATCTTCATCGCCTTCGCGAGAGTGTCGACGACTCCTGATGCTTGCCGGCCTTGTGCAGCGTTTCGCCTTCGGCGCGGTACTTCTTCACTTCGTCCACCTGCGCCGCCGTGAGCTTCGGATTCTTCGCCATCGCGTCGTCGATCTTCTTCATGTCCTGCGGGCAGTGGAATGCGAATGCCGTTCCGGCGGCGAACAGCGTGGCAACGAACAGCGCGGTTCTTCGGATCATCATCGGGCCTCCTCGGATCGATGGTTGTGCGAGCTCGGCCTCGCCTGCGGTCCCGCGCGGACGGACGTTCGCTGCGGTTCGCGAATCGCCGCCCAGATCCGCCGCCGCGGACTGCAAGTCCGCGTCGGCCACCGGGCGCGGGACGAACTCGGATCGGCTCCGCCTTCGGCGACGGCATCGACGCACCCGAACAGCCGCTTCCCGACATTCCGTATCAGCCGCTCGGCGCGCGCCGCCGGATCCTGCCGGTAGAACTCCGCGAACTGCGCGTAGACGTCCGGATACTCGTGGCGCAGCAGCAGCGGGTCGGCGAAGAAGACCTCCGACAGCACGGCGAAGAACTCGGCGGGGCTCTCGGCCGCGTAGGGATCGATCTCGGTGTCCTCGTCCGCATCGACGCGCGCGCAGAAATCGTCGTACGCGGCGGTCAGCGTCTGCTTCCAGACCGGCAGCGGACATCGCCGGCCGGCAGCGGCGGGCAGCCGTTGGCATCGCCGTCGCCATGTCGATCTTGTGCGCGAATTCGTGGATGACGAGATTCATCCCGGTCGCTTCCCAATCCGCGCTCGCCTCGACGTCGGGCCACGACAGCACGACCGGTCCGCGCGGCATCGCCTCGCCGGCGAGCGCGTCGTCGTTCCGGTGCACGACGCCGGCCTCGTCTTCCCACTCCCAGCCCGGAACGAACTCGCCGGGATAGACGATGACGTTCTCGAACCCGTCGTAGTAGCGACAGATCGAGCTTGAGCACCAGCACGCACGCCTGGATCGCGATGATCACGCGCTGCAGCGGCGTGACCTCGTGCCCGCGCGCGCCGACGATGCCCTTGGCGTCGAGGAACAGCACGACCTTGTCGCGCAGCCGCGCGATCTCGTCGTCGGTGTAGATCGCGAGAAACGGCAGCGATCGCGAGCGCGTCGTGCCACAGCGCGTCGGGAATGGCGGCGCCGCGCAGCACGCGTCCGCTGCCGCCATCTGCGGAGAGCGCTTCGAACATCGCGCCTCCCGGTCAGTCGCGGCGGTCGTCGAGCGCGACGGCGTCCGCGCGGCCTCGCCTTCGAGTCAGGTCGATGACGCCGGCGCTTCCCCGGTCAGCAGGCGGTCGGCCTCGGCTTCCGGCAGCGCCTCGACGTCGCGCAGCTTGCGCGCGATCGTCGTGCTCTTGCGGCCGGCGTCGTCGAGCGTCCTGCCGACCTGGTCGAGCTTCTCCTTGGTCTTCGCGAGGATCTCGCCGAACTTGCCGAACTCGGTCTTGACCGCGCCCAGCACGCGCCAGACCTCGGTCGAGCGCTGCTCGATCGCCAGCGTGCGAAAGCCGAGCTGCAGGCTGTTCAGCATCGCCGCGAGGTTCATCGGCCCCGCCAGCATCACGCGGAACTCGCGCTGCAGCGCGTCGGCGAGTCCCGGCCGCGACACGGCTTCGGCGTACAAGCCCTTCGGTCGGCACGAACAGGATCGCGAAATCGGTGCGTGTGCGGCGGCTCGACGTACTTGTCGCGGATCGATCTGGGCCTCGGCCTTGAAGAACGCCTCCAGCGCCTTGCGGCTCGCCTCGACCGCGGCGATGTCGGCGCGCTCGATCGCGTCCTGCAGGCGCTGGTAGTCCTCGAGCGGGAACTTGGCGTCGATCGGCAGCCAGCAGGGCGCGCCGTCCTCGCTGCGGCCGGGAAACTTGACCGCGAACTCGACGCGCTCGCGGCTGCCCGGACGCGTCGCGACGTTCTGCGCGTACTGCGCCGGCGTCAGCATCTCGGCCGAGCAGCGCGCCGAGCTGCACCTCGCCCCAGCCGCCGCGGCTCTTGACGTTGGTCAGCACCTTCTTCAGATCGCCGACGCCCGCGGCGAGCGTCTGCATCTCGCCCAGGCCCTTGTGCACCTGCTCCAGGCGGTCGGACACCTGCTTGAACGACTGGCCGAGCCGCTGCTCGAGCGTCGTCTGCAGCTTTTCGTCGACGGTCGCGCGCATCTGGTCGAGCTTCTGCGCGTTCTCGGTGCGCAGCACGTCGAGGCGCTGCTCGACGGTCGCCCGCACCGCTTCGAGCCGCTGCTCGTTCGATCGGGTGAGCTCGCCCAGCCGATCGCCGAAGTGCTTCATCTGCTCGGTCTGCACACGGCCATCGCCGGCGAGCTGCTGCTGCATCGCCTGCGCGTGCTGCGCGAGCGTCGCGCCGAGCTCGGTGCGCGCCGACCTGCGCCGCCGCCGCCTGCTCGGTGCGCGCGATTGGCGAGATCCTGCCGCAGGTCGCGCTCGAAATCGGCGTTCGTGGCCGCGAGCACCTCGAGCCGGGTGCGCAGGTCGGCCGCCTCGCGCGCCGCAGGGCATCGCGCGACGCGTAGCGAGGCGACAGCCGCGAGCGCGACGCGAGCACGATCGACGCACGAGCGCGCGCGACACGAGTCAGCGACGCGCGCGCAGACGACGACGATGACGGCCAGGATGTCCGGCAGTGCGTCGCGCCGAAGTCTAGCAGCGACCGCTGCAGGTGCCCAGACAGTGACCGACGCTGCCGGCGCCGCGCGCGGCGCATCCGGATCGCGCGCGCGAGCTCGTATCGATGCCGGCATGCACATGGCGACATTGAGGCCGTCACCGGCGGACACCGGTGTACGATCGGCACCGACGGCGTGAACTGTCGGCGCTCGTTGCGCGCGGCCGCATGCCGGTTCGCGGCCCTGCGTGCGTGCGGCAGCTCGGCCGGCAGATCTGCCGCACACGAGTCGTCGCGATCGTCGCCGGCAACGCGCTCCGACGCCGCGAGCGTCGCGCGACGCGCTCGCGTGCGCCGGCGACGTACGCTCGTGCATCTCGGTCGGCACGCCGCATCCGAATCCGTCGAAGGCGCGTCGAATTCGAGCGCGTCGACCTCGCCGTCGATCCGTGCGAGCGTCGCGGCCGCGACGCGCGTCGCGAGTCGCGCACGCTCGTCTACGTCGAGCGTCGCGCCATCCGGCGCCCGCCATGCACGCGTACGTCGCCGCCGCGTGTGGCGGGCGAGGCGGCGATCGCCGATGCCGGCGCCTGCACGCGCCACGATCCTGCGGCCGCTGGTACGTGCTAGGCGGCGCGTGGCCGCACGGTGGCCGATCGCTGCTGCCGTGGAACGGACGGATGTCGGCAGGCCGCGCGCGGCGCGGCCGCGTCGCGCGGGCGGCGCTGCAGGCGTGATCGCCGCTGCTGCGGGGACGCGACGCGAGGTCCGCCGACGCGCCTGCGGGTCCGGCGAAGCCGTGTCGGCGAGGTGCCGGGTTCAGGAATCGACGCGCAGCGCGCAGCCCGACTCGACGAATCGCTACGCCGCTTCGCGGCTCGCCTTCTTGCGCTCGTGTTCCTTCAGGTACCGCTTGCGGATGCGGATCGACTTCGGCGTCACCTCGACCAGCTCGTCGTCGGCGATGAACTCGACCGCGTACTCGAGCGTGAGCTCGATCGGCGGCACGAGGCGCACGGCCTCGTCGGTGCCCGAGGCGCGGACGTTGGTGAGCTGCTTGCCCTTGATCGGATTGACGACGAGGTCGTTGTCGCGGCTGTGGATGCCGATGACCATGCCCTCGTAGAGCTTGTCGCCGGGCGAGACGAACATCCGCCCGCGCTCCTGCAGCTTCCACAGCGCGTACGCGACCGCCTCGCCGTCCTCCTGCGAGATCAGCACGCCGTTGCGGCGCTCGGGGATGTCGCCCTTCAGCGGCGCGTAGCCGTCGAACACGTGGCTCATGAGCCCGGTGCCGCGCGTCAGATTCATGAACTCGCCCTGGAAGCCGATCAGCCCGCGCGCCGGAATCCGGTACTCGAGCCGCGTGCGGCCGCGGCTGTCGGACTCCATGTTGGTGAGATCGCCGCGACGCGGGCCGAGCGCCTCCATCACCGCGCCCTGGTTCGCTTCCTCGACGTCGACCGACAGCGGCTCGAACGGCTCGCAGGTGACGCCGTCGATCTCGCGCAGCACGACGCGCGGCCGCGACACCGCGAGCTCGTAGCCCTCGCGGCGCATGTTCTCGATCAGGATCGTGAGGTGCAGCTCGCCGCGCCCCGACACGAGGAACGAGTCGGTGTCGCCGGTCTCCTCGACGCGCAGCGCGACGTTGGTCAGCATCTCCTTGGCGAGCCGGTCGCGCAGGTTGCGCGACGGTCACGTACTTGCCCTCGCGGCCGGCGAGCGGCGACGTGTTGACCTGGAAGTACATCGACAGCGTCGGCTCGTCGACCATGATCGGCGGCAGCGCCTCGGGCGTTTCGACCGACGCCAGCGTCGTGCCGATCGCGAGCTCGTCGATGCCGGTGACGAGCACGATGTCGCCGGCCTGCGCCGACTCGACCGGCACGCGCTCCATGCCCGGCGAACGCGAAGATCTGGCCGACCTTCGCCTTCGGCGCGACCTGTCCCTCGGCGAGCGGGCCGTTCAGCACCGCGACTTCCTGCCCGGCAGCGAGGCGGCCGCGGCGGATGCGGCCGATGCCGAGCCGCCCGACGTAGCTCGAGTAGTCGAGCGCGCCACCTGGAACTGCAGCGGCGCGTCGGGATCGCCGACCGGCGCCGGCACGTGCGCGAGGATCGTCTCGAACAGCGGCCGCATGTCGGCGCCTTCCGGCGGCGTGTGCGCCTTCGCGACGCTCGACGTCGATCGTCGCCCAGCCGTTCAGCGCCGACGCGTAGACGACCGGGAAATCGAGCTGCTGCTCGGTGGCGCCGATCCGGTCGAACAGCTCGAACGTCTGGTTGACGACCCACTCCGGCCGCGCGCCGGGCCGGTCGACCTTGTTGACGACGACGATCGGCGCCAGGCCGAGCTGCAGCGCCTTCAGCGTGACGAAGCGCGTCTGCGGCATCGGGCCTTCGACCGCGTCGACCAGCAGCAGCACGCCGTCGACCATCCCCAGCACGCGCTCGACCTCGCCGCCGAAGTCGGCGTGGCCCGGCGTGTCGACGATGTTGATGAGGGTGTCGCCGTAGCGGATCGAGCAGTTCTTGGCGAGGATCGTGATCCCGCGCTCGCGCTCGAGGTCGTTGCTGTCCATCATCCGCTCGCCGACGTGCTGGTGCTTCGCGAACGTGCCGGCCTGCACCAGCAGCTTGTCGACGAGCGTCGTCTTGCCGTGGTCGACGTGGGCGATGATCGCGATGTTGCGCAGGGCCTTGGGCGGCGTGGACATGGTGAGTCGGATCGTTGTCGCGCGCCGGCGCCCGGGAAGTCCCGGCGCTCGGCGGAAAACCGTCAATTATAGCCCGGATTGCGGGCGGCTTGCCAGAATTAGTTCGCAAAATCCGAAACTTAGGCTACAATGCTGTTTCGGGCGGCCGTTCCGGTCACCGCCCAACCCGCAGCGGGCGGCGCCGAAGCCCGCCCCGCCGCTCGCGTCCTCAATCCAGACATCCGCAGCCTGGACCGGAAATCCCCTCGAGGGATGGGCCGCGACCAGGAGTCTTCATGAGTGCAACGAGCTTTGCCGAGCTCGGACTGCGGCCCGAGTTGTTGCGGGCCGTGGAAGAAGCCGGCTACACCACGCCCACACCGATCCAGGTGCAGGCCATTCCCGTCATCCTCGCCGGCAAGGACGTCATGGGCGGCGCGCAGACCGGCACCGGCAAGACCGCCGGCTTCGCGCTGCCGATCCTGCAGAAGCTGGCGCCGATGGCGAACACCAGCCCGTCGCCGGCGCGGCATCCGGTGCGCGCGCTGATCCTCACGCCGACCCGCGAGCTCGCGGTGCAGGTCGAGGAATCGTTCCGCACCTACGGCAAGTACACGAACCTGCGCTCGACGGTCGTCTACGGCGGCGTCGACATCAAGCAGCAGCTTGCCGATCGTCCGCGGCGGCGTCGAAATCCTCGTCGCCACGCCGGGCCGGCTGCTCGACCACATCGAGCAGAAGAGCGTCTACCTGGGCCAGGTCGAGATCTTCGTGCTGGACGAAGCCGACCGGATGCTCGACATGGGCTTCATTCCGGACATCAAGCGGATCATGGCGCTGCTGCCGGTGACGGCGAAGCGCCAGAACCTGCTGTTCTCGGCGACGTTCTCCGGCGAGATCAAGAAGCTCGCCGACCAGCTGCTCAACGCGCCGCAGCTGATCGAGGTCGCCAAGCGCAACACCGCGGCCGACACCGTGTCGCAGATGCGCCTACAAGGTGCCGGCCGACGCCAAGCGCGCGCTGCTCGAGCACCTCGTCCGCTCGCGCAACCTGACGCAGGTCCTGTGCTTCATGCGCACCAAGCACGGCGCCTCGCGGCTCGCGCGGCAGCTCGAGAAGGACGGCCTCGATCACCGACGCGATCCACGGCGACAAGAGCCAGCAGGCGCGCATGGAAGCGCTCGACGCGTTCAAGGAAGGCAAGCTGCAGGTGCTGGTCGCCACCGACGTCGCCGCGCGCGGCCTCGACATCGACGACCTGCCGCTCGTCCTCAACTACGAGTTGCCGCACGTGCCCGAGGACTACATCCACCGGATCGGCCGCACCGGCCGCGCCGGCGCGTCGGGCGAGGCGATCTCGTTCGTCGCGCCCGAAGAGGAGCGATACCTCGCCGACATCGAGCGGCTGCTGAAGAAGACGGTCGAGATCGTCTCCGCCGAAGGCTTCGATCCGTCCAACGTGCGTGCCGAGCGCTCGCCGCGCTCGTCCTCGCGCGCCGCAGCGCCGGATCGTCCGCCGCGCGCCGCCCGCACCGAGCATGCGAGTCGGCCGCCGCGTGCGCCGCGCGCCGAACCCGGCACGGAGACCCGCGTTGCGCGTCCCCCGCGCGAAGACCCGCGGGTCGAGCGCGAGCGCGCGTATGCGCTCAATCCGGATCAGCCGTCGTCGCGCGGCCACCGTCCGCGGCCGAGGCACCCGGTTCGGCCTTGGCGTCATCGCGGCGCACGCCAAGCGCACGGCTTCGGCCACGGCCGGCCGGTGCCCGCGCTGTTGAAGAAGCGCACGGCGACCGAACCCGAAAAAGTCTGACGTCGCGGGGCACGCGCGTGCGTGCCGCGTTCCCACCGTCGGCGGCAGCGCGGCCGTGATCGATCCGCATCGGCCCGCCACCGCGCTCATTGCGCATTGCCGCGCGGGCTTCGAGCCCGAGGCGGCGGTCGACCTCGCCCGACTCGCGGCGGCAGCCCGACAGCGAAATCGTCGTCGATGCGCCGCTCGGTCGCGGTTTCGTCGTTGCCCGTCCGGGCGACCTCGATCCGCGGCGCTGGCTGCCCGCGCTCGAGCGCGCGCCGCCGATCTTCGTCCGATCGCTGTTCGTCGGCACCGGACCGCATCCGCTGCTCGACCCGAGGACGGCGCGAGGCCGTCCCGATCGCATCGCACCGCTCGCCGCATTGATCGAGCGCTTTTCTGCCGAGATTCCGCTGGCCGCGCTGCTGACGAGCGCGCGCCGTCCCGCGGGCTTCGCGTCGCTCCGGCTCGAAACGCCGGACACCAACGACGGCAAGGAGCTGTCGGGCCTCGCGCGCGCGCTCGCGGCGCGACTGACGGACGTCCTGCGCGACGCCGGCGTGATGGTCGAGGCGAACGGCACGGACGCGGCGATCGCGTCCGCGAATCTGCACGTGCTCTTCACCGACGGCGCGCACGCCTACGTCGGCGCGAGCGTCGCGCCGTGGGCAAGCCGATGGCCGATGGGCATTCCCCGGCTGCGGATGCCCGGCGGCGCGCCTTCGCGCTCGACGCTGAAGCTCGCCGAGGCGCTCGTCACGTTTCTCGGCGAACGGGAACCCGACCTGCTGCGGCGCCGGCATGCGCGCCGTCGACCTCGGTGCGGCGCCCGGCGGCTGGACGTGGCAGCTCGCGCATCGCGGCGTGCGCGTCACCGCGGTCGACAACGGCGCCGCTGAAGGGAACGGTCCGCGACGATCCGCTGGTCACGCACCTTCGCGCCGACGGCCTCGCGTACCTGCCGAAACGCCCGGTCGACTGGATGATCTGCGACATCGTCGAGCAGCCGGCGCGCATCGCGGCGCTCGTCGCGCGGTGGATCGGCGAAGGCCACGCGCGGCACGCGATCTTCAACCTCAAGCTGCCGATGAAGAAGCGCTACGACGAAGTGCGCCGCTGCGAGGCGATCATCCGCGAGGCGCTCGCGAAGTCGCGCGTGACGGCACACGCTCGCGCTGCGCCAGCTCTACCACGACCGCGAGGAAGTGACCGGTTGCGTGACGCTTGGTCGGTTGACGCCGGTCCGGCGACGCCAGCTACGACTCCTCGACGATGATGCCCAGGCGCACGTAGGTCGGCCGCATCAGGTCGCGCAACGTCGGCAGCGCGCGCCAGAACCAGAGCGCCGCGGCGGCGGCCAGCAGCCCGTTCGCCGCGAACGTCGCCTGCACGCCCACGGCGTCGGCAAGCGCGCCGGCGGCGATGTTGCCGAGCGGCGCCATGCCGAGGAAGGCCATCGTGAAGAACCCGGCGACGCGGCCGCGCAGCCGGTCGGGAACGATCGTCTGCAGGATCGTGCTGACCGACGCCGCGGCGAGGATCACGCCGCCGCCGACCGCGACCATCAGCACGAGCGCGAGCGGAAGAAACGCGAGGTACGCGAACGCCGCGAGCGCGAGCCCGCACGTCAGCCGCGGCGATCGCGATCACGCGACCCAGACCGCGGATCGTCGTGCGGCCCGCGAGATAGAGCGTGGAGACGAGCGCGCCGGCGCCCGCCGCCGACAGCAGGAGGCCGAGCGTCTGCGGACCGCCGCCGTAGATGTCCTTCGCGTACGACGGGCATCAGCGACGAATACGGGCTGATCGTCCACGCCAGCACGGCGACGAGCATCAGCATCGCGCGCGCCGGCGCGAATCCGCAGACGAACCGATAGCCCTCGACCCAGCTCGTCCAGAAGCCGCCGTGCCAGGCGGCGGGCGGGGGCTCGTGCGCCCAGCGCATCCGTCCGATCGCGACGATCACCGCGACGAACGACAGCGCGTTGAGCGCGAAGCAGACCGCTTCGCTGACGACGGCGAGCAGCACGCCCGGCGAGCGCCGGGCCGACGACGCGCGCCGCTGTTGACGAGGAACGAGTTGAGCGCGATCGCGTTCGGCAGGTCGGCGCGGTCCTCGACCAGATGCACCCACAGCGATTGGCGGAGCGGAATGTCGAACGCGGAGACGAGGCCGAGCCACAGCGCGAGGACGATCAGGTGCCAGACCGCGATGTGACCCGACCACGTGAGCGCCGCGAGCACCACGGCCTGCAGCAGCACCAGCGACTGCGTGACGCGCAGCGCGCGCGCGCCGGTGGACGTGATCGGCGAGCGACGCCGGCGAACGTGCCGAAGACGACGATGCCGACGCTGCCGCAAAAGGCGACGACGCCGAGCAGCCACACCGAGCCGGTGAGCCGGTAGGTGAGCCAGCCCATCGCGACCTGCTGCAGCCAGGTTCCGATCACCGACAGTCCCTGGCCGATGAAGAACAGCCGGAAATTCCGGTACCGCAGCGCGCGAAACGTGTGGCGACAGTGCCATGGTCGTCGGGCGCCGCGACGCCCTCGCGCCGCGTCAGCTCGACAGCCGCGCGAGCTGGATCTTCAGCTGCTCGAGCATCGCGGCGAACGCGGCGAGCCGCGCGCGCTCCTGGTCGACGACGTGCGCGGGCGCGCGCGCGACGAAGCTGTCGTTGGCGAGCTTCGCCATCGCCTTCGCGATCTCGCCCTCGAGCCGCGCCACCTCCTTCGCGATGCGCTCGCGCTCGGCGGCGGGGTCGACCTCGATGTGCAGCATCAGGTCGCGTGTCGCCGACGACGCGCACCGGCGCGTCGGTGCGCGGAAGCTCGTCGACGATCGTCGACCTTCGAGACCTTCGCGAGCGTGCGCGAGATACGGCGCGAAGCGCTGCGAGCAGCGCCGGCTCGCCGGCGACGAGCAGCGGCACGCGCTGCGCCGGCGACAGCCCCATCTCGCTGCGCAGCGCGCGGCACGCGCCGACGAGCTCCTTCAGGAGCGCCATCTCGCGCTCCGCGCCGGCGTCGACGATGTCGAAGTTCGCCTTCGGAAACGGCTGCAGCGAGATCGTCTCGCCGGACTTTCCCGCGAGCGGCGCGACGCTCTGCCACAGCTCCTCGGTGATGAACGGGATGAACGGATGCGCGAGGCGCAGCGTCGCCTCGAGCTCGCGCACGAGCACGGACCGCGTGCCGCGCGCGGCGGCGGCGTCGTTGGCGGCGTCGGCGCGCTGCAGCTGGACCTTCGCGCACTCGAGATACCAGTCGCAGTATTCGTCCCAGACGAACTCGTAGAGCGCCTTCGCCGCGAGGTCGAACCGATAGATGCCGAGGTTCTCGCGATGTCGTGCTTCGCGTGCTGCAGCCGTCCCAGCAGCCAGCGGTCGACGAACGACAGCGCGCGCAGGTCGGCGGCTCGAGGCCGCAATCCTTGCCCTCGACGTTCATCAGCACGAAGCGCGTCGCGTTCCACAGCTTGTTGCAGAAGTTGCGGTAGCCGTCGCAGCGCGCGAGATCGAAGTTGAGCGTGCGGCCGTAGGTGGCGAGGCTCGCGAACGTGAAGCGCAGCGCATCGGCGCCGAACGACGGGATGCCGTTCGGGAACTGCTTCTTCGTGCGCTTCGCGATCGACTTCCGCCTGCCGCGTGTCGATCAGGTTGCTGGCGCGCTTCGCGGCGAGCGCGTCGGCGTCGATGCCGTCGATCAGGTCGAGCGGGTCGAGGATGTTGTCCTTCGACTTCGACATCTTCTGGCCTTCCTCGTCGCGCACGATCGCGTTGATGTAGACGTGGCGGAACGGCACCTCGCCGGTGAAGTAGGTCGTCATCATCATCATCCGCGCGACCCAGAAGAAGATGATGTCGAAGCCCGTGACCAGCACCGACGACGGCAGGAACGTCCGCAGCTCCGATCGTGTCCTCCGGCCAGCCGAGCGTCGAGTGACACCACAGCGCCGAGGAGAACCACGTGTCGAGGACGTCGGGATCCTGCTCGAACGTCGCCGGCTCGCGGCCGAGCTTCGCCCGCGCCTGCGCGCGCGCCGCGGCCTCGTCGCGGGCGACGTAGATGTTGCCGGCCTCGTCGTACCACGCGGGGATCCGGTGGCCCCACCAGAGCTGCCGCGAGATGCACCAGTCCTGGATGTTGTTGATCCAGTGCAGATAGGTCGTCGAGCCACTGGTCGGGGACGAACTCGACCTTGTTGGTGTCGCCGGTGCGCGGGCTCTTCGAGACCCTCGCCGACCGCGGCGAGGCACAGATCCTGGATCGTCCGGCCCGGCCAGAGCGGATGCGTGGCCGGCGCCGGCGTCTTCATCGCGACGAACCACTGATCGGTCAGCATCGGCTCGACGATCTCGCCGGTGCGGCCGCAGCGCGGCACGACCATCCGGTGCGGCTTCTCGCTGACGAGCAGTCCCTGCGCGCGCAGATCGGCGAGCACGGCCTTGCGCGCCGCGTAGCGATCGAGCCCGCGGTACTTCGGCGGCGCGTTGTCGTTGATCGTCGCGTCGAGGTTGAGGATCGGATCAGCGATTCGAGGCCGTGCCGCTGCGCGACCTGCCAGTCGTTGAAGTCGTGCGCCGGCGTGATCTTCACGCAACCCGTGCCGAACGTCCTTGTCGACGTACTCGTCGGCGATCACCGGGATCGTGCGGCCGGTGAGCGGCAGCGTCACGCGCTTGCCCGACGACGCCCGCGTAACGCTCGTCGTCGGGATTCACCGCGACCGCGACGTCGCCCAGCATCGTTTCGGGTCGCGTCGTCGCGACGACGAGATCGCGCAGCCCTTCGTTGCCCGCGCCGGCGAGCGGATAGCGGATCTCCCAGATCGTTCCCTGCTCTTCCTCGTTGTCGACCTCGAGATCGGACACCGCGGTGCCGAGCTTCGGATCCCAGTTGACGAGCCGCTTGCCGCGGTAGATGAGTCCGTCGTCGAAGAGCCGGACGAACGTCTCGAGCACCGCGCGCGACATGCCCTCGTCCATCGTGAAGCGCTCGCGCGTCCAGTCGCCCGACGCGCCGAGCCGGCGCATCTGGTTCGTGATCGTCGAGCCCGACTCCTGCTTCCATCGCCAGACGCGCTCGATGAACTGCGCGCGCCCGAGGTCGTGGCGCGAGCGCCCTTCGGCCCGAAGCTGGTTCTCGACGACGATCTGCGTCGCGATGCCGGCGTGGTCGGTGCCGAGCTGCCACAGCGTGTTGTCGCCGCGCATCCGGTGCCAGCGGATCAGCACGTCCATCAGCGTGAGCTGGAACGCGTGCCCCATGTGCAACGTGCCGGTGACGTTGGGCGGCGGCACCTGGATGCAGAACGGCGGCGCGCCCGGCGCGTAGGAAGGCTTGAAATAGCCGCGCGACTCCCACACCGGATACCACTTCGCCTCGATGGCGTGGGGTTCGAAGGTCTTCGCGAGTTCCATGGGAGCGCCGCTCGACGCGTCGCGAGCGCGCGTGCAAAAGCGTTGAATTATAGCGGACGCACCCGCGCCCGCCGACGCGGCGCGCGGACGGGCGAAGCGTCGCGACGGGCGCGCCGCGTGCTCGCGAACGGCAGCCGGAGGCTTGCGCCGTCCGCGCTCGCGGCGCGACTCAGGCGGGAACGAACTTCAGCGCGACGCCGTTGTTGCAGTAGCGCAGCCCCGTGGGCTTCGGTCCGTCGTCGAACACGTGGCCCTGATGTCCGCCGCAACGCGCGCAGTGATACTCGGTGCGCGCCATGATGAGCTTGTGATCGGTCATCGTTTCGACGCGGCCCGGGAATGACGTCGTAGAAGCTCGGCCAGCCGGTGCCGCTGTCGTACTTGGTCTTCGAGTCGAAGAACGGCAGATCGCAGCCGGCGCAGACGAACGTGCCCTTGCGCTTCTCGTTGTTGAGCGGGCTGGTGAACGGCCGCTCGGTTCCCTCCTCGCGCAGCACCGCGAACTGGGTGGGCGTGAGGATCTTCCGCCATTCATCGGGCGTCTTCGTGATCTTCTCGATCTTGTCGACCTTCTCGACCTTCGCTGCTGCGCGGCGGGCGCCGGACGGCCGAACGCGGTCGCCCCGGCCAGGCCCGCGAGCGTGCGAGGAAAGGAATCGGCGTCGGTTCATCGCGTGCTCCGGGTTGTCGCCATCGGTCGCGTCCGGCCCCTGAAAGCTTACAGGCGTCCGCCGATCGACGACTTCCGCGGACGTGTCCTGTGACCGGCAAGTCCGCGCGACTTTCGTTCCTGCGGCACCGCGCTGCGACACCTCGACGATCGCGTCCGGGCCGGCCGGCATGCAGAACGAGCAGTGCGGCGGCACCGCAGCGAGCAGGAAGCGCGTCTGCCGGTCGCCCATGTCGAGCGGGATGATGAAGCCCTGGACCTTCACGTCCCGCTTGTCGAGCGCGAGGATGTCCTTCGAGAACTCGGGCACCATCCGGTCGCCCTGCTTCACCGGCGTCACCTGGGCGAGCGTGCGCCACGACACGACCCCGGCGCGTTCGGGGAGCAGCGTAGCGCCATAGTCGATGGCGCTGGGCAGCCCTGCCTGAGGCACGGAGGGCATGACGGCCCGTACCGGGAAGGCCGCAGCCATCCCCAACAGCGCGAACGAGAGCGCAAACCGTCTCACGGCATCACTCCTCGACAAGCCCGGCGCCAATGCCGGCGCCGTTCCATCCGCCGACGTGGAGCGATTATACCCATGCCGAATTGGGCGGGCGCCGATCAAAACTCGCGGCCCACGGCCCGCGCCAGCGCACCGAGGTCTTTCATCAGCGCCCCGAACTCGGCGGGTGTCAGCGCCTGGTCGGCATCGCACCACGCTTCCTTCGGCGTCGGATGGATCTCGATCAGCAGGCCGTCGGCGCCCGGCGGCGACCGCCGCGCGCGACAGCGCAGGCACCATCCAGGCCTTGCCGCCCGCGTGCGAAGGATCGACGATCACCGGCAGGTGCGTCTCGCGCTTCATCACCGCAATCGCGGTCACGTCGAGCACGTTGCGGTACGCGGTCTCGAACGTGCGGATGCCGCGCTCGCAGAAGATGATGTTGTGATTGCCGCCGGCGGCGATGTATTCGCCGGCCATCAGCCATTCGCTGATCGTCGCGCTCATTCCGCGCTTCAGGATCACCGGCGTCGACACCTGGCCGACCGCCTTCAGCAGGTCGAAGTTCTGCATGTTGCGCGTGCCGATCTGGATCACGTCGACGCCGTGCTCGACGAAACGAGTCGAGCATCCGGACGTCCATGAGCTCGGTGACCACCGGCAGCTTGCAGCTCGCCGCGGCGTCCTTGAGGAGCTTCAGCCCCTCGATGCCCTTTCCCTGGAACGCGTACGGCGACGTACGCGGCTTGAACGCGCCGCCGCGCATCAGCCGCGCCCCGCCTGCCCGCACGCCCATCCGCGGCGGCGTGCATCTGGTCGTCGGTCTCGACCGAGCACGGCCCGGCGATCACCTGCACCGTCTTGCCGCCGATCGGGATTCCGCCGGCGTCGATCACCGTGTTCGCCTTGTGCCACTCGCGCGCGACGAGCTTGTACGGCTTCACGATGTGCATCGATTTCTCGACGCCTTCCATCGTGTCGAACATCTCCGGATCGAGCTTGCGCTCGTCGCCGATCGCGCCGATCAGCGTGCGCTCGGTGCCGCGCGACACGTGGACGTCGAGACCGTTCGCGCGGATCTTCGCCTCGACAGCCGCGACCGCGACGTCGCTCGCGTCCTTCTCCATGACAATGATCATTGTCGTCGCTCCGGAATCGATCGGTCGCCGGCCGAGTCGTCCGATCGTCGCAGTGCCGCCGCAGATGGGCCGGTCGGGCTACGCTGCAGGCTCACGTGTTGCCCTTCCGCCACTTCTCGATCTCGCGCTCGATCGCCTCGGCGATGTAGGCGCGCAGCAGCGTGCCGATCTGCGCGTTGATCGTCGCGACCATTTCGGCGCTGGCGCGCTCGACGATCGGCTGCATCTGCAGCGGAGAGCTGCTCGCGCAGGCCGCGTATCGGTGAAGATGTCGATCCGCTGCAGCACCTGCATCCGGATCTCCTCGGCGAGCGCCTCCCAGCGCGCCCAGTCGTCGCGCGACAGGCGCGGCTTCGAGCGGGAACGCCGTGCGACGCGACCTCGGCCAGCCGGCGACGGACACGGCCGGCGAGACTCGGCGCCGATGCCTTCCGTCGTCCGAAGGCGCCGCGTCGCGCAGCGGCAGCTCGACGCACCGGAGCCATGGACATCGCGGTCCGGCGTCGCGGCCTCGACGCCGGACTCCTCTGCGCGCAGGCATCGCGGGCACGCGGCGGCGCTCCGTGCGGCTTGCCCGGCGATCGCGAAGAGCGGGAGGATGCGACCGCCGATCGGCTCGGTCGCGCGCGACGACGGCGGCGCCGCGGACGCTGCGTCCGGCAGTGCCGCGACATCGGCGCGCGAGCTCCTCATCGTCGGAGGACGGCCATCCGTCGACTCGAGGTCGTCGTCCGGCATCTCGACGATCGACGCGATCTCGATCTCCTCGACGGCATCGGTGAGCTCGGGGATGTCGGCGAGCGCGACCGGCGGCCGAAGGCGGCGCCGGTGCGATCACCGGCATCGGAGATCAGCCTCGGTGAGCTCGGGAATCTCCGTGTCGACCTGGCCCGCGCGATTGCGCCGCATCAGCGCGTCGGCCTGCTCGAGAAGCTCGCGTGCCGTCGGCATCGCTCAAGACCTTGCGGAGAGGTCGTGCGCACGCACTTCGTAACCGCGCGCCTTGTAGAACTTCCAGCGATCGCGGCCGGCCGCCGCGCTTCTCGTCGTCGGCGCCGACGATCTCGGCCAGCCGCTCGAACCGCGAGAAGAACGGCGGCGGCGCCGGATGGAGATTGATGAGGACGGCCGCGGGACCTTCATGCTGCATGCCCGTGATCGACGAGGATCGGCGTCTCGGCGGCGAGCGGGCTCGCGAGCCGGCAGTGCGGCAGGAAGCCGGTGGCCGGCCACAGCCACAGGAAGCGGCCGAACGCCGTGGTCGCTTCCTCGCCGTCGGTCAGCACGCGAACGCTGCCGTGCTGGGCCCACGCCTTCGTCACGAGTCTTCGACGCGACCTCGAACCGATCGGCGCAGTGCGTGTAGAAGTCGATGACCGTCATTGGCGCGAATCGCAAATGTCGCTCAGTTGCGCCTCAACCCGTTGCGACCCCTGATCGATGGCGGCTTCGAGGCGACGGACGCGCCCTCACGCCTGCTCCTGCGAGAGTAGCCACGTCGTCAGCATCGGCACCGGCCGTCCCGTTGCGCCCTTCGCCTTGCCCTCCTTCCACGCGACGCCGGCGATGTCGAGGTGCGCCCAGTCGAACTTCTTCGCGAACCGCGACAGGAAGCACGCCGCCGTGATGCTGCCGCCGGCGCGCCCGGCGACGTTGGCGAAATCCGCGAAGTTGCTGTTGAGCCCCTCCTGATAGTCGTCCCAGAGCGGCAGCTGCCAGCCGCGGTCGTACGCGTCGTCGCCCGCGCCGATCAGCGCCCGGGCGAGCGTGTCGCTGTTGCTGAACACGCCGCAGGCGACGTGCCCCAGCGCGATCACCATCGCGCCGGTGAGCGTCGCGATGTCCACGACGGCTTCCGGCTCGTAGCGCTCGGCATAGGTCAGCGCGTCGGCGAGGATCAGCCGCCCCTCGGCGTCGGTGTTGAGCACCTCGATCGTCTGGCCCGACATGCTGGTCACGACGTCGCCGGGCTTGGTCGCGCGGCCCGACGGCATGTTCTCGCACGCAGCGACCAGGCCGATGACGTTGACCTTCGCCTTGAGCTCGGCAATCGCGCGCAGCGTGCCGAACACGCTCGCCGCGCCGCACATGTCGAACTTCATGTGGTCCATGTCGGTGCGCGGGCTTGAGCGAGATGCCGCCGGTGTCGAACGTGATGCCCTTGCCGACCAGCACGACCGGCCGTCTGCTTGCGCGCGCTGCCGCGATACTCGAAGACGATGAAACGGGGAGGCTCGTCGCTGCCGCGGGTGACCGACAGGAACGAGCCCATCTTGAGCTCCTCGATATCCTTGCGCTCGAGCACGGTGACCTTGATGTCGGGGAATTCCCGCGCCAGCTCGAGCGCGCGCTCGCCGAGGTAGGTCGGCGTGCAGATGTTGCCCGGCAGGTTGCCGAGGTCGCGCGTGAGGTCCATCCCGTGCGCGATCGCGAGGCCGCGCGCCGCGGCCGCTTCCCCGGCGACGAGATCCGAGCGCTGCGGCACCGAAAGCGTGAGCTTGCGCAGCGGCCGGCGCACCTCGGACTTCTCGCTCTTCATCTGATCGAACCGGTAGACCGCCTCCATCGCGACGACGACGGCGTGCTCGATCCGCCAGGCCACCTCGCGGCGCTTGACCTTTTCCTCGGTCACGTAGATGACGGCCTCGTAGGAGCCGGTCTCGTTCAGCAGCTTGACCGCCGAGCGCATCGCCGACCGGAACTCCTTGTCGCGGAAATCCCGCTCCTTGCCGAGCCCGATCAGCAGAACGCGATCGGCGAGCGTGCCGCGCACATTGTGCAAAAGCAGCGTCGCGCCGAGCTTGCCCTCCATGTCGCCGCGGCGGATGATTTCGCTGATATAGCCGTTCGACGCGCGATCGATCAGTTCCGCCGAAAGCGAAAGCTTGCGATTGTCGAAAACGCCGACGACGACGCACGCGCTCCTCTGCTTCTCGGGGCTGCCGCTTTTTATGGTAAATTCCATCGCTGCCCTAGCCTCCCACTATTGGTTTTCTTTGCCGTAACGCGCAATAGATCGCATTATCGGCAAAACGGCCCGAAAAAGTCAAAATTCTGCACGCGTCATGATTTTTCGGCGCAGTCTGGTCCGCGAGATGACGGCGACGGCCATCGGGCTGTTCCTCGTCCTGATGGCCATCCTGTTCACCAATCTCGTGCTGCGGCTGCTGGCGCCGCGCCGCCGGCGGTACCGTCGCGCCGGAAGGGATCCTCGCGCTGCTCGGCTTCAACGCCCTCTTTTACTTCAATATCCTGCTCTCGGTCACCGTCTTCGTGACCGTGCTGCTCACGCTTACCCGCTGGTACCGCGACAGCGAGATGATCGTCTGGTTCAGCTCGGGGCAGAGCGCTCACCGCGTGGCTGCGGCCGATCATGTGGTTTGCCGCTCCCGTTCTTCGCCGCGATCCTCGTGCTTTCGCTGTACCTGTCGCCGTGGGCCGAGCAGCGCCGGCTCGAGTACGAGCGTCAGCTCGAGTCCCGCGACGAGATCACGCTGCTCACGCCGGGGCTTTTCCGCGAGTTCGGCCGCGCCAACCTGGTCGTTTTCGTCGAGAGCATCAACACCTTCGACGGGACCATTCGCAACGTCTTCCTGCACTCGGTCGACGAGGGCAAGGACTCGACGACCGTCGCCCGGTCGGGGATCGCTTCAGGAGAGCCGCGAACGGCGACCGCTTCATCGTGCTCGACCGACGGGCGCCGCTACGAGGGCAAGCCCGGCACCGCCGATTACCAGATCGTCGAGTTCGGCTCGCTCGGACGCCGCATCGAGCCCGCGGAGCTGCGCGCGCTGCCCGCGTCGACGAAGGCGATTCCCACCGCGACGCTGATCGCTCCTCGACGGCCCCGTCGAGCGGGCCGAGCTCTTCTGGCGCCTCTCGGTGCCGATCTCGGCGTTCGTGCTGACGCTGCTCGCGGTCCCGCTCGCCTACGTGAATCCGCGGATCGGCCGCTCGTTCAACCTGATGGCGGCCGCGTTCATGTACATGCTGTACAGCAACTGCCTCAACATCGTGCAGAGCTTCATCGCGCAGGACAAGCTCGGGTTCGCGCCGGGTCTCGTGCTGCCGCACGCGATCGCGATCGGCGTCGTGCTGCTGCTCTTCGGACACCAGCTCAGCGCTGTTCGGCGCTGCTGCGCCGCGGCAGGGCGCCCAAGGCTGCGCCGGCATGAAGACGCTGACGCGCTACATCGGCCGCGAGGTGCTCGCGTCGATCCTGCTGATCTTCAGCGCGCTCGTCATGCTGTTCGCGTTCTTCGATCTGATCCACGAGCTGGGCGACGTCGGGCGCGGCGGCTACACGATCACCGCGGCGCTGCTCTTCGTCGCGCTGCAGCTGCCGTCGCGCATGTACGAGCTCTTTCCGGTCGCCACGCTGATCGGCACGCTGTTCGGGCTGGCGCAGCTCGTGTCGAGCTCCGAGTACACGGTGATGCGCGCGTCCGGCGCGTCGCTGCTGCAGGTCGGCTGGGCGCTGATCCGGATCGGCATTCCGCTCGCGCATCGTCACCTTCCTCGCCGGCGAATTCGTCGCGCCGCAGGCCGCGTTCCTCTCGCAGAAGGTCCGCGCGCAGGCGCGCGGCGACACGACCAGCCGCGTCGTCGCCCAGCAGTTCCAGTCCGGATTCTGGTTCAAGCAGGACCAGACGTTCGTCAACATTCGCAGCGTGCTTGCCGATCTCACGCTCGTCGGCGTCCGGATCTACGAGTTCGACAACGACCTGCGCCTCAAGACCGTGCGCAATGCCGAGTCGGGAACGCTTCACCGGCAACGGCCAATGGCGGCTGAAGGAGGTGAAGACCACCGAGATTTCGCCGACCGGAACGCGCGTGACGCAGGTCGACGACTACGCGTGGGAAACCGTGCTGCGGCCGTCGCTGCTCACCGTCTACCAGGTCGCGCCGGAGAAGCTCGAGCTCAACACGCTGTGGGAGAACATGCGCGTGCTGGGCACGCGGCGCGCAGAAGACGGCGCGCTTCGAGATCGCGTTCTGGAACAAGGTGTTCTACCCGGTGGCCGTGCTGGTCATGATGATCGTCGCGCTGCCGTTCTCGTATTTCCAGCGCCGGCAGGGCGGCGTCGGATTCCGGATGTTCGCCGGCACGATCCTCGGTCTCTCGTTCTTCCTGATCGGGCGCCTGTTCTCGAACCTCGGCGTCCTCAACGACTGGCCGCCGCTCTTCTCGGCGGCCTTCCCGCTGGTCGTGTTCGTCGCGATGACGATGGCGATGCTGTGGTGGCTCGAGCGGCGGTGAGGTCCGCGTTCAGTGGAGGCGCCATGATGAACTCGTGCCCGATGGCGCCAGCCCAACGCGCCCGCCGGGACTCGCGCCATTTCGCACCCCCCGTGACCCCGATCGGCAAAAAAATCCCGGCGCGAGGCCGGGATCTTGTTTCGCGCGGCTGCCCGCGAGGCGGCTGCAGTCGACGAGCGCGTCAGGCCGCGTCGGGCGTGATGCTGACGAACTTCCTCTTGTCCTTGCCCTTGGTGGCGAACGTCACCTTGCCGCGAACGAGCGCGAACAGCGTGTGGTCCTTGCCCATCCCGACGTTGACGCCGGGATGAATCTGCGTGCCGCGCTGGCGCACGATGATGCTGCCGGCGTTGATGAGCTCGCCGCCGTACGACTTGACGCCGAGGCGCTTCGATTCCGAGTCGCGGCCGTTCCGCGAACTGCCGCCCGCTTTCTTGTGTGCCATGGTCGAGTGCTCTCCGTCAGCCGACGATGCTTTCGATCTTGAGTTCGGTGTAGTTCTGCCGATGGCCCTGGTGCTTCTGGTAGTGCTTGCGCCGGCGCATCTTGAAAATCGTGCACCTTGTCGCCGCGCCCGTGGGCGACGACGGTCGCCTTGACCGTGGCGCCGGCGAGCATCGGCTGACCGACCCGGATGCTGTCGCCTTCGCCGACCATCAACACCTGGTCGAGGACGACCTCCGCGCCCACGTCCGCGCGCAGCTGTTCGACCTTGAGCTTCTCGCCCGGGGCGACCTTGTACTGCTTGCCGCCGGTTTTTATGACCGCGTACATGCCGTTGCTCCGCTTGATGGTGTGTCGCCGTCGTCCGCAAACCCCGCATGGTCCGCAAACTCCCGGGCTTTGCCGCACCTGACCGCGGAAAGCCTTACATTTTAAGCGGTTACGAGCTCTCCTGTCAAAGGCTCCCGTTTGCGGGGCGAAGCCGCGACTCGCCGCCCGGCGAACGGCCAACGGCGACTCCCGCTGCCGCGCTCGTCCGGAGCGACCGTCCGCGCCGGCAGGCGTCCCGGGACTCGGTTACAATTTCCGGTCGGTTGCGCCGTCGTGCCGGGCCCTACCGGCGCGAGCGAGTCGATCGTCCGACCAGACCGGCGCCGCTGCGCAACTTGCCCGTGACCTCCGAATTCCTGAAATCGCTGCTCGCCCCCGAAATGGCGAAGGTCGACCGCGTGCTGCGCGACGCCTTGAGTTCCGAAGTCGTGCTGATCCGCCAGATCTGCCGAATACATCGTCGGCGGCGGCGGCAAGCGTCTTCGGCCGGCCCTCGTGCTGCTGGCCGCGCGCGCCTGCGGATACGAGGGCGACACAGCACTACACGCTGGCGGCGGTCGTCGAGATGATCCACACGGCGACGCTGCTGCACGACGACGTCGTCGACGAGTCGAAGCTGCGCCGCGGTCACGCGACTGCCAATGCGACCTTCGGCAACGCCGCTTCGGTGCTGGTCGGTGATTTCCTGTACTCGCGCGCCTTCCAGCTGATGGTCGGCGTCGGCTCGGTGCGCGTGCTGGAGATCCTTTCCGAGGCGACCAACGTGATCGCCGAGGGCGAGGTCATGCAGCTCATGAACTCCGGCAATCCGAATCTCGACGAGGCCGCCTATCTCACGGTGATCCAGCGCAAGACGGCGAAGCTCTTCGAGGCCGCCGCGCAACTCGGCGCGGTGCTGGGCGGGGCGTCGCCGGAGCGCGAAGCCGCCCTCGCCCGCTACGGCATGCACCTCGGCACGTCGTTCCAGCTGGTCGACGACGTGCTCGACTACCGGGGCGAGCAAAGCGCGATCGGCAAGAATCTCGGGCGACGACCTCGCGGAAGGCAAGATGACGCTCCCGCTGATCCGCGCGATCGCGGTGGGCAGCCCCGACGACGCCGTCGCTGATCCGCGCGGCGATCACCGGGGAAGGACTCACCGAATTCGCGCCACGTGATGGACGTGCTCGAGCGCACCGGGTGCGCTCGACTACGCGCCGCGCTACGCGATCCGCGAGAGCGAATCCGCGGCGGCGTGCGTGCGGCGACCTGCCGCTGTCGCCGTACCGCGAAAGTCTGCTAGAATTAGCGTCCTTCGCGGCCCGGCGCACGTATTGACGCACGTACTGCTTCAGAGCGCACGCCAAAGGTCTCGGCCGCGAGCCCGCGATCATGCATTTCTCCCGCCGCGGGGCATCGCAGACGACAGCGCCGGCAACGGCCATCGGGGTGTAGCTTAGCCTGGTAGAGCGCTACGTTCGGGACGTAGAGGCCGGAGGTTCAAATCCTCTCACCCCGACCAATGAACAGACGGGTTGGCGACACGCGCGCCAGCCCGTTTTTCTTCGTCCGGCTCAGGAAGTGGCCCCGGCTGCGGAGCGTTCGCCAATAACCATGCGGGTTGCCGCGCTCACGATGGTGCGCAACGAGGAGGACATCCTCGAGGCCTCGATTCGCCACAACCTCACCGTTCTCGATTCGCTGGTGGTGGTGGACCACGAATCCGACGATGCGACGCCCGACATCCTCGCGTCCCTCGTGAAGGAAGGCCTGCCGATCGAGGTGCGGCACGCGGACTGGATGGACTTCGCGAGCAGGGAATCGGCGGCCCGGCACCTGGAGAGCGTCCTCGCCGGCGGTGCCGACGCGTGCGTTCCGCTGGATGCCGACGAGTTCCTGCACATGCCTTCGCGGAAGGCCTTCGACGCGGCAGTCGAGGCGGCCGCGCCAATGCCGTTTCTCGCGATCCCCCGATCTACGTACGTGCCGGCGTTCGATGCGCGTGGACCCATCCTGGAGCGTCTGCGCGACGCGCGCCGGATCGCCACCGGCGACGCCGGGTCGGGAAGCGTCATCGTTCATCGGAGGCGGGCGGAAACGCCCGATTCGTCGTTCGATTCGCGCAACCGCCGCGCCGGAAGCGATGGCAGCGCGGCAGGCCGTTTCGACGTGATGCCCGGTGCCGTAGCGGCGGTGGCGCACGTCCCGATTCGAAGCGCCGAGCAGTTCATCGCCGAGGTCGCCGTCCTGCACGTCGCCTGCGCGCTCGCCGTCGGTTCCGGCACGGAGCCGGCGTTCCGATGGCAGGACGAACTCGCCGCGATCAAGGCCGGTCGCTCGCTCACGCCGGAGCAATTGACCGCGATCGCGGCGAATTTCGATGCGCCGACAGGTGGCGCCATCCCTCTCGCGGGCATCCGCTGGGTCGACGACCCGTTTCTCGCCGACATTCGACTTGCCTACACGCCGGCCACACCGCCGCAGGCCCTGGGGCGCATCCTGGCGCTCGGCGAGCGCATCGCCCTGGCCATCGCACGTACAACGGGCGGCATGTGATGGGAACCGTTGCCGACCCGCCTCCCGGGAAAGGTGCGCCGTGAGGATCTGGGGAGTCTCCATGGTCCGCAACGAGGCCGACATCGTCGAGGCCTTCGTGCGCCACAACCTCTCGATCCTGGACGGCCTCATCGTCGTCGACCACGCCTCCGCCGACGCGACGCTCGACATCCTGAAGTCGCTCGCGGCGGAGCCGATGCGGCTCGCGGTCAAACGCATCGATGTGCCGGGTTACCTGCAGGCGGAGATCACGACGAGCGCAGCGCGCGAGGCGTTCGGCCGCGCCGGAGCCGACGCGGTGATCGCGCTCGATGCCGACGAGTTCCTCAAGGTGCCCTCGCGCGCCCTGCTCGAGCGCGCCATTGCGACGATTCCCTCGGGATGCTGTGGTCGCGTCGCGTGGCCGACCTACGTGCCCCCGCTCGATCGCGTCCAACCCGACATCGTCACGCTCATTCGGTCCGCGCGCCGGCTCGTCGTCGAGCCCGACCACCCGACGGATCTCGGTCACAAGGTCCTGCTGACGCGCGACTTCGCCGCCGATCCGTCGGCGAACCTCACGATGGGCAACCACGGCGTGGTCCTCGGCAACAACGTTCGCACGTCGCCACCGATGCGCCACGTCAATCTGCCGGAGAGCGCGATCGAGGTGTGCCACCTGCCGGTGCGCAGCGAAGCGCAGTTCGTCGTGAAGGTCGCGATCAAGCGCCTTGCCCGGGTCGCCGCCGGCCGCGACTATCCGCCCGGCTCGAGCATCTGGCACGCGTGGGACGCCATTCGCCGGGGTGCCCGCCTGACGCCGGCACACATGCTGACCAGTCACGTCGCCGGACACCACGCGCAGGCCGGGAACTTTGCCGCCGAGGAAATCGCTACCGTCGACGACCCGTTCCTCGCCGACATCGAGCTGCGCTACACGTCCGCCTCTGCCGCGGATCCGCTCCCGCTCGTGCTGTCGGCCGTCGAGGGGCTCGCACGCAGGCTCGCCGCTGCGAGGGTGCCACCCGGGGCGGGCCGCGCGCCGACCTCGCACGGCTGACGGAGTGCGGCCCGGCTCGGGCGTGAACGTGCAAGAATGACCGTTGCCGCGTCTATCGATCGGATTCCGAATGTCCAACCGCTTCGCGTTCTGTCCGTGGCGATTCTGGAGAGACGCCACTGCCGACGAGAAGGGCGCCCAGCAGCAGTTCCACGACGCGCTGGTGAAATCCGGACTCGTGACGCTGGCGGAGCGCTGCTACGTGTCGCAGCTCGCCGGTTTTCTGCCGGAACGAGTGACGCTCGGCGACAACAGCTACATCGCCGGGTTTGCCTACGTCACCGGTCACCTGACGACGGGTCGCAACTGCACGATCAATCCGTATGCGGTGGTCCGGGGCAACGTCACGATCGGCGACGACGTGCGCATCGGCTCGCACGCGAGCGTGCTGGGATTCAACCACCGGCACGACGACCTCGCGCGGCCGATGTGGCAACAGGGGATCTCCTCCGACGGCATCGCGATCGGCGACGACGTCTGGATCGGAGGTAACGCGGTCGTCGTCGACGGCGTGCGGATCGGCAGCCACAGCATCATCGCCGCGGGCGCCGTGGTGACCAAGGACGTTCCGGAGTGGGCGATCGCCGGCGGCAATCCCGCCCGCGTGCTTCGGGACCGCCGTCACGGCACACCGATGAATGCCGCCGAGGCGCCTCGCGCGCCGGCCGCACCGACAGTAGCCGAATCGGCGCTCGCACATTCGCTGGCCGCGTTCGGGCGCCGGGCCGCCGCGCAATGGCCGGCGATCCTGCAACGCTCCGAGGTCGCGTTTGCCGACGGTCCCGGATACGTCGACGTCCCGGGCCGGCCATCGCGCCGAGTGCGCGCGCTGAACGACGCCATCGAGATCGCCGCGGCGTTCGGCGCGGTGGTTCCGGTGCAGGCGAAGGGCGAGCTCGTGCGGCGCCTGCAGTCCTACCAGAACCCCGTCGACGGTATGCCGTTCGACCCGCTGCAGCCGCCGCCGCCCACTGGCCTGGATGCGCTTCGCGACACCGAAGGCGTGTACATGATCCTCTCGACCGGATATGCGCTCGGCTGCCTCGGCGCGCATTTCCCGCATCCGGTGAGGACCGTCCACGAGTTCCCGCCGGAAGCGCTGCAGCAGACGCTGGCCGCGCTGCCGTGGCAACGCAATGCGTGGCTCGCGGGCAGCTGGATCGACGCGATCGGCACCGCGCTGTGGCTCAATCAGCGGCACTTCGGCCTTGCCGGTCCGGTGGCGCCGCTTTTCGACTGGCTGGATGGGAACTGTCGCGCCCACACCGGCCTGTGGGGCGAGAGCACCACGAAGGAGGGCTGGCTGCAGCCGGTCAACGGCTTCTACCGGTTGACGCGCGGAACGTACGCGCAGTTCGCACGCCCGGTTCCGCATCCGGAGGCCGCGCTGGACACGATACTGGCGCACATCCGACAGAACGATGGATTCGTCGCGCGCAACGTCAACGCCTGCAATCTGCTCGACGTGATCCATCCGCTCTGGTTGCTGCGGCAGCGTAGCGACCATCGTCGCGACGACGCGCTGCAGTTCATGGCGGCGCAAATCCCGGCGATCATCGGGCGCTGGGTGGATGGGCAGGGGTTCGCGTTCGCGGCCGGCGGACCGCCGGGACTGCAGGGCACCGAAATGTGGCTTGCGACGCTGTACACCGCCGCGGACGCGCTCGGGCTTGCCGGCGAGCTCGGCTATGAGCCCAAGGGGGTGCACCGGTTGCCGCGGCTCGCCGATTCCGACGGGCGCGCGTCTCTATCGGCCGTCCAGGCAACCGACGGCGCTACCGGTTCAGCATCGGCAGGTTGAGCCCCTTCGCCTTCGCCACCTCGATCGCCTTCGCGTAGCCCGCGTCGGCGTGGCGCATCACGCCGGTCGCCGGGTCGTTCCACAGCACGCGCGCGATGCGCTTCGCCGCAGCGTCGGTGCCGTCGCAGACGATGACCACGCCCGCGTGCTGCGAGTAGCCCATGCCGACGCCGCCGCCGTGGTGGAACGACACCCACGTCGCGCCGCCCGCGGTGTTGAGCAGCGCGTTCAGCAGCGGCCAGTCGGACACCGCGTCGGAGCCGTCGGCCATCGCTTCGGTCTCGCGATTGGGACTCGCGACGCTGCCGGTGTCGAGATGATCGCGGCCGATGACGATCGGCGCCTTCAGCTCGCCGCGTCTTCACCATCTCGTTGAACGCGAGGCCGGCGAGATGCCGCTCGCCGAGACCCAGCCAGCAGATGCGCGCGGGCAGGCCCTGGAACGCGATGCGCTCGCGCGCCATGTCGAGCCAGCGATGCAGGTGCGCGTTGTCCGGGGAAGAGCTCCTTGACCTTGCGATCGGTCCGGTAGATGTCCTCCGGATCGCCCGACAGCGCGACCCAGCGGAACGGCCCCTTGCCTTCGCAGAACAGCGGGCGGATGTAGGCGGGCACGAAGCCCGGAAACGCGAACGCGTCGGCGACGCCTTCGTCGTACGCGACCTGCCGGATGTTGTTGCCGTAGTCGAACGTCGGGACGCCCTGCGCGTGGAACGCGAGCATCGCGTCGACGTGCGCGATGATCGATTGCTTCGCCGCGGCGACGAGCGCCGCGTGCTGCGCGGGATCGGCCTGCGCGGCGCGCCAGCGCTCGACGCGTCCAGCCGGCGGGCAGGTAGCCGTAGACGAGATCGTGCGCGGACGTCTGGTCGGTCACCATGTCGCGGACGCACGCCGCGCCGCACGAGCTCGGGCAGGATCTCGGCGGCGTTGCCGAGCAGGCCGACCGAGACCGGCTGCGCGCCGCGCGCACGCGTCGCGCAGCATCGCGAGCGCGTCGTCGAGGTCGCTCGCCTGCCGGTCGAGGTAGCGCGTCGCCAGGCGCATCTCGATCGCGGCTCGCTGGCATTCGATCGGCGAGCATCGACGCGCCGGCCATCGTCGCCGCGAGCGGCTGCGCGCCGCCCATGCCGCCCAGGCCCGGCGGTCAGGATCCACTTGTCGGCGAGCTCGCCGCCGCAATGCTGGCGGCCGGCCTCGGCGAACGTCTCGTACGTGCCCTGCACGATGCCCTGGCTGCCGATGTAGATCCACGAGCCGGCCGTCATCTGGCCGAACATCATGAGGCCCTTGCGGTCGAGCTCGTTGAAGTGCTCCCACGTCGCCCACTTCGGCACGAGGTTGGAGTTGGCGATCAGCACGCGCGGCGCGTCGGGATGCGTCTTGAACACGCCGACCGGCTTGCCCGACTGGATCAGCAGCGACTCGTCGTCGCTCGAGCTCGCGCAGCGCGGCGACGATCGCGTCGAAGCACTCCCAGTTGCGCGCGGCGCGGCCGATGCCGCCGTAGACGACGAGCTCCTTCGGATTCTCGGCGACCTCGGGATCGAGGTTGTTCATGAGCATCCGCAGCGGCGCCTCGGTGAGCCAGCTCTTCGCGGTGCGCTCGGTGCCGCGCGGCGCGCGAATCACGCGGTCGGCGTAGCGCGTGCCGGCGCTCGGGCGGCGAGTTGGGTCGGATCGTCGCGGTGCATGGCGGATCTCCTGCGGATGGCGAATGCGAGCTAGAGCGGAGCGAACGCGACGAAGTCGCCGCGCTCGACGCGCATCGCGGATCGCCTCGAGGTCGGGCGCGAACGCGCGATCGCGGTCCCAGAACGCGACGTCGGCGCGGATCATCGCGATGCGCCGCCGCGAGCGGCGGCGACGTCGCCAGCGGCTTGCGCAAGTCGACGCCCTGCGCGGCGGCGAGCAGCTCGATCGCGACGATGCGCGCCGTGTTCGCGGCCATCGGCGCCAGCCGGCGCGCGGCGAACGTCGCCATGCTGACGTGGTCCTCCTGGTTGGCGGACGTCGGCAGCGAATCGACCGACGCCGGATGCGCGAGCGACTTGTTCTCGGAGGCGAGCGCGGCCGCCGTCACCTGCGCGATCATGAAGCCGGAATTGACGCCGCCGTCCTCGACCAGGAACGGCGGCAGCCCGGACAGGTTCGTGTCCATCAGCAGCGCGATGCGCCGCTCGGACAGCGCGCCGATCTCGGCGATCGCGAGCGCGAGATTGTCGGCGGCGAACGCGACCGGCTCGGCGTGGAAGTTGCCGCCCGAGAGCATCTCGCCGGTCGTCCGCGAACACCAGCGGATTGTCGGAGACCGCGTTGGCTTCGGTGAGCAGCATCGCCGGCCGCGTGCCGCATCTGGTCGAGGCACGCGCCCATCACCTGCGGCTGGCAGCGCAGGCTGTACGGATCCTGCACGCGCGGGCAATCCTTGTGCGACGCGCGGATCGCGCTGCCGGCGAGCAGCGCGCGGTAGATCGCGGCGGCGTCCGCCTGCCCGCGATGGCCGCGCACCGCCTGGATGCGCGCATCGAACGGCGTGTCGCTGCCGAGGCACGCGTCGACCGTCAGCGCGCCGGCGACGAACGCGGCGGCGATGCGCGCGCTCGGCGGCGAACAGTCCGGCGAGCGCCAGCGCCGTCGAGACCTGCGTGCCGTTGAGGAGCGCGAGGCCTTCCTTCGGCGCCAGCGTCACCGGCGCGCAGGCCGCGCGCGCGCGAGCGCCTCGCGCGCCGGCATGACGCGGCCGTCGACGCGCGCCTCGCCTTCGCCGATCAGCACGGCAGCGAAGGTGCGCGAGCGGCGCGAGATCGCCGGACGCGCCGACCGATCCCTGCGCCGGAATGCACGGCACGATGCCCGCGTTGGCGAGCGCGACGAGCGCCTCGATCACGCTCCAGCGCACGCCGGAATGGCCGCGCGCGAGCGACGCGGCCTTGAGCGCGATGACGAGCCGCACGACGGCGTCGTCGAGCAGCGCTCCGGTGCCGGCGGAGTGCGAGAGCACGAGCGCGCGCTGCAGCTCGGCGAGCCGCGCGTCGTCGATGCGCGTGCGCGCGAGCAGGCCGAAGCCGGTGTTGACGCCGTAGACGGTCCGCCCCGACGCGATCACGCGCTCGACGGTCCGCGCGGCCGCGTCGACGACCGCCTTCGCCGAGGGATCGACGGCAACCGCCATCGGCTCGGCCCAGAGGTTGCGGAGGTCGGCGAGCGCAAGCTGTCCGGGAACGAGCCGTAGCGAGTTCATCGTCGGTGGAATTGCCCTGTCGGCGCATTGTGCCGCAGCGTCGCCGTGCGCGCCATCCGCGGTGGCCGCGAGGCCACCCCTTATAATCGCCCGGTGCAAGCCTCCGTCACCTCCGCCACCGCACCGCATCCGGCCACACGCCGATGATGCAGCAGTACTTCCGCGCCAAGGCGGAGCATCCGGACAAGCTCCTGTTCTACCGGATGGGCGACTTCTACGAGCTCTTCTACGAGGACGCGCAGCGCGCATCGCGCCTGCTCGACATCACGCTGACCGCGCGCGGGCAATCGGCGGGCGCGCCGATTCCGATGGCCGGCGTGCCGTACCACGCCGTCGCCGGCTACCTCGCGAAGCTGATGAAGCTCGGCGAATCGGTCGCGATCTGCGAGCAGATCGGCGATCCTGCGACGAGCAAGGGTCCGGTCGAGCGCAAGGTGCTGCGCGTCGTCACGCCGGGCACGGTGACCGACGCCGACCTGCTCGACGCGAAGCGCGACAGCCTGCTCGTCGCCGTGAACCCCGGAAAGCACCGGACCGGCATCGCCTGGCTCAATCTCGCGTCGGGGCAGTTCACGCTGGCCGAAGTGCCCGCCGCCGACGCCACCGCGGCGCTCGAACGGCTCGACGTCGCCGAACTGCTGGTCCCGGACGGCGTCCCGTCGCCGATGTGCGACGGCGGCGTGCCGACGCGCGCGCTCGCCGCGTGGCAATTCGACACCGCGGCGGCCGTGCGCGCGCTCGCGAAGCACTTCGGCACGCGCGACCTCGCCGCGTTCGGCGTCGAGGATCGCGACCTCGCGATCGGAGCCGCGGGCGCGCTCTTCGGCTACGCCGCGGCGACGCAGCAGTCGGCGCTCGCGCACGTGCGCAGCGCTCGCCGTCGAGACCGCGCGAGCGAGTACCTCGCACTCGACGCCGCGACGCGGCGCAACCTCGAGATCACGGAAACGCTGCGCGGCGAGCCGGCGCCGACGCTCTTTTCGCTGCTCGACGCGTGCAGCACGGCCGCCGGAAGCCGCCTGCTGCGGCAGTGGCTCGCGCATCCGCTGCGCGCGCAGGAGCGGCGCCGCGGCACGGCACGTCGGCCATCGCCGATTGGGTCGAGGCGCCGGCGGCGCGCGCGTCGCTGGCGCCAGGAGCTCGCGCGCACGGCCGACGTCGAGCGGATCGCCGCGCGCGTCGCGCTCGCTTCGGCGCGGCCGCGCGATCTCGCCGGTCTGCGCGACACGCTGGCACGCTTGCCGGCGATCATCGATGCGCTGCGGACCAGCGCGGCGCCGCTGCGTCGCCACGCTCGCCGCCGACCTCGACGTCGACCCGCAGTGGCGCGCGCTGCTCGCGCGCGCGATCGCCCCCGAACCGGCGGCGCAGATCCGCGACGGCGGCGTGATCGCGACGGGCTTCGACGCGGAGCTGGACGAGCTCCGCGCGATCGACGATCACTGCGGCGAGTTCCTGGTCGCGCTCGAGGCGCGCGAACGCGCGCGCACCGGCATCGCCAATCTCAAGGTCGAGTACAACCGCGTCCACGGCTTCTACATCGAGGTCACGCACGCGCATGCCGCAGAAGATCCCCGACGACTACCGGCGCCGGCAGACGCTCAAGAATGCCGAGCGCTACATCACGCCCGAGCTGAAGGCGTTCGAGGATCGCGCGCTATCGGCGCAGGAGCGCGCGCTCGCCCGCGAGAAGCTGCTCTACGAGGGGCTGCTCGCCGAGCTCGCGGCGGCCATACCTGCGCTGCAAGGGGCAGGCGCGGCGCTGGCCACGCTCGACGTGCTGGCGACCCTCGCCGAGCGTGCCGAGGCGCTCGACCTTGTCGCGGCCCGACGTTCGTCGCCGCGCCGGGGCTCGCGATCCGCGGCGGCCGGCATCCGGTCGTCGAGCGGCAGGTCGACGTCGTTCATTCCGAACGACCTCGACCTCGCGCCCGACCGCCGGCTCCTGATCGTCACCGGACCGAACATGGGCGGCAAGTCGACGTACATGCGCCAGGCCGCGGTGATCGCGCTGCTCGCGTACTGCGGCTCGTTCGTGCCCGCGCAGAGCGCGCGACATCGGGCCCGCTCGACGCGATCCACACGCGGATCGGCGTCCTCCGACGATCTCGCCGGCGGACGCTCGACGTTCATGGTGGAGATGACCGAAGCCGCGGCGATCCTGCACCGTGCGACGCCGCAGAGCCTCGTGCTGATCGACGAAATCGGCCGCGGGACGTCGACGTTCGACGGCCTGGCGCTCGCGTGGGCGATCGCGCGGTCAGCTCGCGGAGAAGAACCGCAGCCTCGCGCTGTTCGCGACGCACTATTTCGAGCTCACCGCGCTGCCAGCCGAGATCGACGGCTGCGCCAACCTGCATTTCGATGCGGTCGAGCACGCCGACGGCATCGTCTTTCTGCACGCGGCCGAGGACGGCCCGGCGAATCGCAGCTACGGTCTGCAGGTGGCGAAGCTCGCCGGCGTTCCATCCGCAGTGATCCGGCGCGCCCGGGACTACCTCGCCCGGCTCGACAAGTTCAGCGCAGCGGGCACGCCGCAGGCGGATCTGTTCGCACCGCTGGGCGTCGGCGCCGGCGACGTGGCGCCGGGCGAGTCCGGAGTGCCGGAATCGGCGCCGGAAGCGGGCGCAATCGCCGCGCAGCTCGCCCTCCTCGACCCCGATGCGATGACCCCGCGCGACGCGCTGGCAGCGCTCTACGAGCTCCGGAAGCTATTGCGGCGGTGACTTCCGCCGCGGCCGCCCGCTAACGGCAGGCGCGGTCAATGATGATGTCCGCCGGCGCCGTGGACGTGCCCGTGCTCCACCTCCTCGGCGGTCGCCGGCCGCACGTCGAGGATCTGGCATTCGAAGCGCAGGCGCTTGCCGGCCCAGGGATGGTTGCCGTCGAGCACCGCCTTGCCGTCCGCGATATCGGTGACGGTGAACACGACGCCGCTGCCCTGCTCGTCGCCGGGATTCGTGTAAGCCTCGAACTGCATGCCGACCGCGACCTCGGGCGGCAGCCGGTCGGCGGGCTCGAGCTTGACGAGCTCGGGATCGTAGTCGCCGAATCCGTCGACGGGCTCGACGTCCACGGACACGGCATCGCCCGCCTTCTTGAGGTTGAGCGCCTCCTCGAGTTTGGGCAGCATCCCCGAATGTCCGCCGTGGATGTAGGTGATCGGCTCGTCCGTGGACTCGAGCAGCACGCCGTCGGCATCGAACAACTCGAAGGTGAGAGTGACGACGGTATTGGCAAGTATGTTCATCGGCGGTCCGGGGCAATCGGCAGGATGGGCGGGCGGATGCGGCGGGCGCGCGAACGCAACTGCGCGGATGCCGACCGCGGCATTTTCGCGGCATTGTAGCGCAGCCCGCCGGCGACGCATCGCTATAATCGAGCGATGGCCGGCCGGACAGCCCGCACCGAACCGATCACGCCCGACGCACATGGCGAGCTCCTGGGCGGCTTGTCCCCGGCAGCCTTTCTGCGTCGCTGCTGGCAGAAGGAGGCGCTGCTCGTCCGCCTCGCGATCGCGGGCTTCACGGGACCCTTCGGCGCCGCCGACCTCTTCGCGCTCGCCCGACGCGACGACGTCGAATCGCGCCTCGTGGTTCGCGACGGCGCGCGCTGGTCGCTTCGGCAGGGCCCGTTCCGTCGCGCCGACCTCAAAGCGCTGCCCGAGCGCAACTGGACGCTGCTGGTGCAGGGCGCAAATCTGGTGAGCCCGCAGGGCGATGCGCTGCTGCGGCGCTTCGCGTTCCTGCCGTATGCGCGCCTGGACGACCTGATGGTGAGCTACGCGGCGCCCGGCGGCGGCGTCGGGCCGCACGTCGACTCGTACGATGTGTTCCTGCTGCAGGGCTTCGGGCGCCGCCGCTGGCGGTTTGGTCGCCAGGACGACCTCGCCCTGAAGCGGGCGCTACCGCTGAAGATTCTCCGGCGCTTTGCACCTGAGCGCTCCGAGGTGGTGGGACCCGGCGACATGCTCTACCTGCCGCCGCACTACGCGCACGACGGTGTCGCGCTCGACGCATGCACGACCTACTCCATAGGATTTCGCGCCGCGAGCGCAACCGACCTCGCCGTCGCGTTTCTCGATTTCCTCCGCGACGAGATCGACCTGCCGGGACGCTACGCCGACCCCGACCTGGCACCGGTGGAGGCTCCGGCGGAGATCGGCGGTGCGATGCGGCGGCACTGCGAACGGATGCTGAGACGCGTCTGCTGGGATCGCACGACGATCGCCCGCTTCCTTGGGTGCTGGCTGTCCGAACCGAAGCCCAACGTCGTCTTCGACCCGCCCGACGCTCCGTTGCCGCGGACCACGTTTGGCGCCCGCGCGTCGAAGCAGGGCCTCCTCCTCGACATCCGCACGCAACTGCTCTACGACGCGACGCACCTCTTCATCAACGGCACCGCCTTGCCCTGGCCGACGAGCGGTGGCGAAACGCTGAAGCAACTGGCCAACACGAGGGCGCTCATGCCGCGCGCCGCAGGCCGCGTGCCGTCGAACGCCTCCACCCTCCTCTACGACTGGTATCGCAATGGCTACCTCCACACCGGCACCGCCTGACACCACGCCGCCAGCTCCGCCAGCGTCGCGGCACGAACTGCTCGACACGATCGCGGCGCAAGTCGAAGCGATCGACACGCTGATCGGGCTTGCGCGGCACTCGATCTGCGTGTTCGACGTCGATCTTTCCGAGATGGGGTGGAACTCCGCAGTGCGCGCGGAAAACATCGCCGCGTTCCTGCGGACCCATCGGACCGCCCGGGTCGACATCGTCGTCCACGACGTCGGCTGGATCGCGCGATCGTGCCCGCGCCTGACGAGCCTGCTGAAATATTACGGCCACGCGATGACGGTCCGCCGGACCGGCGAGGACGCGAAGCACGCGATGGACCCGCTCGTGATCGTCGACAACCGGCATTTCCTGCACCGGTTTCACGCCGCGCAGCCCCGCGCCGCATTCGGGATCGAGGAGCCGGACGACGCGAAGCCGCTCGTCGAGCGGTTCGAAGCGATCTGGGCGAGCGCGGAGCCCGGAATCGGCCCGACGGTTCTCGGCCTCTGATGAAACCGGGTCCCGTGCCGGGTCGGGTCGGAAATCCGGGACCGGACCCTGGGTCGAAGGCGGGCGCGCGTGGGCCGGCATTGCGTCAGCGCGCCCATTCGTGAGCACGCCAAAGCGCTTCCTGGTCGTCGTTCGCGCAGGCGATCAATCGCTGCACCCGCAATGGACCAGCGACCTCACGACCCGCACGTGGGATCTCGTGGTCAGCTATTTCGGCAAGGATCCGGATCGCTTCCGCAGTGCCGGGGAGATCCGCATCGACGATCGCGGACAGAAATACGGCGGGCTTCACACCCTGTTGACGCGCCAGGATTTCTGGAGGCACTACGAGTACGTCTGGCTCCCCGATGACGACCTCGCGGCCGAGCAGTCTGCCATCGACGGACTGTTCGAGATCATGGCGCGGTTGGACCTTGCGCTGGCGCAGCCGGCCCTCTCCTGGACGAGCTTCTATTCCTATTTCGTCACGATCCGGAATCCGAGCTTCCGCGTACGGCTCACCAACATCGTCGAGATCATGGCCCCCTGCTTCCACCGCCCGTTTCTCGAAACGTGCGTTCCGACGTTCACCGAGAACCTGAGCGGATGGGGGCTCTCCTGGCTGTGGCCGCGGCTTCTGCCGGAGAAACCGCGGCGCTGCGGCGTCGTCGACGAAGTGCAGGTCACGCACACGCGACCGGTGGGCGGTCCGGCGTACGACAAGCTGCGTGACGCCGGCGTCACGCCGCGCGCCGAGCTCGAGGAGCTGAAGCGAAAGTTCGGCATTCCGCTCGACATGCGGCCACGCGTGTACGCGGCGATCGACGACGAGGGAAATCTTCTCGACGCCGAGGACGCGGACGGCGCGGCACGGATGCGGGAGCTCCTTGCGCGCGACCGGGCCGCCTTCGCCGCCTTTTGCCTCGCCCGGCAGCGCGAATCGCCGGGCAACGCCGCGTCGCCGCCCCGCCCGGTCCATGAGGGTCTCGAGGTCAAATGGCGGCAGTGAAACCGCCGCAGCGACTGGTCCCGTTCAGAATGCGATGAACGCAGGCAAGGCCCGTTCGACGATCGGCCGATAGTCGTCGAGCCGCCGCTGCGGAAGGTAGACGGGGGACTTCGTCCCGTGGTCATAGCGGGAAAACGGCTTCAGGTAGCGCTCGTAATGATCCCGATCACGCGCATCCATGTACTGTTCGCAGGTCGCGGGAAGTATGCTGTGGTAGCGCACCAGCCACGCGAGGCCGTCCGGCAGGTGGTCCTTCAGACGGGAATACGCGAATTCGTCGTGGTTCCATTGGAAGACACAATTGTCGAGTCCCTCGCCGGGACCGCAGACGCGGACCGGCCTGTTCATGCAGACGACGTTCTCGGGCGCCTCGTCCGTGAGGAGGAGTACTTTGCCGAGATCGTGCACCAGCGCCGCGAGGACCATCTCGTCGCTTGCCGTCCCCTCGCCTTCCATGGCATCAATGATCTGCAGCACATGCAGGTGCTGGCTTGCACAGAGAAGGCGCCGGTCCGTCGGGTCGATGCATCGGCCAAGCGCCTCGACGACACTCCACGGGCTCACGCGGCCCAGAAGCGGTGCGGCATACTTGCGCCGCAGAGCCAGCACGTCTTCGAGGGTCTGCGCATCGTGACGCGACACGATTGCCTGGGAGCGCTTCATGAATCCGTCGACCAGGTCCGGTTGCGGGGGGATGGGCTGCGCGCGTCGGCGCTGCGCCGGCGAAGCTTCCTGGACCCAGCTGTGCGCAAGCTCATATGCCACGGTGGCCTCCCTCGGACCGAACGCAAGCCGCCCAATCTTATCACCGTGCGCGGTATCGCTCCGGACCCGTCCCGGGACAGACCCGCGGAACGGATCACCTGATGCCCTGCGACGCACTCGTCGTGGGAATGGGGTTTGCCGGCGTGACCTCGGCACGTGCGCTCGCCGACGCCGGTTACCGCGTTCACCTCGTGGAAAGGCGCAGTCACATCGGCGGGAACGCCTACGACGCCCACGATGCGCACGGCGTCCTCGTGCATCCGTACGGCCCCCACATCTTCCACACCAACGCCGACCGTATCAAAGCCTTTCTGTCGAGATTCACCGGTTGGCGCCCGTACGAGCACCGTGTGCTCGCCAAGGTCGGCGACCAGCTGCTGCCCATACCGATCAACCGGACGACGATCAACCGGTTGTACGGACTCGACCTCGACGAGCGGGGCGTCGCCGATTTTCTCGCGAGCGTGCGCGAGCCCCGCGCCGAGATCAGGACCAGCGAGGACGTCGTCCTCGGCAGCGTGGGACGCGACCTGTGCGAGAAATTCTTCCGCGGCTACACACGCAAGCAATGGGGACTCGAACTGTCGGCGCTTGCCGCAAGCGTCGCCGCGCGCGTTCCGGTGCGCACCAACGACGACGACCGCTATTTCACCGACACCCATCAATGCATGCCTGCCGACGGCTACACGGCGATGTTCCGCCGGATGCTCGATCACCCGCTCATCAGTTTCGAGACCGGAGTCGATTTCGAGTCCGTCCACATCGCGGTGCCGCATCGGCACCTCATCTACACCGGACCGATCGACGCCTACTTCGGCCACTGTTACGGCCGGCTTCCGTACCGGTCGGTCGAGTTTCGGCACGAGCACCTGCCGGACGTTTCCGTATATCAGCAGGTCGCCACGGTGAACTACCCGAACGACGGTGAGCACACGCGGGTCAGCGAGTTCAAGCACCTCACCGGTCAGGTGCACGACGGGACCTCGATCGTTCGCGAATACCCGACGTCGACCGGCGAACCGTACTACCCGATCCCGTGCGCCGACAACGAGGCGCTGTACCGGCAGTACAAGAAGAAGGCCGATGCGTGTCCCGATGTGACGTTCATCGGGCGCCTTGCGCAGTATCGCTATTACGACATGGACCAGGTGGTCGGTGCGGCGCTCGCGGCGGCCGCGCGCGTGATGCAGCGGCTGCGATGAACGAAGGCCGGCCGGAACGGGCGGATAATGCGGCGATCGGGAAGCTTGCCGCGATCGCTGCCGGGTGACGCCGGTCGGGCGACCCCATCGCCATGGAACACGCCGAGATGCGACGCGCACGCCGAATCACCGTTGGCCTTGTCGTGGCGCTCCTGTGCGGGGCCTGCGCCTCGCCGCCGCCCGGGCCGGCATCATCCGCCGGGGGCTCGCCACGCATGATCGTCGAGGAGCTCTTGGCAGCCGACCGGGCATTTTCCGCGGCAAGCGCAAAGACCGACCTCGTCTCCGGCCTGTCGGCGATGTTCGCGCCGGACGTTGCGATGCCGATCCCGGGTGGCAGGTTCGCGTTGAGCGCGAGCGAAGCCGTCGAGGCGCTTCGGGCGAATCCCGACAACCTGCGGTCCCGCGTCGAGTGGGTCGCCGTGCGCGGCGGCGTGTCGGCGGATGGACAGCAGGGCTACACGTGGGGCTACATGACGCTCTGGAAGGCGGACGGCACGGCCGTGCCCCTCAAGTACCTCGCGTACTGGATTCAGCGACCGGAAGGCTGGCGTGTCGCCGCCTACAAGCGCCGGCCGCGTCCCCCGGGCGACGTCTCGCTCGCGGCGGTCGCGCCTTCGTTGCCGCCCGCGCGGATCGCGCCGTCGACCGACGCGGCCGCGATCGAGCGCTACCGGGCGAGTCTCGACGCGACCGAGCGTGCGTTCTCGGCCGAGGCGAAGATCGTCGGGCTTGGCGTGGCCTTTGCGCGTTACGGCCGGCCGGACGCCGTCAACATGGGGGGCGCCGACGACGCGGCGTTCGTGGTCGGCTCGGAGGCGATCGGCCTGACCGTTTCCGGGGGGAAGCCGTCGGAGGCGAGTACCCTCGTCTGGGCGCCCGACCGAACGATCGTCGCCACGAGCGGCGACCTCGGCGTCACGATCGGGCTGATCCGCGAGACCGCCCCGGCCACGGACCCGAAGGCGCCGACCGTGTTTCCCTTCTTCACCGTCTGGCAACGCGCGAGCACCAACGATCCCTGGCGCTACGTGGCGGAGTGATTGCCGTTCGAAAACGTGGCGCTGGGGCAAGGGGCCGCACGCTTATGATGAAGCATGCGCGTGCGAGCCCTTGCCCCAGCGCCGCGATACGTGCACCGCTGCCGGTCGGAGCGGGTGTCTCGGTGCGCCCGGGCGAGTGCGGGTGCGGACGCGTGCCTCACCATGAGTCCGCCTCCGCACTCGCCCGGGCGGACCACCATGCGCTAACGCCTACAATGGCGCGCCGATGCGCCGCGCCACTTCGCGATAGTGCTCGATCACGCCGCCAAGATCGCGACGGAAGCGGTCCTTGTCGAGCTTCTCGCCAGTCTTCGCGTCCCACAGCCGGCAGCCGTCGGGCGTGAACTCGTCGCCCAGCATCAGCGGTCCGCGCGGATCGTCATGCGAGTGGCCGAACTCCAGCTTGTAGTCGACGAGGTCCATGCCGCCGTTCGCGAACATCGGTTTCAGCAATGCGTTGACCGCGTGGGTCAGCTTCCGCATCTGCACGATGTCGTCCGCCGTGGCCCAGCCCAGGACGCGGACGTGATCGTCGTTGCACAGCGGGTCGTGCAGTTCATCGCTCTTGTAGAAGAACTCGAAGATCGGCTCGGGGAGCTTCAATCCCTCGGCGATCCCGTACCGCTTGGCCATCGAGCCCGCGCATACATTGCGCACGACGCATTCGACGGGGATCATCCTCATAGCCCTGACGAGCGACTCGCGCTCGTTCAGCACGCGGACGAAGTGCGTCGGTATGCCCGCATCCGTCAGCCTGCCCATCACGTAGGCATTGATCTTGTTGTTCGTCTCGCCCTTCTGCGGAAGCTGGGCGAGCTTCGCGCCGTCGAATGCCGACACGTCGTCGCGGTAGTGCATGACGAGGTAGCGCGGATCGTCGGTCGCGTAGACGGTCTTGGCCTTGCCTTTGTAGAGCTCCTTCCCCTTCTCCATCCCTGTCCTCCTATTGCAATGAAACGCGAATTGTCAAAGCTCGCGCCAGTCGAATCCGGTCGCCTGCTCGGCGATGCCGATCCAGTCGGGCGCGCATTCCAGCGCCGACGCGAGCGCCGTGCGGGCGAGCTCCGGCGTGTTGTTCTGCTGCGACAGATGCGCGGCGATGACGTGCGTCAGGTGCGACGTGTCGATGGCAGCGAGGATTGCCGCCGCGGCTTCGTTGTGCAAGTGGCCGAGGCGCCCGGCGATCCGCTGCTTGAGCGGGTACGGATAGTCGCCCCGCTCCAGCATATCGAGGTCGTGGTTGCATTCGAGCACCAGCGCGTCGCAGCCGGAGAGGCTCGCCTCGACGTGCGGCGTCGACACGCCGAGGTCGGTCAGCACGCCCAGCCGCCGCGCGCCGTCGCCGACGACGTACTGCACCGGCTCGCGCGCGTCGTGCGGGACCGGCACCGGCGTGATCTCGAGCGCATCGATCGCGAACGTGTCGTGGCTGTCGAACCCGTAGACGTGCGACATCCCTTCGAAGCGCGACGACACCGCCGCGAGCGTGCCGAACGTGGCCCAGACGGGAATGCGGTGCCGCGCCGCGAAGGCCGGCACTCCGCCGACGTGATCGGAATGCTCGTGGGTGACGAGGATCGCCGCCAGCGAAGACGGAAGTAAGCCAAGACGCGCGAGGCGAGTCGCGGCGTCGCGGACGCCGAAACCGCAATCGATGAGGACGCACGTGCCCCCTGACTCAACGACCAGGCCGTTGCCCTCGCTGCCGCTGCCCAGTGACGCGAAGCGCATGGGCGCCGCGCGACTACTTGAGTTGATCTTTGAGGAGCGCGAGGATCTTCTCGCCGTTGACGCTCTTGTCCGGAGCGCCGTTCGGGTCCTGCACGGTCACGAGGCTGCGCGGGTCGGCCTGCGCAACGGTGATCCGATACTGCTCGGGCTTCTCGGTGTCGTCCTTCCAGAACATGAGCTTGTCCAGGAAGCCCTTGTCCTTCTTGACGTCGCTTTCCGGATTGGAATAGCGGACGAAGTAGGTGCCCTTCGACCGGTCGCGATCGACCACGGTGAAGCCGACGCGATCGAGCGCGAGTCCGACCCGGCGCCATGCCCGGTCGAAGGAGTCGTCGACGACGAGCTGACTGGTGCCGTTCGGGCCCTTTTCGAGGAACGCCCGTTCCGGCGCGAGCGGGCTCGCCGTGGCCTGGACCGATGCGGTGGCAACGGGTGCGGGCGTACCGAACTTCATCATCAACCGCGTCAGCATCTCGGCTTCGAGTCCGGGGTCGGGCGGCATGACCGCCCACGTGAAGCCCGAAGGCGAGTTCGGCTTGTTGTCGATGTTGCCCGTCGACACCTGCTCGGCCCCGCGGTGCGAGACGTAGATCTCGACGGTGCCGGGCTCGTTGCCCCGCTCGATCCGCGTGCGGAACTTGTCGCGCTTGTAGGTGTTGCCGAAGATGTCGATGTACTTGCCGATCGTGCTCTGCAGGATCGTGTTCGGCACGTCGGCGCGGTTTTCTGCCCAGTCGGTCTCCATGACGCCGAGGTTCGGCTGCTCGATGGCGAGAACGAAGCCGACGCTGTTCCAGAAATCGCGCGACGTGTTCCAGGCGATCTCGGGCGTGGTCTTGACGACGAGCCAGCGTTCGGTGCCGGCGCGCACGACGCGCGCCTCGGCGTTGGCGTTCGGCGCGATCGTCTCGGGACCTTTCGGGCGGGCACCTTGCGCGGCGAGACCCGACGCCGTCGTCACGGAGAACCGGTCGTCGTATTGCGGCGTGGTGAGATCGGGCGGCAGCTCGAGCGCGGGCGCGCTCGTCGCCGACTTGTAGTCGATCTTCTTCGAGACCGAGTCCGTCGTCGAATTGCAACCGGCGACGACGAGCAACGCCGCAACAACGGCGAGCGCGCGGACGGGCCCTCGGAACTTCATGTGAGCCATGCGCGGCACCTTCCCGTTCATCATAGACAGCCTGCCTCGCGCAACGCGTCGCGGACCGCGTCGCAGTGCTGGTCCGACAGCGGCACCAGCGGCAGGCGCAACGCGTTTTCGATGAGTCCCATCTCCGCCAGCGCCCACTTCACGGGAATCGGATTCGCCTCGACGAACAGCTTGCGGTGCAGCGGAATCAGCCGGTCGTTTCGCTCGCGCGCCGTCTCGAGGTCACCGGCCAGCGCGGCCTTGCACATCTCCGCCATGAGCCTGGGCGCGACGTTCGCGGTGACCGAGATCACGCCGTGGCCGCCCATCAGCATCAGCGGCAGCGCGGCGATGTCGTCGCCGCTGTAGACCGCGAAATCCTGCCGGCGTTCCTTGCGGAGCGCCCTGATGAGCTCGCTGCCGCGACCCAGGTCTGCGGTCGCGTCCTTGATCCCGACGATGCCCGGAACCTGCGCCAGGCGCAGCACCGTTTCGTTGGCGATATCCGCGACCGTCCGGCTCGGCACGTTGTAGACGATGAGCGGCAGGTCGACCGCTTCGGCGATCGCGCGAAAGTGCCGGTAGAGGCCCTCCTGCGTCGGCTTGTTGTAGTAAGGGACGACCGACAGGCCGCTGTGCGCGCCCGCTTCCTTCGCGTAGGCCGTGAGATCGATCGCCTCGGAGGTCGAGTTGGCGCCCGTGCCCGCGATCACCGGGATGCGCCCACGCGCCTGCTCCACCGCCGTCCGTATCAGCAGGCAGTGTTCGTCGAAATCGACGGTCGGCGATTCGCCCGTCGTGCCGACGATGACGATGCCTGCCGTGCCATTGGCGACGTGGAAGTCGATCAGCTTGCCGAGCGCGGGAAGGTCGAGCGCCCCACCCTTGCGCATCGGCGTCGCGATCGCGACGATACTACCGGTCAGCATGGAGTTGAGCCGAGGAAAAAGCGGATTTTACCTCATTCGAACACCGGGGGAGCCCGCGCGTCCCGATCAGCCGCAGGCACCGGGGTTCGCAGCGAGCGGCGGCGGCCATGGACGCCGCCGCCCGACCGCCGCAAGCCGCTGCACGACGGCACCGCGGTCGCCCATGGCGACATAGCCCTGTTCGAACGCGACCACGGTGAGCGATGCACCGGCAAGCGCGCAGCAGCTCGCCGGGCGCGAGCAGGAAATCCGGATTCGACGGACGCCCGAACGCCTCGTTGCCGCGGGCGAACGTCTCGTAGAGCAGCGCGCCGTCGTCGGCGAGCGTCGCGACGAGATCCGGCAACAGCGGCCGGTGCAGGTAGTTGGCGACGACGATCGGCATCGAAGCGTTCGCCGGCGAGCGGCCACGTCGGTGCCTCGAGGTCGACCAGCCGCGTCTTTATTCCGGCGACGCCTTGCATCGCTCGCGAGCGCGGTGGCGTCACGATCGACCGCGAGCACCCGGCAACCGCGGCCGGCGAAGAAGCGCGCGTGACGGCCGGAGCCGCAGGCGAGATCGAGCACGGAGGCGCCGGCGCGGAACGAGGTGCGCGAACCGAACGATCCACGGCGACGGCGGGAAGGGCGCGTGCACTGCGGGCGGAGTACGCGCCGTCACCGGCCTGCCCCTTCGGGCGCTGCCCGAGCGCCGCGCCGCCGACGTTCCTTGGCGGACCCGCGCCTGGTGTCGGCGGTCCTTCCGCCCTTGCCTCGTCGCGCAGCCACTCGACGAACGCGGCCACGTCGGCGCGCTCCGCCGCGTGTGGTGCGGCGACCGCGTAGTAGCCGCGGGCCGAGTCGTAGCGCTTCGGGAACGGCGCCACGAGGCGCCCGTCGCGCAGGTACTCGGCGATCAGCGGCACGCGGCCGAGCGCAACGCCCTGCCCGCCGACGGTCGCCTGGATCGACCTGGTCGTAGAGCTTGAACCGCAGCGATCCGGCGGGCTTCATTCCCGGCTGCCCGTTCGCCGCAAGCCACACGCTCCATTCGAGCCAGGGCGTGCGCCCGTCGGGGTCGTCGAGGTGCAGCAGCACGTGCCGCGCGAGGTCGGCGGGCTTGGCGAGCGGCGTCGCCGCGCCGCGCACGCAGCTTCGGGCTCGCGACCGGCAGCATCCGCTCGCCGAAGAGCCGGACGGCCCCCTCGGGCGCCTTGCGCGTCGGCGAGGTAGCGGACGGCGACGTCGACGTCGCCGCGCCCGAGGTCGATCAGCCGATCGTCGGCGGACACGTAGACCTCGACGTCGGGATGGCGCGCGCGGAATGCCGGCAGCCGCGGGATCACCCACAGCGAAGCGAACGAAACGGTCGTCGACAGCGTGAGGCCCGGTGCGCGGTGAACGCCGCGCGCGGCGTCCGCGGCCGCGGCGAGCGCCCCCAGCGCCGCGCGCGACGTCGCGATGGAACGCGATCGCCCGCGGGCGTCAGCGCCAGCGCGCGATGCCTGCGGACGAACAGGTCCACCCCGAGCGCCTCCTCGAGCGCCTGCACCTGCCGCGACAGCGCCGACTGCGTGACGAAGAGCTCCTGCGCGGCGCGCGTGAACGACAGGTGCCGGCCCGACGCCTCGAAGCCCTTGAGGAAGTCGAGCGACGGCAGTCGCCGCAGCGTCTTTATGCATGCGCCCACCTCATGCAAGCATTCCGAAAGACCGTTTGAGCCGGCTCGCTGTCCGTGCCCATAACTTCGCAGTGCCGCTACGTGCGATTGCGGCGACGGCCCGAAGGCGGCGCGGCAGGTCGCACGGCTCCGGCTTCGGATGCATTGTACGCATGAATATGGAGGTCGACCATGGTTTGCAGCGGATACACGAAGGTCTGGGAACTCGCGTCGGGCGAGCTCGTCAAGCTGGACGGCGCGCGCGGGACGACGCTGCGCGTGACGCGCGGCACGCTGTGGCTCACGCTGGAGCGCGACATGCGCGACATCGTGCTGACGGCCGGCGACGCGTTCACGATCGAGCGCGGCGGCCTGACGCTGGTCGAGGCGCAGGGGCGGCCACCGTCTGCGTGATGGCGCGTCACGTCGACGAGGTCCACGTGCGCGGCGGGCAGCCGACGCTCGGGACCGTCTCCGCGCGTGGTTGCGATCCGCAGGCACCGCGGTTGCCCATCGCCGCTTCGTGCCGTACTTCTGAACGCAGATGGGCGACGCAGGGCGCCGCCCGGCGGGTGGCGCCATTCGCCTCACTCCGCGCCGCCGCTCAGCCCTTGGCGAACGTGATCTCGCCGCCCGTCGCGCCGACCTTCACCGTGTCGCCCGCCGCGATACTTGCCGCCGAGGATCTCCTTCGCGAGCGGGTTCTCGATCTGCTGCTGGATCGCGCGCTTCAGCGGCCGCGCGCCGTAGACCGGATCGAAGCCTGCCGCCGCGACGGCCTTCAGCGCGGCATCGGACACCGACGAGCCGGATCTCGAGCTTCGCGAGCCGCGCCTCCAGCGCCTTCAGCTGGATCTTCGCGATGTCCGCGATCTGCGCTTCGCCGAGCGGATGGAACACGACGATCTCGTCGATCCGGTTGACGAACTCGGGCCGGAAGCTGGCCTTGACCTCGGCCAGCACCGCGATCTTGATCAGCGCCTCGCCGTCGCCGGCGTCGGTCATCTGCTGGATCTTGTGCGAGCCCAGGTTCGACGTCATCACGATCACCGTGTTCTTGAAGTCGACGGTGCGGCCCTGCCCGTCGGTCATCCGCCCGTCGTCCAGCACCTGCAGCAGCACGTTGAACACGTCCGGGTGCGCCTTCTCGACCTCGTCCAGCAGGATCACGCTGTACGGCTTGCGGCGGACCGCCTCGGTCAGGTGGCCGCCTTCCTCGTAGCCGACGTAGCCCGGCGGCGCGCCGATGAGGCGCGCGACCGAATGCCGCTCCTGGAACTCGGACATGTCGATCCGGATCAGATGCTGCTCGGAGTCGAACAGGAACTCGGCGAGCGCCTTGCAGAGCTCGGTCTTGCCGACCCCCGTCGGGCCCAGGAACAGGAACGAGCCGTACGGCCGATTCGGATCGGACGAGGCCCGAGCGCGAGCGCCGGATCGCGTCCGACACCAGGCGCACGGCCTCGTCCTGGCCGACGACGCGCCGGTGCAGCGCATCCTCGATGTGCAGCAGCTTGTCGCGCTCGCCCTGCATCATCTTCGAGACCGGAATGCCGGTCGCGCGCGAGACGACCTCGGCGATCTCCTCGGCGCCGACCTGCGTGCGCAGGAGCTGCGGCTTCGTCGCCTCGCCCTTGGCGACGCTTCTTGTCGGCCTTCTTCAGCTGCGCCTCGAGCTGCGGCAGCTTGCCGTACTGGAGCTCCGACATCTTCTGCCAGTCGCCCTTGCGCCGCGCCTCCTCCATCTGCAGCTTGACCTTGTCGATCTCCTCCTTGATGTGCTGCGTGCCCGCGACGTTGGCCTTCTCGGCCTGCCACACCTCGTCGAGGTCCGCGTACTCGCGCTCGAGCTTGGCGATCTCCTGCTCGATCAGGCTCGAGCCGCTTCTTCGACGCCGCGTCGGTCTCCTTCTTCACCGCCTCGCGCTCGATCTTGAGCTGGATCAGCCGGCGGTCGAGCCGGTCCATCGCCTCCGGCTTCGAGTCGATCTCCATCCGGATCCGCGCCGCGGCCTCGTCGATCAGGTCGATCGCCTTGTCGGGCAGGAAGCGGTCGGTGATGTAGCGGTGCGACAGCTCCGCCGCGGCGACGATCGCCGGGTCGGTGATCTCGACGCCGTGGTGGATCTCGTAGCGCTCCTGCAGGCCGCGCAGGATGGCGATCGTCGACTCGACCGACGGCTCGTCGACCAGCACCTTCTGGAACCGGCGCTCGAGCGCGGCGTCCTTCTCGACGTACTTGCGGTATTCGTCGAGCGTCGTCGCGCCGACGCAGTGCAGCTCGCCGCGGGCGAGCGCGGGCTTCAGCATGTTGCCGGCGTCGATCGCGCCCTCGGCCTTGCCGGCGCCGACCATCGTGTGCAGCTCGTCGATGAAGACGATCGTCTGGCCGGCGTCGGCGGCGATGTCCTTCAGCACGGCCTTCAGGCGCTCCTCGAACTCGCCGCGGTACTTGGCGCCGGCGAGCAGCGCGGCCATGTCGAGCGACAGCACGCGCTTGCCCTTCAGCGTCTCCGGCACCTCGCCGTTGACGATGCGCTGCGCGAGCCCTTCGACGATCGCGGTCTTGCCGACGCCGGGCTCGCCGATCAGCACCGGGTTGTTCTTCGTGCGCCGCTGCAGGATCTGGATCGTGCGGCGGATCTCGTCGTCGCGGCCGATCACGGGGTCGAGCTTGCCTTCGCGGGCGCGCTCGGTGAGGTCGATCGTGTACTTCTTCAGCGCCTCGCGCTGGCCTTCGGCTTCCTGCGAATCGACGCCGGCGCCGCCGCGCACCGCCTCGATCGCGGTCTCGAGCGCCTTGCGCGTGAGTCCCGCGTCCTTGAGCAGCCGGCCCGTTTCGCCCTTGTCGTCGGCCAGATGCGAGCAGGAAGAGCTCGCTCGCGATGAACTGGTCGCCGCGCTTGCGTCGCTTCCTTGTCCGTGAGGTTGAGCAGGTTGTTGAGATCGCGCGAGACGCGATCTCGCCGCCCTGCCCCTCGACCTTGGGCAGCCGCTCGATCGCCTTCCTCAGCGCCTGCTTCAGCTTCGGGACCGCGACGCCGGCGCGCGACAGCAGCGACGCGGTCCCGCCGTCCTCCTGGTCGAGCATCGCCGACAGCAGGTGCTGCGGCTCGATGGAGCCGTTGTCGTTGCCGAGCGCCAGGCTCTGCGCATCGGCGAGCGCCTGCTGGAACTTGGTCGTCAGTTTGTCGAAACGCATGCGTATCGCCCCGCATGGATTCGACTATGTCGCAAATGGGGTCTTGCGCCGGCCGATTCAAGCGCCGGCGTCCATTGCCGCGATGCCGCATCGCCGCGGGAACGCGACCGGCGCCGCCGGCCGGCTCCCCGCGTCGCCGTCGCTCGACGCGCGGCGGCAGCAAGGGAATAATGGCGGACCATGCGTCCTCGCGCCCCGCTTCGGCGTTCCCGGTGGCCGGATCGCAGTCGCCCGATCATGGCGCCTGCGTGGCAGCGACTGACCCCGCTCGCGCGCGACATCGTCGTCATCCTGATCGTCAAGGCGATGGTGCTCAGCCTCATCTGGTTCGCCTTCTTCCGCGCCCCGGCGGCGCCGCGGATGGCGATGGACCCGCAGCGCGTCGAGCAGCAGGTTCCTCGCCCCGCCTCCGAACCCGGAGCCGCCGCATGCCGTCCGCTGACGTCGTCGACCTGTCGCGCCTGCAGTTCGCCGTCACGGCGCTCTACCACTTCCTGTTCGTCCCGCTGACGCTCGGGCTGTCGTGGATCCTGGTCATCATGGAATCCGTGTACGTGATGACCGGGCAAGGAGATCTACCGCGACATGACGAAGTTCTGGGGGAAGCTCTTCGGCATCAATTTCGCGATGGGCGTCACCACCGGGATCACGATGGAGTTCCAGTTCGGCACGAACTGGGCGTACTTCTCGCACTACGTCGGCGACATCTTCGGCGCGCCGCTGGCGCTCGAGGGGCTGATGGCGTTCTTCATGGAGTCGACGTTCGTCGGCCTGTTCTTCTTCGGCTGGGACCGGCTGCGGCAAGGTCCAGCACCTGCTGGTGACGTTCCTCGTCGCGCTGGGCTCCAACCTGTCGGCGCTGTGGATCCTGATCGCCAACGCCTGGATGCAGAACCCGGTCGGCGCCGAGTTCAACGTCGACACGATGCGGATGGAGCTCACGAGCTTCGCCGACCTGCTGTTCAATCCGGTCGCCGGTCCGAAGTTCGTGCACACCGCTCGCCGCCGGCTACGTGGCCGCGTCGATGTTCGTGCTCGGGATCTCGTCCTACTACCTGCTCCGGCTGCGCGACCCGTCGTTCGCCGTGCGCTCGTTCGCCGTCGCGGCGGGCTTCGGGCTCGCCTCGGCGCTCTCGGTGATCGTGCTCGGCGACGAGTCGGGCTACACGACGCGGCGAGGTGCAGAAGGTGAAGCTCGCGGCCATCGAGGCCGAATGGGAGACGCGAGAAGCCGCCGGCGTCGTTCACGGTGTTCGGCTTTCCCGACCAGGAGGCGGAAAAGACGCACTTCGCGATCAAGATCCCGTGGCTCACCGGGCTGATCGCGACGCGCTCGCGTCGACACGCCGGTCACGGGCATCAAGGACCTGAAGCGCGAGCACGAGGCGCGCATCGGGAACGGGATGAAGGCGTACGCCGCGCTGCAGCGGCTCAAGTCCGGCGACCGCTCGCCGGAGGCGAGGGCGGAATTCGACCGGCTGAAGGCCGACCTCGGCTATGGCCTGCTGCTCAAGAAATACACGCCGGCCGTCGTCGACGCCACGCCGGAGCAGATCCGCGCGGCGGTCGACGACACGATCCCGCAGCGTGGCGCCGATCTTCTGGTCGTTCCGCATCATGGTCGGGCTCGGCATCTGGTTCCTGTTCGTGTTCGGCGCGGCGTTCATCGTGCTCGCGCGCCGCCAGCCTCGCGCGCAACCGCTGGATCATGAAGCTCGCGCTGTGGAGCATTCCGCTGCCGTGGATCGCGATCGAGCTGGGCTGGATCGTCGCCGAGTACGGCCGCCAGCCGTGGACGATCAGCGAGGTGCTGCCCACGCACCTGTCGGTGTCGTCGGTCGTCGATCGGCGACGTCTGGTTCAGCCTCGGCGGATTCGTCGCGTTCTACACCGCGCTGCTGGTCGTCGAGATGTACCTGATGTTCAAGTACGCGCGCCTCGGTCCCTCGAGCCTCGGCACCGGCCGGTACCACTTCGACGAGCCGTGGCCGACCGCATGATCTACGTCTTCGACTACGCGACGCTCAAGGTGATCTGGTGGGCTGATCGTCGGCCTGCTGCTCGTCGGCTTCGCGCATCCTCGACGGCTTCGACCTCGGCGTGGGCACGCTGCTGCCGTTCGTCGGCGCGGACCGACGACGAGCGGCGCGTCGTGCTGAACGCCGTCGGCCCGACGTGGGAAGGCAACCAGGTGTGGTTCATCACGGCGGGCGGCGCGACGTTCGCCGCGTGGCCGCTGGTCTACGCCACCGCGTTCTCCGGCTTCTACATCGCGCTGATCCTCACGCTGTTCGCGCTGTTCCTGCGGCCGGTCGGCTTCGACTACCGAAGCAAGGTCGCCGATCCGCGCTGGCGCAGCGCGTGGGACTGGGGGCTGTTCGTCGGCGGCACCGTGCCGGCGCTCGTCTTCGGCGTCGCGTTCGGCAACCTGCTCGCTCGGCGTGCCGTTCCATTTCGACGGCGACCAGCGCGTGTTCTACACCGGGTCGTTCGTCGGCCTGCTCAACCCGTTCGGCCTCACGGCCGGCGTCGTGAGCGTCGCGATGCTGACGATGCACGGCGGCTTCTATCCTGCAGCTGCGCACCGAGGGCGCCGTGCAGGCGCGCGCGATCCGTGCCGCGCGCATCGCCGGCATCGATCTTCATCGTCGCCTTCGCCGCGGCCGGATACTGGATCGCGACCGGCATCGACGGCTACCAGATCGTGACGATGCCGCCGCCGGATTCCGCGTTCGTCCCGCGCGGCGAAGACCGTCGAGCGCCTGCCCGGCGGCTGGCTGCACAACTACGCGAAGCACCCGTGGACGGTCGCCGCGCCGCTCGCGGCCTTCGGCGGCGCGCTGCTGGCGCTCGTCGCCTCGGCGCCGCGCCGCGCGGCGCTCGCGTTCGTGCTGTCCTGCGTGGCCGTCGCCGGCGTGGTGCTGACCGCCGGCTTCGCGCTGTTTCCGTTCATCATGCCGTCGTCGAGCGATCCGGCGAGCAGCCTCACGGTCTGGGATGCGGTGTCGAGCCGCCGCACGCTGCAGGTGATGTTCTGGGCCGTGCGTGATCTTCCTGCCGCTGATCGTCGCGTACACGAGCTGGGTGTACCGCGTGATGCGCGGCAAGGTCACCGAGCAGCACGTGCGCGACGGCGGTCACTCGCTCTACTGACGACGCGGGAGAGAGCGACGATGTGGTACTTCACGTGGATCCTGGGGCTCGGCGCGGCGCTCGCGTTCGGCATCATCAACGTGATGTGGCTGGAGGCCTCGTACACGTTCGGCGAGCTCGACGAGAGCCGCATCCGCGAGCGCTTCTCCGGGTCGCAGCGAAGGCGGCGCGGAGTGACCGCGCCCGTCCCAGGACGCCCCGCCGCCGCCGGTCCGGACCTCCGCCGCGCTGCCCGCCGAGCCGAAGACGGCCACGCTGCTGCAGGTCGCGGGCGCCGTGTTCTGGAGCTTCTTCGGCGTGCGCAAGGGCCGGCACATGCAGCAGGACGCGGTGACGATCAAGCCGCTGCACGTGATCATCGTCGGCGTGCTGCTGGCGGCCGTGCTCGTGTTCGCGCTGATCGCGCTGGTCCGGGTGATCCTCAGCAACGCGCCCTGACCCGCGCGACCTCGCCCAGCGCGCCGAGCGCGGCCTCGATCGATCCGACTCGCCCTTTCGCGGACGTCATTTCGCGCCGATCACCGTCCGCACATCGATCAGCTCCGGGAAGAACGGGTGGTCGAGCGCGCGGCGGAGGAATCCGACGCCGGACGACCCTCCCGTCCCCGGCTTGTAGCCGATCGTGCGCTCGACGGTCTTCAAGTGCCGGAAGCGCCAGAGCTGGAACGACTCCTCGACGTCGACCAGCTTTTCCGCCATCTCGTACGCATCCCACCAGCGCTCGGGATCGTCGTAGATCGCCTTGAACACGGCGACGAGATCGGCGATTGCGCGCGTAAGGTTGCGACCAGTCCCGCTCGATGCACGCCGGCGGCACCGGAAGCCCGCGCCGCGCGAGGTGGCGCAGGAACTCGTCGTAGAGGCTCGGCGCATGCAGCAGCGCCGACAGCTCCGCGTGGATCGCCGCGTCGTAACGGAACACGTCGACGAGCGCGGCCTGCTTGTTGCCGAGGAGGAACTCGATGGCGCGGTACTGCGCCGACTGGAAGCCCGACGACGTGCCGAGCGTCGGCCGGAACGCCTCGTATTCGGACGGCGTCAGCGTCTCCAGCACCGCCCACTGCTCGAAGAGCTGCCTCTGGATCGCCTTGACGCGGGCGAGGATCTTGAAGCAGGCGTCGAGCCGGTCCTGGCGCACGAACGCGATCGCCGGCCTTCAGCTCGTGGATCATCAGCTTCATCCACAGCTCGGAGGTCTGGTGCTGGATGATGAACAGCATCTCGTCGTGCCGTGGCGGCGTGCCCGCACCGCCCGAGAGCGGGTGCTGCGCCGTCAGCAGCCGGTCGAGCCGCAGGTAGCCCGCATAGGTGAGGCGGTTCGGTGAGATCGGTGACGATGCCGGGTTCGAGTTCGCGCGTGGTCATGGTCGTGGCGCCGGTCGGCGCGAGAGGGTCGTCGGATGAGTATAGCGACGGCGACGCGGCGCGCGCAATCGACGTTGTGAAGCACCGGCACGCGCTCTGATAACATCCGCCGCGATGATCGTTCCGCGCCTCGCCGTCGCCGCCCTCGCCGGTCCTTGCTGGGTCTCGCCGGATGCGGCGACCGCGGCACTCCGCCACGCACGATCGCGCTCGCCGACTGCCGGCTGCCGAAGCTGCCCGTCGCCGCGCAATGCGGCACGCTCGAGGTTCCCGAAAACCGCGCCAAGCCCGACGGGCGCAAGATCACCGCTGGCGATCGCGGTGCTGCCCGCCAACACGCTCAATCCGCGCGCCGATCCGCTGTTCATCCTCGCCGGCGGTCCCGGTCAGGCGGCGCGCCTTTCTGGGACCCTTCGCCGCGTCGCTGACCGGCGTGCGCAAGGACCGCGACATCGTGCTCGTCGACCAGCGCGGCACCGGGCGCTCGTCGCCGCTCACCTGCGCCGCGTTCAAGCCCGACGACAGCGCCGAAGCGACCCTCGAGCTCGATCCCGTGCCGAAGGCGGCCGCCTGTGCGAAGGAGCTCGCCGTGCAAGGCGTCGACGCCGCGCAATACACGACCGCCGCATGGATCGCCGACCTCGACGCGGTGCGCGCGGCGCTCGGCTACGCGAAGATCAACCTCTGGGGCGGCTCGTACGGCACCCGCGCGGCGCTCGAGTACCTGCGCCGGCACCCGTCCCGCGTGCGCAGCATCGTCCTCGACGGCGTCGCGCCGCCGTCGATGAAGGTGAGCCTCGACGTCTGGCCGTCGCGCGACCTCGCGCTGTCCGCGGTGCTCGACGCCTGCGCGCAATCGCCGGCGTGCCGCGCCGCGCATCCCGACCTGCCGGCGATGCTCGACGGGATCCGCGACCGGCTCGGGCCGAAGGGGCGCGACATCGCGCTGATCGATCCGCGCACCGGCGGGTCGAGACGCAGCACGTCACCTTCGACCACGTCATCGGCGCGCTGCAGCCGCTCACCTACTCTCCCGAGCTCTCGGCGCTGCTGCCCGAGATCATCGGCCGCGCGGCGGCCGGCGACTACGGCGCCCTCTACGCGGGCGCGATGCTCGTCACCGCCGACCTCGCCGAGCAGATGAACAACGCGCTGCACTACTCGGTGACCTGCGCGGAGGACGTGCCGCGCATCTCGGCGGCCGATGCCGCGCAGGCGCTCGCCAGCGTCCGCTCGAAGACGCTCGCGCTGCGCGCGCTCGCCGTCTGCGACGTCTGGCCGAAGGGCGAGGCTCCCGCCGACGCGACGCCGCCGGTCGAGAGCGACGTGCCCGTGCTGATCCTGTCCGGCGGACTCGACCCGGTCACGCCGCCGGCGAACGGCGCCGAGGTGGCGAAGACGTTGTCGGCGAGCCGCCACATCGTCGCGCGCGGCTACGGCCACATCGTGTCGCCGCACGCCTGCGGGCCGCGGCTCATCGCGGCGTTCGTCGACGACCCGACCTTCGCGACGCTGCCCGCCGCCTGCGTCGAGCATTTCGAGAAGAGCACGCGGCCGCCGCTGTGGCCCGACCGACTCGGAGCGCGCTCTTGATCGCCGTCGCGACAACGTGATGAAGGCCTTCGGCCGGCACCGCGAAGTGCGCGCGGTCGACGGCGTCGCGTTCACCGCCCGCCGACGGCGAGATCACCGGGCTCCTCGGGCCCAACGGCGCCGGCAAGACCACGCTGCTGCGCGTGCTCGCGACGCTGATGATCCCGGACACCGGCAAGCGCGACCGTCGACGGCCACTGGACGTCGTCCGCGACCGCTACGCGGTGCGCCGGCGCATCGGCGTCCTGTCGGACGCGCGCGGGCTGTATCCGCGGCTGACCGCGCGCGAGAACATCCGCTACTACGGCGCGCTGCAGGGACTCTCGGGCGACGTGCTCGACGCGCGCGTCGACGAGCTGATCCGCGCGCTCGGCATCGACGCGATCGCCGACCGCCGCGTGCACGGATTCTCCCAGGGCGAGCGGATGAAGGTGGCGATCGCGCGCGCGCTGGTCCACGATCCGCAGACGATCCTGCTCGACGAGCCCACCAACGGTCTCGACATCATGAGCATCCGTGCGCTGCGCGAGCTCCTGCGCGAGCTGCGCGCACAGGGCAAGTGCCTGCTCTTCAGCTCGCACGTGATGCAGGAAGTCTCCGCGCTGTGCCAGCGCATCGTCATCCTCGGCCGCGGGCAGGGTCGTCGCGACCGGGACCGCCGCGGAGCTGCTCGCGCAGTCGGGCGAGCGATCGCTCGAGGACGCCTTCGTGCGGCTGCTCGGTTCCGGCGAAGGACTGGCCGCGTAGATGAAGGTCGTCGCACGCACCGACTCCGCGCGGGCGCGCATCGCCGCCGTCGCTCCGCAAGGAGATCGTCGACATCGTCCGCGACCGCCGGACGATGCTGGTCACGCTCGTCACGGCGATCGCGGCGGGCCCGGTGCTGATGCTGCTCGTGCTGAACCTCGTCGCGCGCCAGGCGGACAAGGCGCGCGAGATGAGCCTGCCCGTCGTCGGCCGCGAGCACGCGCCGGCGCTCGCCGCGTTCCTCGAGCGCCAGCAGGTGACGCTGACGCCGCACCGGCGGACTTCGACGAGAGGATCAGGACCGGCGACCTCGACGTCGTGCTCGAGATCGACGCGGCGTTCGCCGACGATGTCGCGAACGGCAAGGCGGGCACCGTCCGTCTTGCCTACGACCGGTCGCGCGACCGCGCGCGCGCGTCGATCGCCGAGGTCGAGGCGCTGCTGCGCGCCTACAACCGCGAATGGGGCCGCGGTCGCCTGCTGCTGCGCGGCGTCGCCGTCGAGGTCGCGAATCCGCTCAATGTCGAGTCGCGCGACCTCGCCACGCCGCAGAGCTCCGGCGCACTGGTGCTGTTTCTGATTGCGTTCTACGGACTCTTCGCCGCCGTCATGGGCGGCATGGCCGCCGCGCTCGACACGACCGCGGGCGAGCGCGAGCGCGCATCGCTGGAGCCGCTGCTGACCACGCCCGTGGCGCCGCTCGAGCTCGCGACCGGCAAGTGGCTGGCCGTCGTCGCGCTCAATGCGACGGCGGTCGTGCTGACGCTGTCCGGCTTCTACCTGATCCTGCGCTTCGCGCCGCTGCCCGCCGTGGGCATCCCTTTCCTGTTCGGGCTCACCGAGCTCGGCCGCTTCGTCGTCGCGCTCGTCCCGCTGATCGCTCCTGATGCCGGCGATCCTGCTCTACGTCGGCTCCCGCGGCCGGTCGTTCAAGGAAGCGCAGTCGAACCTGTCGGTGCTGCTGTTCGTCGTGTCGCTGATCCCGATCGTGCAGATGTTCCTGCAACGCAAGGAGCCCGGCGTGGCTCACGTGGATCCCGATCTCCGGCCAGTACGCGCTGCTGTCGCGCGCGCTGCGCGGCGAGGCCCTGCCGGTCCTCGAGCTGCTCCAGTCGTACGTCGTGCCGGGTATGCTCACGCTCGTCGCGCTGCTCGCCGTCGCGCGGCTCTTTTCGCGCGAGTCGGTGCTCGCCGGCAAGTAGCTCCGGGGTGCATGTGCCCGGCGGGACGGTCAGGCGTCGCGATTGCGCATCCAGTCGGCGGTCCTGAACAACGACGGCATCAGCGCGGCGATCTCGGCTTCGGGGACGCCGGTGTCTCCCAGCGCACGCCGCATGCACGCGAGCCATTGGTCGCGCTCGGCGACGCCGATCGAGAACGGTAGATGGCGGGCGCGAAGCTGTGGGTGCCCGTGGCGAGCGACGTACAGCGGCGGGCCGCCGAGCCAGCCCGACAGGAACAGGTAGAGCTTCTCCCGCGCGGGCCCGAGCGACGGCGCGTGCAGTGCACGGATGCCGGCGAATGCCGGATCGAGGTCCATCAGATCGTAGAAGCGTTCGACGAGCGCGCGCACGCCTTCGTCGCCACCGATGCGCACGTAGGGCGTGTCCGAGGACAGCCCATCGGGGATTTTTCGCTCGTTGGAGGCCATGGGTTCGTTGCTGCCCGGAAATGGATTGCGGGTTGGGCCGCCGCGATCAGCCAAGCTGGCGGATCACGGCGAGCGGCGGCAGGCGCATCATCCCGCGCGTGCCGAGCCAGCCGGCCAGCGTCACGGTCAGCGCGCCGCCGCCGACTCCGATGAGCCAGACGATCGGATTCGCCGAGAACGGGATCTGGAAGACGCGGTCGGACAGCACGTAGCCGGTGGCTGACGCGCCCGCGGCGGCGAGCAATCCCGCGAGCGACCCCAGGACGAGGAACTCGGCGATCTGCGCGGCGGACAACTGCGCGCGCGACGCGCCCAGCGTGCGCAGGATCGCGGCGTCGAAGCGGCGCTCGTCCTGCGTCGCCGCGATGGCCGCCTGCAGGACGAGCAGTCCGCCCAGCAGCGTGAACAGGAACACGAACTCGACGGCCCTCGAAACCTGCTCGATGATCGCCTGCACCTGGCGCATGATCTCGCCGACATCGATGGCGAGCACGTTCGGGTACTGCTGAACCAGCGCAGAGAGCCATGCGCCGGACTGCGCACCGTCGGACAGCCTGACGGCGCCGAGGTAGGTCTGCGGCATCGACTCGAGCACCCCGGGCGCGAACAGCGCGAAGAAATTCGGCCGGAAGCTGTCCCACGCCACCTTGCGCAAGCTGGTGATCTTCGCGGTGACGGGCGTCCCCGCGACGTCGTAGGTCAGCGTGTCGCCGAGCTTGAGCTTGAGCGACTCCGCGATGCCCTGTTCCATCGAGATGCCGGCCGCGGTGCCGGTCGCGCCGTCGAACCACTTGCCCGCGGCGAGCCGGTTCGTCTTCGGCAACTCGGCGCTCCAGGACAGGTTGAACTCGCGTTCCGCGAGCCGGCGGGCGCGGGTGTCCTCGAAGCTCGCGGTGTCGAGCCGCTTGCCGTTGACCTCGACGAGCCGGCCGCGGATCATCGGATAGAGCGGCACGTCGGAACCGGTCGCCGACTTCAGCGCCGCACGCACGCCGTCGACCTGGTCGGGCAGCACGTTGACGACGAAGTGGTTCGGCGCGTCGGGCGGCAGGCTCGCGCGCCAATTCTGCATCAGATCGCCACGCACGACCGTCAGCAGCAGGAGCGCCATCAGCCCGAGCGCCAGCGCGCCGATCTGCAGGCTCGACGCGAGCGGCCGACGGCGCAGGTTCGCGAGCCCGAACCGCCACGTCACGCCGCGCTGAGGCAGCCGCTTGAGCAGAACGATCAGCAGCCAGGCGACGAGAGCGGCGGCCGCGAGCAATGCGACGATGCCGCCGACCATGATGGCGCCTGTCTTCGCATCCTGCGCCTGCCAGGCGATCAGCAGCGCGATCACCCCCGCGCCGAGCAGGTACGCGACGACGCCGCCCGGGCGCGGCCGCGGGAGGTCGCGCCGCAGGACACGCAGCGGCGGCACGCCCGCCAGCGCGATGAGCGGCGGCAGCGCGAAGCCGAACAGCAACAGCACGCCGGTGCCGAACGCGGTGATCGCCGGCAGCACGCCGGGGGGCGGCAGGTCGGTTGCCGTGATCGACGAGAGCAACATCACCAGCAGCTGCTGGCCTCCGAGCGCGACGACGATTCCCGCCGCGCTCGCGGCGAGACCCAGCGCTCCGAACTGCAGGACGAACAGCGTGAGCGCGCGCCGGCGAGACGCGCCGAAGCAGCGCAGCATCGCGGCGGTGTCGAGGTGACGACGCAGGTATCGCGATGCGGCAAGCGCCACCGCGACGGCAGCGAGGATCACCGCGACGAGCGCGGAGAGCCCGAGAAATTTCTCGGCGCGCTCGAGCGTCTGCCGCACCTCGGGCCGGAGATCGCGGACGTTCTCCATCCGCTGGCCCGGCTTCAATTCCACCTGCAGCCAGTTGAGGTACGGATCGAGCGCGCCGCGCGTCGCGAGGTCGGCGACGAGCAGACGGTAGACCGCGCGGTTGCCGGGCTGCAGCAGGTTGGTCGCGGGCACGTCGTCGATGTTGATGAGCAGGCGCGGCGCGATCGCGAGCATGCCGCTCGCGACCTCGGGCTCCTGCAGGACGATCGCCGACACCTTGAGCGTCGCATCCCCGACGGCGATCGAGTCGCCGCGCCGTGCGCCGAGCCGCGCGGCGAGCCGCGCATCGGCCCACGCTTCGCCGCGCTGCGGAATCCCCTCGGCGCGCGTGCCGGCCGCGCGAGCGGCGTCGACAAGCAGGATCGCGCCACGCAGCGGATAGCCCGGCGCGACGGCCTTGACGTCGGCCAGCACCGCGGCGTTTTCGGCCGCGTCGGCACCCGTGCGTTGCACCATGCTGTTGAACTTGAGCGCGGGCGTGGCCGCGAGGCCGCGCTTCGTCGCTTCGGCAGCGAAGGCATCGGGCAGCGGCCGGTCGCCGGAAATCAGCACGTCGGCGCCCAGCAGCAGGTTCGCCTGTTGGGCGAGCGCGCCCTTCACGCGGTCCGCGAAGAATCCGACCGTGCCAATGCTCGCGACGGCGAGCATCATCGCTGCGATCAGCACCGTGAGCTCACCCGCGCGCCAGTCGCGCGACAGCATCCGCAACGCGAGCCGGAGCGTTCGCATCACGTGGCAGCGCGTTCGTCGGCGACGAGTCGGCCCGCGGCCAGCGAGAGCCGCCGCGCGCAGCGCGCCGCAAGACCGACGTCGTGCGTGACGAGGAGCAGCGTCGTGCCGCGCTCGCGATTCAACCGGAACATGAGGTCGGCGACTTCCGCGCCGGTCGCGTTGTCGAGGTTGCCCGTCGGCTCGTCGGCCATCAGCAGCTTCGGCTCACCGGCGAACGCGCGGGCGATCGCCACCCGCTGCTGCTCGCCGCCGGAGAGCTGCTTCGGATAGTGCGTCGTGCGCTTCGCGAGCCCCACGCGCGCGAGCCACTCCTTCGCCTTCGGCACCGCGTCAGGCGCGCCGGCGAGCTCGAGCGGCAGCATCACGTTCTCGAGCGCCGTCAGCGCCGGCAGCAGCTGAAACGACTGGAAGACGAATCCGAGCAGGCGCTGGCGCAGCGCCGCACGCGCATCCTCGTCCTGTCCGGAGAGCGGGATGCCGTCGAGCCAGACATCCCCTTCGCTCGGGCGGTCGAGCCCGGCGAGGAGGCCCAGCAGAGTCGTCTTGCCCGAACCGGACGCCCCGACGACGGCCACCGTATCGCCGGATTCGATATCGAAGCCGACGTCGTCCAGGATCGTCAGCGGCGCGTCGCCGCTCGTCACGATCTTGGTCAGCCGGGAGGCACGGAGGATGCGATCGGGCATGGAATGATGCAGGGTTGGGGCGCCGGCACGCTTTGCAAGTGCCCGCCCGCATCGGTGGTGCAGGCATTCAATGGCCATCGCGCCGGCACGAAGGAACGGCGAACGCCACACCGGGTCCAATCGCACATTCTACCGTGCCGCTCGCGGGCGCTCGTGCCTGCCACTACAATCGCAACTCGGCACCACGTCGCCATTCCGCTTCCTCTCCCGATGACCGCTGTCCGATTCGCCCGCACCGTCGCCGCATTCGCGCTCGCGGTGCTCGCCCCGCTCGCGCCGGCGCGCGCGGATGCGCTCGCTCCCGTGGTCTTGATCGTCGGCGATTCGATTTCGGCCGCGTACGGGCTCCCTCCCGGCGCCGGATGGGTCGACCTCTTGTCCGCGCGACTTGCCAGCGAGCGCTACCCGCACCGTGTCGTCAACGCGAGCATCACCGGGGACACGACGGCGGGAGGGCGCGCGCGCCTCCCCGCGCTGCTCGCACGGCACCAGCCGGCCATCGTCTTGCTGGAGCTCGGCGGCAACGACGGCTTGCGCGGCGGCAACGTGGCATCGACCCGCGAAAACCTGATGACGATGGTCGCCGCCGTTCAGCACGCCGGCGCGAAAGCACTCATCGTCGGCATGAAGCTGCCGCCGAACTATGGCGTGCGGTACGTTCGCGAGTTCGACGGCCTGTTTGCCGACGTCGCGAAGGCGTACAAGGTTCCGCTCGTCCCGTTCTTTTTCGAAGGGTTCGGCGAGCGCAACGAAATGTTCCAGCCCGACCGCGTCCACCCGACCGCCGCGGCGCAGCCGCTGCTCCTCGACAACGTCTGGCCGCAACTGCGCCCGCTGCTCGGGAAACCGCGGTGAGCACGACGTCGCAGGAGCGTGCCGAGCGCCGGGTGACGATCGACGCGCTCGGCGATTACCGCGATCGCATCGACGTCCGCAGTCCGTCGGAGTTCGCTGTCGACCACATCCCGGGGGCGACGAACCATCCGGTGCTGGACGATGCCGAGCGTGGCCGCATCGGGACGATGCACGCGCAGGATTCGGCGTTCGCGGCAAGGCATGCCGGCGCAGCGATCGTCGCGCGCAACATCGCGGCGATGCTCGACGGTGCCTTCCGCGACAAGCCTCGTGACTGGGCGCCGCTCGTCTACTGCTGGCGCGGGGGGCAGCGCAGCCGCTCGCTCACCCACGTGCTGAACGAGATCGGGTGGCGCGCGGTTCAGCTTGCCGGTGGCTATCGCGCCTACCGGCGCAATGTCGTCGGGGCGCTGGAGACGGTGCCAGGACGTTTCCGGTATCGGGTGGTCTGCGGGCTGACGGGCTCGGGCAAGAGCCGCCTCATCGCCGCGCTCGCCACCGAAGGCGCGCAGGTGCTCGATCTCGAGCGGATGGCCCGGCATCGCGGATCGCTGCTGGGCGACCTTCCCGGCGACTCCCAGCCCTCGCAGAAATCGTTCGAGAGCCAGCTGGTCGAGGCGCTCCAGCGATTCGACCCGGCGCGAATCGTCTACGTCGAATCCGAAAGCAAGCGGATCGGGACCGTGCAGCTCCCGGAAGCGCTGCTCGCCGCGATGCGCGGGGCGGCGTGCCTGCGGGTCGAACTGCCGCGGCAACGGCGGCTCGAGCTGCTCCGCGAAGAGTACGCGCACTTTCTGGACGATCCCGCGGCGCTGGCGGCACCTCTCTCGCGCCTCGTCCCGCTGCACGGGAAGAAGCGGGTCGAACGCTGGACCGACGCCGCAAAGGCCGGTGATTGGGATATGCTGATCGCCGAGCTGCTCGAATTGCACTACGATCCGATGTATACGCGATCGATCGGCAAGAACTTTCCACGGATCGCCGAGGCCGTCGCCGTGGCGCCTGCGTCCGCGAGCGACGGTGCGTTCCGCGCGCTCGCGCGTGAACTCGAGGCGGACGATCGATTGCGCACCACTGCCTGAGGCGCGCCGTGCCGTCGTACGCATTCCGCATCGTCAACGTCTTCGCCGAGGAGCCGCTCGCCGGCAACCCGCTGGCCGTGTTCGAAGACGCCCGCGGCATGGACGACGCGACGATGCAGGCGCTGGCGCTGCAATTCAATCTCTCCGAGACGACGTTTGTCCTGCCTTCCGAACGCGCCACCGCCCACGTGCGCATCTTCACGCCGACCTTCGAGATGCCGTTCGCCGGCCATCCGACGCTCGGAACGGCGCACGTCGTTCGCGCCGTGCGGGGTTCGGGAGATACGGTCATGCTGGACATGCGCGTCGGGATCATCCCGGTCCATGCGCACGGCGACGTCTGGACGCTGCAGGCCAATCCTCCGCAACATCGTCCGGTCACGGCATCACGCGCCGACCTCGCGGCGATGCTGGTGCTCTCGGAATCCGACGTCGCACCCGATCCCGCCGCGCCTCCACTGTGGGTCGACACCGGATCCGAACAGCTCATCATCCCGCTCGCGTCGGCCGACGCCGTGCGCCGAGCGGCGCCACGGGCCGACTTGCTGCTCGCCCATGGCCACACCGGCCAGCGCGCAATGGCTTATGTGTTTGCGCCGGATCCCCAGCGAACCCTTCCGGACGGCGCCCGCGCGATCGTTTCCCGGTTCTTCTTTCCCAAGCACGGTGCCGTGGTCGAGGATCCCGGCACCGGTTCCGCGTGCGCGAATCTGGGCGGCTGGCTGATCGCGACACGCGCGACGTTGCCGCAGCGCATGGCGGTCGCGCAGGGCGACGCCGTCGGCCGGCCGTGCCGCCTGGGGCTCGAGGTGACCGCGGATGCCAGGATTCGCGTATCGGGGCGGGTCGTCGAGCTCGCCCGCGGCACCGTGACGTTGTAGCGCGCGGCCGCCTCGTGCGCCGCCGCGATGATCCGGTGGCGCCGGATGTCCTCCCTGGTATCCGCGGCCGCGGCCGCGGGGTCGAAACTCGATGTCGCGGGCTTGGGTGGCGTCTTCGTCGCGTTGGTTTCGGTGGCTCCGGCCAGCGCCGGGATCGCCGCGAGAATCGCCACCGCCAGCAATGTGGTTCTCATGCGCGCCTCCTTTGTTTCGGGGTCAGCCGCGGCGCGCGAGCGTCGCCGATATGTTGGCCTGAGCCGCGCGCCAGCTCGGCAGCAACGCCGCGAGCGTCGCCGCGAGCAGCGCCGGCGCGAACAGCCACAGTTCCCGCAGCGAGAACGTCCACGCGCTGATGCGCAGGCTGTCCTGCTCGGTCATCCACCAGGCCAGAACCGCGACAAGACCGTGGGCCAGCAGCAGTCCCAGCAATCCGCCGAGCACGGCCAGCATCACCGCTTCCAGCAGCAGCATGATCGCGATACGCGCCGGCCGCGCGCCGAGCGTGCGAAGCACCGCAATGTCGTACGCCCGCTCGTTCAAGGCGTGGTAGAGCGCGATGAACAGGGACAGCGCCGCGGTTGCGAGCACCACGCCGCCAAAGGCGCGGATAACGTCGGCGCCCACGCCGATCATGCGAAAAAGCCGCGCCGACTCGTACGCAGGGGATGCAGCCTGCATGTTCGTCTCCGCATTGATTCGGCGCGGAAGGGAGACCGCGGCGAGCGGCGTCGCATACTGGATGAGGAGCACCGTGACCTGACGTTCGTCCTCGATGACCTTCCTCTCGTCCGGATCGGTGATGTTGCCCTCGTGGACGAACCACACGCTCTCGGTGCCGACGAGAACCAGTCGGTCGAGGACCGTGCCGGTCGGCTTCAGGATGCCGACCACCGAATAGACCGAATCGCCGTGCACGTGGCCGCCTTCGGTCAGCCCGTGCGAGCCGACGAATCGATCGCCGACGCCGAGTCCCGTATGCGCCGCGACCGAGGACCCCAGCGCGGCTTCCATCCGGTCGTTCCAGAGACGTCCCGACCCGACCGCGCCTCCGTAGAGCCCCACGTAATCCTGAGTCGTGCCGACGATCCGAAAGCCGCGAAAGCTGTCGCCCAGCGAGAGCGGGACCACGTGGCGAACCAGCGGATCCCCGGCGAGCTCCTGCGCTGCCCTGACCGGGATGTTGCCGGTCGGCGCGTCCAGGTGAAAGATCCCGGCGAGGATCAATTGCATCGGGCTGCCCTTCGCCCCGACCACGAGATCGATGCCCCGCGCGTCGCGGTTGAGGCTGTTGCTGATCTGATCATCCACGATCATCACGAATCCGATGGTTGCAACGCCGAGCGCCAGCAACAGGATGTTGAGCAGCGTGCCGAGCGGCCGCGCGCGCAGATAGCTCCACGCGAGTTGCACGAGATTCATGCGGGCATGGCCGCCGTTCGACGTGGCAGCGCGAGCTGGTGTGCAATGCGTGCCTTCAGGCGGCTGTCGTGCGTGGCGATGACGAGCGACGCGCCGTGTTGCCGCGTGGCGTCCAGCAGGAGCTCGGCCACCGACGAACACGCCTCGTCGTCGAGATTCGACGTCGGCTCGTCGGCCAGCAACAGCTTGGGACGGTTGACCAGCGCACGCGCGATGGCGACCCGCTGTTGTTGGCCGACCGAGAGCTGATGAGGGTAGGCGTCGACCCGTACGTCGACGCCCAGGGCCGACAGCATCGCCTTGGCTGCCGCACGGTCCGCACGCAATCCCGCGACGCTCTGCGCGACGAGCAGGTTCTGCATCGCGGTGAGCGTCGGCAACAGATGGAACTGCTGCAGCACGACGCCGATGTTGCGTCCACGAAAGCGATCGCGGGCGGGCGGCGAGAGCGCGGCGAGATCCTGCCCGGTGACGAGGACCCGGCCGCCGGTGGGCAGCAACAATCCCGCGATGAGGTGGAGCAGCGTCGTCTTCCCGCAGCCGGACGGCCCGACGACGAGCACGTCGTCCGCAGGCGGGAGTTCGAACACGTCGAGTTGCAGGACGTCGTCGCCTCCGTCGTAGCCGAACCGAAGATTTTCGATGCGAATCATCGTGCCGCGCGCGCCTTCATCTTGCCCCATCGCGTCATCGAACACCGGCGGTGAATGCGTCGCTCTCGGCGACAGGCGGGATGACTACTGCCCGGCAGCGTTCGCGTCCCACGCGGTGATGAACTCCGCCCAGTGCGGCGCCGGCGTCGCCGCGATCTTCTCGCGCGCGAGCGAGACTTCCTTCGCGTACTCGCCGGCGGCCAGCTCGCCCCGCAGCAACCGGAAGCGCTGGTAGAGGAGGTACGTGTTCAGCACGTCGGTCTCGCAATAGCGACGGACGTCGTCGAGCTTTCCGGCAAGGACCGCGGCATGCACGGCGCTGCCGTCCATCCCGAGCTTGCCCGGAAAGCCGCATAGGCGCGCCATCGCATCGAGGCCGGCGCTGGCGCGCGGCTGATACATCGCCAGCACGTCCATCAGGTCGAGATGCCGCGTGTGGTACCGGCCGAGGTAACTGTTGAATCGGAACTCGCGGTCGTCGTCGCCCCAGTCCCAGAATTTCGCCGCCGTCACGCCGTGGATCAGCGCGCGATAGTTCAACACCGGCAGGTCGAAGCCGCCGCCGTTCCACGAGACGAGCTGCGGCGTGTGCTTGTCGATCAGGTCGAAGAAGCGGCGGATGAGCTCCGGCTCGGGATCGCTCGCCGTACCCACCGACGCGATCTTCAACCCGCTGCCGTCGCGCAGCGCACAGGCAATCGCCACGACCTCATGATGGTGAAGCGGCAGGAAATCACCGCCCGTCTGCAGGCGACGCTTCTGCGTGAACCAGTCCAGCACGGCATCGTCGGCGAGGTCCGCCGGCACCTGATGCGCTCGGCGCAGCCCGGCGATGTCGGGTACCGTCTCGATGTCGAACACCAGGATCGGCGTCACGTGCTCACGCCGGGAAGACGCCGGTGGAAAGGTAGCGGTCGCCGCGATCGCAGACGATGAAGACGATGGTCGCATTCGAAACCTCGGCAGCGATGCGCAGCGCCACGACGCAGGCGCCGCCTGCGGAGATGCCGGCGAAGATCCCCTCCTCGGACGCCAGCCGGCGCGTCATCGCTTCGGCGTCCGCCTGCGACACCTGCTCGACGCGGTCGACGCGTGCCCGGTCGTAGATCTTCGGCAGGTATGCGTCTGCCCACTTGCGGATTCCGGGAATCTGCGAGCCCTCCTCGGGCTGCGCGCCGACGATCCGGATCGCGGGATTCTTCTCCTTGAGGAACCTCGACACGCCCATGATCGTGCCGGTGGTCCCCATCGCCGAGACGAAATGCGTGACCTTCCCTCCGGTGTCGCGCCAGATCTCGGGACCCGTGCCGCGGTAGTGGGCGAGCGGATTGTCGGGATTGGCGAACTGGTCGAGGATGACGCCCTTGCCTTCGTCGCGCATCGTCGCCGCGAAATCGCGCGCGTACTCCATGCCGCCCGATTTCGGCGTCAGGACGAGCTCGGCGCCGTACGCGCGCATCGCCTGCCGGCGCTCGACCGAAAGATTGTCGGGCATCACGAGGATCATCCGGTAGCCCTTCATCGCGGCGACCATCGCCAGCGCGATACCCGTGTTGCCGGACGTGGGCTCGATCAGCGTGTCGCCGGGTTTGATGTCGCCGCGCTTCTCGGCCTCGACGATCATCGAGAGCGCCGGCCGGTCCTTCACTGAGCCCGCTGGATTGTTGCCCTCGAGCTTGCCTAGGATGACGTTCGACGTCTGGCGCGGAATCCGCAGCAGTCGAACGAGCGGCGTGTTGCCGACGGTGGATTCGAGCGTGGGATACATGGGCGGCAACGGAGCAGACGCGACTATTGTAACGGAGCCGGTGCGCGCCCCGCGCCGGTCCGGCACTGTCGAACGAATGCGTGCCGACGCTCCGCACGTTCGCACGGTGCGCTGCGAGGCGGCCAAAACGAAAGACCCCGCCACGCAGGCGGGGTCCTTTCGATACCGCGCAACCGGCCGTTATTTCTTGGCCGGCTCGGCCTTCGCTGGTGCCGCGGGCGTCGCGGCTGCCGGCGAAGCAGCGGGGGCCGCAGCGGCGGCTGCCTTGGCGTCGGTGGCGCCCTTGTCCTTCGCCATCTTCGCGTCCTTGGCCGCCTTTTCCTTCGCGGCCTTCTCTTCCTTGGCGGCCTTTTCCTTGGCGGCCTTGGAATCCGCGTCGGCCTTGGCCTTGGCCGCCTTCTCCTCCTTGGCGGCCTTGTCCTTCGCGGCCTTCTCTTCCTTGGCCGCCTTGGCCTTTGCCGCCTTTTCTTCCTTCGCGGCTTTGGCATCGGCCGCTGCCTTTTCCTTGGCGCTCATGGCGGGCGCTGCAGCCGCCGGCGCCGCCGCCTTGGCCGGTTCCGCTTTCGTCGCGGCTGCTGCGGGAGGCGCTGCCGGGGCCGCAGCTGCAGCCTTGGGCGCTTCCGCCTTCATCGGGGCCGCCGCAGGAGCGGCCGCGGCCACCGGCGGCGAGCTCGGACCCGAGACCGTGATCAAACCCTTGAGCTTCGCGAATTCGCCCTCCTTGATCCCGCTGACCTTCATGATGTCCTCGGGGGACTTGAAGTTTCCGTTGGCCTTGCGGTAGTCAATGATGGCCTGTGACTTGACGGGACCGATGCCGGGAAGCGCATCGAGCTCTTCCTTGGTGGCCGTATTGATGTTGACGGCGGCGAGCGCCATCGCTGAAAACATCAGGGCGAAAATGAACAACAACAACCGTTTCATTTTGGATTCTCCGTGTGAGGTGATGAGCGGGTGCGCCGCACCGGCGCCCAAACAACCGTGGCGCGGGGACAATAACGCGGCGTGCATGTTACGGGTTGACCTGACCCGGAGCAAGGGCGGCGCACCCGCCGGACACGGAGACGTTGGCTACGGTCAGGGCTTGCCGGACCCCGGGTTGTCGGGCTTGGTCGCCATGGTGACCTCGCCCTTCGCCGAGCGCTGCGGCGAGGCGGCCGCCTTTTCGGCCGGCCGCTGCGCCGGCTTCGCGGCCGCGCCGGCCACCGTCAGCTCACCCTTGAGCTTCTCGTAGCGCTTCGCGCCGATGCCCTTGACGTCCTTCAGCTCCTCGATCGATTTGAACGGCCCGTTCGCCTTGCGGTGGTCGAGGATGGCCTGTGCCTTGGCCGGCCCGATGCCCGGCAGGGCGACGAGCTCCTCCTTCGTTGCCGTGTTGAGATTGATCGCGGCGAGCGCCGCACCTGAGCACAGCGCAAACGCGAGCGCCGAAAGCAGTCGATGCATGATGTCCTCCATCGTCGATTGAGGGGCACACGGCCGACTGGACGCCGCGCCCGATGCGCAGCCCTGACCGTGTCCCGCCCAAGCTACGCGGAGGGGACCGGCAGGGAAATCAGCCGTTCGACGTAGCGTGCGACGCCGTCTTCGGCGTCGATCATCGGCGCGCGATAGCCGGCCGCGCGCAGGCGCGTGAGATCGGCCTCGGTGAAGCTCTGGTATTTGCCCGCGAGCGACGGTGGAAACGGAATGTACGTGATCACGCCATCCGCCACCAGGTCGGCCACCGAACGGCGCTCTCCCCCCGACGCCTTTCGGCACGCGTTGATCGTCGCCGCCGCGACCGAGTTGTAGGTCGCCGCCTTCCCGCTGCCGAGGTTGAAGATCCCGCATCGCTCCGGGTGGTCCAGAAAGTCGAGATTGACCTTGACCACGTCGTCGACCGAGACGAAATCGCGCCGCTGCTCGCCCGCGGCGTACCCGCCCGAGCCCTCGAACAGCCGGACGCGGCCCTCGCTCGCATACTGATTGCGGAAGTGCCACACGACCGACGCCATCCGTTCCCTTGTGCTGCTCCCGCGGACCGTAGACGTTGAAGTAGCGAAATCCGGCGATCTGAGCCGTTCGCTCGGGCATCATCCTCCGCACGTGCTGGTCGAACAGGAACTTCGAGTAGCCGTAGACGTTGAGCGGCGCCTCGAACGCGCGCTCCTCGCGGAACACGCTGCCTCCCCCGTAGACCGCCCCGCTGGATGCGTACAGGAACGGCACGTCGTTGTCTTGGCACCAGTCGAGCAGCATCACGGAATAGCGGTAGTTGTTGCGCATCATGTAGCGGCCGTCGGCTTCCATCGTGTCGGAACACGCGCCCTGATGGAGCACCGCGGCGACCTCGTCGTCGAAGTCGCCGTCCGCGAGCCGCACGAGGAATTCGTCCTTGTCGACGAATTCGGCGATCTCGCAGTCGACCAGATTCGCGAACTTGTCGGCGCGCGTCAGGTTGTCGACCGCGATGATGCGCGTCTCGTCACGCGCGTTCAGCGCCCTGACTAGGTTTGCGCCGATGAACCCGGCCGCGCCGGTGACGACGATGTACACGGCAATCTCCTAGAGCTCGAGGTCGATCCTGGGGACGTTGGTCACGACGAACGGGACCCTGGGCGCCACCGCGCAGAGCAGCTCGTAACCGACCGTCGACGCCGCATTCGCCACGTCGTCCACCGGCAAGCCCTCGCCCCAGAGGACCACGGGACTGCCGACGTCCGCCTCCGGCACGTCCGTCAGATCGACGGTGATCATGTCCATCGACACGCGCCCGGCAATTCTCACCTTCTTGCCGCACACCAGCACCGGCGTGCCGCTCGGCGCGCTGCGCGGATAGCCGTCGGCGTATCCGCACGCAACCACGCCGATCCGCTGCGCCCGCGTCGCCGTATACGTCGCCCCGTATCCGACGCTGTCGTTCGGTCGCAACGCCTGGATGGCGATGAGTTGCGAGCGCAACGTCATGACCGGCTGCACACCAATCGAGGCCGCCGAATCGAAGGGAAACGGCGTCGCGCCGTACAGCATGATGCCGGGACGGACAATGTCACCGCCGACGTCGGCGTGGCGGACGACGCCGGCCGAGTTGGCGATAGAGCGCGGGTACGGCAGCCCGCGGCACGCCGCATTGAACGTGGCGATCGCATCGGCGATTCCGTCGGCCTCGTCAGCGCGCGCGAGGTGGGTCATCAGCCGGAGCACCGCCACCGAGTCGCAGTGATTCAGGCGCTCGACGAGGCGGGTCACGTCGGCCGGCGCGATCCCCAGGCGGTTCATTCCCGAATTGATCTTGGCGAACACTTCGAGCGGACGCGCGAGATGCGCGCGCTCCAGCATCCGCACCTGATCTTCGTTGTGGACGACAACGGCGAGTCGTCGGGCCGCGATCTCGGGCAATTCGTCGGCCGTGAAGAAGCCCTCGAGCAGGAGGATTCGTCGCACGTAGCGCGCGGCGCGCAGCGCGATCGCCGCATCGAGCTCGACCAGCGCAAGCCCGTCGGCATCGGCAAGCGCCGGAAGCACGCGCATCAGGCCGTGCCCGTAGGCGTTCGCCTTCACGACGGCGATGAGCTGCGTGTCCGGCGCGAGCTCGCGCGCACGCGCAAGGTTCCCCCGCAGTGCGGGAAGGCTCAGCTGGGCGTAGAGCGGACGGGCCATCGCGGGCGATTCTGGGCGTTCGGCGGAGACCGGAGATGGCGTTGGGCGCGACGGGCCGGTGGGCGTGCGCGGTTCTGGCCGCGGGGCAATCGTGGTATAAAGCGCGGGCTGCGGGCGATACTCGACAAGTATACCGAATGCCCGCCGCGCTTCGCGCTTCCGCGGAGCCCCGGCCACGCCGCGGAGGATGATGAAGTCCGGCTTCTACACGATCATGGCGGCGCAGTTTTTCAGCTCGCTCGCCGACAACGCGCTGTTGATCGCCGCCATCGCCCTGCTGCGCGACCTGAACGAGCCGGGCTGGATGACGCCCGCTCTCAAGCAAAGCTTCGTCCTGTCGTACGTGCTGCTGGCGCCCCTGGTCGGCGCGTTCGCCGACTCGATGCCGAAGGGACAGGTGATGCTCATCACCAACGGCATCAAGGTCGTCGGCTGTCTGCTGATGCTGTTCACGCTCCATCCGCTCGCCGCCTATGCCGTGGTCGGCTTCGGCGCGGCGGCCTACTCGCCGGCCAAGTACGGCATCCTCACCGAGCTCCTGCCGCCGCAGCAGCTCGTCATCGCCAACGGCTGGATCGAGGGCACGACGGTCGCGTCGATCATCCTCGGCGTGCTGACCGGCGGCGCGCTGATCGGAGCGCGCGCCGCGACGTCACTGCTGCAATTCGACGTCCCCTACGTCGACACGGGAATCGATTCGCCGCCGGAAGCGGCGATCAGCGTGATCATGGTGTTCTATGTCATCGCGGCGATCTTCAACTGCTTCATTCCGAACACCGGCGTCGACCACCGGATGGTCAACCGGAACCCGGTCTTTCTCATCCGCGAGTTCGCGCATTGCGTCTCGTTGCTCTGGCGCGACAGACTGGGTCAGGTGTCACTCGCGACGACCACGCTGTTCTGGGGTGCCGGCGCGACGCTGCAGTTCATCGTGATCGACTGGGCGGCGAAGGCGCTCCACCTAAACCTGTCGCAGGCGTCGATGCTGCAGGGCGTGGTCGCCGTCGGCATCGCGGTCGGAGCCGTGATCGCGGCCCGCGGCGTTTCGCTGCGTGGCGCGGTCAAGGTGCTGCCGATCGGCATCATGATGGGTCTCATCGTCATATCGATGATCTTCGTCACCAGGATACCGCTGGCCGTGGGTCTGATGGTGGGGATCGGCGCCTGCGCGGGCTTCTTCGTCGTTCCCATGAACGCGCTGCTGCAGCACCGCGGCCACGTGCTGATGGGGGCCGGCCATTCGATCGCCGTGCAGAATTTCAACGAGAACATCGGCATCCTCGTGATGGTCGGCCTCTACGGGTTCATGGTGAGCTCGGGCGTCACGGTCGAGACGGCCATCGTGCTGTTCGGATTGTTCGTCTCGGGGACGATGGGGCTCGTGATGCTGCGCCATCGGCGCAACCACGCGCGCGGAGACCTCCTGCACCTCATCGCCGCCGACCGGAACGCCAAGGCGCACGTGGCCAAATCCGGCCACGGCAGCCTCGGCGATTGAGCCCCCGGCCGCGGTTATCAGAGGACGACCGGCCGGTCCGGGAGCTCGTTCGCGCGCGCGCTGCCGTCGCGCGGGTAGTGCTGCGCGAGCAGTGCATTGATGTCGGCGAGCCCGGTCTCGACCCCTTCCACATACCTGCCGGCGCGGAACTCCGCCTCCATCTTCCTGCAGATGGCCTCCCACGCTGCGGCGCCAACGTGTCCGTGAATTCCGCGATCGGCGACGATCTCGACGTCGCGATCGGCGAGCATCAGGTAGACGAGGACACCGCAATTCTCGTCGGTGTCCCAGATCCGGAGCAGGCCGAATGCCTCGAGCGCGCGCTCCCGCGGCGTCACCCCGCGCAGCACACGAGTGAGCGGCAGCGCCGGCTCGACGGCGAACCGCAGTTGCCCCCGGTGGCGCCGTTCCCCGTCGGCGATCACCGTCTCGATGCGCGCGAGCGCCGCTTTCGGAAATGCACGCCGCACGCTGATGTGATCGGTTGCGAAATGGCGAAGGAAACGCTTCAATGGGCTTCCGATTTTCATCGTTTCGATATCGCTCACCAGTTCCCCGACGCACCGCCGCCGCCGAAGCTGCCACCGCCGCCGGAGAAGCCGCCACCGCCGGAGAAACCGCCACCGCCGGAGAGTCCGCCGCCGCCCCAGCCACCCCCACCCCTGGGTCCCCAGCCTCCGCCACGACCGAGGCTGTCCGCGACATTGCCGAAAATGGCGACCACGAAAAAGGCGATGATCGCTGCGACGACGGCGATCGCCAGCGACCCGGCGATGGACCAGGCGGCGGCGCCGACGAGGCCCGCACCGACGGTGGACCCGAGCATCCGGCCGAAGATCGCGCGCAGAAGGCGACCGGCGAACATCAGGACGAAGAGCAGAACGAACACCGCATTGAAATCGAGGCCGCCCGCCACCCGTTTCATGTTGTCGACCTTCGGCGGCGGCAGCGGCTTGCCTTCGCCCACCACCGCGATGATCCGGTCGACGCCGGCGTCGATGCCGGCCGCGTATCGACCTTCGCGAAAGTGTGGCGCCACGTTCTCGGCGATGATGCGGCGCGCCGTGACGTCGGTCAGCACGCCCTCGAGGCCGTAGCCGACCTCGATCCGCATCTTCCGGTCGTTCTTCGCAACGAGGAACACGGCGCCGTTGTCTTGGCCCTTGCGGCCGATCTTCCACTTCTCGGCGACGCGCAGCGCGTACGACTCGATCGGTTCCGGCTGCGTCGTCGGCACCACGAGGACGACGAGCTGGTTTGACGTGCGCGCCTCCCAGTCGGCGAGCTTCGCATCGAGTGCCGCGATCTCGGTCGAGGTGAGCGTCTGCGTCACGTCGGTGACGCGCGCGACGGCCGGGATCGGCAGCAGGCCGTCGGTTCCCGCCTCCCACGCCTGCCCCAGCACGCACTGTGCCGTGGCCATCAGCAGGGCCGCAAGCAGCCACGCGGGGGCGCGTGCGCCGCTTGCGCGACGGGTGGCCATCGGTAGCGGCAGCGGCACAGCCGTGCTCAATGCGGCGGGATCAGTAGCCCTTCTTGAGGAGGTCCGCCGCGGGGTCCGTCGACGGCGTTCCCTTCGCGTCGGCCTTCGGCGCAGCCGGCGCCGCGGATGGCGCGGCGGCGGGCGACGTTGCCGTTGGCGCAGCGGGCGCGGGTGCGGGCTTGTTGAAATCCACCTTGGGCGGTGCGCTGACCGCGGCCTCGTTCTCGACGGTGAAATTGGGCTTCACGTCCATCTTGAACACCATCGCCGTCAGATTGGTCGGGAACTGCCGCACCGTCGTGTTGAATTCCTGCACCGACTTGATGTAGCGATTGCGCGCGACGGCGATGCGGTTCTCGGTGCCTTCGAGCTGCGCCGTGAGGTCGCGGAAACAGCGCGTCCGACTTCAACTGCGGGTAGTTCTCCGCGACGACGAGGAGGCGCGACAGCGCGCCCTGGAGCTCACCCTGCGCCTTGATGAACTTCTGGAATGCCGCGGGGTCGTTGACGAGCTCCGGCGTGGCCTTGATGGCGCCGACGCTCGCCCGCGCGTTCGTCACTTCGGTCAGCACCTTTTCTTCCTGCGCGGCGTAGCCCTTGACGGTGTTGACGAGGTTCGGGACGAGATCGGAGCGCCGCTGGTACTGGTTCAGCACCTCGGACCATGCGGCCTTGATGCCTTCATCCTGGCGCTGCAGGTCGTTGTACCCGCACCCGGCGAGAGTGAGCGTTGCGAAGAGGACGAGCAGGCCAGCGAGTTTGCGAATCATGTTTCCTCCGGACAGGGGTTCGGGTGCAGGCGCAGCGCTGCAACCCGCAAGATGAGGCCGGAACGGCCGCAGGGCAAGCGGGATCGTGACGAAAGGAGCGTTCAGGGAGGCAGTCCCTCGCTGCCCGCGCGCCCGTCGGCCGATCCGGCGGCCTGCAGGGTGCGCCGCGCGAAGCAGCAGATCCTCCCACGCCTTGGCCTTGTCGGGCAGGTTGCGGAGCAGGTACGCAGGATGGTAGGTGACGACGAGCGGGACGTCACGGTAGCGGTGGACACGCCCGCGCAGGCTCGCGATCGTCGCCTCCGTCTCGAGCAGTGTCGTGGCCGCGCTCTTGCCGAGCGCGACGATCAGCTTGGGCCGGATCAGCGCGATCTGCCGGTCGAGAAACGGGACGGCACGCCTCGACTTCACGCGGCTCGGGAGTCCGGTTGTTGGGCGGGCGGCACTTGAGGACGTTGGCGATGTAGACGTTGTGCCCGCGCTTCATGCCGAGCGCCGCCAGCATGTTGTCGAGCAGCTTGCCGGCCTGCCCGACGAAGGGCTCGCCCTCGCGCGTCCTCTTCGCTTCCTGGTGCCTCGCCGACGAACAGCCAGTCGGCGGCCGGATCGCCCACGCCGGGTACGGACTTCCGACGGCCGTGCGCCAGGCCGCAGGCGGTGCATGCGTCGACGTCGGCCGCGAAGTCGCGCCATTCGAGCGTCGCGATCCTGCGCAAGCCGCGCGTCGGCGATCGCTCTCGGACTCGCCGCAACAGGCGGGCGCAGACCGCGTCGAGCGGTGCTCGCGGCGATTGCGGCGCACCGGCTTGCCCGGATCGACGCGACTGCGCAGGCGCCACGTCGGCACGAGGCCGAGCTCCGTCAGGATGTCGTCGCGGCTCGCCATCGGCGAGGATCGCCCGGGCCCTCAGACCACGGTGGGCGGTTCGCCAGGCGAGCGCGCGGCGCATCACCAGCGCGTCCTCGCGCGGGCCTTCGGGTGCGGCGCCGGGATAATAGCCGAGGCGTCGCGCCGACCGGCGCGAAGCCCTCGGTCTCGTACAGCGCGATGGCCGCGACGTTCGACGCTCGGACCTCAAGAAAGATCTGCTCGGCGCCGAGCGCCCGGGCATCGTCGACGAAGAGGCGAAGCAGCGACCGACCGAGCCCTTCGCGGCGCGCGTCCGGCACGACCGAAAGGTTGAGGATCTGCGCCTCGCCTGGCGCCAGCATCAGCACGCCATAGGCGACGATCCGGCACTCACGCTCGCCGACGCGTGTCGCGTAGCCGGCGGCGAGCGAGTCGCGAAAGTTGCCGATCGTCCATGGCGCCGCATGGATCTGCGCTTCCAGCGCGGCGACGTACGCGAGATCGTCCTCGCGCAGCGGGCGCCAGGCGAGCTCCGGGCGCGAGGATGTCGATCGGGAGCGTGGCCACGGGCGCTGCCTCAGAGCCGCACGCCCGCTTCGCGCTCGGCGGTCGTCAGCGCGACGCGGTGACGCACGTAGACGGAAGCGCATCCGCCGCCGCCACGCCCTCGCCGGCGGCGAGTCGCGGCAGCGCGAGCTCGCCGACCGCGAGGGCCGTCGGGTGCGCATGCGTCGTCCGTCCGGGTCAAGCCGAGTTGCGCGACCAGCGCCGGATAGACGGCGAAAGCCGTTGCCGGCACCCGCCCAGTCCAGCGCGCAAGCGGCACGCGGGCGAGCGACCGTCGCCAGGCGGCCCCACCGTCGGCGCCGCCACCTCGCGCCATCCGTCTCGTCGCCGCGCGTGTACGCGGCGACATAGACTTCGCGCATCCGCGCATCGAGGCAGGCGACAACGCGCGATGTCCGCCCCGAGCGCGGCACACCGCCTGCGCGAGGGCCGCGAGCGTCGGCACCGGCACCACGGAAGACCGTCGCGCCAAGCGCGAATCCCTGCGCCAGCCCGCAGGCGATGCGAATGCCGGTGAACGAGCCGGGCCCGGCGCCAAACGCGATGCCGTCGAGATCGCGCAGCGACCAACCGGCCTCGGCGAGCGCCGCGTCCGACCACGAGCGCGCGCTCGGAATGCGCGTGCCCCGCCCGCTCGTCGCGCGGTGCCAACGCGTGCCATCGCCGACGGCCACGCTGCACCATTCGGTCGAGGTCTCGAGCGCGAGGATTCGCATGGCGGCGAATTCTACTCGACCGCGCGCGGCTTCGCCGACCAGGCACTGCGGAAGTCGCCCGTCCCGCGCAGGTACAATCGACGACTCGCCCGTCGCGTCGCAATGCCCGACACTGCACTGCCCCGCGCCGCAATCGACTGCCATCCCGGTCACCGTCGACCATCGCTTCGCTCGACCAGGAGGGCCGCGGCCTCGCGCGCATCGACGGCAAGGCGATCTTCGTCGAAGGCGCGCTGCCCGGCGAAGTGGTCACGATCACGACGCTCAAGAGCAAGCCGACCTACGAAATCGCGCGTGCCGAGGAGATCGTCAGCGAAGCGCCGCGCGGGTGACCCGCGCTGCCCGCATTTCGGCGTATGCGGCGGGTGCACGCTGCAGCACTTCGATGCCGCCGCGCAGGTCGCCGCCAAGCAGCGGGCACTGGAAGACGCGCTGTGGCACATCGGGCGCGTGCGGGCTGGCGCAGATTCTGCCGGCGATCCACGGGCCGGCGTGGGGTACCGGCACCGTGCACGGCTCTCCGTTCGTCACGTCCCGAAAAAAGGCGGCGTGCTGGTCGGCTTCCACGAACGCAAGTCGAGCTACGTCGCCGACATGACGTCGTGCGCCATCCTGCCGCCGAAGATCTCGGCGCTGCTGCCGGAGCTGCGCGCGCTCGTCGCCGGCGCTCACGGTGCGCGACCGGCTGCCGCAGATCGAGCTGGCGGTCGGCGACGGTCGCCGGCAGACGCGGCGAAATCGAGCTGCCGTGCCGTCGCCGGTCTATGCCTGGTGCTGCGCATTCTCGCGCCGCTCTCCCGCGGACGAAGACCGGCTGCGCGCGTTCGCCGACGTCCACGGCGTGCAGTTCTACCTGCAGACCGGCGGGGCCGGAGACCGCGGCTGCCGTTCCATCCCGCCGGACCGCGTCTCGCCTACGCGCTGCCGGAGTTCGGGCTCGACCTTCCCCTACTCGCCGACCGAGTTCACGCAGGTCAACCCGGCGATCAATCGCGTGCTGGTTCGGCGCGCGATCGCCCTGCTCGATCCGCGTGCGCGGGGAACGCGTCGCCGATTTCTTTTGCGGCATCGGCAATTTCACGCTGCCGATCGCCCGGCGCGGCGCGGCCGTCGTCGGCATCGAAGGGAGCGCATCGCTCGTCCGTCGGGCGGAGGAGATCTGCCGCCGCTGAATGGTCTCGCGTCACGTGGCGACGTTTCGCGTCGCCAACCTGTTCGCGGCGACGGCCGAAGAGCATCGAGGCGCTGGGGTCGTTCGACAAGATCGCTGATCGATCCGCCGCGCGAGGGCGCGATCGCGCTCGTCAAGGCGCTGCCCGGCCGACGGTCGCCCGCGCCGCATCGTCTACGTGTCGTGCAATCCGGCCGACGCTCGCGCGGGACGCGGCGGTGCTGGTCCAGGAACGCGGGTACACGCTGGCGGCTGCCGGCGTCGTCAACATGTTCCCGCACACCGCGCACGTCGAGTCGATCGCGCTTCGGCGTGATCGAGCGCTGGCGCCAGCTTCAGCCGGCGCAACACGCCGACGCGAAAAAAGAGGGCGACCGCGAGGTCGCCCTGTCAACGCTGTTGGTACCCGGTTAGTCGCGCTGTCCCGAAAATGCCAGAAGCAGATTCAGCAGGCTGACGAAAATGTTGAACAGGCTCAGGAACACGCCGAGCGTGGCCGTGACGTAATTCGTTTCGCCCCCGCGCACGATGTTGCTGATGTCATGCAGCAGATACAGCGAGAAGATGAGCACGGCGATCGCCGAGATCGTGAGCGACACCGCCGGCACCGCGAAGAACAGATTGGCGATCGACGCGACGATCAGCAGGATCATGCCGATGAACAGGAACTTGCCGAGGAACGAGAAATCCCTCTTGGAGACCGTGGCCACCGTCGCCATGCCGAAGAAGATCGCCGCCGTCATCCCGCCCGCCAGCGCGACGAGCTGGCCGCCATTGCGGAACCCCGCGGCGACGGTGAGGATCGGCGTCAGCATCACGCCGGAAATGAACGTGAACCCGAGCAGCGCGACCACGCCCCAGACGCTGTTGCGCAGCGCGGTGACGACGAACAGCGAGCCCATCATCACGCCGAACATCAGCAGCGGCGTCATGATCGGCGCAGCCTTGAACACGGCGATGAAATTGAGCGACATGCCGAGCATCGCGCCGGCGACCGTCGGCAGCATCGACAGCGCGAGCAGCCAGTACGCCGACGACAGCGCCGGCGCGAGGTACGGCAGGAAGAACAGGCCCGACGCGCCGACGAGCGACGCCGGCGAGGTACGTCCGGCCGAGCTTCACGCCGAGGCCGCGCCGGCGCGCCGACGCGGCGACCGCGCCGGCCATCAGCAGGCCGAGGCCGAGCTGCCAGCCGCCGCCGCTCGCGCGCGCGCCTTCAGGATCGCGGCCGGCGCATCGATGATGCCGGCGCCGTAGCTGCTCGCGTCGTGTACTTCTGGTTCGTCGGCTTGCGCGCGGTGTCCTTGAGGATCTTCTCGACCGCGTCGGGATCGGTGACGCCCTCGCCGACGACGAGCGCGGCGACGCCGGCGACGTGCGGCGACGCCATCGACGTGCCCATGTACGCGAAGTAGTCGTTCTTCGTCGGGTCGCCGATCGACGATCGTGTTCTGCAGGACGCCGCCGTCGGGGTTGCCGTCGCCGTTCTGGTCGACGCGCGTGTTGCCGCCCGGCGCGGCGATGTCGATGTCCTTGCCGTAGTTCGAGTAGAACGTGGTCGCCTCGTCGTACTGCGTCGCCGCGACCGCGATCGCGCCGGGATAGGCGGCCGGATAGCCGACCTTGCCGCGGCTCTCGTTGCCGGCGGCGCACACGACGGTGACGCCCTTGTCGTGCGCGTACTTGACGGCCTTCTTGAGCACCTTCGACGGGAACGCGCCGCCGAGGCTCATGTTGATGACCTTGGCGCCGTTGTCGGCGGCGTAGCGGATCGCGTCGGCGATGCCGGCGACCGAGCCCGAGCCGCGAGCCGACGAGCACCTTGAGCGGCATGATCTTGACGTTGCGCGCGACGCCGGCGACGCCGATGCCGTTGTTCGTGACCTGCGCGATCGTGCCGGTGACGTGCGTGCCGTGGCCGTGATCGTCGTTCGCGTGCGTGTTGTTGTCGACGAAGTCGTACGGCTTGACGAACGTGATGCCCTTGAGATCGGGGAGCAGGTGGAACTTGCTTGTAGTCCTCGTAGCGCGACGCCGGTGTCGAGCACCGCGACGATGACGCCGTTGCCGTCGGCGAGCTTCCACGCCTCGGGCATGCCGATCTGGCGCATGTGCCACTGCTACTGGTACAGCGGATCGTTCGGGAAGCCCGTCGTCGGTCGGGCTCGACGTCGGCGCGCGAGCTCGGCTCGCCCGGCGACAGCATCGACATCAGCGCGTCGGGCTCGGCGATCTCGACGTCGGGGCGCTGCGCGAGCGCGGCGAGGATCGCGTCGCGGCGCGCCGGATCGACGTGCGCGCGATAGAACTGCTCGTCGGCGCGACTGCGTCGTCGACGAGCACGAGATCGATGCCGAGGTCGCGCTCGATCGCCGCGACCTGCGCGGCGTCGCGTCGTCCTTGAGATCGACGAGGATGTCGTCGGGATCGGTCGCCGCGCGCGTCGGCGATCGGCGCTCCTGCTGCGCGCGGCGCGGCGCCCGTCGTCGCCGTCGGGCGGAAGTACCACCACAGCAGCACGATCGCGACGATCGACGCAGGAGCCACAGGAGCTCGCCGCGCTTGGCCGCTGCGCTTGCGGCTTCGTGTCTGCTCGTCCATGATCGAGGACCGACGTATACGGTCCGCTCAGATGAGGATGCGCTCGTCCGCGCGGAGTCTCGTCCTCGCCGAGCACGAGCTGGTTGTCGATCTCGCGATCCTCGGCCAACGCTTCGAGATAGCTCCTGATTTCGGGGACGCCGGCGACGATGCGGGCGACGTACTCGCGCGCGAGGAACAGCACCGTCGCCGGCGCGCTGCGCGACGACCGTCGCGGTCGTGCGCGCATTTCGCAGCAGCGACATCTCGCCGAACACGTCGCCGGTCTTGAGCGCGCCGAGCGGCACCGTGCGTGCCGTCGGCCGCGCGGCGCGACACGTCGAGCTCGCCGGACAGCACGACGAACAGCCCGCGGCCCTCTTCGCCCTCGTTGATCACGACGGTGCCCGGCGCGACGTCGTGGCTCGTGAACCGGCGCAGCAGATCGCGCTGCTGCATGCGCTTGAACGGCTTGAACAGCGGGCTCGTCGCCATCAGGTTGCCGAGCAGGCGCTCGCGCGTGAACCCGTGCAGCGCCTCGGCGACCGCGGCCGAGCTCGTCGGCGAGCGACGCGAGCGACTGCGCGCCCGACCTCGAGCAGATCGACCTCGGTCGACGCAGCCGACGCGTCGCGCGAGCGCGGCTGCGCCGAGAGCAGCGCCATCTCGCCGAACACCGCGTTCTCGCCGAGCTGGGCGAGCTCGGTCTGCCGGCCGAGGCCGTCGGTCGCGAACACGCGCAGCTCGCCGCCGGCGACGAAGAAGAACGAGTTGCCGGGCTCGCCCTCGCGGATCACGAGCGCGCCGACGGGCAGGCGGCGCAGCGACCAGCGTCGCCGAGCACGCGCCGGAACGCGGCCTCGGACAGCGACGACAGCAGCGGGATCGGGTGCAGCGCCTCGGGATAGTCCTTGAACTCGTCGGTCGCGTGCTCGGCGCGCGGCGAGCGCGGCTGGCGACCGCATCGGGCGGCGCGGCGAGCGCGCACGTCGGGCACCGTGCACCGGCAGCGTCTCCGGCGGGCAGCGCGATGCGCGCGGCGACCTTGCCGAGCAGCTCGGACTCGCTGCCGTAGTGTGACGACGAGCGCGGCGATGAGATCGCTGGCGTCGGCGCCGTGCGCCTCGAGCACGCGCGCGCAGACGAGCGCCGGCGAGCGGATGCCCGGACTTCAGGCAGTACCAGGCGGTCGCGCGATACACGTCGGCCGCCGCCGGCGTCGCCGAGCGCGAGCGCGCAGTCGGCGACGCGGATCCGCGCGTCGTAGTCGAGCGGCGCGGCGGCGACGATCGCGTCGTACAGCCGGAGCGCGGCGAGGTGTTGGCCCTGTGCGAACAGCGTCGCCGCGCTGCGCTTGACGTCCCCGAGCGCGACCATGCGCGACCGTACGGCACGACGGCCAGCGGTTTGCAGCGCGAGCTGCGCCTATACCGTCGGAGCCTGCTCGCGACGCAGGGGGACTCGTGAAGAAATGCGCTAGCTGCACCAAGGACCTGCCGGACGCCGCGCTGCACTGCGTGTTCTGCGGTGCGAAGCAGGCCGCCCGCGCCGGCGCGTACAGCCGGCGACTGCGCGAAGACCGTGATGGGCTACTCGGCGCAACGAGGTCATGCAGCAGCTCGGCAGCAAGCCGCGGCGACCCGGCGCCGCGCCGCAGCGAGCCAGCCGTATCGAACCGCCCGGCAGCCGCCGCCGTACAGCGCGCCGCGCCCGCAGCCTGGCATCGCAGCCGCCGCCGGCGGCGGCTACGGCCACGGCGACTGCTCGCGCCGACGGCCGGCGCGCAGGCCGCGACGCTGTTCGTCGCCGGGCCGCCGGGCGCACGCCGGCGGACCATGGTCGCCGCCGCCGCAGGCGCGCACGCCGGCGCTCCGGCACCCGCGTGCACGCAGCCGACGCAGCCGCGTACCAGCAGCGGCTACCGCGCGCCGCAGGGCTCGCAGCCGATGGCGGCGGCATGGGCATCACAGCCCGCCGCAGCCGACGCCGGCGCCGCTGCCGCCGTCCGCAGCCGCCGCCGTACCTCGCGTCGCAGACCGCGGCGCGCGCCGGTCGTCCGATCGAGCCGTGGAAAGACAGCGCTGCGGCTGATGATGTTCATCTGGGGCGGCGTCGCTGCTCGCCGCGTTCGTCGACGCCGCTCGTCGACTCGATCCGCATGGCGCTTCAACTGGGACGCGATCATCGACGGCGCCGGGCAAGGCGAAGCTCGCCGCCGCTGATCTGGGCCGCGCGTCGGCGTGCTGCTCGCATCGTGCTCGCGCGCGATCCCGATGACGTCCGTCGCCGCGCGGCCTGATCGCGCTCGTGCTCGGCCTCGCCGGCATCTTCGTGCCGATCGCGTCGATCGACGGGCTGCCGCGCGTGGCAGGCGCTCGTCTGACGATCGTCGGCATCGTGCTGCTCGATCCCGGCCTGCTCGCGCGCGCACGAGTACCGCGAGTCGATCGTGCCGCGCGTCCTCGTCACGATCGGCGTCGTCGCTCGCGCTCGTGCCGTACCTCGATCCCGGATCACGGCACGATCCCGCTCGTCGAGCTGTTCAAGGCGCTGATCGAGGCGCCGGGCGCGGCATGAAGATCGTCGTGATCCTCCTCGCTCGCGCAGATCGTGCTCGTCGTGCTGTCGCTGCTCGTGTGGATGCCGGCGCCGGCGACCGCGCGGCGCGAAGGTCGTTCGCGTGGGTCGCTGATCCTGTAGCCGCGGTCGCACGCGGTCGCGCTGATCCTCGTCGGTCGGCATCGTCGAGCGAGCCTCGGTCGACGCGCTCGACGCAGGACGCCGCGGCGTGGCGTCGCTGGCGGCGCGGTCGTGCCGACGCCTCGGCGTACGCGTACGTGCTCGTCGGCTACGGCTCGCGACGCGTGATCGGCAAGCAGCTCGAGTGACGTGCACGATGAGTCACCGCAGCGAGCTCGTGATCGGTCACACGCGTCCTCGGCCGACCGATCGAGGCCGTTCACTTCACGCCGCCGAGCTACGCGAAGCCGCGCCCGCCCGCGATCCTGTTCGGCGCGATCCACGGCGACGAGCCGGTGACGCCAGCTCATGCTCGAGCGGCTCGCCGACGAGCTGGTCGAGCGTCCGCCCGGTCGCGAGACGTGGATCATCCCGTGCGTCAACCTCGACGGCGTGCTCGCCGGCACGCGCAACAACGCGAACGACGTCGATCTCAACCGCAACTTCGCGCTCGACGAGCTGGGGCACGCAGCGCACGGCCCGGCTACAACCCCGGCGCCGCGGCCGAGGATCAGCCGGAGACGCAGGCGCTCGTCGCGCTGATCGAGCAGGTCGGCGCCGCACCGCCTGATCGCGGTCCACGCGACCTATCGCATGGTCAACTGGGACGGCGCCGGCGAGCAGCTCGCGCAAGGAGATGGCCGAGCGCTGCGGCTATCCCGTCGAGCACGACATGGGCTATCCGACGCCCGGGCTCGTTCGGCACGAAGTACGGCGTCGAGCGCGGCCTCGAGGTCATCACGCTCGAGTCGCCGTACCTGATGGTCGACGAGCGCGGCTGGACCGAGTGCCGGTCGGCGCTGCGCTGGTGCGTCGATCTCCCGGACTGACCTGACGACGCTCGGTTGCGTCGCTCTTGCCGAGCTGTGACGGCTTGTCACACTGCGGACCGCGATGCGCGTCCCCGTGGTGGCACAGGGCTCGATCTCCGCGTGCTGCGGCACGTGCGAGGAGTGCTGCGCCGGCGCGGCCTCGAGCTGACGCTCGTCGAGCGGCGGCCGACGCGAGCCCGCGGCGTTCGCGCCGCTGTCGACCGAGGACGCCGAGCGGTGCCGGGCTCGCGGTGATCGCGCCGGATCTGTCGCGCGCCCGAGCGTCGGCGCTCGATCGAGCACATGCTCGGCGAGGCGGCGCTCGATGTCGCGGCCGCGCTGCGCGAACGCGATCGAGCCGAGCGCCGAGCCGCCGCGCGCGGCGCACGAGCTACCACGGCATCATCGGCGCGCGCGCCGCCGATGCAGGAGCTCTACTCGCTGCTCGATCGCGTCGCGCCGATCGGACTCGACGGTGCTCGATCCAGGGCGAGAACGGCACCGGCAAGGAGCTGGTCGCGCGCGCGATCCACGATCGGCTCGACCGCGGCGCGATCGCCGGTTCGTCGTCACGAACTGCTCGGCGTTCAACGACAACCTGCTCGACTCCGAGCTGTTCGGCCACAAGCGCGGCGCGTTCACCGGCGCGGTCGCCGACAAGGCCGGGCCTGTTCGAGATCGCCGACGGCGGCACGTTCTTCCTCGACGAGATCGGCGACATGTCGCCGACGCTGCAGGTCAAGGTGCTGCGCGTGCTCCAGGAGGGCACGTTCAACCGCGTCGGCGACACCGAGATGCGCAAGGTCGACGTCCGG
>CAWHXL010000003.1:0-217484 GCA_963833295.1 uncultured beta proteobacterium | reverse complement strand
CCGCCGGCGTGATCCCGAGCCGGCTCGCGGTGACGCGGTCGAACTCGACGTACGCGGAGAGGCCGCCGTCCGAGAGATCGCTGGCGACGTCGGCGAGCTCGGGCGCCTCCTTCAGCCGGTCGACGAGCTTGTGGACCCAGGTGCCGAGCACCTTCATGTCGACGGACTCGACGGTGAACTGGTACTGCGTACGGCTCACCCGGGCCTCGATCGTCAGGTCCTGAACCGGCTGCATGTAGAGCGCGATGCCGGGAACCGCGGTGAGCTTGCCCTGCAGGCGGCGGATGACTTCGGTCGCGCTGGCGCGGCGCTGCGCGCGCGGCTTCAGGTTGATCAGCATACGGCCGCTGTTCAGCGTCGCGTTGACCCCGTCGACGCCGATGAACGACGTCAGGCTCGCGACCGCCGGGTCGTCGAGCACGACCTTGGCGAGCGCCTGCTGCCGCTCGGCCATCGCGCTGAACGAGATCGTCTGCGGCGCCTCCGAGATGCCCTGGATGGCCCCGGTGTCCTGGATCGGGAAGAAGCCCTTCGGGATGACGACGTAGAGGACGACCGTCAGCACGAGCGTGAGGATCGCGACGATGAGTGTCGCGCCCTGGCGGTCGAGCACCCAGTTCAGCATCGCGCCATAGCGGGCGATTCCGCGGTCGAAGGCATTTCCGCTCCAGCGGTAGAAACGGCCCTGCCGTTCGGGCGGCGTATGGTGCAGTAGCTTCGCGCACATCATCGGGGTCAGCGTCAGCGAGACGACCGCGGAGATGAGGATCGACACCGCGAGGGTGATCGCGAATTCGCGGAAGAGTCGCCCGACGACGTCGGCCATGAACAGGAGCGGGATCAGCACCGCGATCAGCGAGAACGTCAGCGAGATGATCGTGAACGCGATCTGCTGCGTTCCCTTAAGCGCCGCCTCCAGCGGCGAGTCGCCCTTCTCGATGTAGCGGGCGATGTTCTCGATCACGACGATCGCGTCGTCGACGACGAACCCCGTCGCGATGGTGAGCGCCATCAGCGTCAGGTTGTTGATCGAGAAGCCGGCGAGGTACATGACGCCGAACGTGCCGACGAGCGACAGCGGCACCGCGACGCTCGGGATGAACGTCGCGGGAATGTTGCGCAGGAACAGGAAGATCACCATGACGACCAGCGCGACGGCGAGCAGCAGCTCGAACTGCACGTCCTGCACGGATGCCCGGATGGTCACGGTGCGGTCGGTGAGCAGCACGACGTCGACGGCGGGCGGCAGCGAGGCCTGCAGTTGCGGCAGCAGCTTCTTCACCCGGTCGACCACCTCGATCACGTTGGTGCCCGGCTGCCGCTGGACGTTGAGGATGATCGCCGGCGTCGTGTTTGCCCACGCGGCGAGGCGCGAATTCTCGGCCGCCTCGATGGCGTCGGCGACGTCGGACACGCGCACCGGCGCGCCGTTCTTGAAGGCGACGATCAGCTGCTGGTACTCGGCGGCGGTCTTGAGCTGGTCGTTGGCATCGATGGTCGACGCGCGCGTCGGCCCATCGAAGCTGCCCTTGGCCTGATTCGTGTTGGCGTTGGCGATCGCCGTGCGCACGTCGTCGAGCGAGAGTCCGTACGCCGCCAGCGCCTTGGGATTCACCTGGATGCGGATCGCGGGGCGCTGGCCGCCGCTGATGCTGACGAGCCCCACGCCGGGGAGCTGCGAGATCTTCTGCGCGATGCGCGTATCGGCCAGGTCCTCGAGTTGCGGCAGCGTCAGCGTCGTCGACGTCAGCGCCAGCGTGAGGATCGGCGTGTCGGCGGGATTGACTTTGTTGTAGATCGGCGGGTTCGGCAGGTCCGTCGGGAGGAAATTGCCCGACGCGTTGATCGCCGCCTGGACCTCCTGCTCGGCGACGTCGAGCGAGAGCTCGAGGCTGAACTGCAGCGTGATCACCGAGGCGCCGCCCGAGGACGTCGACGACATCTGGTTGAGACCGGGCATCTGGCCGAACTGCCGCTCGAGTGGCGCGGTGACCGACGACGCCATCACGTCGGGACTGGCGCCAGGGTAGAGCGTCACCACCTGGATCGTCGGATAGTCGACCTCCGGCAACGCCGAAAGCGGCAGCACGCGATACGCGACGAATCCGGCGAGAAGCACCGCCACCATCAGCAGCGTGGTCGCCACCGGGCGCAGGATGAACAGGCGGGACGGATTCATCGGGATGAGCACCGCAAGGTCAGCAACACACGATCAGCCACCGTCCTTGGACCGCCGTTGCCCTTCCGTTCGCTGACCGGTCCCCGGCGGGCGGTCGCCGCGCGGCGCGCGACCCTTCGCGCCGGCCGCAGGCGCGGCCTGCGCCTCGCGGGTGATGAGCTCGACCTTGCCGCCCTCGCGAAGCTTGTCGGCGCCATCGATCACCACCAAATCGCCGGGCGAGACCCCGCTCGCGATCGCCGTCACTTCGCCCTGTACCGGTCCCAGCTTGACCGGCGCCACGGTCACCGAGCGGTCGTCCTTGACGACGTAGACGAACGTCCCCGGCGCGCCGCGCTGGATCGCCGCCGATGCCACCAGCGTCGCATCGGCAAGCGTCTGCACGAGCATCCGCACGTTGACGAACTGGTTCGGGAACAGCGCGAGGTTGTCGTTGGGAAACTCCGCCTTGAGCTTCACGGTGCCGGTGGCAGTGTCGATCTGGTTGTCGACGGTGATGAGCTTGCCTGACGCGAGCTTCGCCTTCTGATCGCGATCCCAGGCATCGACGACGATGGCTTCGCCGCTTGCGAGCCGGCGCATCACCTGGGGCACGTTGTCCTCGGGGATCGGGTAGATCACCGTGACCGGCTGCAGCTGGGTGATCACCACGAGGCCGTTCGCGTCCGACGCGTGGACGACGTTGCCCGGGTCCACCTGCCGCAACCCGACGCGGCCCCCGATCGGGGCGGTCACACGGGAATACGTGAGCTGCAGCTTCGCGCTGTCGATCGCCCCCTGGTCGGACTGCACCGCTCCCTCGTACTGGCGCACCAGCGCCTCCTGCGTGTCGACCTGCTGCTTCGCGATCGAATCCTGCGCGAGCAGCGTCCGATAGCGTTCGAGGTCGAGCTGCGCGTTGCGGAGCAACGCCTGGTCCTTCGCCATCTGGCCGGTCGCCTGGGTCAACTGCACCTGGAAGGGGCGGGGGTCGATCTCGGCCAGCAGCTCGCCGGCCTTCACAAGCTGGCCTTCCTTGAAAGCGACGCGCATCAGCTCGCCGTCGACGCGCGGCCTGACGACGACGACATTGCGCGGCGTGACCGTGCCGAGCGCGTTGAGATAGACGTCGATGCTGCCCTTCTTCGCCGCCGCCGCAACGCACCGGGATGGCGCGGGAAGACGGATCCGGCCGCCCGGCCGCCCGGGGCCGGCGCGGAGGCCGATTGGGTCGACCAGTACCACCCGCCGCCGCCCGCCGCGATGAGCACCGCGGCGGCCACGATCCACGGCCAGCGGTGCCCGGCCTTGTCGGCGCGATTCGGGGGGGCCGCGGCGGGGTGCGGATTGGGGGGATCGCTCGGGGTCATCGGGGCATCGGATTGACGTGGCAAGGCCGATGATTCTCCACGTTTTGGCGCGATCCGCCACGCCGATATGTAACCATCTGTTAGGGGGCCGGTCGGTGCGGTGTCGAACCCTTCGGCGATGGGCATTCGCTTCGCGTGCGACAGGACTGCCGGAATTGAGTGCCCAATCAGGCTGTCAATGAAGGTTCGCCGGCGCGAATGATCGCGCGGGCGCATGCGGCCGTCAGTCGCGGGAAATGGCTTCCCAGTTTCCGCTACGCTCGGAACGGAAAAGCGCGTCGATTGCCCGCATGTTGGCGATCGCGTCCTCGACGCCGTACGACAGCGCGATTTCGCCGCGCACGGCCCGCGAGAACGCTTCGCCCTGCAATTGGTACTGGTCGCTCTCCGGCAAGGTTTCGTCCACGATGCCGGCCCCGGCGAGCGACGAGCCATCGTCGATCGAGATCCGCGTCGCAGCGCCCTGCGGCGCGTTGACGGGGACGTGGAGCTCGATCCTGCCCTTCGTGCCGCACAGCTGGAGGCGCTGGTATGGCGCGATCTGCGTCGACACCGTGAAATCGAGGCGGCGGCCGTCGCCGAAATCGAGCAGCGCGCTGGTGAGGCGATCGGTGCCGAACACGGGATCGCGGTCGACGAGCACGATGCCGCGGATGGGCTCGGCGGCCAGGAAGAAGCGCCCCGCGACGATCGCGTAGCAGCCGATGTCGTAGAGCGCGCCACCGCCGATGTCCGCCTTGTTGCGGACGTTGCCGGGATCCACATTGTTGTAGCCGAAGAACATCTGCACGGCGCGCAACGTGCCGATGCGGCCCTCCCGCACCCGTTCGCGGGCGCGCAGCCACTGCGGATGGAAGCGCACCATGAACGCTTCGGCGATCAGCACCTTGCTCGCAGCCGGGCGGAGCTGCTGCGCCTCCGTGGCCGTCAGCGCGATCGGCTTCTCGCACAGGACGTGCTTGCCGGCGGCGGCGGCCTGCAGCGTCAGCGGCACGTGCAGGTGATTGGGCAGCGGATTGTAGATCGCCTCGATCTCCGGATCGGCGAGCAGCGCCTCGTACGAACCGTACGCCCTCGGAATGCCGAGCGCGTCGGCCGTATCGCGTGCGCGACCCGCATCGCGCGATGCGATCGCCCGGATCTCCAGCAGGCTGCTCTTCATCATGCCCGGCAGCACGCGCTCCCGCCCGATCTTCGCCGTGCTCAGCACACCCCAGATCACCTTTTTCATGCGTGTCTTCCCGGTGTGGCGAGAGATCGCGGAGGGTAACCGCACGCTGCACGATGTTCGCGCGTGTTTCGCCGCTGCCGGCTATGCGGCGATGCCCTTGTTCGGGTTGATCAGATACTTCTCGCCCGTCGCACGCTTGCCGTAGACGGCGATCTCGTCGAGCTGCAGCGCCTCGGCGAGCGAGACCTCCTTCGTGTAGTGGCTGGCGAACGTCGTCTTCAGCTCGGCGGCGACCCGCTCGCGCAGCTTCTGCGCCGCCGCGGGACCGATCTTCTGCAGGAACGGCCACAGCAGCCAGCCGCCGACGCCCCAGGCCATGCCGAAACTGCGGCTGAGCACGGTCGGGCCGGTGTCGAGCGCGCCGTAGATGTAGACCTGCTTGTGGGTCGTCGACCCGTACCGGCTGTACTCCGTCGCCGACCGGGTCAACGCGGCCTCCATGCAGGTCAGGATCTGTCCGGCCAGCGTGCCGCCGCCGATGGCGTCGAAGGCGATGCGTCGCGCCGGTGGCGACGAGGGCCTCGGTGAGATCGTGCATGAACGTCGGGGCGCTCGGAGTTGCACACGTGGCGCGCACCGATGGCCCTGAGCAGCGTCCTCCTGCTGCTGTGTGCGCACGATGTTCACGAGACCGACCTTGTCCTGCGATGCAGATCCGGTTGAGCATCTGGCCGAGATTGGAGGCCGCCGCGGTGTGCACCAGCGCGGTGTGGCCCTCGCGCCGCATCGTCTCGACCATGCCCGAGCGACGTGAGCGGGTTGACGAAGCACGACGCCCCCTCGACCGGGGTCGTGCCCTGTCGGCAGCACCAGGCATTGGTCGGCCTTGACGCACCGGTACTGCGAGTACATCGCGCCGCCGAAGATGGCCACGGTCTTGCCCAGCAGCGCCTGCGCCGCGGCGGACGAGCCGGCGCCCACGACCACGCCCGCGCCTTCGTTGCCGACCGGCATCGACTGGTCGAGCCGGCCCGCCATGCTCGTCATCCGGCCCTCCGGAATGCGCGCGGTGACGACCGGATTCGCGGGCGTGCCCGACTGCCTGGCGGTGCTCATGTCGGCGGCGCCGAACAGGAGCCCCAGGTCCGAGGGGTTGATCGGGACTGGCCTCGACGCGGACGACGACCTCGTCGGCGTTCGGGAACGGGAACGGCCACGCTGACGAGCGAGAGCTCGAGCTCGCCGTTCCTTCGCACGAGCGAACGAAGCTGAAGCCCTGTCCTCACCTTGTTGGAGCCCACGATCTGCGTCTCCCGAAGTCGGCGTGTCGAGTATAGGCGAATCGCCGATGGCTACCCGGGTTGCTTCGCAAGGCGACTGGGATCGGCTGCACCGGCCGATAGAACATCGATCTGCCGGTCCTTCTCCTGCCAGATGTTCTGAAGCCAGTGCTGGAAAGTCTTGCGGAATTTCGGATCCGCGGCGTAATCGCCTGTGCGCAGCTCCTGCGGGATGGGCAGTTGCCGTGCGCGCACGACGATCCTGGGCACGGTGCCGCAAAGAAACTGCCAGAAGGTCGGTGCGCGGTCCGGATAGACGATCGTGACGTCGAGCAAGGAATCGAACTTCTCGCCGAGCATCGAGAGTGCGAGCGCAAGCGCGCCGGCTTTCGGCATCAGCAAATGGTGGTACGGCGAGCGCTGCGCGCGGTGTTTGGCGCGCGTGAACCGCGTGCCTTCGGGGAAGTTCATGACGCTCGTCGGGATGAGCGCGAACTTCTGACAGGCGCGGCGGGTCGCTTCGAGATCCTCGAACCGTTTCTCCGGGTGCGCCTTGAGATACGTGGCGGAGTGGCGCCGCATGAACGGAAAATCCAACGCCCACCAGGCGAGCCCGATGATCGGCACATAGATGAGCTGGCGCTTGAGGAAGAACTTCAGCATCGGGATGCGTCGGTTCAGCAGGTGCTGGAGCACGATGATGTCGACCCAGGACTGGTGGTTGCTGTTGACCATGTACCAGGTTCGAAACCTGAGTTCGTGCAGGCCGGCGACGTCCCACTGCGTGCGCTGGGTCAGTCGCATCCAGCCGCTGTTGCCGGCGACCCAGCGCGTGGCGATTCCGTTCAGTGCGCGGTCGATCGGTACGCGGACGGCCTTCGCGGGAATGACGAGCTTGACGAGCGCCATCGAAAAGAGGAGGCCGCACCAGAACAGCGTGTTGAGCCCGAGCAGCGACGCCGCTATGACGCCACGCGCGACGGGAGGAAGGAAGCTCAGCATTTCGCGGACGATCGGGCGGAGCGGCGCTCGGCGATGTCCGCGCGTGCGGACCTTGGTCTATAGCAGTTCGAGGGCGTCACCCGTCGACGCACCATTATCCCAGAGCGGCGACCGCGCGCTGAAAGATCCGTCTTCGAAAAGCCGCGATGCCCTGGTTCACGCCCCGTGGATCGAGCGTCGTCAGATCGAGTTCAAGCGGCGCTCCGATCCATTGGGCCGAGCTTGTGTGGTCAGCGAGGTCGTCGTCGGTGAGCGGAGGCGCCAGAGCCGTCAGTCCCGAAACCTCGATGAGGATACGATGGATCGGCGAGCCTTCCCATGTGGACTGGCTGCCGACCGAGGCCCAGGTCAGCCTGCCGCTGCTTGCCGCCCCCCTGCGCGGACGCCAACCGGTCGCAAGCGCCAGCCGATTGCCCGAACGCAATGATCGATCGGTTACAAGCCGTGACCACAACGTTGCGCACGCTGTCGAGTACAACCTTTCCCGCCTGTCACGACGAGGCCGTGCCAGTCGACGGAACGCCGACGGTGAAGACGGCCGGCGTCGTCGGGGCGCAACGCAGACGCCGATTGCTGGATTCTTTGGGGCGCTCTTTGTAGCATCAACCCGGCGCAACGTCGATGGAAATGCCTTCCTCGTCGGACGCTGCGACGGAATTGCCGGAAAGGTTCGTCCCGAATCACGATGACGCATGTGAACATCCCAGCGCAAACGATGCTCGACCTGCTGGCATTGCGCCGCAAAGAGCAAGGCTCGGCTCCGGCCATCCTTGCGCCCGGCTTGCCGGCCGTTACGTACGCCGCGCTTGCCCCGGGATCGATCGTGCCGGCGACGCCCTGGCGGCCTCGGCCTCGGTCGCGGCCAGCGCATCGCGGTTGCGCTCCCCGACGGTCCCGACGCGATACCGGTCATGCTCGCGACGATGGTCTGGGCCACGTGCGCTCCGTTGAATCCGCGCCTTGACGCAGATCGCGTGCGCGACGCTGTTCGCGCAGCTGCGCGTCGACGCGCTGATCGTCGAAAGCGCGACGAAGGTCCCGTAGTCACGGCGGCACGTGCGGCTGGCCTTCCGGTCGTGCGTCTGGCCGCCGCGGTGCGCGATCGCGGCGACCTGTTCGCCCTGCGTCCCGAGTCGAAGCGGGCGCCCCTGGCGCGGAGCCCGCCGCAGTCGGACGACGTTGCGCTGGTGATGCACACCTCCGGCACGACCGCCAGGCCCAAGGTCGTGCCGATCACGCATCGAGCGCGTGCTTTGACCGCGACGAACCGTCCGATCGACGCCAGACGACCGTCGCCTGTGCCTCTCGCCGTTGTTCACGTTCGAGCGGCCTCGGCAGCTGGGCTGATTTCGTACCGCTTGCGGTCGGGTGCCTCCACGGTGATCACGCCTGGGCTTCGACGCCGCGCGGTTCTTCGAATGGCTCGACACGTTCCGGCCGACCTGCTTCTCGGCGAGCCCGACCGTCCACGCTGCGATCATCGACGAGATCCGTCGCGACGTCGCCCCGCGACTGCCGACGTCGTTGCGGTTCGTGCGCTCGAGCAGCAGCTCGATGTCGGCGGCGCTGCAGGAAGAAGCTGGAATCCGTGCTCGGCGTACCGGTAATCCAGGGCTACGGATCGACCGAGGCCGGCCTGATCGCGCAGGACTCGCCACCCCCCGGGCGGCGACGCGCCGGTTCCGTCGGGCATTCCGCGGCCGGCGCCAAGATCATGATCCTCGATGATCGCGGCGAGGCGGCTTCCGGTCGGGGCCATCGGCGAAATCCTCGTCCGCGGCCCCGGCAGTCATGCAGCGGCTACGAGAACGACCCGGAAGCCAATCGCCTCGCCTTCCACGACGGGTGGCTTCCGCACCGGCGACATCGGGCACATCTGACGCGGATGGCTACCTGTTCATCACCGGGCGCATCAAGGATCTCATCAACCGCGGCGGGCTCAAGGTCGCGCCCGCCGAGGTCGACGCGACGTTCACGCGACACCCCGCCGTGCACGATGCGGCGACCGTCGGCGTCCCCCACCCTTCGCTGGGAGAGGACGTGGCGACCGCCGTGATCCTGCGTCCGGGTGCGATCGATCACGGCAGCAGCAGCTGCGCGCCTATGCGCTGCGCGAACTCGCCCCGTTCAAGGTGCCGAGCTCGGTTGTGCTGCGTCCGCGAACTTCCCCGCAACGCGATGGGCAAGGTGCAGCGCGGCGCGCTTGCCGATTCGCTCAAGGAGACGCTCCGCGCGGCTTTCGTCGCCGCCGCGGAATGCCGACGAGGAGCTCGTCGCCGGCGTCTTCGCCACGCTGCTCGATCGCCAGCGTCGGTGCGCTCGACAACTTCTTCGACCTCGGTGGCGATTCGCTACGTGCCGTGCAGGTGCTTTCGCAGGTGGCGCGCGGTCCGGAGTCGACATGGCGCCCGCCGTGCTGTTCGAGGCGCCGACCGTCGAGCAGTTCGCGCTGCGCCTGCGGAGCGCGAAAGGCGGCCTGTCGACGCCGGCAACAAAGGGGCCGCCGTTGGTGCACCGCATGCATCGCCAAGTCGGCGGCTCGGCGGCACCCACGCGGCCGCAGTCACCCTCGAAATCCCGGTCGTCGACATGACTCGCGGGTCTGCCGAAATCGCCACGCAGCGGACCGCGGGACACGCCGTCCGCCGACCCGCGTGTTGGTCAGGACGCGCGTCGCGCGTGCGTACGCTGGCGGCGCTGTTGCCGGCGATTGCCGTGTTTTCCTGGTTGCCGCACAACGTCGCGGCACAGACGTGGCCGAACCGGACGGTGCGCATTGTCGTCGGCCAGACCCCGGGAACGACACCGGACTTGATTGCCCGGATGATCGCCGAGCCGCTGTCGCAAGCGTGGGAGCAGCCCGTGGTGGTCGAGAACCGGAGCGGTGTGGGTGGCACCATCGGCGCCGACTTCGTCGCGAAGGCGTTGCCCGACGGCTATACGCTGCTCGTCGGCGGTCAGAGCAATCTCGCGGCCGCCGCCGCACTGGATTCGTCCTTGCGCTATGACCCGTTGAAGGACTTCACGCTGATCGCGAGAGTCGCGCTCGTTCCGTTCTTCGTGGTCGCAAATTCCGCCGTCCCCGCGAAAACGATGCCGGAACTGGTTGCCGCCGCGCGAGCCCATCCCGGGCGATACACGTTCATCTCGTTTGGGGATGGCACGGCGAGCCGCCTGACATTCCAGCTGCTGATGGCTGCCGCAGATGTGGAACTGGTCGAGGTCCCGTACAAGGGTTCCGCGCCGGCGCTTGCGGATCTGCTGGCGGGGCGCGTCGACGTCGGTGTCTACAGCCTCGCCTCCGTACGGCAGCATATCGCTGCGGGAACGCTGCGTCTTCTCGCTGCGACGGGTTCGACGCGCGCCGCGGCTGCGCCGGATGTCCCCACGATCGCCGAACAGGGCTTCACCGGAAATGTGTTGGACGCGTGGTACGGCCTTGTAGCGCCGGCGGGCCTGCCGGCCGACGTTCGCGCGCGCCTGGGCGAGGCACTCGATCGGGTCCTCCGCGCGCCGGACATACGAGAAGCGCATGGAGCAGCTCGACTACGAACCGATATTCGACGACCCGGCACGATTTGCGGAGGCGATTCGGTCGAACATCGAGCTGTACTCCCGGGCGACGAGGCATGCCGGCGGCTCAGTGGTCCGGTAGCCGACAGACGTGCTCCAATGACGCCGCAGGATCCAGCACGCGCGATCCCCAGCCCGCGCGTACCGCGCCTCAACTCCTGAGCTGGCTGGACAGAAACTGGCGCAGCCGATCGGACCGCGGCGCGTCGAACAGCTCGGCGGGATTGCCCTGTTCCTCGATCACGCCCTGGTTCAGGAAGATCACCCTGTTCGAGACCTCGCGCGCGAAGCCCATTTCGTGCGTGACGACGAGCATGGTCCGCCCTTCGGCCGCGAGCGCGACCATCACCCGCAGCACCTCGCCGACCAGCTCCGGGTCGAGCGCCGAGGTCGGCTCGTCGAACAGCAGCACGCGCGGGTGCATGGCCAGCGCGCGCGCGATGGCGGCGCGCTGCTGCTGGCCGCCGGAGAGATGGACCGGGTACGCGTCGCGCTTGTCGGCGATGCCGACCTTCTCGAGCAGCGCCTCCGCCTCGCGGAGCGCGTCGGCGCGGGGACGCTTCTGCACATGGACCGGCGCCTCGATGACGTTCTCGATCACCGTCATGTGCGACCACAGATTGAAGTTCTGGAACACCATGCCGAGCTGCGTGCGGATCCGGTCCACCTGCGCGCGGTCGACCGGCTCGCGCCGGCCGTCGTCGCGCGCGCGAAGTCCGATCGTCTCGCCGTCGATGATCACCTCGCCCTGCTCCGGAATCTCCAGCATGTTGATGCAGCGCAGCAGCGTCGACTTGCCCGAGCCGCTGGCGCCGAGGATCGAAATCACGTCGCCTTCGAACGCGTCGAGCGAGATGCCCTTCAGCACCTCGAGACCGGAGAAACGCTTGTGCAGATTCCGTACGCTGACCGCAGGAAGTCCGGGGCTGGTCAGGGTCATCGCGCAAGCTTCGGAATGGCGGTCGGTGCAGGCGCGCTGCCGAACTGCGGCGAGAGCCGCCGTTCGAGCCAGGCGATGCCGCGGGAGATCGCGAAATTGATGAGCAGGTAGATGGCACCGGCGCAGACGAACACCTCGACCGCCCGAAAGGTCTCGGAAATGATCTTCGAGGCGATGCCGGTGACCTCCATCAGCGTGATCACGCTGGCGAGCGCCGTGGCGCGGGTCATCAGGATGATCTCGTTGCCGTAGGCGGGCAACGCCACGCGCAGGCCCTGCGGCAGCGATGATGCGGCGAAAGACGAGCGAGCGCGACATGCCGCAGGCGCGCGCCGCCTCGATCTGCCCGAACGGCACGGACAGGATGCCGCTGCGGATGATCTCGCTGGAATAGGCGGCGGTGTTGAGCGTGAGCGCCAGCATCGCGCACCAGTACGGCTGGCGCAGGAACGGCCAGGCGAAGCTGTCGCGGATCTCCGGAAACTGGCCGAGGCCGTAATAGATCAGGAAGATCTGCACCAGGAGCGGCGTGCCGCGGAACACGAACACGTAACCGCGGGCGACGGCGTCGACGACGGGAGTTGCCCGACAGCCGCATCAGCGCGAGCAGGACGGCGAGCACGGCGCCGGCCGCAATCGAGAAGGCGGCGAGCTGCAGCAGCAGCGGAACGCCGCCCAGCAGCTGCACGATGGTCTCGCCCAGGAAGTCGAAATCCATCGGTTTCAGGACCGCCTGACGCCGCGCATGCCGAACGGCCTCGGCCCGCTGGAATCCCCAACCGGAGACGCTCGAGAGCATCAGGTAGAGCGCCGCGGCGGTGATGAAGAACGCGAACGGCTGCCGCGTCGAGCCGGCGCCGACCTGCGCCTGGCGCAGGATTTCCGTCAGCCCGACCACCGAGATCAGCGCCGACTCCTTCAGCGCGAGCTGCCAGACATTGCCGAGCCCGGGAATCGCGAAGCGCAGCGTCTGCGGGACGACGATGCGCCGGAACAGCAGCCGGCCCGACATCCCGACCGCGCGCGCCGCCTCGAGCTCGCCGCTCGCGATCGCGCCGAATGCGCCGCGGAAGATCTCGCTCTGATAGGCGCCGGAGATGATCCCGACGGCGATCGCGCCGCTGGCGAAGGCATTGACCCCGACGAACCCCTGCGCGCCCAGCGCGTGGCCGACCGCCGTCATGCGCCGCGCTGCCGCCGAAATAGAGCAGGTAGATCACGAGGAGATCGGGAATGCCGCGCAGCACGGTGGTGTAGCACCTCGGCCCCGAACCGGAGCGTGCGATTGCCCTGATCCGGGCCCATGCGATCAGGGTGCCGAGCACGCTGCCGAGCAGGAACGCGACGCAGGAAACCGCGACGGTCATCAGCGTCGCCTGCAGCAGCAGCAGCCCCCAGCCCCTGGGGCCGAAGCCCATCAGCTCGATGTAGCTCATCGCCGGCCCGATCCGGCGACGCGTGTGCGTCAGCGCGGCGTGATGTCGAAGCCGAACCACTTCATCGACAGCGTCTTGACGGTCCCGTCGGCGACCGCCGCCGATACGGCTGCGTTGAACTTCGCCTGCAGTTCCGGATCGGACTTGCGCAGGCCGACGGCGACGCCGAAGCCGAGCGGGCCGCCGCTGTAGCGCGGTCCCGCCAGCATCATTTCCTTGTTCTCGGGCGCCTCGACCACGCCCTTGAGGTAGGAAATCGACGCGAACACGCCGTCGACGCGGCCGGCGGCGAGGTCGAGATCGTGCTGCTCGGTCGTCTTGTACTGGCGGATTTCGATCACGTCCTTGAAATACTGCTCGAGAAAATTCGCCTGCGCCGTGGAGGTCTGCACGCCGATCACCTTGCCCTTCAGCATCGGCTTCAACTCGTTGAGCGACTTCTGCGCGGCGGCGAGGCCGTCGGCGTTGAGCGAATAGACTTTGCCCGCCTCGGGGAGCTTCGCCAGCGGGCTCGATTTCAGCACGGCAAAGGTCGACGGCGTGCGGCCGTAGATCTCGCTGAAGGCGATCGCTTCCTTGCGCTTGTCGGTGATGTTCATGCCGGCCATGATCGCGTCGAACTTGCCCGCGTTGAGGGCCGGGATGACGCCGTCGAATGCCTGGGCGACGATTTCGCACTTTGCCTTCATCCGCTTGCACAAGTCCTCGGCGAGATCGATTTCGAAGCCGACGAGCTTGCCGCTCGGGTCCGTGAAATTCCACGGCTTGTAAGCGCCCTCGGTCGCGATCCTTATGCTCGACCAGTCCTTCGTTTGCGCCGACGCGCCGCAAACCAGCAGCAGAGATGCGACCACGGCGGCCGCGCAACCCGCAATTGTCTTCATTGATTTCCTCCCGATCGGCTTGTTTCGATGCTGCCGGACGTCAGGCCCGTCGCGCGCCGCTGCTCCGGCAGCCAGGGTGCCTCCCGCCCCGCGATCGGTCCAGTATCGCATAAGCGGGCCCGGCCCCGGGACGGCCGGCGCCGACGCCGAGCGGATCCCAGCGAGAGACGTGCCGCCGAACTCGGATCGCCGGCAACGGCCCTCGATCCGCGCATCCGAAGGCTACGTCACTTCTGCAGCGTCGCTTCCTCGACCAGAACCTTGTACGAGTAGCCCGACCCGAGATCGACGTCGGTGCGCACGACGCCCTTGGCCACCACGACGTCGCCGATCTTCGTCTCGTCCTTGGTCGTGACGAGGAGATCGTTGGTGTTATCGGCAGCCGAGCCGGAACCGTCGCGAAGGTGGACCCAGTTCTTGCCCATGACCTCGGGCGTGAACTTCACGACCTTGCCGCGAACCACGACCGTCTTGTTCCTGATGGCGGTGCGTCCGTTGATGATTTCGGCGACAGTCCGTGCGTCCGCGCCCGCAGCCTTGGGGACCTTGACGTCGCCGACGTCGACGGGCTTCGCCATGCCGGCGTGCATGGCACCCATGTCGCCGCCGGCCGGGGCCATACCGGCCGCTGCCGCCGGTGGCGCGCCCGTACCCGCGCCGGCGAGGCTGCCGAACACGATCCTGTCGAAGGTCTTCTTGAGCGTCTTGCTTTCGAAGTTGGTCATGACCGTCGCGTTCTCGATCGTCACCTTCGCGCCCTTCTTGACCGGGGCCTTGTTGACGGCGGCCCAAGTTTCGCCCTGTGCCGTCTTCAGGCGCAGGTAGGTGTAGGCGTCGACATCCTGGACCTCGAGCACCTCGCCCTGGACGGACGCGCTCTGGGGGGCGGCGGGATTTCCTGCCGCCCAGCCTATGCTGACAACGAGCGTTGCAAGTACAGCGAAGAGCAATCTCATCATTTGCCTTTCTCGGGCCGGTTCCGGGCCACGGACCGGATTTCGCCGATGCCGTACCCGTGCCACTGTCGCACAGAATGCGGAAATGACTTTGACCTAGATCGAAATCGCAGAACGATCGTCAGCCGGGCGAGTTCCCGCCGCACTCCCGAAGCGCCCTGTCGCCGTCGTTTCCGGGTCGTTGCCCGGACGACGCGCGCTCACGGTTCGATTCGGGTTCCCAGCACCTTCAGGAACTTGGCGAGCCAGTCCGGGTGTGCGGGCCAGGCAGGCGCGGTCACGAGATTGCTGTCGACGTGGGCCTTGTCCACCGGGATTTCAGCATAGACCCCGCCCGCGGCCTTCACCTCCGGTGCGCACGCCGGATAGGCACTGCAAGTGCGGCCGGCAATGACTCCCGCAGCCGCCAGCACCTGGGCCCCGTGGCAGATCGATGCAATCGGCTTCCTCGCATTGGCGAAGTGCTGCACCATCGCAATGACCTTGGGGTTGAGGCGCAGGTACTCCGGTGCTCGGCCCCCGGGGATGACCAGCGCGTCATAGTCCTCGGCCTTCACCGCGTCGAAATCGGCGTTGAGCGCGAAGTTGTGGCCGGGTTTTTCGCTGTAGGTCTGGTCGCCTTCGAAGTCGTGTATGGCCGTGCGCACGGACTCGCCCGCCTTCTTGCCGGGACACACCGCGTGGACGGTATGCCCGACCATCAGCAGCGTCTGAAACGGAACCATCGTCTCGTAGTCCTCGGTGTAATCGCCGGTGATCATCAGTATCTTTTTCGCTGCCATGAAGCCGTCTCCTGTTGAATTTGACCCGGCTACCCGGCCTCGCCGGGGAGCTTCGTGACGTTTCCCTTGCAGGTCCGGAACTTGGCGCGACACCGGCTGGTGCACATCAGCTCGCCGCTCTCATCGCCGCGCGGGCACGCGGTCAGGCATTGGGTGTTGGATTTCAGGCAGGCAGCCATGGAGTCCGTCGAGGGAGCGGCGCCCTGCGAGCTGTCGGGTGTGACTGCTTCCGTTGCCTTATGGGCGAGACGGAACCTGCCGGTGGATTCGGTTCTCCGCTGGGCGTCGAAGATCGTGTAGGTGCCCTGGAATGTCGTTTGCTCGCACCGTCCCCAGAGAATGATCCTCACGGTCCTGCTCAGCGCGACGTTGACGCTGCAATTGCCGAACACGTTGTCGCCGGACTCGATGGGTGCATCGCCTTTGAGCGGGGGCGAGGTCTTCACACTGCCGATCAGCGAGCTACCCGCTTCCCGCAGCTCGACGACAATCGGGATCGGTGGATCGCGGTTGTCCGGCAGCAGCATGCCTACGTATGTTTGGTCCAGCCCGAAGGCGAGCGCCGGATACAGCGCCGCGAAGATCAGCAGCGCGATCCGGCGGGCGAGGATGGCGAGGGGCATCGAGGCACTCACTGCAGGTTCCGTGCGCGTTCCCCAATGGACGCGGCGGCGTCGGCAGGCTTCCTGGTCTGTTCTGAAATCGATGGCTGCTCCGGGACAACGGGACGCGATTCGCAGCATTATCGCCCAGACGACGCCAAGCGTCGTATCGCTCGGTCCTGGCATCCGTCAGAACATCAGTGTGGCGCGAAGTGCGGCACCCACGCGCCTTTTCGTGTCGGATTGAGCGCCGGGTCGCGGATGTACTGCACATCCGGGGTCAGAAGGAGTCCGTTCGCGAAGGTCCAGTTCCAATAGGCCTCGTCGATTTCTTAGTTGCGCGCGCCCGATGGGTTGACGGGGTGCGGTGCCGCATGGCTGTATCCGAACGCAACGGCGATCCGGTCGGTGGGGCTCCGGCCGAGCGGATCGCTCGTCGCGCGACCGAGCGCATACGAGCTTCGGTTCGGCGTGACGTTGTCGTAGGCGCGATTCGCGCGAGCGAACACCGCCCACGTCGCGTCGAGGTTCTGTTGTCTTCCCCATGGGTTGCCCCCATGTGACTTATTCTTGGAGAGGAAGGGATAGTGGTGGAGACGAGGAGGATCGAACTCCCGACCTCCGCATTGCGAACGCGGCGCTCTCCCAGCTGAGCTACGTCCCCAGGAGGCGAAAAGTATAGCCGAACAGGCCCCCGGCGTAAACTGGCGCCCTCCGCGCGCTGGCAACGGCCGATCGCCCATTCGAACGCATTTGCCTCGGTAACCATGGACCAGCTTGATCGCACTGATCCAGCACGTATCGGGCTCGGGCTCGTCTTCGTCAACGTGCTGGTCGAGCAGGCCGGCCTGCCCGTGCCCGCCTATCCGACGCTGATCATCGCCGGCGCGTACCTCGACGCGGCGGCGAGCACGCGCTCGTCGCGCTGCTGCTGGTCGGCGCCGTCGCGGCGGTGATCGCCGACACCTTCTGGTACCTGACGGGCCGCCGCTTCGGCACGCGCGTGCTGCGGACGCTGTGCCGCATTTCGCTGTCGCCGGATTCGTGCGTGCGCCAGACCGAGTCGATCTTCGAGCGCTTCGGCCCGGCGTCGATGCTGTTCGCGAAGTTCGTGCCCGGGCTTCGCGTCGGTCGCGACCGCGATGGCCGGCGCGGTCGGCCTGCGCTACTGGAAATTCGTGCTGTTCGATCTCGCTCGGCGCGTTGCTGTGGGTCGGCGTCGCGGTCGGGCTCGGCGTACCTCTTTCGCGACGCGATCGCCGACATTCTGGAAACGCTGCAGTCGCTCGGCAAGTACGGGCTGGTGCTGGTGGTCGCGGCGCTCGCCGCGTGGATCGCGGCGAAATGGTGGCGGCGCCGGCAGTTCGTCCGGCAGCTGCGGATGGACCGCGTCACGGTCGGACGAGCTGAAGGCGATGATGGACGCGGACGAGGTCGCCGCTGATCCTCGACGTGCGCTCGCCGCTGACGCAGGCGGCGAGCGGCCGCATCCCGGGCGCGCGTCGCGGTCGACATGAAGAGGATCGCCGAGGGGCTCGCCGGCGTGCCGACGGACGGCGAGGTCGATCGTCTACTGCGCGTGCCCGAACGAGGCGAGCGCCGTCAAGGTGGCGCAGAAGCTGCGATGCAGCTCGGGTTCCAGCGCGTGCGGCCGCTGCACGGCGGCATCGACGCGTGGATCGACGCGGGGCACGACGGTCGAGCGCTGACGGCCGCGGCCGGCGCATGTGTAGATTCGCCGGGTCGTCCGACGGAGACGATCCAACCATGACGCAAGCAAGCGATCCATTCGAAGCATGCGCCGGCGGCGCTCGGCCCCTATTCGCAGGGCGTGCGCGCGGGCAATACCGTCTACCTGTCCGGGCAGCTCGGGCTCGATCCGGCGACCGGCAATCTCGTCGAGGGCATCGAAGCGCAGACGCACCAGGTGTTCAGGAACCTGCGCGCCGTCGCGCAGGCGGCCGGCGGCGAGCTCGACGACATCGTCAAGCTCACGATCCTGATGGTCGACCTCGCCGACTTCGGCGAAGGTGAACGAGATCATGGCCACGTATTTCAAGCCGCCGTATCCGGCGCGCGCGACCTACCAGGTGGCGGCGTTGCCGAAGGCGGCGAAGCTCGAGGTCGAGGGCATTCTGGTGCTCGGCGCCGTACGGCGACGTCGACCGCGCGGCACCGGCGCGCGCGAAGCGTTCGACGCGACCAGGGCTCATAGGCGCGTCGCCGCGGCGAACGTCGGCCGATCTCCCGGCACCATGCCGAAGCGTCGCACCGGGCCGGCAGCCGCGGAACCGAAGCGAAAGCCGCGCCCGGGCGCGGCCTCCACGACCAGCTCGTCGAGCTCGGCATCGCGCGCGACCAGGATCTCGTGCTGCACCTGCCGCTGCGCTACGAGGACCACACGCGCGTCGTGCCGCTCGCGTGCGCTCGCAGCCGGGCGTCGACGCAGCAGGCCGAGGGCACGGTCGTCAACACCGACATCCAGTACCGGCCGCGCCGACAGCTCGTCTGCCTGCTCGAGGACGGCGGCGACGACGGCGGCGCGCGCGCGCAGCTCGTGCTGCGCTTCTTCCATTTCTATCCGAGCCAGCAGAAGGCGCTCGCGCCCGGCCGGCGCGTGCGCGTGTTCGGCGAGGTGCGCGACGGCCACTTCGGCCGCGAGATCGTGCATCCGCAGTTCAAGGTGGTCGAGCCGGGCGCGCCGCTGCCGGACCGCCTGACGCCGGTCTATCCGACGACCGCGGGGCTCGCGCAGGAGACGCTGCGCAAGGTCGATCGCGCGCGCGCTCGCCGCCGATCCCGCGCTCGACGGCCGAAACGCTGCCCGACTGGCTGATCGCGCAGCGGCACCTGTGGAAATTCTCCGACGCGGTGCGCTTCCTGCACGCGCCGCCGCCGCGGCTGTCGCCGGCTCACGCAGCACGCGCTCGACGAGCGCACGCATCCGGCGTGGACGCGCCTCAAGTTCGACGAGCTCGTCGCGCAGCAGCTCTCGCTCAAGGCGCACCGCAAGGCGCGCGCGGCCAAGGCGCGCGCCGGTGCTGACCGGCACCGGCGCGCTGACCGGCGCGCTGCTCGCGCGCATCCCGTTCAAGCTGACGCGCGCGCAGGAGCGCGTCTGGCGCGAGATCAGCCACGACCTCAAGCGCACGATGCCGATGCAGCGGCTGCTGCAGGGCGACGTCGGCAGCGGCAAGACGATCGTCGCGGCGCTCGCCGCGCTGCAGGCGATCGAGTCCGGGCGGCAGGTCGCGTTCATGGCGCCGACCGAAATCCTGGCCGAGCAGCACTACCGCAAGCTCGCGCAGTGGCTCGACGGCCTGCCGGTCGAGATCGCGTGGCTGTCCGGCAGCGCTGCCGGCCAAGGCGACGCAAGAAGGCGCTCGCGGCGATGGCGAGCGGCGACGCGATGTTCGCGATCGGCACGCACGCGCTGTTCGAGGACGAGGTGCTGCTGCCGCGCCTGGGGCTCGCGATCGTCGACGAGCAGCACCGCTTCGGCGTCGCGCAGCGCCTGAAGCTGCGCGGCAAGGCGATGGGCGAGGCGCACCAGCTGATGATGAGCGCGACGCCGATCCCGCGCACGCTGGCGATGACGTTCTACGCCGATCTCGACGTGTCGGTGCTGGACGAGATGCCGCCGGGGCGCACGCCGGTCGCGACGCGGCTCGTCAACAACAAGCGCCGCGGCCGAGGTGATCGAGCGCGTGCGCCGCGCCTGCGCCGAGGGGCGGCAGGCGTACTGGGTGTGCCCGCTGATCGAGGAGTCGGAGAAGCTCGAGCTGCAGACGGCGGTCGCGCTGCACGCGGAGCTGACCGGCCGCGCTGCCCGAGCTCCGCGTCGGGCTGCTGCACGGCCGGATGAAGCCCGACGACAAGGCGGCGGTGATGGCGGACTTCGTCGCCGGGAAGATCCGCGTGCTGGTGGCGACGACGGTGATCGAGGTGGGCGTCGACGTGCCGAACGCGTCGCTGATGGCGATCGAGCACGCCGAGCGCTTCGGCCTCGCCCAGCTGCACCAGCTGCGCGGGCGCGTCGGCCGCGGCGCCGCCGAGAGCACGTGCTACCTGCTGTTCGAGGAGCCGCTCACCGACACCGCCAAGGCGCGGCTCAAGGTCGATCTACGAGAACAACGACGGCTTCGAGATCGCGCGGCAGGACCTCGTCATCCGCGGCCCCGGCGAATTCCTGGGCGCGCGGCAGTCGGGCGTGCCGCTGCTGCGCTTCGCCGATCTCGAGAAGGACGTCGCGCTGATCGAGCAGGCGCGCGACGCCGCCGACGAGCTGCTGCAGAAGGATCCGGCGGCCGCCGCGGCGCATCTCGCAGCGGTGGCTGGGCGGCACGGCAGGAGTTCATCAAGGCGTGAGCGGGCGCCACGCGGCCCGATCACGGGCCGGCGAGCGGCCGGATCCCGGGTGGCCGCCATCGCTCCGGCCGCATGCATGGTCGGTCGCGAGAGCCTTTCCTGACCGAAATCAAGGTCTTGTGCTGGTATCGGGGCGGGCTAGGCTAGAATGCGCTCGCCAGGCGACCGGATCTGACCATGTCCCTCTACACCCTCGGCCTGAACCACCAGACCGCGCCGCTCGACGTGCGGGAGCAGGTCGCGTTCTCGCCGGACGCGCTGGGCCACGCGCTGCGCGACCTCCTCGGCGCGGCCGAAGGTCAAGGAAGCGGCGATCCTGTCGACCTGCAACCGGACCGAGGTCTACGTCCACGGGTCCGAGCCGCAGCCCGGTCGTGCGCTGGCTCGAGGACTTCCACCGCGTCCCGAAGGACTCGCTGCACGCCCTACATCTACACGCTGCCGCGCGAGAAGGCGGTCACGCACGCGTTCCGCGTCGCGAGCGGCCTCGACTCGATGGTGCTGGGCGAGCCGCAGATCCTCGGCCAGATGAAGCAGGCGGTGCGCCACGCCGAATCGGCGGGCACGCTGGGGCTGGTGCTGAACCGCCTCTTCCAGCGCACGTTCGCCGTGGCCAAGGACGTGCGCACGCAGACCGACATCGGCAGCGCGTCGATCTCGATGGCGGCGGCGTCGGTCAAGCTCGCCGAGCGGATCTTCCCGTCGATCTCCGACCAGCGCGCTGCTGCTGATCGGCGCGGGCGAGATGATCGAGCTGACGGCGACGCACTTCGCCGCGCGCAAGCCCGAAGTCGATCACGATCGCCAACCGCACGCTGGAGCGCGGCAAGCAGCTCGCCGAGCGCTTCGGCGCCGAGGCGATCACGCTGAACGAGATGCCCGAGCGCCTGCCCGAGTTCGACATCATCGTCACCTGCACGGCGAGCACGCTGCCGATCCTCGGCAAGGGCCTGCTCGAGCGCGTGGTCAAGGCGCGCCGGCACGCGCCGATCTTCATCGTCGACCTCGCGGTGCCGCGCGACGTCGAGCCGGAGGCCGCCGAGCTCGACGACGTGTTCCTCTACAGCGTCGACGACCTCTCGAACATCGTCAAGGACAACCTGCAGATCCGCAAGGAATCGGTGGTGCAGGCCGAGGCAGATGATCGCGACGCAGGCCGAAAGCTTCCTGCGCTGGCTCGAGGGCCGCACGGTGGTGCCGACGATCACCGCGCTGCACGGCCACCACGACGCAGCTGCGCGCGGCCGAGCTCGAGCGCGCGCGCAAGCTGCTCGCCAACGGCACGCCGCCGGAGCAGGTGCTCGAGCTGCTCGCGCGCGGCCTCACCAACAAGTTCCTGCACGCGCCGACGCAGGCGCTGAACCAGGCCGGCGACGCCGAGCGCGCCGAGCTGGTCGCGATGTTCGAGAAGATCTACCAGATCCCCGACGAGCAACGTAGCCTGCGCGCTCCGCGTCGCGCGGTCCGTGCGTACGCTTGTCGCGTCGCCCGGCGCGGCGCGCCGCTGCGATTGCCGCGATCCGAATGAAATCCTCGCTTCGCACCAAGCTCGAATCGCTCGCGCATCGCATCGCCGAGCTCGACGCCGTGCTGTCGTCGCCGGATGCGATGCGCGACCTCGATCGCTATCGCGCGCTGACCCGCGAGCGCGCCGAGATCGAGCCCGTCGTCGCGCGCTTCCGCGAGTACGAGCAGGCGGAGGGCGACCTCGCCGCCGCGCAGGAGATGGCGCGCGATCCGGAGATGAAGGCCTTCGCCGACGAGGAGCACGCGCAGGCCACGGCGCGGATGGCCGCGCTCGAAGCGGACCTGCAGAGGATGCTGCTGCCGAAGGACCCGAACGACGAGCGCAACGTCTTCGTCGAAATCCGCGCCGGCACCGGCGGCGACGAGTCGGCGCTCTTCGCCGGCAGCCTCTGCCGGATGTACACGCGCTACGCCGAGCGCAAGCGCTGGCAGGTCGAGATCGTGTCGGAATCGCAGGCCGAGCTCGGCGGCTACAAGGAAGTGATCATGCGCATCGTCGGGCAGGGCGCGTACTCGAAGCTCAAGTTCGAGTCGGGCGGCCACCGCGTGCAGCGCGTGCCCGGAGACCGAGGCGCAGGGGCGCATCCACACGTCCGCGTGCACGGTCGCCGTGATGCCGGAGGCCGATCCCGATCGCCGACATCGACATCAATCCGGCCGACCTGCGCATCGACACGTTCCGCGCGTCGGGCGCCGGCGGCCAGCACGTCAACAAGACCGATTCCGCGGTGCGCATCACGCACCTGCCGACCGGCCTCGTCGTCGAATGCCAGGACGACCGGTCGCAGCACCGCAACCGCGCGCAGGCGATGGCGGTGCTCGCGTCGCGGCTGCTCGACCGCGAGCGCCGCGAGCGGCAGCAGAAGGAGGCGTCGATGCGCAAGACGCTGATCGGCAGCGGCGACCGCAGCGAGCGCATCCGCACGTACAATTTCCCGCAGGGGCGCGTCACCGATCACCGGATCAACCTGACGCTCTACAAGATCGACGCGATCATGGACGGCGACCTCGACGAGCTGACCCGGCGCGCTCGCGCAGGAGCATCAGGCCGAGCATGCTGGCGGCGCTGTCGCGGGCGAGGAGCGATGAAGACGCACGGAGATGTCACCCGGCGCCGTGGCTCGAGACGCTGCGCCTCGAGTTGCGCGAATTCGTGCCCCGGCGATTTCGACGACTGCTCTGTCGCCTCGACAGCGATCCGCGCGTGATGAAGTACATCGGCGACGGCAAGCCGTGCTCGCGCGACGCGGTCGCGCAGCGGCTCAAGCGCTTCATCCGCTATCCGCGCTCTATCCGGACCTCGGCATCTGGCGCGCTCGCGGCGCGACACCGGCGCGTACATCGGCTGGTTCTCGCTTGAAGTACGCCGGCAAGTCGACGGAATCGAGGTCGGCTACCGGCTGCTGCCCGAAGCCTGGGGCCAGGGCTTCGCGACCGAAGGCGCGCAGGCGCTCGTCGACTACGGCTTCGACGACCTCGGCCTCGACCGGATCATCGGCGTCACGCATCCGGACAACAAGGCATCGCAGCGCGTGCTGATGAAGGCGGGTCTCGCGGACGTCGGCTGGGGCCGCTACTACGACCGGCGGCTGCGCCTCTTCGCCGCCGACAATCCGCACCGATGAGCGGTGAGGTCACGGTGCGCCGGGCGCTCGCGCAGTCGGGCCTCGTTCCGCTCGACGCGCAGGTGCTGCTCGCGCACGTGCTGGGCGAAGGACCGCGCGTGGCTCGTCGCGCACGGCGACGATCCGCTCGCGCGCGAGCGGATGCGACGGCGTTTCGCGCGCTCGCGCAGCGCCGCCGCGACGGCGAGCCGGTCGCCTACCTGACCGGCGTCCGCGAATTCTGGGGGCTGCCGCTCGCCGTGTCGCCGGCGGTGCTGATCCCGCGGCCGGAGACCGAGACGCTGGTCGAGCTCGCGCTCGCGCGCCTGCCGGCGGAGCGCGACGTGCGCGTGCTCGATCTCGGCACGGGCTCCGGCGCGATCGCGCTGGCCATTGCGCACGAGCGACCGCGGGCGCGCGGTGCTCGCGACCGACGCGTCGGCGGACGGCGCTCGCCGTCGCGCGCGACAACGCGCGGCGGCTCGGCATCGGCGAACGTCGAGTTCGCGCAAGCGGACTGGTATGCGAACGCTGCCGGCGGCGTGGCGTGGCGCGCCTTCGACCTGATCGCGAGCAATCCGCCGTACGTCGCGGCGCGGCGATCCGCATCTCGAGCGAAGGCGATCTGCGCTTCGAGCCGGCGCAGGCGCTTGCCGCCGGGCGGCGACGGCCTCGCGGCGATTCGCCGATCGTCGCCGGCGCGCGCGCGCATCTCGCGCCCGGCGGGACGCTCGTCGTCGAGCACGGCTACGATCAGGCGGAGAGCCGTGCGCGCGCTGTTCGCGGCGGCGGGGCTTCGTCGAAATCGTCGCGGCGCGCGATCTCGCCGGCATTCCGCGCGTCGTGGCCGGGCGAATCGCGCCTGACGGTGAGGCGGCGGCGCCAGGCTGGGTCGCGGGAACTGCGACCCGCAGCTTCTCCGCCCACGGCGCGAGCGCCGGCATGATCGTCGGGTAGAGCGCGACGCCGTTGGCCCGCTGCTCGCGCAGACGCCGCATGCCGGCCTTCGCCCGGCAGCCGCACGCGCTCGACGCCCGGCCGCGGCTTCGACGCGTGCGCGGCGCGTCGACCATGTGGTCCATCTGGCGCCGGAACGCCGCGATCCCGCCGAACGCCTCGGGGTCGAGCACCTGCACGAACACCGTGGCGCCCCAGCCTTCGTGCGGATCGGCGCGGCCGAAGCCCGAAAGCCCGGCGGTCAGCGCCTCGACGATGAGCGCGAGGCCGAAGCCCTTGTAGCCGGCGTCGAGGCCGCCGAGCGGCAGCAGCGCGCCCTTGGGCTCGGTCGAACAGCGCGGCCGGGTCGTCGGTCGCGTTGCCCTTCGTCGTCGATGAGCCACGCGCCCGGCAGCTTCTTGCCGGCTTCCATCTGCTGCTTCGCGAAGCCCATGCTCGTGATCGAGCTCGAGATGTCGACGAGGATCGGGTCGCCCGAGGTCGGCAAGCCGGCCGCGATCGGATTGGGCGTGATGATCGGCGTCATGCCGCCGTGCGGGACGACCGCCGCGACGATCGGATCGGAGCTCTGGACGATCGCGACGAGCCCGCGCTCGGTCGCGCGCAGCAGATACGACGGCGAGGCACGCGATGTGGTGCGAGCGGCGGATGACGACGGTGCCGGTGCCGTGCGTCGCCGCCATCGCCGCCGCGCGGTCGAGCGCGCGCAGCGTGAGCCACGGTCCCGGCAGCCGCCGGCCGTCCCAGGTCTCGCGCCGCCGGGCGCGCGTTGACGATCGTCGGCTCGCCGGCCTTCGTCATCGTGCCCTTCTCGATCTCGCCGAGGTACGGCGCGAGCAGCGCGAGCCCGTGCGTCGTGTGGCCGAGGAGATCGCCGGTGACGAGCACGTCGGCGACGTCGCGCGCGATGTCGGCGCGCACGCCGGACGTCTGCAGCAGCGAATCGCGCGAACGCGACGAGCGCGTCGGCGGGATAGCGCGCATCGGCCATGGCGGTCCTTGCCCCTACCGAGCCGTGGAGAACGCCTTTTCGGCGAAGGCGATGGTCGTCGCGATGTCGTCGGCCGAATGCGCCGCCGACACGAACCCCGCCTCGAAGGCGGACGGCGCGAGATAGACGCCGGCGTCGAGCATCGCGTGGAAGAACTTGTTGAAGCGCGCCTTGTCGCCGGCCATGACCGTGTCGTAGGTGTCGGGCACCGCCGCGGCGAAATAGAGGCCGAACATGCCGCCGACCGATTGCGCACAGAAGCTGGTGCCGCTGCGCCTGGCCGCCGCGGCGAGCCCGTCGGTCAGCGATTTCGTACTGGCGGCGAGCCGGTCGTAGAACCCGTCCGACTGGATTTCCTTCAGCGTCGCGAGCCCCGCCGCGACCGCAACCGGATTGCCGGACAGCGTGCCTGCCTGGTACACGGGACCGAGCGGCGCGATCTTCTCCATGATCGCGCGCTTGCCGCCGAACGCCCCGACCGGCATGCCGCCGCCGATCACCTTGCCGAGCGTCGTCAGATCCGGCGTGATGCCGAAGAGTCCCTGCGCGCCACGCGGGTGCACGCGAAATCCCGTCATCACCTCGTCGAAGATCAGCACGGCGCCGTAACGATCGCACGCGGCGCGCAACCCGGGCAGGAAATCGGGGCGCGGCATGATGAGGTTCATGTTGCCGACGATCGGCTCGACGATGACGCACGCGATCTGGTCGCCTTCCGCCTTGAACGCCGCGTCGATGGCGCCGAGGTCGTTGTAGGGCAGCACGATGGTCTCGTTGGCGATCGCCGGCGGCACGCCGGCCGACGACGGCTGGCCGAACGTCAGCGCGCCGGAGCCGGCCTTCACGAGCAGGCTGTCGCCGTGACCGTGATAGCAGCCTTCGAATTTCACGATCTTGCTGCGTCCCGTGAACCCGCGCGCGAGCCGCAGCGCCGACATCGTCGCCTCGGTGCCCGACGACACCAGCCGCACCAGGTCCATCGACGGCACGAGCCGGCACAGCGTCTCCGCCATCTCGACCTCGATCTCGGTCGGCGCGCCGAACGACAGCCCCTTCGGCGCTGCTGCGACGACGGCGCGGACGACCGCCGGATGCGCGTGGCCGAGGATCGCCGGCCCCCACGATCCGACATAGTCGATGTAGCGCTTGCCGTCGGCATCCCACAGATAGGCGCCTTCGCCGCGCTCGAAAAAGCGCGGCGTGCCGCCGACCGAGCGGAAGGCTCGCACCGGAGAGTTGACGCCGGCGGGAATCGTGCGCTGGGCGCGGATGAACAGTTCGTCGTTGCGGCTCATGGGAGCCATGATAGCCGTTTGCCGCCGACGTCGGTGAACGGACGAGTCGCGCGTTGCGATTGACGCGGCGGCGCGATTCTCCGAGGATTCCACCTCGCGCGCAGAATGCCCGTCGCCGCGAGCCCCGTGATGACCCCCTTCACCCCTTGCTTCCCTCGTCGCTGACGATCAGCGTCGTCACCTACCGGCCCGACGCCGTGCTGCTCGAGCGCTGCCTGCGCAAGCTGGCGCTCGCGACCGGCGCTGCGCGGGAGGATGGCGTCGTTCGGAGCGTCGCGCTCGCGCTGATCGACAACAGCGAGGACAGCAAGGTCGCCGAGGAAGTGACCCGCCTTGGAAAGCTCCGCTTTGCGGACTCCGGCGTGCAGCTTCACTTCCTGCACGGCCACGCGAACATCGGCTACGGCATCGCGCACAACCTGATGCTGCACGGCACCGGCGCCGATTACCAGCTGGTGCTGAACCCCGACGTCGACGTCGCCAGCGACGCGCTCGCCAACGCCATCCGCTGGCTCGACGCGCATCCCGAAATGGGCGCCGCCGCGCCGGCCGTGACGCGGCCCGACGGGACGCCCGATTTTCTGTGCAAGCGCTATCCGGCGGTCTTCGATCTGTTCCTCCGCGGCTTCGCGCCCGACTTCGTGCGTCGCTTGTTCCACCGGCGCCTCGACCGCTACGACCTGCGCGATGTCATCGATCCGGCGAGCCGCGACCCCGTGACCGGCATCCCGGTGATGTCGGGCTGCTGCATGCTGGTGCGGCGCAAGGCGATCGACGCCACCGGCGGCTTCGATCCGAAGTTCTTCCTGTACTTCGAGGACTTCGATTGGAGCGTGCGTCTCAACAAGGTCGCGGGGACCGCCTACCTGCCTTCGTTTCGCGTGGTTCATCACGGCGGCGGCGCGGCGCGCAAGGGCTGGAAGCACATCATGTGGTTCGTGAGAAGCGCATTCCGGTTCTACAACAAGCACGGCTGGCGGTTCTTTTGATCACGCAGACGCGGGCATCGTGAACGAACCGGGCATCGTCGTCGTCACCGGCGCCGGCGGCTTCATCGGCCGCGCGCTCGTCGCGCATTTCGTCGCGACGGGACGCCCCTTCCGCGCGCTCGTCCGGGCGCAGGAGGGCGAGCCGTCGCCAAAGCCGTACTTCCGCGACGTGCGCGATCTCGCGACGGCGCAGGAGACCCTGCTCGACGCGATACTTGGCGGCGCGGCGGCGGTCGTCCACCTCGCCGGTCGAGCGCACGTCCAGGGTGAAACGTCGGGCGAACCGCAAGCCGCGTCCACCGCGGCGAACGTGACGGCCACCGCGCGGCTCGCGCGGGCGGCCGTCCGCGCCGGCGTGCGTCGGTTCGTGTTCGCGAGCACGGTCAAGGTGCACGGCGAGACGAGCGCGCCCGCACGCCCGTTTCGCCCCGACGATGCGCCGGCGCCGTGCGACGAGTACGCGCGCAGCAAGCTCGCGGCCGAGCGCGCGCTCGCCGGCATTTGCGCCGGAACGCCCATGGCCCCGATCGTGCTGCGGCTGCCCCTCGTCTACGGTCCGGGCGTCAAGGGCAATTTCGCGACGCTGCTCGACGAAGTCGCCCGCGGAGCGCAGGCTGCCGTTGGGCGCGATCCGCAATCGGCGCAGCCTGCTCTACGTCGGCAATCTGGTCGAGGCAATCGACGCGGCGCTGGACGCGCCCGTTCCGCCGGCGGGCGTTCATTTGATCGCCGACGCGGAATGTGTTTCGGTTCCGGAGCTGCTCACCGCAACCGCTGCGGCGCTCGGCACGTCGGTGCGGCTGATTGCCGTGCCGATGTGGCTCCTCGAGCTCGGCGGACGCATCATCGGCAAGCGGGCCAAGGTCGAGCGGCTGGTCGGCACGCTCGAAGTGGATACGGCCTCCTTCACCGCGGCCACCGGCTGGCGACCGCGGCATGCGCTTGCGGAGGGTCTCGCGGTGACAGCGCGGTGGTGGCGGTTGCGGCATTCGATCTGAAATCCGCGGTCGGAGTGCGGGCGCGTGGCGGCGGGAGGGCGTGCGGCGGGCGCACGAATCATCATAAGCCCGCCGCACGCCCTCCCGCCCTCGCTACGGACACGAAGCATCAAAGGCCCGCCGCATACTTACCCGCTCTCACCGGGCGCGTCGCTATAATCGCGAATTATCCAGATGGGGAGCCGCGATGAGCGCTCGTCTTTCCGGGCGGCGCGCCGACGAGCTGCGACCGCTCCGCATCACCCGCCGCTACACGAAGCACGCCGAGGGCTCGGTGCTGATCGAGGCGGGCGACACGATAGTGCTCTGCACGGCCAGCGTCGAAGAAGGCGTCCCGCCGTTTCGCAAGGGCAAGGGCCAGGGCTGGCTCACCGCCGAATACGGGATGCTGCCGCGCGCGACGAACACCCGGATGCGGCGCGAAGCCGCGGAAGGGAAACAGTCCGGCCGCACGCAGGAGATCCAGCGGCTCATCGGGCGCAGCCTGCGCGCGGTCGCCGATCTCGGCGCACTCGGCGAGCGCACGATCAAGGTCGACTGCGACGTGCTGCAGGCCGACGGGGGCACGCGTTGCGCGTCGATCACCGGCGCCTGCGTCGCGCTTGCCGATGCGATCGCCTGGTGCCGCGCGCAGGGCCTGGTCACGGGCAATCCGCTCACCGAATTCGTCGCCGGCGTGTCGGTTGGCGTCGTCGACGGCATCCCGGTGCTCGACCTCGACTACGCGGAGGATTCGCGCTGTGACACCGACATGAACGTCGTGATGACCGGCGCCGGCGGGTTCGTCGAGCTCCAGGGAACCGCCGAGGGAGCGCCGTTCTCGAAGGACGAGATGGATGCTCTGGTCGGATTGGCCGAACGCGGCATTCGCGAGCTGATCGCGGCGCAACGGGCGGCGCTGGGGGCGTGACGGCAGCACGTCGCGTCGCGATTCCGTGCTCCGCCTCCCCCGACTCGTCCTCGCCTCCGGCAACGCCGGCAAGCTCCGCGAGTTCCGCCGGCTGCTTGCGCCGTTCGGCGTCGACGTGGTGTCGCAGTCGGAGCTCGGCATCGCGGAAGCCGACGAGCCGCACGTCACGTTCGTCGAGAACGCGCTGGCGAAGGCCCGCCACGCGAGCGCGCACGCACAGCTGCCGGCGCTCGCCGACGACTCGGGCATCTGCGTGCGCGCGCTCGACGGCGCGCCGGGCGTGCTCAGCGCACGCTATGCCGGCGAGCCGAAATCCGACGCCCGCAACAACGACAAGCTGATCGCTGCGCTCAAAGGAGTCGCCGACCGCCGTGCGCACTACGCGTGCGTGCTGGCGCTGGTGCGCCACCCGAGCGATCCCGAGCCGATCATCGCGGAGGGCGTGTGGCACGGGACGATCATCGATGCGCCGCGCGGGACGGGCGGCTTCGGCTACGATCCCCTCTTCCTCGACGAGGCGACCGGGCTCACGGGCGCCGAGCTTCCGCTCGAGCGGAAGAACGAGCTGTCGCATCGCGGCAAGGCGATGCGCGCGCTGATCGCGCGCCTGCAGGCGGAAGCGCCATGACGGCTTCCGCCACCGTCGCCATCGACGCTGCTGCGATCGTCGGACCGCGGTTCGCGGCGCTGCCCCCGCTCGCGCTTTACGTGCACATCCCGTGGTGCCTCAGCAAATGCCCGTACTGCGACTTCAATTCGCACGAGGCCCGCGGCGACGCGCCGGAGGCCGACTACGTCGAGGCGCTATTCACCGATCTCGAGCTCGCGCTGCCGTCGATCTGGGGCCGCAGGGTCGTCTCGGTGTTCATCGGGGGCGGGACGCCGAGCCTGTTCTCCGCCGCCGCGATCGACCGGCTCCTCGCCGGGATCCGCGCCCGCGTGCCTTTGGTGCCCGACGCGGAGGTCACGCTGGAGGCGAACCCGGGCACGTTCGAGCGCGAGAAGTTCGCGGGCTTCCGCGGCGCCGGCGTCAGCCGCCTGTCGCTGGGCATTCAGAGCTTCGACCCGAAGCAGCTCACGGCGCTCGGCCGCGTGCACGACGCCGACGAGGCGCGACGCGCCGCCGAAGCCGCGCTGGCGATTTTCGGCAACGTCAACTTCGACCTCATGTACGCGCTGCCGCGACAGACGGTGATGGAGGCCGAGGCCGATCTCGCCGCGGCGCTGGCGTTCGCGCCGCCGCACCTGTCCTTCTATCACCTGACGCTCGAGCCCAACACGCTGTTTCACCGGTGTCCACCGCCGCTGCCGGACGACGAGACGGCGGCCGACATCGAGGACACGGTCCACGAAACGCTCGCCGCCGCGGGCTACCGGCACTACGAGACCTCCGCGTACTCGCGTCCGAACCGCGAATGCCGGCACAATCTCAACTACTGGCGCTTCGGCGACTACCTGGGCATTGGCGCCGGCGCGCATTCGAAGCTCTCGTTTGCCGACCGCATCGTCCGGCAGGTGCGCTACAAGCAGCCGAAACATTATCTCGACCAGGTCGCGGTGAAGGAACCGGTGATGGAGGAGGGCGCGGTCACGCGAGCGGACCTTGGGTTCGAGTTCATGCTGAACGCTTTGCGCCTCACTGAGGGCGTCCCGGTTTCGCTGTTCGCCGAGCGCACCGGCTATCCGATCGCGCTGGTGCAGCGTGAGCTCGCCGCCGCCGAGGCGCGCGGATTACTCGAGCGCGATCCGGCGACGATACGCCCGACAGCGCTCGGTCGCCGCTTCCTGAACGACCTGCAGGCGCTGTTCCTCGTGGACAAGCCGTCTGCCGTGACGGAGATTGCCCGATGAGCGGACCCAAGCTCTACGCAATGCCGCTCACGGCCGCCGCCGATGCCATTGCCGCCGGCACGCTCACCGCGGTCGCGCTCGCCGAAGCGCAGCTCGCGCGCATCGCCGCGACCGATGCGGCGATCGAGGCGTGGGCGCACCTCGACCCGCTGCGCGTGCGGGCGGAGGCGCTGCTGTGCGACGCGTGGAAGGGCGTGCGGCGTGGTGCCGTGCACGGCGTCGGCATCGCCGTGAAGGACATCATCGCGACTGCCGACGAGCCGATGCAGATGGGCTCTTCCGTCTACGCGGGTCATCGCCCCGGTCGCGACGCCGCGTGCATCGCGCGGCTGAAGCGCGCCGGCGGATTCGTCTTCGGCAAGGCGGTGACGACCGCGTTCGCGTTTCTCGATCCCTCGAAGACGAAGAACCCGTGGAACCGGCAATACACGCCGGGCGGCTCGTCATCGGGACCGGCCGCAGCCGTCGCGGCGGGACACGTCGCCGGTGCCATCGGCACCCAGACGAACGGGTCGGTGATCCGGCCGGCCGCCTATTGCGGTGTCGTCGGGTTCAAGCCGACGAAGGGTGCGATTCCGTTCGCCGGCGTCCACGTCTTCAGCGAGACCCTGGACCAGATCGGCACGTTCACGCGCGACGTCGCGGACGCGGCGCGACTCGCCGGGGCACTCGGCGAACCTGGACGATTCGCGACGGCGCCGGCGTCGCTCGCAAAGGCGCCGCGGCTCGCCTATCTCGACTCCTTCCCGTGGACGCAGGAGGTCGATTGCGACGCCGACGACACGCTCGACGCTGCGGCCACACGGCTACGGCAGCACGGTGCGGAGGTCGTCGCGGTCGATCTTCCGGCTCCCTGGCGCGAGGCGCATCTGGTGCATCGAACGATCATGCTCCACGAGGCCGCGCGGAACCTCGGGGAGCTGCAGGGCCGCGAGCGGGCGAGGTTGTCGCCGAAGCTCAACGCCGCGCTCGACGAGGGCCGCGCCATTTCCGCCGCCGATTACAAGGTTGCCGTCGTGCTGCGGGAGGCGGCCATCGTGTCCTTCGCCGAATGGCTCGCCGGGTACGACGCAATCATCGCGCCGCCTGCGCCGGGGCCCGCGCCCGAGGGCCTGGACTCGACCGGCGACCCGTCGTGCTGCACGCTGTGGTCGCTGACTGGCTTCCCGGCGCTCGTCCTGCCGATCGGATTGGCGGGCAACGGCATGCCGCTCGGCATGCAGCTCGCTGCGCCCGCCGGCAACGACGACAAATTGCTCGCCGTTGCGGCGTGGTGCGAAGCGCGCCTCCCGTTCAAGAGGCTGGTCTGACGTGAAGCGCGCCAAGACGCACCGTCCGCTGCATCCGCCCAAGGTCCGCAATCCCGTCGCGCGCTCGCCGCTGTTCGGCAAGGGCGGCGCGCACGGCAAGACGACGGCCGCGAAGCGGCGCGCGGCGAACGTCGCGCTCGCAAAGCAGGTGCGCGACGCGGACGCGCTGGAATGAGCGCGGTGCGCGAATGAGTGCGGCGGGCGAAGCCGAGGCCCGAAGGGCGCGGCGCCGCGCGATTGAGTGCGCCCGACACGCAACCTTTCGATCCTCGAGGTGCGTGATGGAGGGCGAATGACCCGCTGGCCGCACCATCCGGATACGCTCTCCCGCAAGGACCTCGAGGAGAACCGGATGCGGGAGCTCTACGCCGCGGAGGTCGATCCGACGCGCACGCTCTCCGATGTGCAGCTCTCCGAGTCGCTTACGGCGACGCTCGAGGCGAAGCCGAAGGGCGCGGGCTGGTGGGTGTTCGCGTACGGATCGTTGCTCTGGAACCCGCTGTTTCCGGTCGCCGAAATGCGTCCCGCGACGCTCTCCGGATTGCATCGCCGCTTCTGTCTGTGGTCGCTCGCCTCCCGCGGCACGCGCGAATGCCCGGGTCTCGTTCTCGGCCTCGATCGCGGCGGTGCGTGCCGTGGCGTCGCGATGCGGCTGCCGGCGATGCTGGCGATCGACGAACTGCACCTGTTGTGGCGGCGCGAGATGGTTGTCGGCTCGTACCATCCGCGGTGGGTGCGAGTAGCGGCCGATGGTCGCGCGATCTTCGCGCTCACGTTCGTCGTGCGGCGCGACCATCCGCAGTACACGGGCCCGATGTCGCGCGACGAGCAAGTCCGGGTCCTCGACACCGCGTGCGGCGCGTTCGGCTCGTCGCTCGACTATCTGGAGCGCACGCGCGTGGCGCTGGTCGCGCACGGCATCGTCGACCCGTATCTCGAGGGACTCGCGGCGAGGCTCGGTGCGCGTCGACAGGGTCAGTCTACAGCGGAGCGGGAGGGTTCGCGGCGGGCTTAGGATGATTCATGCGCCCGCCCGCGAACCTTCCCGCTCCTCCGCGCGGCCCATCGACCGACGCCGCACCGCGACACGTAGGAGGGCCGATTATGGCACTCGAAGCCCGCTGGCGCTCCCCACACCCCTGCGCTCGGCCAGACCAGGTCAGATCGCGACGTGCCGGCCGCCGTCCACACTGATCGTCTCGCCGGTCACGTAGGTGGCGTCGGCGATCAGGAAGTAGACCGCCTTCGCGATGTCGTCGGGCTCGCCCTCGCGCTTCAACGGCGTGTGCGAGATGATCCGCTGCCGCGACAGTTCGTCGAACGACGCGTCGTCCGGCCAGAGAATCGGGCCGGGCGCGACCGCGTTCACGCGGACCTCGGGGGCGAGCTCCCGGGCGAGCGACCGCGTCATGCCGACCAGCCCCGCTTTCGCGATCGAATAGACGACGAAATTCTTGAGCGGTCGCTCGGCGTGGATGTCGGCGATGTTGACGATCGCGCCCTGCGCCTTCTTGAGCGCGGGCGCGGCCGCCTGGGCGAGGAAGAGCGGCGCGCGCAGATTGGTGCCGATCAGGTCGTCCCACGCCTCGGAAGTGATGTCACCGACCGGCGTCGGAAAGAACGACGATGCGTTGTTGACCAGACCGTCGAGGCGCCCGAACGTCTGCAGCGTCTGCTCGATCATCGCCGGCAGCGCCTTGAGATCGAGGAGATCGGCCTGGATCAACGCCACGGACTCGGCGCGCACGTGATTGAGCTCGGCCTGCAGCAGGCGCGCTTCGCCCGCGGATGCGCGGTAGTGGAGCATCAGATTCGCGCCGCCCGCGTGGAGCCGGCGGCAGATCGCGGCGCCGACGCGCCTGGCGCCGCCGGTGATCAGCACGACTCTGCCTTGCACGACGCGCCCCCGTGTTCCACGTTAGACTTGGCCGGAATCTAGCACATCGACCCGCATGCCGCACCGGGCGAACGGCGCCCCCGTGCGCATTGCCACGCCGTGACCGATCTGCCCGAACCCGATGTCGACGCGCGCGCGCATTGCGAGCGCGTCACCGCTGCCATCCGCGTCGCGATCGCGGCGGGTGGCGGCTACATTCCGTTCGCGCGGTACATGGAACTCGCGCTCCATGCGCCGGGACTGGGATACTATGCGGCCGGCGCAAGCAAGTTCGGAGCGGCGGGCGACTTCGTCACGGGGCCCGAGATGACGCCGCTCTTCGGCTTGGCGCTCGCGACGCAGGTCGCGGCAATCCTGGCGGCGACGAATCGCAGGGAGATCGTCGAGCTGGGTGGCGGCACCGGGCGGCTCGCCGCGGACCTCCTGAACGCGCTTGCCGCGCGCGATGCGCTTCCGTCGCGCTACGCGATCCTCGAGGTGAGCCCGGATCTCGCGGAGCGCCAGCGCGCGACGCTTGCGCGTGACGCCGCGGCGCATCTCGCGCGCGTTGCGTGGCTCGGTGCGCTGCCGGAGGCGATCGACGGTGCGCTGATCGCAAACGAAGTGCTCGACGCCATCGCAGTGCACCTCGTCGCGCGGCGCGGCGGCGACTACGTCGAGCGCGGCGTGACGTGGGATGAAGCGCGCGGCGGTTTCGCGTGGGCCGAGCGTCCCGCCGACGCGAGGACGGCGGCGCTTGCCGCCGCGCGCTTCCCGTCCGGGGGCGACTACCTGAGCGAGGTCAATCCCGCCGCGGAGGCGCTGGTCGAGGCTGTCGGCGGACGGATCGTCGCAGGTGCCGCGCTCTTCCTCGACTACGGCTTTCCCGCGGCGGAGTACTACCATCCGCAACGCAGCGAAGGAACGCTGATGTGCCATTACCGGCATCGCGCGCACGCCGATCCGTTCGCCTGGCCGGGTCTCACCGACATCACTGCGCACGTCGACTTCACCGCGATGGCCGAAGCGGGCGAGCGCGCGGGCCTTCGGGTCGCGGGCTTCGCCGCGCAGGCGCCGTTTCTCATGGGCTGCGGGATTCTCGACGGGCTCGCGGCGGTCGGCCGGCCGGAGTCCATCGAGTACATCCGCGCCGCGGCGTCCGTCCAGAGGTTGCTCGCACCCTCGGAGATGGGCGAGCTCTTCAAGGTGCTGGCGCTGGCGAGATCGGAAGCGATCGCGTGGCCCGGCTTCGCGCTCGCCGATCGGCGGCATCGGCTGTAGCGCGGCGTTCGGCGGCAACGAACCCGTCCGGGCGGCGCCGTTGTCGCCCTTCGGCGCTGGACGATTGGCCGGTTCAGTCGGCGACGCGCCGGCGGGGCGGATAGACGCCGGCGAGGCGCGCGATCAGGACGGCGAGAAACAATGCCCCGATGACCTGCTCGACGACGCAGAGTCCGCGTGCCTGACGGATCAACGGCGTCACGTCGCCGAAACCGGTGCTCGTCAGCACGGTGAAGCTGAAATAGATGCAGTCGATGAACGTCAGCGGCGCGGCGGTGCCGTACACCGCGAATGCGCCTGGATAATGATGTCCGACCAGCGCAAAAACGTAGGCCCAGAACACGCCGATCATCAGGTATGCGGCCGCCGCGCCGAACAGCTTGTCGGCCGTCATGACGTCGCGCTGAAATACGTATCGCAGCAGATAAACGATCGCCGCCGCGTAGAGCACCGCGCCGAACACCCAGGATTGAGCGAGCGCTTGCGGATCGTCGCCCGACATGTGGATCCATTGAAATCCGAACGCGGGCACCGCAAGGAGCACCGCGATGACGAACGAGAGCGTCGTGCGCCCGACCGCGGCCACCGTCGCGACGATGACGAACAGGTTGACGCCGTTGACGACGACGCGGCCGAACGGGGTGGGCTCGACGAAGGGGACGGCGCCGACGAGCGCCAGCAGCACGACGAACAGATAGAAGCAGCGCTGGCCGAAGACCCGCCCCAGTGTCTCGCGTGCGACGTTGATGGCCATGATGAATCAGGCGGTGGGTATGCAGGCGCAAGCGCCGACCGCGCCGGGCGAGCGGGTACGGCAGGCGCATTATCGCACCGCGGCATCGGTATCCGTCCGAAAAACGAACGCTAGACAGTTCGCCCGCGTATTCTTAGACTACATCCCCCTTGAGGGAAGTGGTTCCTGCCCGAAAAGATGCGCGCAGCGCACGGCGTTCGAGCAACGAGGCAACACGAGGAGGAGACGCATGATTCCCCGCGAGTTCGAGTATCACGCTCCGAAAACGCTTCCGGATGCGCTGGGCTTGCTGAAAGCGCTCGGCGGCGACGCCAAGCTGCTGGCAGGCGGACACAGCCTGCTGCCGATGATGAAGCTGCGATTCGCGCAGCCAGGGCACCTGATCGACCTCGGCAGGATTCCGGAGCTGAAGGGCATCCGCGAGGAGGGCGGCACGCTACGGATCGGCGCGATGACCACCGAGAACGAGCTGATCTGGTCGAAGCTTCTGCAGCAGAAATGCCCGCTGCTGGTCGAAGGCGCGCGGCAGATCTCCGATCCGCAGGTCCGCTACAAGGGCACGATCGGCGGGGACATCGCGCACGGGGACCCCGGCAACGACCATCCGGCGCTGATGCTGGCGCTCGGCGCGTCGTTCGTGCTGAAGGGCGGGGCGGGCGAGCGCGTCGTGCCGGCCGACGGTTTCTTCCTCGGCACCTACGACACGCTGCTGCAACCCGGCGAGATCATGACCGAGATCCGCATCCCGATGCCGGCGCCGGGAAGCGGGTACTGCTACGCGAAGCTCAAGCGCAAGACCGGCGATTTCGCGACGGCTGCGGCGGCGGTCATGCTGCGAATGCAAGCGGGCGCCGTGCAGGACATCGCGATCGCGCTGACCAACGTCGGTGCCACGGCATTGAAGGCGCGCGCCGCCGAAACCGCGCTGCGCGGCAAGCCGTTGACTGACGCGGCGATCGACGAGGCCGCGCGGCTCGCGATGAGCATCTGCGATCCGGTCGCGGACCTGCGCGGCGACGCCGAATACAAGACGGCGATGGCCGGCGAGATGACCCGGAAGGCGCTCTCCACCGCGCGCGAACGCGCCACCCGTTGAATCCCGCACCCCTCGGAGACGATCATGGCGAAGAAGCAGGTGGTGTCGTTCAAGCTCAATGGCAGCGACGTCGACGTGGCGGTGGAGCCGCGCGAGCTGCTGATCCATACGCTGCGCGAAAGACTGCAGCACACGGGGCCGCACATCGGCTGCGAGACGTCGCACTGCGGCGCCTGCACCGTCGATCTCGACGGCATGTCGGTGAAGTCGTGCACGGTGCTGACGGTGCAATGCGACGGCTCGACCCTGATGACCATCGAGGGCTTCGCAAAAGGCGGCGAGCTCTCCGTGTTGCAGGAAGCGTTCACCCAGGAGCACGCGTTGCAGTGCGGATACTGCACGCCCGGAATGATCACGCGCGCCTACCGGTTGCTCCAGGAAACCCCCAATCCGACGGAAGAGGAAATCCGCTACTGGATGGCGGGCAACCTCTGCCGCTGCACCGGCTACCAGAACATCGTGAAGGCCGTGCAGTACGCCGCGAACAAGCTGGCGGCGAAGGCCGCCTGACCGATTCCCAACGGGAGAATTCCAAATGCCAGATTCCGCCGACACGCTGGAACGCGAAGCTAGCCTGCAGGGGATGGGGGTCTCGAGGAAGCGCAAGGAGGACGCGCGCTTCATCCGCGGCCAGGGCAGCTACGTCGACGACATCAAGCTCCCCGGCATGCTGTTCGGCGCGATCGTGCGCAGCCCGTACGCGCATGCCCGGATCAAGTCGATCGACAAGTCGAAGGCGCTCAAGGTGCCCGGCGTCGTCGCGGTGCTGACCGCCGACGATCTGAAGCCGGTGAAGCTGCACTGGATGCCGACCCTGGGCGGCGACGTGCAGGCGGTGCTCGCCGACAAGAAGGTCTGCTTCCAGCTGCAGGAAGTCGCGATGGTCATCGCGAGCGACCGCTACGCGGCCGCCGACGGCGCGGAGGCGGTCGAAGTCGACTACGAGGAACTGCCAGCGATCGTCGATCCGCACAAGTCGATGGCGCCCGACGCGCCGATCATCCGCGAGGACATCGCCGACAAGACCGAGGTCGGCCACGGCCCGCGCACGCACCCCAACCACATCTTCACGTGGGAGGCCGGTGACAAGGCCGGCACCGACGCGGTGTTCGCCAACGCGCGCGGTCACCGTGCGCGAGGAGATCCTCAACCCGCGCGTCCATCCGTGTCCGCTCGAGACCTGCGGTTGCGTCGCGTCGTTCGACAAGGTGCGCGGCCAGCTGACCGTGTACATGACCTCGCAGGCGCCGCACCTCGTGCGCACCGTCGTCGCGATGCTCTCCGGCATCCCCGAAAGCAAGATCCGCATCATCGGCGGCGACATCGGCGGCGGCTTCGGCAACAAGGTCCCGGTCTATCCCGGCTACGTCATCGCCATCGTCGCGTCGATCGTGACCGGCGTGCCGATCAAGTGGATCGAGTCGCGGATGGACAACATCGGCACGACCGGCTTCGCGCGCGACTATCACGGCATCGGCGAGCTCGCGGCCGACAAGGACGGCCGCATCAAGGCGCTGCGCTTCACCGCGCTCGCCGACCACGGCGCGTTCAATTCGCACGTGTCGGCGACGAAATTCCCCGCCGGCCTCTTCAGCATCTGCACCGGGTCCTACGACATACCGAAAGCCTACTGCCGCGTCGACGCCGTCTACACCAACAAGGCGCCCGGCGGCGTCGCCTATCGCTGCTCGCTGCGCGTCACCGAGGCCGTGTACCTGATCGAGCGGATGATCGACGTCCTCGCGCAGAAGCTAGGGCTAGACAAGGCGGAGATCCGCCGGCGCAACTTCGTCAAGGCCGAGCAGTTTCCCGTACACGACGGCGCTCGGCTGGACGCTCGATTCCGGCAACTACCACCCGGCGCTGGAAAAGGTGCTGAAGGCCGTCGACTACGACGGGCTGCGCCGCGAGCAGGCTTCGAGGCGCGCGAAGGGCGAGCTGATGGGCATCGGCATCTCGACGTTCACCGAGATCGTCGGCGCCGGCCCCAACAAGGTCTGCGACATCCTGGGCATCGCGCTCTTCGACAGCTGCGACATCCGCGTCAATCCCACCGGCAGCGCGATCGCGCGCCTCGGCACGATGAGCCAGGGCCAGGGCCACGCGACGACGTACGCGCAGATCATCGCCACCGAGCTGGGACTGTCGTCCGAGGAGATCCAGATCGAGGAGGGCGACACCGACAAGGCGCCGTACGGCGCCGGCACCTGGGGATCGCGGTCGACGCCGGTCGGCGGCGCCGCGGCCGCGCGCGCAGCGCGCAAGATTCGCGACAAGGCGAAGAAGATCGCCGCGCACCTGATGGAAGTGAGCGAGGGCGACCTCGAATGGGAGATCGACCGCTTCAAGGTCGTCGGCAACCCGAGCCAGTTCAAGACGATGAAGGACATCGCGATGGCGGCCCACACCAGCAACATCCCCGACGGGATGGAGAAGGGGCTGGACGCCACCGAGTACTACGATCCGCCGAACATGACATTCCCGTTCGGCGCCTACGTGTGCGTCGTCGACATCGACCGCTATACGGGCGAGACCCGCGTCCGGCGCTTCTACGCGCTCGACGATTGCGGCAACCGCATCAATCCGATGATCATCGAGGGCCAGATCCACGGCGGCCTGACCGAGGCGTTCGCCGTGGCGATGGGACAGGCGATCCCGTTCGACGAGGCCGGCAACCACCTCGGCAACAGCCTGATGGACTACTTCCTGCCGACCGCCGTCGAAACGCCGCATTGGGAAACCGATTTCACGGTCACGCCGTCGCCGCACCATCCGATCGGCGCGAAGGGCGTCGCCGAATCGCCGCACGTCGGCGGCATCCCGTGCTTCTCCAATGCGGTCATCGACGCGTTTGCGCATCTCGGCGTCACGCACATGGACATGCCGCACACCGTCCTACCGCGTATGGCAGCAGTGCAAGGCGCTCGGTCTCACGGCGAGGTAGAGCGCACGGTGCGCCAGGACTTCCGGTGAAGGTCGAGCTCGAGAAGACGTTTCCGATGCCGGCGGCGCCGGAGGTCGCGTGGGAGTTGCTGCAGGACATCGAAGCGGTGGCGGCGTGCATGCCGGGCGCGAAGATCACGCAGCGCGTCGACGACACTCACTACAAGGGCACGGTCACCGTGCGCGTCGGTCCGGCGACGCTCTCCTTTCGCGGCGACATCGAAGTCAGGGAAGTCGACGCCGTGTCGCGGACGCTGCGGCTCTTCGGCAACGGCTCCGACACGACGGGATCGTCGGCGGGATCGATGGACCTGACTGCGCGCATCGATGTCGCGGACGGCGGCCGTTCCACGCTCAACGGGCAAAGCGTCGTCTCGCTCTCCGGCAAGGCGGCGGCGTTCGGCGGCCGCATGGTGAATTCGGTCGCCGATCAGATCCTCGGGCAGTTCGCCGGGAATTTCGCCGCGCGGATCCAGGCGCTCGCGCCGCCGCCCGCGGCCGCCGGGCGGGCCGGCAGCAGGCGCGTCCGGGGATGCGTCGCCCTGCGCCGGCAGCGCCATCGCCGGCGGCGGCGCCCGCGCCCGTGGCGAACGAAATCAACGGCCTCGCGCTGCTGTGGGCGATCTTCAGGGATTGGCTGCGCGGACTCGTCGGCGGCAGGCGCGCATGATGCCCTCGTCGCAACGGATGGCCGAGGTGGTCGGCCTGCAGCAGCAACTGGCCGGCGCCGGCTACATCGCGGAGCGCGGCCTCGCCGCGGCGCTGCTGCTGATGACGGACCTCGGCCGCCCGCTGCTGCTCGAAGGCGACGCCGGCGTCGGCAAGACCGAGGTCGCCAAGGCGCTCGCGCGGGTGCGCGACGCGCGTCTGATCCGCCTGCAATGCTACGAAGGGCTGGATGCGCACGCGGCGATGTACGAATGGAACTACCAGCGCCAGCTGCTGGCGATCAAGCTCCTCGAGCAGGACGAGCGCAGCGTCGCGGCGAAGGAACAGGACATCTTCTCCGAGCGCTACCTGCTGAAGCGGCCGCTGCTCGAGGCCATCACCTGCGCGACGCCGCCGGTGCTGCTGATCGACGAGGTCGATCGCGCCGACGAGGCGTTCGAAGCGTACCTGCTCGAGCTCCTGTCCGATTTCCAGATGTCGATCCCGGAGTTCGGGCACGGTGAAGGCGACGTCCGTGCCGCTGGTCGTCGTCACGTCCAACGGCACGCGCGAGCTCTCCGACGCGCTGCGCCGGCGCTGCCTGTACCAGTACGTCGACTACCCGTCGTTCGAGAAGGAGCTGGCGATCATCGAGGCGAAACTGCCGCAGGCGGGCGCCGCGCTGTCGCGCCAGCTCGTCGAGTTCGTGCAGGCGGTGCGCCGGCTCGACCTGCAGAAGAAGCCGGGCATCGCCGAGACGCTCGATTGGGCCGCCGCGCTGCTGCGGCTCGGCATCTCGAGCCTCGACGCGGACGGACCCGAGCGCATCGTCGAGTCGCTGGCGGCGCTCGTCAAGACCCGCGACGACCGCGCCGGATTCACGCGCGAGGTCGTCGCCCGGATCGCGGCCGCATGCTGACGCACGCAATCGGCGCCGACCCGGCGCTCGCGCTCCGCGCGCGCCTGACGGGCTTCACCGGCTTCCTGCGCGCCAACGGCTTCGGCGTGGGCGGCAGCGAGGCCTTGAGCCTGCTGGAAGCCGCAGAGCGCGTCGGCGTGTTCGATCCGAAGGTCCTGCGCTGGAGCCTGCAGGCGCTCTTGTGCGGTCGCGGCGACGAATGGCGGCGCTTCGACGCGCTGTTCGACGCGTATTTCCTGCCGCCGAACCGCAGGAAGACGTTCGCGAATCGCGGCGGCGGCCGGAGCGCGGAGCGCGTTTCCGACGCCGGGGCGCGCGACGGAGAGGCCGGCATGCCGACGGCGCGCATCGGTGAGGCGGCCGTCGATGGCGACGACGGCGGCGCGGCCAAGCACGGTGCAAGCCGCGAAGAGTCGTTGGGCCAGGCCGACTTCCGCGATCTCGACCACGGGAGCGATCTCATCGACATCGAGGCGCTGATGCGCCGGTTCGCGCGCCGTCTCAGGCGCCTCGAATTGCGCCGCGAGAGCGCGGTCGCGCCGCGGCCGCCGGCTCGACCTTCCCGGGACGATCCGGCGCAGCGTCGAATCGGGCGGCACGCCGCTCTCCCTCGCGTGGAAGCATCGCCGCCGGATCCGTCCCCGCCTCGTGCTGCTGCTCGACGTCAGCCGCTCGATGAGCCTCGTACAGCTTCTTCTACCTGCGCCTCGCGCGCGCGCTCTCGGCCGAGCTCGCCGACGTTCATTGCTTCATCTTCCACACGCGGATCACCGGCGTGTCGGACGCGCTGCGCGACCCGGATCCGAAGCGGGCGCAGGATCGGCTGCACATTCTGTCGGCGGGCTGGGCCGGCGGCACGCGCATCGGGGAGAGCCTCGCCGGCTTCAACCGCGACCACGCGGCCGCGCCTCGTGCATTCGCGCACGGCCGTCATCGTCGTCAGCGACGGCTACGACACGCGGCGAGCCCGAAGCGCTTGGCGAACGCGCTTGGCGCGCTCGCGCGGCGCGCGCGGCGCATCGTCTGGCTCAATCCGCTGGTCGGCAGCGCCGGGTTCACGCCGACGAGCCGCGGCATGCAGGCGGCGCTGCCGCATCTCGACCTGCTTGCCCCCGGTGCGGATCTCGCGAGCATCGAGCGAGCCCTTCCGAAGATTCTCGACACGCTGTCATGACGACGAACGATCTGCTCCTGCTCGCGCAAGCGCTGTCCCAGCGCGGCGAACCCTATGCGATGGTGACCGTCGTGCGCGTCACCGCGCCCACGTCGGCCTACGTCGGCGCGCAGGCGATCGTCCGGGGCGACGGGACGCTCGAAGGCTGGATCGGCGGCGGCTGCGCGAAGGGTGTCGTCGTCGCCGCCGCGCGGGAGGCGATCGCGGCGGGCGAGCCGAAGCTCGTGCGCATCAGCAACGATCAGCTCCAGCCGCAGGCGGGCGTCGAGCAGCACACGATGTCGTGCGCGAGCAACGGCACGATCGAGCTCTTCATCCATCCGCACAGCGCGCGCAGCGTGCTGTGCGTGCTGGGCGCAACGCCGGCGGCCGACGAGGCGCGCTTCCTCGCCGGGCGGATCGGCATCAGGCTCGCCGAGGCTCCCGAACAGGTCCGCGTCGTGCTGGTCGCCACGCAGGGGCAGGGCGACGAGGACGCGCTCGAGCGCGCGCTCGCGGGTTCCGCCGAACGCGTGCTGCTGATCGCGAGCCGGCGCAAGGCCGAGCGATTGCGCGACCTGATGCGCATGCGCGGAATCGGCGACGCGCGGCTCGGCCGGCTGCAATCGCCCGCCGGCCCGGACGCGGGCGCCAAGACGCCGGCGGAGATCGCGCTGGTGGCGATGGTCGGCGTTCTCGCGGCGCTGCGCGGCCGTGGCGAGGCTCCCGTGGCGGTCGACGCGCAGGTGTCGATAAGCGCGCCTGTCGACGAGCCAGCGGGGCGACCTGCGTCCGCGCCCGCGCAGGCCGCCGCCGCCCCGGCCGGCACGTTCGTCAATCCGGTGTGCGGGATCGCCGTCTCCATCGCCAATCCGAAGCACGTCGAGGATTTCGAAGGCGTGTCGTACTACTTCTGCTGCGACTGCTGCTGGACGAGCTTCCGGGAGAATCCGGCAAAATACGCGGCGATCCACCAGCGGTCGACAGGGAGGGTTTCGGCATGAGATGGTCCGCCGTCGTATTGGCTGCCGGCGCGTCCTCGCGCATGGAGGGCCGGCACAAGATGCTGCTGCCCGTCGGCGACAAATCGGTCATCCGGCACACGGTCGAGGAAGTGCTCGCCGCCGCGCCGCAGGAGGTGGTCGTGGTCACCGGCTTCAAGGGTCGCGACGTCGGCGCCGTGCTCGCCGACCTGGCGGTCAACCTGCAACCGAATCTGCGCCACGAAGAAGGACAGATGGTCTCGGTGGCGGTCGGCGTGGGCGCGCTCGCCACGCCCACCGATGCGGTCATGGTGTGCCTCGGCGACATGGTCCTGCTGCGGACGCAGGATTACCTCGACCTCGTCGCCGCGTACGAAGCCGCGACCGAGAGCTCGATCGTCATCCCCTATCACGGGGACCGGCGCGGCAACCCGATCATCTTTGCCGCGAGCTACGCGCCCGAAGTGGTTGCCGGCGAGCGCAAGCTGGGCTGCCGCAAGCTCGCCAATGCGTATCCGCAGGAGACCTTCCGGTTCGAGGCTGGCCACGACCGGTACACGACGGACATGGACACGCCGGACGACTACGCGCGGATCTGCCAACGCCTCGGGCACGGCGAGAAGATTGCTGTGTAGGCGGTGCCGTTGACGCGCGGGCTACGGGCTCCCGCCGCGGGCCACGGCCCGCTGATCGTCGCCTGCCTTGCCGCCACGTGGCTGGTGTGGGGCTCCACGTACCTCGCGATCAAATGGGCGCTCTTGAGCCTGCCCCCGTTCTTCCAGATGGCAACGCGGTTTCTCGTGGCTGGCGCACTGCTGCTCGCATGGATGCGCATCGCGCGCGGCGCGCCCTGGCCCACGCCGAGGCAGTGGCGCCACGCGGTGTGGGTCGGCGCGCTGATGCTGGGTGGCGGCATGGGCGGCACGGCCTATGCGGAGCAGACGGTGGGGTCGGGGCTGGTCGTGGCGTTCGTCGGCGTGGTACCGCTCATGATCGCCGCCATCAACGCGCTGTGGAAGGTCTACCCGTCGGCGCTGGAAGCGACCGGCATCGTCGTGGGCCTGATCGGCGTCCTGATGCTGACGCAGGGGCAGGGTTTCCAGGCGTCGCCGACCGGTCTCGTTGCGATGGCGCTGGCCTCGACGACGTGGTCGGCGGGCAGCGTCCTCAGCCAGCGAAGCTTCACCCTCGCGCCGGGCGCCATGGGCTTTGCGAGCGAGATGATCTGTGGCGGCCTCGTGTTGGCGGCGATGTCGCTCGCCGCCGGCGAGCCAGCGTCGGTGGCAGCCAGCTGGCCGTTTCGTCCGTTGGCAGTGCTCGCCTGGGCCTACCTCGTGGTCTTCGGCTCGCTGATCGCGTTCAACGCGTACATGGTGCTGCTGGCGCGCGCCTCGGCCGGACTCGCGTCGAGCTACACGTTCGTCAATCCGGTCATCGCGATGCTGCTCGGCGTCTGGCTGGCCGGCGAGGTCGTCACCGGTTACGAGTGGCAGGCGGCCGGGGTGATTCTGCTCGGCGTCATGCTGCTGATGCTGCGGCGCTGGCGCAGGACGTGATCCGTCGGCCACTGATGACGCCCGAGGGAGTCCGGCGCTACACTGCGCGCAGACGATCCGCGCATTTCACGGCTCGAATGCAGCACGACAATCGCTCAACTCCGGAGGAAAAGATGATCAACCGCACAAGCCTGCTCTTTGGCATCCCGTTGGCGCTGGCGATGCTGCTGGTGCTTCCCGGCGCCGGCGCGCAGCAACCCATCGTCATCAAGTTCAGTCACGTCGTCGCGATCGACACGCCCAAGGGCAAGGGCGCCGAGCAGTTCAGGAAGCTGGCCGAGGAGCGGACCAAGGGCCGCGTCAAGGTCGAGGTCTATCCGAACAGCTCGCTCTTCAAGGACGGCGAGGAGATGGAGGCGCTGCAGCTGGGCTCCGTGCAGTTGCTCGCGCCGTCGCTCGCCAAGTTCGGTCCGCTCGGCGTGCGCGAGTTCGAGGTCTTCGACCTGCCGTACATGTTCGACAACTACGACGAGCTGCACAAGGTCACCGAGGGGCCGGTGGGTGTCGCGCTCTTCAAGAAGCTCGAGGGCAAGGGCATCGTCGGCCTCGCGTACTGGGACAACGGCCTCAAGGTGATGAGCGCGAACAAGCCGCTGCGCAATCCGGAGGACATGAAGGGCCTCAAGATGCGCATCCAGTCGTCGAAGGTGCTGGGCGACGAGATGAAGGCGCTGGGTGCGATCCCGCAGGTGATGGCGTTCTCCGAGGTCTACCAGGCGATGCAGACCGGTGTCGTCGACGGCTCGGAGAACACGCCGTCGAACATGTTCACGCAGAAGCACCACGAGGTGCAGAAGTACACGGCGGTGACGAACCACGGCTACATCGGCTACGCGGTCATCGCCAACAAGAAGTTCTGGGACGGCCTGCCGCCGGACATCCGCGCGACCCTCGAGGGCGCGATGAAGGACGCGACCAAGTACGCCAACGACATCGCGCAGAAGGAGAACGACGACGCGCTGGAGGGCATCAGGAAGTCCGGCAAGAGCGAAGTGATCGTGCTCACCGACGCGCAGAAGGCGGCGTGGAAGAAGGCGCTCGTGTCCGTGCACAAGGAGAACGAGTCGCGGGTCGGCAAGGAGACGCTGGAGGCGGTCTACAAGCAGACCGGATTCAAGCCGTAGCATGATCGCCGCAACCGATTCCCATCAGGACATCCGCGACGCGATCCGCGACCTCTGCGCGGGGTTTCCCGCCGCCTATTTCCGCGAGATCGACGAAAAGCGCGGCTATCCCGAGGCGTTCGTCGACGCGCTGACCAAGGCCGGCTGGCTCGCCGCGCTGATTCCGCAGGAGTACGGCGGATCGGGACTCGGGCTGACCGAGGCGTCGGTCATCATGGAGGAGATCAACCGCTGCGGCGGCAACTCCGGCGCCTGCCATGGCCAGATGTACAACATGGGGACGCTGCTGCGGCACGGCTCGGACGCGCAGAAGCGCGCGTATCTGCCGAAGATCGCGAGCGGCGAGCTGCGGCTGCAGTCGATGGGCGTCACCGAGCCGACGACGGGCACCGACACCACGAAGATCCGGACCACCGCCGTTCGCAAGGGCGACCGCTACGTCGTCAACGGGCAGAAGGTCTGGATCTCGCGCGTCCAGCACTCCGATTTCATGATCCTGCTCGCGCGGACCACGCCGGCTCGAGGACGTGAAGAAGCGCTCCGAGGGCATGTCGATCTTCCTCGTCGACCTGCGCGAGGCGATCGGCGGTGGCATGACCGTGCGGCCGATCGTCAACATGGTCAACCACGAGACCAACGAGCTCTTCTTCGACAACCTCGAGATCCCCGCCGAGAACCTGATCGGCGAGGAGGGCAAGGGCTTCAAGTACATCCTCGACGGGCTGAACGCCGAGCGCACGCTGATCGCGGCCGAGTGCATCGGCGACGGCTACTGGTTCATCGACAGGATCGTCGCCTACGCGAAGGAGCGCGTCGTGTTCGGCCGGCCGATCGGGCAGAACCAGGGCGTCCAGTTCCCCATCGCCCGGGCGTACGTCAACGTCGAGGCGGCGAACCTGATGCGCTTCAAGGCGTGCGCGCTGTTCGATGCGCACAAGCCGTGCGGCGCCGAGGCGAACATGGCGAAGCTGCTGGCGGCCGACGCGTCGTGGGAAGCGGCCAACGCGTGCCTGCAGTTCCACGGCGGCTTCGGCTTCGCCGCCGAGTACGACATCGAGCGCAAGTTCCGCGAGACGCGGCTCTACCAGGTGGCGCCGATCTCGACCAACCTGATCCTCGCGTACGTGGCGGAGCACGTGCTCGGGCTGCCGCGGTCGTTCTGACACTCCGCGCGTGTCGCCGCCGCCCTCCGCGCCATGACCCGCGATCCCCATCCCGGAGCGACGCTCGCGCGTTTTGCCGCAGCGCTCGCCTTCGACGACATTCCGCCGCCGGTGGTGCGCCGCGCCGAGGACCTCATGCTCGACTGGACGGCCTCCGCGCTCGCGGGCAAGGGAGCGCGTCCCGTCGAATCGATCGAGCGCTTCGCCCGGCAGATGGGTCCGGTGACAGGCCCGTCCGAGGTGCTTATCTCGCGCCGGCAGACGACCCCGCTCTTCGCGGCGATGGTAAACGCCGCGGCGTCGCATTTCGCCGAGCAGGACGACGTGCACAACGGTTCGGTGTTCCATCCCGGCGCCGTCGTCTTTCCGCCGGTGCTGGCGGTCGCGCAGGCGCTGGGATGCTCGGGGCGCGACCTCGTCACCGCGGCGGTCGCCGGCTACGAGGTCGGAATCCGCGTCGGCGAGTTTCTCGGCCGCTCGCACTACAAGGTCTTCCACACGACGGGCACGGCGGGAACCGTGGCGGCCGCGGCCGCGGTCGGCCGGCTGCTGGGACTTTCCGACACCGCGATGGGTCACGCATTCGGCTCGGCCGGCACGCAGGCGGCGGGCCTCTGGGAGTTCCTGCGCGACGCTGCGGATTCGAAGCAGCTGCACACGGCGAAAGCCGCCGCCGACGGCCTCACCGCCGCGTTTCTCGCCAAGGACGGGTTCACCGGCGCGAAGCGCATCCTGGAAGGGGCGCAGGGGATGGCGGCCGGGATGTCGACCGACGCGGATCCGGCGCGACTCACCGAGCGTCTGGGCGAGCGCTGGGCGCTGGCCGAGACGTCCTTCAAGTTCCACGCGTCCTGCCGGCACACGCACCCGGCGGCCGACGCGCTGCTCTCGGTCGTCACCGAGCACCACCTCTCACCCGCGATGATCAAGCGGGTGACGGCGCGCGTGCATCAGGCGGCGATCGACGTCCTGGGCCCGGTGACCCATCCGGTGACGGTGCACCAGGCCAAGTTCTCGATGGGGACGGTGCTGGCGATGATCGCGAGGTTCGAGCGGGCGGGGCTTGCCGAGTTCGAGCGCCATTTTCGCGATCCTGAAACCGTCGCGTTTCGCGATCGCGTGACGATGGTGCACGATGCCGAGGTCGAGGCCGCGTATCCGCAGCGATGGATCGGCAAGGTCGAGGTCGAAACGACCGACGGGCGCACCTTGACGGGCCGCGTCGACGAGCCGAAGGGCGATCCGGGCAACACGCTGTCGCGTTCCGAGCTCACGGACAAGGCGATGCGCCTTGCTGCGTTCAGCGGCGCCGCGACGCCCTCGGAGATGCGCGCACTGTGCGACGAGGTCTTCGTGATCGCGGCCGCGCCGCGGATCGGGTTGCTCCTGCCTGTGCCTTCCGCCGTCTCCGACGCCAACCGCCGGGCACGCGGCGACCGCCGACAGCAACCGCGCCTGAGGCCGCGAGCGTGAAAGCACCGATGACCCCCAGCGATTTCGATGCCCGGGCGGCAACCTGGGACGACGACCCGGCCAAGGTCGAACGCGCGCAGGCCGTCGCCGACGAGATCGTGAAGCGCGTTCCGCTCACTCGCGCCATGCGCGCGATGGAGTACGGCTGCGGGACCGGCCTGCTCTCGTTCATGCTGCGCCCAAGGCTCGGCGACATCACGCTCGCCGACGTCTCGGACGGGATGCTCGCCGTCGCGGCGCGCAAGATCGCGGCGGCGAATGATCCGGCGATGCGTGCCGTGAAGCTCGATCTCCTCTGCGATCCGCTCCCGGAGCGCCGTTTCGACCTCATCTTCTCGCTGATGACCCTGCACCACATACCGGATACCGTGGCGATCCTCGTGCGCTTCCGTGCCGCGCTCGGATCGCCGGGATTCCTGTGCATCGCCGATCTGGACGCCGAGGACGGTTCGTTTCACGGCGCGGGGTTCGACGGCCACCTCGGTTTCGACCGGGTGGAGCTCGCGGCGAAGGCGCGCAGCGCCGGATTTGCGACCGTCGAGTTTTCCACCGCGTTCGTGATGCAGAAGCCGGTCGACGGCCGGCCCCGCACGTTCCCCATCTTCCTGATGGTCGCGCGCACCGCGCCGTGACACCGGCGCGAGACGGAGTGCCAACCATGTCCGACGAAGCTGACGTCCGCAGGGGTCGCCTGTCCGCGCCCGCGTTGCGCGACGTGGCCGACGCCGTGGCGGATCCGCGCCTCTGGGACGCGCCGATATGATCGATCTCCGATCGATCGAAGATTCGCAACTCGACAGCAGCCTCAAGGGTTATCCGCACCAGGCACCGCCGTGCGCCGTGAAGGATATCGGCAGGCAGGGCTGGAACGTCATGCGCGGCGACCTGCCGTTCCCGCTGGCGGTGCTGAAAGCGGACGCGCTCGCGCACAACCTCGCGTGGATGGCGGATTTCGTCCGGGCGACCGGCGTGCTGCTCGCCCCGCACGGCAAGACGACGATGGCGCCCCAGCTGTTCGCCCGGCAGATCGAGGCGGGCGCCTGGGGCATCACGTTTGCCAACGTCCAGCAGGTGAGCCTGGGCGTTGCGGCCGGCCTGCGTCGCATCATCCTCGCCAACCAGCTCGTCGGCGAGCAGGACATCCTGCAGGCGATGCATCTGGTGGATTCGACGCCGGATCTGGAACTGCATTTCCTCGTCGATTCGATCTCGCAGTTGCAGCTGATCGAGCATTGCGGAGCGCGCCGCGGGCTGACGCGTCCGTTGACGGCGCTGCTGGAAGTCGGGGTCGCTGCGGGTCGCACCGGTTGCCGCACCGTCGACGAGGCGATGCGCGTCGCGCGGGCGATGGCGGCGAGCCGGTCCGTCCGGCTGTCCGGCGTCGAGTGTTTCGAAGGCTTGAGCGTCACCGGCGACAGCGCGTCCGACCGGATCGTGGTCGAGCGCTGGATGCAGACGTTGCGCCAGGTGGCGCGGCAGTGCGACGAGGAGGGTCTCTACGGCACCGCGGAAATCACGCTCTCGGCGGGAGGCTCGGCGGTGTTCGACCTCGTCGCGAAGAGCCTGCCGACGCAACTGTCGCGGCCCGTGCGCACGATCCTGCGCAGCGGCTGCTACGTGACGCACGACTCGAGCTTCTACGAGCGCTACCTGCGGCAGGTCATCGCGCGCATGGGCGGCGAGTGGGGGCGGCGCCCGGGATTGCAGCCGGCGCTCGAAGTCTGGACGCAGGTCCAGTCGCAGCCCGAGCCCGGGCTCGCGATCCTCGCGCTGGGCAAGCGCGACGCGTCGTTCGACATCGACCTGCCGATGCCGTTCGCGCGCGTGCGCGACGGCGTGCGCAGCGCTCTCGACGACGCGTGGCGCATCACCAAGCTCAACGACCAGCACGCATACATGCAGGTTCCTGCAGGCGCCGAGGTGCGCGTCGGCGATCTCGTCGGCTGCGGCATCTCCCATCCCTGCACGACGTTCGACAAGTGGCGATGGTTGCCCGAGGTCGACGCCGGCTACGACGTCACGGGGGCCATCCGGACGTACTTCTGAGACGCGATTGCGCCGTATCATGCGGGTTCACCGCGCCGCGCCGTGTGCCGTCCCCTGAAGCCCCCGCCGCCAGACTGACATCGTCCTCCGACGCGATCATCGATGTTCCTCGCCTCCTCTGAAGCCGACGCCATCGCCGCGCGAATCGCTGCGATCGAGGCCCGCACCGGCGTGCAGGTCGTCGCCGCCTTCGTCGGGCGCGCCGCGCGTTACCCCGAGGCTCGGTGGAAGGCCTTCGCGCTCGGTGTGTCCGTGGCGGCGTTGATCGTCGCCGCGAATGGGTTCACCCGTCCCGACTGGAACGCGGCGGAATCTTCGCTTGGTGGCATCGTGGCGATCCTCGCGGCCGGCATTACGAACGCGATCGTGGCGACGTACGTCAGGGGCTACGAGCGTCTCTTCGTGCGCCACAACCGTGCGGCAGTCGAGGTGCGCCAATACGCCGAAGGACTCTTCCTCGCGCGCGGGTTGTTCGCGACGCCGGCACGCACCGCGGTGCTGATCGTGGTGAGCCTGTTCGAGCGCGTCGTCGTCGTGCACGCCGATCGCGGCTTCGCCGGTCGCATCGCTACCACCGATTGGGACGAGGTCGTGGCACCGATGACGGTGGCTCTGCGTTCGGGCGAACGGGCAGGCGCAGTGCAGGCCGGGCTCGCCGCTCTGGAGTCGCTGCTCGTGCGAAAGGATTTCCTCGCGGCCGGCGGTGAGGCGAACGCGCTGCCCGACCAGCCGCTCGAGGAGCGCGGCCCATGAGCGCCGGCGGCGTGATCCTGCGCGCGGTGCTCGTCACCGCGTTGTCGCTCGCCGCCGCGTCGGCAACGGCGGTCGATGTTCCCTATTTGTCGGGGCGGGTGGTCGACGACGCGGAGATCCTGTCGCCCGCCACGCGCGAAGGGCTCACCGCCACGTCCAAGGCCCACGAGGACAAGACCACCAATCAGGTCGTGGTGCTGACCGTACCGACATTGGGTGGCGAGAGCGTCGAGGAATACGCGAACCGAGTCTTCAGCAGCTGGAAGCTAGGACAGAAGGGCAAGGACAACGGCGTGCTCGTGCTGGTCGTGCCGAACGATCGCAAGATGCGCATCGAGGTGGGTTACGGGCTCGAGGGCGCGCTGCCCGACGTCGAGGCTTCGCGGATCATCCGCAACCGGATGGCGCCCAAGTTCAAGTCCGGCGACTTCGACGGCGGCGTGACCGACGGCGTGGACGCGATCGTCGCCCAGCTCGAAGGAAGGGGTGGTACGAGCGGCGACGGCGGTGGCACGGCATCGCCTTTGAAGGGCAATGCCTTCCTCGATTCGCAGGTTGCCGACATCGAGCGGCAGCTGCCACCCTGGCCGCTGCGCATCCTGCTCGGCGCGTTCATCTTCGGCGTCATCGGCATCTTCACCGTTGTCGGGGTCGTGACGCCGGGCATGGGTTGGTTTCTCTACGTGTTTCTGATCCCGTTCTGGGCGATGTTCCCCATCGTGGTCGTCGGCGTGAAGGGTGCGCTCGTCCTGCTCGGAATCTATGTGGTCGGATTCCCGATCGCCAAGCTCATCGTGCGCTCGCGCCCGGGCTACAAGGAGGCGGCCGAGCAACTGAAGCGGACCGGCCACGCATCCTTCGGCGGCATGGTGATCACCAGCGGCGGCAGCAGCAGCTCGGGCGGAAGCTCGGGCGGCGGATTCTCCGGCGGGGGCGGCAGCTCCGGCGGAGGCGGGGCATCGGGCAGCTGGTAGGGCAGCGTCGATCGGCGCATGTCGTTGGCGCCTGCCCCCTTACCCGATGCGGCCGGCGATCCACTTGGCCGCGCGCAGCAGGCGAGCGTCGTCGTCGATCGCGCCGATCAGCTGGACGCCGACGGGCAGACCCTTCGGCCCGGTGAAACCCGGTAGCGTGACGCACGGGACGTGCAGTCCCGAGCAGAGCCGGTTGAACATCGCCTCGCCCGTATTGTCGAGGCCGTGGCGCCTCGCCGGGCGCGCTCGCCGTCGAGCAGCAGGTCGAACGGCGCGATCGCCGCCGCGAACAGCGTGCGGCAGCGGGCGATCAGCGCCTGCGCTTCGAGATATCGTTGTCGCGGAATCGCCGCGCCCGCCGCCAACTCCGTCCGGCTCGACAGCGACAGTTGTTCCGCATGGCGCGTCCGCTCGAACGCGAACACGCGCGCCGCCTCGAAGCGCAGCACGTCGCTTTGCGCGTCGAGAAACGACTCGAACTCGGCGGGCAGCTCGACCTCGTCCACCGCGACGTCCGTCGAGTGCGAGCTGTTGCGCCGCGGTCTCGACCGCCCGGATCGTCGCGGGCTGCGGCGTTGGGCCACGCGGGCGTCCGGCAGAGACCCACGCGCGTCGGCCGCAGGGCCAGGAGCGGAGTCGGGGCACCGTTCGTCTGCCGGCGAGCACGCCCACGACGAGCGCGCAGTCGTCCACGCAGCGGGCAAATACTCCGACCGTGTCGAAGCTGTTGGCGAGCGGCTTCACCCCGGTCGGATTGATCGTGTCGAACGACGGCTTGTAGCCGACGACGCCGCAATAGGAAGCGGGGCGGATGATCGAACCCGCCGGTCTGCGTCCCGAACGCCACGGGAACCATCAAGTCGGCGACTGCGGCCGCCGATCCGCTCGACGATCCGCCGGGCGTGTGCGCAGGGTTGTGCGGGTTCGTCGTCGGACCGGGATGGCGCAACGCGAATTCGGTCGTGACGGTCTTGCCGAGCATCACGGCGCCGGCCTCGCGCGCCAGCGCGACGCACGCCGCATCGTCGGGCGGGCGGTGATGGGCATAGATCGGCGAGCCGTACCGGGTCGGCATGTCGTGCGTGTCGATGATGTCCTTCACGCCGAACGGCAGGCCGAGGAGCGGCCCGCGAACGCCGACAGCCCGCGCGGTCGCGCGCGCGCGCCTCGGCGAGCGCGCGCTCGGGGTCGAGCCAGGCGAAGGCGTGCACGACGGGCTCGCGCGCGGCGATCCGCTCGAGGCACGCGCGCGCCAGCGCCTCGGCGGTGAGCCGCCCGGCGGCCATGCGCGCGAGGGCGTCGACGCATGCAACTCGTTCGGTGCCTGTGCCATCGGGAATCCTCGTTGCTGCAACGCGTAAGCCGGACACCGACACCACGTTGCGGGGCCCGCGAATTATCCGTCTTCCTCGCCAAGTCGCGACGCCGGATCCGGAGAAGCGTCGCTTGCGGATGGCCGGACCGTATGCTACCAATAGCGGACAAGCTCGGCCGTAGCCGCGGTGGCGACGGCAACACTGGGGGAGTGCCGGATCATGGATGTCAATCGACGCAGATGGAAGGGAGTGACCGCGGCGGGCGCGCTGGCGCTGATCCTGGCCGCGCCATGGACCGTGCACGCGCAATCGGTGCTGCGCCTCGTGCCGCAGGCGGATCTCAAGATCCTCGATACCGTTCAGACGACGAACAACATCACCAGCAATCACGGCTACATGATCTACGACACGCTGTTCTCGCTGGACAGCAAGCTCGTGCCGAAGCCGCAGATGGTCGAGAGCTACACGAAGAGCGCCGACGGCCTCACCTGGAAGTTCAAGCTGCGCCCGGGCCTCAAGTTCCACGACGGCCAGCCGGTCACGTCGAAGGATGTCGTCGCGTCGATCCTGCGCTTCTCGAAGCGCATCCCGGCCGGCGTCACGATGATGCAGTTCACCAAGGAAATCGTGGCCACCGGTCCGGACACGTTCGAGATCCGGCTCAACAAGCCGTTCGGCCTCGTGCTGGAGACGCTCGCCGGTCCGGAGAATCCGCTGTTCATCACGCGCGAATCCGACGCGCAGCTCGATCCCGAACACGGCGATGACGACGGCGATCGGCTCCGGCCCGTTCATGTTCGTGCGCGAGGAATGGGTGCCGGGCAGCAAGGTCGTCTACAAGAAGAACCCCGACTACAAGCCGAGGAGCGAACCGCCGGACGGCTTCGCCGGCGCCAAGCTCGCCAAGGTCGATCGCGTCGAGTGGATCGTCATTCCCGACTGCCAACACCGCGGTGCAGGCGCTGATCAAGGGCGAAGTCGACATCATCGAGATCCCGCAGACCGACCTGCTGCCGCTGATACGCAAGGACCCGAACATCACGGTCAAGGTGATCGACCGCGTCGGCACGCAGGCGATCTACCGGATGAACCACCTGATCCCGCCGTTCAACAACCCCAAGGCGCGGCAGGCGCTGCTCTACGCGACCGGCGACCAGAAGGACTACCTGGCCTCGATGATCGGCTACGCCGAATACGAGCGGCCGTGCTGGGCGGTGTTCATCTGCGGCACGCCGTTCGAGACGCAGGCCGGTGTCGGCGACTGGGCCAAGGGCGACAAGAAGGCCAACATCGAGAAGGCCAAGGCAGCTGCTGAAGGAAGCCGGCTACAAGGGCGAGAAGGTGGTCATCCTCGATCCGGTCGAGGCGCATCTCGCGCACGCGCAGGCGGTGGTCACGGCGCAGAAGCTGCGCGAGATCGGCATGAACGTCGACCTGCAGGCGATCGACTGGGGCACGCAGAGCGCGCGCCGCCAGATCAAGGATCCGCCGGACAAGAACCCGGGCGCGTGGAACATCTTCCACACGTGGGGCGGCGGCCTGGCGATGAACAGCCCGCTGTCGAACACGCCGACGCCGAGCCCCTGCGACGGCAAGAACTGGTTCGGCTGGCCGTGCGACGAGGAGCTCGAGAAGATCCGCCTCGAATTCCCGCTCGCGCCGCCGGAGAAGCAGAAGGAGATCGTCGAGCGGCTGCAGAAGCGCTTCTACGAGGTCGTGCCGTACATTCCGGCCGGCCAGTTCTACGCGCCGATCGCGTACCGCAAGAACCTCTCCGGCATCCTGGACACGCCGCGGCTGGTGCTGTGGAACATCGAGAAGAAGTGACGGCCGGCGATCGATGGCGCGATCGTGAGCGGCGGGCGCGCAGCCGGGCAATCGCCGGCCCGGCGGCGCGCGGCATCATGCACGTCTTCCTGATCCGCCGCCTGCTGGCGGCCGTGCCGGTGATCGTCGTCGTCACCGTGTTCGTCTTCGCGCTGCTGCACCTCGCGCCGGGCGATCCGGCCGCGATCATCGCCGGCGATCTCGCGACCGCCGAGGATGTCGCGAAGATCCGCGCCAAGCTCGGGCTCGACCAGCCGCTGCTGGTCCAGTTCTTCACCTGGGTCGGGCAGCTGCTGCGCGGCGATCTCGGCAACTCGATCTTCTCCGCGCACCCGGTGTCGCAGCTGATCGGCCAGCGCCTGGAACCGACGCTCACGCTGACCGTGATGACGCTCGTCATCTCGGTCATGCTGGCGGTGCCGCTGGGCGTGATCGCGGCGTGGCGCGTCGGCTCGTGGATCGACCGCGGCGTGATGGGCTTCGCGGTGTTCGGATTCTCGGTGCCCGGGTTCGTGATCGGCTACGTGCTGATCTGGCTGTTCGCGATCGAGCTCGACTGGCTGCCGGTGCAGGGCTACACGCCGCTCGCGACAGGGCTTCTGGCCGTGGCTCTCCAACATCATCCTGCCCAGCGTCACGCTGGCGCTCGCCTACATGGCGCTGATCGCGCGCATCACGCGCGCGTCGATGCTCGAGACGCTCTCGCAGGACTACATCCGCACCGCGCATGCGAAGGGCCTCGCGACGCCGGACGTGCTGCTGGGACACGCGCTGCGCAACGCCGCGGTCCCGATCGTCACGGTGATCGGCATCGGCGTCGCGCTGCTGATCGGCGGCGTCGTCGTCACCGAGAGCGTGTTCGCGATTCCCGGGCCTGGGCCGCCTGACGGTCGACGCGATCCTGCGCCGCGACTATCCGGTGATCCAGGGCATCATCCTCGTGTTCTCGGGCGCCTACGTCGTCGTCAATCTCGTGGTCGACATGCTCTACACCGTGCTCGATCCGCGCATCCGGTACTGAATCGTGACGAGCGCCGCGGCGACCGTCGCCGAATCGCCGCGCCGCGGCGCGCGCGCATCGGCGTCGGCGCGTTCCTTCGTCGCCATCCGACGGTGGTGATCGGGGGTGCGCTGCTGCTCGCGATCGTCGTCGCGTCGATCGCGGCACCCTGGCTCGGCACCGTCGACCCGATTTCGATCAACCCGTCGCACCGCCTGCGCGAGCCCGTCGGCCGAGCACTGGTTCGGCACCGATCGGTTCGGGCGCGACCTCTACAGCCGCGTGATCTACGGCGGCCGCATCTCGCTCGATCGTCGGCCTCTCGGTCGCGGCGCTGTCCACGGTGATCGGACTGGCGATCGGCCTGGTCAGCGGCTTCCTGCGCGCGGTGGACGCGGTCGTCATGCGGGTGATGGACGGCATGATGGCCATTCCGGCGATCATGCTGGCGATCGCGCTGATCGCGCTGTCGAAGGCCAGCGTGATCATCGTGATCGTCGCGGTCACGCTTCCCGAAGTGCCGCGCGTGGTGCGCCTGGTGCGCAGCGATCGTGCTCACCATCCGCGAGCAGCCGTACATCGAGGCCGCGACGGCGATCGGCACCAGCCTGCCGCGCATCATGTTGCGCCACCTGCTGCCCAACGCGCTTCCGCCGCTGATCGTGCAGGCGACCTACATCTGCGCGTCGGCCGTGCTGATCGAGGCGGCGTTGAGCTTCCTCGGCGCCGGCACGCCGCCGGAGATGCCGAGCTGGGGCAACATCATGGCCGAGGCGCGCCCCTACTTTCAGCTGAAGCCGTGGATGGTGCTGCTGCCGGGCCTGTTCCTGGCCGTGACCGTGCTGGCGATCAACCTCGTCGGCGACGGGTTGCGCGACATGCTCGACCCGCGCCTCGCGCGGAACATGTGACCTCGTCATGAGTACGCCGGTTCTTGCCGTCAACGATCTCGCCACGCATTTCTTCACGCGCGACGGCGTGGTCAAGGCCGTGGACGGCCTGTCGCTGTCGCTCGACCGAGGCGAGACGCTGGGCGTCGTCGGCGAGAGCGGCTGCGGCAAATCGATCACCGCGCTGTCCATCATGCGACTGGTTCCGCGGCCGGCCGGGTCGCATCGTCTCGGGCAGCATCCGCTTCGACGGCGACGAGCTGTTGGCGCTCGAGCCGGCCGCGATGCGCGCGATCCGCGGCAACCGGATATCGATGATCTTCCAGGAGCCGATGACGAGCCTCAATCCGGTGATGACGGTGGGCCGCCAGATCGCCGAGACCGTGGCGCTGCACCAGCGCCTGTCGCGTCGCGCGGCGCACGGACCGGGCGATCGAGATGCTCGCGCTGGTGGGAATCCCGGAGCCCGCGCCGGCGTGCCGGCGAATATCCGCACCAGCTGTCCGGCGGCATGCGCCAGCGCGTCATGATCGCGATCGCGATGGCATGCACGCCGACGATCCTCATCGCCGACGAGCCGACGACGGCGCTCGACGTGACCATCCAGGCGCAGATCCTCGAACTGATGCTGGAAATGAAGGAGCGCACCGGCGCGGCCGTCATGCTGATCACGCACGACCTTGGCGTCGATCGCCGAGACCGCGCAGCGCGTGGTCGTGATGTACGCGGGCCGCAAGGTCGAGGAGGCGTCGGCGAAGGCGCTGTTCGCGCGACCGCGCCATCCCTACACGCGCGGGCTGATGACGTCGATTCCGCGGCTCAATCGCGCGCTAGACGAATCCATGCGGGCGACGCGGCTCACCGAGATCCCGGGCATGGTGCCGTCGCTGATCGACATGGCGGGCGGGTGCACGTTCGCGCCGCGCTGCGCGCATGCGACCGAGCAATGCCGCGCAGCGTATCCGCCGGAGGTCGAGGCCGCGCCCGGCCACTTCGTCGCGTGCTGGAACGCCGATTCGTTGCCGGAGATGGCCCGTGCCTGAGCCCTCCACCGCCCGCAGTCCGGTGCTCCGGATCGAGGGACTGGTCAAGCACTTCCCGGTGCGCGGCGGATTGTTCTCGCGCGAGGTCGGCAAGGTGCAGGCGGTCGACGGCGTGTCGTTCGATCTCGCGGCCGGCGAGACGCTGGGCCTCGTCGGCGAGAGCGGCTGCGGCAAGTCGACGACCGGAAAGGCGATCCTGCGCCTGATCGAACCGACGAGCGGCACGATCACGCTGGACGGCGACGACATCACGCAGCTCGACCGCGTCGCGATGCGCCCGCATCGTCGCCGCCTGCAGGTGATCTTCCAGGATCCGTATGCGTCGCTCAATCCGCGCATGCCGGCCGGCGAAATCGTCGGCGAGCCGCTGCGCAACTACGCCATCGGATCGGACGGCGAGCGCACGGAGCGCGTCGCCCGGCTGTTCGCGCGCGTCGGGCTGCGGCCGGACCAGATGCGCAAGTATCCGCACGAGTTCTCCGGCGGACAGCGCCAGCGCCTGGGGATCGCGCGCGCGCTCGCGGTCGAGCCGAAGGTGATCGTCTGCGACGAGCCGGTCTCGGCGCTCGACGTTTCGGTGCAGGCGCAGGTCATCAACCTGCTGATGGATCTGCAGGCGGAGTTCGGCCTGTCCTACCTCTTCATCGCGCACGACCTCGCGGTCGTCGAGCACATCAGCCATCGCGTCGCGGTGATGTACCTCGGCCGCATCGTCGAGCTCGCGCCGCGCCGCGCGCTGTTCGCGCAGCCCGCAGCACCCCTATACCGAAGCGCTGCTGTCGGCGGTGCCGGTGCCCGACGCCGATCCGGCGATCAAGCGCGCGCGCATCATCCTTCCGGGCGACGTGCCGAGCCCGATCAATCCGCCGTCGGGCTGCCGCTTTCACACGCGCTGCCCGTATGCGGTCGACCGCTGCACGGACCGAATCGCCGGAGTTGCGGGAAGTGGCGCCCGGCCATCACGTCGCCTGCCACCTGCGCTGAAGCGGGCGCGGCCAATCGCGATACCATGATCGACAACGGAGCCAACGAATGGACCTGATTCTGCGCGGCGGGCGGGTGATCGACCCGTCGAGCGGCCTCGACGACACGCGCGACGTGGGCTTCGCCGGCGGTCGCGTCGCCGCCGTGGCGCCGCGGATCACCGAGAAGGCGAGCGAGGAGCGCGATGTCGCCGGCGCCATCGTCGTGCCCGGCATGATCGACCTGCACACGCACGTCTACTGGGGCGGCACGTCGATCGGCGTCGAAGCGGAGCCGATCGCGCGGCGCAGCGGCACGACGACGTTCGTCGACGCCGGCACCGCGGGGCCCGCAAACTTTCCCGGCTTCCGGCGGCACGTCATCGAGCCCTCGCCCGTGCGGATCCTCGCCTTCCTCAACGTCTCCTTCGCCGGCATCTTCGCGTTCAGCCGCACCGTGATGGTCGGCGAAGCGTCCGACCTGCGCCTTCTCGATCTCAACGAATGCGTGCGCGTGGCACGCGAGAATCGCGACCTGATCGTCGGCATCAAGGTGCGCGTCGGCCGCGGCGCCGGCGGTTCGAGCGGCGTCGCGCCTCTCGACATGGCGCTCGAGGTCGCCGAGGAGCTCGACTTGCCGCTGATGGCGCACATCGACCATCCGCCGCCCAATCGCAAGGAAGTGCTGGAGCGCCTGCGGCCCGGCGACGTGCTCACGCATTGCTACCGCCCGTTTCCCAACTCGCTGCTGCGCGCGGACGGCGCCGTGCGCGAGGAAGCGCAGATCGCACGCGAGCGCGGCGTGATCTTCGACATCGGGCACGGCGCCGGCTCGTTCGGCTTCCACGCCTGCCGCGGCCTGCTGGCGGCCGGTTTTCGTCCCGACGTGATCTCGAGCGACGTGCACGTGCTCAACATCGACGGGCCGGCCTTCGACCTGCTGGCGACGATGTCCAAGTTCCTGGTCCTCGGCATGGACCTCGGTGCGCTGGTCGCGGCCGTCACGTCGGCGCCCGCGGCAGCGATCCGGCGCCCGTCGCTCGGCACGCTCGCGATCGGCACCGAAGGCGATGCGACGATTCTCGACATCGAGCGCGGGGCGTTCGAGTTTCACGACACGCAGGGCGAGCGCCTCGCCGCCGACCGGCGCTTCCGGCTGAAGGGGATGGTCGTCGGCGGGCAGTGGTGGCCGCCGGCGGGCAAGTAGCCGCCGGTAGACGGATCGACGAGCGACTCGCCGGAGGTAGCGCGGCGCATCCGGCGGTGGGCTTGGTGGTGAGATCGGTAGTAGCCGAGACTCGACCGCGGACCGTGGTAGCCCTCGGCCGGCAAAGTTCGGCCAAGAGCAGACGCTGGGTGCCGCCGCCCGCATCGCCAGGAAGCAGTCGTTCGACGCCAAGGTTGCGAGCAACGACAGATCAGTGCCGCTCGGGCAAAAATATTGATCCAACTCAAGAAGAAATCTGGGCGCCTCAGGCGATGATTTGCGATTTCGGCCGGGCGCGACGCGAAATGTCGCAATCGTGGGTTTGGATGATCTGGTCGAGCGTCCGAGGCCCAAGCAATCCGTCGTTGAGTCGCCGTCAGGACGGACATTTTGGGAGAGACACAATGAATGCACGCCACATATTCAAATTATTGACATCCGTGGTCGCGGTTGCCTCGTGCTTGGGTTCGGCCTCGGCCCAACAGGTTACCGGGGTGCTGGGTTCGCCTAGCGCCACGACGACGCTCGACGGCAAGCAGCTTCCACCGCCCGATCCGAAGTTCGACGGGGTGATCAAGGAAAAGGCCTCGGAGTCGAAAGCCTGGTGGGCGCCACGCGTCGTGCCGCCGAAGGGCGCGCCCAACGTGCTGCTGATCATGACTGACGATAGCGGGTTCGGCGCGCCCAGCACGTTCGGCGGCGTCGTCCCGACACCGGCATTGGACCGCATCGCGAAGAGCGGGCTGCGCTACACGAATTTCCACTCCACGTCGCTCTGCTCGCCCTCGCGTGCGGCCTTGATCACCGGGCGCAACCACCACGTGGCCGGTTTCGGGGTGGTGGGTGAAATCGCGACCGGGTTCCCGGGCTACGACTCGATCATCAGGAAGGAGAACGGCACCGTCGGCGCCATCCTGAGGAATAACGGGTACGCGACCTCGTGGTTCGGCAAGAACCACAACACGCCCTTCTATCAGGCGACCCAGGCCGGCCCCTTCGACCAGTGGCCGAACGGCATGGGCTTCGAGTACTTCTATGGCTTCGTCGGCGGCGACGCCAGCCAGTGGCAACCGAACCTGTATCGCAATACGACAGCCATCTACCCCTTCGAGGGCAAACCGGGCTGGAACCTGACCACGGCCATGGCCGACGAGGCGATCCAGTACATGAAGGAGCTGAAGGAGATCGCGCCGGAAAAGCCGTTCCTCGTCTATTACGTACCGGGCGGCACGCACTCGCCGCACCATCCGACGCCGGAGTGGATCAAGAGGATCAGCGACATGCACCTCTTCGACGGAGGCTGGAACAAGGTGCGCGAAACCATCTTCGCCAACCAAAAGCGGCTGGGCATCATGCCGGCGAATGCCCAACTGACCCCCTGGCCGAAGGAACTGCCGGACTGGGATTCGCTCGGATTTTTGGAGAAGAAGCTTTTCATCAAACAAGCCGATGTCTTTGGGGCCTACCTCGCCTACACCGACCACGAGATCGGTCGCGTCATCCAGGCGGTCGAGGACATGGGCCAGCTCGACAACACCCTGATCATCTACATCGCCGGCGACAACGGGGCAAGCCCCGAAGGCATGATCAACGGCACACCAAACGAGTTCACCACCTTTAATGGCGTTCCCGTGCCGGTCAAGGCCCAGTTCCTCTGGTACGAGTTCTGGGGATCCGACAAGACCTTCCCGCATTTCGCGGCACCCTGGGCATGGGCGATGGACACCCCGTTCAAGTGGACGAAGCAGGTGGCCTCGCATTACGGCGGAACGGCCCAGGGCATGGCCATGTCGTGGCCCGGCCGCATCAACGACGTGGGCGGCATCCGCCGCCAGTTTCACCACATCATCGACATCGTTCCGACCATCCTCGAAGCGACCGGCATTCCGCTGCCGGATACGCTCGACGGCATCAAGCAGCGCCCGATGGACGGCGTGAGCATGGCCTACACATGGGACAAGGCGAACGCCAGCGCTGCGTCCCGGCGCACCACGCAGTATTTCGAGATGCTCGGCAACCGCGCCATCTACAACGACGGCTGGGTCGCGGCCACGACCCCGGCGACGCTCCCGTGGGAACTGAGCACCAAGCCGGCGCCCGACGTGATCGCCGGATACCAGTGGGAGCTTTACCACGTCGCAGAGGATCCGACCGAGTTCAACGACCTGGCGGCCACGATGCCGGACAAGCTCAAGCAGATGCAGGACCTCTTCTATGCCGAGGCGAAGAAGCATGACGTCCTGCCGCTCGACAACACGTCGCTGGCGCGCTGGAACGGACCGAAGCCGAACCTCACCGGGGGAAGAAAGGTCTTCACCTACTCGGGGTGCTGACCGGCGTGCCCAACAGCGGCGCGCCGAGCATCCTGAACAAGTCGTACACCATCACCGCCGAGGTCACGATCCCCAAAGGGGGCGCAGAAGGCATGATCGTCACCGACGGCGGGCGCTTCGGTGGCTATGGACTGTTCCTGAGCAAGGGTGTGGGGGGCATTCGTCGGAGCAAGCCGGTGTTCCTCTACAACCTGCTCAACCTCAAGCGCACGGTATGGGCAGGGCCGGAATTGGGCGCAGGCAAGCACACCATCGTCTTCGACTTCAAGTCCGATGGTCCGGGCCTGGGCAAGGGAGGCACGGGCGTGCTCACCGTGGACGGCAAGGAAGTCGCCAGGAACTCCATGGAGCACAGCACCCCGATCACGTTCCCGGAGGACGAAACCTTCGACATCGGCCAGGACACCCGCACCCCGCTGGCGCTCATCGAGTATCGCTACGATGTTCCGTTCAAGTTCACCGGCACGATCAACAAGCTCACCTTCAACCTGGGACCAGAACAGTTGACCGCGGAGGAGCGCGAGCAGATGCAAAAAACCGTCGCCCGCGCGCGCGATTAGAGGCGAGTGCGCAACTAGTGAGCCGGGAGGGCGTCGCCCGCGCGACGCCCCCGCTGATTCCACGCGAAATCGGACGAGACCACGGTGATGAATCAATCGTTCGGACGGTTCCCTTGAGCGGAGCAAGCCTCGACCACCGGCGGACGATCCTGGCTTTCTCGGCGATCGTTGAAGCGGCAACCGGACTTGCCCTGATGTTCGATCCGGCGATCGTAGCAGGCCTGCTGGTCGGCGGGGATCTCTCCGGCGTGGGGGCGGTGCTGGGCCGATGTTTCGGCATTGCGCTCGTGGCTCTGGGGCTGGCGTGCTGGCCGGGAGCGCAGCGCGCCGAGGGCGGCTCACCGGCCTTCCGGGCATTGCTGACTTACAACGCGCTAATTGCGTTGTACCTCGCCTACCTTGGCACACTCGGACATCTGCGCGGTCTTCTACTTTGGCCAGCCGTTGCGGTGCATGCTCTGGTGGCGCTGTCGCTGATGTGGACATGGCGCCATGGTCGACGGGCCAAGGCGACGGTCAAGTGAGCAATTGCGACATGTGGACTCCCGATTCGCCACGCTGCGTTGCCGTGTTGGCGCGGCAGGGTTACGGTCGCCGCGCGCAACATGTGTTCGTGGCACACCAATGTCCCGAGCGCACGGCAGCTGATGCAGGACTCGCGAGGTGATTGGAAATGGATCGGCTGTTCACTGATCTACCCATATGGGGCGTGTTTGTCGGCACGTTGTTCCTGGTGCTCGCATCCGTAGAAGCCGGCTATCGGTGGGGCAGACAAAGGCAAAAGGACCGAGAACTGGAAAAAGAGGCCCCGGTCGGCGCCATGGCCGGCGCTACGTTAGGTCTACTTGCGTTTCTGCTCGCATTTACGTTTGGCATCGCCGCCGACGCATTTCATGCGAGGAAAGTGGCACTGGTGGAGGAGGCGAATGCAATCCGGATGACGTATCTCCTCAGCAGCGTGATACCTGAGGTACATCGTTCCGAGATTCGGACGGTCCTCCGGGAATATGTCGACGAGAGACTGCGGTGGGCTAACGCGAAGCAGGACGAACCGGGCAAGTCGGCAAGGAACCTGCTCGATCGGCTTTGGAAGGCGACCGCCGCTGTCGGAGAGCAGAGTCCCGGTGGCGTTGACGTTTTCTTGGGCTACGTCGGCAGAATCATCGAACTTCAACAAGAGCGCGAAATGGTGCGCGAACGAAGCCGGATTCCTGGCGCGTATTGGGCTGTTCTATATGTCGTTGCGGTCCTTGCGCTGACCACAGTGGGCTACCACGGTGGCGTGGCTGGAACAAGCCGGAGCCCCGCAATGCTTGCCGTGGCAATTGCGTTCTCCGCAGTCATCATGGTGATTGCAGATCTGGACCGGCCCGGGCAGGGTTTCATCAATGTCAGCCAACAGTCAATGGTTGAATTGCGCGAGTTGCTGGCCACGTCGAAGCCCTGACATCCGGGGCTCCGCGCCCGGCCCGCGTTCGTCAGGTAACGCCCGCTTCCGCCAAATCAGGGGGTCTGCTTAGGGTCGACTCCAGCCCGTCGCCACTCCGGAAAGCAGAATCTCTCCAAAGTGTCGGCTCGCTGGAGCCCTCCCGATTTCCGTTACGTGAATCTGCGCGCACCTCACTCCGGAGGTGGCGGTATCGCTCCCGTCCGCTCGACGATCAAGCGGTAGGCCTGCGGTTGGCGGTGCAGCGCGAAGTTGAACGTCGTGTTCTTGTAGGACAGGGTGAGATCGAGGTCGCAGCGGGCGATCGCGAGCTCGTCGCCCTCCGTCGAGCATGCGGCCACGATCTCGCCGGAAGGCGCGACGATGATCGAGTTGCCGATCTGGCGAATACCGCCCTCGTTCCCGGCCTTGGCCACGCCCACCACCCAGCAGCCGTTCTGGTAGGCGCCGGCCTGCATCACCAGCTCGTTATGGAAGTGCGAAAGGTTGTCGTGCTCGGGCGCGGGCGGATTGTGCACCGGCGTGTTGTAGCCCAGCACGATCATCTCGACGCCCTGCAGCCCCATCACCCGGTACGTCTCCGGCCAGCGGCGGTCGTTGCAGATCGCCATGCCGAGGATGCCGCCGAACGCGCGGAACACCGGAAAGCCGAGGTTGCCGACGTCGAAGTAGCGCTTCTCGAGGTTCTGGAACGGCCGCGACGGCTCGTGCTCCCGGTGTCCGGGCAGATGCACCTTCCGGTACTTGCCGACGATCCGGCCGGCCTTGTCGACGAGGATCGACGTGTTGAAATGGCGGGTGACCCCGTCCTCGACCGCCAGCTCCGCAAAGCCGAGGTAGAAACCGATGCGCGAGCTCGCGCGCGCAGGCGAACAGCGGCTGCGTCGCCGCGTTCGGCATCTCGCGCTCGAAGAAGGCATCGATGTCCTCCTGCCGTTCGTAGTACCAGTGCGGAAAGAACGGCGGTGAGCGCGCATTCGGGAAAGACCACGAGATCGCAGCCGTGGGACGCGGCCTCCCGCATGAGCGCGATCAGGCGCGCGACGGCCTCTGCGCGGCTTTCCCTTCGCTCGATGGGGCCGAGCTGGGCGGCCGCCGACGGTAATGATGCGTGACATTCAGCGCGCCTCCTGTGCAGCGAGTTCGAGCAGCGTGTGCAGCAGCACGTTGGCGCCGGCCGCGAGGTCGGCGGGCGCTGTGTATTCGGCCACGTTGTGGCTGATGCCCCTCGACGCTGGGCACGAAGATCATCGCCGCTGGACAGACGCGCGCGAGCATCTGCGCGTCGTGCCCTGCGCCCGATGTCATGCGACGCTGGCTCAGCCCAAGCCGCGCCGCGACCCCTTCGATGCACCGTATCACTTGCGGATCGAAGATCACCGGCTCGAAGCGTGCCAGCCGTTTCGTCCGGATCGTCACGCCTTCGTCACGACCGAGCGATTCGAGAAACGCGTCCAGCCGGGCTTCGGCCTGCTGCAGCAGCGACTCGTCGGTGTTGCGCAGATCCGCGGTGAGGGTGGCGCGGGCGGCAATGACGTTGATCAGGTTGGGAACGAGATCGATCCTGCCGACCGTGCAGACCTGGGAGCCGCCCATCTCACCCGCCAGCCGGCGCAAGAAGTGGGCGATCGCCGCTGCGCAGTAGCCCGCGTCGTGACGCAGGCGCATCGGCGTGGTGCCGGCGTGATTGGACTGGCCCGTGACGGCGATCTCCTGCCACGAGATGCCCTGCAGGTCCTCGACGGCGCCGATGGTGACGCCCTCCGCATCGAGCACCGGCCCCTGTTCGATGTGCAGCTCGACGTAGGCATGCGGACGATGAATGGGGAGCGGCGCGTCGCCGGCATACCCGATGCGCCGCAGTTCATCGCCCAGCACCTTGCCGTCGATCGCCACCGTGGCCAGCGCTTCTTCCGGCGCCAAGCCACCCGCATACACCAGCGAACCCAGCATGTCGGGTGCGAACCGCGCGCCCTCCTCGTTGGTGAAGAACGCGACGACCAGCGGCCGTCGCGTGGAGACGCCGGCGGCATCGAGCGTCTCGACGACCTCGAGCCCGGCCAGCACACCGAGGTTGCCGTCGTAGCGCCCACCGGTACGCGACGGTGTCGATGTGCGAACCCGTCATGACCGGCGGCAGTGCCTCTCGCCCCCGGCGCAGACCGAAGACGTTGCCGATGCCGTCGATCGAGACCTCGAGTCGCTGCTCGCGCATCCAGCCCACGACGAGGTCGCGGCCCGCCTTGTCCTCGTCGGTGAGCGCGAGCCGGCAACAGCCGCCGCCTTCGATCGCGCCGATCTCGGCCAGCCGGTCGAGGCGTGACAGCAGGCGGTCGCCGTCGATACGCAAATCGGCCGGTTTCACTGGACGAGGTCCACGCTTGCGTCGCCGACGAGTTGCCGGTAGATCTGCGGATCGGTATCGCCTTCGCTGCCGATCAGCAGCACGCGCGAGCCTCCGTCGAGACCCAAGGTCCGCCAGATCCGGTCGTGCCCTTTGGCGGCCAGCAACAGCGCCAGGCCGCACGCGCCGGTCTCGCCGGCAACGATCGCCGGATCGCCGGCGGCCGGCCGAGCCAGCGCGCGCATCGCGTCGAGCGCAAAACGATCGTCGACCGTGGCGTACGCGCTGGCGCCGGCGCGGAGAATCTCCCACGCGAGCGGCGACACTTCGCCGCAGGCGAGGCCGGCCATCACCGTGTCGAGATCCCCGGCGACCGCCACCGGTCTGCCGGCGAGCCCGCTCCGGAAGAAGCAGTCGGCTCGTGTCGGCTCGACGACCACCAGCTGGGGTCGGCGCTCTTCCCACGCGATCCAGAATGCGGCGCACACCGAGGCGGCCAGGGCGCCGACGCCGGCCTGCACGAGCACGTGCGTCGGCGGCTCGTCCGCCATCTGCCGGATGATCTCGCGCGACATCACGCCGTAGCCGTGCATCACGTCGATCGGTATCTCGCGGTAGCCTTCGTAGCTCGTGTCGGACACGACCGTCCAGCCGTTCTTGCGCGCTTCGGCCGTAGCGTGGCGCACCGAGTCGTCGTAGTTGCCCGGCACGCGGATCACGTCCGCGCCGTACTGCGCGATCGCGGCGCACCGCCCCGGGCTGACGGTCTCGTGAACGTAGATGACGCAGCGACAACCGAAGAGCTTCGCTCCCCAGGCGACGGAGCGTCCATGGTTGCCGTCGGTGGCGCAGGTGACGGTGACCGCGTTCACGATGTCGCGGCAGGTGCCGGCGATCAATTCGGGCGCAGTGACCGGGCGGCCGCCGTTGCGCGCTTCGACGGCCTTCTTGAGCACGCGGAACACCGCGTACGCCCCGCCGAGCGCCTTGAAGCTCTTGAGTCCGAAGCGGCCGCCCTCGTCCTTGTAGTAAAGCGCCGCTACGCCGAGCCGTGCCGCCATCCGTGGCAGACGGTGAAGCGGCGTCACGCCATGAGCCGGGCCAGCGGCGAATCTCGTCGCTCGGCCGCGACGAAGCCGGCGTCATTCAGGATCGACTCGCGCGCGGGTCCGTACGGCGTCGCGCGCGCTGCGACCCGCGCATTCCGATAGATACGAACGCCGTCGGCTTCCAGCACGGTCATCGGCGCGGCCTCGAATGGAAATGGGCGCTCAATACTAGCGCAAGTCCTGAAGGCCGCATGAACTGCGAGTTGAGCAACCCCCTGCCGCAGGGTAATCTACCCTCTCGCTCGCCGACGTGCCGGCGGCCCGAACGACCGAAGGGGCACCTCGTTGGAATTCAAGGACTACTACCAGACGCTCGGCGTGGCGCGCGACGCCACGGCGGAGGAGATCAAGAAGGCCTTTCGCCGACTGGCGCGCAAGTATCACCCCGACGTGTCCAAGGAGGCGAACGCCGAAGCGCGGATGAAGGAAGTGAACGAGGCGCATGCCGTGCTCTCCGATCCGGAGAAGCGCGCGGCCTACGACCAGCTGGGCCAGGGCTTCCGCGCGGGCCAGGATTTCCGGCCACCGCCCGACTGGGATGCCGGCTTCGAATTCTCGGGACGGGATTTTTCGGGGGCGCAGTCCGCCGACTTCAGCGATTTCTTCTCCGAGCTGTTCGGCCGGCAGGGCCGTCGTGCCGAGGGTTTCCATGCGCGTGGCGAGGACCACCACGCGAAGATCCAGATCGACCTCGAGGACGCCTATCAGGGTGGGACGCGGCTCGTCACGCTGCGCGCCCCGAAGGCCGACGAACGCGGCCGTGTGGTGATGACCGAGCACGGCCTCAACGTCCGGATTCCCAAGGGCGTCCACGAGGGCCAGGTCCTTCGCCTGACCGGCCAGGGCAGCCCCGGCATGGGTGACGGGCCCGCGGGCGACCTGTATCTCGAGATCCACTTCAAGCCGCATCCGCGCTACCGCGTCGAGGGACGCGACGTGTACGCGACGTTGCGCGTCGCGCCGTGGGAGGGGGCACTGGGCGCGAGCGTGAAAGCCGCGCTTCCCGACGGCTCCGTGGAGGTAAAGGTTCCCGAAGGCTCGCAGAGCGGCCGCAACCTGCGCCTCAAGGGGCGCGGCATTCCCGGCGTACCGACGGGCGACCTCTACCTGGTGCTGGAGGTCGTGCTGCCGCCCGCTGATACTCCCCGTGCGCGGGAGCTCTACCAAACCATGGCGCGCGACCTCGCTTTCGATCCCCGGGAGTCACGATGATGCCCGAAGAACTCACCGCAGCGCTGCTCGACGAAGCGCGCATCGGCCTGGAAGAGCTCGCCGCCAGCTGCACGGTCAGCCGCGAATGGGTCATCGAGCACGTGCGGGCCGGCGTGCTGCTGGAGCGTGCAAGTCCCGATCCCGGGGTCTGGTCGTTCACGAGCCACGATCTCATCCGCGCGCGGCATCTGCGCGCGCTGGAGCACCAGTTCGACGCCAACCCGGAGCTCGCGGGCCTGGTCGTCGACCTCGTCGAGGAGCTGGAGCGTATGCGTGCGCGCCTGAAGCGCGCGGGTCTCTCGTCCGGTTAGTCGTTCCCGCGTGTGGCTGCATGGCACGCCTTCCGATCATCGTGGGTCTCGTTCTCGTCGCGGCGGCGCCGGCACCGGGCCCTCGGCAGGCGTAATCTGTCGGATCTTGGATGACGAAGGGGTGCCGTTTCCGTTGACCCTGCCTCTGAAGCACGCTCACAGGAGGGATCCATGTACAAACGAATCTTGCTTGCCTATGACGGCTCGGAATCCGGGCAGAAGGCTCTGCTCAACTGCCGCGACATCGCGCAATGGAGTCGCTCGGAACTATTTCTCGTCGCCATCATGCCTCCCGCGGCGATCAATGTTGCGGCTGATGGAGTCTTCTACGACGGCGGATCGGACGCGGAATCGGAAAGGCAGAGGTACCAAGACATCCTTGCCGATGGCCTGAAGCAACTGTCCGACGCGGGCCATGTTGCGACCGGCGAGGTGCTAGTCGGGGATTCTGTCGAGCAGATTTCCAATTATGCACGGCAGATTGGCGCCGACCTGATTGTGGTCGGCCACCGGCACCTCGACAGTTGGGCGGCGCGTTGGTGGCGTGGCTCGAGCACGCGTGCGCTCATCGAGCATGCGCCCTGCAGCGTGCTCGTTGTCATCATGCACTGAGCCGCGATGCCTGCCCGGCAGGCATACGCAAACCAACGGAAGACCCCCTGATCGTCTGCTGTCGCGGACCCGTTGTGATCAACCAGCCTTCCTCGAGTCCTGGTCGGGCGGAAGTTTTCGGGAGATGTGGCCTTACATTCCAGACAACGGATGAATCTCCATGACTTCTATGGAGGAATGCGGGATCTGCAAGTGCGGGTGGCCCTCGAATGTCTTTGCCACCGCTTCGTGTGACTCTGCCTCCACGATCGCATACAACATGATGTCGTTTCTTGTGTCGGACGTGCCTTGCGCGGTGACGCATTTGGTCTTGCCGACCCCGGCTCCCTTGTCAACGAAGATCTTCATGTGATCGCTCGTCCATTTTCTCCAGTCACTCTGCATCTTCTCTTCGGCCTCCTTTCGCTTCCCGGGCTCGGTCTTCTTCCAGTCGTCAATTACCGAGGCAGGCGCAAGATACATAACAAGAAATTTCTTCATATTCAGACTCCTTGAGCATGATGACTTCGCGGGGATGATACCAGCGGGATCCGCTGGCTTGGAACAACCGCGCCCAGCCTGTATCGATTGTCTGGGCGATCTGCGAATCGCTGACGCTGAACGTCAACTCCCCGGCTCCGGCGATATGCGTAGCGAAGTCACCATTGCGATCTTGATATCTCGACGGCGTTGCGACGCAGCCGCCCAGCATCGTGACGAGCAGCGCAAGTACGATCGCGTTCGCGACAACGAGAAAGGCAACTGATGTGAGGTCACGCATCGCCGGCTCCTTCGAAAAAATGCGGCCATTGGACTCGGGGGACGCTGTATAGCGCAGCAGCGGTCGCATTGGTGCTTGGCGGAGAGGTTGAAGTGTGAGCCCCTCGAAAGAGTCGTGATGTAAGCAGACCGATGATCCCGTTGTAGGGCAAGGCGAACAATCGCGACGGGGTGCGGTCACCTTGCTCGGTCGAACTGCTTGTGGCGTCCGTTCCACATGAGGAATTCGCCGGGGCCACAGCCATTGCGTAGACCGTACCCCGCTTCGCCACGTTTCGGAACAACGAGTGATTGACCCGACGGGCGGACAATCTAGTCTGGTATCGAATCCGTCTATTGTGTATATCAACGTCTGCCACCCTCAAACGAAGCATCGCATGCCAATCTTCCGGTTCCGAGACAAGATCCTTCTGTTCATCCATATTCCGAAAACAGGAGGCACGAGCGTAGAGAAGGTGCTGAGCGACGCCGGCGGTGTCGAAGCCCTGCGCGACAGTGTCCTGATCCCTGGCATGCCCTGTACGCCCCAGCATTTCCACGCCGCCATCCTGGAGAGCCTTCTGCCTCGAGGCCTCTGCGATTTCGCCTTCACCATCGTGCGAAATCCGTTCGACCGACTCGCCAGCGAATACAAGATGCGAGTTCTTGGTCCCGACCGCGCCATCGGTTTCGACGACTGGTTCGAAGTTGTCCTCAGGCGCCATGCAAGAAATCCCTTCGTCAATGACAACCACATCCGCCCGCAGCACGAATTCCTGATTGACGGTGCTGACATCCTGAGGTTCGAGCAGTCGCCAATGACAGCACTCCGATACCGGCTGGCCCAGATGGGCATCGACTGTCCGGCCGAGTTCCCCTGGGAACGCCGGAGTGCCCATGCAGAAGTCTCTCATCCGGGGAGACACGGCAGAGCGCATCCGGACGTTCTACGCTGAGGATTTCGTGCGCCTCGGCTATCGGGTCGATGACCTCGGCGGCTCGCTCAAATTGATCGATTGATGAGCCCCATGCTCCTGGACTTGATTCGAGCCCGTATTCCCGACGAGTTCGTGACCTTCCGCCACGGCCCTCTCGATCCGATCACTTGTACCGGCCTCGCTTTCTTGCCCGCTCGCTGAACGTCCGCGCATTTGGCGCATGACCGGCTGCGATGAATCGTTCAGGGGCGTCAGCGAACGTCCGCTTCTGCACTGCGACTACGCATCTATCTCGAGCGAAGCGCGGGCCATGCGGCCGCAGCGAGGGCGTACAGCGCGACTGCGAGCACGACGACTGCGCCGAACCCGAGATGGATCGCAAGCACGGTGGCGAGTATCGCCGCGATAACCGACGCATTCGCGTTGACGCCCCAGGCCCAGGGGATCAGCGCGTTGGCGCCGCCCGCGAGACGGGTGAGGCCCAGCGGAAAGGGCATCCCCATTGCAAAGGCGAGCGGGGCAATCAGCGCAATCGAGATCGCGATCCGCGCCAGATCGGGAAGCGGCATCAGGTGCCGGAAGATCGCCGGCAGCGAAAAGAGATAGACGAGCGCAATGCCGGCGATGCCTGCAACCAGCCATGCCAGCGGATGAGCCGCCCATCGCCTTTCAGCCGCTGCGAAGCGCCGCGAATGGCGGCTCCCCAAGCCGCCAAACACCAGGAACGCGCACAGCACGACGGCGACCGCGTAGAGCGGGTGCGCGAGAAACAGCAGGAACTTCTGGATGAACGCGATCTCGGTGAACATGTACGCGAAGCCGATTGCCGTGAAGTAGACGGCCGCGGCGACGCGCGGCGGGTGCGCAACCACGGCATCCCGGGTGCCACGGCGACCGAACCACAACGGCAGCACGATCAGCGTCAGGCTCGCCACGACCGCCTGCAGCAGCGTCGCGATCAGGACCGGATAGCCCCAATCGAGCAGCGGCAATCCGCCCTGTTCCTTCAGTGCCAGCAGCTCCGGCAGCGTGCCCCAGCGAAAGAAGTGGAAGAAATGCGGCCGGTCATCGGTGGCTGGTGCGATGACGAACTTGTAATCGTCGATGAACCTTCGTCGCTCCGGCCCGAGCAGCGCCACGGCGCCGTCGTAGAAGTAGGACGCGTCGAGTATGTTGTATTGATTGGCCTGATGCTGCGCGATGCCGGGGTAGTAGTCCGCATCGAAGGAGCGGGCGCGACAGAACGCCCGCAACGCTGCGATCTCGCTCGACGTGAAGGCGCCATTCTTCACGACCAAAGTCGCGGTCCTCCAGCTCCGTACCAGCGCCAGCTGCCGGCCGGGCTCCGCAACGCCTCGGCGCTCGAGCGCCACGGTGGCCGTGGCGAACAGCTTCAGCGTGTCGCGTGGCGGCAGGCTGATCCAGCGCGTGATCGCGAGCATCCCGCCCGGCTCGAGGCGATCGAGGTAGGCCGTCATGCCCTCGACCGTGTAGAGATAGCTTTCGGACAGCGCATAGAGCCCCGCGGACGACGCGGCGAACGCGTCGAGCAGCGCGACCTCGATGAGATCGAAGCGCTCCTCATGCCGCGCGACGAAACCGCGCGCCTCGCCGATGTGCACGCGGACGCCGGGCAGGCTGTAAGGCCTTCCCGAATAGTCGGCGAATTGGCGCTGAACGAGATCGACCACCAGAGGATCGAGTTCGACCGCATCGACGGCGCGCGCGCCGAGCGTCATGGCCTGCAGCACGTCGGTACCTGCGCCTGCACCGAGCACCAGTACGCGCGGTCGCGCCAGGAGGTGGTAGGGCAGCGCGGACGTCAGGTAATCGAGGTAGGCCAGCGGCTCCCGTCGTCCGTCATAGCGGACGAGCGCGCTTGGTCCATCGCCATCGACGAACACGCCGAGTTGCGACGGCGGCTCGCGCGGGCGCATTGAGGCTCAGTCCCGGCGCATACCGGAACGGGACCCGCGGGCTCTCCACCACGGTAACCATGCCCAACGGGCTCGAGCGCTCGGCGACGACGCGCGTGCCTCCGATCTGCAACGCCTGGCGCAGATCCTTGAATTCGGACGCGTTGAGGCGTGTCCAATCGGACGGGATGCCGAAGGGCAATGCGACGGCGGTACCTAGCAGACGCCAACCCAATCGCGCGCGGCCGCTTTGCGAAATGCAGGTCCGCCACGGCGGCCGCGGCGAGTCCCAGTGCGCCGATCAGCTTCAGCGCATCCGTTGGCGTGACCATGAACAGCGCGAGGAGAATCGCCAAACAGCCGGCACCTGCGCCCACGATATCGAAGCTGTAGATGCGGTGCGACCTTTCACCGAAGCGCGCAAACGTGAGACAAAGCGCGGATGCGGCGCAGAAGAACGGCACGCACAACAGCACGTAGATGGCGAGAAGGCGTAACGGCTGCCGCGGATCCCACGCCAATTCCAACGGATTGAACTCGACCCGCTGCGCCAGCAGGAAGCTCGTCACACTGAAGATGCCGAATGCCGCCGCGCCCGCGACAAACACCTGCGCGTACCGGGCGAGCATCGCGCCTCGGGCCAGGGCAACAAACGTCCCCGCCGCACCGTAACCCAGCAGCGCCACGCTGATCATCATGTACGCGAAGTGATGCCACTGGATGACCGAAAACAGTCGCATCAGCAGGATCTCGTAGCCGAGCGCGGCCGCGGACAGCATGGCGATGGCCAAGAGCGGCGGGCTATCGGCGCGCTCGGCGGGTTCCGATTGCGCCGAGCGCGCGGAATGGGTGCCTGCGGCAGGATCTGCGGACGCCATTGTCGCGTCGCAGGGGATCAGTGCTTTCCCGTCAGCGGCACGAACGCCACAGGGAGAATCTGGCGCGTCAGGATCGTCCCGTCGGTGCGCTTTTCAACGAGCATGAGATGCTGCGCGAGGAAAGGTGGGCCGACCGGAATCACCATCCGGCCGCCCGGCTTGAGCTGTCGAACCAGCGATGGTGGAACGTGGCTCGCTGCTGCGGTGACAATGATCGCATCGAATGGACCGCAGTCCTCCCATCCGTAATAGCCATCGCCGGCGCGGGTTCGAACCTTCGCATAACCCAGCATGCGCAGACGCTCCGCTGCCTCCCGTGCCAATGGCTCGACGATTTCGATGGTGCACACGATCGCACCGAGCTCGGCGAGGATCGCTGCCTGGTAGCCGGAACCGGTTCCAATCTCGAGGACGACATCGTGCGCCTGCACGCGCATGAGGTCGGTCATCAGCGCAACGATGTAGGGCTGCGAGATGGTCTGGCCGTACCCGATCGGCAGTGGGCGATTCCGATAGGCGGCGCGCACCTCACCCGCAGGTACGAACCGGTGACGCGGCACGGTGGCGAGCACCGACATCACACGCGGATCGAACGCGAGCCGACCGGTTTCGCCCGCCGTATCGCGCGCGAGCGCGGCGATCTCTTGGGTCAGCGCCTTGCGCTCCGCCGCGAACTCGTCATCGGCGAGCGCAGTCGGCAAGCCACACACGACGAGGGCAATTGCGATCAGAACACGAACGGAGCCGAACATGTCCAGGATGCCCAACTTCGCGGCGCGCAAAGACGCGGCGCATCCTGGCCATCATACTGCGCACCGGTTCGATCGGGCAACGCGATGGCAAGGTGGATACTCAAGCAAAGGCGACGTCACCTGCCGCGTAGAATGACCCATCGCTCCAATGGTCGATTGAGCGACCGATCGTCGACAACCTCAAGCGAATGAACCACTTGGCGTATCGAATTTGCGTGGCGCCCATGATGGACTGGACCGACCGGCACTGTCGGTTCTTCCTGCGGCTCATTTCGCACCGATCCCGCCTCTACACCGAGATGATCACAAGCGGTGCGCTCCTGCACGGCGACGTCCCGCACCACCTCGATTTCGACCCGGCCGAGCATCCGCTTGCGCTCCAGCTCGGCGGCAGCGATCCGGGCCTCCTCGCAACCTGCGCGAAACTCGGCGCCCGTTGGGGCTACGACGAGATCAACCTCAACTGCGGCTGCCCGTCGGAGCGCGTGCAGACCGGCAGCTTCGGCGCCTGCCTGATGGCCGAGCCCGCGATCGTCGCGGACTGCGTGAAGGCGATGCGCGATGCCGTGACAGTCCCGGTGACGGTCAAGCACCGCATCGGGCTCGACCAGAGTGACGACTACGGATTCGTCCGCGATTTCGTCGGCACGGTTGCGAGCGCCGGGTGCGAAGTCTTCATCGTCCACGCACGCAATGCCGTGCTGAAGGGGCTCTCGCCAAAGGAGAACAGGGAAGTGCCGCCGCTGCGCTACGCCGTCGTGCACCGGTTGAAGCACGACTTTCCGGCGCTGACGATCGTGCTGAACGGCGGGCTGTCCGATTGGGATGTGATCGAAGGTGAGCTCGCGCAGACGGACGGCGTGATGCTCGGTCGCGTCGCGTATCACGACCCGTATTTCCTCGCGCAGGCGGACTGGCGTGCGTTCGGCGACGATGGGCCGTCGCGGTCGCGCGCCGACGTGCTGCGGGCGCTCGTGCCGTATGCGGCGGCACAACTCGCGCGCGGCGTGCCGCTGCGCGCGATCGCGCGGCACGTGCTGGGGCTCTATCACGGCCGGTCCGGCGGCCGGCGGTTCCGGCAGATCCTGTCGGACGCGGCGAAGCTGCGGGATGCCGGTCCCGAGCTTCTGCTCGAGGCGCTCGCTGCGGTCGAGCCGGTGGATGCGGCTGCCTTCAGCACGTGACACGCATTGCAGGCAACAAAGATGTAGGCGCGGGAGAGTTCGCGGCGGGCTTAGGATGATTCATGCGCCCGCCTGCGAACTCTCCCGTGCCGTCGGGAGCGTCGTGGCATGTCGAGCGTGCAAGGGCGTGCCTTCGCACTGCGTTGGCCATGTGCTGCCGTCGTGGGGTCGGGGCGCAGCCGGAGAGCACCTCGGGCCGCGCCCTTCGTAACGGGTGGTGCGGCGAGGGAGTCGTGGGTTGACGACCGAGGCCGCGCCGGGACCCGTAGAAGGGCCGATTGCGGCCCCCGAAGCTCGCCGGCTGCGCCCCGACCCCACGATCCCGCGAGGTGTGCGAGGCGACGCTACGCCCGCGGCATGTCGTCGGCGATGTACGCGCGGACGATGCTTTCGAAGTCCGTGTCGGCCTTCATCCCGAGCGCGGGGCCGAGCGTTTGGTGCGAAGTTGGCCGGCCATGTCGACACGATCCGGTCGGTGGCGGGATCGAGCTGCCACTTGACCCGATCGGCGACGGCATCGCCGGCGGTGCGGCGCAACGCGGCGACCATGTCCTCGACGGCCACGACGATGCCCGGCACGTTGACCGAGCGCGTCGTCGCGAATGCGGACGCCGGCACCTCGTGGCCGACGACGAGATTCGCGATCACCGTCCGCGGCGACGTCACCCACATCCGCGTCGTCCGCGCGACGGGGCAGATCGCGTCGACGCCGGACAGCGGCTCGCGGATGATACCGCTCGCAAAGGACGACGCGGCCCTGTTCGGCTTCCCCGGACGCACGGTGACGGTCGGCAGGCGGAGGCTGCGTCCATCGATGAATCCCTTGCGGGTCATGTCGTAGACGAGGAGCTCGCCGATCGCCTTCTGCGCACCGTACGACGTCTGCGGCGTCACCGGCGCGTCGTCACCCACCGGGTCCGGCAACGTACCGCCGAACACCGCCAGCGAGCTCGTGAACACGAACTTCGGCGGCGCCGCGAGCCGGCGACAGCGTTCGAGCAGCAGGCGCGTCGCGTCGAGATTCACCCGCATTCCGATGTTGAAGTCGGCCTCGGCTTGCCCGCTGACGACGGCGGCCAGGTGAAAGACCGAATCGGTGTCCGCGGTCAGCGTACGCTCGATCAGCGCGGGATCCGCAAGGTCGCCCGTGACGACGCGGACACGCGAATCGCGGAGATTGGGAGGAGGTGCGACATCGAGCATCACGATTTCCCTGACGGGCCGTGCTGTGCCGCGGGCATCGGTCAGCGTGCCGCGCGCAAGGATCGAAAGAGCGAGACGGGTGCCGAGAAAGCCGGCGCCGCCGGTGATCACGATGCGCATGGATGGAGGCCTTTCAACGAGGATCGGTGGCGCTATGATAGCGGCTTGCCGCGCCGCGGGCCTGCGGCGCCGCGTCGATCGAGGAGCCACCGATGCCGCGTCCCATCCATTTCGAGATTCACGCCGAGAACACCGAGCGCGCGATCGCGTTCTACCGCGACCTGCTCGGCTGGGAGTTCAGCCAGTGGGGCAAGGAGCCTTACTGGCTCGTCAAGACCGGCGAGAAGGGAACGCCCGGCATCGACGGCGGACTCATGCCGCGTCGCGGGACGGGTCCCGCCGACATGCAACCGGTCAACGCCTTCGTCTGCACGGTCGACGTTGCGAATCTCGATGAAATGGTGAAGCGCGTCACCGCAGCCGGCGGCGCGATCGCGCTCCCGAAGATGCCCGTCCCGACCGTCGGCTGGCTCGCATACGCCAAGGACACCGAGGGCAACCTGTTCGGGATGATGCAGATGGACTCCAACGCGAAGTGACGGACACGCCCGTTCGCGGTCGCGACGATGGCGCCGATCGCCGCGAGCGTGCATGCTAAGATTCGCAGCGATACCGTGCGGCGCGACGCACCTGCGCCGCGTGCCCGTCGCCCCCGATTCGTACGCGTCCCATGACCAACCCCGTCGCGCCGCGCCGCATCACCATCGCCACACGCGAGTCCGCGCTGGCGATGTGGCAGGCCGAGCACATCCGCGCGCGCCTCGCCGCGCTTCATCCGGCCAGCGAGGTCGGGCTGCTCGGCGTGACGACCCAGGGCGACCGCGTGCTGGACCGGCCGCTCGCCGACATCGGCGGCAAGGGCCTTTTCATCAAGGAGCTCGAGCAGGCGATGGCGGAAGGCCGCGCCGACCTCGCCGTGCATTCGCTGAAGGACGTGCCGATGGACGTGCCCGAAGGCTTCACGCTCGCGGCGATCTGCGAGCGCGAGGATCCGCGCGACGCGTTCGTGTCCAACCGCTATCTCGATCTCGCCGGGTTGCCGGGTGCGGCGCGCATCGGAACGTCGAGCCTGCGCCGCGAGGCGCAGCTGCGCGAGCGCGATCCGCTGCTGTCGATCCTGCCGCTGCGCGGAAACGTCAACACGCGGTTGCGCAAGCTCGACGAGGGGCGCTACGACGCGATCATCCTGGCGGCCGCGGGCTTGAAGCGCCTCGGCCTCGGCGCGCGGATCACGTCGCTGCTCGACCCCGAAGACAGCCTTCCGGCGGTCGGGCAGGGGGCACTCGCGCTCGAGTGCCGCACCGATCGACGCCGACGTCATCGCCGCGCTGCGTCCCCTGGCCGATCGGGACACGACGCTCGCGACGACCGCGGAGCGGACCTTTTCGCGGGCGCTTGGAGGGAGCTGCCACACGCCGCTCGCCGCGCACGCGGTGTTTCGGCACGGCGAGCTGTGGCTGCGCGGGCTGCTCGCAAGCCGCGACGGCGCGGAAGTCATGCGCGGCGACCGCAGCGCGGCCGTTCACGACCTGCGCGCCGCCGATGGCCTGGGGCACGCGCTGGCCGACGATTTTCTCGCTCGCGGCGCGGCGCGGCTCGTCGGCGCGTAGCCTGTCGGGCAGGATGGCCCACGCGCTGACGCCGGGGGCGGTGCCCACTGGGCCGCTCGCGGGGCTCGGCATCCTGGTCACGCGGCCCGCACGTCAGGCCGCGGGATTCGCGCAGAAGGTCGCCGCGCTCGGCGGCACGCCGGTCATCTTTCCAGCGATCGCGATCCTGCCACCCGCCGATCCGGAGGCGTTGCGCCGCGCGCACGACGCACTGCCGATCGTACGACATCGCCATCTTCGTCTCCGCCAATGCGGTCGAATACGGCGCGCCCGACCCGCGCCGATGGCCCGCGCGGCTCGCGGTATTCGCACCAGGCCCCGGAACGGCCGACGCGCTCGCGGCGGCCGGCATCGCGGGTGCGCGCATTCCGGCGACGACGTTCGACAGCGAGGGCCTGCTCGCCCTGCCCGAGCTCGCCGACGTGCGCGGCAAGCGCGTGCTGATCCTGCGCGGCGACGGCGGGCGCGAGCATCTGGGCGACGCGTTGCGCGCGCGCGGTGCGCAGGTCGACTACGCCGCCTGCTATCGACGTGCGGAGCCGCGATCGGGATGCGAAGGGCTCGCCGAGGCGTTCCGCGCGGGGCGCATCGACGCGGTCACCCTCACGTCGAGCGAAGGGCTCGACAACCTGTGGTCGCTGGCGGACGATGCGGTGCGCGCCGGGTGGCGCGCGTGCCCGACGTTCGTCCCGCACGCGCGGATCGCGGCGCGCGCGCGCGATCTCGGCCTTGCCGTCGTCACGACCGCCGGTGGCGACGCCGGTCTCCTCGCGGGGTTGCTAGAATGGGCCGCCGCGCAACCCCGAGAGAAGAGCTGATCCCATGCCGCCCGACATCATTATCACCGCGCCGTTGCCGCCGTTCCTCTACGATCCGCTGAAGGCCGACTACCGCTGCCACGACTATCAGCAGGCGGGCGACAAGCCTGCGCTGCTCGCATCGGTCGGCGGCAAGATCCGCGGCCTCGTGCAAGGTGGCGGTACCGTCACGCCGACCTCACTGCTCGATGCGCTGCCTGCGCTCGAGATCATCTCGGTATTCGGCGTCGGCTACGACGGCGTTCCCGTCGACTACTGCCGGCGGCGCGGCCTCAAGGTGACGAACACGCCCGACGTCCTGACCGACGACGTCGCCGACGTCGCCGTCGCGCTGGTGATGATGACCGGCCGCGGCTTCGTGCGCCTCAACCGCTTCGTGCACGCCGGCGAATGGTTGAAACGCGGACCGGAACTGACGACCAAGCTCGGCGGCAAGACCGTCGGCATCCTCGGCCTGGGGCGCATCGGCAAGGCGATCGCGCAGCGCCTGTCGGCGATGGGGATGCAGATCGCCTACACGGGCAGGAAGCCGCAGGACGTCCCCTATCGATTCATCCCCGACCTCAAGGCGCTTGCGGCCGCGTCCGATTTTCTCGTCGTGGCCTGCCCGGGCGGCGCGGCGACGAAGAACATCGTCAATGCAGAGGTGCTGGCCGCGCTCGGCAAGAAGGGTACGATCGTCAACATCGCGCGCGGCTCGATCATCGACGAACCGGCCCTGGTGGCGGCGCTGCAGGCGGGGACGATCAAGGGCGCGGGGCTCGACGTGTTCGCCGACGAGCCCAACATCCCGCCGCCGCTCCTCGCGATGGACAACGTGGTGCTGCTGCCGCACGTGGGCAGCGCAACGCGCGAGACGCGCCAGGCGATGGGCGATCTCTGCAAGGCAAATCTCGATGCGTGGTTCGCGGGCAAGCAGCTGCCGACGCTGATTCCGGAACTCGCTTGAAAGCAACGGACCTCTGCAACGCCCGCAACCGCGAGTGACTGCTGCAGAGGTCCGCTAGTTGTCCGGCGCGGAGGGCGGGGCGACCGGCTTCGGCACCCACAGCACGGCGATCATCGCGGCGACGACCAGCAACAGCGCCATCCACTCGCCCGGACCCGGCCGCTCGCCCAGCAGCAGCATCCCCGAGAACACGCCGACGATCGGCACCGGCAGCGACGACATCGACGACACCGCGACCGGCAGCGTGCGCGCCAGCGTGTACCACGCCCAGTGCGCGAGCGTGCCGGCGAGAAACATGTTGTAGACGAGTCGCGAACCATCCCGCGGCCGACGGCGCTTCGAGCGGTCCGGTCGCGAAGAACGGCGCGAGGACGGCGAGCGGCGCCCAGCCCAGAAGCATCATCCAGCCGGACAGCGCGTTCTGCGGCAGGGGCAGCTTCCATTTGCGCAGGAGCACGGTCCCGAACGCCCAACTGAGCGAGGCGCCGATGATGAGCAGCGCCGCCGTCGGCGTGCGCTGGAGATGGCGGATGTCGTCGCCCAGCAGCACGCCGAGCCCAAGCATGCCGAGCGCCATGCCGACGATCTTGCGCTTCGACAGCGGCTCGTGAAGCAGGGCGAGCGAGAACAGCACGCGTCCATACCGGCATCGTAAAGGCGAGGATCGCGCTGCGCCCCGCCGGCAATTGCTGCACGCCGAACAGGAGCAGGCCGTTCCAGCCGCGTGATGTTGAACAGCGCCAGCAGCCCCACTTTTCCCCAGAGCGGACGCGGGATCCTGATCGAATCGCCGGAAAGCCTCGCTGCGGCGAGCAACCCCAGCGCCGCGAACGGGAAGCGTGAGCGCGCGGAACGTCAGCGGCGCGATTTCGGCGACGCCCATCTTCAGCACCGGCCAGTTGCAGCCCCAGACGAGCGTCAGCACCGCGACGGGGAAGAGCGCCGCGGCCGTGATGTGCTGCGTCGCGGTGCGACGCGCGCGCTGCGGCTTGCTCACCGTGCGGCCGGCGCGCGGCGCGCGGTTACGCCCGCACGAGCGCGAGCAGGAGCGCGCGTCACCCGCGGTCCCGCGGCGGCAGCGCTTCGCCGTACTTGCTCTGGTGCAGCGCGCGTGCCTGCGTCACCCAGGCATCGCGGCGGATGCGGCCGGGGAACTCGTGGAGCTTCGCGTCGAACTCGTCGATGTCGCGCTCGGTCCAGCGCGCGATCTGGCGATAGGTCGTGACGCCAAGCTGCTACAGCATCCGTTCGAGCACCGGGCCGACGCCGACGATGAGCTTGAGGTCGTCGGGAGCGCCGAGCCGCCGAGCAGCGGCGGCGGCGGCGTTGTTCTCGAGATCGATGACGAGCTGCCGGTAACGAGCGGTGTCGGCGCGCGCTGCCGCGAGATCGTCGAAGAGGCGACGGCGCTCGTCGGCGAGCCCGGCCAGCTGCGTGAGCGCCGCGTCGCGCGACACGATCTCGCGGCGGAGCATGGCGGCCTCGGTTTCGTAGCTGCGGACGAGCCGCGCGCGTTCGACGATCGTGGCGTCGTCGGCAGGCGTGGCCGGGGCGGATGCGATGGCCGGGACGGGCAGGAGCCGCGACGATTGCGGGCAACTCGGCCTGCGGCGGCACCGCCGGGGCGGCGGCGGACTCGCGGGCGCGGCCTCGCGTGGCGCGGCAGCGCGCGCGGCGTCGCGCGGCCGACGGCGTAACCGATGGCGAGCGCGACGCGATGGCGACGAGAGCGAGGATGATCGACACGAGCGAAGCGTCGGCGAAGTGCGTTGTGCGGCGTCGCGCGGTGGCGCGAATCGGCCGCCAATGACGGGTGATTCGCTGACGAAGCGCGCGCTGTTTGCCGATTGTAGTCGAGCGCGCGGTGCCGGCCAATCGCGGCGACGTCCTCGCCGGACCGTGCCGCCTGCTAGAATCCACGACGACATGCTCCGTGCCTGACGACCATGTCCGACCCGTCCGATCGCCCGCCGCCTTCCGCCGGCGACCCCTTGGCGCCGCCGGATGCGGTCGGCGGAGTGCCCGACGCTGCCGCGGCGCTCCTCCGCCGCAGGCCGACGCGTGGCCTCCGGGCGGGTGCGCGTGTCGCGGACCCTGCTGGCCGGCGTCGCCGTGCTGGCCGTCGTGGCGGCGCTTGCCGCCTGGCTCGACGCGACGGCGCACGCAACAGGCGCTGCGGATCGAGGTCGCGCAGCGGCTGGCGGAGCGTCGAGTCGTCGACGCAGGCCATCGGGCAAGGCGCAGACGCAGCTCGCGACCGATCTGCGCGACGCGCAGGCGAAGATCACGCTGCTCGAAGCGCGAATCGCCGAATCGCAAGCGCAGCAGGCGGCGCTCGAGGCGCTGTACCGCGATCTCGCGCCGTCGCGCGACGAGATCGCGCTCACCGAGATCGAGCAGGTGCTGCTCGTCGCCAACCAGCAGCTGCAGCTCGCCGGCAACGTCGCATCGGCGCTCGCCGCGCTGCAGCTCGCCGACGTCAAGCTGCAGCGGCTCGACCGGCCGCAGTTCCTGCCGCTGCGGCGCGCGCTGACGCGCGACATGGATCGCCTGAAGGCGATGCCGTTCGTCGACGTCGCCGGGATGAGCCTCAAGCTCGACCAGGCGATCGTCGCCGTGGCCGCGCTGCCGCTCGCGATGGACGAGCGCCTGCCGCCGCCGGTGCCGGACAAGAACGCGCCGCGCCGGCCGACGAGTCGCCGTGGCGGCGATTTCTGCGCGAGGCCTGGGCCGACATCCGGCAGCTGGTCCGCGATCGAGGTCGCCGATCGACCTGCCGCGCCGCTGCTGGTGCCGTCGCAGCAATACTTCCTGCGCGAGAATCTCAAGCTGCGCCTCCTCACGGCGCGCATCGCGCTGCTCGCCGCGACGACGCGAGCTTCAGGCGGACGTGGCGGCGTCCGAGGCGTGGCTCAAGCAGTATTTCGACACGCGCGCGAAGCCCACGCAGGCGGTGCTGGCCACGCTGAAGCAGCTCGCCGCGACGCCGATGGCCGGCGAGATGCCCGACCTGACGCGCAGCCTCGAGGCGTTGCGCGTGCTGCGCCTCGCGCAGGACCGCGCGCCGGCCGCGCCGGGGACCGCGCGGCCGCTCCGGCCTGCGCGCTGCAGGCCCGCCGCCCGTGCGCATCCTCTTCTGGTTCCTGCTGCTCGCCGGCGCCGCGGTCGGCGTCGCGCTGGCGGCGAAGCTCACCTCCGGCTACGCGCTCTTCGTCGCGCCGCCCTACCGCGTCGAGCTCTCGCTCAACCTGCTGATCGTGCTGCTCGTCGTCGGAGGCTTCGTCGTCGGCTACGTGCTGGTGCGCGTCGTGCGCAGAACGCTGCGGCTTGCCCGACGAGGTGCGCGCGTTCCGGCGGCGCCAGCAGCAGGAGCGTGTCGCGCGCCAAGCAGGACGCGGCGGTCGTCGCGCTGCTCGAAGGCCGGTACGGCCGGGCGCGCCAGTACGCCGAGGAGGCGCTGGCGATTCCGCGGTCGTCGGGCCTCGCGGCGCTCGTGGCCGCGCGCGCGGCGATCGACACGCGCGAATTCGACGCTGCCGAGACGCTGCTCGCGCGGCCCGACGTCGCAGGTTCGCGAGCCTCGCCGTGCCGCGGCTCATGCTCGAGGCCGAGATCGAAGCTCGAGCGCAGGCAGCCGCGGCGAAGCGCTCGGCCGTGCTGGCCGGCGCTGCGCAAGGAAGCGGGTTCGCACACCGCGGCGCTGCGGCTCGAGCTGCGTGCGCTGCAGGCGCCGGCCGCTACGCGGAGATCCCGCCGCTCGTCGACCAGCTCGTCAAGCGCAAGGTCTACGGACCCGACGGAAGGCGAACTCGTGCGTGCCGCGGCGCACGCGCAGGAGCTCGACCGCGCGCGTCCACGATGCGGCCGGCCTGCGCAGCCTACTGGGCGAGGCTGGCCGACGCCGAGCAGCGGATGCCGAGGATCGCGCGCGCGGCGGCGCAGAGCCTCATCGCGCTGGGCGGCGATCGCGAGGCCGCGGAGATCCTGGCGAAGAGCCTCGAGCGCCACTGGAATCCCGATCTCGTGCGCTGTACGCGGAATGCCGGCCGGCGGACGTGACGCCGCAGCTCGAGCAGGCCGAGCGCTGGCTCACGGTGCACAGCCGAGGACGCGACGCTGCTCTACGCGCTCGGCGTGCTGTGCGAGCGCGCGCAGCTGTGGGGGAAGGCGCAGTCGTATCTCGAGGCGAGCCTCGCGCACGACGACGCCTGGCGCACGCGGGTCGCGCTGGGCGAGCTCTTCGCGCGCCTCGGGCGCACCGACGACGCCAACGTGCAACTCGCGGCGGCGCTCAAGCTCGCGCTGGAGGAGCTCGAGCCGGGCTGATCGATGACCGGCACCGGGGATCCCGGCGCCACAATCCATTCCGCGGGCTCCGTGCTACCAGGGCAAGACGTCGCCGTTCTGGTGCAGGAATCGTCCGGTGGTCTCGAGGCGCAGCTCGTCGATGCGCCGCAGGAGTCACGTCGCACCCGATTTCGACGCGCACACCGAGTGCGTCGAGCTCCGCCGAGCTCGTTCGGCAACCGCAACCACGCTCGCTCCCCGCGCCTTGAGCTGCCGCGCGAGCTCGAGGCCGATCCCGCGATTGGCCCCGGTGACGACCGCAACGCGCATCACGTTCCTCCGCTTCGATCAGCCCTGCAGCCTGGCGCCCGGCGCGTTCGTGCCCCGCGCCCCCTGCATCAGGTCGGGGCCGATCCCCGCCGTCGCAGGTCGTGGTTCCCGTTCGGGATGACGTCGCGGTCTACAGCACCGGGTGGCCGGTGATCAGCGTCGGCAGCCACGTCGAGAACCAGGGCACGTAGGTCACCACGGCCATCGCGGCGAACAGTGCGCTGTAGAACGGCAGGATCGTCCTCATCACCTGCCCGACCGTGATCTCGCCGATGGCGCAACCGACGAACTGGGTCGTTCCGACCGGCGGCGTGTTCAGTCCCAGTGCGCAGTTCAGCAGCATGACCATGCCGAACTGCACCGGTCCCATCCCCATCTGGATCGCCAGCGGGAGGAACAGCGGCGTGCAGATCAGGATGGTCGAGGCCATGTCCATGAACGTGCCGAGCAGGAACAGGATCACGTTGATCAGGAAGAACATGACCCACGGATTGTTGGTCGCCGCCAGCAGCAGATCCGCCGTCGCGTCGGGCAGCTCCAGGTAGGCCATCTGCCACTGGAACATGTTCGACACGCCGATCAGCAGCAGCACGACGCCGGTGGTCTTCGCGCCCTTGGCCGCCGCCTTCATCAGCTTGTGCCAGTTCATCGTGCGGTACACGACGAACGTCAGGAGCAGCGAATAGGTCACCGCGATGCCAGCGGCCTCGGTTGCGGTCGTCGCGCCGCTGATGATGCAGCCGAGGATCAGGATCACGACGAACAGTCCCGGCAACGCGGCCACGAACGACACCAGCACCGCGGTGCCAGCCCGGGAATCTGTGGACGACGGACCTTGCCGTCGGCGCTCCTCGGGAAAGCCGTTCTTGACCGCGACCCAGTACGCGGCGACCAGCATGCAGACCATCAGGCAACCACCGGCAGCAGGCCCGCGAACATCAGATCGCCGATCGACACGCCCTTGATCACCGTGCCGCCGATCATTCCGGCGGCGCTCTGCGCCGCGAAGGCGTAGATGATCATGTTGTGCGACGTGGGCATCAGCGCGCCGGCCAGCGAGGCATGCGTCGTCACGTTGACGGCGTAGTCGGCGCTGTAGCCTTCGCGCTTCATCATCGGGATCATCACGCCGCCCATCGCCGACACGTCGGCGACCGGCGAGCCGGACACGCCGCCGAACAGCGTGCAGGCGACCACGTTGGCCATGCCCAGCCCGCCGCGCCAGTGCCCGACGAGAGCGCGGGCGAAGTTCACGATCTTGTCGGCGATGCCGCCGTGCAGCATCAGCTCGCCGGAGAAGATGAAGAACGGGATCGCCAGGAACGAGAACACGTTCATCCCCGAGATCATGCTCTGGAAGGCGGTCGCGAGCGGCAGGCCTTCGACGAGATACGTCAGGATGCACGACAGCGCGATCGCGAACGCGACCGGCACGCCGAGCAGCAGGAGCAGCGTAAAGCTGATGCGACGAGCGTGACGAGCGCGACGGTCAATGCCATGATGGCACCACTTCCGTCGTCGTTGAACATCGCGATCAGCATGCTCGATCGAGAACAGGATGATCAGAATTGCCGGCGATCACCGGCGGTACATAGCGCACCGCCTCGGAAATGCCGAGGGTCGGGATCGTGTTGTCCGTAGACCGAGAACGCCATCATCATGCAGCCGCCGAACAGCAGCGCACCGAAGGTGATGGTGAGCAGGCCCACGATCACGCCGACGACGAACCGGGGTTTCTCCGGCAACAGCCCGATCAGCGATTCCATGCCGATGTGCCCCTCGTCGCGCACGCCGGCCGATGCGCCGAACATGGCCACGTTGATCACCAGGATCAGCGCCAGCTGCTCGACGTACGGCTGGGCGTCATTGAACACGTAGCGCTTGACCACTCCCCAGACCACGAGCGCGACAAGACCCAGGAGCCCGCGACGGCGATGTACATCGCCCAGCGCGACAATCGCGAGTTCACTGCTGTCAGCCAATTCATTGTTCCCCCTTGTGGGACCACCCGGCGCGCCGCCGCGCCGGGTGCCCGAGCCGATTCATCGCTTCATCGGCGCAGCGATCACTTGGTGTTGACGATTTCCTGAACCAACGGCTTCAATTCGGACGAGCCGGCGAACTTGTCCCACACCGGCTGTTCCGCTGCGACGAAAGCCTTGCGGTCGATCTCCGCGGCGGGAATGATCTTCGCCCCGCCCTTGATGACGGCTTCCTTCGAGCGACTTTTCCTTGGCTTCCCAGAGCTTCACGTAGTACGGGATCGAGTCCTTCGCGGCCTTGCGCAGCGCAGCCTGCTCTTCCTTGGTCAGCGTGTCCCAGATCTTCTTGGAGAAGACGACGACCTCGGGTGCCATCACGTGCATGGTCTCGCTGTAGACCGGCGCGGACTCGTAGTGCTTGGCGGTGTCGTACGACGGGTAGTTGTTCTCCGCGGCGTCGATCAGGCCCGTCTTCAGGCCCGTGTACACCTCGGCGTACGGCACCGGCGTGGCCGAGGCGCCGAGCGCGCCGACCAGCGCGACCCACAGGTCGGACGGCTGGACGCGGACCTTGAGGCCCTTGAGGTCGGCGAGGTTCCTGATCGGCTTCTTCGCGTACATCGAGCGGGCGCCGCTTTCGTACATGACGAGCGCGACGAAGCCCGGCCTTGTCGAACGCCGCCATGATCTTGTCGCCCGCCGGACCGTACATGGTCTTGCGGAAATGCTCGATGTCGCGGAACAGGAACGGCAGCGACGGGATCATCGACTCCGGAACGATGCCGTGGAACGCCGAGGTGTTGACGCGCACCATGTCGAGCGCACCGATCTTGACCTGCTCGACGGTGTCCTTCTCGGAGCCGAGCGAACTGTCGCCGAATACCTTGATCGTTGTCCTTGCCACCGGTCGCCTTGGACAGCTCGTCGCCCATGTACAGGACCGACATGACCGTCGGATAGTCCTTGGGATGCACGTCGGCGGAACGGAACGTGCGCGCCGTCGCGGTCGTCGCCGTCACGGCCAGTGCGCTGATCACGATCAGGCCGGACAATTTCTTGAACTCGAACTTCATGACACCTCCTTGATGAAGAATGCGGCTTTCGCCGTTGCTGCGGTAGATCGGACGATGCTGCTCCCGATGCTGATACTTTACTGCCTCCCCGCCCCCGTGCGATACCCGCGCACCCGGCGGCCGTGTTTGCCGCGGCGGCACGGTTCCGGCCGCGCGCTCATTCCTTCCCCTACTATGCTGACCTCAAGCCCAAGGCGCGTACTATCACACAATCCGCGGCCTCGCCGCTTCGAATCTACGCTCCGGACCGACGCTGCTCCAAGGGCGTGAAGTCGATCGTGACGAACCCGCCCCCCTGGAACTGCCGCGCAATCGGGTCAAGGGGGTTCGGCTGGCTCAGAATCTCCGCGACGAAATCCTCGCTGTTCTGCCTCGGCCTGAAGCCGAGTTCTTCGGCACCGGCGTTGTCCCAATAGCTGCGCGTATTGTTCGATACGCCCCATACGGCCATGTAGCCGATGTTCGGAACCTCGATGCAGCGAATCATCAGGTCCACGAGATCCTCGGTGCCGAACCACGTACTCAGGTGCCGGAAGTTCTCGGGAGGCTTGCCCATCGCGGTGCCGATGCGCATGGAGATCCCTTCGATGCCGTGCTTGTCCCAGTACATGCGCGCCATCGCCTCGCCCCAGACCTTCGACAGGCCGTAGAAACCATCGGGACGAAACGGAGCGTCGAGCTTGAGCTTGTCGCTGACGGAATGCATGCCGAACGCATGATTCGAGCTGGCGAAGACGATGCGCCGCACCCCGTTGCGCCGCGCCCCCTCGTAGACCTGGTGCAGCCCGACGAGATTGTTCTCGATGATTTCCGGCAACGGCCGCTCGACGCTGGTCCCGGCGAGGTGGATCAGTACTTCGACCCCCTGGAGCAGGCGATCGACGACGGTGGGATCACGCAGATCGCCGTGCAGGACGTCCTCGCCCTCGTGCAACGGCTCGAGCGGCTGTCGTCCGCCTGCCGAGCGCAAGTCCACGCCGCGCTTGGGAAGCTCGACGCGAAGGATCCGGCCCATGTTTCCGCCGGCGCCGGAAAGAGCAACCTTGGTCATGGAAATACTCCTTTGTGCAACATCGGCCGCAACACGCCACGCAGTGCGTCCATATCCCCTCGTCACGGGGCCGGGCATCGGCCATTTCCCCGTCATAGCATCCCCCAGTGACGCCGCGGCGACCGCGGGACGCGAGTGTCGAATCGCGTGCGTCCGCTTGCACCGCCGCTGCCGGATGAGTTGCCGCACGTCGGGAGCGAACGCCCGACGCGCGGGTATCAGGTCGCTGCCTGGGTCTTTCGTCCGATCTCGAAATTGGCCATGATCTCCAGCGCACGCACCATGGCCGAATGGTCCCAGGCGGAGCCGCCGTGCGCCGCGCATGCGTTGAACAGTTCCTGGCAGGTCGCGGTGTTCGGCAGCGCAACGCCCAGTTGCCGGCCGGTGGAAAGCGCGAGGTTCAGGTCCTTCTGGTGCAGCTCGATGCGAAAGCCCGGATCGAACGTGCGTTTCACCATCCGCTCGCCGTGGACTTCGAGAATGCGCGACGACGCGAAGCCGCCCATCAGTGCCTGGCGCACCTTCGCGGGATCGGCTCCGGCCTTGGCGGCGTACAGCAGCGCCTCTCCGACTGCTTCGATCGTCAGCGCCACGATGATCTGGTTCGCCACCTTGGTCGTCTGTCCGTCGCCATTGCCGCCGACGAGCGTGATGTTCTTGCCCATCAGCTCGAACAGGGGCTTCACCTTCGCGAACGTCGCCTCGCTGCCACCGACCATGATCGTCAAGGAGGCAGCCTTGGCGCCGACTTCACCGCCGGAGACGGGCGCGTCGAGGTAATCGCATCCGAGTGCATTGATCTTCCGTGCGAACTCCTTGGTTGCGAGCGGCGAGATCGAGCTCATGTCGACGACGATCTTGCCCTTCGTCAGCCCGCTCGCCACCCCGTTCTCGCCGAAAAGCGCGGCGTCCACGTGCGGCGTGTCGGGCACCATCGCGATGATGACGTCGGCCCTTTGCGCTACTTCCTTGCCGCTCGCGCACGCCGTGCCGCCTGCTTCCACGAGCGGCTTCGGGATGCTCGGGATGCTGTGGAGGAACAGCTTGTGACCGCCGTTGATCAGGTTGGCCGCCATGGGCGTACCCATGATTCCGAGTCCGATGAATCCGATATTCACTGTTGCACTCCGCGAGAAATGGAATCCGTTCAGTACTGGGCCGCGATCGGCGCGACGTCCGGCCCGCGGTACTTGTCGAGCAGCGCCTGCGAAGCCATCCGCAGGACGCCGAGGTCACTCCCCACGGCGACGAACGTCGCGCCCATTGCGAGGTAGCGCCGCGCATCGGCTTCGACCGGCGCCAGAATGCCCATCGGCTTGCCCGCGGCCTTGGCCGCGGCGAAAACCGCGGCCATCGCCTGCTGAACTTCCGGATGGCTCGCATTGCCGAGGTGACCGAAACCCGCCGCCAGATCCGACGGGCCGATGAACAGTCCATCGATGCCGTCCACGGAAGCGATGCTTGCCGCCGCGGCCACGCCGGCGCGGCTCTCGATCTGCACCATGACGGCCAGGTTGTCGTTGACGACCTTGAAATAGTCGGGGACCGTGCCGTAGCGATTGCTCCGCTGCGATACGGAGACGCCGCGCACGCCGGCGGGCGGATAGCGCGTGGCCGCCACGGCGCGGCGCGCCTCGTCGGCGCTCTCGACGAAGGGAATCAGGAAGTTGTGGAATCCGGCATCGAGCAGGCGCTTGATCACGACCACGTCGTTGGACGGAGGCCGCACGACCGGCGCGCTGACGCTGTCCTTCAGCGCCATCAGCTGCGGCACGAGCGACAGCACGTCGTTCGGCGCGTGCTCGGCATCGAGCAGCAGCCAGTCGTACCCGGCCACGCCGACGACCTCCGTCGTGATGGGGCTGCCGAGCGACAGCCAGCAACCGATGAGCCGCTTTCCGGCGATCAGGTCGCGGCGAAAGCGGTTGGGGAACGCGGTGTAGGGTGCGGCAGTCGCCATGGCGGCTCTCCGTTTTCTCGTGGCCGAAACGTCGCGGTCGTCAGCGCACGAGACTCGGACGCTTCGGATCGAACTTCCAGTTCGGGATCAGATACTGCATGGCAACGGAATCGTCCCGCGCTCCGAGCCCGTGCTCCCTGTAGAGCTGGTGCGCCATCGCCACCTTGGCCATGTCGAGCTCGACGCCGAGTCCGGGCTTCTTCGGCACCTCGACGAAGCCGCCTTTGATCTGCAGCGGTTCCTTCGTCAGTCCCTGCCCGTCCTGCCAGATCCAGTGCGTGTCGATCGCCGTCACGCGCCCGGGCGCCGCCGCGCCCACATGGGTGAACATCGCCAGCGAAACGTCGAAGTGGTTGTTCGAGTGCGATCCCCAGGTCAAGCCCCAGTCGCGACAGGTCTGCGCCACGCGCACCGAGCCGGCCATGGTCCAGAAGTGCGGGTCGGCCAAGCGGAATGTCGACCGACTGCAGTGCCAGCGCGTGGACCATCTGCCGCCAGTCGGTGGCAATCATGTTGGTGGCCGTCGGCAATCCGGTGGCGCGGCGGAACTCGGCCATCACTTCGCGGCCCGAAAAGCCGTCTTCGGCGCCGCAGGGGTCTTCGGCGTACGCGACGATGTCGCGCGCATCGCGCATCAGGCGAATGGCGTCCTTGAGCAGCCAGCCGCCATTCGGGTCGAGCGTCACACGCGCCTTCGGAAAGCGCTCGTGCAGCGCGGTCACGGCGGCCACTTCGTCCTCGCCGCGCAGCACGCCGCCCTTGAGCTTGAAATCGTTGAAACCGTACCGCTGGTAACTCGCCTCGGCGAGACGGACCACGGCCTCGGGCGTGAGCGCCGCTTCGTGGCGCACCCGCGACCAGTCGTCCTGCGCATCCGGCGTCGGACACATAGGGCAGGTCCGTCTTCGTCCGGTCGCCGATGAAGAACAGGTACCCGAGCATCTCGACCCTGTCGCGCTGCTGACCCTCGCCGAACAGCGCGGCGACCGGCACATCGAGATATTGGCCGAGCAGGTCGAGAAGTGCCGACTCGAGCGCGGTGACAGCATGGATCGCGACGCGCAGATCGAAGGTCTGCAGGCCGCGACCCCCGGCATCCCGGTCAGCGAACTGCTCGCGGGCCTGCTGCAGGATGGCCAGATGGTGGCCGATGGGCCGACCGATGAGCAGGCCCCGCGCGTCATCGATGGTCTGGCGGATCTTCTCGCCGCCCGGGACTTCGCCGACGCCGATATGGCCGGCACTGTCGGTGAGGATCGCGATGTTGCGCGTGAAGAACGGCCCGTGCGCACCGCTCAGGTTCAGCAGCATGCTGTCGCGCCCGGCGACGGGGATGACTCGAAGCTCGGTGATTGTCGGGACGGCCACGGTCGCTCTCAGACAGCAATGGGCGGGATCAATGTAGTCAAGGGCGTCACCACCGCCTAGAAGGAAATTGCCCCCTCAACGTCCGACGCTCTGCTGGTATTGCGTGGGCGTCATACCCATGTGGGTGCGAAAGCTGCGATCCAGGTGGCTGTGATCGGCAAAGCCGAGCCCGTGCGCGATTTGCGTCACGCGGGTTCCCTCGCGCAGCATGGCCTTCGCTCGCGCCATACGCAGCATGAGCTGATAGCGGTGCGGGGTGATGCCGAGCGTCGCCGTGAACAGCCGGACCAGATGGAACTTGCTGACACAGGCAACTGCCGCAAGGCCTCGCAGCTGAACGGGCCCGTCGTAGCGATGCCCGAGGTAGACGAGAGCGCGCTCGAACGCAGGGGATCGCCGCCAGGCCACGAGTAGCGTACGGGCGCCGATCGGTGCGAATTTGTTCCATTGGACCTGTGCGGTCAGGTACGCGGGCCACGGCAAGGCCACGCAGAGCACGTGCGCCGCGAGGGTCCGGGCAAGCGCTTCGCTACGCGAGCCGATATCGGGCGCGGACTCGGCCGTCGCGGTCCAATGGTGACGAACCACATCGGCCCCGAACTTTCGCATGCGCTACGCGCCCAACCTCGTCGCCCGTTGACCCCGCTCCGAGTATGCCGACCGTCGTCGATCGGAGTCTCGTCCATGCCTGGACATCGCCGACACCGAGCTGCTCGATCGAGCCGGATCCGGCCGGTCGAAAGAAAGCGTATCCGACGTTCGGTCCCAATACTTCGTGACCGGACGAGTATCGCGCCGAGGCGGCGACAAGCCGCGGAAGCGCATGGTTGATCGAACTGACGAGGTCGACAAGCGTCACTGCGTCACTCCTCCTTCTTCGGTCGCGCGGTCTGTATCTGGGATCGCCCTTCGGTTGCCCTCCGGCCGCTGTTCTTTGAGGCCATTATGCGCGGGCCCGATATTCCGTGATAATGACGAAAATCGAGGGTCATATACGGATATGTATATAGGTAGGAGGGACGCTTGAATCCACCACCCAACCCAATGAACGCGTGGGCGGCTCAAGACGCGCCACATCGTGTTGCTCGTGCACCTGGACGAGCAGCGCTCCGTGCTGCGCGCTGCCAAGGCTGCCCACATGACGCAGCCCGGCGCCTCCAAGCTCCTCGGCGAACTGGAAGAGTCGCTCGGCGTGAAACTGTTCACGCGGCACGCGCGCGGCGTCGAACCCACCTGGTACGGCGAAATCATGACGCGACATGCCCGCTCGGCGCTCGCCGAGATGGATCGTGCCCAGTACGAGATTGCTGCCCTGAGATCGGGATTGACCGGCCAGATCGCCATCGGCGCCGTGGTCAACCCCGGAATGAACCTGGTTCCCAGGGCCGTCGCCGCGCTGAAGCAGCGCCATCCCAGGATCCTCGTGCGGGTCGAAATCGACAACAGCGACGCACTCGTCCGGCGCTTGCTCGAAGGGGAGCTCGACATCGTCGTTGCGCGGGTCTTGGGGTCCCAGGGCGCGGCCGAGTTGACATTCGAAGGCCTGGCGGGAGAGACGCACCGCGTGATCGCCCGGGCGGCGCATCCGTTTGCCGGCAGGCGCCGCCTCGACGTCGGCGACCTCGTCGATCAGGCGTGGATCCTCCCGCCCACAGGCAGTCACCTGAGGGATCGCCTCGATTCCATGTTCGTCCAACGCGGCCTTGGGCCGCCACGCAACGTCGTCGAGACGGCATCGCTGCCGGTCATCACCAGTCTGTTGCAAGGCGCCGACATGATTTCCGCCCTGCAGGAGGAGACCGTTGCGCCGTACTGCAGAGCGGGGATACTCAAGGTTCTGCCCGTGGACCTGGGGGTCCGGATGGAGCCCTTCGGTGTCGTAACTCGTCGCGACCATCGAATGTCGCCAGGCGCCGAGGCAATGCTGGCGACCCTGCGGGAAGTCGCTGCCCGGATGTACCCCAACACGAAAGTTGCGGCGCCCGGAGGCGCGCGACCTCGCGCGACCAAGGGGCAACAGGGCGCGCTGTCTTGACGCAAGGTCATCCCCGACGGCCGACGCGTTGCACAATTTTTTTCTAGGGCGACACCGCGCACGCTGCTAACGTTGGCGACGAGGGAAGTGCCCGCACGGCGATCGCGGGTGCCGCGTTGGCGCAGCTCCCGCCAATCGTTTCGAGAGGCGGATTCGCCGCCGCCGGCAGACCACCTGCCCCGCCGCAAGACTCCCGAAGCCTTGCCTACACACAGGAAGACGCATGGCCCAAGACACGTTGCAGAAGCCCCTGACGATCCGCATGCACGAGCGAGACAACGTCGCGATCGTGGCCAACGATGGTGGCCTGCCGGCGGGCACCGAGCTCCCCTCCGGCTTGAAACTGGTGGAGCGCGTACCGCAGGGCCACAAGGTGGCGCTGGCGGACCTGCCAGAAGGAACAGCGGTGCTTCGCTACAACGTGACCATCGGCTATGCCCTGAGGGACATCCCCGCGGGCAGCTGGGTGCACGAGCGGTTGTTGAGGATGCCGTCGGCGCGGGCGCTGGACAACCTGCCGATAGCCACCGCAAACCCCGAGCCAAAGCCGCCACTCGACGGCTACACGTTCGAGGGCTATCGGAACCCGGATGGATCGGTGGGCACGCGCAACATCCTGGCCATCACCCAGACCGTCCAATGCGTCGCGGGGGTCACCGAATTCGCGGTGCAGCGGATCAGGAGCGAACTGCTGCCGCGATTCCCCAACGTCGACGACGTCGTGGCACTGGACCACACCTACGGCTGCGGCGTCGCCATCGACGCGCCCGACGCGATCGTGCCGATCCGTACGCTGCGCAACATCAGCCTCAACCCGAACTTCGGCGGCGAGGTGATGGTGATCAGCCTCGGCTGCGAGAAGCTGCAACCGGAACGCCTCCTGCCCCCCGGGACGATACCGATCATCGACGAGCGCAACGTGGCAGACATCGGGAATGGCGACGAGAGCGCGCTGGACGTGGTTTGCCTGCAGGATGACAAGCACGTCGGCTTCCTGTCGATGATCGATTCGATCGTGACGCAGGCGGAAGAGCATCTGGAGCGCCTGAACGGGCGCCGGCGCGAGACGGTGCCGGCGAGCGAGCTGGTCGTGGGCGTGCAGTGCGGCGGCAGCGATGCGTTCTCCGGAGTCACCGCCAACCCGGCCGTCGGATTCTGCAGCGACCTTCTGGTGCGCGCCGGCGCAACCGTGATGTTCTCGGAGGTCACCGAAGTGCGCGACGGCATCGATCAGCTCACGTCACGCGCGGCCAGCCCGGAGGTCGCGCGGGCGATGATCCGGGAAATGGCGTGGTACGACGGCTATCTCGAACAGGGGCCGGGTCGACCGCAGCGCCAACACGACTCCGGGCAACAAGAAGGGCGGCCTGTCGAACATCGTCGAGAAGGCGATGGGCTCGATCGTGAAGTCGGGCAGCGCACCGATCTCCGGCGTTTTGTCGCCCGGCGAGAAGGTGGCCCAGAAAGGGCTGATCTACGCGGCGACGCCGGCCAGCGATTTCATATGCGGCACCTTGCAGCTCGCGGCGGGGATGAACCTGCACGTGTTCACGACCGGCCGGGGCACGCCGTATGGATTGGCGCAGGTTCCGGTGATCAAGGTCGCCACGCGCACCGACCTGGCCCGGCGTTGGCACGACCTCATGGATGTCAATGCGGGCACGATCGCTACCGGTGAGAAGACGATCGAAGAGGTCGGCTGGGAGCTCTTCCGCTTGATGCTCGACGTTGCCAGCGGCCGGAAGAAGACCTGGGCCGAGCATTGGAAGCTGCACAACGCCCTGGTACTCTTCAATCCGGCGCCGGTGACCTGAAACGGCTCGATCGAATGCGACTGCCAGGTCGCGCAGGGGACGCTCGTCCTCCCGGATAGCCGCGCGTGCCATGCATGGCGAGGCCTCGCCGCGGCATTCTGGCGCAGCACTCGGGGATGCCAGTCTCCGTCATCGCCGCACCCTCCCGTGCGCGTCCACGCGTACGTCGAGCTGGTCCGTACCGCGGCAGGTCTCTATACTCGAGGGCGCGCAATCGCCGTTCCCTTGCCCTGATTCGCCAGACCATGTTCGACTCCGTCCAGAAGCGGGCCGCCGCATTGGCGCGCGACGGCATTGCCGTCACGCGCCTGGTCGGAAGCTGCCGGAGCCTCCTTTCCTCGCGAGGCGAGGCCGCCGGCGCATCGCTTGGCGAAGGCGACACTCGACCAGTATCGCGAGCTCGGCCGCAAGGACCAGGCGCGATTCCTCGCCGCGCTGCTCGCGGACTTCTCGCCCGACCCGAAGGAGGTTCTCGCGGCGGCGCAGGCCTACGCTGCCGACGGTTCCGCCGCCAACCTGGCACATCTTTCCGCGGTCACCGAGCCGCCGCGCCAGGAGCTCCTGCAGGCGACTGAACAGGGCGCCCGGAGGCACGGCGACGATTCTGCGGATGCGCGAACGCCTCCTCGAATTGAAGCGCGAGCAGCGCGAACTCGATGCCGTCGACGCGGATTTCCGCCACCTGCTGTCGTCATGGTTCAATCCGGGCTTCCTGCAGATCGTTCGCGTCGATTGGCACACGCCCGCCTACCTGCTCGAGCAGATCATCGCTCATGAGGCGGTGCACGAGATCCAGGGCTGGAGCGACCTGCGTCGAAGGCTGGACGCGGATGGCCGCTGCTACGCATTCTTTCATCCGGCGCTTCCCGACGAGCCGCTGATTTTCGTCGAGGTGGCATTGATGGACGGAATCGCCGACGTGCTGCCGCCGCTGCTCAATGCGCAGTCCGCGTCGAAGGATCCGGGCCGCGCGAACACCGCGGTGTTCTACTCGATCAGCAATTGCCAGCCGGGCCTGCGCGGCGTGCCGCTCGGCAACTTTCTCATCAAGAGGGTCGTCGACGTTCTGTCCCAGGAACTTCCGCGCCTCAAGGTGTTCTGCACGCTGTCGCCGATTCCGGGTTTCGTCGCGTGGCTCGGACCGTTGCTCAAGGCGCACGGCGATAGGGCGCGATGATCCGCTGGCGCAGGCATTGATGGCGGTGGCCCGGGCGTCGAACGGCGATGTCGCGAGCTTCGCCGGCGACGAATCGAGCGCCGGCCGATACCTTGCGCCGTTGAAGGAACCGCTCACACGCCTGTGCGCCACCTACCTGGTCCATCGGGGCGATGGCAGCGAGCCCACGCCGGATCCCGTGGCGAGGTTCCACCTGAACAACGGCGCCCGACTGGAGCGCATCAATTGGCTGGCGGACACGTCCCGCAAGGGGATGCGGGAATCGCTCGGCATGATGGTCAACTACCTGTACGTGCCGCGCGACATCCAGAGCCAATCACCAGAAATTCGTTCGTGGCGAGATCGTCGCGTCGCGCAGGGTGAGAAGCCTGTCCCTGGACGACTGACGCTCGCCACGTCTTCGAGAACAACCGCGCCTGGTCCGAGCGCATCGGTCCCGCCGACAACGGGCTGCGCCACGTTGTCAGGTGGTCGACGCGCCCGTCGGCCCTGCACCGCGTACGTGAAGCTGTCGGCGAAGAATTCCTCCGGCGGCAATCCGCGCGTCTCGACGAAGGTCTTGCGGGCCGCGTCGACCATCGCCGGACCGCCGCAGACGTAGACCTGATATCCGGAGAGATCGGCGAAATCGTCGAGCACCGCCTGATGGACGAGGCCGGTGCGGCCGGGCCAGTCGTCGCGGCGGGATCGGACAGCACCGGGATGTACGTGAAGTTGCGGCTCGCCTGCTGCCACTTGCCCGGAAGGTCCGGCAGGTAGAGATCGCGCATCGCGCGCGCGCCCCAGTACAGCACCATCGGCCGCGTCGCATCGATCCGGTGATGCAGCGCGTGCTCGATGACGCCCTTGATCGGCGCGAAGCCGGTGCCGCCGGCGACGAAGATGATCGGCTTGTCGGAGTCCTCGCGCAGGAAGAACGTGCCGAGCGGCCCTTCGAAGCGCAGGATCTCGCGGCCCTTGAACTCGGTGAACAACTGGTTCGTGAAGAAGCCGCCGGGAATGTGGCGCACGTGCAGCTCGAGCAGCGCGTCGTCGTGCGGCGGCGTCGCGAGCGAGAAGCTGCGGCGGCGACCGTCCTTCAGCAGCAGGTCGATGTACTGGCCGGCGAGGAACTGCAGGCGCTCGTTCGCCGGCAGCTTGATCCTGACGATCGCGACGTCGGGCGCGGGCTTGTCGATCGACTCGATGCGGCAGGGCAGCTTGCGGATCTGGATGTCGCCGGCGCGGCGCACTTCCCGGATTTCGAGCACGAGGTCGGTCAGCGGCTTCGCGCAGCAGAAGAGCGCCAGGCCCTGGCGCTTCTCGTCGTCGGTGAGCGTCGACGGCTGGTGCGGGCCGTAGTCGACCTGCCCGTCGACGATCTTCCCTTTGCACGTGCCGCACGCGCCGTTGCGGCAGCCGTAGGGCAGCATCAGGTCGGCGGCCATCGCGGCCGTCAGAACCGTATCGCCGTCGGCGCACGCGAACGAGTGACCGCTGGGGATTATGGTAATCTGGTGCGGCATGGTGACGACGCTCGGTCAGGGTCCCGCGTCAGGCATGGGCGCGAACGACGCGGGTGGCGAGAAGGTGATCCGGGTACTGTTGATCGGCTGCGGCGACGTCGCACTGCGCACCGCCCGCCTGCTCCATCCCAAGGTACGTCTGTACGGGCTGACGCGCCGCGTCGAGGATGTCGCGAAGCTGCGCGCGCACGGCATCGTTCCCATCGTCGGCGACCTCGACCGCCTCGCGAGCCTCGACCGCCTGCGCGCGGCGCCGTTCGCCGTGCTGCATTTCGCGCCGCCGCCGTCCGAGGGTCGCGACGATTCCCGCACGCAGAAGCTGATCGCCGCTCTGGCGCGGGCGCGAAGCATACCACAGCGGTTCGTCTACATATCGACGTCGGGCGTCTACGGCGATTGCGCCGGCGCGCACGTCGACGAGACGAGGCCGCGCCGCGCGCGCACGCCGCGCTCGCGCCGCCGCGTCGCGGCCGAGGACCGGCTGCGCGACTGGGCGAAGCGCTACGGCGTCGCGCTGTCGATCCTGCGCGCGCCGGGCATCTACGCCGAGACCCGGCTGCCGCTCGACCGGATCCGGCAGGGGACGCCGGTGCTCGCGCCGGACGACGACGTGTTCACCAACCACATCCACGCCGAGGACCTCGCGCGCGCGACCGTCGCGGCGCTGTTCCGCGCGAAGCCCAACCGCGCCTACAACGTGACCGACGACGCCGAGATGAAGATGGGCGGCTGGTTCGACACGGTCGCCGATGCGTTCCAGCTGCCGCGCCCGCCGCGCGTGTCGTGGGAGGAGGCCGAGCGGCGCATCGCGCCGCTGCTGCTGTCGTTCATGAGCGAATCGCGCCGGCTGTCGAACGCGCGGATGAAGCGCGAGCTGCGCGTGCGGCTCCGGTACTCGACGCCGCAGCGACTGCTCGACGAGATCGCGCCGCGCGACCTGAAGAAGCAGCTGGCGCTGCCGCTGTGAGCGAACCGGCGCCGCCGCGACCCGTCCGCGGCCGCGCTCCGCGGCGATCGCGGCGCGTCTCGACGCGTACGAGCGGCTCGTCCGTCTCGACAAGCCGATCGGCATCCTGCTCCTGCTCTGGCCGACGCTCTCGGCGCTCTGGCTCGCGGCGCACGGAACGCCGACGTGGTCGCTGGTGCTGATCTTCACGATGGGCACCATCCTGATGCGCTCGGCCGGCTGCGCCGTCAACGACTGGGCCGATCGCCGGTTCGATCCGCACGTCGCGCGCACGGCCGGGCGGCCGCTCGCCACCGGCGAAATTGCGCGCGTGGGAAGCGCTGGTGGTCGGGCGCGGTCCTCGCCCTCCTCGCGTTCCTGCTCGTGCTCGCCACGAACCGCACGACGATCCTGCTGTCGTTGCCCGCGGCCGTCATCGCCGTCGTCTATCCGTTCTTCAAGCGCTTCTTCTTCCTGCCGCAGGCGTTCCTCGGCATCGCGTTCTCGTTCGGGATGCCGATGGCGTACGCGGCCGTCTACGACGTGGTTCCGCCGATCGCCTGGTGGCTGCTGGCGCTCAACCTGTTCTGGGTGATCGCCTACGACACCGAATACGCGATGGTCGATCGCGACGACGACCTGCGGCTCGGATTGCGCACGTCGGCGATCGCCTTCGGGCGGTTCGACGTCGCCGCGGTGATGCTCTGCTACGCGATCTACCTCGCGGGAATGGCGGTCGTCGGGACACTGGCTGCGCATGGGGCCGCCGTACTACGCGGGGCTCGCCGTCGCGCTCGGTTGTGCCGTCTACCACTGGACGCTGATACGGCATCGCGAACGCGACGGCTGCTTCAGGGCGTTCCTGCACAATCACTGGATCGGTCTCGCCGTGTTCGCCGGCATCGTGCTCGACTACGCGATGCGCTACGCGGCGTGGCCGCGGGTATTCTGACGATACGTGCTGTCGCCGTGATCGAGCGCACCCGTCCTGCCGAGCGCGGTGGACGCAAACGCGGCCTGCCGCCGGTCGTCGGCCCCGACACGCGCGTGCTGATCCTCGGCAGTTTTCCCGGCGAGGCGTCGCTCGCCGCCCGACAGTATTACGCGCATCCGCGCAATCATTTCTGGCCGCTCGTGGGCGCGCTGATCGACGTGCCGCTGGCGGCGCTGCCGTACGTCGAGCGGCTCGCCCGGTTGCGCGCGAACGGAATCGGGCTGTGGGACACGATCGTCGCCTGCCAGCGCCGCGGCAGCCTCGACGGTGCGATCCGCATGGCCGAGCGCGGCGACGTCGGTCGGGTGCGTCGTACCGCGCCGGCGGTCGCGCTCGTCTGCTTCAACGGCAAGACCGCCGCGCGCGCGCTGCCCGCATGGCGCGACGCCGGATATCGCGACGCTGGTGCTGCCCTCGTCGTCGCCGGCGTACACGCGGCCGTTCGCCGAGAAGCTCGCGGCGTGGCGGCCGGTCCGCGAATTCCTGCGCGAGGCGCGCTGAACGGCGAGCGATGGCGCGCGTCGCGCGGGCGTGGCTCGCCTGGCTGCCGCTGCTGATCCTCTGCGGTGGCGCGACGGGCGCGACGCTCGTCCCCGAGCGCGTCACGTTCGACTCCCTCGATCGCGATCCCGCGACGGGCGCGCCGGTGCGCATCGATGCGCTGCTGTTCCGGCCGGAGGGCCCCGGTGACGTGCCGCAGGCGGCGGTCGTCGCGCTCCACGGCTGCGGCGGCATGTACAGCACGTCGCGGTCGCGGCGCGACCAGCTGTCGCTGCGGCACCAGGCGATGGCGGAGCTCCTGGTCGGCGAAGGCTACATCGTGCTGTTCCCGGACAGCTTTCGCGTGCGCGGCCGCGACGAGATCTGCACGGTCGAGAATCGCCGGCGCACGATCACGGAGACGAACCGGCGCCTCGACGCGCAGGGCGCGCTCGCGTTCCTCCAGGCGCGTGCCGACGTGGCGCCGGACCGCGTCGCGGTGCTGGGCTGGTCGCACGGCGGCAGCGCGGTGCTCGCGGTGCTCGATACGCGGCAGCCCGCGGTCGCCGGATGGCGCACGCGCGTGCCATCGTTGCCGTACTTTCGCGCGGGCGTCGCGTTCTACCCGGGCTGCGTCGGGTCGCTTCGCGGCAGGGACGAATACGCGGTCGCAGCGCCGCTGCGCCTCTTCATCGCCGGCAGCGACGACTGGACGGCGCCGGGACCGTGCGTCGACCTGGCCCACCGGATGTCCGGCTGCCGGCGAGCCGGTGAAGATCACCGTCTACCCGGAGACCTATCATGGCTTCGACGGGCCGACAGGGCAGCCGCAGCGGCGCCTCGACGTGCCGAACGGCGTCCATCCGGGAAAGGGCGTGACCGTCGCGCCGAATCCCGTGGTGCGCGCCGATGCCTACGTGCGACTCGAGGCGTTTCTCCACGCACATCTGCGGGAAGCGGGAAACGGAGCCGATCGACCTCGGGCATCCGCGACCGGCAACCGGTGATCGACGGGACGCGAATTTCCGGACCGGATTTGCTACGATGCGCGATCGGTGACCGTTGTGCAGCCCGGCCGGCGCCGACGGCCGAACCCGAACAATAATTCGCCATCGTTGGACAACCCATGGACCTCGCCCTCAACGACAAGATCGTCGTCGTCACCGGCGCCAGCAAGGGCATCGGCTATGCCTGCGCCGTGGCGTTCGCCCGCGAAGGCGCGCGCGTCGTGCTCGTGTCGCGAAGCGCCGCGAATCTCGCCGCGGCGCTCGCGACGTTTCCGGCGACGCGCCACGCGCCGCGCGCCGTCGTCGCCGATCTCGTCCACGCCGGCCAGGCGGCGCGGATGGTCGACGACATCGAGCGCGACGTCGGCGCGATCGACGTCCTCGTCAACTCCGCCGGCGCCGCGCGCCGCTACGCGCCGCCGGAGTCTGACGCCGGCGCGTGGCACGCGGCGATGGACGCGAAGTACTTCAGCTACATCCATCCGCTCGACGCGGTGCTGAAGCGGATGGCCGCGCGCGGCCGCGGCGCGATCGTCAACATCATCGGCTCCGGCGGCAAGGTCGCGAATCCCGTCCACCTGCCCGGCGGTGCCGCGAACGCCGCGCTGATGCTCGCGACGGCCGGCCTCGCCGCCGCCTTCGCGCCGAAGGGCATCCGCATCAACGCGATCAATCCCGGTGCCACGCTGACCGGCCGCGTCGAGGAAGGCCTGCGCGCCGAGGCGAGGATGACCGGGCTCGCCGAACAGGAACTGCTGAAGCGTACGCAGGAACGAATCCCGCTCGGCCGGCTCGGGACGCCCGAGGAAGTCGCGCGCGTCGCGCTCTTCCTCGCGTCCGATGCGGCGAGCTACGTCACCGGAGCGATCGTGCCGATGGACGGCGGTGCGAATCCCGTCATCTGAATCCCGCGCGCGCGTCCTGAACGGACGGCGGCGCCTCCCGCCGGAAGGCCTGGCTCCCATCCACCTGGAGAACCCGCAATGCTGACCGACATCGAGATCGCCCAGCGGGCAAGCCTGCTTCCGATCGGCGAGATCGCCGCGCGCCTCGCGATCCCCGACGACGCGCTCGTGCCCTACGGGCGCACCAAGGCGAAGATTTCGCTCGACTGGCTCGCCGGCGTGCCGGCGCGCACGGAAGGGAAGCTGATCCTCGTGTCCGCGATCAGCCCGACGCCGGCGGGCGAGGGCAAGACGACGACCACCGTCGGCCTCGGCGACGCGCTGAACCGCATCGGCCGGAAGGCCGCCGTCTGCCTGCGCGAACCCTCGCTCGGGCCCGTCTTCGGGATGAAGGGCGGCGCCGCCGGCGGCGGCTATGCGCAGGTCGTGCCGATGGAGGACATCAACCTGCACTTCACCGGCGACTTCCACGCGATCGGCGTCGCCAACAACCTGCTCGCCGCGCTGCTCGACAATCACATCCATCACGGCAACGCGCTCGGGATCGACGTGCGCCGCATCACGTGGAAGCGCGTCGTCGACATGAACGACCGTGCGCTGCGCGACATCACGGTGGCCCTCGGCGGTCCCGCGAACGGCTTTCCGCGGCAGGACGGCTTCGACATCGTCGTCGCCTCCGAGGTGATGGCGATCTTCTGTCTCGCCGAATCGCTCGCCGACCTGAAGGAGCGGCTCGGCAAGATCGTCGTCGGCTACACGCGCGACCAGCAGCCCGTGCACGCGCGCGATCTCGACGCGCACGGCGCGATGACGGTGCTGCTCAAGGACGCGCTGATGCCGAACCTCGTGCAGACGCTGGAGAACAATCCGGCGTTCATCCACGGCGGCCCGTTCGGCAACATCGCGCACGGCTGCAACTCGGTGATCGCGACCAAGACCGCGCTGAAGCTCGCCGACTACGTCGTCACCGAAGCGGGCTTCGGCGCCGATCTCGGCGCCGAGAAGTTCATCGACATCAAGTGCCGGAAGTCCGGGCTGCGGCCCGACCTCGTCGTGCTGGTCGCGACGATCCGCGCGCTCAAGTTCCACGGCGGCGTCGACGTCAAGGAGCTCACGCGCGAGAACCTGCCGGCGGTGGAGAAGGGTGTCGCCAATCTCGAGCGCCACATCAACAACGTCCGCAATCACTACGGCCTGCCCTGCGTCGTCGCGATCAACCATTTCACGTCGGATACCGAGGCCGAGATCGCGCTCCTGAAGAAGAAGATCGCGCATCACGACGCGCCGGTCGTCGTCGCCAGGCACTGGGCCGACGGCGGCGCCGGCGCCGAGGCGCTCGCGCGGACGGTCGTCGACGTGATCGAGCGCGTGCCGGCGGATTTCCGGCTCGTCTACGACGACGCCGACACGCTGTGGGAGAAGATGCACAAGGTCGCGACGAAGATCTACGGCGCCTCCGAGGTCACCGCCGACAGCAAGGTGCGCGCGCAGATCAGGAAGCTGCAGACCGAAGGCTACGGTCACTACCCGGTCTGCGTCGCGAAGACGCAGTATTCGTTCTCGACCGACCCGCTGCTGCGCGGCGCGCCCTCGGGCCACGTCGTCAACATCCGCGAGGTGCGGCTCGCCGCCGGCGCGGAATTCGTCGTGATGGTCTGCGGCGACGTGATGACGATGCCCGGCCTGCCGAAGGAGCCGTCGGCGGCGAAGATCGACCTCACCGCCGGAGGGCAAGGTCGTCGGGCTGTTCTGATCTTCGCGCCGTCGCGAGCCGTCGGCCTCCGATTCACGCTGGCCGGGCCCTCTCGCGCACGAACAACGTCATCGACGCCCCGAACGCCGCCGCGCCCGCGAGCAGCAGGATCCCGCTGTCCCACGCGCCCGCGACGTCGCCCGCCGCGCGTCCCCGGTCGAGCACCCAGCCCACCAGCGGTTGCAGGATGCCGGTGCCGAGGAAGATGCCGACGTTGACGACCGACGTCGCGATGCCCGAATGCGCCGGGTGGTTCACTTCCTTGGCGACCGTCCACGTCAGCGTGAATCCCGGGATCAGCAGTCCCATCAGCGCGAACCACGCGAGCGTGCCGGCAAGCGGCCATTGCACGTGCAGCACCCACGGCAGCCACGACAGCGCGTACAGCGCCGCGTAGACGCGCATCACGCCGCGGCGGTTGCGCAGACGATCGGACAGGATCCCGACGACGACCGCGCCGAACGCCACGCCGAGCAGCAGCAGGCTCGTGTGCTGGGCGGCGACGACCCGCGTCATCCCGTACGCCTGCTCGAGATACGGCACGCCCCAGAGGCCGGCGAAGGCGAGATAGCTGCCGCCGATGCCGACGTTGACGAAGAAGCCCGGCCACGTCGCCGGATTCGCGAGCACGCGGCCCAACGCCTGCGTCCAGTGCGGCGGTGCGACGGCGCCCGCCGCCGCGGGGGCGTTGACCGGCGCGAATCCCAGCTCCTCGGGACGGTCGCGCACGCGCAGCCACGTCGCGACGCCGAGCGCGATGGACAGCACGGCGAGGCCGACGAACACGGTGCGCCACGACGCCTGCGTGACGATCCAGGCGAGCGGCGCGCCGGCGATCACCGCGCCCAGGTTGCCGGCGAACATCGTGACGCCGTTGAGCGTCGCGAAGCGGTTCGCCGGGAACCAGACCGCGCTGATCTTGAGGAGCGCGATGAAGGCGACCGAGACGCCGACGCCGACCAGCGTCCGCCCGACCGCCGCGACCTCCCACGTCGGCGCGAGCGCGAACAGCAGCGAGCCCACCCCGGCGACGACCGAGCCCGCGGACACGATGCGCCGCGGCCCCAGCGTGTCGGCGAGCACGCCGACCGGAATCTGCAGCAGCGTGTAGACGTAGAAGTACGTCGCGGCGAGCGTGCCCAGCACCGCGCTGTTGATCGCGAACGCGCGCGTCAGCTCGCCGGCGATCGCCGCGGGCGCCGTCCGATGGAAGAACGACAGCACGTAGCTCGCGAGCACGATCCCGAAGACGATGCGGCGGGCGCCGACGAAGCGCGCGTCGCTTGAAGCAAGGTCGGTCGGCATGCGGCATTGTACCGGCGCACGCCGCACGCAAATGATGTTCGCTGCCCTGAAGGCGCACGCTGGCTAGCGTGCCGGCGCGCCCGGTGAACTCATCGCGGGCAGGTCAATCCCGCGGGCAGGGTCAGCCGCGAAATGTCCATGCCGCCGCTGGCGTAACCGGGCGCAGTCGACGCCCAATCGACGTGGCCGTGACGAAAACGCTTCGGCGTGCCCCCGAGCCGAACGAGGCGCCCCGATCGGCGCGAGTAAGACGCGGCCCCGCGCCGTGTCGAGCGCACGGTAAACTGTGCGTCCGGGTCGAAGCGACCTCCATCGGATTCCGGTTCCATGAAATACGCCGACCTCCGCGATTTCCTCGCGCAACTCGAACGCCGCGGCGAGCTGAAGCGCATCCGCGCCGAGGTCGACCCGCGGCTCGAGATGACCGAGATCTGCGACCGCGTGCTGAAGGCGGGCGGTCCGGCGCTGCTGTTCGAGAAGCCGAAGGGCTTCGATGGGGGGGGCGCACGCGGATTCCGGTGCTCGGCAACCTCTTCGGCACGCCGCAGCGCGTCGCGCTGGGGATGGGCGAGGAGTCGGTCGCGGCGCTGCGCGAAATCGGCAAGCTGCTCGCGTTCCTCAAGGAGCCCGAGCCGCCGAAGGGCCTGAAGGACGCGTGGCAGAACACGCGGCCGGTGTTCATGCAGGTGATGAACATGGCGCCGAAGGAGCGGTGCTCCGCGCCGTGCCAGGAGATCGTCTGGGAAGGCGCCGACGTCGATCTCGCGCGCCTGCCGGTGCAGACCTGCTGGCCGGGCGACGTCGGCCCGCTGATCACCTGGGGCCTCACCGTGACGCGCGGGCCGCACAAGACGCGGCAGAACCTCGGCATCTACCGGCAGCAGGTGATCGCGCCGAACAAGGTGATCATGCGCTGGCTCGCCCATCGCGGCGGCGCGCTCGACTTCCGCGATCACGCGCTGGCCTCGCCGGGCGAGCCGTTTCCGGTCGCGGTCGCGCTGGGCGCCGACCCGGCGACGATCCTCGGCGCCGTGACGCCGGTGCCCGACACGCTGTCCGAGTACCAGTTCGCGGGTCTGCTGCGCGGCGCGCGCACCGAGATCGTCAAGTGCATCACGCACGGGCTCTAGGTGCCGGCGTCCGCCGAGATCGTGCTCGAGGGTTTCATCCGGCCCGACGCCGGTGATCCGACCGGCTACGAGACCGCGGTCGAGGGCCCGTTCGGCGATCACACCGGCTACTACAACGAGGTCGAGCGCTTTCCCGGTGTTCACGATCGAGCGGATCACGATGCGCCGCGATCCGATCTACCACTCGACGTACACCGGCAAGCCGCCCGACGAGCCGGCGGTGCTGGGCGTGGCGCTGAACGAAGTGTTCGTGCCGCTGCTGCAGAAGCAGTTTCCGGAGATCGCCGACTTCTACCTGCCGCCCGAAGGCTGCTCGTACCGGCTCGCCGTCGTGTCGCTGAAGAAGCAGTACCCCGGCCACGCGAAGCGCGTGATGTTCGGCGTCTGGAGCTTCCTGCGCCAGTTCATGTACACGAAGATCATCGTCGTCACCGACGACGACATCGACATCCGCGACTGGAAGGAGGTGATCTGGGCGATCACCACGCGCGTCGATCCGGCGCGCGACACGCTGCTGGTCGAATCGACGCCGATCGACTATCTCGACTTCGCGTCGCCGGTGTCGGGACTCGGCAGCAAGATGGGGATCGACGCGACCAACAAGTGGCCGGGCGAGACGACGCGCGCGTGGGGCCGGCCGATCGCGATGGACGCCGGCGGTCAAGGCGCGCGTCGACGCGCTGTGGGGCGAGCTCGGGCTTTGAGGATCGCGATTGCCCCTTCCGGCTACTTCCAGCTGCGCGCGATGCGCAGCGCCGCGAGCGCGATCCCCGCAATGCGCAGCCAGCGCGCGAAGCGCGACGCTCCTACCGACGGGCCCAGGATGGACACGAGCATCGTCGCGACCGGCCGGTACCGCGCCGCGCGATCGGCTGCGGAGCCCGGCGCGACGATCGCCTTGATTTCGTGGACGGCGAGCGGCACCCGCGCCCGGTCGAGCTCGGCACGGGCGGCGAGCAGCGCCTTCCGCTCGGCGAGCTCGATGCGACGCGCGCTCGTCACTTGTCGTCCCCGGGCTTGCCGGCGAGCCACGCGCGGTCGCGCTCGAGCTCGGCGAGCGTCGCGGCGAACGGCGGCGCGTCGGTCCTTCCGAGCACCGAAAGCCGCCACAGCGCGACGAGGCCGATCGCGAGGTAGGCGAGCGTCACGCCGCAGAGCGCCGCGATCCGGTTCGTATCCCAGAACGCGACGACGACGAGCGCCGACGCGCCGAACAACGCGAACGCGAAGGCGAGAACCGCGACGAGGACGATGACCATGCGCGCGACGTGCGATCGCGCTCCTCGTCGAACTCGACCGCGGCGAGCGCGAGCCGCGTGTGCAGCAGCCCGAGCAGCGCGGCGCCGAGCGCGCCCAGCGCGCCGCGCAGGCCGCGCGAAGATCCGCCGGGCGTGCCGTCGCTCACGGCGAGCGCGTCATCAGCGGCGGTTCATCAGCAGGCCGACGACGACGCCGACCGCCGCGGCGATGCCGATCGCCTGCCACGGATTGTCGTGCACGTAGTCGTCGGTCGCGCGCGCGGCGGCCTTGGCGCGGTCGACGGCCTGGCCCTCGATCTCCTGCAGGCGCAGCTTGGCGCGCAGCAGCTTGGTCTCGACCTGCGAGCGCAGGTCGCGGGCCTTGTCGCCGGTTTCGGTCGCGGCGCGCTTCAGCATCTCCTCCGCTTCGGCGAGCACGGCGGAGAAGTCGTCGACGAGCTTGTCGCGGGCGTTTTCGGTGCTGTCGGTCATGGTGAAGCCTCCTTGCGGGGCGGCGCGTCCCACCGGGGGCGCGCCAGGAACTACGGTCAATTATAGGCTCGCCGCAACTGCGCTTGCGCGACGACCCGGTGCATAATTGCCGCTCCCCGTTGTCGACCCGCTGCGCCGCCATGATGAAGCTCCCCGCGTCGACCCGGCTGCCGTCCCCGAGCAGCGCGGCTCGGGCTATCCGGAGCCGTTCCGCTCGCGGATGGGCGAGCGCGCCAAGCGCAGGCTGGGCGACGCGTGCGGGCTCACCAAGTTCGGCGTCAATCTCGTCACGCTCGGGCCCGGCGGGCAATCGGCGCTGCGCCACTGGCACACGCTGGACGACGAGTTCGTCTACGTGCTCTCGGGCGAGGTCGTGCTCGTCACCAACGACGGCGAGCAGGTGCTGCGGGCCGGGAATGTGCGCCGGCTATCCGGCCGGGAAGAAGGACGCGCACCACTTCGTCAACCGGAGCGCGGCGCCGGCGACGTACCTCGAGGTCGGCAACCGGATCGAGGGCGACAACGCGTTCTATCCGGACGACGACCTCATGTGGGGCGAGGACGAGAACGGCGTCGTTCGCCGCGCACAAGGACGGCCGCCGCTACTGATCGCGCCTTGCAGTCCGCACGGCCCTCCCGATCCGCATTTCGTCGCGCGCCGGTTGAAACCGTGCGTGGCGACGGCTCCATCATTGCGGTCGCGGACGCCGGATGCATCGGCGACTCCCGCTTCTGGAGGTGACACGATGGCCGAATTCCCCGCCCCGAACGCGCCGGGTCGAACGCGCTCCCCAACGCCGCCGGTGTCCGGCGCGCTGCTCGCCTACGCGCTGTTCGGCGCCGCCGCGGTCGTCGGCGCTCATCTCGTCCGGGCTTCCACGTCGTCGCGCCGCTGATGGGGATCGTCGGCATCGCGGGCGTCATCGTCGCTACGTGAAGCGCGACGAGGCGCAGGGCACCTGGGTCGCGTCGCACCTGCGCTGGCTGATCCGCACGTTCTGGTTCTCGCTGCTGTGGGGCGTGATCGGCGGCTGGTGCTGCTCGTGCTCGGCATCGTCCTGATCGGGATCCCGATCGCGATTCCTGATCTGGGCCGTGGCGTCGATCTGGGTGCTCTACCGCGTGATCCGCGGCTACCTGCTGTTCAAGGACAACAAGCCGGTCCCGGGGATGTGACCGGCCGGCCTCGCGCGGCCGTCAGCGCGCCGGCGGCGTCCACGTGGCGGCGTTGCGATAGACCCACTGCACGAGGAAGTCGAGCGCCGCCTGCGCCCGCGCCGCGTTCGCGTGGTTGACGATCGCGACCACGACGAAGCGCCGGCCGTCGCCGTCGATCACGTAGCCGGCGAGCGCGCGCACGCCGTCGAGCGTTCCGGTCTTGAGCAGCGCCTGCCCGGCGACGCTGCCGTTCTGGAAGCGGCGCTGCACGGTGCCGTCCATCGCCGCGACCGCGAGCGAGCTCGCGAACTCCTCGCGGACCGCGCTCGCGTCGGCCGCGAGCAGCAGTCGCGCGAGGCTGCCGGCGCTGATCCGCTCGCGCCGCGAGAGCCCGGAGCCGTTCTCGAGCACGAGCTCCGGCATGCCTGAGCTTGCGCCGCGCGAGCCAGCGCCGCACGGTCGTCGGTCGCGCCGCGCGGTGGTCGCCGGCGGCGGCGCGTTCGCCGTGGCGAGCGTCAGGAACAGCTGCCGCGCCATCACGTTGTTGGACAGCTTGTTGACGTCGCGGACGATGTCCCACAGCGGCGGCGATTCGAGCGTCGCGAACGGGCTCGCGTCGCGCCGGCGCCACGCCGTTCTTCCAGCCGCCGGCGAAGCGTCCGCCCGCCGCGCGGAAGTAGGTGTCGAACATCCCGTGCACGTACGCGGGGTGGTCGAGCAGCGACACCCACCACTCGCGCTCGCCGCAGGAGGCCGGATAGCGGCCGGTGAACGCGACGTCGGCGCGCGTGCCGCGGTCGACGAACGCCGCGCCGAGGCTCGCGCGCCAATCGCCGCAGTCGCCGTCGCGAGCCGCGGCGGCGGCGCCGACGCGCAATGCTGCGCGAGCGGCGGGTTCGACCCGACGCTCGACCGCGTCGGCCGGCGCGGTCGGCGCGAAGGCGAAGCTGCACCGACTTGAAATTGACGAGCAGCGCGTCGGGGCCGACGTTGTAGGGCTTGAGCGGCTCGCCGTCGAAGGCGGCGGGGTCGTGGGCGATCGGCGCGAAGAACGACCGGTCGAGCACGAGGTCGCCGTCGATCGCCGGCGAGCCCGTTGCGCGCGCAGCGTCGCCATGAACGCCTGCCACTGCTCGAGGGTGATCTTCGGGTCGCCGCGTGCCCTTCAGGACAGGTCGCCGCGCAGCATGCCGCCGTCGAGCGGGCCGTCGAGGTACGCCTCGGTCTTCCAGCGATAGTCCGGGCCGAGGAGCTCGAGCGCCGCGAACGTCGTGACGAGCTTCATCACCGACGCGGGGTTGAACGGCGCGGTCCGGCTGTCTGCGCGAACAGCGGCCGCCGGCCCGTCCGCTCCTGGACGACGACGCCGACGGCGCCGAGCGGCATGCCGGCGTCGAGGAACGCGCGCTCGACCGGGTCGCGGCAACGCGGCGTCGCTTGCGCGCCGGCCATCGCGACGAGCGCCAGCGCCGCCGCGCAGCGCGAGCCGGCGCCGCGCGGGCAGCGAGCCGGTCCGGCGTTCAGGCGCGCATCGACGATCTCGCCGCGTGCGCGCCGACGAGCAGCGCGAATTCGTCGTCGGTCACGACGTACGGCGGCATGAAGTAGACGGTGCGGCCGATCGGCCGCAGCAGCAGCTCGCGCGCGAGCCCCTCGGCGAAGCACCAGCGCGCGAAGTCGGCGCGGTCGGTGTCGACCTCGAACGCCCAGATCATTCCGCACTGGCGGAAATTGCGGACCGTCGGATGCGCGGCGAGCGGCGCCGCGAGCGCGGTCCACCGCGCGGCCGTGGCGCGGTTGGCGGCGATCACGTCGTCGTCGCGAAAGATGTCGAGCACCGCGAGCGCGGCGCGGCACGCGAGCGCGATTGCCGGTGTACGAGTGCGAATGCAGGAAGCCGCGCGCGACGTCGTCGGCGTAGAACGCATCGTAGACCGCGTCGGTCGAGAGCACGCAGGACAGCGGCAGGTAGCCGCCGGTGATGCCCTTCGACAGGCACAGGAGATCCGGCGCGATGTGCGCCTGCTCGCAGGCGAACAGCGTGCCGGTGCGGCCGAATCCCGTCATGATCTCGTCGGCGATCAGCAGCACGTCGTAGCGCGTGCAGAGCTCGCGCGCGCGCGACGAGGTAGTGCGGGTCGTACATCGCCATGCCGGACGCGCCCTGCACCAGCGGCTCGACGATGAGCGCGGCGGTCGTCGCGTGGTGCTCGGCGAGATGCGCGTCGAGCGCGCGCGCGGCGCGCTCGGCGACGTCGCGCGCGCGATTCGCCGGGCGCGGCGCCGCGCGCATCCGGCGACGGCACCGTCGCGTTGCGCATGAGCAGCGGCGCGTAGGTGTCGCGGAAGATCGGCACGTCGGTGACCGAGAGCGCGCCGAGCGTCTCGCCGTGATAGCTGCCGGCGAGCGAGACGAAGCCGGTCTTTCCGGGCGCCCGCGGTTCCTCCAGTAGTGGAACGCCATCTTGAGCGCGATCTCCGTCGCCGACGCGCCGTCGGAGCCGTAGAACGCGTGGCCGAGGCCCCGGGCGCGAGCGCCGCCAGCCGTTCGGAGAGCTCGACGACCGGCCGGTGCGTGAAGCCGGCGAGGAGCACGTGCTCGAGCTCCCCGAGCTGCTCCGCGATCGCCGCGTTGATCCGCGGGTTCGCGTGGCCGAAGAGGTTCACCCACCACGAGCTCGACCGCGTCGAGGTAGCGGCGGCCGTCGAAATCGTAGAGCCACGCGCCCTCGCCGCGCGCGATCGGCACGAGCGGCAGCGTCTCGTGCACCTTCATCTGCGTGCACGGATGCCAGACGGCGCGGCGGCTGCGATCGAGCCACTCGGCGTTGGCGCTCATGCCGTGGCCGCCTCGACTCGCCGTGCTCATGGGCGCCCGAGCAGCAGGTACCACGTGGAGTCGCCGCGCGACGTGTGGCCCCAGGCGACGTAGAACGGACCGAGCGGGCGTGTCGGCGGCGAAGAACACGCTGCCGGCCTTGTAGGTGTCGCCGAGCGAGATGGCGCTTCGCTGCTGCCAGACGTTGCCGATCTCGAGCGAGCCGCCCGCGTAGTACGTGTTGCCGAACACGGGCAGCGTGCCCATCCGGTGCAGATAGACGACGCGGCCGCGGCCGACGTAGGCGCCTTCGCAGCTCGCCGGTGCGCAGCCCGGAGAGCTCGAGGAATCCGCCGAGATGGAAGTTGCTGGAGCGAGCGTCGGGTCGAAGGCTGGTCGCCCCGCCGCACGCGCAAGGCGAGATTGAGCGCGTCGCGCTCGCCCAGCGGGATCGACTGGTCGGACGTCGAGCTCGGCGCGCGTGCACGTTGCGGTCCGCGTCGTCCTGCCGCTGCGTCCCGGTGAACGCCGACACGGCAGCGCGCAGGCCGTGGCGCGGGAAGAACGCGTCGTCCTGCGTGTCGACGCGCGCCGAGACAGCGCGATCCCCACTCGTCGATCCGTCGTCACCGGGAACGTCGGGCGGCGCCACCGTCGGGTCGGCGCGCTGGTGGACGTAACTGCGGGCCGACGCGCAGCTCGCCCCAGTTCCCGAGCGCGTAGCCGAGGTCGACGCCGGCGCGTTCGTCGAGCACGTCGTACTCGGCGACCTTGCGCCCCTCGCGGAAGACGTCCTGCGGGCGCGCTGCCGATGCGGCCGTAGGCCGACGCGAACAGCGTCTGGTCGAGGTCGAGCGGCTGGTAGAACTCGGTGCGCAGAGCATCGTCGTGCCCACCTCGAGGTCGTTGACCCACTGCGCGCCGAGCGAGTTCAGCCAGACGCGCTTGTGGCGCACCCGCAGGCCGAACGTGTTGTCGCCCTGCATGTCCGTCGTGAAGCCGACGCCGAACTGCAGGAAATTCGGACCCCACGGTTTCTCGGAGACGACGAACTCGATGCCGCGCTGTTCCCTGTGTCGTCGATCAGCCGGTAGTCGATCCGCTCGAAGTCGCCGCGGCCGTACAGCGTGGCGATCTCGCTCCTGCGCGGACTCGAGGTCGAGCTTCGCCCCGGGACGAGGCCGACCTGCGCCTGCAGCACCTCCGGATTCGTGATCTCGGTGCCGCGAATGCCGTGAACGCGAGCTGCGGGTCGGCCGGTGCCGGCCGGGCGGCGCAGCGCAGTCGCGATACGCGGCGTAGGCGTCGGCGGGCAGCGCGTACCGGGCGAGCGCGTCGGCCGCCGCCCGCGCCGCCTTCTCGCCGAGCTCGATGAAGCGCTCGCCCTGCTCGAAATCGACGATCGACAGCTCGCCGAGGTCGGGCGTGATCAGCACGTCGCGGCGGGGCGAGCAGCGCGAGCTGCGCGCGCACGTTCTGCTCGGTCAGGATGTTGATCGACTGCTCGGCGACGCCGACGAACGACGACAGCTGCTCGCGCGTCATCAGCGGCGTGCCGATGTTGACGGCGATGACGACCTCGGCGCCCATCGCCTTCACGATGTCGACCGGAAGGTTCTTGACGAGTCCGCCGTCGCCCAGGATCTTGCCGTCGATCTCGATGGGCGCGAAGACGCCCGGCACCGACATGCTGCCGCGCATCGCGACGTACAGCGGGCCGCGGTCGAAGACGACCGCCTTGCCGTCGACCATGTCGGTCGCGACGGCGCGAAACGGGATCGGCAGGCGGTCGAAGCTGCCGATGTCGTCGTGGCGCCAGGTGAGCCCGTGCAGCAGCATCTCGAGATTCTGGCCGGAGAGCGCGCCGGTCGAGAGCTTGACCGAAAAATCGCGGAAGCCGAGCTCGAGCGGGATCGTGTAGCACGGCATCCTCGATGCTTGCGCCGGACGGAGAGCTCGCGTCGCGGCGGCTGGTCCGAGAAGAACGACGGCCAGTCGAGCGACGTGACGAGCCGCTCCAGCTCCGCCGCCGACATGCCCGACGCGTAGAGGCCGCCGACGATCGAGCCCATGCTGGTCGCGGTGATGTAGTCGACGGGCACGCGCAGCTCCTCCAGCACCTTGAGCACGCCGACGTGGGTGAGCCCGCGCGCGCCGCCGCCGGAGAGCACGAGGCCGATCCTCGGACGCTTCGCCGGGGCGGGCGGCAAGCCGCGATCGCAGGCATCGCGGCGGTTCCCGCAGGCAGGTCCTGTGCGTGGCCGGTCGACGCGCCGGCCACCGCCGCGCCGAACGCCGCGGCGGCGATCACGCGCACGCAATCGCCGGGTTGCGGAATCGCGCTCCGCGTGCATTGTTTGCGCGGTGCTGCAACGGGCGTGCCGCTCGCCGCCGCCAAGGCGCGTCGCGCGGCGGAACGTCGGATGAATCCAGGGGGGCAGACATGGCGGAAGTCCGCCCGATTATACCGGCCGACGTCACCTACACGCGGACCGCGATCGCGCTGCATTGGCTCGCGCTGCTGCTGATCTCTTGCGGATTCGCGCTCGGCTGTGGATGGTGGACCTTCCGATCGCGCCGCAGACGCTCCGGATCTACGGCTATCACAAGTGGATCGGCATCACGGTGTTCCTGCTGACGCTCGCCCGGCTCGCCTGGCGTTGCACGCACCGCGGCCTCCGCTGGCGATGCCGGTGGCAGCACCGCGCGGCGGTGGCGACGCATGCGCTGCTCTACGCGCTGATGCTCGCGATTCCGCTGTCGGGATGGATCTACAGCTCGGCCACCGGCGTGCAGGTCGTCTACCTCGGCCTCGTCCCGCTTCCCGACCTCGTGCCGAAGGACAAGGCGCTGGCCGCCGTCCTCAAGGCGGTTCACGGCACATTGAACTTCACGCTGCTCGCGCTGGTCATTGTCCATGCGGGTGCGGCGCTCAAGCACCATTTCGTCGACCGCGACGACGTGCTCCGGCGAATGCTGCCGTTCGGCCCGCGCCGGGAGAGGAGTCCGTGCCATGAAGCCGTTTCGTTCGTTCATTCCCCCGCTTGCGGCGATGCTGATGGCCGCGTCCGGCGGGGCGGTTGCGCAGGGCGTTCTCATCGACAAGAGCGAAATCCGTTTCGTGTCGAAGCAGATGGGCGCGAACGTCGAGGGCCGTTTCCGCAAGTGGAAGGCCAACGTGGACTTCCGCCCGAAGGAGCTCGCGAAATCGAAGGCCGAGCTCGAGATCGAGCTCGCGAGCATCGACCTTGCGAGCGAGGAGTCCGAAGCCGAAGCGCGGCGGCCGACCTGGTTCGACACCGCGAAGTTTCCGGTCGCGAAGTTCGTGTCGACCGGAATGAAGGACCTCGGCGGCGACCGTTACGAGATCTCCGGCACGCTGTCGATCAAGGGCATCGCCAAGGAAGTCGTCATCCCCGTCGCGCTCGGGAAGGACGCCTCCGGCAACAGCGTCGCGGAAGGCCAGTTCACGCTGAAGCGCCTCGAGTTCAGGATCGGCGAGGGCATGTGGGCCGATACCGAGGCCGTCGCGAACGACGTCGTCGTGCGCGTCCGGATGGTGCTTCCGCCGTTCGTGCAATGACGGAATAGCGTTCGCAGGACGCCTGTTTGCGGATGATGGTCGGTGGAGCGGCAACGCTCCAGGCGCTGTCGGCTCCGGTCCCCCGATCCCCCGATCCTTCACGAATGGGCACGAGCGAGGTGACGATGAGAGCGCGCTGGGCCGCAGTCATGTTGATGCTCGCCGTGTTTGCCGACGCCGGCGCGGACGCCTCGACGTTCGACGTGGTTTCCGACCACACCAGCGTGCGGTTCGCGGTCTCCCAGTTCGGCATCGCGATGCAGCGCGGGCGCTTCGAACGAACGCGCGGAACGATCGTGCTCGACAGCCAAGCAGAACACCGGGAGCATCGACCTCGTCGTCGAGGTGGGATCGGTCGACACGGGCTGGGATCTTCGCGACGCGTTCCTGAAGAGCCAGGCCATGTTCGATGTCGAGCGATATCCCGAGATTCGTTTCCGCTCGACGGCGCTCGCGTTCGAAGGCGCGCGGGTCGTCGCCGTCGACGGCGAGATCACGATGCACGGCGTCACGCACCCGGTGCGGTTCGACGTCACGCGCTTCGAATGCGCGAGGCATCCCGTGAACAGCCGCATCCACTGCAACGCGGCGGTGACCGGACGCGTCTCGCGGCGCGCGTTCGGCATGTCGTTCGCGTATCCGCTGATCGGCGACGAGGTCGGGCTCGATTTCGCCGTCACCGCATCCCGGGTCCGCGACGAAGGGGGGTTGACCTCGTCCCGTTAGGTCGGAACGCTCAGCGGCGGACCTGCGATTGCATCCGCTTGACCGCCGCGACGAGCTCGCGCGCGATCCCCGGCTCGCGCACCGAGTGCCCGGCGTCGGGAACGACGATGTACTCGGCCTCCGGCCACGCGCGCGCGAGCGTGTCCGCGGTGACGGGCGGGCAGACGATGTCGTAGCGGCCCTGCACGATCGAGCAGGGCAGGTGGCGGATCCGGCCGAGATTCGCGAGCAGCTGGTCGTCGGCGAGGAACGCGCGGTGGACGAAGTAGTGCGCCTCGATCCGCGCGATCGCGAGCGTCGAGGCGTCGCCGTCGAAGCTCGGCAACGGTTCGGGCGGCGGCAGCAGCGTCGAGCAGGCGCCTTCGTAGCGGTCCCACGCCTGCGCCGCCGGCAGGTGCACCGCCGGATCCGGGTGGGTGAGGCGGCGATAGTAGTTGCCGAGCAGGTCGCCACGCTCGGCGGCCGGCAGGAATTCGGCGAAGGCGCGCCACGCTTCGGGGAACACCATGCGCATCCCGTGCATGAACCAGTCGAGCTCGACGGGCCGCGCGAGAAAGATCCCGCGCAGCACGAGGCCGAGGCAGCGCTCCGGGATGCGCCTCGGCGTAGGCGAGCGCCAGCGTCGATCCCCACGAGCCGCCGAAGAGCAGCCACTTGTCGATGCCGAGATGCTCGCGCAGCCGCTCGATGTCGGCGACGAGGTGCTGCGTCGTGTTGTCCGTGAGATCGGCGACCGGCGTCGAGCGTCCGGCGCCGCGCTGATCGAAGAGCACGATGCGCCAGAACGACGGGATCGAAGTAGCGCCGGTGGTGCGGCAGCGACGCGCCGCCGGGGCCGCCGTGCAGGAAGACGCAGCGGCACGCCGTCCGGGTTGCCGCAGGTCTCCCAGTAGAGCGTGTGCCGCGCGTCGACCGCGAGCCGACCCGTGGCGTACGGATCGATCTCCGGGAAGAGGACCTCGATGCGGTTGGCGGTGTCGGGGCTCATTCGGGCATCGGGCGAGAGGCCTCTCCCTCGCCGGTCAGCGCCCGCGCTTGTACGCGACGACCTTCTGCTTCTGCTCGCCGAGACCCTCGATGCCGAGCGTGATCACGTCGCCGGCCTTGAGCCACTGCGGCGGCTTCATCCCCATGCCCACGCCGGGCGGCGTGCCGGTCGTGATCACGTCGCCGGGCAGCAGCGTCATGTAGCGCGAGACGTCGGCGACGAGCGCGGCGACGCCGAAGATCATCGTCCTCGTGTTGCCCGTCTGCCGGCGCACGCCGTTGACGTCGAGCCACATGTCGAGATTCTGCGGGTCCTTGATCTCGTCGGTGGTGACGAGCCACGGTCCCAGCGGGCCGAACGTGTCGCAGCCCTTGCCCTTGCTCCACTGGCTCGCGCTCTTCTTCAGCTGGAAGTCGCGCTCGGACACGTCGTTGATCACGCAGTAGCCGGCGACGTGCTTCAGCGCGTCCTTCTCCGTCGACGTAGCGCGCCGTGCGGCCGATGACGACGCCGAGCTCGACCTCCCAGTCGAGCTGCGTCGAGTCCCTCGGGATCATCACGTTGTCGTTGGGCCCGACGATGCACGTCGTCGACTTGAAGAACACGACCGGATGCTCGGGGATCGGCGAGCCGGTCTCCTTCGCGTGGTCGGTGTAGTTGAGGCCGATCGCGACGAACTTCGACGGCATCGCCACGCAGGGGCCGAGCCGCGGCCGGCCCTTGACCAGCGGCAGCTTCCTCGGATCGAGCTTCGCGAGCTCCTTCAGCTTCGCCGGCGCGAGCGTCGCGGCGTCGATGTCCTTCGACCTTGCGCGACAGGTCGCGCAGCTTGCCGTCGGCGTCGATGAGGCCGGGCTTTTCCTTGCCGGCGGGGCCGTAGCGTACGAGTTTCATGGTTGCATCCTCGGTTGGTTGAACGATTGCCGAAGGGCGAGGCTGCTGAAACCGAGGATCGAACGGGACCTGCAGGCTCAGATGGTCATGCCGCCGTCGCAGGAGTACATGTTACCGGTCATGAACGCGCTTTCGTCGGACGCGAGGAACACGACGAGCGGCGCGATCTCCTCCGCCTTCGCGAGCCGGCCCATCGGCTGGCGCGCGATGAACATCTTGCGCGCCTCGACCGGATCGGCGAACGCGTTGATCCGGTCGGCGAGCGACGGCGTGTCGACGGTGCCCGGCCCGATCGCGTTGCAGCGGATGCCCTTGGTCACGAAATCGGCGGCGACCGCCTTGGTGAGGCCGATCACCGCGGCCTTCGACGCGCCGTAGACGAAGCGGTTGGGCAGCCCCTTCAGGCTCGACGCGATCGAGCTCATGTTGACGATGGTCGAGCCGCGGCCCGCTCGCTCGAACTTGGCGAGCATCTTCGGCAGCGTGCAGCGGATCGTCACGTACATCGCGCGGACGTTGAGGTTGAAGCTGAAGTCCCAGTCCTTCGGCGTGCAGTCGAGGATCGTGCCGTGGTGGACGTAGCCGGCGCAGTTGAACAGGATGTCGAGCGGCGGCAGCTCGTCCGCGAGCTTGCGCGATCGCGGCATCGTCGAGCACGTCGAGCACGTGCGGTCGAGACGCTCGGCACGCCGGCGTACTTCTCCAGCAGCTTCGGATTGACGTCGGTCGCGTGGACCTTCGCGCCTTCGCGCGCCATCGCCATCGCGGTCGCGTGGCCGATGCCCTGTCCGGCGGCCGTGATCAGCGCCGTCTTGCCCTGCGAGCCGTCCGCTCATGCTGCGCGTCCTCTCGTTGTGAGTTGCGTAGCCGTGCGACGCCGTCGCGTCAACGGCGTCGAGGCGCGGCGTCAGCGATCGCGACGGGTCGGCCCAGTCGCGATTCGGGCACGGTCGGATACCAGCCGGGCCGTCCCGGGTCGCGGTCGTAGGGGTAGCCGCCCAGCTCGCGGTAGAGCTCGTGGTAGCGCGCGAGCTTGTCGCGGTCGAGCGCGACGCCGAGCCCGTTGCCGTCGGGAACGCGGATCGCGCCGTTCGCGTATTTCATCCTGCCGCCGACGATCACGTCGTCGGTCAGGTGATGGTAGTGCGCGTCGGCGGCGTAGCCGAGATTCGGCAGCACCGCGCCCAGGTGCAGCATCGTCGCGAGCTGGATGCCGAGCTCGCCCGAGCTGTGCACGGCGACGCCGAGCCCCATCGTCTCGCACACGCCGGCGGCCTTGATGCAGGGCCGGATGCCGCCCCAGAACGTCGTGTCGAGCAGGATGACGTCGACGGCGCGCATCTCGACGTTCGCCGCGAGCTGCTCGAAGTTGACGACGACCGTGTTGGTCGCGGTCGGGATCGACACGAACTCCTTGAGCCGCGCGAGCTGCGGCATGCCCCAGACCGGGTCCTCGAAGTAGTCGTTGCGCGAGGTCCTCGATGCCGCGGCCGAAATCGATCGCGTCGGCGAGCGACAGCGCGCTGTTCGGGTCGTAGCGGAAGCGGTCGTCGGGAAACGCCGCGGCGAGCGCGCGATAGCAGGCGAGCTCGTGCGCCGGCGGGTAGACGCCGCCCTTCAGCTTGTGCACGCGGAAGCCGTGCTTCTTCCTGCAGCGCGCGGGCGTGCGCGACGAGCTGCTCGGCGGTGCGCACCTCGCCGCGCCTCGTTTCCGGGTCGTGGTAGCGGAAGAACAGGTAGCTCGCGAACTCGACGGCGTCGCGCAGCTTGCCGCCGAGCAGCGCGTGCACCGGCACGCCGAGCTTCTGGCCCATGATGTCGAGGCAGGCGAACTCGATCGCCGCGTGGAGCTGCGTGCGGTTGTTGTAGAGGCTCGCGGTCGGGTTGCAGATCGCGAAGCGCATCGCCTCGAGCCGGAAGACGTCGTGTCCGCGCAGGTAGTCGGCGAGCGCGGCGAACGCGCGCGCGGCGTCCTCGCCGCCGCCGCCCATCTCGCCCAGGCCGACGTAGCCGTCGGCGGTCTCGACCTCGACGATCGTGCGCACGAAGCGGCCCCAGTGCGCGCCGTTGCTGTGCAGGATCGGCGCCTCGAGCGGCACGGTGACCGGCGTGGCGCGGATCGCGGCAATCGTGGTGGCGGGCATCGAGCGAGGGGCGTGGCGGACCGGGACGGCGAAGCGGCGATCGCGCGCGACGACCGCGGCGCGTTGGCGCGGACGGCCGTGTCGGCCCCGGGCTTGCTGGCGCCGGGTCGACCGAAAATTGGTAATACCACTTGACCAATTGCGGGCCGCGGATTAGCCTTCGTCCCAGTGCCGTCGCCGGACGGCCGCCGCCGGCCCGGCCTGCGGGCGCGCCGCGCAGGCCGCGACGCATCGAGTCCCGCTTCGCCCCATGCCTTTCCAGAGCATCGAACCCCGCCGGCTCTATCGGCAGATCGCCGAGCAGATCCGCGGCCTCATCCGCTCGGGCGAATACTCTGCCCGGCGCGCGGCTGCCGCCGGAGCGCGATCTCGCGAAGCAGCTCGGCGTGTCGCGGCCGTCGGTGCGCGAGGCGCTGATCGCGCTGGAGGTCGAGGGCCTGGTCGAGGTCCGGATCGGATCGGGCATCTACGTGCAGGGGCCGGCGCCGAAGGCCGATGGCGAGGAGCCGCCCGCCGTGCACGCCGAGGCCGGGCCGTTCGAACTGCTGCGCGCCCGCTACGTGATCGAAAGCGAGTGCGCGGCGCTCGCCGCGAAATCGGCGAAGAAGGCGCAGGTCGCCGCGATCGAGGAGGCGCTGGACGCGATGCAGCGGGAGTTCGACGCCGACAAGCAGCCGCTGGCGGGCGACCGGCTGTTCCACGTCCGCGATCGCCGAGGCGACCGGCAACGGCGCGCTGGTCGCGGTCGTCAAGATGCTGTGGGAAGAGCGCACGGGTCCGCTCTACAAGCAGCTCGAGCACCACTACGACTCGCCGGCGCTGTGGACCGCGGCGATGGCCGAGCATCGCGCGGTCCTCAAGGCGATCGCCGCGCACGACGCGCCGGGCGCGCGCGCCGCGATGCAGCGCCACCTCAACCAGGCGTACAAGCGATTCTCCACGGGCTGGGACAGCCTTCGCTGATCCCGCCAGACCCCGAGGAGGACCGACACCATGCTGGCCTGCACGATTCACGCGAAGGAAGACCTGCGGATCGAATCCGCGACGACGCCCGACGTCGGCCCGGGCGAGGTGCTGGTGCGGCTGGGCGCCGGCGGCATCTGCGGCTCCGATCTCCACTACTACTTCGAGGGCCGCAACGGCAGCTTCGTGATCCGCGAGCCGCTGATCCCGGGCCACGAGGCGTCGGGCGTCGTCGCGGCGGTCGGCGCCGGCGTCACGCGCGTCGAAGGTCGGCGACAAGGTCGCGGTCAGCCCGTCGCACGCCTGCGGCCGCTGCGACTACTGCCGGCAGGGCCGCGAGCAGCTGTGCACGCAGCATGAAGTTCCTCGGCAGCGCGAGCCTCTTCCCGCACGTGCAGGGGATGTTCCAGCGAATACTTCGTGATGGGCGAGCGGCAGTGCTATCCGGTCGCCGGCGACGTGTCGCTGGGCGAGCTCGCGTTCGCCGAGCCGCTGGCCGTCGCGCTGCACGCGGTCAATCGCGCCGGCGATCTCCTCGGCAAGTCGGTGCTCATCACCGGCGCCGGCACGATCGGCTGCCTCACCGTGATGGCCGCGCGGCTCGCCGGCGCGGCGCAGGTCACCGTCAGCGACGTCCTCGACCGGCCGCTCGCGAAGGCGCGCGAGGTCGGCGCCGATCGCACGATCCGCGCCGACCGCGACGCCGGCGCGCTCGCCGCGCCGCAGTTCGACGTCGCGTTCGAGGTGTCGGGCAACTTCGCGGCGCTCAAGTCCTGCGTCGCGGCCGCGAGGAAGGGCGCGCGCATCGTGCAGGTCGGCACGCTGCCGCACGAGCCGCTGCCGTTCGTCGTCAACGAGCTGATGGCGAAGGAGCTCGACCTCTGCGGGCGCGTTCCGCTGGGGCATCGAGTTCGACTGGGCGGTCGGGTACCTGTCGACGCGGCGCGTCGACGTGCGGCCGCTCCTGACCGGACAGTTTCCGCTGCAGGACGCCGTCAAGGCGTTCGAGCTCGCGAAGGACAAGACGCAGAGCACCAAGGTGCAGGTGGTGCGTGCGGTTCGAACACGCTGTCGCGCGAACCACGCGCAGATTCAATTCTCAAGGAGGAGTCATGCATTTGCTCGCGAAACTGATACTGCCGCGCGGTCGCGGTCGCCGCCACCGTCGCCGCCGGTCCGGCCGCCGCGCAGACAGAAGCTCAAGTGGGCGCACGTCTACGAGACGAGCGAGCCGTACCACACGGAGTCGGTGTGGGCCGCCGACGAGATCAAGAAGCGCACCAACGGCAAGTTCGACATCCAGGTCTTCCCGGCGAGCTCGCTCGGCAAGGAGACCGACATCAACCAGGGCCTGGCGCTCGGCACCGTCGACATGATCATCAGCGGGCCGTCGTTCGCGGCGCGCAGCTACCCGCGCATCGGCATCGCCTACTACCCGTTCATCTTCCGCGACGCCGATCACCTGATCGCGTACTCGAAGAGCCCGGTGTTCGCGGAGATGGTCGACGGGCTTCCGGGAGAAGACCGGCATCCAGATCACCGCCTATACCTACTACGGCGCGCGGCAGACGACGTCGAACCGGCCGTTCACCGACTGCGCCGGCATGAAGGGCCTGAAGATCCGCGTGCCCGACGTTCCGGCCTACATGGCGACGCCCGAAAGCCTGCGGCGCGAACCCGACGCCGATCGCCTTCGCCGAGGTGTACCTCGCGCTGCAGAACGGCACCGTCGAGGCGCAGGAGAACCCGCTGACGACGATCGAGGCGAAGAAATTCTACGAGGTGCAGAAGGCGATCATGCTGACCAGCCACATCGTCGACGGGCTGACCACGCAGATCGCGCCGCACGTCTGGACCAAGCTCACCGACGACGAGAAGAAGATCTTCACCGACGTGACGCGCGAGGCCGCCGACCGCGCCACCGCGCAGATCAAGAAGCGCGAGGCCGAGCTCGTCGACGAGTTCAAGAAGAAGGGCCTGCAGATCGTCAACGTCAACCGGCAGAGCTTCGTCGACGCCGTGCTGAAGAGCGCGACGCTGGAGTCGATGGGCTACGAACGGAAGGACTACGACCGGATCGTGGCGATCAAGTGAGCGCGAATGCGGCGGGCGAAGCCAAGGCCCGCAGGGCGCGGCGCCGCGCGAGCGACCCGACAGGCCGACGGCCAGCGAACGGAGAGGGCATGACCGACGCCAGAGAAACCGTACCCGCCGACGGGCCCGTCCTCGACGCCGAGGGCCACTTCCACGCGATCGACGAGCCGATCGACCTCTCGGGCTACGGCTGGGAGGACTGGCTCACGCTGGGCGTGTTCTGGCTGCTGGCGCTCGACGTCTTCTACCAGTTCTTCACGCGCTACGTGCTGGCCGACTCGGCGGCGTGGACCGAGGAGATCGCGCGCTACCTGCTGATCGTCGTCTGCTTCGTCGGCGCGTCGATGGGCGTGCGCAAGAACACGCACATCCACGTCGAGTTCCTCTATCGCTGGCTGCCGGTCGCCGTCGGGCGCGCGCTGTCGACGTTCGTCGACGTCGTGCGCATCGCTGTTCTTCGCCTACGCGACGTGGCTCGCGGTCGCTGCTGATGCCGAAGATGCAGAACCTCAAGATGACGGTCGTCGACTTTCCGATGAGCTACATCTACGGCTTCGTCGCCTTCGGCTTCGCGATGATGACGTTTCGCGCGGTGCAGGTCGGCGTTCGCCACTGGCGGCAGGGGTGGAGCGTGCTCGAGCGCCCCGGCGAGGCGGAAGCTTCCGCATGAACAGCGCTCCTGCTCGGCGGGTTCGTCGCGCTGATGGTGACCGGCGTGCCGATCGCCATCGCGATGTGCATCGCGTCGCTGCTCTACATCTGGATCTCGGGCACGATCCCGCCGCTCACCGTCGTCCACCGGATGGTCGGCGGCGTGGACAGCTTCCCGCTGCTCGCGGTGCCGTTCTTCATCCTGCGCCGGCAACCTGATGAACTCGGCCGGCATCACCAACCGCATCTACAACTTCGCGCTGGCGCTGGTCGGCTGGCTGAAGGGCGGCCTCGGCCACGTCAACGTCATCGGCAGCGTGATCTTCGCCGGCATGTCGGGCACCGCGATCGCCGACGCCGGCGGCCTCGGCACGATCGAGATCAAGGCGATGCAGGACCACGGCTACCCGACCGAGTTCGCGGTCGGCATCACCGCGGCGTCGGCGACGCTCGGCCCGATCATCCCGCCGTCGCTGCCGATGGTGATCTACGGCGTGCAGGCCAACACGTCGATCGGCAAGCTGTTCGCCGGCGGCTTCATCCCGGGCGCGGTGATGGCGATCTTCATGATGATCATGGTCGGCTACTACGCGCACGTGCGGAAGTACGGCGCCGACATCGCGTTCTCGTGGCCGCGGATGGGCCGCGCGTTCCTCGAGACGGGCGCGATCGCGGTCACGTCCGTGGTGCTCTACTTCCTGTGGTCGCAGGAGCGAGACGCTCGGCGGCCTCGTGCGCTTCGGCACTCCCGCTGATCGCCGTGATGGTCGCCGACAAGGTGTTCAAGTTCGAGGCGTTCATGGCGCTGCTGACGCCGGTGATCCTGATCGGCGGCATGGCGACGCGGCCTGTTCACGCCGACCGAGGCGGCGGTGGCGGCCGTCGGCGTGGGCGCTGTTCCTCGGCTTCGTCTGGTACCGGACGCTGTCGCTGGCGGATGCTGGTCAAGGTCTCGATGGAGACGATCGAGACCACCGCGATCGTGCTCTTCATCGTCGCGAGCGCGTCGATCTTCGCGTGGGTGCTGACCACGACGCAGATCACCGACGCCATCGCGCAATGGGTGCTGTCGATCTCCGACTTCGCCGTACGTCTTCCTGCTGCTCGCCAACATCTTCCTGCTGTTCGTCGGCTGCTTCATGGAAACGATCGCGGCGATCACCATCCTCGTGCCGGTGTTCATGCCGATCATCGCCAAGCTCGGCATCGATCCGGTCCACTTCGGGCTGGTCATGGTGCTGAACCTGATGATCGGCCTGCTGACGCCGCCGGTCGGGATGGTGCTGTTCGTCCTGCAGAAGGTGGCGAAGCTGTCGTTCGAGGCGACGGTGAGGGCGGTGCTGCCGTGGCTGTGGCCGCTGCTCGCGACGCTGGCGCTCATCACCTACGTGCCGCAACTGGTGCTGTGGCTGCCCGGCGTCCTCTACGCGAAGTAGACATGCGGCACGATCCGATCGGTCGAGATCCTGCAGGTCGACCTCCCGCCGAAGGTCGTGCGCACCGACGCGATCCAGGCGTTCGTCACGCAGGAGACGCCGATCGTGCGCATCCGCTGCGACGACGGCGCCGAGGGCGTCGGCTACACCTACACGATCGGCACGGGCGGGTCGTCGGTGGTCGCGCTGCTGCGCGACCATCTCGCGCCGAAGCTCCTCGGCCGCGACCCCGATTGCATCGAGGCGATCTGGAAGGACCTCTTCTTCCACACGCACGCGACCGCGGTCGGCGCGATCACCAGCCTCGCGCTCGCCGCGATCGACACCGCGCTGTGGGACCTGCGCTGCCGGCGCGCCGGCCTGCCGCTGTGGAAGGCCGCCGGCGGCGCGCAGCCGAAGGTCCCCGTCTACACGACCGAGGGCGGCTGGCTGCATCTGTCCGGTCGAAGCGCTGGTCGAGCAGACGCTCGAGGCGAAGGCGCAGGGCTTTCGCGGCGCGAAGCTCAAGGTCGGCAAGCCGCACGTCTCCGAGGACGTCGCGCGGCTCGGCGCGGTGCGCGAGGCCGTCGGCGACGCGTTCGAGATCATGGTCGATGCCAACCAGTGCTTCAGCGTGTCCGAGGCGATCCGGCGCGCGCGCGCGTTCGAGCCGTTCGGCCTCGCCTGGCTCGAGGAGCCGCTGCCGGCCGAGGATCTCGCGGGCCACGTCGAGCTCGCCGCGCACACGGCGATTCCGATCGCCGTCGGCGAATCGCTCTACCACCCGGCGCATTTCCGCGAGTACCTCGAACGCGACGCGTGCTCGATCGTCCAGGTCGACGTGCGCGCGCATCGGCGGCATCACGCCGTGGCTCAAGGTCGCGCACCTCGCCGAGACGTTCAACGTCGCGGTCTGCCCGCATTTCCTGATGGAGCTGCACGTGTCGCTGACGGCGGCGGTGCCGAACGCCGCCTGGGTCGAGTACATCCCGCAGCTCGACGACCTCACGACGTCGCGGCTCGCGATCGCCGACGGGTACGCGGTCGCGCCGTCGGCGCCGGGTCTCGGCATCGACTGGGACTTCGCGGCGATCGAGCGGCGCGCCGTCGCGCGTGCCGCAGTTCACGCGTGAGAAAGGAACGGCCATCATGCTGACACGCACCTCGCTCACCATCCGCCTGCACCCGAACGACGACGTCGTCATCGCGCGGACGCAGCTCGTCGGCGGCACGCTGCTCGCCGAGGAGAACGTCACGGTCGCCGGACTCGTTCCGCCGGGGCACAAGGTCGCGACCAGGCCCTTCGCGCGGGCGCGCCGGTCCGGCGCTACAACCAGATCATCGGATTCGCCTCCCGCGACATCGCGCCGGGCGAGCACGTCCATCTCAACAACCTCGCGATGGGCGCGTTCGATCGCGACTACGCGTTCGGCGCCGACGTGAAGCCGACGCAGTTCGTCGACCCGCCGGCGACGTTCATGGGCATCGTGCGCGAGGACGGGCGCGTGGCGACGCGCAACTACATCGGCATCCTGTCCACGGTCAACTGCTCGGCGACGGTCGTGCGCGGCATCGCCGACGCCTTCCGCGGCGACGCGCTCGCGGCGTTCCCGAACGTCGACGGCGTCGTCGCGCTGACGCACGGCTCGGGCTGCGGCATGGACACGCACGGCGACGGGATGAAGCTGCTGCGGCGCACGCTGGGCGGCTACGCGCGGCACGCGAATTTCGCCGGCGTGCTGGTCGTCGGCCTGGGCTGCGAGGCGAACCAGATCAGCTCGCTGTTCGGCGCCGAGAACCTGAAGGAGGGCCCGCTGCTGCGCACGTTCAGCATCCAGGACACCGGCGGCACCGCGAAGACGATCGCGCACGGCGTCGGAATCGTCCGCGAGATGCTGCCGCACGCGAACGTCGTCGTCCGGCAGCCGGTGCCGGCGTCGCACATCACGGTCGGCCTGCAGTGCGGCGGCTCCGACGGCTATTCCGGCATCACCGCCAATCCGGCGCTGGGCGCGGCGGTCGATCTGCTCGTGCGGCACGGCGGCACCGCGATCCTGTCCGAAACGCCCGAGATCTACGGCGCCGAGCACCTGCTCACGCGCCGCGCGGTGTCGCGCGCCGTCGGCGAGAAGCTCATCGCGCGGATCAAGTGGTGGGAGGACTACACGGCGCGCGAGAAGGGCGAGATGAACAACAATCCGTCGCCGGGCAACAAGGCGGGCGGGCTCACGACGATCCTCGAGAAGTCGCTGGGCGCGGTCGCGAAGGGCGGCACGACGAACCTCGTCGACGTCTACGAATATGCGGAGCCGGTGACGGCGAAGGGCTTCGTCTACATGGACACGCCGGGCTACGACCCGGTGTCCGCGACCGGGCAGGTGGCCGGCGGCGCCAACATGATCGTCTTCACGACGGGCCGCGGCTCGGCGTACGGCTGCGCGCCGTCGCCGTCGCTCAAGCTCTCGACCAACACGGCGCTGTGGACGAAGCAGGAAGAGGACATCGACCTCAACTGCGGCGAGATCGCCGACGGCACGGCGAGCGTCGACGAGATCGGCGAGGAGCTCTTCCGGCTGATGCTCGACACGGCGTCGGGCGCCAAGAGCAAGAGCGAGCGGCACGGCTACGGGCAGAGCGAATTCGTGCCCTGGTATCTCGGGGCGGTGATGTAGCTCCCGGGCCGGTTGACACTCCAATGGCCAGCCCTTACGCTGCGGGCGGATTGGACAAACGAGGCGGCAACGCCGATGCAGGCACCAGATCCACAGGAGGAGTTCGATGAAGACGATTTCGAAACTGGGCATCGCGCTGTTCGCGGCGTCGGCGCTCGTCATGTCGACGCAGGCGATGGCGCAGGAGAAGCTCACGGTCTGGTGGGTCAGGGGCTTCTACAAGTCCGAGGACGACGCGCTGTTCGCGGCGATCAAGAAATTCGAGGACAAGACCGGCGTCAAGGTCGAGCTGTCGCAGTACCCGGTGCAGGACATGATCCCGAAGACGGTGGCCGCGCTCGACGCCGGCACCCCGCCGGACGTCGCCTACGCCGACGTCTACGACTTCCAGGTCGCGGGCAAGTGGGCGTACGAAGGCAAGCTCGAGGACATCTGAGCGACATCTTCGTGCCGATCAAGGACAAGTTCCTGAAGAACACGCTCGAGACGGCCTACCTGTACAACGACAAGACCAAGAAGAAGGCGTACTACGCGTTTCCGCTGAAGCAGCAGACGATGCACATCCAGTACTGGAAGGACATGCTGGCCGAGGCGGGCTTCAAGGAATCCGACATCCCGACCGACGTGGAAGGCCTACTGGGACTTCTGGTGCGACAAGGTGCAGCCGGCGCACCGCACCAAGACCGGCAAGCGCACGTACGCGATCGGCCAGCCGATGGGCGTCGACTCGAGCGACTCGTTCTACTCGTTCCTGACGTTCATGGACGCGTACAACGTCAAGCTGGTCGACGACAACGGCAAGCTGCTGGTCGACGACCCCAAGGTGAAGGCGGGCCTCGTCAACGCGCTGCAGGACTACACGAGCATCCGCACGCGCGGCTGCACGCCGCCGTCGTCGACGTCGTGGAAGGACCCGGACAACAACGTGTCGTTCCACAACAAGACGATCCTGATGACGCACAACGCGACGATCTCGATCGCCGCCAAGTGGCTCGACGACGCCAACAACGCGACGCTGACCGCCGAGCAGCGCGCGCAGGCGAAGAAGAACTACGACGAGCTGATCGCCACCGCCGGCTTCCCGAACAAGCCCGACGGCTCGAAGTTCGTCTACCGCGCCGCCGTCAAGATCGGGGTGATCTTCGAAGCCGCGAAGAACAAGAAGCGGGCGAAGGAGTTCGTCGCGTTCCTGATGCAGGACGAGAACCTCCAACCCTACGTCGAAGGCTCGCTCGGCCGCTGGTTCCCGGTGACCATCTCCGGCACGAAGAGCGCGTTCTGGCAGGCCGACCCGCATCGCAAGGCCGTGTTCAACCAGTTCGGCGCGGGCACGGTGACCTTCGAATTCACCAAGAACTACAAGTTCACGATCCTCAACAACGAGAACGTCTGGGCGAAGGCGATGAGCCGTGTCGTCAACGACAACGTTCCGGTCGACAAGGCGGTCGACGAGATGATCGTCCGCATCAAGCAGGTCGCGGGCTGACCATGAACCGGGTGGAAGTCGGCGGCCGCCTGAAGCGGCCACGGCGGCCACCCGCTGCACAGGCGCGAAATTGGCCACGCTCGCACTCCCCGACGAGCGGCCGGTCGGCCCGGCCGGTCCGGTGAGGAGAGGCATGTCCCCGTGGCAGCGCTGGGGACTGATCCTCCTCGCCCCCTACGCGCTGGTGTTCATCGTGTTCGTGCTGTACCCGGTCGGGTACGGGCTGTGGCTTGCGCGCCATCCGGCGAGCTACGAGAAGCTGTTCGACGATCCGATCTTCCTGCGCTCGGTCTTCAACACGCTGGCGTTCCTGATCATCGCGATCAATCTCAAGATGATCGTCGCGCTGGTCCTGTCCGGTTTCTTCGTCGAGACGCGCACGTGGATCAAGTGGCTGTCGCTGCTGTTCATCCTGCCGTGGGCGGTGCCGTCGATTCCGACGATCCTGTCGATCCGCTTCATGCTGAACCCCGAGTGGGGACTCATCAATTCGCTGATCTTCCGGTTCACCGGGGCGGACGGGCCCAACTGGCTCAACGACCCGTACCTCGCGCTGGCGATCGCCATGCTCGTCCACATCTGGAAATCGCTGCCGTTCTGGACGCTGATCCTGATCGCGGGCCGGCTCGCAATTCCCGGCCGAGCACTACGAGGCCGCGTCGGTCGACGGCGCGACGGGCTGGCAGAAGTTCCGATTCATCACCTGGCCGTCGATGCGCACGCTGTACCTCACGTGCACGATCCTGTCGATGATCTTCACGATGGGCGATTTCAACAGCGTCTACCTGCTGACGGGCGGCGGTCCGGCCGACCTCACGCACGTGCTGGCGACGCTCGGCATCCGTTACCTGCGCCTCGACGAGGTCGACATGTCGATGGCGGCGATCGTCATCGCGCTGCCCGCGGTGCTGCCGCTGGTCTACTTCATGATGAAGCGGCTCTCCAAGTGAAGAACGCGCGCGGATGCGGACCATGAAGATGCGGAAGGTCGCCGCCGAGGCGAAGCTGCTGCTGATCGGCATCCCGCTGCTGATCTGGACGATGCTGCCGATCTACCACCTGGTCCTGTTCGCGATCTCCCCGAAGGACCAGGCGATGGGTGGGCAGATGTGGCCCGACCATCCGACGCTGCACAATTTCGAGGTCGTCTTCAGGCAGCAGCACCACTACCTGAACTTCTTCTGGCTGCAGATGTGGAACTCGCTGGTGATCGCCGTCGCGGCCGGTCTGCTCACGCTGATCGTGGCCACCGGCGCCGCCTTCGCGATCAGCCGCCTCAGGGTGCGTGGTGGCCGCTTCGCGATGAACCTCGCGCTGTTCACCTACTTCATCCCGGCCGCGTTCCTCGCGGTGCCGATGTACAAGACGATGGGCGTCTACGGCCTCCTCAACAACCAGTGGTCGCTGATCCTGGCGATGGTGACGATCGCCACGCCGTATGCGATCTGGGTGCTGAAGCAGGCGTCCGACAAGCTGCCCTACGAGCTCGACGAAGCGGCGAAGATCGACGGGGCTTCGCCGCTGCAGCTCTTCCGGCTCGTGTACCTGCCGCTGATGACGCCGTCGCTGGTCGCGGTCGGCACGTACGCGCTGCTGCTGGCGTGGAACGAGTACCTGTACGCGTTCCTGCTCCTGTCGAGCGAACGCGACATCACGCTGGGCGTCGCGCTCGGCAATTTCCTGGCGGCCGACGACTCGCCGTGGGAGCTCCTGATGACGACGGGGCTGATCTACGCGCTGCCGCCGGCGGCGATCTACTACACGTTCAAGCGCTACATGGTCGGCGGCCTGACCGCCGGCGCCGTGAAGAGCTGAGTCTCCGGAGTGACGCATGGCATCCGTATCGTTCTCCAACATCGAAAAGTCCTTCGGCACCACGAAGGTCATCCACGGCATCGGCTTCGACATCGCCGACGGCGAGTTCATGGTGCTCGTCGGGCCCTCCGGCTGCGGCAAGTCCACGCTGCTGCGAATGCTGGCCGGCCTCGAGGAGATCACCGGCGGCACGATCGCGATCGACGGCAAGGAGGTCAACGACGTCGAGTCGAAGGACCGCGACATCGCGATGGTGTTCCAGAGCTACGCGCTGTACCCGCACATGACCGTCGCCGACAACATGGCGTTCAGCCTGAAGCTGCGCAAGGCCGACCCGAAGATGATCGCCGAGCGCGTCGACCGGGCGTCGAAGATCCTGAACCTCGACCCGTACCTCGCACCGCTTCCCGCGCGAGCTCTCCGGCGGCCAGCGGCAGCGCGTCGCGATGGGCCGCGCGATCGTCCGCGACCCGAAGGTGTTCCTGTTCGACGAGCCGCTGTCGAACCTCGACGCGAAGCTGCGCGTCGCGATGCGGGCCGAGATCAAGGCGCTGCACCAGCGGCTGAAGACGACGACCGTCTACGTCACGCACGACCAGGTCGAGGCGATGACGATGGCCGACCGCATCGTCGTGATGCACGACGGCCGCATCGAGCAGATCGGCACGCCGCTCGAGCTCTACGACCGGCCGGGAAACCTGTTCGTCGCGCAATTCATCGGCTCGCCGGCGATGAACGTCATCAAGGGCACGGTGCGCCGCGCGGGTGGCGCCGCGTACGTCGAGGCGCGCGGGCGGCGTGCGCTGGCCGCTCGACGGCGGCCCGGGCGCCGAAGGGCAGGCGGTCGACCTATGGAGTCCGCCCGGAACATCTGTCGCTCGCGCAACGGCGGCGGCGGCGTGCCCGGGCGAGATCATCGTCGTCGAGCCGACCGGAGCCGAGACCGAATTCGCTGATCCAGGTCGGCGACGCGCAGGTCACGCTGCGCACGCACGGCCGGCCCGCGCGTCGATCCCGACGAGAAGGTCGGCCTCGTCGTCGATCCCGGCCAACGTGCACGTGTTCGACGAGGCGACGGGGCAGCGTCTTGCGGCGTGAGGGCCGGCGCCCGTGCCACCGACGTGTCGGAAGGGCCCACTGCGGCCTTGGGATGAGGCATGCGGCGGCTGCGGGCCCTCCCGCCATGCCGCCGGATGCGCATCCGTAACAGTACGATGTCCCTAGCGCGATCGAAACTCTTCCATCAACGTTCTGCGACCTCAAGTCGACCACTACGATGAGCAAGAAGTCCGCCGAAATCGAAACGCCAGCTCCGCTCGCAATCCTGGTTCGGCCGCCACGACCGCGACGCGCTCGTCCACCGCTCGTGGATGAAGAACCAGGGCATTCCGCACGACCTGTTCGACGGCCGGCCGGTGATCGGCATCTGCAACACCTGGTCGGAGGTGACGCCGTGCAATGCGCACTTCCGCGAACTGGCCGAGCACGTGAACGCGCGGCGTCCTCGAGGCCGGCGGCTTCCCGCTCGAGTTTCCGGTGATGAGCCTCGGCGAGCCGGTGATGCGGCCGACGACGATGCTGTTCCGCAATCAGGTGGCGATGGACGTCGAGGAGTCGATCCGCGCGAACCCGTTCGACGGTGTCGTGCTGATGATGGGCTGCGACAAGACGACGCCGGCGCTGCTGATGGGCGCGGCGTCGTGCGACCTGCCGACGATCGGCATCTCCGGCGGCCCGATGCTGAACGGCAAGTTCCGCGGCGAGGACATCGGCTCGCGGCACGCACGTCTGGAAGTTCACCGCGATGCTGAAGACCGGCGAGATGCACGACTCCGACATGGTCGAGGTCGAGTCGTGCATGTCGCGCTCGGCCGGCCACTGCATGACGATGGGCACCGCGTCGACGATGGCGTCGATGGTCGAGGCGCTGGGCATGGCGCTGCCGACGAACGCGGCGATTCCGGCGGTCGATTCGCGGCGCAAGCGTGCTGGCGCGGCTCACCGGGCGCCGCATCGTCGAGATGGTGCACGAGGACCTCCGGATGTCGAAGATCCTCACCAAGGACGCGTTCGAGAACGCGATCATGGTCAACGGCGCGATCGGCGGGTCGACCAACGCGGTCGTCCACCTGCTCGCGATCGCGGGCCGGATCGGCGTGAAGCTGTCGCTCGACGACTGGGACCGGCTGGGGCGCGAGATGCCCTGCCTCGTCAACCTGATGCCGTCGGGCAAGTACCTGATGGAGGATTTCTACTACGCGGGCGGGCTGCCGGTCGTGATCAGGGAGATCGGCGACTCGCTGCACAAGAAGGCGCTGACCGTCAACGGCAGGTCGCTCTGGGACAACAGCAAGGACGCCGTCAACTACAACCCCGACGTCATCACGCCGCGCGCGAAGCCGTTCAAGAAGCTGGGCGGCATCGCCGTGCTTCGCGGCAACCTCGCGCCGCAGGGCGCCGTGCTGAAGCCGTCCGCGGCGACGCCGAAGCTGATGAAGCACAAGGGGCGGGCCGTCGTGTTCGAGGACATCGACGACCTGCACAAGCGCATCGACGACCCGTAGCTCGACGTCGACGAGTCGTGCATCCTGGTCCTCAAGAACTGCGGGCCGAAGGGCTACCCCGGCTTTCCGGAGGTCGGCAACTTCGCGCTGCCGGCGAAGATGCTGAAGAAGGGGGTCACCGACATGGTCCGCATCTCCGACGCGCGCATGTCGGGCACGGCGTACGGCACGGTCGTGCTGCACACGGCGCCGGAAGCCGCGGCCGGCGGACCGCTGGCGCTCGTCCGGAACGGCGACGTCATCGAGCTCGACGTCGCGAAACGGAGGATCCACCTCAACGTGTCCGACGAGGAGCTTGCGCGGCGGCGTGCGAAATGGCAGGCGCCGCCAGCGCATACCGATCGCGGCTGGGTCAAGCTGTACTGTGAGACGGTGACGCAGGCCGACCAGGGTGTCGACCTCGATTTCCTGATCGGCAAATCCGGCGCGAAGGTCGGGCGGCCGAGCCACTAGGGTCGCTGCGGGCGCGCGCGCACGCTGATCCGGACGCCGTCGCGCACGGCGTCGCTCGGATAGACGATCACCTGTTCGCTCGCGGCGAGCCCCTGCAGGACCACTCCGACGAGACCGTTGCGCGGGCCGAGCTCGACCGGACGCGCTCGGGCGCGTCCGGTCTCCACAACGAATACGGCCCAGCGGTCGCCCTGCCGGAACAGCGCGCCGTTCGGAACGAGCAACGCGTCCGCGCGCGTCTCGATGCCGATGCGCGCGTCGACGCGATGGCCGTCGCCGACATTCCCCCATGCGGACGGCGGCTCCGCGAAGTCGATCACGACATTGACCCGCTGCTCCTCGACCCCCAGTGCCGAGACCTTCGTGAACGCGGACGGTTCGACGAGCCGCACGCGACCCGTGGCGAGGGGCGCGCCGCCCCCGTGATCGAGCTCGACGGGCGCGCCAGGCGAGATGGCGCCGGCGTCCGCCGTCAGCACGTCGACGACGATCTCCAGCTCGCGCGGGTCGCCGATCTCGACGATGGGCGCGCCGGCGCTGACCGGCGCCTCGCTCTCCTGGATCACGCGCAGCACCGTGCCCGCCACGGGAGAGCGGATCTCCCACACGTCGCCGCCGGCCTTGCCGCCCGCATCCTGCCGGTAACGTGCGAGTGCCGCGCGCGCCATCGCGAGCTGATGCACGGCGGCGTCCTCGTCGAACCGCGCCGCGGCGAGCTCCTTGGTCCGAAGCTCCACCTCGCGCTGCGCGTTGTCCAGCGCCTGCCGTGACGCGAAGCCCTGGCTTGCGAGCTGCGCGGCACGCGCTTCATCGGCCTTCGCCTGCGCCAGCGCGACGTCGGCCCGCTCGAGGTTCGCCTTCGCGCGGAGCTGGGAGGCCTCGGCGCCGCCGGCGCGCTCGCGGTATTCCTGCTCGGTGCGGGCATCGAGCGGCGCCGGTGGTGCCGGAACGAGCCGGGCGAGCAACGCGTCGCGGGCGATGGGAGCGCCGGCCTTGAGGTCGACGCGCAGCAGCCGTCCCGGGACCGGCGCGGACACGACATAGCGATCGCGCACGCGCGTCCGGCCGTCCTCGTCGACCGTCTTGCGGAATGCGCCGCGCGTCACCGTCGCGGTCTCGACCTCGACCGGCCGCGGTGCGAACGCATAGACCAGCAATCCGGCGGCGGCAACGCCCGCGAGACCCCACAGCGCCCAGCGCATCCGACGCCTGTCCATGCCTATTCCCTCGTCTTCAGCACCGCGACCAGGTCGAGCCGGTCGACCTGGCGGCGCACGATCATCGCGCTGGCCGCGCCGGCCAGCACCATCGCGAGCACGGCGAACGCATAGGTCGGCGGGGCGACGATCACGGGAATCGCGATCATGTCGTTGTGGCTCATCGCGACGATCGCCCACGAGAGGAGGTAGCCCAGCACGCATCCGAGCGGAAGGGAGGCGGCGACCTCGATCGCGAGCTCGCCCAGCAGGAACGTCGACACCTCGCCGCGCGTGAACCCCAGCACGCGAAGGCTCGCGAGCTCCCACGCGCGCTCCTGCAGGGCGATGCGCGCGTTGTTGTAGACGACGCCGATCGCGATCACCGCGGCGAACGCCGTGAGGATCGTCGTGAAGAAGAGGACGTTGCGCGCCGAGGTCGCCCGGAAATTCGCCAGCATCGCCACCTTGCTCGCAACCGTGGCGACGCGCGGGAACTCCTTGAGATGGCGGAAGAGGGCGTCGCTTTGCGAACGATCGAGCCGCACCGAGAACCCGGAGACCGTGTCCGCCTCGCCCGTGAGCACGTAGAGAGCTTCGAGATTCATGTAGGCGAAAAGACCGATGAGATCGCGGACGACGCCGACCACGGGAACGGTGCGCTTGTTGCGATTCCCGGTCAGCACCTCGACTTGCAGCGTATCACCGACACGGACTTCGAGCCGCTCGGCGAGCCGGTCGGTGAGCAGCAGGCCTTCGGCCGGGATAGGAATCCGGTTGCGATCGGCGTCGAGCGGGCGCCGCAGCTCGCTCCCCGTCGGAATGCCCAGGATGACGGTCCGGTAGTAGCGGTGACCCGCGACCAGCCGGACCGCGACGTCGCGCGACCCCTCGGTCATCATGACGCCGGGCATCCGGGCGATCTCGTGCCGCGCCTGCGAGGACATCGGCTCGACGAGCGCAATTTCGGCGTCGCCCGGCTGGGCCGCCTCGAACTGGACCTCGATCATGTATTCGAGCGCGTCGCGCCAGAACATTCCCGAGATGATGATCGCCATCGCAGCCGCCATGCCCGCCGTCGTCAGCAGCGCGCGCAATGGCCGGCGCTCCATGTTGCGGATCACCATCCGCATCGCCGGCGTCAGCATGCGGCCGAGCCCCGCCTGCTCGAGCAGCGTCGGACCGTAGCGGCCGGGGGCGGGAGGACGCATCGCCTCGGCGGGCGCCAGCGTGACCGCCTTGCGCACGGCGCCCATCGCGCCGCCGACGGCGGCGACCAGCGTCACCGTGCCGGCGGCGAGCACGACCCATGGCGGCAGGAAGAAGCTGTAGGCGGGAAAGTGGAAGAACTCCGCGTACAGGCGGGTGACCGCACCGCCCCACCAGAAGCCGACGGCGATGCCGATGGCGATTCCGATGAAGACGATGCACACGACCTGCAGCAGGTAATGCGCAGCGATCGCGCCGTTTGCGTAGCCGAGCGCCTTCAGGGCGGCGATCTGCTCGCGCTGCGTCGCAACCTGCCGATTCAGCACGACGTTGAGCAGGAACGCCGCCACCGCGAGGAAGATCGTGGGGATCAGCGTCCCGATCACCTTCCACTGGTTGATCTCCTGGGAGAGGATCCGGTGCGACAGCTGCTCGTCGCGCCCGTGCGCGTTCATGCCGCCGTACGGCTCCAGCAGTCGGTCGAGCGCGTCGATGACTGCGCGCTCCGAGGCGCCCGGCGCGAGCCGGACGGCGACGTGATTGAAGGCACCCTCCATGTCGTACGCGGTGGCGAGCCGCTCGCGCGCGATCCAGAACACGCCGAAGTTGCGATCGTCGGGAAAGGCTCCGCCGCGCGATGCATAGATGTAGTCGGGCGACAGGCCGACGCCGACGATGGAAAGTGACTCCTTCCTGCCGTTCACGAGCGCGACGACGCTCCTTCCGGGGCCGAGGTCGCGCGTGTTGGCGAACCCCTCGGAGACGACGACCTCGCTGGCGGCGCCGCGCTCCGGTGCGCGTCCGCGCCGTATCACCAGCCGGTCGATCCCGGGCTCGGCATGGTCCGGCAAGCCGATCATCCGGCCCACGACCGGCTCCGCGATGCCGGGGACGTCGAGCGTCACGTCGAACACGACGGTCGTCTCGGCCTCGCTCACGCCGGGAATTGCCGCGATGCGGCGCTCGACCTCGCGCGGCGCGCGCTTGATGTCGGCGAACACCTGCGCGAAGCGCGCCGAATCGTAGAACGACTCGCGCGCCCGCTCGAGCGAATAGTAGGTCGCGAGCGACCCGGCGAACCCCGAGAACGCGCTCGCGACGACCAGCGCGACGGTGAAGACCTGGCTTCTCGCCTGCCAGAGGTCGCGCAGCAGCTTGCGGTTGATGGCCCTCACCAGGAGAGCTCCGCCGGGGTGAGCTTCGTCGCGTTCGTCTCGACGTGCGTGATGCGGCCGTCGGCGAGATGCATCACCCGGTCGGCCATCCCGGCGATCGCGACGTTGTGGGTGATGACCACCGCCGTGGTCCCGAGCTCTGCGTTGATCCGGGCAATGACCTCCAGCACGACCTTGCCGGTCGGATAGTCGAGCGCGCCGGTCGGCTCGTCGCAGAGCAGCACGTCGGGACGCTTGGCGATCGCACGGGCGATCGCGACGCGCTGCTGCTCGCCGCCGGATAGCTGCGACGGGAAGTGGTCGAGGCGCTGCGACAGGCCGACGCGATCGAGCGCCTCCTCCGCCGGCATCGGCGACACCGCGATGTCGGTGACGAGCGCGACGTTCTCGCGCACGGTGAGGCTCGGGATCAGGTTGTAGAACTGGAAGACGAAGCCGACGTGCTCACGCCGGTAGCGCGTCAATTCGGCCTCGCCCGCGGTGGCGAGGTTGTGGTCCCGCCAGAACGCTTCACCCGACGTCGGCGTGTCGAGTCCGCCCAGGATGTTGAGCAGCGTCGACTTGCCGCTGCCCGAGGGGCCGAGGAGGACGACGAACTCGCGCTCGCGGATCTCGAGATCGAGTCCGGAGAGCGCATGCACTTCGACCTCGCCCATCCGGTAGGTCTTGGTCAGGCCCCGGGCGACGAAGACCGTGGCGCGCCGGTCGGAGTCGATCGCATTCATCCGTGCCCAGCATACGTCGCGGCCCAACCGATCGGTAGCCACATCACCGACGCGGGCGAGTGCCCTTTGCCGCAGATCAAGAAACGGCTGGCGTTCGACCGGGTCTCTCGCCGGCAACACGCCAGTGTGCGAGGTTCGATCGAGCGCCCGGGAGCGACCCAGTGACGTTTGCGGGAAGTCAAAGGCCCTCCGGCCGGACGGGCGATAATCAAGGTTTGCCGCCTGAGGCTGCCCATTCCCATGTTCAAGCCGTCCCTGCCGCGCTGGGCGTATGTCGTGCTCGCCGCGCTGGCGGTCGCGATCGCCGGGTTCGGCTACGTTTCCGTCGCCGGCCCGCGGGTCGACGTGATCGAAGCGAAGCCGATGACCCTGCGGCAGACGGTCGTGGTCAGCGGTCGCGTCCTGACGCCGGCAACCGTCGAGATCGGCGCGACGATCACCGGTCGCGTCGGCCGGATCCATGTCGATGAAGGCAGACACGTTGCGGACGGTGATGTCCTGATCGAGCTCGAGCACGACGAGCTTGCGGCGGCGCTGAAGACCGCCGAGGCGCAGGAGGCCGCGGCGCGGAACCGGATCGTGCAGTGGCGCGAGACGGGGCTCCCCGGCATGCAGCAGACGCTGGTGCAGGCCGAGGAGAACTACCGCGTCCAGCAGCGCGCGGCCGAGCGCAGCGCGCAGCTCTTCGCGCAGGGATTCATCGGCCAGGCAAGCCTGGACGAGGCGCGCCGCGCCGAGACGGTCGCGAAGAGCCAGCTCGAAACGGCGAAGGCCAACTTCGCCAGCGTGCAGCAGACGGGCGCCGAATATCGGCTGCTCGACGACCAGTTGCGGGCAGCGGTCGCGACGCCGCGAAACGGCGGCGGCGAAGCTCGGGCAAACGACAATACGCGCGCCGGCCGCCGGCACCGTGCTGACGCGCAGCGTCGAGCAGGGAGACATCGTCCAGCCGGGGAAGCCGCTGCTGACGCTCGCCCGCGACGGCGACACGCGCTTGACGGCGCTGGTCGACGAAAAGAACCTCGCGGTGCTGCGCGAAGGGCAACGCGCTACGGTCTCCGCGGACGCATTTCCGACGGATCGGTTCGCGGCCGAGCTCGTGTATGTCTCGCCGGGCGTCGACGTGCAGCGCGGCACCGTCGAGACCAAGTTCCGCGTGCCGAAGCCGCCCGCGTTCCTGCGCGCCGACATGACGGTCTCGATCGAGGTGGAGGTCGCCGACCGCGCCAATGCGATCGTCGTGCCGCTGTCCGCCGTGCGCGAAGCGGCGGGCGAATCGCCGTGGGTGCTGGTCGTGCGCGATGGAATTGCCGAAAGGCAGGCGGTGCGGATCGGCGCGCGCACCGCGGCTGCCGCCGAGATCGCCGACGGGGTCGCTGCCGGAGCGCTGATCGTCGTGGGCGGCGGCGCCGAGCCGGGCAAGCGCGTGCGCCGCACGGGATGTGACGGGCGCAGGAGACAGCGACCGCCATGCCGTTCGAATGGGTCATCGCCCTGCGCTTCCTGCGCGAGGGCCGCTTCCAGACCGCGCTGATCATCATCGGGGCGTCGGCCGGCGTCGCCGTCGTCATCTTCATCACGACGCTCGTCACCGGGCTGCAGGCCAACACGATCAAGCGCGTGCTGGGGACGCAGGCGCACATCGTGATCACGCCGCCGGAGGAAGTCGCGCGCCCGCAGCTGTTCGCGAAGCCCGGCGAAGCGCTGATGGCGCGCATCGAGGCGCGCACGCAGCGGCTGCGCTCGATCGACCAGTGGCAGGCGATTGCGCGGGAGCTCGAAAGCACGCCGGGGATCACCGCGGTCTCGCCGGTCGTGTCCGGTGCCGGCTTCGCGCTGCGCGGCGATGCCAGCAAGGCCGTCAGCGTGATCGGCGTCGATCCGGACCGCCACGACCTGATCACCCACATCACCGAAAAGATGGTCTCCGGCCGGTTCGACCTGGCGCCCGGCAATGCGGTTATCGGCAGGGATCTCGCGTCGGACCTGGGCGTTGTCGTCGGCGACCGCATCCGGCTGGAAACGGCGCGGCAGGGGACGGCGGTCAGCGACGCCTACACGGTCACCGGCGCCTTCGATCTCGGCAATCGCGGCGCGAACCGGACGCAGGTCTTCGTCGGCTTTCGCACCGGGCAGAACCTCCTCGACCTGCCCGGCGGCGCGTCGGAAATCCAGCTGACCGTCGCCAACCTCTTCGGCGCCGAGCAGATCGCCGAGCGAATTACCGCGAGGACGGGCCTCACGGCCGATAGCTGGATGAAGACGTTCGAGCAGCTGCTCGCGGCGATCCACGCGCAGGACATCACGACCGGGCTGATCCGGCTTTTCGTGGTCGTGATCGTCGCACTGGGAATCGCGAGCGTGCTCGTAGTATGGGTGGTGCAGAAGCGCCGCGAGATCGGCATCCTGCGGGCGATGGGCGCATCGCGACGGAAGGTGCAGCGGGTGTTCCTGCTGCAGGGCGCGATCGTCGCCGTCTCCGGATCGGCGATCGGCTCGGCGCTGTCGTCGTTGATGCTGTTCATCTTCCTCAAGGCGGCGCGCAACGCCGACGGCACGCAGCTGTTCGAGCTCAGGCTCTCCCCACTGCTGTTCGCGCTGGCGGCCCTTGTCGCGCTCGTGGTCGGGCTGCTCGCGGCTGCCGTGCCGGCCCGCAGCGCCGCGAGGCTCGATCCGGCGCAGGCGATCAGGATGTAGCCGTGGACACGCCGCTGCTCGAGCTGGAGAAGATCACGAAGTCCTACGGCACGGGCACCGAGGTCGTGACGAACGTGCTGCACGGCATCGACCTGTCGATCGGGCGCGGCGAGTTCACCGCGCTGGTCGGCCCGTCGGGCTCGGGCAAGACGACGCTGCTCAACCTGATCGGCCTGCTGGAGCCGCCGAGCGCCGGCTCCTACCGGCTGCTTGGCCACGAGACCGCCGTGCTGCCGGAGCAGGACCTCACCGTGCTTCGCGCCCGCAGCATCGGCTTCGTGTTCCAGTTCCACCACCTGCTGCCCGCGTTCACGGCGGCGGAGAACGTGCTGATGCCCGGCCTCATCGCCAACGGTCCGGTCACCGCCGCCGACCGCACGCGCGCTGTCGCGCTCCTGTCGGACGTGGGCCTCGCCGATCGCGTGGATTTCCTGCCGCGCAAGCTCTCCGGCGGCCAGCAGCAGCGCGTGGCGATCGCCCGCGCGCTGTCGCTCGCCCCGCCGCTCGTCCTGGCCGACGAGCCGACCGGCAATCTCGACACGCATTCCGCCGATGACATTTTCGCGCTCATGCGCCGCTTCAACGAGCAGCAAGGCACGGCGTTTCTGATCGTGACCCACGACCCGCGGCTCGCGCGCCGTTGCGATCGGATCGTCCAGCTGATCGACGGGCTCATCGCCGGAGACCGGCGGAACGAAGCCGTGACGACGTTCGACGACGCGATGCCGGGGGGCTGACCCGTGCGGAGGATTCGGTCGCCCACGTCGTGTATCCCGGAATCGCGAGCGCAGCCTGGTATCTTTCCCAACCGTTACATGGAGCGACCGATGTGCCATCCGCTGCACCGGACAAGGGTCCACGAGCTTCCCGATCGCAGGGCACTTGCCACGCTGCTTCCGCCGGATTCCGTCGGCTGCGAACTTGGAGTCGCGCGTGGCGACCACGCGGAGGATCTGCTGCGCAACGCAAAGCCGCGCGTGCTGCACCTCGTCGACAACTGGTCCTGGCCGAAGAACCTCGACGCCGCGGCGGCGACCGCCTGGATCAACGCGCGCTTCGCGGCCGAGATCGCGGCGGGTCAGGTGCACGTCCACCCGGTGAGCTTCGCCGAGTATTTCGCCTCGGTCCCGGATCGGTCGCTCGACTGGGTCTACGTCGACGGCGCGCACAACTACGCGGATGTGTCCCGCGACGTCTGGCAGGCGTGGTCCAAGATCCGCGTCGGCGGGATTCTCTGCGGACACGACTTCGCCATTCGACCCGACGTGTGGGGCACGGGCGTCTGCAGGGCCGTGATCGAGCTGATCCAGAATGGGGCGGGAACCCTGCTCGCGCTCTCGAACGAGAGGATGGGCGACTGGGCATTGCGCGTGGAGGTCCCCGGGCGCTCCGCGACCGGTCGCTCGCATGAGGCGGGTCGCGAGCTGCCGCTCACGGGGTCGTCACAGACACCTCAGGGTACGGACGGGTCGTCGCCGGCCGCGAATTTCTTCAAGGCGGCCACATAGACGTGGTATTTCGCGCTGCTCACCATCATGTCCTGATACCAGGTCACGAGGTCGCGCCAGGGGTCGGCGAGGTTGTTGAGGCCGGAAATGAACGCGACCACGGTTCCCACCTCCGTGTGGCCATTGATCACGTACCAGCCGCCGACGCCGAGGATCACCGCCTTGCCGAAGTTCTGCGTGAGGTTCATCAGGAACTTCATCGAGTACTTCAGCTTGAAGATGCCGAGGTTCAGCTGGAAGATCTCCGCGAACCGCAGCTCCTGCTGCAGCGCTCGCTCGACGTCGCTGGTCTTCTGCAGCAGCACGCCGACGCTCGCCTGGCGCAGTACGGCGATGCGCGCACGAACCCTGCGGTTGATCGCCCTTTGCATCAGAGGAACGAAGACGAATTGCGGGGAGAATATCGCGAGGCTCACCACGGCCATCAGCGGCTGCAGGTAGAACATGTAGGCGAAGACGCTCAACAGAATGCCGACTTCCAATACGAACTCGGACAAGGCTTCGCCCACGAAGGCGCCGATCGGCTCGGGTTCGTCGAGGATCAGCGAAATCTCGACGCCCTGGACGCTGACCCTGTACCGCTGGTCCGGCAGCGAGTCGACCAGCTTACTGGTCGACAGGCGCAGCGCGCGCGTGGCCTTTTCCATGACCCAGCCCCGGTAGACGTTCATCAGCAGTTTGAGGAGCCCTTCGGCCAGCACGACGCCCAGATAGACGACGGCCCAGCCGAGGATCAGCCCGAGGTCGCCGTTGACGACGGTCGCGTTGAGGATCCGCCGCTGCAGCTCCAGCGGCACGGTGTTGAGGACGAACACGCCGATCGCGAGCAGCGAGATCCAGAGCTGGCTCCAGAGGCTCACCCGGCGCACGAACCCGAACAGGGACTGCGGCATGCCACCGAAGGCCAGCGACCGGGAGAGATCGTCGACCGGCGGCAACCACCAGCGTCTGCGGAGCAGTGTCATCGGGTCCGCCCGTGTGTATTGTTTCACGGCGTCCGCGCCGATGACACCGCCAGATCGTGCCATGCTTGAGCAAGATCAATCCAGTTGTCGAAACAGGTGACGAGCATATCGTCAGTCCATCCGATACACGGGAGTCGAACATGGAAGCACCGATCGCCACCCACAGCCTCGTCATGGGGTCGCTGCTGTCGCGTCACGCGCGGTATCGTCCGCACCACACGGCCGTCATCGTGGCGGCGCGCGGGCCCGGCGAGCGCGAAGTGCGTCTCACCTGGCGGGAGTTCGACGCTTACGTGAATCGCTGGTCGAACGCGCTGGCGTCGCTGGGTGTCTCGCGCGGCGACCGCGTCGCGACGGTGCTCGCAAATTCGCTGGAGCTGCTCGCGACCTACTGGTCCTGCGCCAAGCTCGGTGCCGTCGCGGTCCCGCTGTCTACGCTCCTGACCTCGACAGGTCTCGCCTCGCTGCTCGCCGACGCCGCCCCGCGGGTCATTGTCGGCTCGAGTGACCAGCTGGCGATGCTGGACGACGTTCGCCGCCGGACGACCGCCGAGCGCGCGCCCGAATGGGTGCTGATCGACGCGGCAGCCGACGACGAGGCGGCGGGCTACCGGGCGTTCGGGTCACTGATCGGGGAGGCGAGCGACGCCGAGCCGGGCGTCCCCGTCGACGCCGGCGACCTGTGGACGCTGATGTACACGTCGGGGACGACCGGATTGCCGAAGGGTATCCAGCACACGCACTTCATCCGGGCGATGTACGCGACGACGATGGCCAGCGCCTGGCGTATGGCTCCCGAGTCGGTCGTGCTGCACTCCGGCGCGCATCGTGTTCAACGGCGCCATGACGACGATCCTGCCGGCGTTCATGCTCGGCGCGACGTTCGTCCTGCATCGTTCCTTCGATCCGGAGGCCTTCATCGCGACCGTGGAGCGCGAGCGCGTCACGCACACGATGCTGGTGCCATCGCAGATCATCGCGGTGCTCAACGCCAAGGGCTTCGCACCGGCGCGGCTCACCTCGCTCGAGATGGTGCTGTCGCTCGGTGCTCCGCTGCACAACGAGCACAAGGATCGGCTGAACGCGCTCCTGCCGCGCCGGTTCTACGAGCTCTACGGGCTGACCGAGGGCTTCGTCACGATTCTCGATCGCGACGATGCGCTGCGCAAGTCGGGGAGCGTCGGCGTGCCGCCGCCGTTCTACGCGATGCGGATCGTCGGCGACGACGGCAGCGACCTGCCGGCGGGCGAGATCGGCGAGATCGTCGGGGCGCGGCCCGATCACGATGCCCGGCTACTACAACCGACCCGAGCAGACGGCGCAGGCGCTGCGCGACGGTTGGCTCTACACCGGCGACCTCGGCCATGTCGACGACGAGGGATTCCTCTACCTCGTAGACCGGAAGAAGGACATGATCGACTCCGGCGGCGTCAAGGTGTACCCGAAGGACATCGAGGAGATCGCCGCGCATCACCCGGCGGTCCTGGAAGTCGCCGTCTTCGGCATCCCGCACGACAAGTGGGGTGAAACGCCGGTGGCGGCGGTCGTGCTGCGGCAAAAAGACGCCACCGGGGCCGACGAGCTCCGCGACTGGATCAATGCACGCGTCGCGGCCAAGTACCAGCGGCTCGAGCGCGTGATCGTGCTGGACGCGTTTCCGCGCAACGCCGCCGGCAAGACGCTGAAGCGCGAGCTGCGCGCGCCGTTCTGGAAGGGGCGCGACGTCAACATCTAGGCCAGCGCCTTCGTCAAACATTGACGCCTCTCAAAGACGGGTGCCCGGGTTAGGTCTACGCTCAAAGCCGGACCCGCGGGAGAAGGCAATGGACAAAGTCTGGCTGAAGCAATACCCGGAAGGCATTCCGGCGGAAGTCGACATCAACGAGTACGCCTCGCTCAAGGACATCCTCGAGCAGACCTGCAAACGGTTCGGCGAGCTCCCGGCGTACGGCAACATGGGCGTGTCGATCACCTACGGCGAACTCGACCGGGCGAGCCGCGATTTCGGCGCCTACCTGCAGAAGGTCGTCGGGTTGCGGAAGGGCGATCGGGTGGCGATCATGCTGCCCAACCTTCTCCAATACCCGGTCGCGCTGTTCGGCACGTTGCGCGCCGGCATGACCGTGGTCAACACCAACCCGATGTACACGGCCCGCGAGCTCGAGCATCAGCTGAAGGACTCCGGCGCCAGCGCCATCGTCGTTCTGGAGAATTTCGCGCACACGCTCGAGGAGGTGCTGCCCCGGACGCCGATCCGGACCGTCATCACGACGCAGGTCGGCGACATGTTTCCGGCCGCGAAGGCGTTCATCACCAACATGGTGGTCAAGCACGTGAAGAAGATGGTGCCGCGGTGGCACATTCCGAACGCGGTCGACTTCCGGGCCACATTGCGGCAAGGGCGCGCGCAGAAGCTCGCCGACGTGCCGTTGAACCATGACGACATCGCATTCCTGCAGTACACCGGTGGCACCACGGGCGTGGCGAAGGGGGCGATCTTGACGCACCGCAACCTGGTGGCCAACGTGCAGCAGGTGGCGGCGTGGGTCGCGCGCGACCTCCTGGACGGGAAGGAGACGGCGATCCTTCCGCTGCCGCTGTACCACGTCTACGCGCTGACGTCGAACCTCGTGTTCATGAAGATCGGCGCCCACGTCATCCTGATCACCAACCCGAGGGACCTGCCGACGTTCGTCAAGACGCTCGAAGGCCTCAAGTTCACCGCGATGGTCGGCGTCAACACGCTGTACAACGCCCTTCTGAACGCCCCGGGATTCGACCGGGTGGACACGCACAGCCTCAAGATGGCCAATGCCGGCGGCATGGCGGTGCAGCGCGTGGTGGCCGAGAGGTGGAAGCAGGTCACCGGCGTGGCCATCATGGAAGCCTACGGGCTCACGGAAACGTCGCCGGCCGCGATCGCCAACCCGATCGGCCTCAAGGAATGGAGCGGAACCATCGGCGTGCCGATTCCCTCGACGGAAGCGGCGGTCCTGGACGACCAGGGGGTCGAAGTCGCCATGGGCCAGGTGGACGAGATCTGCATTCGCGGTCCGCAGGTCATGAAGGGGTACTGGAACCGACCCGACGAGACGGCCAAAGTGCTGACAGCGGACGGCTGGCTGCGCACCGGCGACATGGGTTTCATGGATCCACGGGGCTACTTCAAGATCACCGACCGCAAGAAGGACATGATCATCGTGTCCGGGTTCAAGGTGTTCCCCAACGAAATCGAAGACGTGGTGATGATGCATCCCGGCGTGCTCGAGGCCGCCGCCATCGGGGTGAAAGACCCGAAATCCGGCGAGGCGGTCAAGGTCATCGTGGTGAAGAAAGATCCGGAGCTCACCGAGCAGGCGCTGCTGGAGCACTGCAAGAAGAACCTGACGGGGTACAAGGTCCCGAAGTTCATCCAGTTCCGGACCGAGCCGCTGCCGAAGTCCAACATCGGGAAGATCCTGCGCCGCGAGCTGCGCGAGCCCGTCGCCGAAGCCGTCGCGGAGACGGTCGCGGCGTGAGAGCGACCGTTTCGCGTCCCGGGCAGGCAATCCGCAGGGCGCGCGCTAGAGCAGATTCTCCAGCGGCAGCAGCGACAGCATCTGGACCAGCGTGCGCTTGCCCTCGCTCACGTCCGGGTCCGAATCGAACCGGGTCGCTTTCCCTTCCAATTCGGTCGACCACCGAATCGCGCGACGCCCGTCGGCGCCAGGCTCGAGGGTGAGCCGATAGCTGTTCGCGGGCTGTGCGATTGCGTCGAATCGCGCGGCGATCTCGCGCGCGATCTGCGGGCTGTCGATGACAAGGCCGATCTCGGTGTTGATGTCGAACGGGCGAGCGTCATCAGCGCTGCGCCCATGCCCGCACGCACCTCGACCGGAGATCGGGCGGCCGCGATGCCCGCCACCCGGAGTGTCGCCAAAGGAGCCTAGTACTTCTTGTGTTCCTGGGCCTCGGTCTGCACCTTCTCGCCGGCCTTTTCGACGTCCTTGCCCGCACCCTGAATCGTGTTGCACGCGGTCAGCGATATCGATCCGAGCGAAAGGGCCACCAGCAACAGTACGATTTTCGAGATCATGCGATTTCCTTTGTGGTCGATTGTGGCAGCGAGACCCTCGGCGCCAACCTCGGGGATTCGAGGCGTTGCACGCGTGCCCCGTTCGAGACGCGGAAATAGCCGCCCACGCTCGCCGTCCAGAATGGGCAACGGAAGGCAAGGCGTCTGTGCGTCGACGCACCGAGATCGAGGGAGGCCGCCGCAGTGTGCGACAGCGCACAGACCGCCAGCCCGCCGTGCCGATAACCTCAGCAGGGAATAGTGCCTTGGGCGAGCGGTGCACGGCTGCGCCGGCACGCACTGGCAACAACAACAAGCAAAGGAGCGGTTCATGAGCATCGGCACAATTCTGTTGATCGTCCTGATCCTGATCGTGATTGGTGCGTTGCCGACGTGGCCGCACAGCCAGAGTTGGGGCTACGGTCCGAGCGGCATCGGCGGCCTTATCGTGATCGTGCTGATCGTGTTGCTTTTGATGGGACGAATCTAGAGCCGGCGCGCTCACCGCGTCCGCGGCGCAGGAGAAGATCATGAGAGCAACCTTCAACATCGTCATCGCGCTGTCACTCGCCGCATTCGCGCTCGCATCGTCCGGATGCCAGAAGGAAGGACCTGCGGAGCGCGCGGGCAAGGACATCGACAAGGCCGTGAAGAAAGCTCACGCAAAGCGTCGAGCCGATCGATTGGATCCGGCGCGACGCCGGGGCGGGTTTCGGACGCTGACGGCGTCGCCGTCCCGGACAGGTGCGAGACCGAGAAGGAGAGAAGCATGCGTAGGGTAACCGTTGTGCTGTGGATGCTGCTTTGCTCGGTCACTTCGGCCGCCGCTCAGGTGAGTGTGGGCATCGGACTTCCCGGCGTCAGCATCGGGTTCAACGTGCCGGTCTATCCACAGCTGGTCCGGGTGCCGAACTACCCGGTCTACTACGCGCCGCAGATGAATTCGAACTATTTCTTCTACGACGGCATGTACTGGGTCTACGAAGGGGACAACTGGTACGCGAGCTCCTGGTACAACGGCCCGTGGGCACTCGTGGCCCCGGCAGTGGTGCCCCTTTTCGTCCTGCGCGTCCCCGTGCGCTACTACCGGCAACCTCCCGCGTACTTCTACGGGTGGCGCTCCGACGCGCCGCCGCGCTGGGGCGAGCATTGGGGCGGCGGTTGGGAGCAGAGCCACCGCGGGTGGGACAACTGGAATCGCAGCGCCGTACCCGCGCCGGCCCCGCTGCCAACCTACCAGCGGCAATATTCGGGGACGCGGTATCCTCCCGTCACGCAGCAGCAGACGCTGCAAAGTCAACACTACCGTTACCAGCCGCGCGACGCCGTAGTCCAGCAGCACTATCAGGCGCAGCGAGCGCAAGTTGCGCCCACGCAAGCTGCCCCGGCAGTTGCTGCGCCTGGACGGCAGGGTGCGCCCCAGGCGAAGTCCCCGCCGCAGGGCGGCCACGCAACGGTTCAACAGGCGGAACAAGCCCCCAAGGCGGCTGCACAGCGTCAGCAGCAGGCACCCAAGGCGCAAGTCCCGGACAAGCAACCGCAAGTGAAGGCGCCCGCGAAGGAGCCGAGGCAGGCTCAAGCGCAACAATCGCCCCAAGCGGCGGCCCAACACCAGCGGCAGGCGCCGGACGCTCAGGGCCATGACAAGCAACCGCAGGGCAAGGCCCCCGCGGCGGAACAGAAGAAGAGCAAGGAAAAGGACGGCGAGAAAGCCGAACAGCGTGGTGGGTGATAAAGGAGTGACGATGACCGACTATTCAGCAGACATCTCGAAATACACAACGAACGTCAATGGCGAAGCCGTGAAGGCGATCGTCAACTACTGCGGCATTGCCCTTCGAAGCCGCGATTCGTCGCTCGTTTCGGCGTCGGACCCCAAGGAGTTGGCCACGGTGCGGGACGGCTTTGCGGTGAAGAAACTGGGACTCGCGCCCCAGGCGGCCGACGCGGGAATCAAGGCGGTCGTCGACAAGATGAAAGCCGACGGCAGCAAGAGCCGCGTGACTTTCTACTACCTGCTTGCCGAAGCCACCGGCACGCTCGCCAAGCTTGGCTGAGCCTCGGGAATCCCCGCCGCGACGACAAGGCGGAGGACTTCCAGGGACGATCAGCGGGGCTTGATCGGATTGGCAGCTGACCCACCGGCTGCGCATTCGTGCGCCCGTGGGGTAGGCGCGTCAGCAGCAACCGGCGCGACGCGATGGCGTGCCGGCGCTTTAGGTGTGCACGCGCACTGCCGCAGATCAAAGGCGTAAGTCGCCCCTCGTCGTAAGATCAATCCGCACCGGATGATCGCCGCGGTACCCGTGGCGGAGCGTCCGAATGACTTGCGCGCCGCGGACCGCGCTGTCTCGCGGTTGTCGCGACGATTCACGCCATGTTGAACGCGATCCCGACCCAATCTCCCATCTCGATCGAGCAGGACGCGCGCGGTGTCGGTTACCGTGCGGTCGGCTGTCCGGCAATCGGTGGTGCAATCGCTGCGCCGGATACTGCGGCGCGCGGGCATCCTTGGCGCGACGCTGGCGCTCGCCGGATGCGCTTCGCTGCTCAACACGCCGAGCAGCGACGTGTCGAACGTCGCTGCACCCGCGGCGTGGAGCAACGGGGAGGCGTCGCCGTCCGGCGACATCGCTCGCCGATTGGTGGCAGCGGTTCCACGATCCGCAGCTCACGGCGCTGGTAACGCAGGCGTGGCAGGCGAACAACGACGTGCGCACCGCGCAGGCGGCACTGCGCCAGTCGCGGGCGCAGCGCGATGTCGCGGCCGCTGGCCTGCTGCCGACGGTCAATGCGGCCGCGGCGGCGCAACGCGGCAAGGCCGGCGACAAGGCCTCCGGTCAATGCGTATCAGGCCGGCTTCGATGCGAGCTGGGAACCGGACATCTTCGGCGGCGTCGCGAGCGGCGTCGCTGCCGCGGACGCCGATACCGCGGCCGCGGCCGTGTCGCTCGAGAACGTCCAGGTCTCGATCGCCGCCGAAGTGGCGGCCACGTACATGGAGCTGTGCGCGCTCGAGCTGCGGCTTGCGATCGCGCGCGACAACCTCGCGAGCCAGGAAGAGACGTTGCAGATCGCCGAGTGGCGAGCCCAGGCGGGACTGACCACCTCGCTCGACGTCGAGCAGGCGCGCACGTCGACGGAGATCACGCGGGCGCAGATTCCGGCGCTCGGCGCGAGCATCGCGCAGGCCAGAAGCAGCCCTCGCCATCCTGACCGGTGTCACGCCCGAGGCGATGCAGGCGTCGTTGCGGGTTCCGGCGGACCGTGCCGACCGCGGACGACGATCTTGCGTTGGCCTTTCCCGCGGAGACGCTGCGCCAGCGTCCCGACGTGCGCCAGGCGGAGTATCGGGTAAGCGCGGCGGCGTCGCGCGTGACGCAGGCCGACGCGGCGCGGTATCCCGTCGTTTCGCCTGAGCGGCACGCTGGGCGTGAGCGCCCTCACGTCTCGGCGATCTGACGGCGGCAGCTCGGCTCGGCGATGCGCGCTGCTCGGCTCCGTCTCGGTACCGATCTTCGCTGGCGGTGCGCTCACCGCGCAGGTCCGCGCGCAGGAAGCGGCACTCGACCAGGCGCGCATCGCCTACGAGATCGTGGTGTTGAGCGCGCTGAAGGAGGTCGAGGATGCGCTCGTTTCGCTGTCCACGTCGCGCGAGCGGCTCGCGACGCTGCGGCGGGCCGCCGAGGCCGCGCGCAACGCGGCGTTGCTGGCGCGCTTCCGCTACAACAGCGGCCTCATCGACTTCCAATCCGTGCTGCAGACGCAGGTCACGCTGCTGTCGGTCGAGGACAGCGTGGCCAATGCGCAGGCCACGGTTGGCATCGCGCACGTCCAGTCTGTACAAGGCGTTGGGCGGAGGCTGGCAACCCGAGTCGGCGGCACGACCGCGCCCGAGGTCCACGGCTCGGCTCGCACGGCCGGCCGCTTTGGCGAAAGCACGCTCATGAACGCACCCGTCGAAGCTCCCGCAACGCGCGAACGGTCGGCGGCGTCGGCGACCGGCGCGACGGCCACGCTCGACGACATCGCCCCGGCGCCCCTCTGGCGTCGCCCATCGGTCTGGATCGCCGTGGCGCTGGTGGTGATCCTTGCCGTGGGCGCGTTCGTGTGGCGCTCGCGACAGCAGGCTGCCGCCACGCCGGCCTATGTGACCGAGGCCGTCACCCGCGGCGATCTGCGCATCGCAGTGACTGCCAACGGCACGCTGCAACCGACGCGGACCGTCAATATCGGCAGCGAGCTCTCGGGCACGGTGACCCGCGTCCTCGTAGACGTCAACGACCGGATCAGGAAGGGCCAGGTGCTGGTCGAGCTCGACACGGCGAAATTCGGAGACCAGGTCGCCCGCTCGCGCGCAACGGTGGCCTCGGCCACGGCCAAAGTGGCGCAGACGGTGGCCACCGTCAAGGAATCGGAGGCCAATCTGGCCCGACTGCAGGAAGTCGCGCGCCTTTCCGGCGGCAAGGTGCCGTCGAAGACCGAGCTCGACGCGGCACAGGCATCGTTCGAGCGCGCACAGGCGGACGAAGCGGCGGCGCGCGCGTCCGTGGTCGACGCCAGGGCCGCGCTGTCGACGGACGAGACGAATCTGTCCAAGGCGTCGATCAAGTCGCCGATCGACGGCATCGTGCTCGACGCGCACCGTCGATCCCGGCAATGCCGTGGCCGCGTCGCTGCAGGCGGTCACGCTGTTCACGATCGCCGAAGACCTGACCAAGATGAAGCTGCAGGTCAACGTCGACGAGGCGGACGTCGGCATGGTCGACGTGGGGCAGAATGCCTCGTTCACGGTCAGCGCCTATCCGGCGCGCAAGTACCCGGCAAAGATCACGCGCGTGGCCTACGGCTCGACGATCACCGACAACGTGGTCACGTACATCACGTACCTCGAGGTGGAGAACACCGATCTGTCGTTGCGCCCCGGCATGACGGCGACAGCGACGATCAGTGCGACCGAGCGCCGCGATGTGCTGCTGGTTCCCAACACCGCGCTGCGCTTCACTCCCACGGCACCGGACGCGGGCGCTGGCGCCGCGGGGGCGAACAAGGGCGGCGGCATCGTGAGCAGCCTGATACCGCGCGGGCCCGCCAGGGCGCCGAAGGCGGCGACCGCGGCCACCGGAAGCGCGGCGGCGCGCCGGGTGTGGGTGCTGCGCGACGGGCAGCCGGTGGCCATCGCGATCAAGCCCGGGGTCAGCGACGGCCGGATGACCGAAGTCACGTCGGCCGAGCTGCAGCCCGGCATGCTGGTCATCACCGATCAGCGTGCCATGGCGGGTTCGTAATGGAGGTGTCGCGACACGATCCGGAAGCCGGCGGCGTCGGCGGCGGGATTCCGGTGGCCGAAGGCAAGGTGCCGGCGGCACTCGACGATTCGACGTTGATCCGGCTCTCCGGCGTCACGCGCGTCTATGGCCAGGGCCAGGCCGCGTTGTACGCGCTGAACGGCGTCGATCTCGATGTTGCGCAAAGCGAGTTCGTGGCGGTGATGGGCCCGAGCGGTTCCGGCAAGTCGACGGTGATGAACATCCTTGGCTGCCTCGACACGCCGACGAACGGCGAATACGTATTTCGTGGCATTCATGTCGAACGCCTCTCCCGCGATCAGCGGGCGCGTCTGCGCCGCAAGTACATCGGCTTCGTGTTTCAGGGCTTCAATCTGCTGGCCCGCACGTCGGCGCAGGAGAACGTCGAGCTGCCGCTGCTGTACCGGGGCGAGAGTGCGGCGACGCGCCACCGGTTGGCCCGGGAAACCCTGGCGTCGGTGGGTCTCGCCGGATGGGAGCACCACACGCCCGGCGAATTGTCGGGAGGGCAGCAGCAGCGGGTGGCCATCGCCCGGGCCATCGTCACATCCCCCGCGGTGCTGCTCGCCGACGAGCCGACGGGCAACCTCGATACCGCCCGCAGCCGTGAAGTGATGGAATTGCTGGTGCAGCTCAATGCCCGGTCGGGCATCACGATCATCATGGTCACGCACGACCCCAACATGGCGGCATATGCTCGCCGCGTGATCCACTTCGTCGACGGCCGCATTCGCGGTGACGTGCGCAACCCGCCGAACGCCCCCGTCGCCGTCGCGTCCATTCAGGCCGAGACCGCCTGATGCTGCTCAACACCATTCTGTTGGCGCTGCGCGAGATTCGCCGCAATCTGCTGCGCTCCTTCCTGACGATCCTCGGGATCGTAATCGGAGTCGGCGCAGTGATCACCATGGTGACGCTGGGCAACGGCGCGACCCAGGCGGTCAAGGACCAGATTTCCAGCCTGGGCAGCAATCTGCTTATGGTGCGCCCCGGACAGCGCGTGGGGCCCGGCGGTGGCGCCGCAGGTGCGCCGTCATTCAAGGAAAGCGACGTCGAAGCGATCGTCTCGCAGATCGCCGGCATCAAGGCCGTCGCCCCCGAATTGCGCGCGGGCGTCACCGTCATCGGCAACGGGCGCAACTGGTCGACCAGCGTCACCGGCACGACCAATGCGTATTTCCAGACCAACAACTGGCAGCTCGCATCGGGCCGCACCTTCGAGGACGCGGAGGAGAAGGCGGGCGCCGCGGTCTGCCTGATCGGCGAGACGGTGCGGCGCGAGCTGTTCGGCAACACCAATGCGCTTGGCGAGCAGCTGCGCGTCAGGCAGTTTTCGTGCGAGGTCATCGGCGTGCTCGCGTCCAAGGGGCGGGCGGCAATGGGCGGCGACCAGGACGACATCGTTCTGCTGCCGTTGCACACGGTGCAGCGGCGCGTCGTCGGCAATCAGCGCGTGTCGACTCTGTTGGTGTCGATGAACGACGACAGCGACAGCGGGCGCGTGATGAAAAGCCTCACTCAGCTTCTGCGCGAACGGCGCAAGCTGGCGGCCGAAGACGACGACAACTTCAACGTTCTCGACACGAAGCAGATTGCGGAAACCCTGTCCGGCACGACGAAGGTCATGACGACGCTGCTGGGCGCGGTGGCCGCGGTGAGCCTCCTTGTCGGCGGCATAGGCATCATGAACATCATGCTGGTCAGCGTGACCGAGCGCACGCGCGAAATCGGGCTGCGGCTCGCGATCGGCGCGCTCGAACGCGAAGTGCTGCTGCAGTTCCTGATCGAAGCGGTCGCGCTCTCGATGCTGGGCGGCATCATCGGCATCGTGCTCGCCACCGCGGCGTCGTTCGTTCTGGCGGGCGTGATGGAGGTGCCCTTCCTCTTCAATCCCGGGATCAACGCGGTGTCGTTTGCCTTTTCTGCGGCCATCGGCGTGGTCTTCGGCTATTTTCCGGCGCGGCGCGCGGCGCAGCTCGATCCCATCGAAGCGTTGCGCCACGAGTGAGCGCTCGCGCGCCGCGCGAGCGGGCGCTGATTGGACACGATCACGCGCGATTGAACGCCCCGAATCGCGCGTAACGATCGACACATTCGCGCGTTCGTGCATTGTGTGATCGCGATCATTGATGACCGTCAACACGGCCCGGCGCAGAGGGTTTAGGCTAAATTGAACTCCGGCCGGGCAGGGAGGCTGTGTGGACCATTCCTCGGGGAACCCGTTGAAGCCGACATCGGAGTCACGTGACGGGTCCCTCACGGCCGAACGTGGCGTGAGTGAGCGGAGCGGATGACGCGGCACATGTTGCGTCGTCCCATGGATCAAAGGACAACGATGAAAGCGAGAACCAAAATGGCAACCAGAAGTGCAAAGCCGCGCGCGCCGCGCACGATCACGGTGAAAGCCACCAAGTCAGGAGCTTCATCGCGCAAGATGCGGTCGGCGAAACCGATGCCGGTAGTCGTTCCGATGTCCCTGGGTCGAGCGGGCAGTGCTGTCAGAGACGGAATCGTCAACAGCCTGACAACGCTGACCAGGATCGAGGGAGAGATCGTCGTCCTCGTCAGGTCCGCCGTTTCAAGCACCCTCGGTGCCGCGGGAACGGTCGCCGACGAATTGGTGGTCGTGGTACGGGATGTGGTGGCCGGCGCCGTACAGGCGACCGAGCAGGTCGGGACCGGGTTGATCGCGAGCGCCAAGAGCATTGCCAAGGGCGTCGTGCTGGGAGTGCACGAGGTGGGCGGCGATGTTGCCACTGCGGCAGCCGAAACGGTCAAGACGGTGATCAGGCATGCGGCGGCGGTCGGTGCGGACGTCAGCTCGGTGGCGAGAGGCGCCGTCGATGGCATCGTGGAGGCTACGGCCGAGACGGGTGGAAATGTGGGCCGCGTTGCAACGGCCGCGGTCAGCGGCGCGATCAAGGCGGCGGGCGAGGTCGGCACCGACACCGCCCGAACCGTAGCGGACGTTCTGGCCGGCGTCGTTCGTGGCGTAAAGGATGTGGCCGGCGCCGCTTCACCTCGCCCGCCCGTCGCGCATAAGATGGCGGTTGGGAAACGCGCGGCAGCGATGCCGCCGCGTGCTCATCGCCACTGACGGGCTGGTTGTCTTTGCCGGGCAGTGCGGTTGGTTTGGCCGGCGTTGCCGAAAGGCGGCGACCGGCCATGGATTCGCGGCAGAACAGGGGCTTACGATGACAACTACAGAAACGACTGTGACAGGTGGTTCCGAGGCGAGTGAGATCAGCACGGAAAAGCTGATGCAGGACCTGCGGACGCTGGCGACGGACGTCGAGGAACTGCTCAAGACAACCGCCGGCTTGTCGGGGCAGCAACTTGCGGCAGCACGGGTCAAGGCGGAGGAATCCTTGCGGGCCGCCAAGGCCCGGTTGGCCACGGTGCAGGCATCGATCGTCGCAAGGTCGAAGGTCGCTGCGAAGGCCAGCGACGACTACGTGCGGGCGAATCCTTGGCGTGCCGTTGGCATCGCTGCTGCGGTGGGCGCCGTCGTCGGTGTTCTGGTCTCCCGTCGTTGATTCGGGGGTTGCGGCTGCGCGTTGAGCCTTCCTGACCGGCAAGTCGGCGCTGCGGGCCCGCGCTCGCAGGCGCACCGGATTCCGTTCCCGGCATTCCGACCGGAGCGTTGCGCGTCCGTTCGTGAGAATCGACAAGCTCACTGTCGCCGAATCCATTGCGAGCCTGCGCAGCGCTCCGCAGGGATTGTCCGTCGCCGAAGCCCTGAGCAGGCTGCGTGAATTCGGTCCGAACCAGGTCGAGAAGGTCGCCGACCAACCTCTCTGGCTGCGCTTCTTCAAGGAATTCTTTCACTTCCTTGCGGTGATCCTGTGGCTGGCCGCGGGATTGGCGTTCGTGGGCGAATGGAGCGCCCCCGGCCAGGGCATGGCGAGAGTCGGATGCGTCGTCATCGGCGTGATCGTCGTCAGCGGCCTCTTCTCCTTCTGGCAAGAGTACCGCGCCGAGCAAACGCTCGCCGCATTGCTCAAGCTGCTCCCGCAGGCAGTGAAGGTCGTGCGCGACGGTATGGCAATGTCGTTGGCGGTGACCGAGCTGGTGCCTGGGGACATCGTGCTTCTGGCACAGGGCGACAACATTCCTGCCGACTGCCGGCTGATCGAGGCGTTTGGCGTGCGCGTCAATACCGCCACGATCACCGGCGAATCGCTGCCGAAGGCGCGGGACGCGGAACCCTCCGCAGCGGACGAATTGATCAACAGCAGGAACATCCTGCTCACCGGCACCTCGATGGTCGTCCGGCGAAGCCAGGGCCGTGGTCTTCGCCACGGGGATGCACACGGAATTCGGCAAGATCGCGCATCTGACTCAGACAGGCAGGGCGGGCGTCTCGCCATTGCGCCGGGAGATTGCCCACCTGAGCCGCTGGATCGCGATCCTCGCAGTGCTGATCGGACTCGTGTTCTTCGCGATCGGCTGGGCCCTCGACGTTCCGTTCTGGGACGATTTCATCTTCGCCATCGGCCTCATCGTCGCCATGGTGCCGGAAGGGCTGCTCCCCACGCTGACTTTGGCACTGGTGCTTGCCACGAAGCGCCTGGCCAAACGCAACGTCCTGATCCGCTATCTCCCCTCGGTCGAAGCGTTGGGTTCGACGACGGTGATCTGCACCGACAAGACCGGGACGCTGACGCAGAGCCGGATGACGGTCAAGCGCGCTGTTCCTGGGCGGCGCGCTCGATTCGCTCGACCTCGCCGCACGAGGACCGCAATTCGCCGAGCGGTACCGGCCGTTCTTTCTCACGGCCTACCTGTGCCACGATCTCAACGCGGGCGAGCAGCACGGCAAGCCCGTGCTCCTGGGCGATCCTATGGAACTCGCCCTCGTGCAAATGGCGCAGGACGCGCTGCCCGCCGGGTGCGCTTTCGCCAAGTTGGACGAGATACCCTTCGACGCGGAACGCATGCGGCTCACCACCGTGCATGCCTTGCCACAGGCCGCCACGGTGCTTTGCAAGGGAGCCCCCGAGACCGTCCTGCCCCTCTGCAGTCGGCTTCTGACGGAGGGCGAGATCGGCCCCTTCGACGATGCGCTGCGGGAGCGCGTCGTCGCAGCCCAGGAAGCCATGGCCGAACAAGGCCTGCGGGTCATCGCGTTGGCCTACCGGCCGCTGCAATCCGATTGGCGAGAGTGCGCCGTTGGAAGAAGACCTCGTCTATTGCGGAATCGTCGGGCTGGAAGACCCGCCGCGGCCCGAGGTGCCGGAGGCGATCCGCAGATGCGGCGAAGCCGGTATCCGGGTGATCATGGTCACGGGCGACCATCCACACACCGCGCGCGCGATCGCCCGCGAGATCGGGCTCGTCCGATCGGAGCATCCCAGCGTCGTCACGGGCGAGCAACTGCGCCACATGTCCCCCATCCAGTTGCGACTGGCTCTGGACGCGCCCGAAATGATCTTTGCGCGGGTCAGCGCCGATCAGAAGATGCGCATCGTCGAAGCGCTGAAACAGAAGGGGCACGTGGTGGCCGTCACCGGCGACGGCGTGAACGACGCCCCTGCGCTCAAGAGCGCGCACATCGGCATCGCCATGGGGATCACCGGCACGGATGTGGCCAAGGAGGCGGCCGACATGGTGTTGCTGGACGACAACTTCGCCAGCATCGTCAATGCGGTCGAGGAGGGGCGCGCGGTGTTCGAAAACATCCGCAAGTTCCTCACGTACATCCTGGCGCACAACGTGGCGGAGCTGATCCCGTATCTGGCGTTCGTGCTGTTCAGGATCCCCTTGCCGCTGACACCGATCCAGATCCTGGCGATCGACATGGGCACCGACTCGCTCACCGCCCTCGGCCTGGGCGTCGAAAGGCCCGCCCCCAGGGTCATGGCGCGGCCTCCACGCCCGCAGCACGAGCGCCTGTTGAACTGGCCCCTGGCGCTGCGCGCCTACGCTTTCCTGGGGATGATCGAAGCGGTCGCCGCGATGGCGGCCTTCTTCTTCGTGCTCTACGGGGCAGGCTGGCAATACGGCCAGAGTCTGGCGACCTCGGATCCCCTCTATCGACAGGGCACCACCGCCTGCCTGAGCGCGATCATCGTCATGCAGATCGTCAACGTATTCCTCTGTCGCAGCACCACGCGATCGACATTTTCCGTGGGCCTCCTGGGCAATCCGCTGATCGGCTGGGGAGTGGTGCTCGAGATCGCGCTGATCCTTCCGATCGTCTACACCCCGTGGGGGAATCTCGTCTTCGGAACGGCGCCGATCGCCGGAGCGGTCTGGCTTTTCATGATCCCGTTCGCCGTCGGCCTGTTCGTTCTGGAAGAACTGCGCAAGGGCCTCGTTCGCAGGACCGTGGCCCATGCGATGCAGTCACGCACCGGGAGCGCGTGACGCAAGAAAAAGGCCCCGGCAGTCGAACTGTCGGGGCCCATTGGCCCATCATTTATTATCGGTCACGTGCGGATCGAGATGTCCCGATTAGCTTAGGAAATCTTGGTTTTCTTGCGATCCTGCTCTGCGCCCACACTCGCAAACGTCTGGGCGAGAAACTGCTTCACCGCCGCGGCGGCCGTGTCGCGTCCGTCGGCGATGGCTTTCACGTACTGTTCCAGATATTTCTGCGTTTCCTTGGCGTACGTGCTGAACGGCTCGCCCATCAGGTCCGCCATCTTGGCCTGCGTTTCCGGGACAATCTCAAAGCCAATGCGCGATACGTCCAGGATCCGGCGCATGTTCGCTTGGTAGAGGCTGGCCCATTCCGCGAGCAACGAGCCGGAGTCCTTGGTCGTCAGAAGTGACTTGAGCTGCTTGGCATTCTCGGCAAACGCTGCGTTGGCCGCGTCGCTTTGAAGCTTGAAAAGGCGCTCGTTGGCTTCCGCCATTACGAGGGCCATGCGGAGTGTCTTGTCGACGTTGACGTCGCGGTCCGCGACGGTATTCGCATTCTGTTTCGTGTGATTGGACATGTGTTGACCTTTGAGAAACCACTAACGCTACATAGGAATTCCCATATAGATAGTTCGCTTGGACTTAGGCACGTGCGCAGCAATGCGCAGGAGTCATAAGCGAAGTACGCCAGGTGCTCGACCTGGCTATGAATCGGCATCGCGCAAGCTAGGGGATGCCTGGGGAATCGCCAGGGGCTGCACGTCCAACCTGGCAGGGGCGGAAGGGTTGAAGCTGCCCTCTCCGAAACAAAGAGCAGTATACCATGGATGGGGGTACCCCGCCCTTTCCCATGGAGTGAACGCCATCGCCATGAACGTGTCCATTACCGGCGTGCGCTCCGAACTGGGCGGCAATCCTCGCGCAGCGTGCGGCGAGCGCAACCGATAGCATCCACATCAACGTTGCCGGGCAGCAGGCGAACACGCTGTTGCACGACGGCCACGCCTGGAAGGACTTCGCCCGCACGGCGCTGGCCGGAACGCGCCGCGCGATGCGCTCGGCCCGAGCGGACGGCGCGCCGATGCTCGTCCACGCGAGCTTCGCCTTCGTGCATGCGGTCGAGCGCGGGGCCAGCGCTCGAGGAGCCGCTGCGCTCGTCGGTCGATGCGATCCTCGAATGCGAAGCGCTGGCGCTGTCGGGTCCGGTGCCCGCCTGCGTCGTGCGCCTCGGCTACCTGTACGGCCCGAAGAGCGCCGATCTGCGCGCCTATCGCACCGCCTTTCGTCTCGGCCGGCCGTACTGGTCCGGTCCGCCCAAGGCGCTGCAGTACCACCTCCATCAGTTCGATGCCGCCTCGGCCCTGCTCGCCGCGGCGAGACCGCGAAACGCGGGCAGGATCCTCTACGCCACCGACGGTCACGCCGTCTCGTTCACGCAGCTCATGGATGCGTTCGCGCATCGCGTCGGCAGGCCGAACGCCGTTGCACCTTCCGCTGTTCTCGAAGCCCCTCGCCCGGGTGATCATTCGCGAGGAACACATGCAGCAAACGGCACTCGCGATGCCGCCTCGGGCGCCGACGCCGCGCGTGCCGGGATGGAAGCCGAAGTTTCCGGACTACCGGGAAGGCCTCGACCAGCGTCATCGAGGCCTGGGGCGACTGAGCCGGCGCGCCGCGCACGATCGTTCAGGCCCTCTTTGCGGCGCGCTTCCGCGCGGTCTTCTTCGCGGCCTTCTTCACGGTCGTCTTCGCCGCCGGCTTGCGCGGTCGTCTTCTTCGCGGCCTTCCTGATCGTCCGTTTCCCCTCCGGCGGCGGGCTCGCAGCCTTCTTCACCGCTCGTTTCGCTGCCCTCTGCACCGCGGCCACCGCGCCCTTCACCGTGCGCTTGACGGACTTGACGGCATCGTTCGCCGCTTTCCTGACCTTCTTCTCCATGGGGCCCTGCGCGGCCTCCTTCTCGGCTTTCGACTTGTGACGCAGGTCGGCGGCGTGGGCGCGCTTGTAGGTCTGGATGTCCTTGAACTTGCCGCTCTCGTCACGGACGGCGTACAGCTTGGTTCCGGATCGGCTCCTCATCGTGGTGCGACGCGTGGCCATGGTTCCTCCTGTCTGTGGTTCGGGGTGTCGGCGCAAGGGCGCGCCGGACATCGGCCATTATTCACGACGCCGTGCCGGTCTGTCAGCAGTACCGCCGTTTTCGCTTTGGGTGCGGTAGCGAACATTGACCCCGCGCAATGGCCGTGAACACGCCGAAGCGTAGTGTGATTGTATTCATTGGAGAAACGAAATGAGTCTGGGAACCGTTCTGCTGATTGTGCTGGTGCTGATCCTGCTCGGCGTGATTCCGACTTGGCCGCATAGCCGTGGATGGGGTTACGGTCCCAGCGGCGTGCTCGGCGTGGTGCTGGTGATCGTCGTGGTTCTGCTGCTGCTGGGCAGGCTGTAGCGCGCCGATCGGCGTTCGCCTTCCGGCGGATTGTGTGCTGGAGAGAGGAACGCGGGTCGCGTGGTCGTCAACGCAACGAGGGTTGCGAAGAAGGGTTTTCCGACGGCCCGGGGAGAGTGTGGATTCATCATTCATATCGAGAATAAGCCATGACACAACTCAAGCGGTTCACCACTGTCTTTCTGATGCTCTCGCTGGCTTTCTTCCTGGGCTGCGCATCCACGGCCAAGCAGGAGGGAACGGGAGAGTATGTCGACGACACCGTCATCACCACGAAGGTCAAGGCGGCGGTCTTCAACGAACCGTCGCTGAAGTCCGCGGAGATCAACGTCGAAACGTTCAAGGGTGTGGTGCAACTGAGCGGCTTCGTCAACTCGCGCGAAGACATCAACAAGGCGGTCGAGGTTGCGCGCCATGTCCCGGGCGTCAAGTCCGTCAAGAACGACATGCGCCTCAAGTGACGAGGCGGCCATTGCCGAACGGGCCGGGCGGCGGGAAAGCCTTGCCCGTCCCCATGGGTGGATGTTGCAGGTCCCCGAGCGCGAACCGATCCCGGTTCGCCGGGCGTTGTAGAGGTTTGCCGAGGAATTCGTCATGACCATCAACAAGGACCAAGTCAAGGGCGCAGCAAGAGACATCGGCGGCAAGATCCAGGAAGAAGTCGGCAAGCTGATGGGCAGCAAGGAGCAGCAGGCCAAGGGGCTGAAGGAGCAGGCGAAAGGCAAGATACAGAAGGGCGTTGGCGATCTGAAGGAAGCCGTCAGCGACCTGAAGCAAGCGGTCAAGAAGGGATAAGAACGCGAGCCGGACGAGACGAGCGGACGCTGCTCGTGCCATATCGCCGTGATGAACCGGCGGGAAGCCGCAGGTGACTCGTTGAACGGCTCCGTTCCATGACGCGTTGCCCATCAACCTTGGAAGCAAACATCGCTTCCGCACCACACCGGGGAATCGGGCGGCATGAGGTTTCGCGCGATCCAGAGGACCATCGCTGGTACGCGCGGCAAAATCAGCTGCTCGCCGCGCTGCCCTCCGCCGACTACGAGCGGCTGCGCCGCGTCCTGGAGCCGGTTGCCCTGCCGCTCGGCCTCGCACTTTCCGAAGCCGGCCGTCCGGCAGAGCACGCGTATTTCCCGGTGACGGGGATCGTATCGCTGACGCAGGAGCTCGCCAGCGGCACCGCGGCGGAAGTCGCGATCGTGGGCAACGACGGACTGGTCGGCACTGCGCTCGTCCTGGGCAGCGAGACGGCGATCACTCGGGCCTGGGTGCGGGCCGAGGGCATGGGCTATCGATTGCGTGCCGACGTATTGCAGCGGGAATTCGAACAATGCCTTCCGCTGCGTCAGATCATGCTTCACTACATTCAGACGCTGTTTTCGCAGGTCGCGCAAAACGCGGTGTGCGGGCGCTTTCACACCGTGGAACAGCAGGTGTGCAGACTCCTGCTGGCGACGGCGGAGCGGTCGGATTGCGACGATCTGGCATTGACCCAGGAACTGATCGCCGAGCTCGTGGGTGCTCGGCGCGAGAGCGTCACCTTGGCAGCCGGTGCGCTGCAAGTGGCGGGCATCATTCATTACCACCGCGGCCGGATCACCGTCCTCGATCGGCGGATGCTCGCGGAGCGCGCATGCGAATGCCACGCCGCAATCCAGTCGCAATCTTTGCGACGGTTCGCGCCGACGTTCGCGGCCACGTCGCAGCGGACCGTCATCGTGCATCGCACGCCGCGTGAATTTGCCCTCGCCGCCGACTGACGGGTGACATCACCGGCGCGAGTCCGCATGGCAAGAATCCACGGCGAGTTCCACCGCACCGATCGCATCGGCTGGCTGCGCGCCGCCGTGCTCGGCGCCAATGACGGCATCGTGTCCACGGCCAGCCTGGTCCTCGGCGTCGCTGCGGCGAATGCGGCGCGCAGCGACGTGCTGGTGGCCGGTGTGGCGGGCCTGGTCGCCGGCGCGATGTCGATGGCCGCGGGCGAATACGTGTCGGTGCGCTCCCAGGCCGACACCGAGGCGGGGGACCTCGCGCGGGAACGTCGCGAGCTGGCCGCCGATGACGCCGGCGAGCACCGCGAGCTGGCGTCGATCTACGTGAAGCGCGGACTGGAGCCGGCGCTCGCCAAGCAGGTGGCCGTGCAGCTGATGGCGCACGACGCGCTGGGCGCGCACGCGCGCGACGAGCTCGGGATCTCGGAGGCGCTCGCAGCGCGGCCGGTGCAGGCGGCGCTCTATTCGGCCGCGAGCTTCACCGCAGGAGCCGCGCTGCCGCTGGTCGTCGCGGCGCTGGCGCCGCGTCCGCTGCTGACCGCTGCCGTGGCGGGCAGCTCGCTGCTCTTCCTCGCCGGCCTCGGCGCGCTTGCCGCCCGCACCGGCGGCGCGCCGGTCATCGCCGGCGCCTGGCGCGTCACGTTCTGGGGCGCGCTCGCGATGGCGCTGACTGCAGGTGTCGGTGCGCTGTTCGGCACCGCAGTCGCCTGACGAGCGCGGGTCCATGAACCCGAACTTCGTCGCCTGTACCAACACGTGCCGCCAAACGCGGCGCACAATGTCGTCTGTCAGTTACCCGTCAGTCACCCGATAGGAGCATTGAAGATGAATCAAGAGAAAGATCTGTGGACCAAGATCGGCGACGCCGTGGAAGCAGCCAAGGACAAGGCCCAGGAAATGGGTGCGTCGCTCGTGAAGAGCGCGGAAGACGTTGCCGCGGGCGCGAAACGCGAGGTGACCAAGGCGACGAGCGTGGTCGAGAAGAAGGCGCGAACCGGCAAGGCCAAAGTGCAACGCAAGGCGAAGGCCGCGGAAGCGGATGCCAAGAAGGCGTTCGGCAAGGTGAAACGGAGCGTGACGAGCAAGGCCAGGGCCGCCAAGGCGGACACCGAGAAGGCGCTGGGCAAGGCAAAGCGCACCGTGACGAGCAAGGCCAGGGCCGCCAAGGCGGACACCGAGAAGGCGCTGGGCAAGGCGAAGCGCACCGTGAAGCGCAAGGTGCGGGCCGCGGCCGCAGGCGCGAAGAAAGCCGCCGGCAAAGTCGAGCGGGCGATGGCCCCCAAGAAGACCGCGGTCAAGCGCAAGGTCGGTGCGGCAAAGAAGACCGCGAAGCGCAAGACTGCGAGCGGCCGGGTCCGCGCTGAAGAGGGGAGTTGCCGGGGTCAGGAAGGCGGCCAAGAAAGCCGGCGCGACGGTGCGCAAGGCAGGCAAGCGGCCCGCGAAAAGGGCGACGAAGAAGCCGGCGAAGAGGGTCGGTGAAACGGAAGGCCAGGAAATAGCTGGTTCGCGTCCTGCCGGCATCCTCGCTCGTACTCAGAGGAAGACCCATGAACTCAATCAGGATGGTGGGGATCGTGTTGATCGGGGCCGGTGTGCTGGCGCTGGTGTACGGCGGCTTCACGTACACCAAGGAGACGCACGACATCAAGTTCGGTCCGATCGAGATGTCGATCAAGGACAAGGAGACGATCAACATTCCGGTCTGGGCCGGCGTCGGGTCGATCGTCGTCGGCGGGTTGCTTCTGGTCTTCGGCGCCAGGAAGCCCTAGCCGGCGGTCCAGGTCCTCTCGTCGCTCGACACCGGATCTTCGCCAAGTCTCGTGCGGTGTTACGGGATCTCGCCGTGTCACAGCACGTAGCGAAGTATCGCGTAGTAATGCGTGGCGCTGCCGGCGATGACGAACAGGTGCCAGACGCCGTGCGCGTGGGTGACCCTGGTGTCCAGCGCGAAGAAGACGATCCCGATCGTGTAGAACAGGCCGCCGGCCGCGACCCAGGCGAAACCGGCCGATGCCCAGTGCCCGGAGCAGAGGGACAAGGGCCACGAGGGCCGCCCAGCCCATCACGACGTAGATCACTACGGACAGGATCCGCGCGCCGGTCTTCGCGCGCAGGTCCTGAATGCCGCCAAGTACCGCCAGACCCCACACCACGCCGAACAGCGACCAGCCCCACGGTCCGCGTAGCGTCACCAGGCAGAACGGCGTGTAGCTGCCGGCAATGAGCAGATAGATGCTCTGGTGGTCCAGCTTGCGCAGGACGTTCTTGGAGCGGCCGCGCAGGCTGTGGTACAGCACGGAGAACGTGTAGAGCACCACCAGCGTCGCACCGTAGATCGATACGCTCACTATCTTCCACGGATCGCCGCCCAATGCGGCCAGCACGACGAGGACGACCGTGCCGGCGAGCGCCGCCACGGCCGCGGCGAGGTGGGTCAATGCGTTGAATTTCTCCCCGTAGTACATGGAATTGGCCGCGTCCCGTCCACCGCCGCTGCCTGCCTGGCAGACGAGGGCAATCGGCACTCGCTCAACGTCGTCCCTGCATCGCACTGCCCGGCGGCTTTCGGGGTGACGCCAGCCATTCCCTGATCCGTGCGTAGACCGCGCGTCGGTTGAGCAAGTCCAGGTGGTTCATCCCATAGCCGATCCATTTGCGGGATTCCGGAAACGTCAGCGCGACCCTTCCTTTTGCGGGTGACTCAGAGCGCTTTCCAGCGGCACGATGCCGTCGCCGATCAATCGGTCACTGAGGTCCCCTGCCCGTTTGCCGATCGTCGCGGCGCGCCTTGGCTTCGCCTTGCCGAGAATTCCCGGAATGCTGGCGACGTTGTATTGCAGGGCCTCGACCAGGGCCACCACGCCCACGATGGCATCGATGGTCAGGCTACTGAGCCCGCGCATGTCGGAAGCGCGGGTACGGCGCCTTCCGCTCATGGTCGCCGATTGTAACGGAGGAGGCGGCGTCGCCCAGGTCGCGCCTTCAGGAAAGCGCGATGACACCGATCAGGGTATTGGCGGGGAATCGGCACCATCCGGGCGCTGTGTGACCGAGCGCACAGAGGCCGCGGCCGGTCCGCCCTACCATTCGTCCATCCACAGGCCAAATGCATTGTGCGATCCGAAGACGAGCCGATCGCGGTTCGCCCGGCAGATGTTCGAACCGACTACCGAGGAATTCAGCATGAACAAGGATCAAGTCAAGGGCGCAGCAAAGGACATCGGCGGGAAGATCCAGGAGGAAGCGGGCAAGCTGGTCGGCAGCAAGGAGCAGGAGGCCAAGGGTCTCAAGCATCAGGCCGAAGGCAAGATGCAGAAGGGCGTCGGCGATCTCAAGGAAGCCGTTGCCGACCTCAAAGTGGCCGTCACGAAGAGATAAGAACCTCGGCCGGGCGATCTGGCGCACTCTGCGCCGGATCGTCGCGGCGAGCCCGCGAAGCAGGCGTTACATTCGACGCCGCGCAGCGATGCCCGGTGTCCTCATTGCATGCGAAAGGAGCTCTTATGAACGTACTCTCGACAGCCATGCTTGCGATCGCGCTTGTGTTCGCGGTCGGCGTTGCGTCGGGTCAGGGCTCGCCACCCGCGGCAGCGAAGCCTGCGGCGCCGTCCACGTGCTGTCCGGACTCGACGGCACAGATGGGCGAGATGGACGCCCACATGAAGCGGATGCAGGCGCTCCACGAGAAGATGGCGAGCGCCGCCACGCCGGAGGAACGGCAGAAACTCATGGACGAGCAGCGCCAGGAAATGCAGCAGGGAATGGCGATGATGCAGCAGATGCACCATGGCGGCTCGATGATGGACGGCGCCGGAATGGGGACGATGGGGCAGAAGGGCAAGCCTGCCGACCAGAAAATTCAGTTGCAGATGGTGGAGAAGCGCATGGACATGATGCAGGCGATGATGCAGATGATGATGGACCAGCAGGGCGCCATGGCCGCCGGACCGATGCGGGTGCCGGCAAAGTAACCACCGTGTCGCGCGGCAACGCTTCGGCGGACCGCGCGTCACGCCGCCTGTGTCAGGTCCTCGCGCGCACCCAGCCGCGGCAGCCGTTCAGGAACAGATTGACGACGTCGCGCTTCCAGGCATCGAGCTCGGGCGGCGACATCGGCGGGCCGAGCCCGAGCGCCCGGCGCTGCGGCAGCCCGATCACCATGTACAGAAACTCCTCTGCCGCGAATGCCGGGTTCTCCAGCGCAAGGTTTTCCGCTCGCGCTTCGCGCTCGAGCACTCCGGCGATGAGCTGAATGCCTTCCTTCGTCGGCCCCTGTTCGGTCGCGACCGCGGCGAGCTTCGGAAAGCGTGCCGATTCCGCGACGACCAATCGATGCAGGGCGATCGGCGTCAGTCGAAAGCGCTCCGCGCAGGATGATCGCCGCCAGACGCTCCAGGATTTCCCGGAGGTTGGGGCCATCGAGCAACGGCACATCGGCGGGTGGACGCAGGCGATCGATGATGCGATGGACGACCGCGCCGAAGAGTGCGGGCTTGTCCTCGAACCGATGGTAGAACGTCCGTTTGGAGATTCGGGCCCGTCGCGCGACCGCCTCGATACTGGTGGCACCGTAGCCGACCGACAGGAACAGAGTGGGTCGCGGCGTCGAGAATCCTCTCGCCGAGTTGTTCGGATTGCGTTCGCGACGGGCGGCCCCCGCGACGGGGGACCGCCGCGCCGGCATCCGGACCTGCTTTCTTACGTCGAGTGCGTGGTGCGGAACCGCTGCGCGCCGATCGTGTCATCGGCGACGCATTCAACGCGTATTTTCGTAGTAGTACTGCGGAGCCGGTGACGGTTGACTCTGATAACCGGGCGGCGGTCCGTATTGCACCGGACGCGGCGCGTAGTACGCCTGGCGCCGGTCGTAGTACGCGGGGGCCGGGGGGGCGTAATACGCGCGGGCAGGCGGAGCGTAATAGGCGCGGGCAGGCGCAGCATAATAAGCGGCGGGTGCAGGCGGCGCGTAATAGGCGGGTGCGGCGGGCGCGTAATAGGACGACGCTGCGGGCGGGTAATAGGCCGGCGCCGCGGGCGCCGGGTAGTAAGCAGGCGACGCGTCGCCGTAGGCAACCGGTGGCGCGGCATAGCCCAGCGCCGGCCCGTAGTAGGGAGCGTTCGCCGCCGCGGCCAGCAGTGCGATCGGTGCGGTGACGATTGCGGCAGCCGCCCCAACGACGGCGGCGGCCAGGCCGAAGACCGGCCAGGCACCATAGCCGTGACCGTACCCGTACCCGCCGTGACCTCCGTAACTTACGCGAGCGTGGCCCCCGCTACCCCAGTGGCCGCCATGGGATCGCTGATCGGCATAGGCCGACGACAGCGGCGCGAGCACGAGAGCGGCGCCGACGATACTGTTGAGCGCAGCGGCGTTGTACCTGTTCATCGCGTGCTCCTCCCGGTGGCGCGGACAGCCTGCATCCGACGAGTGCCCACGCTAACACGTCACGTGGAATAACGCAACGCAACCGTACCGTTTCCAGTCGGCAAGGGAGGCGGCGCTCGGCCGACGGACCGGCTGCTCGGCATTGGGCGTTCCGGCGTAGGCGCCGCACGCAGACGATCGCGAGAGACTCGGCATCGTGTGCGCCGGCGCACAGACCATCGGATCCGATCTCGATAACTTGGGGTCAAGAAGCGCAACCACCGCAGCTCGCCGGCTCCGCGAAAGCGGGAAGCGGCGCCGACAATCCGTCCCGACGAGGCGACATGGACACTCAAGCCAGGCAGTCAAGTTTCGGGTTGCCGTTGCTGGTCGGGTCTCGTTGCGATTGTCGCGGCGTTTGCCGGCAGCGCATCGATGCGCGATCGGACGACGGCGACGAGTGCCCGGCCAAGCGTCCCCGAGAGCACCGACCGCAGTGGCCGCGCACGAATCGTCTCAACGCGCGAACGCCTCGCGTGCGGCCGGCAATGCCACGCAACGCGTCGCGCTTCCGGACGAAGGGGCCGCCCGGAGGCGAGTCCGTTGCAGTGGTTGCGGCGTAGTCGAATCGGTGCGCCGCATCGACCGGCGCGAATTCGCAATCGGCAACTGCTCCATCGCGGATTCCGATCGCTTTCCAATGATCGGCAGCGCCCATGATGGCGACGAATACGGCGCCTCGGCGACGCTCGCGGAAACCGTCGAAGGCGTGCTCACCGGGCGGCCGGGGGGAGCTAGAATGAACGTCACCTCGAGCTATCAAATCGTCGTCCGCTTCCGCGATGGGTCGCGCCGCGTCTTCAATGAATCCACGGCCCGCGCGCTGCAGTCCGGCGAGCGTATCCAGGTGATCGCCGGTGCGGATGTTCCGGCCCTATGACCGATCCGGTCCGCGGAATCATACTGATTGAACCCCCGCCGAAGGAGCGGAAATGAATGCGACAAGTTCGCCGGGCGGTAGATGGGCGCGGCGTGCGTTGGGCGTGCTGCGGATCGTCAGTGCCTTCCTGTTCATGGCCCATGGCAGCCAGAAGCTGTTCGCGTTCCCGACGGCGCCCAGCTTCGACCAGCCGCCGCTGGTGTCGCTGCTCGGACTCGCTGCCGTCCTGGAGCTCGGCGGTGGCCTGCTGCTGCTGATCGGCCTGTTCACCCGACCCGTTGCTTTCGTGCTCTCGGGGCTCATGGCCGTCGCCTATTTCATGGCGCATGCGCCGCAAGGGTTCTGGCCGATCGTGAACAACGGTGAGCTGGCGGTGCTCTACTCCTTCGTGTTCCTCTACATGGCCGTTGCCGGCGGCGGCGATTGGAGCGTGGATCGCGCGCTGCGAGCGTCGCGTTCGTAGGCGGAGTTCGGGCGTGTCAGATGGCGCTGGCGATGGTATTGATGCTGAGCGCGAACACCGCGATGTTGAAGATGAAGGCGAGCACGCCGTGCACCAGCGTCAGCCGGCGCATGATCGGTGAGATCACCTGGACGTCGGAAACCTGCGACGTCATGCCCACCACGAACGAGTAGTACGCGAAGTCCATGTAGTCCGGGTCGGCACCGCCGGGAAACGCGAGCCCGCCCGACCTTGCCGGCTGCTGGCGCTCGTCGCGGTAGTAGGCGCGCGCGTAGTGAAACCCGAAGACGGTCTGGATCGCCAGCCACGACGATATCAGCGCCACCGTCGTCAGCGTGAGGTGCCACGCCTTGGACACGAACTCGAGCCCCCTGATCGTGCCTACCACGAACCCGATCGCCACGACGCTGGCGCACGCGGCTCCCAGCACGAAAAGAAAGATGATGTAGCCGCTCGTGTCCTGCGCCAACGCGTGGGCACGCGTCGACTTCGCGTCCGAGGACCCGATGATCGTCCACGCGAGGGCCAGGTAGACGAGCGTGCCAGCATCCCAGCTCGCCACCAGTCGCGTATGCCATGAAATCGAATCGGGTTCTGCGGCGTATGCGGCGACCGCGACGACCAGCGCCGCCGCCAGCCGCTGCTTCGCGCCCAGGCCGGTGAACCACGAGAGCAGGGCGCGGTCGCGCAGGTTTCCGTTCACGTTCGCTCGTCGCCGGTCGAGAACATGACCACATTCTAATCGCGGTCGGCTCCCGCAGGAGCAGCGGACTCTGTGCGTCAACGCACCGACACCGTTTCGCACGGCGTCCAAGCTGCAGATCGATTCGGGCTAACGAAGGAAATCACGATGACGATGAAAAGGTACTGGGCATTGCCGCTTGCACTGGCCGGAGGCGTGGCGATCGGCGCCGCATTCGCGATGCAGCGACGAACCGAGCGCCGGCTTTCCGGAAGACTGCAGCACAAACAGGATCTGCACGCCTGGGAAGGCGAGGGCGGGAGCCTCGCGACACCCGCAACGGCACAGCACCGCCCATGAGCTTCGCCGCGGCACGCGACGACCTGGATCAGGGTACCTAGACCCATGGGGGTCTTCTGCAGCGACGCCCGCTCCTCCGGCGAATGCCGCACGCTCGGCCCCGCCGACTACGCGAGCCGGCCGCCCGGATTCGACGACAGGATTTCGTCCCGCCCCCGCATCTCGAACGATTGCCCGTTCAACCAGGGCCGGACCTGGCAGCGCTAGGCAGGGGGATCGCGCCATTGGGTCCCGCCAGAATCGCGTGACCGGTCTCGGCCGTGCAACACTGGGCAGGTTTTCGTCTACCGCGCGGGCAGTTCCTGTTGCCGGCTGCGCGGCAAACCGCGATCATTGACCCTATCAATCGTGATCGCGGCGCCGACAGGGCGTCGTGGCGAAAAGGCAGCAACGGTGACTTACTGCGTAGGGGTGCGGCTGGACGAGGGCATGATCTTCGCGTCGGATTCGCGGACCAACGCGGGCCTCGACAACGTTGCGAAGTTCTGCAAGATGACCGTGTTCGAGCGCAAGGGCGACCGGGTGCTCGTCCTTCTGAGCTCGGGCAATCTCGCCGGGACGCAGGCGATCATCGGCGTGCTGGCGCAGCGTGCCGACGATGCCGACAATCCGGCGTCGCTGTGGAACGCGCGCACGATGTTCGACACGGCGATCATCGTCTCGGACGCGATGCGCGACGTCGAGCGGCGCGACGGGCCCTCGCTCGAGGCGAGCGAAGTGAGCTTCAACGCCTCGTTCATCCTTGGCGGACAGATCCGCGGCGAGGCGCCGCGCCTCTTCCGCATCTACGCCGAGGGCAACTTCATCGAGGCCGGCGCGGACACGCCGTACATCCAGACCGGCGAAACGAAATACGGCAAGCCGATCATCGACCGCGTGATCATGGGCTCGACGAAGCTCGCGGACGCCGCGAAGTGCGTTCTCGTGTCGTTCGACTCGACGATGCGCAGCAATCTCTCGGTCGGCATGCCGATCGATCTCATCTGCTACGAGCGCGACAGCCTCGAAATCCGGATGCGCCGCCGCTTCGCCGAAGGCGATCCCTATTTCACGTCGCTGCACCTGAGCTGGAGCGAGGGCACGCGCAGGGTGTTCCGGGAGTTGCCCGAGCTCGTCTGGTGAGCGTGCCCGCGCGGCGATCATGAGCAAGGTCGTGCGCGACTATTTCCTGGTGACTTGCGAACACGGCGGCAACCGGATTCCTGCTGAATATGCGGGGGTCTTCCGCGGGTGGCGCCGCATCCTGGCGACCCACCGCGGCTTCGACCCCGGCGCGCTCGCCATGGCCCGCCAGCTCGCCGCGGCACTCGACGCGCCGCTCGTGGCATCGACGGTGAGCCGCCTCGTTGTCGACCTCAATCGGTCGCTCGGGAACCCGCGCGTGTGGTCGGATGCGACGCGCGTCCTGCCGCCCGCCGGCAAGCAGCGGATCGTCCGGCGCCACTACGCGCCGTACCGGCAGCGCGTGGAGGCATTGGTGTCCGACGCGGTGGCGGCAGGACGCCGGGTGATCCATCTTTCGTCGCACAGTTTCACCCCGGTCCTCGATGGCCATTTGCGAAATGCCGACGTCGGCCTGCTGTACGACCCCACGCGCCCTTCCGAGACGGCGATGGCTGCGCGCTGGAAGGCGGCCTTCGCCGAGCATGCCCCGGCGTTGCGCGTGCGCCGGAATTATCCGTACAAGGGACGAAACGACGGCCTGACGTCGTCGCTGCGCCGCCGCTTTCCATCCGACAGCTATGTCGGCATGGAGATCGAGCTCAACCACGGTCTTATGGCGCACGGGCCGCGGTGGCGGCGGTTGCGCGGGGCCGTCGTGACGACCCTGAAAGTCGCGTTGCGCTGACGGCGCGCCGCCGTCACGCGCCTCCTTCGAATCCACTTGCAGCCGGGAGTCCCGATTGAAGATCCGCATCGGCTATGACATGGTCTACGAGTGCAAGCAGCCGACACCGATGATCCTGATGCTCAACGTCCATTATTCGCGGATGGCCGACGTCGTGGTTCCCGACCATCTGCTGACCGAACCGGCGGTGCCGCTGACGGCGTACCGCGACGGGTTCGGCAACTGGTGCACCCGAATCGTCGCGCCGGCCGGCAACATCCGCATCTTCGCCGACGGCATCGTCCGCGACGCGGGCCGGCCCGACGAGGTGGCGCCGGATGCGCAACAGCTCGCCGTGCAGGATCTGCCGGAGGAAACGCTCGTCTACCTGCTGGGCAGCCGCTATTGCGAAACCGATCGGCTGACCGACGACGCCTGGCGCCTGTTTTCGCACACGGAGCCCGGGTGGGCGCGCGTGCAGGCGATCTGCGATTTCGTGCACCGGCACATCGAGTTCGGCTACAGGTTCGCGCGCCGCACCAAGACCGCGTGGGAGGCCTGCAACGAGAAGGCGGGCGTGTGCCGCGACTTCGCCCATCTGGCCGTCACCTTCTGCCGCTGCATGAACATACCGGCACGCTATTGCACCGGGTATCTCGGCGACATCGGCGTGCCGCCGAGTCCCGATCCGATGGACTTCGCCGGCTGGTTCGAGGCATACCTCGGCGGCCGCTGGTACACGTTCGACGCCCGCAACAACGTTCCGCGCATCGGGCGCGTGCTCATTGCGCGCGGCCGCGACGCGGCGGACGTCGCAATTGCGACGACCTTCGGGCCCAACGTGCTCAAGCGCTTCGCCGTCCGCACCGACGAAGTGCCGGCCGGGTAGACGCCCGGCACCGGCGTCGCCGGGGCTGCCACGAATGAACGACACGGCACGGCAAACGGTCCTGGTCACCGGGGCCAGCGGATTCATCGGTTCGCACCTGGTGCGCCGGCTCATCGAGCGCGGCAGCCGCGTGGCCTGCCTGGTGCGCGCGACGTCGCTCGTCGACACCCTGCGCGCCGTGGGCGCAGAACTCTTCACTTGCGAAATCGATGATCAGGCCGGCATCTCCCGCGTCCTGAACGCAACGAAGGCCGGCGTCGTGTTCCACGTCGCCGGGCTCGTGCGGGCGATGGGTCCGCAGGACTACATGCGGGTGAACGCAGCCGGCGTCGAGGCGGTCGCGGCGGCGTGCACGGAGCAGGCGATCCGCCCTATGCTGGTGCTCGTCTCGTCGATCGCCGCGGCAGGGCCCGCGGGCGACGTGCCGAAGACCGAGGGCGATTCGCCGCTGCCGGTCTCGGCGTATGGGCGCAGCAAGCTGGCCGGCGAGCGGGCCGCCCACAGGTACGCAGGTTCATTGTCCATCACGATCGTTCGACCTTGCATAGTGTTCGGGGGTGGCGACCGCGGGATGCTTCAGGTATTCAAGCCGATCGCCCGATCCGGCCTGCACGTCGTTCCCGGGCGCGGTGACGGGCGCGTCTCGCTCATTGCGGTCGCGGACCTCGTCGAATGCCTAGTGCTCGCGGCGCATAAGGGGGAGCGTCTCGATGCGGGCGGCTCGGGGCGCGGCATCTACTTCGCCGCAGCGGAAGATATTTCGCACGTGGAGCTCGGCCACGCGATCGCCGGCGCGCTCGGGAAGAACCGCGCACGCATCGTTCACCTGCCCGGCTGGCTGATGCTGTCGGCGGGTTCGCTGGGCGATGTCGTGTCGCGGATCCGCGGGCGCCCTGAGTGGGTCGGTCGCGACAAGGTCTCCGACCTGCTCGCGGGCTCGTGGACGTGTTCGTCCGAGAAAGCGCGGCGGCAGCTGGGCTGGTCGCCCGCTGCCACACTTGCCGATCGCCTGCGCGAAACCGCGCTCTGGTATCGCGAAGCGCACTGGGTTTGATTGCGCAATCGGTTGTTGCAACCGTGCCGTTCACTGTAGGGCTCTCGACACATGCAAACGCTGGAGCATCGCAAGCAGATCGACGGGCTCCGGTTCTTCGCGTTTCTTGCGGTGTTCCTGATCCACAGCGACATCAGGCTCTTCTGGTGGGGCAGCTATGGCGTCTCCCTCTTCTTCGTGATCAGCGGATTCCTCATCACCCGAATCCTGATCGCGTCGCAGGACCGGCCGCGCGGCCAGGCACTCAAGGCCTTCTACGCGCGCCGCGCGTTGCGAATCTTTCCGGCCTACTATCTCGTGCTGGGCCTGGCCGCGGCGACCGTCGGGATCGCCTACCTGCCTGCATACGTCCTCTACGTGATGAACTGGGGGATCTTCTTCTACACGTGGGTCCAGCCTTCACTGGCGGACGTGGCATGGGATCCCGTGCGCATGTACGGCATCCACTTCTGGTCGTTGTGCGTCGAGGAGCAGTTCTATCTGGTCTTCCCGCTGCTGTTTTCCTTCCTGCGTCCAGGGCGCGCGTCGCTTCGCTGGCTGTTTGCGCTGTGGGGTGGGTCGATCGCCTGTCGACTCCTCTTCGCCGCGTTCCTGCCGAAGTCCGCGTACGGGTTGATTCCACTGGTCTGCGGCGAATACCTGGTCGCGGGCGCGGTGGGAGCAGTGCTGTTCGCGGATTCGTCGGGTACCGGCGAACGGATACGCGCGGCGGCCCGTCGATGGATGTTCCCGGTCGGCCTCGCGCTCGTGGCGGTCCTGTTCGTCGTGTTTCGTCCGGACATACCGTCGATCGACCACGTCATGCACCCGCCACACATGCAATCGCTGCTTGCGCTCGGCTTTCTGGCGATGGTGCTGGGGCTGTGGGAAACGGACAACCGATGGGTGCTCGGATTCTTCAACTACGCACCCTTTCGTTTCCTCGGCAAGATCAGCTACGGCCTGTATCTGATCCACCTCTTCATGTGGCCCCTTCTCGATTGGCTAACCGCGCATTCTTCGTTGTTGCGTGACGTCCCTCCTCTTGCCGCGCGGCTCGGGCTGACGATCCTGTTGGCGACGGCGATGTGGCATCTTTTCGAGGCGCCGATCCTGAAGCTCAAGGGAAGGTTTCAATATTGATTGCCCCCCAACCGTCGGCATTCGCGGCACGTCACGGCGCGCACGGGCACAGTGCCGCCTTCGGCTTGACTGGCTGCGCCGACGGGCTCTTCGCGTCGACGGTACGGCGCACCGGAATCCGGTCCTTGAACAACGACAGGTCGATGGCATCGGCCATCGCCTTGTAGCCGGCATCGTTCGGGTGCAGATTGTCGCCGCTGTCGTAGGCCGGAAGGATCGTGGCCGGATTGCCCGGATCGCGGATCACTTTGTCGAAATCGATCACCGCGTCGTAGGCCTTGCCGGTCCTGATCCATTGGTTGACGGCCTGGCGCTGTTCCTCGCCAACGGCCGTGTAGTAGATCCCCGGGAGGTACGCCTGGAAGGGAGTGAGGGTCCCTCCATAGACCTTCAGCCCCATCGCATGCGCGCGATCGATGATCTGACGATGGCCGGCAATGATCTCGTCGACCGTGACGGCGCCGGGAAAGCCGATGTCGTTGATGCCTTCCAGGACGATCAGGTAGCGCGCGCCGGACTGCACCAGCACGTCACGATCGAGGCGCGCCAGCGCATTCGAACCATCCGTATCGTGAAGAATCCGGTTGCCGGTGATGCCCGCATTGAGCACCGCGACCCTGCTGCCGCCCTTCTGCGCGTGCAGCCGCTCGGCAAGGCGATTCGGCCAGCGCTTGTTGGCGTCGGGCGTGGAGTGGTAGCCATCGGTTATCGAGTCGCCAAGCGTGACGACGGCCTTGGAATTCCTGGCGGCGTCGACTTCGACGCCCGACAGAAAGTAATAGGACTGGGTGGTGCTCGCGGTGGGCAGGCTGTCGGCCGCGCTGAAGTCCCCCTCGGCCGAGACATAGGTCGTCTGCAGGCCCACGGCATGCTCGGTCGATGCGACCGCGTTGCCGGGAACGTAGATGCTGACCGCGAGGTCGCCGAGGTCGAGAACCCGCAGTTTCACGGGGTCGCTGACCGCGACGGCGCCGGGCGGGATCTTCGTGGAAGGCGACCCGTTGAATGTCAGCACCCGATCCGACCCTGCGGCGATCGATGCATCCGTGCTGCGCAGGGCCACTCGCGCCGCGCCGATGGCCAGCGTACCCGTGCCGTAGGCGTTCGACAGGCGCACGCGCACCAGCGTGCCACCCATGCTCACGCGCACGATCTGGCGAATGGTCTGGCCATTGAGCCGAACGGGAGTGCTTGCGGCCTGAGGGCTTGCGCTCCACGTGGCTACCCAATGGATGTCATTGGCCTGGTCCTTCGCATTGGCCGCAGGGGCGATGGACATGCTCGCGACGACCAGCATTGTCGCTGTCAGGATGGCGAGCCACTGCCGGAGAACGGCCGTGGAAAACCTGGACCAAATCGTGGGTTGCGTCATCTTTCAGAGCTCCCGGTCGTATATCCGGTAGGTCTTGCTGAGCTTCGTCCCCGCGCGCTCGAGCGTCCCGCGCGAGCTCGTATTGCTTTCGAGCACCCACGAAAACTCCCAGCTCTTGAGGCCCCACGGCTTGGCGGCCTCGACGAGCCGGTCGAGCAGGACGATGCCGAACCCGGAATGCTGGAAATCGGGGAGCATTGTCACCGCCATCGCGCGCGCGACGTCGATCCGCTTCTTCCCCCACATCAGCCGGAAGATGCCGAACGGCAAGAGCCGGCCGTTCAGCTTTCGGATGATCTGATTATAGTCGAGCAGCGCAAGCACGGCGCCCACTGCCTTTCCGGCGACCATCGCGAACGCGGCGAATTCCGGCGCGATGATATGCCGCAACTCTTCGGCGATCTGCTTCACCTCCCCTTCCTGCAGCGGCGTGAAGCCCCAATTGCCTTCGAGCGAGCGGTTGTAGAGCTCGAGATACGTCTTGATTTCCTCGTCGAAGCGCGACGGGTCGAAGCGACGCACCGACAGGTCGCCGTCATCGAGGGACGCCATCACCGCGGGCTTGTAGCGTCCGACCAGCTTCGCGAGGAGCGCGACATCCATCTCATACGCGTAGAGGTCCTGCGATCCGGCGAAGCCGCACGCTTCGATCAGCGTGGCGTAGTACGGCGGGTTATAGGTCATCAGGAAGACCGGCGGACTCGCGAAGCCGTCGATGAGCAGGCCGCACGTGTAGTTGAGCGACGGATTCACCGGCCCCCGCCACGCGGTCATGCCGCGTTGCAGGAGCCACGCGCGTCCGGCGTCGAAAAGCTCGCGCGCGACCGCGACGTCGTCGACGCACTCGAAGAACCCGAAGAACCCGAGCTTTTCGCCGTACTTCCGGTTGTGGACGTCGTTGACGAAGACGGCGAGGCGGCCCGCGACCTTGCCTCGCCGTTCGGCCAGCAGCGTCACCATCTCCGCGTTGGCGAAGAACGGGTGGTGCCCCCACCCGAGAAGGAGGCCCTCCTGCGACAGGATCGGCGGGACCCAGTTCCGATCGCCTGCGTAGATCCTCCAGGGGAGGCGCTGGAAGCGCCGCCGGTCCCACCAGGACGTCGCCATCCTGACCGCGATCTCGGCGCTCGAACGATCAATGCCACGCTCGCGGCCGGTGCCGCCGCGCTGCCCCGCGAGGGATTGCACCGATGCCTTGCCTCCGGCGGCACTCATGCCGCCGCCTGATCGTCGATCACGCGACGGCACACGTTTGCGATATTGGGTGCCGCGGCGTGGTTCTGCACGGGCATCAGCCGGCGCAACTCGTCCATCGGATAATCCGAATACGTCTCCTTGCCGAGCGCCAGGCCGACGAACACCGTCGACGAGTACCGCGTGATCAGCACGTCACAGTTGGCGATCATCTCTTCCGCACTCCCGGACTTGAAGATCAGCGCCTGCGGCGCATACCGGTTCACCTCGCCCTCCGCTCGTGCGAAGTCTTCGTTGGGATGGAATTTGAAGATCATCGGACGCCCGCCGGCGATCCTGACGGCCTCGAGGATGAAGGCCCTTCGATCTTCGCCGCGAAAGATTTCCCGCAGCGGCGACGTGCAGACGAGCACGTAGTTGCGGTGGGGAAACGCATTGTTGCGGTAGCGTTGGCAGTCGTCGAAGTTGGGGATGCCGGTGACGACGATCTTCTCCGCTTTCGCACCCCTGCGGAGGAAGAGGTCGCGGTATCCCTCGCTGGCGACGCAGAACGCGCGGTAGGCATCGCTGAGTCCGGTCCCGGCGGTTCCCGCGAGCCAGAGCGGGAGCCAGCGATGCCGCTGCACGAGCCGGAAGGTCCGATCTTCAGGGTCGGTGATGCCTTCCTGAACCAGCACGACCCTGCTGGCGCGGATGTTCTTCTGGACGAAGACATCGGAGCAGGTGACCACGAGGTCGTAGGGACCGCGACGCCCTCCGTAGTCGATGGCCAGCTTGTGGTCGCGCAGATACTGATGGCAGCGCTCCGCGAGCTTGTCGCCGATAATCGTGAATTCCAGGAGCTTCAGGCGTCGCATGGCTTCATGGACACCGTGGCAGTAATAAGGCGTGAACGCCTGCCGGTACTCGGCCAGGTGCCGCGAGACCTGGTGCATCTGCGTGGTCTGGTTCATCGAGCCGCAAATGAAGAGGATCCGCTTGGCCATGCTCACGTCCCCTCGTCCCACCGCGTCTTGAACGTTCCCGCGGCGAACACGACCGCCGCGAAGACCGCGGTGACCCCCACGCTCTGCAGCGTCGCCGGGTCGTCGACGAAGATCATCGCCGCGCGCAGCGCCTCGTTCACGTAATAGAGCGGGAGCAGCTTGGCGAAGGACTGCAGGAAGGCCGGCATCATCTCCACCGGAAAGAACGTGCCGGAGAGAAACATCATCGGAAACAGGAACGCGTTCGCGACCGCCGACGCGCTTTCGGCCTCCTTCGCGAAGGGGGTGAGCAGCATCCCGATGCCGACGAAGGCGATGACCTCGACGACGAGGATGAGCGGAAGCCAGACCCCGATGTGCAACCGGACGTCGAAGACCGCGTAACTGACGACCAGGATGGCGGCGGTGGAGACCACCGAGAGTATCAGCTGGTAGAGAATGCTCGCGACGAGCCAATCGGCGCGTGTGATCGGTGTCGTCGCGAGCTTGCGGAGGATGCCCTTCTGCCGAAGCTCGGCGTTCATGTTGAGGGCGTTCGACAGGCACGACGTCATGATCGCCATCGCGATGATGCCGGGGACGAAGAACTCGATGAACCGGTAGCGTTCGGGCAGGATCGACTCCGGCACCAGCTTGAAAAGCGGCGGGCTGCCCGTGACCTTCTGGTTTGCCTCCGCCACCATCGCGCTCAGCAGCTGGATCTTCGTGGTCACCGATGTCGAGCTCGGGTCGTAGACGTAGGTCAGCGGCACGGAGCCGGGCCCTCCGCGAGGGTCGAAGTGTCGGGCCTGCAGTGCGGCGAAGTCCTTGGGGATCACGAGCACGAGGTTCTGCTTGTGCTCCTTCGCGTATTGCGTGGCGTCGACGTCGGCGGGAACCGGCGTGATCCTGAACGTCTGGTCCGCGGTGAGGCCTTCGAGCAATCTCGCCGACGACGCACTGCGGCTCAGGTCCTGCACGGAGAGGTCGAAGTTGAGATGCTCCGGTTTCGTGAAGATCGTTCCGAAGACGAGCACGAGGATCACGGGGAATGCGAACGTGAAGAACATCGCCGACCGCTCGCGATAGAAGCACCGGATCCGGACCCCGAGATTCGCGGCGATGATTCGCGGAGTCATCGGGGGCCTCCGCTTGCGCCGTCGCGACGGGGCTCGTCGGTGAGCTTGAGGAATACCTCTTCGAGGTTCGGTTTGCGCACGTCGATTCCGGGGAGGGCAAGGCCCGCCCTTTGGATCCCGTCGAGGATGGCGCGGACGTCGCCGGGGTTCCGGACCGGGATGCAGATGTTTCCGGCGCTCGTCGCCGTGGGGGTGAAGCCCATCCTCTCGACGAGGCCGAGCGCCGCCGCGTCGATCGACTCGAGCGTGAGCCGGGTCTGTTCGGCGTGTATCTCCGTGAGGCGCGCCGGCGAGTCGATGGCGACGATCTTGCCTCTCGAGATGATCGCGACGGTGTCGGCCAGGAGCTCGGCTTCCTCCATGTAGTGGGTCGTGAGAAAGACCGTCTTCCCGCGGTTCTTGAGGCCCTTGAGCACATCCCAGACCTGCCGTCGCGCGTGCGGGTCGAGCCCGGTCGTGGGTTCGTCGAGAAAGACGACCTCGGGATCGTTGACGAGCGCGGCGGCGATCCCGAGCCGTTGCTTGAGGCCGCCGGAAAGGGTGTTGAAGCGGGCGTCGGCCTTGCCCCGCAGATTGGTGAGGTCCATCAGGGCGTCGACGTCGGCGCTGCATCCGAATACCCGTGCGTAGTACCGCAGGCTCTCGCGCACGGTGATCCGGTCGAACGAGCTGAAGTTCTGCGGGAGCACACCGATCCGTCGGACGATCTCGGCCTTGGATCTGGCGACGTCCAGCCCGAGCACGGCAACCTTTCCCGACGTCGCATTGCGGATCGTTTCGATGACCTCGACCGTGACGCTCTTGCCGGCGCCGTTGGGGCCGAGGAACGCGAAAACCTCGCCCTTGTCGACGGTGAACGAAATGTCGTCGACCGCAAGCAGGGCACCGTACCGCTTGCAGAGCCGGTCCACCACGATCGCGTGTTCGGTGTTCGGCATGAAGTCGCGCCCTTTTCCCGGCGACAGCCGCGGATGCCGCGTTAGAGCTTCGCGAGCTCGTCGACGACCGCGCCGACGGTGTCCCTGATCTGCGAGTCGGTGTGATTGGTCGTGATGAACAATCGCAGGCGCGTGGCCTGCTCGGGAACGGCGGGGTGGATGATCGGCTGGACGTTGATGCCGCGCCGGAAGAGGGCGCGCGAGAGCAGCAGGCACTTGACGGAGTTGCCGACGATGACCGGGATGATGGGGCTCCCGCCTGCGAGGCCCGTGTTGAGGCCCCGTTCGCGCGCGAGTTCGAGAAAGAGGCGGGACAGCTCCTGGAGCCGGGTGACGCGCCGAGGCTCGCGGGCGAGCAGCGTCAGGGCGGCGAGCGCAGTGGCCGCGCTGGGCGGCGAGCATGCCGACGCTGTAAACGAAGCCTGGCGCGGGGTACTTGAGGTACTCGATCAGCGCGGCGTAACCGGCGACGAATCCGCCGCAGCTCGCGAGCGACTTCGATGAGCGTGCCCATCCAGAGGTCGACGTCGGAGCGGTCGAGGTCGGCGTGTTCGCCGATGCCGCGCCCGGATCTGCCCATGACGTTCCGAACGAATGGGCCTCGTCGACGAACAGCATGGCGCGGTGCTTGGTCCTGACGTCGACGAATCGCGAGAGGTCCGGAAAGTCGCCGTCCATGCTGTAGACGCCTTCGACGGCGATCAGCACACGTCGGAAGCTGTGGCGGACGCCCGAAAGGAGCGCGTCGAGCGCGCGCCAGTCGTTGTGGGGGAATCCGCGGCAGGTCGCGCCGGAGAGCCGCGCACCCTGGAGTATCGAGTTGTGGGCGAGGATGTCGTGGACGACGAGGTCGCCCGGGCCGATCAGGTGCCCGATCGTCGGGACGTTGGTCGCGTGCCCGGAGACGAAGACGATCGACGTGGGCGTGCCGAGAAACGCGGCGAGCGCGCCCTCGAGCTCGCGATGGATCCGCTTTTCGCCGGAGACGAGGCGGCTCGCGCCCGCGCCGGTGCCGTAGCGGTCGATCGCCGCCTTCGTCGCGGCGGTGACGGCCGGGTCGTGCGCCATGCTGACATAGTCGTACGCGCAGAAATTCGTCACCTCGCGCCCGTCGATGCGGGCGATCCCGCCGCCCGTGCCCGGTGTCTGCGAGATATCCCCCTGATCGACGTGAAAGTACGGGTTGCTTTCCGCGACGGCGAGCAGCATGCGCTCGTGGCGCTTGAGCTCCTGGTACTCGGGGAACAGCGCGACGTTGTAGTTCTCCGCAGGGACCGCGCGCGAGGGGGCGTCGGGTTGCGGGTGGTCGATCAGGTGCTTCTGCACGGCGGCCGCGAGGTCGCCGAGGGTGACCGCCTGGCTGTAGACGGTGTCGGGAAGATGCCGGCCGAAGCTCTTGTCGAGCGCGGCGACGAGCTCCACGCGCTGCAGCGAATCGAGGCCGAGCGCTGCGATCGCCGTATCGGGCGTGACGTCGGCGAGGACGCTGCCCGACATGGCGAGCGCGTGCTGGCAGACGGCGGCGAGCGCGGCGGATTGCACCGGAGGTATTGAAGATGTGAGCATCGGCTGTCGGTGGCGTTGGGCGAGCGGTTTGAGTTCGTCGGCAAGGAATGCGGCGCGGCTGGCGTGACGCTGGACCTTGCCGCTCGATGTCCTGGCGATCGTGCCGCGGCGGATCAGCAAGATTGCGTCGAGCGCGAGGCCGTGCTCGTCGAGCACCGCAGCGTTGACGGCGTCGAGGACCGCGGCCAGGTCGACGCTGGCGTCGCGCTCCACCTCGTGCACGAGGACGAGGCGCTGGGCGCCGTTCTCCTCGATGGCGAATGCGGCGCCGAGGCCGGGTTCGAGCAGCGCGTGGCTTTCGCGCGCCGTGGTTTCGATGTCCTGCGGATGGTGGTTGACGCCGCGGACAATGATGAGGTCGTCGACTCGGCCGGTGATGAAGAGCTGGCCTTCGCGCAGGAAGCCGAGATCACCGGTGCGAAGGTAAGGGCCGTCGGCGGTGTCGCTGCGCCGCGCGTGGAACGTCGCCGCGGTTTTTTCCGGGTCGCCCCAGTAACCCTGGCCGACGGATCCGCCGGCGATCCAGATCTCGCCGACGCGGTCGGGACCGGCGGACGCGAGGGTGCTTGCGTCGACGATGGCGACGGAGACCGAGTCCACAGGCGCGCCGCATCCCACAAGGCGACGGGCGTGCGGGGCGCCGTCGGCCAGCGGTACGACGCGATTCTGCGCGAGCGCATCGTCGCGGAAGGCGCGCACCGCGGCGCCGGCGCCGTGCTTGGGGCCGGTGACCATGAGCGTGGCCTCCGCCAGGCCATAGCACGGATAGAACGCCGCGGGATCGAATCCGCATGGAGCGAACGCTTCGGTGAAGCGAGCGAGCGTCGCGGGCTGCACGGCCTCGGCACCGATGAAGGCCAGGGACCACGAGGAGAGGTCGAGAGCCGCACGCTGGTCCGGGCCGATCTTGCGGACGCACAGGTCGTAGGCGAAGTTGGGGCCGCCGGAGACCGTCGCCCGGGATTTGCTGATGGCGTCGAGCCACAGAAACGGGCTCTGGAGGAACGTCGCGGGGGCCATGACGAAATTGGTCACGCCCGAGAAGACAGGCGCGAGAACGCCGCCGATGAGGCCCATGTCGTGGTATGCCGGGAGCCAGAACACGCCGGCGGTGTTGCTTCCGACGTCGAAAGCGCGATAGATCGCACGGGTGTTGTCGACGAGGTTGCCGTGGCTCAGCATGACGCCCTTGGGCCGGCTGGTCGAGCCCGACGTGTACTGGATCATCGCGAGCGAGTGCGGGCCGGGGTCGTGTTCGATCCAGCCGACTGCGTCAGCGTCGGCGAGCTCGTCGGTGGCGAGCCAGCGGATCGCTGCGGACGGGCCGTCCATCGCCTTGAATTGGGCGATCGCGGCGCCGGTGCCGAGCGCGAGCAGTGCGCCGGCGTCGGCAGTGAGCGCGTGGAACCGGTCGAGCGTTCGGCGGCGCGGCGGGTATGTCGGGACGGCGACACACCCGGCGTAGAGCGCGCCGAAGAATCCCGCAATGAATTCGAGGCCGGGCGGGTACGCAAGCACGACGCGTTCGCCCGCGAGACCCATGTCCTGGAGCGAGGCGGCAATCGCGCGGGCGCGGCGGTCGAGCTCCCCGTACGTCATCGTCGTTTGCTGCGACGGGTCGTTGGTCATGCCCACGAATGCGGCGTCGCCCGGGCGGTCCAACGCATGCCGGCGCAGGCAGCTTACGAGATTTCCGTGGTCCGTTGGCGTGTCGACCCTTGCGCGCCGATCACTTGCCCGAGGGGCGTCCGCACGCGACCAGGTGGAACCGGCCGAAGGGCTGTCCAAGGCGTCCGGCCCACGGGCCACGAAGCGCTCGAAGCTCTCGGCGACGCGGCCGTAGGCGATCTGCGGATCGTCGAGGGCACCGACTTGCGAAACGCGAGACCGTCGATTGCTCATTTACGTGCCCTTATTCTTTGCGAGTGCGGCAACCGAATGGTCATTCGACTGGAGTTGTCACCGGCGCAGCACCGGTGAGAATGGAACGGGAAGGCCCATTCATCGTGTACACGGCCAACGTCGAGCCGCCGGGAGGTCGGTATACGCACAATTCACACCATTCGCCCTGAACGGCCGGTGCGAGGACTATCTTCCGTATCGCCGCGCGAGTCTGTGCGAGACCGCACAGAGCCGGATCGCAGCCGTCGCGCCATCCCAACTCGCCCTGTAGGCAACAGGGGCTACTGCGTGAGAGGCAGCGGGCCGGCGCCCGAGAGGATTGGCAGGACCCATCTCCCGGCGCCGTTTCGGTGTGACAGCGCACAGACCGTCGAGCGTCGGCAGGCGCATCATTTAACCATCTGCTGGAGCCAAATTTTGGGGGTGCTTCCGCCTATCGCGACGCCCAACGAGAAACCGTCACCGGCCATTCCGCTTTGTTGCCGTCACATGGACCGACCCGATTGATGCGCCTGCCCACCAAAGTTCTCCTGCTAGGGGCCCTGGCGGCTTCGATGGCGGCACCGATCGTCGGAGCGGCCGAGCAGACCGTCTGCACGATCACCGTCAACTCCGCCGACGAAAAGGAAGCCTTCCGTCGATACCTTCCGCGCGGACAAGTATCAGTTCGTCGAGCTCGTCGAGCGTGGCCGCCCGGATTGGCTGGCGTCGGCATGCCGGACAGGCGTCCACTGCGACATCCTCGTCATCTCCGGCCACTACGACGGCGGCCACGAATTCTTCTCCGAGCATGTGGAGGCGCACGAGTTCCTGCCCGTCGCCGAGCTGGAGCGCGTTTCCTGCAGCGATTCCTGCCCGCGGCTCTTTTCCCAGCTGAAGGAGGTCTATCTCTTCGGCTGCAATACGCTGAACCCCGAGGCGCGGAAGAGCGCGTCGGCGGAAGTCGTGAGGAGTCTCGTGCGCGGAGGTCTTCCGCAGGCCGACGCCGAGCGGCTGGCGCGGTCGGTGCAAGCCGGGCACGGCGAGAGCAGCCGCGACCGGATGCGCCTGGTGTTCAAGGACGTGCCGGCGATCTACGGCTTCTCCGCGACGGCGCCGCTGGGACCGCAGGCGGCGGCGACCTTGAGCCGCTACTTTCAGACGACCGGCATCGGCGACGTCGGCACCGGCCGGGTCAACGGCCGCCTGCTCGGGCAGTTTGCCGCCAACGGGATGGTGGTGACACGCGGCATGACCGGCACGGATCCGTACGCGGACGTGCGGCGCGACGTGTGCCAGTTCGCCGACGATCGGCTGTCGGATGCGCAAAAGCTCGACTTCATCCATCAGCTCCTGCAACGGCGAATGGCCGAGGTCAGGATGTTTCTCGACCGTATCGAGGCCTACGCGGCGACGCTCGATGCCAGCGACCGGCAGTCGCCGGAGGTGGCACAGGCGCTCGACAGGATCGTGCGCGACCATCCCGCCCGCGAGCGCTACCTCGATTTCGCGCGCGACGCGGATGAGCCCACCGTGCGGGCGCGCATGCTCGAGCTCGCGCGTGTGCTCGGCTGGCTCTCGCGGACGGAATGGGTGGGCGAGCAGGTGCGGATGATCGACGAGCTCTTGGCACGCAGGACGGTGGGTCCGGCGGAGGTCGACCTCGCGTGCACGCTGAACGCAGGGCACGACCTCGACGGGCTCGATTCGTCGGCGGGCGACGCCGACGACGCCGGGCACGCCGCGGTGCGTGCTTGCCTGGGCAGCGCCGAGGGTCACGCGCGTACGCTGGAGGCCCTGGTCAGCCCGCGCGACGCCGACGTGCTGATTGCCCAGGCGTATCTGCGGCACCGGCCGATCGCCGACGTAGAGGAGCTGCGCATGGTCACCGCGGGCATCGCGCGAATGAACGCATCGGACGCGCAGGTGCGCGCCCTGCAGGCGCTGGGTGGTCATCGTCTCTCCGATCCCGAGAGCCTGGAGGCGCTGACGCGACTCTTCCCGGTCGCGGAATCACTGACCGTCCAGACGGCCATCGCGGGCGTACTGATCCGCGCCGATTACGCGTCGATCGCGCGTCCGGAGGTCGTGCGGACCTTGCGCGAGCACCGCCGAAGATCGCCGACCGGCGACGACTTGATCGACACGCTGATCCGCCGGCTGGAGTTGCCGTGATCGCCCGTCCGGGCGGCGCCGCAGGCGGCTGAACAGCCATCCAGCGGAACTTGACGGGCGGGGTCGCGTCCCGGGATCGGTTGCGCCTGGCCGTCGTTCCTGCGCGATTCGCGCCGCCGTGGCATACTCGCACGCCTCCTTTGCGTCGAGTAGCCTTGCCCAAGCCCGCCTTCAGCAGACTGGCCATCCTTGCCGCGTGCGCAGTCGCCATGTGGTCGTGCGGCGCCGTCGCCGATCCCAAGACGGTTTGCACGATCACCGTCAATTCGCCCGACGAGAAGGAAGTCTTCAAGCGCTATCTGCCGCGCGACGGGTACCGGTTCGTCGAGCTGGTCGAGCGCGGCCGTCCGGATTGGCTCGCCTCCGCGTGCCGGCAGGGCGTCCGCTGCGACGCGCTCATCATCTCCGGCCATTTCGATGGAGGCGACGAGTTCTACACCGATCGTCTCGACGCACGCGAATTCCTGCCCGTCGCCGAGCTGGAGCGCGCGTCGTGCAGCGACTCGTGCCCGGGAATATTCTCGCAGCTGAAGGAAGTCTACCTCTTCGGCTGCAACACGCTGAACGCCGAGGCGATGCGCAGCGCCTCGGCCGAGATCGCGCGCAGTCTGGTCCGCTCGGGTCATTCGCCGGCCGATGCCGACCGGCTTTCGCGGGCGTTAAGCGAGCGGCACGGCGAAAGCAATCGCGACCGGATGCGGCACATCTTCAAGGATGTGCCGGTGCTCTACGGTTTTTCGTCGAAGGCGCCGCTCGGACGAACGGCGGGGCCGCTGCTCGAGCGCTATTTCCAGTCGGCACCCGCGGGCGAGATCGGGAGCGGGCGGGTAAGCCCCAAGCTCGTCAGCCTCTTCGCGCCAAGCTCCATGACGGTCGCCGCCGGCCTGACGGACGCGGACCCGCACGCGGGCTTCCGCCGCGATGTCTGCCACTTCTCGGACGACAGGTTGTCGGACGCGCAGAAGCTCGCCTTCGTGCACGACGTGCTGGGGCGGGATGCGGCCGAGACGCGCATGTTCCTCGATCATCTCGAGCGGTACGCGGCCTCGCTCGGGCCGAGCCAGCGGAAGGCGCCCGAGGCCGCCGCGGTCCTCGCCGAGATCGGGCGCGACGCGCCGGCACGCGAACGGTACCTCGATTTCGCGCGCGACGCGGACCAGCCCGCCGTCCGGGCGCGAATGCTCGAGCTCGCGCGGAGCTTCGGCTGGCTTTCGCCGCAGGAGGAGAGGGCGGAATTCATGCGGATGATCGCGGACCAGATGGCACGCGGCGCCGTGGGGACCTCCGAAGTGGACCTCGTATGCGGGCGCAACGAGCACCACGAGCTCGACCACGCGCTCCTGCCGCGGCCCGCGGCGCGGGCCGGCAAGGTCGCGGATTCCGCGGTCCTCGCGTGTCTCGGGAGCGCGGAGGGGCGCGCCGCCGTGCTTCGCGCGCTGACGAGCGCCAGCGACGACGACGTCGCCGTCGCGCAGGTCTACCTGCGCCACCGGCCGATCACCGACGCCGGCGAGATGCGCGCCGTCGCGTCCGCGATAGCGCGCATGGTGCCGTCGGACGCGCAGGTCCGTGCCCTGGACACGCTGGCGCATCAACACCTGGCCGATCCGGAGAGCTTGAACGAGCTCGCTCGACTCTTCCCTCTCGCGCGGTCGGTGGGCGTGCAGCGGGCCATCGCCGGAATTCTCATCCGGTCCGACTATCAGATGCTTGCCAGGGCCGACCTTGCGCGCGTTCTGCGCGAGCACCGGGTCAAGTCCCCCGGCAGCGACGACGTCATCGACGTGCTGATTCGCCGACTCCAGGCGCCCTAGCGCTCGCCTTCAGGGCCCCCGTTCTTCTGCCCGTGCCCACAGTGCGTGGATCGAGTCACGCACTGGGCGCGCGGTCCTGGCGTCGTCGCCACAGCGCCCACCCGATGTACGCGACGATGCCGACGTTCACCAATAGCGCGCCCACCCTGACCCACGACACGCGGTGCCAGAGGGCGTAGATCTCGGGCGCGATGTAGATCGCGCCGCTCGCGACGGCAAACCACTCGGCCCAGCGGCGTCCGGACCAGAGTCCCCAAGCCTCCGCCATGCGCAGGGCCGCGTAGCCGAGGGCCAGCACGGCGAGCGCCCAGAGCCGGACGTCCGAGTAGCGGTCCGCCGCCTCGAGGAAGATTCGCGGGTAGTGCTTCGCCGGATTGAGGTGGAAGGTGTGGACGAGTTCCTCGGCGACCGATTGCACGTCCTGATGGACGACCGCAAGCAGACCGAATCCGACCAGCAGAACGAGGATGCCTTTCGTCGCCTCGAACACGGCGACGAGACGCTCGCCTTTAGCGGCTTGCATGCGCGTCGCGGATCGGCACGGGTGCCGACCGGGAGAAAGTCGCCGCGGCGAGCGCCGCGTGCGCTAACGCGGCGGCGTGCCGTCCTTCCATTCCTCGTCGGTGCGGAACACGCGGACGACGCGCGTGCGCTTGCCGCCGGCATATTTCTCCATCTGGACCATGACGGGATAGAGTTCCGCGAGCTTGGCGCGCGCGTCGTCTTCCACTTCGAAGGTCAGGACCGCGCCGTCGGCACCGCGCACGTCGGACCAGATTCCATGGCCATCCTCGATTTCGATCTTGAACATCGCCAATCTCCATTCGATCCGCCAGATTGATGCCGCTGCGGGATGTTACTGCGATTTCCCGCGCCGCGTGTCCATGCGCAGTAATGCTCGCGCACGATCGGGCCGCGCTCAAGCGAGGTCAATCAATGCGCCGGTGTCTCAGCGGCTGCGGCATCGTTCCGTTTGCGGGACGCATACCCCAGAAATTCGCCGATCGCCTGCAGATCCTCGACGCGCTCGCACACCGCGTTGATGGCCATGACGATCGGGACGCCCAGCAGCAGGCCCCAGACGCCCCATAGCCAGCCCCAGAACAGCAGCGTGACGAAGACCGTGACCGCGTTGAGTCGGCCCACCCGCTGCGTCAGCCACGGCACGAGCAAGAGTCCTATCACGCCGATGATGGCGAGCGTGCTGCCGATGACGACGGCGACGGGTTGCAGCGTGTCGAACTGGACGTAGGCGACCAGCGCGACGATGAAGACAAGCCCGGTCGGCCCGGCGTAGGGGATGAGATGCAGCACGGCGCCGAAGCACGCCCAGAAGAGCGCGTGGTCGAGCCCGATCCAGACGAACACGATCCAGGTCACGGCTCCAAGGAGAGCGCTGGTCCCAAGTTGGACCAGCAGATACCGCTGAATCTGCGAGTTGATCTCGTCGAGGATCTGCACCGTGATCTTCTTTTTCGACAGGGTGTCGCCGCTGATCCGCACCAGCGTGCGCCGGAAGGTGTCGCCGGCGATGAGCAGGAAGTACACGAGCGCAACGACGACGACCAGCTGGCCCATCCCGGCGATCGCGTTTGCCGTGCCCATCAACACGTAGTCGCGCATTTCGAACGCGGAAGCTCCCGCGTCCGACTTCGCGGACGTCGACGGGGCCGGTGTGGACGCGGTCGCCGTTGCCGCAGCCGCGTTGGCCGCCTTCTCGATTTCGCGTGCCGCCATTCTCATCTTTTCGACGGCGCCCGGTGGCTCGAGCGCGCTGCGCCGGAGGGCGGAGCTGAACTTCGCCGTGGCGCGGGGCACGATGTCCAGGATCTGGATCGCCTCCGGTTGAAGGGACTCGAGGCCGAAGACGAGACCGCCGAGGATCAAGACGAGCGTCAGCGCCGCCCCCACGACCTTGGGCAGCCTCAATCGCCGTTTCAACCCATCCACGATAGGGGTCAGCGCGTAGCTCGCCAGCACGGCGATCGTGATGGGAATGAACACGGCTCTGGCCAGGTACAGGAATCCGATGACCGCAATGAAGGCCAGCACGGCAAGCGACGTGCTGCGGATGTCGATCGGCGTGCTGATCACCACTGGCGCGACCTCCAGCCCCGAGTTGCCATCGGGTTCGGCACTGCCGGGATCGCTTGACGTTGCACTTGCGGGAAGCATTTGGAGCCGTGTCGGTTGCGCGGAAGGTCGACGACATGTCGCCCCGACATTCGGGCCGGGCTTCCGCAGGTCATCGTCATCCTACGGCAGGCGCGGGCCGACCCTGTGTTCGTTATCGCACAGACCGCTCGGGCCGCGCGCGCTACAAAGGCAGCCTTCCCGAGGCGAACCGGAGTCCCGCATGAACATGACGCTGAGCATCGCCCCGCTGATCTCGTTGATCGCGGGAATACTGATCCTGGTCGTGCCGCGTTTCCTCAACTACATCGTGGCGATCTACCTGATTGTCGTCGGCCTGGTCGGACTCTTTGGGGCGGGCAATCTTCACTTTCGGTAGCAGCGCCGGAATCCTACCTCCCTTCCACGCCACGCTTTCGCCGACGCACCGAGGCCAGGCATCGCGCTGAGCGTGGGTGCCGACCCCGATCCCGATCGTTCACTGCAATCAACGAATGAGGTCATGGACATCATGGATCTGACGACTGCAACCATCGAACCCGCGGTCCCGGGCAAGGCGAACGCGACCGAAGCCGGCGCGCCGCGGCACGTTCTGCCGCCGCTGCCCTATGGCTATGCGGCGCTCGAGCCCACCATCGACGCTCGCACGATGACACTGCATCACGACAAGCATCACGCGTCGTATGTGGACAAGCTCAATGCTGCGCTGGAGCCCTATGCCGAACTGCGCCGAAGATCGGCGCCGTGGCTGCTACTCCATGGCGATGCGGTGCCCCAGGCCGTCCGCACCGCAGTGCACGACAATGCCGGCGGGCACCTCAATCACAGCCTGTTCTGGCGTCTGATGTCGCCGGCAGGTGGCGCCGGACCGACAGGTTCGCTTGCCACAGCGATCGACGAGGCGTTTGGCGGCCTCGAGCCGTTCAAGACGCGCTTCGACGAGGCCGGGGGCAAGGTCTTCGGATCGGGCTGGGTGTGGCTTGTCGCCGCAGGCGCGAAAGGAACGGGCAAGCCGACACTCGAAATCGCGACCACATCGGGTCACGACAATCCGATTCAGCAGGGAAGATTTCCGTTGCTTGTCAATGACGTCTGGGAGCACGCCTACTACCTGAAGTATGAAAACAGGCGTCCCGAGTATCTGAAGAACTGGTGGTCGATCGTCAACTGGAAGGAAGTCGCGCACCGGTTCGAGCATCCCAACGAATCCACCGAGATCGAGCCTGCCGACGGCTTCCTGGCCGCGGCAGCGTATGTGCGCTGACAGACAGACGTGTTTCGGCAACCGCATTAATGTTGTTCCACTTGCCCAAGAAAGAAGCGGAGGCACTCGTCAACGGGGCCGGCATCGAAGGCAACTGAAAGGAGTTCTCCGGCAATCCTGCCGGCTGGATTCGGTCTTTCCGAATTGAGGCCCGGCGGGCATCGCGTCCGCAATGGCTTCGGATCGCACACACTGCATAGAGGAAGCCACATGAACAAGTTCAACCTGACCGCACTCTCGGCGGCATTCTGTCTCGCAATGAGCACCGGCGCACTTGCCGGATCCATGTCGAAGGCCGATTACAAGGCTGCCAACACGGACATTTCGGCCAAGTACAAGGCGGACACGGCCGCCTGCGCCGCGATGACCGGCAACGCCAAGGATATCTGCGTCCAGGAAGCCAAAGGCCACGAAAAGGTTGCCAAGGCGGAGCTCGAGGCGAACGACAGCCCCTCGGACAAGCATCGGTACGACGTGCGCATAGCGAAGGCCGATGCCGCGTACGCGGTGGCCAAGGAGAAGTGCGATGACTTCTCCGGGAACGCCAAGGACGTTTGCCTCAAGGAAGCGAACAGCGCGCACGTTGCCGCCAAGGCCGACGCCAAGGTCGCCGAGAAGACCGCCGATGCCAACGCCACGGCGCGCGAAAAGACCGGGGACGCCAACGCGGTGGCGCGTGAAAAGACCACGGAGGCCCGCAAGGATGCGGCCGCCGACAAGCGCGATGCCGATTACGCCGTCGCGAAGGAAAAGTGCGACACGTACGCGGGTGACGCCAAGGCGACCTGCATCAAGGACGCCAAGGCACGCTACGGTCAGTCCTGAGCAAGGACCGAATCACACGCAGAGTTCGTCGGTTTGAACGTGCGTGTGTCGAGAAGAGCCGGCGCGAGACCTGTGATGGTCTCGCGCCGTTGACGGATCGGGAGAATGAACAATGGCGCCCATGGAAAAGACGATGACGGAAACGAGCGAAATGAGTGGAGCCGCGGCGCGGACGGTGGACCAGGCCACGAGCGGTGCACACAGGGTGATCGACAAGGTCTCTGACGCAGCGCGGCCCGCAATCGACCGCGTTGCCGCAGGCGCCCATCAGGCGGTGGACAAACTCGCTGGTGCTGCAACGCAGGCTGCCGAAACGCTCGACGTGAAGGGCGGGCAGGTCATGGACGCGCAATCGCGGTTCGCCGAGAGGTGCCGTGCACAGGTGCGGGACAAGCCGATCACGTCGCTGGGCATCGCGGTGGCCGGCGGATTTCTGCTGAGCTGGCTGCTGACTCGCCGTTAGACCCGCCGGCGCAATGGACCACGCGGCGTCGCCGGCGAACCCATCGCTCGACGTTCGACCGACGGCCCGTGCGTCCGACGGCGATCGCGGGCCGGTTGACAGTGTCGAAGCCCTGTGGGACGACCTGCGCCGACTTGCACACGAGCTGCAGCTCGCTTCGCCAGAGACGCGGAGGGCGGGAGAGAGCCTCGTTCCAGTCGTGCTGTACGGCGCCGTAGCGGGCGCGCTGGCGATCATCGCGTGGCTGGGCGCGGCGGTCGCGGTGGCGATTTGGCTGATCGAGCGTTGAGTCGTGCCAAGCGCCGGCGTTGTCGCTCGTCGCGTTGTTCGATCGCCTTGGTGCGATCGGGCCATGCGCTCTCGCCGCTGCACCCGTTGCGCACCTCGGTGCGATCGCTAACGGGTTGACGTACAGATTCATTGATGCGCGCCTCCATGACGCGCGGTCGTCCATCGCGGGCCCGCACCAGGTAGCTGTCGAAAATTGAAGGCGAACGACAATCAGGATTACCCGGAAGGCCGGGCGGTTCCGCGTCCCCTTCCGACGCAGTAGATCGCGTCGTCGACCGAGCGATGAGCGGCCGCTGCGCGCGGAGCTGTTCAGCGCCGATCAGATGGAGCAGCACGGCAAGAGCCTGGCGGCCGCTCACAAGCTGACGTCCCGTCGCGGGCCAGACCAGCTCCTGCCGCGACTCGCCGCGAACGAGGCCGTGCTGATCGACACCTGCAACCTGCTCATGGCCGCGGTGAGGGCGAATCGCCGCATCGCGCCGGCGGGGGAATGGCTGCTCGACAATTTCTACCTGATCGAAGAGCAGATCCGCACGGCGAAGCGGCACCTGCCCAAGGACTACAGCCGCGAGCTGCCGCGGCTTGCCGAGCGGACCGTCGGCGCGGCTTGCCGCGCGTGTACGACATCGCGCTGGAGACGATCGCGCACGGCGACGGCCGCGTCGATCCGGAAAGCCTCTCCCGCTTCGTCGCCGCCTATCAGACGGTCACGACGGTCACGCTGGGCGAGCTGTGGGCGATCCCGATCATGCTTCGTCTGGCGCTGATCGAGAATCTGCGGCGGGTCGCGACCGACGTCGCCGCGGCCGCGGTCGACCGGGACCTCGCCGACGGCTGGGCCGACCAGATGAAGGCGATCGCGCAGACGGATCCGAAGAGCCTGATCCTGGTGATCGCGGACATGGCGCGCTCGGATCCGCCGATGACCACGGCGTTCGTGTCGGAGCTTTCGCGACGCCTGCAGGGACATGGGCCGGCGCTGGCCCTGCCGCTGACCTGGATCGAGCAACGGCTCTCCGAATCGCACCTCACGATCGAGCAGCTGGTGCAGTCCGGCACCCAGCAACAGGCGGCCAACCAGGTCTCGATCAGCAACAGCATCGGCAGCCTCCGCTTCCTCGGCGCGATGGACTGGCGCAAGTTCGTCGAGACCATGAGCGTCGTCGAGCAAAAGCTGCTCGAGGATCCGAGCGGCGCTTACGGCAGCATGGACTTCGTCACGCGCGACCGATACCGTCACGCGGTCGAGCAGCTCGCGAAGAACAGCCCGCTGTCGGAAGTGGAAGTGGCGCGCCGGGCGATCCAGCTCGCGCACGAAAGCGCGTCGAGGAGCGATGCGGACCCGCGCGCGACGCATGTCGGCTTCTACCTGATCGACGCAGGAAGGCCGTTGCTCGAGCGTGCCGTCGGCGTGCGCAGGTCGAGCGTCGCGGCGCTGACGCGGCTGGCGGCGCGCTGTCCGTCATTCGTCTACCTCGGGGCGATCCTGACGCTGACCGGTCTCTTCTCCGCCGGCATGATCGCGATGGCCCAGGCCAACGGGTTGTCGGACCCGATGCTGGCCGCGATTGTCGTCGTTTCGCTGCTGGCGACCAGTCAATTGGCGGTTGCGCTGGTGAACTGGTTCCTGACGTTGCTCGTGACACCGCGCCCGCTGCCGCGAATGGACTTCTCGCTGGGCATCCCGCCGGAATCGCGCACGCTGGTGGTCGGTCCCCGCGATGCTTGCCAGCGCGAGAGGGATCGAAGATCTTGCCGAAGCCCTGGAAGTCCGTTTCCTGGCCAACCAGGACGCGAACCTGCGCTTCGCACTGCTGACCGATTTCCTCGACGCGAGCGAGGAAACGCTGCCCGGGGACGCGCAGCTGTTGCGGCTGGCGCAGGGAAGGATCAGCGCGCTGAACGAGAAGTACGCGGACGACGCATGCAGGCGCGGCGAACGCGGCGCCCGGCGACGTCTTCTACCTGTTCCATCGTCCCCGCGTCTGGAATCCGCGCGAGCGCCTCTGGATGGGCTACGAGCGCAAGCGGGGCAAGCTGGGCGACCTCAACGCGCTCCTGCGCGGCGCCGGCGATGCGATGAAGCGCTTCGCGTTGATCGTCGGCGACACCGCGGCGCTGACAGGCGTGAAGTACGTGATCACGCTCGACACCGACACCGACCTCCCGCGCGACGCGGCCCGGCAATTGGCCGGGGCGATGGCGCATCCGTTGAACCGAGCCCACTACGACGACACGCGGCAGCGGGTCACCACCGGATACGGCATCCTGCAGCCTCGCGTCGTGGCGAGCTTGCCCGGCTCCAACCGGTCGTGGTACTCGCGCATCTTCGGCGGTGAGCCGGGGATCGATCCGTATACGCGCGCAGTCTCCGACGTGTACCAGGATGGATTCGGTGAAGGCTCGTTCATCGGCAAGGGCATCTACGACGTCGACGCTTTCGAGCTCGCGCTCAAAGGGCGGTTTCCCGAAAACCGCATTCTCAGTCACGACCTCCTCGAAGGAAGCTACGCGCGGTCGGGTCTCATCACCGACGTTCAGTTGTACGAAGACTATCCGTCGCGCTACGCCGGGGAGGTCAGCCGTCGCCGCCGCTGGATCCGCGGCGATTGGCAAATCGCCGCCTGGCTGTCGCGACGGGTTCCCGGTGCGGACGGAGCGCGCCCGAGGAATCCGCTCTCGCTCTTGTCGCAGTGGAAGCTCTTCGACAACCTGCGACGCAGTCTCGTCCCTCCGGCGTTGCTGCTGCTGCTGCTGCTGGGCTGGACGATTCTGGCGCCGGCGTGGTGGTGGACGTTGGCGGCGCTGGGCATCCTGCTCGTTCCGTCACTGATCGCGTCCCTGCTGGACCTGCTGCAAAAGCCCGACGACGTGCCGCTCATGCAGCACCTGGGCTTCACTGTCCCGCGCAGCGGTGCAGCGTGCGGTCCAGATCGCATTTTCGCTCGCCTGTCTTCCGTACGAAGCCTATTTCAGCGTGGGAGCGATCCTCCGCACGCACTGGAGGATGCTCGTCACGCACCGGCGGCTGCTCGAATGGACGCCGTCCGGAGAGCAGGATACGCCGCGATCGCACCACGCTTCGCGGCTTCGTTCCGGATGATGTGGGTTGCCCCGGTTGTCGCCGTTGCCGCAGCGCGGCTACCTGGTTTCGAAGAGCCCGGGCGCGCTGGCGAGTCGCCGCTCCGTTCCTGTTGCTCTGGTTCGTCTCGCCGGTTCTCGCCTGGTGGATCAGCCGTCCGCTGGTGCCGCGCGTCGCGAAGCTCACGCTCGAGCAGACCGCCTTCCTGCGCAAGCTCGCGCGGCGGACCTGGGCGTACTTCGAGACCTTTGTCGGCCCCGCGGATCACTGGCTGCCGCCCGACAATTTCCAGGAGGTCCCCGTTGGCAGGCGTCGCGCATCGCACGTCGCCGACCAACATGGGCATGGCACTGCTTGCCGACCTGGCCGCCTACGACTTCGGCTACCTCGCCGCCGGACGACTGGTCGAGCGCATCGACCAACACGCTGCGAACGATGCAATCGCTCGACAGGCACCACGGCCATTTCTACAACTGGTACGACACGCAATCGCTCCGGCCCCTGGCGCCGCGCTACATTTCCTCGGTGGACAGCGGAAACCTGGCCGGCCATCTCCTGACGTTGCGAGCGGGGCTTTCGGCGCTGCCCGATGACCGGATCCTCGAGCTGCGGCTGTTCGCCGGCTTCGTCGACACCGCACGCGTGCTCATCGACTCGCTTGGCGCCGACGTTCCAGCGGTGGTCGTTCAGCTCGGCCGCGATCTCGAATCGGCCTACGACGCACGGCCGGCGACCGCCGTCGCCGCACGGCGCTGGCTCGACCGGCTGGCCGCGGCAATCGCTGCCGTCGACAGCCACGTCGCGGGTGGAACGGGCGGAGTGGAGGCACCGGTGGCATCGACCGAAGCCCATGCGTGGGTACGGGCGCTGGTGGCGCAATGTCAAAGCGCCCGCGAGGAATTGATGCTGTTCGCGCCCTGGCTGCAGCTGCCGGCTTTCGAAGATACGCTGGTCGAGCTCCCGGTCCTCGCGCCCATTCCAACGCTGCGCGAGCTGGCGCACCTGATGCCGACGCTGATGCCGCAGATCGCTCGCTTGCGCGACGCGGCCGCCACGCCTGCGAAGCGGGACCGACTGGACGAAGTGGCACGGCTCGTCGGTGTCGCCAGCGCACGGGCGAGGGAGCGTATCGAGGCGATCGATCGGATCGCGGCGCAGTGCGAAGGCCTTGCGCGCATGGAATTCGGCTTCCTCTACGATCCCACGCGCCATCTGTTCGCGGTCGGATACAACGTCGATGAACGCAAGCGGGACCCGAGCTACTACGATCTCCTCGCCTCGGAAGCGAGGCTTTCGAGCTTCGTCGCCATCGCGCAGGGCCAGGTTCCCCAGGAGAGCTGGTTCGCGCTGGGACGGCTGCTGACGTCCGCCGGGCACCGGCCGATCCTGCTGTCGTGGAGCGGCTCGATGTTCGAGTACCTGATGCCGTTGCTGGTGATGCCGACGTACGAGCACACGCTCCTCGACGAGACCTGCCGGGCCGCCGTCGAACGGCAGATCGCCTACGGCAGGGAGCTCGGCGTACCGTGGGGCATGTCGGAGTCCGGCTACAACACGGTCGATGCGAACCTCAATTACCAGTATCGCGCGTTCGGCGTGCCCGGAATCGGGTTGAAACGCGGGCTCGCCGAGGACGTCGTCATCGCACCGTACGCGTCGGTGCTGGCCCTCATGGTCGCACCGGAGGCTGCATGCCTCAACCTGCAACGACTTGCCGCCGAAGGGCTGGCGGGACAATTCGGTCTCTTCGAAGCGATCGACTACACGCCGGCGCGGCTGCCGCGCGGACAGACGAGCGCCGTAGTCCGTGCGTTCATGGCGCATCACCAGGGCATGAGCGTGCTCGCCCTGGGTTACCTGCTGCTCGATCGTCCGATGCAGAAGCGATTCGAGTCGGATCCGTTGTTTCAGGCGACGCTTCTGCTGTGCCAGGAGCGGATTCCGAAATCAGTCGCGTTCCTGCCGCATGTCGCGCAGCTCACGGGCATCCGCGCGAGCGTCAGCGAGGCGGAAACGCCGGTGCGCGTCATCACGAGCCCGGCCACGCCGATCCCGGAAGTGCAACTGCTGTCGAACGGCCGCTACCACGTGCTGGTCACCAACGCCGGCGGCGGCAGCAGCCGCTGGAAGGATCTCGCGATAACGAGATGGCGGGAAGACGCCACGTGCGACAACTGGGGCACGTTCTGCTACATCCGCGATGTCGCGAGCGGCGAGTTCTGGTCGACCGCGCACCAGCCTACCGGCGCGCTCGCGGAGCACTACGAGGCGATATTCTCCGAGGGGCGCGCCGAATTTCGACGCCGTGACCACGGGTTGGACGCGCACACCGAGATCGCCGTCTCGCCGGAGGACGATGTCGAGCTGCGCCGGACGCGCATCGTGAACCGCTCGCGAATCCGCAGGATCATCGAGCTCACCAGCTACGCGGAAATCGTCCTGGCGCCGCCTGAGGCGGATGCCATCCATCCGGCGTTTTCCAACCTGTTCGTCCAGACCGAAATTGCGGCGGACAGGCAGGCGATCCTGTGCACGCGCCGGCCGCGCTCGCCGAGCGAGCGGGCGCCCTGGGTGTTCCACCTGATGGCCGTGCACGGCGTGAGCGCCACCGACGTTTCCTATGAAACGGATCGAATGCGCTTCGTGGGTCGCGGCAACACGCCGGCGGCCCCGCAGGCAATGCGCGACGCAGCGCCGCTCTCCGGCAGCGAGGGCTCCGTGCTCGATCCGATCGCTGCCATCCGGATTCGGGTCGTGCTGGAGCCCGAGGAGACCGCGACGATCGACATGGTCTATGGCGTCGCCGAATCCCGTGACGCGGCGATCGGACTGGTCGGGAAATACCAGGATCCGCGGCTCGCCGACCGCGTCGTCGAGCTGGCGTGGACGCAAGCCCAGGTGGTGCTGCACCAGATCAACGCCACCGAAACCGACGCCCGGCTCTATGCGCGTCTCGCCAATTCGATCCTTTTCGCGAATGCGTCGCTCCGTGCGGATGCCAGCGTCATCGCCAGGAATCGCCGCGGGCAATCCGGGTTGTGGGGCTATGCGATTTCCGGGGATCTGCCGATCGTGCTGTTGCGCATCGCCGATGCGGCCAACATCGATCTCGTGCGCCAACTGGTGCAGGCGCACGCCTATTGGCGCCTCAAGGGCCTGGCCGTGGATCTCGTGATCTGGAACGAGGATCAGGCGGGATACCGGCAACTGCTGCAGGACCAGATCATGGGGCTGATCGCGGCGCGCGTCGAGGCCCAGATGATGGATCGGCCCGGCGGAATCTTCGTACGGCGCGGCGACCAGATCTCCGAGGAGGACCGCGTCCTCCTCGAATCGGTCGCGCGCGTGATCGTCGCCGACAGCAAGGGCACGCTTGCCGAGCAGATCGGGGGGCGCGCGGTGCTGGACGTGCGCGCACCGAGGTTCGTGCCCACGCGGGAGCATCGGATCGAAGCCGTCGCCGATGACGCGCCGGAGCGGACGCTCATCCTCGGGAACGGACTCGGAGGATTCACGCCCGACGGGACCGAGTACGTCATCACGACGGATCGAGACCGCCTTACGCCGGCGCCCTGGGTGAACGTGCTCGCGAATCCACACTTCGGCGCGATCGTCTCCGAAAGCGGCGGCACCTACACGTGGAGCGAGAATGCCCATGAATTCCGCCTCACGCCCTGGAACAACGATCCCGTGAGCGATCCGGGCGGCGAAGCGTACTACCTGCGCGACGAGGAGAGCGGGCATTTCTGGTCGGCCACGCCGTTGCCGGCACGCGGTCGGACGCCGTACGTCACGCGCCACGGTTTCGGCTACACGGTGTTCGAGCACACGGAAGACGGAATTCGTACCGAGCTGTGGGTCTACGTGGCGCCGCGACGCGGCGGTCAAGTTCTCGACGCTGAAAGTGCGCAATGCGTCGGGGCGGCCGCGGCGGATCTCCGTCACCGGATACGCGGAATGGGTGCTCGGCGACCTGCGGCCGAAATCGGTGATGCATGTCGTCACCGAAAAGGACGCAACGACCGGCGCGCTCTTCGCCAACAATCCCTACAGCACGGAATTTTGCGAACGTGTGGCGTTCTTCGACGTCGATGACACGACGCGGACGCTGACGTGCGACCGCGCGGAGTTCATCGGGCGCAACGGCACGATGGCCGCTCCCGCGGCGATGACGCGCACGCGGCTGTCGGGCAAGTCAGGACCGGCGCTGGACCCCTGCGCCGCGATCCAGGTGACGCTGCAACTGGACGCGGAAGGCGAGCGCGACGTGACCTTCAGGCTTGGCGCCGGGCGGGATGCCGACGATGCGAGAAGCCTGGTGCAGCGGTTCCGCGGCACGACGGCCGCGAGGGTGGCGCTCGAAGGCGTGCGCCGGCAATGGCAGCAAACGCTGGCGGCCGTGCGCGTGGAGACACCCGACGAAGCGCTCAACGTGCTCGCCAACGGCTGGCTCGTCTACCAGACAGTGGCGTGCCGCCTCTGGGCGCGAAGCGGCTTCTATCAATCCGGAGGCGCGTTCGGATTTCGCGATCAGTTGCAGGACGTCCTGGCGCTGGTCCATGCCGAGCCGCGCCTGACACGCGCCCAGCTCCTGCTGTGCGCGAGCCGGCAGTTCGTCGAGGGCGATGTCCAGCACTGGTGGCATCCGCCGTCCGGCCGCGGCGTGCGAACGCAATGCTCGGACGATTATCTGTGGCTGCCCTTTGCGACCGCCCGGTACGTGCTGGCCACCGGCGACACAGGCGTGCTCGACGAGGCCGTCCCATTCCTCCACGGCCGGCCGGTCAACCCCGGGGAAGACTCGTACTACGACTTGCCCGGCCAATCCGCCGAAGTGGCGAGTCTGTACGACCACGGCGTGCGGGCGATCCTGCACGGGCTCCGGTTCGGCAGCCACGGATTGCCGCTGATCGGCTCGGGCGACTGGAACGACGGGATGAATCTCGTCGGAATCGAAGGCAAGGGCGAGAGCGTCTGGCTCGCGTTCTTCCTTTGCTCGGTGCTCACGCAGTTCGCCAAGGTGGCGCGCCTGCGAGGCGACCTCGCGTTCGCGGAGCGGTGCGATGAAGCGACGGCCGAGCTCGGGAGGAATATCGAGCAGCACGGCTGGGACGGCGCCTGGTACCGACGCGCCTACTTCGACGACGGCTCGCCGCTGGGGTCGGCTGGCAACACCGAATGCCAGATCGATTCGGTCTCGCAGAGCTGGTCGGTGTTGTCCGGGATCGGGGACGCGCGGCGTTCGCGCGCGGCGATGAACGCCGTCGACCAGCGCCTCGTGCGACGCGAGGACAAGCTCATCCGGCTCCTGGCGCCACCATTCGACCGCTCGACGCACCATCCCGGCTACATCCGGGGCTACGTGCCGGGCGTCCGCGAGAATGGCGGCCAGTACACGCACGGCGCGATCTGGGCTGTGATGGCGTTCGCGGCGCTGGGCGATGCCCGCCGCGCCTGGGAACTGATGGACCTGATCAATCCCGTCAACCACGGGCGAACGGCCGAGGGTGTGGCGATGTACAAGGTGGAACCGTATGTCGTTGCCGCCGATGTCTATGCGATGGCGCCCCACACCGGCCGCGGCGGCTGGTCGTGGTACACCGGCTCGGCCGGGTGGATGTACCGGTTGATCGTCGAATCGCTGCTCGGCGTCGACCTCCGCGCCGACAAGCTGCGTTTCTCGCCCTGCCTTCCGGCGAATTGGAACGAATTCAAGCTGCACTACCGCTATCGGGAAACGATGTACCACGTGACGGTCTCGCAGACGGAGACCGCGGAGCGCAAGACCGACGTGTGGGTCGACGGCGACCTGCAAGCCGACCATTCCATTCCGTTGGTCAACGACCTCGTCGAGCATAACGTCCACGTCGTCGTGCGACCCTCGTCCGCAGCGTAGGCGTGTCGAAGGGAGCGCGTCGGCCGGCGTGGCCGACGGCAGGCAGCGGACCTGTCCGACGTTGATTCTTCAAAGACGGTGCCATGGATCTCCTGCATTTCACGTTGCTTCTCCTGCTCTGCGCGGGCGCCATTCCCCGCTCATCGCCTCGTCGGAAATGCGCATCCTCGTGCGCTCGATGGGGAACGTGCAGGTGTTCCTGCTGAATGCGCTGGTCTTCGTTCTGATGGGCATGCAGCTATCGCTCATCGTCGCGCGGCCGGAGGGCGAATCGGTGCTGCAACTCGTCGCGGCCGGGGCGCTGCTGAGCGCGGTGGCCATCGCAGTGCGTTTCGCGTGGATCTGCCCGGCCCTGTATCTCCCGGGAGCCGTGAGCGCGATGCTGCGCCGGCATGCGCCCGCGCCGCCCGCGGCGGAGTTCTTCATCATGAGCCGGTGCGGCATGCGCGGCATCGTGTCGTTGGCCGCGGCGCTGGCGCTGCCGGTCGCGCTTGGGGACGGCTCGCCGTTCCCGCACCGCGACCTGATCATCTTCTTCACGTTTGTGGTGATCGCCGTGACTCTCGTTCTCCAGGGCGTGTCGCTGCCCGCGCTGATTCGCCGCCTGCACGTCGGCACCGACTGGAGCGTGCACGAGGAACAGAAGAACGCGCGCAGCGCCTTGAGCAACGCTGCCATCGCCGCCGTCGACGAACTGGCGCAACGGGAGCGCGCCGCTCCGGAGCTGGCCGGGCGCATCAGCGCGGAGTTTGCCGAGAAGGCGGCCAATTCGGGCCCGGACGCGCCGATGTCCGAGCAGGACGCAGGGCTCGCTCAGCGTCTCAGGCACGCGGCGCTCAAGGCGGAGCGGCAGGAACTCATCCGGATCTGGCGCGAGAACCAGATCAGCGACCGGGTGCTGCACCAGTTCGAGGAAGACCTCGACTACCAGGAGGCGCACCTGTAGGACCGCGCGCCGCGAACTTCGGCCGCCATGCCGGGTTGCTCGGCCTCACCGCACCACGAAAGTTACGGCACCATTGACGTCGCTTCGACGGATGGCGCCTCCACCTTCGGCGCGCGGTCGAGGATCTCGAACGGTGACCAGATGAAGTCCGCTTGCTCCTCGAGCGGCTCCTTCAGCTGGATCGTGCACGGGTCCGTAAGCGACCGCACCGAAAGGCGATCGTCGGGTGCAAAACCGCAGGCCGGCAGGATCAACGTCTTGATCGGCAGCACCGGATGCGTCGCACTCTCCGGAAGAAAGAGTGCGGCAAATCGCGACGGCACGCTGCGAGGAGATCCGGCGGGGCTTGTATCGGAGTCGGAGACGACGATTATGCGGCGTGGATCCTTCGCGAGGTACTCGACACCCATTTCGACCCGCTTGCCAGCCAGCCTTTTCTTGACGCGGCGCACGACGGCCAGCGTCCACGGCGAGGCGGCCCCTTCACGAAAGGCGATCAACACGCCCGGCATGATCGGATTCATGCCGAGCGTCGGCCCATGCAATCGGCATCCCGAATCGCTGCGGTCCACCATCGTCAAACGCGAGCGCGCGGCGTTGACACCGCCGGTCGGCCACTGCGTGACCGTGGTCGCGCCCGCCGGAACCTCGGCATGTCCTCCTGACGCCGTGACCGTTGAGTCTTCGGCAATTGTCGTGGTTTGCGGCTCCGAAACAGTCGCGGGTTGCTCGTCGCGCAGCTCACTGAGGATTTGCGACATGCCCACCGCGACCTCCACCGTCAGCGATATCGGCTTGCGCTCACCGCGGCGTGCGATCATGGGGCGCTCTGGCGCGCAAAGTGCGCTGAGTTTGCGCAACAGCTTGAGCTGCCGTTCGCGTCCCAACGACGAACCCTCAATCGGGCGGCCGGGGGCCTCGCGAAGCCTCGTGATTTCTTCAATTATCGACGCGAGGACCGGAGCCGTGTCCAGGCTGAGGCAAGCGCCCGACAGTTCACGGTTCGTCCGCGCGAGCCCTTCGTCACCGTCCAGATCGACGACGAACCTGTCCTCGGCGCTTCGAGCGGGCTGCGACTTGAGCGCCGCCGCGCGGGACCAGCGCGGAATGCTCTGACTTATCCAGAACGCGTCATTGGGCGGAAAATGCCCGCCGTTCATCAAGTCCTGCAGCAGGAGGTGGATGTACTCGCGCTCCAGCGTCGTTTCCGATGCGCTCGGAGAGTGACAACGGTTGACAGGGAGCTCGTAGTGCAGGAGCTCGCGCGATTGCGCGAACCGGTACGCCTCGTGCACCTCCTTCCAGGGGAACCAGGTCAACCGCTCGTCGGCGAATGGCCGCAGCAAGAGCTCTACCTGGCGGTGTTGAAGCAAGCGCAGCACCACGTAAGGCAGGTATTCGCCCCAGCCCGCGGACCGCGGGCTGTCGCGCATTGAACGCAGGAACTGGCCGTGGGCCCTGCCGAACGATTGGCAAAGCTCGAAGGCCGCTTGAGAGCACTGCGTCCCGAGCAAGGGAGACTGCGGATTTCCGGGGGTGCAATTGACGAGCAATGCATCGACGAGCACGCGTGCGCCCTTGTCGAGCGCCAGCAGCGCTTGCAGCCGGTCCGTACTTGGGCTGCCCCGGAGAGTGGGGTCCGCAAGCGCCCCACACACTGCCCTTTGCGTCGCGATGGGGTCGTCCCGCGGCAACGTGCGCAAGAAGGCCTCCGCCGCCACCGCGCTGCTCAGTGGGTCGGCCGTGGCAGTACCTAGAAGGGTCAAGAAGCCGAGCATCCGCGCGCCAGCCGTATCATGGGTGTCCAATGCGAAGCACACACCGTGCCACTTGCTGGCCCTGCTCTGGCTTCTAGGGCTAGGGCTGGCGTACGCAGCGCGCGCGGTCACCGACCGGGCATTCCACTATCTGCAAGCCACCGACGACGAGTGCCCGCCGGCAGCCGCACGCTGACGCTTGTCCGGGCGCCGCTGCGCCGCATCTTCAGATGTAACGCCCCGAGTTGCGGGTCAGGCTTCGGCGCTCCGTGTGTACTACGAGCCTGTAGGCCACGTCCCACACGGGCACGGTAGTTGCATGAATCAGGACATCGGAAAGTCTTGGACCGCCTTCCCATGTCCATCCGTCGCGCGTTTGACCTCCACTCACAGAGCGACCTTCACGGAGATGAGGCGATGGAGGAAAGATTGGCTCCTCGACGCACAACGTCCAAGACAAGCGTTGGGCTCGAAGAGCACAGGCACCTGCGCAACGCGGCACCGGCAGACAAGCCTCTTCCGCGCACGTTGAACTGGGTCGCAAGCCTGCCGCCCGACGTCAGACCGACCGCGCTTCTGCGGCGATACGCGCGGATTGCCAACGTCATTGCGGCAACGTGGGGGCACGCGACGTCCTTGCGCAGCTACATGGACTGCCTCTTCAGCGAAAACCGTGGAACCCGCCAAGGCTTTCCGCCCGAGGTTCTGAGCGAGTTGGTCGCCCTCAAGCGCTACCACGATACGCTTGAGACGGGCAGTTTCGCCGATCGAGCAACCCTTTCGCATTAGGAACCGAGTTCCGGCGCGCGCCGTTGCATCGCCGCTGCCGAGCCGCATTGCTGCACCCTGCTTCAGGCGGCCGTAGCACCCGGCGCGGCTTCCGCGGCACCGCAGGCGACGAAGGCGTCGACCTCGGCATCGCTGTAGCCGTGCTGCCGCAGCACCGCGCGCGTGTGCTCGCCCAGGAGCGGTGCGGGCCGCGTGATCGAGGTCGGCGTCACGGAAAAGTGGACCGGACAGCCCAGCGCCTTCGTGGCACCCGCCTGAGGATGGACGAGGTCGACGACCATCCCGCGCGCTACCGTCTGCGGATGCGCGAGCGCCTCGCCAATCGTGTTGACGGGGCCGACCGGCACGCCGGCGGCATCGAACGCGGCGATCCATTCGGCCTTCGTTCGCGTCGTCAGCACCGCATCCATCCGCGACGTCAGCGCGTCCAGGTTCTGCATCCGCGCCGAGTTCGTCGCGAAGCGCGGATCGTCGCGCCATTCGGGATGGCCCAGCACGTCGGCGATGCGCTCCCAGTTCGCCTGGTTCGCACCGCCGATGTTGATCCAGCCGTCGCTCGCGCGAAACGCCTGGTATGGCGCCGTCAGCAAGTGCGCGGACCCGCTCGGACCGGGCGATACGCCGGTCGCGAAGTACGCCGCCGCGTGCCAGTACGTCTGCTGCAGCGCGGCTTCGAGGAGCGAGGTGTCGACGATCTGGCCTTGTCCGGTCCTGACCTTGTGCACGTAGGCCGCGGTGATGCCGGCGACCGCGAGGATGCCGGCATTGATGTCGGCGACCGGATTTCCGGTCTTGACCGGCGGACGGCCCGGCTCTCCGGTCACCGACATCAGGCCCGCGAATCCCTGCGCGATGAGGTCGAAGCCGCCCTTGTCGCACAGTGGGCCGTCGCGCCCGTAGCCGGACATCGCGCAATAGATGAGCCCTGGGTTCATCTGCGCGAGCACGTCGTAGCCGAGGCCGAGCTTCTCGAGTGTCCCGCGCCGGTAGTTCTCCGTCAGGACGTCGGCGTCCTTCACCATGCGCAGCAGGATCTCGCGCCCTTGCGCGTGCTTCAGATTGAGCGCGATCCCGCGCTTGTTGCGGTTCATCATCATGAACGCCGCCGAGACGCCCTGGACGCGCGGTTCGCGATAGCCGCGGGCGTCGTCGCCGCCGGGCAGCTTCTCGACCTTGATGACGTCGGCGCCCATGTCGGCGAGCATCATCCCGCACGTCGGCCCAGCCATGATCTGCGCGAGCTCCAGCACGCGCATGCCCGCGAGCGGGCCCGGGTGCGCGTGCGACGGTCTGTCCATCTCGGCCGTTCCTAGCGCCCGACGAATGCCGGTTTCAGCTTCGCGAGAAACGCCGCATAGCCGACGCGGAAGTCCTCGGTATCGAAGCAGTTGAAGCACTCGTCGTGCTCGGCGTCGGTGATGGGGCGCGGATCGGCGAGGCGTCGCGCGAACTTCTTGTGCCAACGGGCGACGAGTGGCGCGCCGTCCGCGATCCGCTGCGCCGTCGCCAGCGCTTCGGCGGCGACATCGGCATCCGGCACGACGCGCGTGACGAGCCGTTTCACCTTCGCCTCGGTCGCGCCGAAGATCCGGCCTTCGAGCAGGATCTCGAGGGCGACGTCGGGGCCAACGAGGCGCACGAGCGGCGCCATTTCCGGATACGCCATCACCAGGCCGAGATTCTTGATCGGCGCGCCGAACCGGCTCGATTCGCCGCAGATGCGCAGGTCGCACAGCGCGGCGATCTCGAGCCCCCCGCCCACGCAGATGCCGTGGATCTGCGCGACGAGCGGGTGCCGGCACTCGGCCAGCGCTCTCGCCGTCGCGTGCATGACGCGACCGTAATCGATCGCCTGCGCCTTGTTGGCGCGCGCGGTCGCGAATTCACCGATGTCGTTGCCCGGCGAGAACGCCTTCTCGCCTGCGCCGCGCACGATCACGCACCGCAAGGTGTCGTCCGCGGAAAGCGCGCCGATTTCCTCGCCCAGCGCCTGCCACATCGCCTTCGTCAGCGCATTGAGCTTCTCGGGACGATTGAGCACGATCGTCGCGATCGGACCATCGCGGGTCACTTCTATCAGGGCACTCTTCATCGTATCGCGCCGGATTTCGATTGGAGGCAGTACAGCTCGACCTGGCGGAGACCGACCGCCGCCACCGGGGTCAGCGGCATCAGGACCTGGCCGGGCGCAGGAACCGTTCCGCGCGCTCGAAGGCCTTTCCGATCAATGGCCACAACAGCAGGGCGAATGCCAGAGTGGTGATGGAGCCCACGAGCCCATTCGACCAGAACACGCGCAAGTCGCCGCCTGCTCCGATCATCGACAGGCGGAACGCATCTTCGCTGCGGTTGCCGAGCACCAATGCGAGCGTGAATGGCGCAAGCGGTATGCCGATCTTCTTGAATACGTAGCCGACGACCCCGAAAACCAGCATGAGCCACACGTCGAACATCGCGTTCTGGATGGCGTAGGCGCCGATGGCGCAGGACACCACGATCATCGGCGCGACGGCGGCAAAGGGTATGCGCAGAATTGCGGCAAAGATCGGCACCGTGGTAAGCACGATGACGAGCCCGACGACGTTGCCGAGATACATGGAGGCGATGAGACCCCACACGAAGTCCTTGTGCTCGACGAACAGCAGGGGACCGGGATTGAGTCCCCAGACCATCAGACCGCCGAGCAGGATCGCCGCCGTTCCGGACCCGGGAATCCCCAGGGCCAGCATCGGCAGCAGGGCCGAAGTCCCGGAGGCATGGGCCGCGGTCTCCGGCGCGAACACGCCTTCGATGCGTCCCTTGCCGAAGCTCGCCGGGTCTTTCGAGAACCGTTTGGCCAGGTTGTACCCCATGAACGACGCCGCGATCGCGCCGCCGGGCGTAATGCCCAGCCAGCAGCCGATGGCGGACGAGCGCAACAACGTGACCCAGTAGCGCGGGAGTTCCTTCCATACCTTCAGGACGACGCGAAGGCTGATCGCCGCCGCATGTCCGCGCAGCGCGAGCCGCTCCTCCATGGTCAGCAGGATCTCGCTGATCCCGAACAGCCCGATGACGGCGACCAGAAAATTGATCCCACGCAGCAGCGGGTCGAAGCCGAAGGTCATGCGCAACTGGCCCGAGACGGTGTCCATGCCGACGGCGGCCAGCAGCAGTCCGAGCACCATCGAGATCACCGTCTTGTGCTTTGCCTCGCGTCCCAGGCCGACGAACGAGCAGAACGTCAGCAGGTAGACGGCGAAGAACTCCGGCGGCCCGAAGCGCAAGGCGAAGGAGGCGACACGGGGCGCAAGAAAGGTGATCAGTAGCACAGCGACCAGCGAGCCGATGAACGATGACGTGAACGCCGCAGTGAGCGCCTCGGCCGCCTTTCCCTGCTGGGCCATCGGATAGCCATCGAAGGTTGTCGCCACCGACCAGGCCTCGCCGGGAATGTTGAACAGGATCGAGGTGATCGCTCCACCGAACAGCGCGCCCCAATAGATGCACGAAAGCATCACGATCGCGGTGGTTGGGTCCATCGTGAACGTGAGCGGCAGCAGAATCGCCACCCCGTTCGGCCCGCCCAATCCCGGTAGCACGCCGACGAATATGCCGAGCACGAGGCCGATCATCATCATGGCCAGTATCTTCCACGTCAGCAGGACGGCGAAACCGTGCAGCAGGAGGGTCAGCGCTTCCATCGCAGTGAACCTAGCGGCCGAAGACCGCTTCGAGCGGACCCTTGGGCATGATGACGTCGAACGCGATCTCGAACGTGGAAAACATGATGAGAGCGAACAGGAAGCTCGTCAGCAGCGACTTCCACCATGCGATGCGACCGATGTACCGCATGAAGCCACCGACGAGCAGAAAGCTCGCCATATAGAGCCCGAGCCATTGTGTCGACAGGCAGAACAGAAAGGTCGGAACGAAGACCTGCATCACGCGCCTGAGCTGATCGCGAGTGACGAAGGTCCTTGCGCCCTCCGCCCGTCCGCGGAACGCGACGCCGAGGCCGAACAGGGAGGCGCCGGCGAGGATGACGCACAGATAGAACGGGAGGTATCCTGATTGCGGGCCATCCTTCGCCCAGCCCATCCCGCTGCGCCAGTTGTCGAAGCCGAGGACAAGCGCCAGCGCGAGCAGCAGCAGGTACGTGACGATCTCGACCGTGCGCGTGGAGGTCACAGCTGGCGAGTCGTCGGCCGGGGCGGTCGGATCGTCGACGACGATCTCGGTTTCAGGTGTCGGCATCGCCCTCTTCACGGAATGACAGCTAGCGTCGGAACTTCTCCTCCCCGTGCGGGGGAGAAGGGACCGCTGGACACTACGGCTTGCGTACTAGGTGTGATTTCTAGGACCGTTGTTCAGCGAACTGGACCAGCTTGCTAAGTGGTGTTTGGTGATGAAGGCTCGCATGGGGTCGCTCCTCATTGTAGAACCGCAACCAGGCGGGCAGGGCGGCGCGCCGCTGCTCGGACGTGGCGTAGGGCACGGCGTAGGCCCATTTTCGTTGCAGCGTCTGAATGAAGCGCTCGGCCTTGCCGTTGGTTTGTGGCCGGTAGGGTCGCGTCCGTTTGGTGTCGATGTCGAGCCAGCGGCAGGCCTTGCGGAACGGCCGCGAGCGATAGGCACCACCATTGTCGGTGAGCACGCGTTGAACGCGGATGCCCCGGCGCTGGAATTCGCGCACGGCGCGCAACCAAAAGCGAGTGGTGGTGTAGCGCTTTTGATCCGGCAGAATTTCCACGTAGCCAAACCGAGAGCAGTCGTCGACGGCGACGTGGGCGTATTCCCAGCCATGGCCTGCGCTGGGCGTATGGCGGTGGCCGGTAACGCGATGACCCGCCCGCGTGAAGCGGCCCAGTTTCTTGATGTCGACATGGACCAACTCACCGGGGCGCTGCCATTCGTAGCGTTGCACCGGCTCCGGCGGCGTGAGGTAGCGCAAGCGACCCAAGCCGATCCGCGCCAGCACGGCGCTGACCGTGGAGCGGGCCAGGGGCAGCCGAGCAGCAATCTCGGTGGCTACCAACTTGGCGTGCCGCAACAGCCGCACCAAGGCCACCCAGGTCGGCGGCAAGGCGTGCGGATGGCGGCGTGCCGCTGACGACCGATCCTGCAACCCCGCGACGCCTTCGGCGCGGTAGCGGGCGAGCCACTTGTAGACCGTGCGCTTGGACACGCCCAGGGACATTGCCACCTCGGCCACCGGCCACTTCTCGACCAGAACGCGATGAATCAACATGGCTCGACTCTGCGGCGTCGTACGGGCATTCTTGTGGATGTTCATCCGGCTGTCTCCTCGGAAATTGGTCGGCTCGCACCAACCAGCTTCCCGGATTCAGCCCGGGTGAACAACCATCATAGAAATCACAACTAGGGGGCGACGAACCCGGCCTCGACCATGAGGCCCTTGTTCAGCGCGTCGTCCTCTTCGAGGAAGGTCAGCATGTCCTTGCCCGTGAAAAAGACAGGCTTGAGCGCCTGCTTTTCCATGTAGTCCTTGTACTCCGATGTCTGCGTCAACTTCTTGAACAGATCGACGTAGAAGACAACTTGATCAGGAGTGGCCTTGCCCGGAAGGAACATGGCGCGCAGCATGAGGTACTGCATGTCGAGCCCTTCTTCCTTGCACGTCGGAATGTCGTTCCACGACAGGGTGTCGGTGACTTTGGTCTTGTAGGCGATCCGCTCCTTGTCAAACACGCAGAGCGCGCGGACCTGCCCCGCCCGCCAGACCTCGAGGTTCTCCGAAGGGTTGTTGACGTTGGCCGCCGTGTGATTGCCCACGAGCTGGGTTGCCGCCTCGCCGCCAGACTTGTAGGGGAGGTACGCGAACTTGGCGCCGGTCTTCTTTTCCATGAACACGGTGAGAACGTGATCCTCGCGCTTCGAGCCGGTACCGCCCATCTTGAACGGCGGGTCGGCAGCCTTGGCCGCAGTCACGAACTCTTTCACCGATTTGTACGGCAGCGTCGTGTTGTCCCACAGCACGAATTGGTCCATCGCGATGACTGAGACCGGCGTCAGGTCGCGCCAGTTGAACGGGATCTTGGCCGCGAGCGGCAGCATGTAGATCAGCGAATAGGCGATGAGGACCTTGTTCGGGTCGCCTTCGCTCGACTTCATGTACATCAACGCCTCGGCGCCGGACGCGCCGCCTTTGAGCGAAACCACCATCGGCTGCTTCATCAGGTTGTTCTTCTGGATCGCGGCCTGCATCATTCGCGCCATCTGGTCGGAGGCCCCGCCGGCACCGGCGGCTACCACGATCTCGACGGGCTTGGTGGGCTCCCAGGCGATGGCCGGCGCGTATGCCAGCATGATCGCCAAGGCGCCTGCTGTTCTGACGAAATGGTTCATTTCCTGATCCTCCTCATGGCTAGTCGCGTCAGCGATTTTAGGCCCTCGCGCGGTTGCCGGCGGCGCGGCCTGGTTTGTCGAGCAGTCCCGGCTCTGGGATCTTCACACCTTTACTGCGTTCGAATCGTGCAACGCGCGGTTGCGCCGTCATTGTTGTCTGGTTACCGCTTTCGTACAAGTACGATGGCGCCTCCCCGGCGCCATCCTGCGCGCAATGCCGAGTGCCGGCCGACCTCTCGGATTCGAGCGCAGGAGGCCTCGTTCCGCGAATCGACGTCGCCTCCGAGACTGTCTCCCGACGTCGGTATTTCGACTGGGCGAGGATCCATGCTACTGACCTTTGCCT
>CAWHXL010000002.1:0-138169 GCA_963833295.1 uncultured beta proteobacterium | reverse complement strand
TGTCTTCGATGCCAAGTATCATTACGAGTTCTGGCGCCCGATCACGGCGATCAGGAACGGCGATACCGACGGCAATCCGGCTACCGAGCTCGACGCGACGTGGCAACCAATCGACAACACGCCGATGCATCCCGAGTACCCCTGCGCACACTGCATCAGTAGCGCCGCGATGGCGTCAGTGGTCGAGGCTGTGCTTGAAGCGCGGAAATTCCTGAGGTAGCAATGACCAGCACGACGGCGCCTGGCGTCACGCATCGCTGGACCAACGTGTGGGCTTATGCAGACGAGGTTTCGCTGGCGCGCATCTACGCGGGCTTCCACTATCGGTTCTCGACCCGGGTCGGCCAGGACATGGGCCGCCAGATCGGCCGGTTGGTTACGCAGAAGCTGATGCTCGAGGCCAATGTCGCTCAGGCGCGCTGATGCAGTACGCCGGCGCTGCGGCTTCGCCCAGCGCTGGCGTTCGAGTAAACTCGGCATCGGAGAACTCATTTCGGGAGGATCACATGCGGCATGGAGTGGTCGGACTTATTCTACTCGGCGCATTTAGCTTGTTCAGCGTGCAAGCCAAGGCCCAGCACGCAGAGCACGTCATGCTCGATCCGTCTGAGCTGGTCTGGAAGGACCTACCTTCGCTTCCAGGCGTCAAGATCGCAGTCATCGAAGGACCGTTGGATCAGCCCGTGCCCATCATGTTCAGGCTGAAAGTTCCCGCCCAACTTCAAGGTTATGCCCCATTGCACCCCGGGATTGAGCACATCACGATCATCTCCGGGACCTTGAATATGGGACTTGGCAGTGCCTTTGAACCCTCCAAGACCCGCCCGCTGGGACCAGGAAGCGTATCGATCATGCAGCCGAAAACGCACCACTACGTCTGGACCGGCGCGGAAACGATCGGTCAGGTGCACAGCATCGGTCCGTGGTCCGTGAACTACATCAATCCGGCCGACGACCCGGTCAAGAAGTAACGTCCATCCTCGTTTGAGCGACCGGGTCAATGCTTCCTGACGATGTGATGTTTTCGGCATCCGTGCGCGCCGAACAGGAGCGCCACGGTTCGCGCGAGATCCCACCCACGCCGCGCCGCGGACGGCGGTTTTGCGACCGATCTATCGGATGAGTTGATCGCTTTCATCCGAACGCGCAATTCCGGCTACCTCGCCACCGCGAGCGCCGACGGCCAGCCCTATGTTCAGCATCGCGGCGGCCCGCCGGGGTTTATCGCGGTGCTCGATCGCCGCACGGTCGCGTTTGCCGAATATCCCGGAAACCGCCAGTTCATCAGCAGCGGCAACCTGGCGGAGAACGCGCGCGCTTTCCTGTTCCTGATGGATTACGCGAACGGCCGCCGCCTCAAGCTCTGGGGCACTGCTACAATGGTTGACGAGCGGAAGTCGCCGACCGCCGAATTGCACCGGACATGATCAAGGCGGAACGCGCCATCGTATTCGCAATCCACGCAATCGATTGGAACTGCTCGAAGTACATTCCAAGCTTGGTGCCACAGACGCCGTAGTGGTTGGATTTGAGGACTGTCTCCTTTGGAGTTAGACCCGGTAAGTCTCTGAACCAGCACAGTGCTTCTGATGTGCAGCCAGAAACAGACCTTGCCGCTCTTAGTGTCCTTCTGATCGCGAAATTCGTTCCCCCTCCGCCGCGCGATGAGACGAATTTCGCGATCAGGACACTAGAGCGTTCTGCATTTAGGTCAGACGCATAGCCGGCGTTGCTGAGGTAGTTGGCGCATTCCTCGGGTGTGAAGAGGTCGAGGAGCTGGCCGATGGCGGCGGTGACGGCGTCGATGGTGCGCGCGGCGGCTTTGCGCGAGTAGCGTCTTGAGCTTGGCGAAGACCTGCTCGATCGGATTGAGATCGGGCGAGTATTTGGGCAGGAAGATCAGCTTGGCGCCGGCCGTGCGGATGACGCGGCGGACGGCCTTTGCCCTTGTGCGAGCCGAGGTTGTCCATGACGACGATGTCGCCTGGTCGGAGAGTCGGACAAGCACCTGCTCGACGTAGGCCCGGAAGCGCTCGCCGTTGATCGGACCGTCGAACAGGCACGGTGCCGTGATGCGATCGTGGCGCAGTCCGGCCAGGAAGGTCGAGGTCTTCCAATGGCCGTGCGGCACCTTGTCGACAAGCCGCTCGCCGCGACGTGCCAGCCGTGGGTCCAGGTCTCGTCGATGAAACCAGGCGAGCCGGATCGATCAGCGCCCTGATACCGCTACCACCAGTAGCGCCGCGACGAATGTCAGGCCGCTCCTGCTCGCGGGCGAAGACGTCTTTTTTTGAACGTCTGATCCCCTCGCGCCGAAAGATAGCGCCTGAGCGCGAGCGTGGCGGCCATCACCCTGCGCCGCCGGCGCAGCTCAGCGACCAGCGTGTGCAGTCGTCAGGCTCGGGCCCGCTCCCGACAGACGCCCAAGCAGTCATGTCGGCCGCCCTCCAGCACATAGGGCCGTCTGCATGCCCATCGGCTTGGCCGCCGCGTTGCCGGTCACTCGGGCACGCTGCACCCATTTCATTGCCGCCAGCGACGCTCACCCCGAACCGCGCGGCCACCATCCGCAGGACTCGCCTCCTTCACCGCACGCTCATCACCCGGTCACGCAAATCCAGAGAGTAAGGTCGTGCCATCCATGCTGGCCTCCTATCCCAGCCTGCATGCTTGAATCAAACCCACCCGATTTGGGAATCCCTTCCAATTTCAAATAAGAACAGAAGGCTCTAGGCGGCGGCTATTCCCTGCTGAACGAGGCCGCGCTCGAGCGCGTAGAGGGCGGCGCCGGCGCGGGTGGAGACGCCGATCTTGGAGTAGAGGTTCTGGATGTGGTTGTCGGCGGTCTTGGGCGAGATACTCGAGCTGCCGCGCCGCCTCCTTGGCGGTGTGACCGGCCGCGATCAGCCGCAGCACCTCGATCTCGCGTGGGGTGAGGCCGTCGAGCCGCTCGGGCGTCGTGCCCGGCGCGACGGCCTGCCCGGCGGCGGTCAGCACCGCCTCGGACGGCGTCGGGGCAGAGCTTGCCCTCGGCGACCAGCGACCGCAGGCTTGGCGGCCGCGGCCGCGGCGCTCGCGGCCGGCCGGTGCGGTCGCGCCTCGATCGCGGTCTGGTAGGCCTCGGCGGCGGCGAGGATGCGGGCGGCCGGCGAGAGGTCGGGGGCCCTGGCGTAGCGGTGGTAGCCGCTGCCGTCGAGGCGCTCGTGATGGCGCAGCACCAGCGCCGCGACCGGCTGGCCGTCGCGGCCCGAGCGCCGCGAGCGCGCGCTCGCCGTGGTAGGGATGCAGGTGCGCGGCGTCGGTCTCGCGCGGCGAGAAGCGCGCCGGCTTCATCCAGGTCGAGACCGGCACCGCCAGCTCGCCGATGTCGTGGGTGTAGCCGCCCAGCGGACGGCGCGAACGTCGTCGTCGGGAAGCCCCAGCGTGCTTGCCCGCCGCACCGGCGAGCGCGGCCACGGCGCGCGAGTGGCCGAACGTGAAGGGCATGCGCATGTCGATCATGTCGGCGATGGCGACGATAGGCCTCCTCGCAGGCCGCCGCGTCGAGCATAGGCGTGCGGCGCGGGCTCCAGCGCCAGGATCGTCTCGCGATCGACCGGCTGCGTCGATCCCGGCGAGCAGCCGTTCGGCATCGGCGAGGAAGAGGTCGGCGAGCTCCGGCTCGTAGGCGCCGCCGCGGCGCTTGGCCGATCGTCTTCGGTCATCGCCTCGAAGCCGTGCGCCTCGTAGAGCGCGATCGCGTCCTGGGCCAACGTGACCAGGCGGACCGGGAGCCTGACGTCCGCGCCCTTCAGCCCGCGCGGCATTCCGTGCCCGTCCCAGCGCTCGTAGAGCTGGCCGAGGTTCTCGCGGATCTCGCCGGAAGAGGCCGATCCGCTCGGCCGATGCGCTGCGCGACCTCGCAATGGCCGGCGAGGATCGGGACGCTGACCTGGATCGCCTCGGCGAGGCCGCGCTCGATGGCCTGCTTCAGCCAGCTCCGCGGCGGCAGGTCGGCGAAGTTGCGGGTGAAGGCGCGGACGAAGACTGCGCCCGAGCTCGGACTGGCTGCCGAGGTCGGTGACGCGCGAGCTCCTGGCGGAGCGCGATCTCGTCGCCGAACGCGGAGGCGAGCAGGTGGGTGTCGGCGTTGCAGCCGATGTAGCGCAGGATCGCCTGGTGATAGACGCTGCGCCGCTCGTCGGTGTCGAGACCGGCGACATCGGCGAGCCGCATGGCCAGCACGCAGGATCGCAAGCGCGAAGTCCCGCGACTGACCGGTAGCGAGGTCGGTGGCGTAGGCCAGCGCCATCAGAAAGTCGGCGCGTCGAACGGCTGGTGGCGCCATGTGGCTCTGTCCTCGGTAACGACGGTGTGGAGAGTGTACCCCAATCAAGACCTTATGGCGCGCGAGGACAGCGGCGGCTTGTCGATGGCCAACACGCGACTTTGCCGCGCGGCCGCGGGTTTGTAGGATCGGCGCTTGCCTGTACCATAAGGCAGGATCGACCTCGGTAGACGGCAGAACGGCGGAAAGAGAGCTCGCATGGCCAAGGACAACGGCAACAACAGGTGGATCGGCAAGCGCACGCCGCGGCCCGATGGCGTGGACAAGGTGACGGGACGCGCGGCCTTCGGCGCCGACTTCACGATGCCCGGCATGCTGTACGGCAAGGTGCTGCGCAGCCCGCATCCGCACGCCAAGATCAAGTCGATCAGGTTCGACAAGGCGCTGGCGCTGCCGGGCGTCAAGGCCGTGATGTCCGGCAAGGACCTCGTCGACTTTCCCTGGGACAAGCCGGTGATCCTGGGCATCCAGGACCTGCGCTTCATCAGCCGCAACGTGATGGCGCGCGACCGCGCCTTCTATGCGGGCCATGCGGTGGCGGCGGTGGCGGCGACCTCGCCCAAGATCGCGGCGGCGGCCGTCAAGCTGATCGAGGTCGACTACGAGGTGCTGCCCTGGGTGATCGACGTCGACGACGCGCTGAAACCCGGCGCGCCGATCCTGCACGAGGACATGGCCAAGGCCATCGGCAAGGCGGGCACCGCGACGAACTCCAACATCGCCGGCAAGCTCGAGCACAAGCTGGGCGACGTCGACGCCGGGTTCGCGCAAGCCGAGGTGGTGGTCGAGCGCAGCTTCAAGACCAAGCCCGTGCACCAGGGCTACATCGAGCCGCACGCGTGCCTCGTCAGCGTCAACGGGGAGGGCCAGACGACCATCTGGAGCAGCAGCCAGGGCCACTTCATGGTGCGCGACATGACGGGCCAGCTGACCGGCACCAAGCTCAGCGACATCCGCGCGATACCCGCCGAGATCGGCGGCGGCTTCGGCGGCAAGACCATCGTCTACCTGGAGCCGCTGGCGCTGGTGCTGGCGCGGAAGTCGGGCCGGCCGGTGAAGATGGTGATGAGCCGCGAGGAGACGTTCCGCTGCACGGGCCCGACCTCGGGCTCCTCCAGCACGGTCAAGATCGGCGCCACCAGGGACGGCAAGATCACGGCGGTGAAGGCGACCTACCGGCTGCAGGCCGGCGCGTTCCCGGGCTCGCCGATCCGCGGGGCGGTCGGCTGCTCGCTCTCGCCCTACGACGTCGCCAACGCGCTGCTCACGGGCTTCGACGTGGTGACGAACCGGCCCAAGGTCGCGGCCTATCGCGCGCCGGGCGCGCCGATCGGCGCCTTCTCCATGGAGTGCACGCTGGACGAGCTGGCCTCCGCCCTGAAGATGGACCCGCTGGTGCTGCGCCAGAAGAACGCGGCCAAGCAGGGCACCAAGGCAGCCTACGGGCCGACCTTCGGCCGCATCGGCTACCAGGAGACGGTGGAGGCGGCACTCGCCCATCCCCACTACAAGACGCCGCTCGGGCCCAACCAGGGACGCGGCGTCGCCAGCGGCTTCTGGTTCAACGCGGGCGGTGAATCGAGCGCCAACGTCAACGTCAACGAGGACGGCACGGTGGTGGTGGTGACCGGCCATCCCGACATCGGCGGCTCGCGCGCCTCCATGGTCAACATCGTCGCCGAGCTGCTGGGCATCGACTACCGGCAGGTGCAGGCGCTGATCGGCGACACCAGCGTGGTGGGCTTCAGCGCGCTCACCGGCGGCAGCCGCGTCACGTTCGCGTCCGCCATGGTGGTGACGAAGGCGACCGAGCGCGTGATCCAAACCTTGCGCGAGCGCGCGGCCAAGATCTGGAAGATCGATCCCGAGGCGGTGATCTGGGAGAACGGCGAGGCCCGCCCCGCCGGTCCGAACGCCGGCGAGTTCCCGCCGCTCAGCCTGCGCGAGCTTGCCGCCAAGGCGAGCGCGACGGGCGGCCCGATCGGTGCCAGCTCGTCGCTGAATACGGAAGGCGCCGCGGGCGGGTTTGCGACGCAGATCTGCGACGTCGAGGTCGACAAGGAGACGGGCAAGGTCCAGATCCTGCGCTTCACGGCGTTCCAGGATGCGGGGCGTGCCATCCATCCCGACTACGTGGAGGGGCAGATCCAGGGCGGCGTGGTGCAGGGCATCGGCTGGGCGCTGAACGAGGAGTACGTCTTCGGCGCCAACGGCAAGCTGGATAACCCGAGCTTCCTCGACTACCGCATGCCGGTCGCCTCCGACCTGCCGATGATCGAGCCGGTGGTGCTGGAGATCCCCAACGACAAGCACCCGCAGGGCGTGCGCGGCGTGGCGGAGGTGCCGATCGTGCCGACGATGGCGGCGGTGGCCAATGCCGTGCGCCACGCCATCGGCCAGCGCCTGACCGAGCTGCCGATGTCGCCGCCCAAGGTGCTGGCGGCGTTGACGGCGCCGGCGATGGCGGCGGAATGAACGGGGCGCGCCGCGTCGCGGGTTGACGCGGCCGCCGTCGTTTCTCGGGGGAGTAAGCCAAGGGGGTAGCGTGCATGACGCGGCTTGCGCTCGCTCAGCTTCGGATTCGCTACGTGGTCGAGGGCCGGCCGCTCGATGCGGCGACCGAGGAAGCGCTGCAAAGCCGATCCGCGCGCGGGCGCCCGGGCGATCCTGGACGCGGTTGCGCGGCGCCGGTTCGAGAACCGCTCCGAGGGCCAGCGGCTGCGCAAGATGCTGCGCTACGAGACCGCACTGTGGGCGACCGGCGTCGAGCGCGTGGCCGGCGTCGACGAAGCCGGCATGAGCCCGCTGGCGGGCCCGGTGTCGGCGGCGGCCGTGGTGTTCGCGCCGGGATCGCGCATACCGGGCGTCGACGACTCCAAGAAGCTCGATGCGGCGGAGCGCGAGCGGCTGGCGGGCGAGATCAAGGCGACGGCGGTCGGCGTGGTCGGTCGGCTTCGCCGAGGTCGAGGAGATCGACACCATCAACATCTACTGGGCCGGCCTGCTCGCCATGCGGCGCGCGGTGGAAGGGCTTGCCGTGACGCCCGAGCACGTGCTGCTCGACGGGCGGCGCGTCAAGGAGCTGCCGATGCCGCAGCAGCGCATCGTGCACGGCGACTGCAAGAGCCTGACGATCGCCGCCGCCTCCATCCTCGCCAAGACCGCGCGCGACGCCCTGATGCACAGGCTCGACGCGGAGCATCCGGGCTACGGCTTCGCCAAGCACAAGGGCTATCCGGTGCGCGAGCACATCGCGGCGCTCAAGAAGCGCGGCGCCTGCCCGATCCATCGCCGCTCGTTCGCGCCGGTGCGCGAGGTGCTCGGCCTGCCGCCGCTGCCGCCCTGGCCGGATCCGAAGGGCGCGCAAGCCGCGGATGCGCGCCCGGGCTAGCCGGACGGGCGTGTGACGCTATCGCGCGAGGAGCGCGTGGGTGGCGGCGAAAGTCGCGCCGCCGGCGCCAAGGCATGCCAAGGCCATGGCGGTGATCTGCACCGCGAACCGGCCGCGCCCGATCACCGCGCCAATGCCGATCTTGCTCACCGTGTCGCTGGCGACGGCGACGAGAATGGTCAGGGCGGCCTGCTCGAGCGAGAGGGGACTTGGCGTTAGGCGCGTCGTGGAGATCGTCAAGGCGTCGACATCGGCCAGGCCTACGACCATGGCGCCGACCAGGACGCCGGTTGCACCCAGCCTCTCGCCGACATGCCGGCCGACGAGCATGATGACGGCCAGGAACGCGGCGAAACTGACCACGGACAGCAGGCTGAACGGGTTGCGGAAGGTGTTGGCTTCGTCCGGCGCGCTCGCTTGCACCGGTCCGGCCGCGAGCGGTGCGCGAGATAGAAGGCGGAGGCGAGCGCGAGGGCGGTCGCGGCCGTGAGCGCCGGGGCGATGAAGACGAGGAGGCTCGGCTTGAGGGCGCCGACGATGACCATCACGCGTACGAACATGACGGCGGAGGCAATGGCCACGCCGGCCGCGAGGAGATAGGGCGAGCCTTCGCGGGCGGCCGCGCGGCGCGAGTTGGCGATCGTCACTGCGGTCGACGACACGAGGCCGCCTAATGCCCCAGCCAGCAGGACGCCACGCTGGCCGAAGCGCTTCACCGCCGCATAGCCGAGAAACGATACTGACGCGAGCACGATGGCGATGATCCACACCTCGCGCAGATTGACGCCGCCGATCGGGCGGTGGGCATGATCGGGAGGGCGATGAACGTCATGGCGAGCAGCACGAGCCCGGACCGCAGCTCGGGCCAGGTGATGCTGCCGACCCAGCCGTGCAACTCCTCGCGCGCGGCGAGAATGGCCGTGGCGGCGACGCCGGCGGCGGCCGCCACCCACAGGTTGCCGAGCGCGGCGTAGGCGCCGAGCGCGAAGGTCAGCATGGCGGCAATCGGCGTGGTGGCCGAGAACGTGGCGTCGGCCTTGTTCTCCGCGTGGCAGAAGATCGAGATGACCGCCGCGTAGGTGGCGAAGGCGATGCCCAGGACGATCGCGCCGGGCACTCCCAGGACGCCATCGGCGGAGCTCGCCATTGTGCCGACGATGCCGCCGAGCAATCCCGTTATGGCGAAGGTGCGAATGCCGGCCGTGCGGCTGCCGGGTGCCGCCTCGCGTGTGCGCCAACCGCGCTCGAGCCCGATCAGCAGGCCGATGCCGAAGGCGAGCGCCACGCGCGAGAGCTGGTCCTCGAGGTCCATGGGCGGTCACCTTCGTGCGCCGCGCTCCGCCGCGGGTCCATTGATCTGACGCAAAGCGCACGCTTCGTGCGGAGGATAATCGTTGCCGGGTCGATTGTACCCGCGGCGGCAGCTTGATGGGGAAGCGCGATGGACCCGGAAACATTGACGTCGATCGGCATGGGGCTCGCGCTGTGCGCGTTGCCCTTCGCCATCGGCTTTTCCCAGGCGAGGTTGCGGACCGCGCTTGTGCTCGCGATGGCCAGCTATTGCGGGCTCTACCTCTCCGCCTGGTCCGCTCTGGGCGCGCTGTTCCTGCCCCTGGCCGGCCTGCTGATCACGCAATTCGAGCTGGCCACCGTGCTGGTTCTCAGCTTCCTGGCCGGGTTGCTGCAGGTGGTGCTCATCGCCGCCCTCGGCTTCGGAGCGACGGCAGCTGATCGCTGGACGCGAGGTCTGCCCGATCAGGCGCGGAAGGCCTGCTTGTCGGTGCCGGAGTAGAGCGCCTTCACCTGCCGCTCGACGGTGTTGGCGTGCGCGGCGCGGCGGAAAGGCGCGGGGACCGGGAAGCAGTAGCCGTCGCGGCGGTATGCCTCCACGGCGGCGCTGGACAGCGTCTTGGGCATAGGTGGGTTTCCTTCCGGGCCGTCGTTGCATTGCCGGCTCGACGAAAGGCTAACCCGGCGGCGGGGCCGCTTGGAACAGCAAAGTTCATTTGCTCCGACCTGCCGGCAAAGCCCGACGACGCCGGATGACTGCCGCAAAAGTTGTGACCTACGCTCATCGCTAAATCGCTGGGCGGGACCGGATGCCGGTCAGTGCACGAGCGAGCAAAAGGTGACATCCAGGGAGGTAGGCATGGAAGCGGCCGTCGAAAAATCAGCTATGCGCAAGATCTATTTGCGCCTGCTGCCGTTCGCGATTCTCTCCTACATCCTGGCCTACGTCGATCGCATCAACGTCAGCTTCGCCGGGCTGACGATGCGCGGCGATCTCAAGCTGTCGGCGACCGAGTTTGGATTTGCGCTCGGGACGTTCTTCCTCGGCTACTTCATCTTCGAGGTGCCGAGCAACGTGATCATGGAGAAAGTCGGCGCGCGGATTTGGATCGCGCGCATCATGATCACCTGGGGCATCTTCGCCGGCTTGATGGCCTTCGTGTACGACACGACGAGCTTCTCCATCGTCAGGTTCCTGCTCGGCGTCGCCGAGGCCGGCTTCTTCCCGGGTATGCTGCTCTACTTCACCTACTGGTTCCCGCGCCGGCATCATGCGCGGATCGTCTCCGGGTTCCTGGCGGGGTTGCCGATTGCGGTTGCGCTCGGCGCGCCGATCTCGACTGGGCTGCTCGGTCTCGACGGCCTGTTCGGGCTCAAGGGCTGGCAGATCATGTACATCGCCGAGGCGATCCCGACGGTCGTGATCGGCTTCCTGACGCTGCTCGTGCTGACCGACCGTCCCGAGCAGGCGAAATTCCTCACCGAGGAGGAAAAGAGCTGGCTCGCAGCCAAGCTCGCCTCCGAGCGGCTGCCCAGGGAGGACAAGCGCTTCGGCTTCGGCAAGGTGCTGGTGCTGACGCTGATGTACGTCATCATCACCGCGGCGAGCCTCGCGCTGCTCTATTACACGCCGCAACTGAGGGCGTGGCTCGACGGCCGGTTCGGCGGCGTTCCTCCGGTCGTGGTCGTCCTGATCCCCTACATCTTCGGCACCATCGGCCTGCTGGTGTGGGGCCGCATCGCCGACCGCAATCTGTGGAGAGCGATGATCAACGGCAAGGTGCTGCTGCTCGCCGTCAACTACTTCGGCATCGTCACGGCGAGCCTCGGCATGCTCTATTTCATCCCGCAGATCATCAAGTCGCTCGGCAATTTCTCCAATATGGAGGTCGGCTGGCTGACCATGGTCCCCTACATCTGCGGCGGCATCGGCATGGTGGTCTGGGGCCGCGTCTCCGACCGGATGAACGAGCGGCGCTGGAACCTGCTCGTCGCCTGCGTGCTCTCGACCGGCGGCCTCGTGCTCGCCGGCTACACGATGGGCACGTGGTGGGCACTGGTCGGGATGTCGCTCGCCGCGATCGGGTTCTACGGCTCCAAGGGGCCGTTCTTCGCCATGCCGCCGATGTTCCTCAGCGGCACCGCGCTCGCGGGCGGCGGATTCGCGTGGATCAACTCGATCGGCAATCTCGGCGGCACCGTTGGCCCCTACTACGTCGGCTACATGAAGGACCTGACGGGCAACTTCGCCGGCGGCCTCTATGGCCTGGCGCTGCTGAGCCTGATTGCGGCCATCGTGTGCGCCTTCTTCCTGCACATTCCCCACCCCGAGGAGGCCGGATCGGCGCGGGTGGCCGGCGCGCAAGTGGCGTAGCGGATCGCGATCGGGCGTGGCGGTGGGCGCTTGTCGGAGCGACGAAAACGCCTGGGCCAAATGGTTCGAGGCGGCTGGTGTGCAAGGGGACGGACATCGACAAGGACCCCGTCCTGAACCAGGCCAGCAAGCGACGAGCGCGCTCGACGCCGAGAGCGAGCGCGTCGTGCAGCTCGCGCTCGAGCGGTTGATGGCGGGTCGCACCGTGCTGATCATCGCGCATCGGCTGGCGACGGTGCGCCACGCGGACCGGATCGCGGTGATGGACGGCGGGCGCCTGGTGGCCGTGGGCACGCACGATGCGCTGCTCGGTGACAGCCCGCTCTATGCGCGGCTCGCCGCGCTGCAGTTCGCCGGCGAGGGCGCCAGTCGCCCGGCGGCCGCATCGATGTCGGCGGAATCCTAGCGCGGAATCGTCCGGCGGAGGCATGAGGTGCATCCGGCCGGCGAATGGCCGTAAAATGGACGGTTGCGCCGCACTCCGCCGCACGCCCACGCCATGCTCGTCACCTATCCGAACAGCCCCTACCAGCTCTTCAAGCCGTTCGAGCCCGCCGGCGATCAGCCCGAGGCGATCGCCAAGCTGGTCGAAGGGCTTGCCGACGGGCTCGCGTTCCAGACGCTGCTCGGCGTCACCGGCTCCGGCAAGACGTTCACGATGGCGAACGTCATCGCGCAGACCGGCCGGCCGGCGCTGGTGCTCGCGCCGAACAAGACGCTCGCCGCGCAGCTCTATGCCGAGTTCCGCGAGTTCTTCCCGAACAATGCGGTCGAGTATTTCGTCTCGTACTACGACTATTACCAGCCCGAGGCGTACGTCCCCTCGCGCGACCTCTACATCGAGAAGGACAGCTCGATCAACGAGCACATCGAGCAGATGCGGCTCTCGGCGACGAAGGCGATCCTCGAGCGCCCGGACTGCGTGATCGTCGCGACGGTCTCGGCGATCTACGGGATCGGCGACCCGTCCGAGTACCACAGCATGATCCTGCACGTGAAGGAAGGCGACCAGCTCACCCAGCGCGACGCGATCAAGCGGCTGACCGAGATGCAGTACGCGCGCAACGAGGCTGATTTCCGGCGTGGGACGTTCCGCGTGCGCGGCGACGTCATCGACATCTTCCCGGCCGAGCACGCCGAGAACGCGGTGCGCATCGCGATGTTCGACGACTCGATCGAGTCGCTGCAGCTCTTCGACCCGCTGACCGGGCACATCCGCCAGCGGATCGGGCGGTTCACCGTGTTCCCGTCGAGCCACTACGTCACGGGGCGGCAGAAGGTGCTCGACGCGATCGAGAAGATCAAGGTCGAGCTCGTCGAGACCAAGGACCGCTTCGTGTCGCAGATGAAGCTGATCGAGGCGCAGCGGATCGAGCAGCGGACCCGCTTCGACCTGGAGATGATGACCGAGATCGGCTTCTGCAAGGGCATCGAGAACTACTCGCGCCACTTTCGGGCCGCAGGCGCGGGGAGCCGCCGCCGACGCTGATCGACTACCTGCCGTCGCGGTCGCTGATGTTCGTCGACGAGAGCCACGTGACGATCCCCCAGGTCGGCGGGATGTACAAGGGCGACCGGGCGCGCAAGGAGAACCTCGTCAACTACGGCTTCCGGCTGCCCTCGGCGCTCGACAACCGGCCGCTGCGCTTCGACGAGTTCGAGCGCCTCCTCCCGCAGACGATCTTCATCTCGGCCACGCCTGCCGACTACGAGCGCGACGCACGCCGGGCAGGTCGTCGAGCAGCTGGTGCGCCCGACCGGGCTCGTCGATCCGGCGATCGACGTGCGTCCCGCGCAGACGCAGGTCGACGACCTGCTCTCGGAGATCAGCCTGCGCGTGGAGAAGCGCGAGCGCGTGCTGGTGACGACGCTGACCAAGCGGATGGCCGAGGACCTGACCGACTACCTCAACGAGCACGGCGTCCGGGTCCGCTATCTCCACTCGGACATCGACACGGTCGAGCGCGTCGAGATCATCCGCGACCTGCGGCTCGGCGAGTTCGACGTGCTGGTCGGGATCAACCTGCTGCGCGAGGGGCTCGACATCCCCGAGGTCTCGCTGGTCGCGATCCTCGACGCCGACAAGGAGGGCTTCCTCCGCTCCGAGCGCTCGCTGATCCAGACCATCGGCCGTGCCGCGCGGCACATCAACGGCATGGCGATCCTCTACGCCGACGCGATGACCGACTCGATGAAGGCGGCGATCGAGCGAAACCACGCGCCGGCGCAACCGCCAGCTCGCGTGGAACGAGAAGATGGGGATCACGCCGATCGGCGTGCAGAAGCGGATCAAGGATCTCATCGACGGCGTGTACGACCCCGAGGCCGGAAAGAAAGCAGCTGAAGGCGGCGCAGACGCGGGCGAAGTACGAGTCGATGCCCGAGAAGGACATGGAGCGCGAGCTGAAACAGGTCGAGAAGGAGATGCTCGACGCCGCGCGGAATCTGGAATTCGAGAAGGCGGCGCAGCTGCGCGATCGGCTGATCGAGCTCAAGGAAGCGATGTTCGGTGTCGCGCTGCCGGGCGAGATTTGAGTTCGGGGTCAGGCACGCGTCGGGCGGACCTGGCAGCCCTCGAAACGAAAGTCATTCTTGTCCAGCACAACAGCGCTCGATGCTGCGCCGCCCACAGCCCGGGAACATCGAGTGATCGCGTCGATTTCGTTCCGAGGCGGTCGGCGGACGTCGTCCCGTCGCGGCGTAAACGCGATGTCCGGATGGATTCCGGCGTCGGAGACGATTGCGCAGTGCGTCGTCTTGCCGTAGCGTAGGTGCGGCGTACAATCAAAAAAGTGGCCTGACAGGAACGAAGGAGGGCGACCATGCTAAAGCGCTATCGGGCAATGGTGGTGCTCGCGGTACTTGCCGGTCCGGCCTTCGCCCAGCCGTACCAGGGCGGTCACCCGGCGTGGGGACAGGCTCAAGTACAGGATCGCCTGGTGAACGCGTACGCTCAAGCCCTGGCGGACTATTCTGCCTGCCTGCAGGTGACACAGGCTGCCATCCGGTGCGGTGCGCCGCCTGAGACAGCTCAATCGTTTCAACACCGGCACACTTTGCAACAAGAGGCCCGGGTGACCGACTATTACTGCGTCGAAAGGCTGATCCGTAACGGTCAGACTTGGGCCAACGCGATGCAAGCCTGTTCACGCTGGCAAGCCCCGCAGTCCATCGGCGGATTTGGCCAAGTCGTTCCGGATGCCACCGAGCGCGACATACTGAATGCCCAGACCGGGACGCTCAACGCGTTTGCCGAATGTCTGAAGTCCGGCACACCGGGAACCAAGTACTGCGGGCCACCGCCGTAGGCGAGGCTACACGGTCGCGATTGCCTTCGGACCGCATCGGTTTCCGCGACCGGGGCGCCACGATCGTCTGGCGGGACCGCACGCGGCACTCGTTCAGGAAACAACAAGCGAAACAATGAGTGACCCGGACGACCAGCGCGTCAGCCCCGAATTCTCCGTGCTGTTCGTTTGTCTCGGAAACATCTGCCGTTCACCGACGGCGGAGGGCGTATTCCGCGCGGCAGCGGACCGAGCGGGTTTGGGCCGGCGCGTTCACGCGGGCTCGGCCGGCGTCGGCAACTGGCACGTCGGGTCGCCCCCGGACCGGCGTGCAATCCAGGCGGCGCGGCGGCGCGGATACGACCTCACGGCGATCCGCGGGCGACAGGTCCAAGTCGCCGATTTCAGGCGATTCGGATGGATCCTTGCGATGGACGACGACAATATTCGCGCGCTGACGGCGCTGCAGCCGTCCGATTTCAACGGACATCTCGGACTGCTCCTCGACTTCGCCCCCGAAATTGGGCTGCGCGAGGTTCCCGATCCCTACTACGGCGGTCCCGAAGGTTTCGATCGGGTCCTCGATCTCATCGAAGCCGCGACCGCACCATTGCTGGCGCGGCTCGGAGCGGTGCTTCCGCGGAACTGAAGCGTCGTTCGCATCGGTCCGTCGCGAACGATCGACGCGGCGCCTTGACTGCCCAGGCCGGCAACGACGGCGATCGTCCGCCGTCGCGCCCGCCGCCGACCCCTCAGCGCGTCGGAGGCTTCCACTCGCTCGCCAACTTCTGGGCCTGCCAGATTTGCAGGCGGGTCATTTTGGCGGCGACAACCTTGAGATTCTTCTCGGCGCGCTGACGGCCGTCGGGCGCCGATTCCCGGAACCGGGTGGCGGCGATCTTCAGCCACTTGTGCGTCTCGACATAGTCCTGGGGCACACCAAGTCCCTTGAAATACAGGGCGCCAAGGTTGAACTGGGCTGCGGCATCGCCCTGATCGGCAGCCTTCTGGTACCACTTCGCCGCCTCGACGAAATTGCGCCCGACGCCGTGTCCACCTTCGTACATCCGGCCGAGATTGAACTGCGCGGCGGCCGTTCCGTGATCGGCAGACTCGCGGAACCACTTCACCGCCTCGGTGTAATTTTGGGGGACGCCACGTCCGTCCTCGTACATGCGGCCGAGGTTGTTCTGGGCCTTGGCATTGTCCTGCTCGGCGGCCCGACGGTACCACTTCATCGCCTCCACGTAGTCCTGCTCGACACCCTCGCCGCTGTCGTAGCGGAGCGCCAAACTGAACTGCGCCGCGGCGGTGCCTTGCTCGGCTGCCCGGCGATACCATTCCAGCGCCTCGCCGTAGTCCTGCGGCACCCCGCGGCCGCTCTCGTACAGCACGCCCAGATTGTTCTGCGCGAAGGCGTTGCCCTGAACGGCGGCCTTGTGGAACCATTTGGCCGCTTCGGCGTAGTCCTGCGCCACGGTCTGGCCGAGGTTGTACATGCAACCGAGGTTGTACTGGGCGCATGCTTCACCCTGCTCGGCAGCTTTGCGGTACCACTTGATTGCCTCCGCCTGATCCTGTGTGACACCTTCTCCGCTCTCGAACATGATGCCAAGCTGGCATTGCGCGTAACTGATGCCCTTCTCGGCGGCCACGCGATACCACCTCGCCGCTTCGCCAGGATTTTTCGGCACCCCACGGCCGTTGTAATACATCGCGCCCAGGTTGGACTGGGCCGCGGCATCGCCCTGATCGGCGGCCCTGCGAAACCACTTGACCGCCTCCGCGTAATCCTTCGGAACGCCGCGACGGGTGTGGTACATGATGCCCAGGTTGTTCTGCGCGCGGGCGTCGCCATGATCAGCCAACAGTCGATAGAGGCGCGCCTCGGTCGCAAATCGCCGCGCTCGTGCGCGGCCTTGGCTAGCGCCCATTCATTCCTTTGAACCGGGTTCGCATCCGGGATGAACGTCAGCTCGCCCGATTTGCGCCCGCTGCCCGGTTGTGTAAACGAGTCAGCCACAAGTCGCATGTCTGATACCTCACAGAATGAAACCGAACGGGAACGGACTATGGTCATGCCACACCTGCCGCCGCCGACCAGCGTCCGACCTGTCGCGCAACTCGCCACTGCGCGACTTGATTACAGTTACACCCGTCGGACGCCTGGAAGCAATGTCCAACCGACCGAAGGACTTTCCGACTGTCGCGGGCGGGGTCGCCCCATCTCGTCGACCCGAGGTCGGGCATGGCAGACGGTCTCGGGCGAGGCGTTGTCGCAGTACAATGATGCGATCCAGCAGTGCACCGACTATTCAGTGCAGCGGCTATTCAGTGCACTCCGGCGACCGACGCGGGGTGGATGGCGCCGCGCCGATGGTTTCGAGTCGAGATGAGCCCCCATTTCCCGCGTCGCAACGCCAAGCGTACGGACCAAACACCGGAGCCGCCGGGTGCGGAATCGCCGCCGGAGGACCCCTGGCTTTCCGACGCCGGCAACGAAAGCCTGTACCAGGACCGGCGTTTCAGTACGCTCAACATTGCGGACAATGGCGTTCGCGAGGCCTGGGCCATGGACCTCAACCTTGGTGCGCCCATGCAGCGGGTCGTGCGGGCGTTCCAGGAATTCGACGCGTGGCGCGCACTGCCGGTCTTTCTGCTCGCCGGCTTCTGCCTGACGTCTCTGGACACCACGGCGAAGTATCTCGTCCAGGATCACGCGCTCTTTCTCGTCGTGTGGGCGCGCTACGTCGGCCAGATGCTGATCGTCGCCCCGTTTGCGTGGCAACGAAGCGGACGCGGTTTCTGGCGGACGCGCAAGCTGGCGCTGCAGCTTCTCCGCTCGACGATGTTGCTGGGGGCTACGGTTTGTTTTTTTGCCGGATTGCGTTACCTGCCGCTTGCCGAAGGGTCTGCGATTCTGTTCCTCGCGCCGATATTCATCGTCATCCTGTCGGGACCGGTGCTCGGCGAGCGGCCGGCGCGCGCGCACTGGGTCGCTGCGATCACGGGCTTCGTCGGCGTCGTCATCCTGCTGCGGCCGGGATCGGCGATCTTCCACCCGGCCGCGGCGCTGCTGTTTGGAGCGGCGATATTCAACGCGCTTTACCACCTTCTCACGCGCAAGCTCACCAACGAGGATGTCTACACGACGCTGTTCTACAGCGCACTCGTGGGCACGGTCGTCTTCAGCCTCATGCTGCCCTGGGGCCTCGACGAACTGCGATTTACACTGCGCGACGGCGGGCTGCTTCTGCTGCTCGGCTTGCTCGCCGGCCTTGGCCACTGGTTCATTATCGCTACGTACATTCTTGCTCCGGCCTCGCTGATGACGCCGTTCACCTACGTGCAAATGATCTGGGCCGTTCTTTACGGATACCTCATCTTCGGTCAGCTGCCGGACGGCTGGTCGGCGCTCGGGATCGCGGTGATCGTCCTGAGCGGCGCGTACCTCGCAGTGAAGGAACGCCGCCGCGCGGTCGTCGCCTGAGGAGTCAACGCCGGGCGCCGCGTGAGAGAACGCTTGGCGCGGGCGACGGGCCTGCAGCTCCTCGGGCGCAACCGGCTCGTCGTTCCGTCGTGGCGTACCCGGGCGAAGCCGGCAGCGGCGGAACGAGCACACCCTACTGGCAGCGTGTTGCCGCGGGCGGTGCGAACAACAACCGCGTGATCGCCTTGCTCTGGGTGATCCCGTTGACCGTGTACGTGAAGGTCGCCCGGTTGCCGTCGGCGAAGGCCAGCGTGATCGTTCCGACCGGGGTGCGCACCACGGTCGCCGGATCGAACGGAACCGCACTGAACGGTGGCCCTATGCTGCGGATCAGCGTTCCGCTGTATGTACCGGACCCGACCTTCGGTGCCGTGGCGGACATCCAAAGTGGCGCGCCGTCGACATCGTAGGTGTACCAGAGCGCGAAAATGACGTCGCTCTCGTGGGTCAGCATGAGGCCCCAGCCCGACTCGCCGCCGCTCGCGACCCACCAGACGTCCTGATAGTTCGTTGCGGCCGCAAGATCCGGAGAGGCGCCATACGTGCAAGTCGGCGCAGCGCCAAAGGACAACCGGGTGATTGCCTTGGTTTGCGCCGCACCGTTTACCGCATAGGCGAAGGTGCCGTTGGCGCCATCGCGAAACGTGAGCGTTGCGGCACCGACAGGCGTTCGGACCACCTCGTTCGGATTGAACGGCACTGCGCTGAACGGCGGTCCTGAAGTTCGAATGAGCAGGCCCGAGTAGCTATTGAACGCCTTCTTGGTGGCCGTCATCGACAGCCACAAGGGTCTGCCGCCATCATCATAGGTGAACCAGCCAAGAAAGAGGGTATCGCCTTGATGCGCGATCGAAAGGCCCCAACCCGATTCCGACCCCGCCGGGTCGGCCCACCAGAGACCTTCGAAGTTGGTCGTCGTCTGCTCCGGAACGCTCGATGACGTTGCCGCAGACGGCGCGCACATGACCACCTGGTCCGGAGCGCGGCCAAATCCCTCCTGCGTCCATGCTCCGTCCTCGACGATCGCATTGCGGACATCGACCTCGGCGGTGTAGCGTCGCCTCACCGGGTTTGCACGGTTGGCAAAGCGGTAGACGGCGCGGGTGCCGGAGGGGCAGCTCCCGCTGTTGGTGTCGGGCAATGCGACGTAGAATGCCGCGGCGCTCTCGCGCACCCACACGCCGCCAAGTCTGGCCAGCGTGTCCGCGCACTCTTGCGGAGAGGCCGAATAGAAATGCGTATCGCCGTAAGCCGGTGGCAAGTAGAAGCGGCAGACGGGTTGCACCCCCGCCGGTGCGACGGCGGGATCGCTATAGGCGAGAAAGCGCAGGCCCGTCCGAACCCACCCCGGAGGCGCGCCGGTGTCCAGCGCGTTGACCTCCACGGGATCCGCGGTGATGAAGTAGTCATCCAGTTTCGCGTTGTAGAATTCCATGACGGGCGCCGTCTTCGCCGGATTCGATGCGTTCTGCGCGAGATACTGCTGAACGAGCGGGAAGGCAACATCGAACCGCGAAAACTCGTCGATGCCCTGTGACGCACCGCACGTCGCCGAGCCCCCCGCGAGGCCACCACGCAGTTCGTACGCGCCATTGGCCGCGTTCAGAACGAACAGACCCCCGCCACTGCTGCCGTCCTCTGTCGCGCCGAGGGTCCACCGCGTCTGGATGAAGCTGCTGCCGTCCGCGTAGCTGGAGTACCCGTAGACGCTTCCCTGCGTGATCTTCTTGAGATCGCCCGCCGGATGGTGAACGGCGATGGCGCTGGTGCCTGGGACGAGCGGACCCGCTGCATTCCACGCGGCGAACGTCGCTCCGGGCGGGGGCGCGCTGTTCAGCCGGAGCAGCGACCAATCGTAATCGACGCCGCGCGCGAGAAGCGTCGCTCCGTCCGCGATCAATGCGTAGCTTGGCATCGCCTGGCTCCCGCAGGTGGCGGCCTGGAAGAACCAATAGGTATTGATCGAGCTCGCGGCGGCCGCGGCGGCACCCTTGTCCGATATCAGGTCGTTGACGCCCGTAATGCAGTGATTGGCGGTCAGGAAATACGGTGTGAACGAATTCAGCGAATCGTTGAGCAACGTCCCCGAACAGAGATAGGTCGTACCCTTCACGGTTACGAGCAAACGCGCGACCGCGTTGCTTGCGGTCGCGATCTGTTGCTGGACTGCCGGCGCGAGGCAGGCGATGTCCACTTCGCAGGTTCCCGCCTCGCCGATATACGAGCTCAACGCCTTCAGGTTCGCCCCCGGTGCGCCGAGATGCGAGATCATCGGCATGCGGAGCACCGCGCTGCCGGGCTGCACCGAAGCCGGTAGCTCGAGCTCCACGGTCGCGGTCTCGCCCTCGAGAACCGGCGTCCAGAAGGCCCCGTCGCGTGCGACCGTGTCGGCAGCGTTGTGACCGAAGACCGGCGCGCCGCCGGCGGATCCCTTGAATCGCAGAACGAGCCCCTCCGGCGGGTCTTCGACCGCGAGCTCGATCCGGATGGCGACAGCACCCGGCGACGTCAATTCGACGCGGGCGCTCTGCGTACCGTCGGGTAGTGTCTGCCACGGCAGGTCAGCGACGCGCACCGAGCGTTCCGACGCGGGGAGGTCGCGCGCGAATCCGATTGCCAGGCGACGGGCCTTGTTCGGCTTCCCCCCTTGATCGGAGCGTGCAGACGCCTCCTTCAACGCGGCATGCTCAGCAGCGGTCGGAGGCGCCAGCGTGATCGTCCGCGCCGGCGAACCCGCGGGCAAACGCATTTCGACCACGGGTCGCGCCTTCTTCGCCACCGTTCCGGGGAAATACGCCGGAGGCACCGACATCTGCGCAACGGCGTTCGCCGCAGTCGCCGCCAGGAGGATTCCGACGCAACGCTTCAACCACATGCCGAATGCCATTTGCATCCCACGCCTGACGTCCCACGCTCCGCGCGATCGATGCGTCGATCTGTCGCGTCGAGATCCCATCGACGCGTCCAATTGCCCGTGACCCCGAACCTGCAAGCGCGAAGCATCTCCGCCATCGGATCGCTTGCCTGTTCGCGGTCACGCAATTCGCGCTCGTCGATCCGAAAAACGATAACAGATAATGCTCGAATGGTGAGCGGCGAACGCGTCACCGCGACTTGCTGACGAAAATATTTACACTCGAAAACGACGTGAATTCGCCTTCGTTGCATCTCACACGCATGCGGAGCACTCGTCAGTCTGCGCTGGCGAGTATGTCAATAGCATGGCGACCGTGCAGAACGTCGCGTTTGTGCAGATGACAAATGCATGACGGATGTATGACGCAGGCATAGACGTGCATGCCAGGTGCATAGCGAGCGCCGTTCGGGCGAGGCTGCATTCAGCGAATTCCCGCAATGACGCGCACGGTGAGCGCCGAAGTATTGCGCGCTTGCGAAAAAAGTTCGGCTCACTGCATGTCAAGCGCGCGATCGGGACTCGGCGCGAATCGGTTCATGCACGATGCAACCGATTGTTCGCGAATTGTCGCAATCGCAAATGGCGGCGCGGTGGCATCGAACCGCCAAGCTATCGCCGAAAAAATGGTGACGAAAAAATTTACAACTTGCGACGCAATTTTCGCATTCGACTTATGCCGACTGCATGACGCGAGCATGGCGCGAGAGGTTCGCGAACGTGCCCTGTGCATACCGAGCCTTCTAGACGGCGCAGCTGCCGATGCCCAGTGTGTCCATCGAATGTGCCGAGCGGCGCGGGAAGCGCTCCGCAATTCTCGGCATCGACACGTGGGCAGGCTGGCCGCGACGACATGCATCGGTCGGTGCGGCGCTTCGCTGGTCGCGCATTCTTCCGCGCTCGTTTGCGACAGCGAAGCGATGTCGAGCAATTTGACAGAAGGTTCACTGGTCTTGCGAACCTGCTGGATGGAATCGATTCAATTCGCTGAAAAGAGAAAGAAAAATTGTTGGGCGCGGATCTTGCTCAAGGGATGATTGCAAGACTGTAAGGCACAGCATTTTCGAGCATCGTTGTAAGGGACAGCGGTCTCGAGCAGAGGAACCGTCGACGGGGTATGCGTCGAGTTGAGGTACGTCCGTAGGTATATCGGATGTCGCTGCGGCAACGGGAGAGGCAGCTTTGAGTTCCACGCTTGCGGTCGTCGCCACCGTCCACCGACGGAGGTTGTCGGTGCGCGATCGGCAATCGTCTCCAATGCCACGCGTGATGGTGTGCGCAACCACAACCATTTTCGAGGAAGGCCAGAGGGTCATGGCCTCAATCCGCGTGGAGCCAAGTCGGGATCCCCTCCTGAGTATCAGGGCTCCGCCGTGACCGAACCATCCAACCATTCGCTGGACCGGGCAATGTGAGACCCCGTCCAACGAAATCGGGCAAGTCCAACAGTGGTGGGGCGGCGTGGTCGCCACTGCAGGAACATCCAGTGTCTACCACGCGCAATTGCAATTTCGACCATTACCAGGAGCGCTAAATGAACAAGACCTTGATTGCGATGGCGGTCACTGCCATGTTCGCGACCGGGACCGTGCTTGCCCAGCAAAGCGGGACAGGTTCGAGCTCGAGCAGCGGAAACAGCGGCGCGACCACGCAGACGACGAACACCACCACCACGAATACGAGTACCAACGTGCCGGTCACCTTCACCAAGACCGAAACGAAGAACGAAACCGAGAGAAGCTTCAATACTGACAGCAGCACCAACACCAAGGACAGCAACAACACCAAGGACAGCAACAACACCCGGACGAGCACCCGTTCGGCAACGCAATCCGTGAGCCCGACATCGACCGGTGGCGCGGGCGGCGCCGGCGGCAATGCGTCGAGTGGCGCGGCGAACGGCGGGGCCGCGACCAGTGGTCCGGCTTCGAACTCCGGCAGTTCGAACGCAACCTCGGGCGCGGCGAACGGGGGAGCGGCCACGCAGTCGAACAGCAACGCTGGCGCACTTGGCGGGTCGACCGGAGTCTCGGTCGGCGCAACGCAGGGTTCGACGTCCGAAGTGGATCCGTGGGCCCAGGGCGGTAACGCAACATCGGGAGCGCAGACGACCGGCGCAGGCACGGGCGGCGCCGCGACCGGCGGTCCGACGAACGCCAGCGGCGCCACAGCTGGAAGCGCGACAGGCGGCGGAGTGACAGGAGCTTCGATGACGGCCGGAGCGGCAACCAGTGGCCCGAACACGACTGGCGCAGCAACGGGCGGGGCGTCGACCAGCGGGACGGGCACGGGTGGCGCATCGTCATCGACGGGCGCCACGGGTGGCGCGACCGGCTCGGGCGCCGCGACCAGCGGTGCCGGCACCGGCGGGGCCGGCACCAGCGGTCCGGCGGCGAGCGCTGCGTCGAGCGGACCCACGACGGGTGGGACTTCGACGGGCGGCGGGTCGACCAGCGGCGGCGCAAACGGTGGCGGTTCCAACGGCAACGCGACGACCGGACCCGTGGCGGGTGGCCCGGGTGCATCCACTGCATCCAGCGCCGGAACGGGCGGCGGGGTGGCCGACGGGACGACCGGCGGCAGTGCGGGAGGCGGGGCAGGTAGCGGTGGTGCGGGCGGCGCCAATACCGGGGGAGGTGTTAATACTACTGGCGGGAATAGCTCCACTACCTCAGGTAGCGGCGGTAGCGGCACCGGTGGTACCGGCGGCAACGCCTCGGCGAACAGTGGTCCGAACACGGGCGGAAGTTCCGACGGCCCGGCGACCGCAGGCCCGGGGACCGGCGGACTGGCGGTGGGTGCTGCGGTCGGCAGCGTTGACCTCAGCCCGGCGAGGAGCGGTTCGTCCGATGGCGGCAATGCGAAGGTCGGAAACACGACCGGCGGCAAGGCGGAAAGCGGCGACGCCAAGAGCACGGCGACCGGTGGCAAAGGCTATGGTGGTGACGCCAAGACCGGCGCCGCGATCAGCCTGACGGCGTCGAAGTCGAGCAGCAACGGCGGCGACGGAAGCAGCAAGGCGTACGCCGGTGACGGCTCGTCGGGCAAGGTCTACAACGACGTTTACGGCGGTGACGTCAAGGGTGGCGAGACGTCCGGCGGGAAGACGATCGCGGGTGACGCCAGCAACAAGGCGATCGGTGGCAAGACGATCGCCGGCGATGGAAGCAGCGGCGGCAACAAGGGTGGCTTCAACGCCGCAGGCTTAGCCACAGTGGGCGATACGAGCAATTCGACGTCCCAGTCGGCGTCGATGGGCGACACCAGGGTGAACGCGAGCGCCGACGCCAAGAGCACGACCGACGGCAACAAGAACATCGCCGGTAGCGGGTTCTCGGGCAAGGCCTACGCGGGCGACGTCACCTCCAAGTCGATCGCGACGGGTGGCGAGGCGAAGACCGGGCCGGCCTTTGGCGGCAAGGGTGGGAGCGGTGGCGATGCGTCCAACAAGGTGACCGTCGACAACAACAACGGCACAGTGGACGCGAGCAAGGATCGCCGGGGTCCGGACAAGGGGCCAAGGGGCCCGGGTAACGGTAGCTGACCGGGTAGCAGTATGATGTGGCACACGGGGAACCCGGACGCTGCGGGTTCCCCGTGTCGACGTGACGAAGGCACGCCCTGAACGGGAAGAAGCCGATGAAGAGGTCATGGCTGGCAGTAGCGGTTGCATTGTCGTTTGCGGCCTATTCGCAACTCGCATTTACGCAGATTACGAGTGTTACGGGCAGCGCAACCGGCGGCGCCGGCGGGAAAGGCGGATCGGCCCAGGGCGGATCGGCAACCGGCGGGTCGTCGAGCAATTCCAATACGGTAAATTCGTCCGGTGGAACTGGCGGTAGCGCCTCCGGGGGGTCATCGAGCTCCCAGGGTGGCAACGCCAATGCCCAAGGCGGTACGGTGACCGGTGTTGCAACCGGGGCAATCAACAGCACGGGCAATCAGCAGGCGGCGGAAGTTACGGTCAACTACATTCAGCCTTCCGCACCCGGCGGCATCAAGGGCCTCGCGGCGGGCGTCGATCCGGAGACGAACCATTACGTCAACGACAATAACGTTCGCTACAGCGGTTCGCAGACGATCAAGAACACGCCGGACGTCGGCGTGGGTGGCCCCGCTTCGGGCCCATGCAACGGTTTCAGCGGCGGCGTCGGCGTGAGCGTGCCCGGATTCGCGATCGGTGCGAATGCGTCGACGGTCGACAAGGGATGCGAAGCTCGGGAAACCGCACGCATCGCGGCGATGCTCGGGCGCATGGACATCGCGAATGCGGTGCTCGAGCACATCGGCGTCGTCGAAGAGGCACTGAAGGCGAAGGCCGAGCGGGATGCCGCGAAGCAGGCCGCGATGGCGGCCCCCGCGGTGCCGGCAAGGGTGGCCCCGGCAGCGCAGCAACAGCAGCAGCAACAGAAGCAGCCGACCCCGTCGGAAATGGAGCTCGAGACGGCGCGGCTGGCGGAGCAGCAGAAGTTGGCGGTCGCCGCGCTCCAGCGCAAGGCAACGATGGAAAAGGTGAACGACACGATCACGTTCACCAACGCAGCGAACCAGGAAAAGTCCGCGCAGCAGACGATGGCCGAGGAAGCCATCCAGAAGCAGGCGGAGCTTGCCGCGAGCATCGCAAAGCAGCAGGAACTCGAACGGCAGATCCTTGCGGCGAGATCGGCGCAGGCGGGCAACCCACCGACGAGCCAGGCCCCTGAAGCTGCACCGAATGCCGTGGCGGCGGCGCCCGCCCCGGCACCGGCCGCGGCGCCTGCTCCGGCACCGGTCGCGAGCGCGCCGACTGCCACGGTGGCTGGTGTCGCCGCGCCTATCCCGGCGAATCCACCGCGATCGTCCACTCCGGATAACCAGCAGGTCGCGCGATCGCCCGCCAACGTGGATACGACAACGTATGGTGCGCCGGCAATCACCACGCCATCATCGGTAACGGGAGCGCGGCCGATCATTACGGCCGACAATGCCAGCAGCCTGCTGGGCCTGACCAACACGGCGTCTTCGATCGCTAGCGCCCCGGCGTCGGCTCCGTCGGCGTCGGACGACGGCACGCGCAAGATCGCGATGAAGGCAGCCGTGGCGCCGGCGGTTGCGAAGCGTGACGCGTCGCCGGACAGGGGCGGAAGCAACTCGGCCACCAAGTCCGCCGCGCCGGACTCCGTGAGTGCGGTGAAGGCGCTGCTGAACCTGAAGTAGCCCGTCCTGTTGCCTCTCGGGTCGTTGGCGGAGTCTGCGCGAGTTTGCCCGTGCGTACCGCCCAGGGGCTCACTTGATCGAGCGGCCTTCCGTTCGCGGCCGCGCGCCGACGGTCCGTCTGCGCTCCGTTCGTTTGGGGTCGCGGATGGATTGCCGTATCATGTCTTTCACGAATTCACACACCCACCAACGTGCGGAGACGAGGCATGCGGACCCGATATCTGTTGATCGCCTGGATGACGGCAATGACGTCGCTGCCGGCGGCGCCCGCGCTGGCTACCGCACAGTACAAGATCGTGACGGCCTCCGAGAAGGGAACGTACATCGTCATCGGACGGGATTTGGCCACCTACGTCGCGCCCGCTGCGGATATCGAACTTGAAGCGTTGCCCTCCGCCGGATCGGCCGAGAACATCAAGCGTCTGCGCTACGAGCCCGGGGTCAAGTTCGCGCTCGTCCAGTCCGACGTCTATCAGGCGTTTCTCGACCAGGCCGCCGCCGGAAATCCCGGCGCGGCAACGATCATCCGCCCGCTGCGCGTCATCATGCCGCTCTACAACGAGGAGATCTATTTCGTCGTGCGGGCCGACTCGCCGATGAACTTCGTGCACGAGATCAAGGACGCGCGGATCAATACCGGACCGATCGGCAGCGGGACCGCGCTCACCACCACCACGCTTTACCGCCTGATGTTCAACGAGCCGCTGCCGGAGGCGAAGGCGACGTTCCTCACCAACGAGGAGGCACTGGTCAAGCTGATCGCCGACAAGTCCGTCGATGTCGTGGCCATCGTCGCGGGGCAACCTGCCAAGTTGTTCACCGACATGAAGCCGGAAGTGCGCCAGTTCATCAAGCTGCTCAAGGTCGACCCCAACCATGCCACGACGAGGGCCGCGCTCAGGACGTACTTCAAGGCAGTCGTGCGCGTCGACAGCTATCCGAACCTCCTGTCGGAAAACATCGCCGGATTCGCCGTGAAGGCCTATCTCGCAACCTACGATTACAACCTGAAGGACACCCGGGCTTATCTGTCCAAATTCGCGCGGTCGCTATGCAACAACTTCCCCGTGCTTCAGGCAAAAGGACACCCGAAGTGGAAAGAGGTCGAGCTCGCGATGCCGGATCCCGGCGCGGGATGGATCTACTATCCGCAAACGTCGAGCGAGCTGCGTCAATGCATCGCGGCGAAGCCGAAGCCGAAGCCCAAGTGCACGATGGAAGACACGGTGCTGGGGCTGTGTCCGGATAAGTAATGCGCGGTCGGCTGCGACCGGCATAGGCGCCGGCGTCGAATTGCCCCAGGTCACGGGGCCGGCTTCCACTCCTCGACGAGCTGCTGCGCTTCGGCGATCTGCCACGGCGTCATTCTTGCGGCGGCGATGTCGCGCCCCCGGATCGCCTTCCCCCGATGTTCCACCTCGGACGCCGGGAATCGCGCCACGGCGAGGCTATACCATTTCAGGGCCTGGACATCGTCCTGCGGCACGCCTTGACCGGTGTCGTAGGTGACGCCGAGGTTGTACTGCGCCGCGGCGTCGCCCTGTTCGGCGGCGCGGCGATACCACCTCGCTGCCTCGGGAAGGTCCTGGGGCACGCCCTGGCCGCTCGCGTACATGAAGCCGAGGCTGTTCTGCGCTTTGGCATCGCCCTGCTCGGCGGCCTTCCGGTACCACTGCGCCGCCTCGCGAAAGTCCTGCGGGACACCGCGGCCGTTGGCATACATGAAGCCGAGGCTGCTCTGCGCGCTGGCGTCGCCCTGGCCGGCCGCCTTTCGATACCAGCTGACCGCCTCGGCATCGTCCTGCGGAACGCCCGTGCCCCCCCGGTACATGACGCCGAGGTTGTACTGGGCCGCCGCGTTGCCCTGATCGGCGGCTCTGCGAAACCACTTGACCGCCTCCGCGTCGTCAGCGGTCAGCCCTTGCCCGGTCCCGTACATCACGCCGAGGTTGTATTGCGCCAGGGCGTTGCCTTGATCGGCCGCTTTCCTGAACCACTTCGACCCCTCGGCTGCGTCGCGTGCAACGCCGCGTCCGCCCGTGTACATCAGGCCGACGTTGTATTGCGCTCCGGAATCGCCTTGATCGGCGGCTTTCAGGAACCACTTCAACGCCTCGACGTCGTCCTGTGGAACGCCTCGGCCCCCTGCGTAGATGAACCCAAGGTTGTACTCGGCGCTCGCGTCGCCCTGCGCCGCTGCCTTGCGGAACCAAAGGAGTGCCTCGGCATCGTCCTGCGCCACGCCGCGGCCATTCGCGTAAGCGGAGCCGAGATTGTTTTGTGCCAGCGCGTTACCTCTATCGGCCGCTTTTCGATACCACATTGCCGCCTCGGCAAAGTCTTGTGGCACCCCGTTCCCCTTCGCGTACATGACACCGAGGTCGTTCTGGGCGCTCACGTTGTCCTGCTCGGCGGCCTTGCGATACCAGTAGATCGCCTCGGCATGGCTTTGCGGCACGCCTTGGCCGTTGGCGTACATGAATCCCACGTTGTATTGGGCCGACGCCGCACCCTGGTCGGCGAGCGTACGAAAGATCCCCAACGCCGTCGCGTAGTCGCCATGCGCGTACGCCGACGCCGCGTCCTCCTCGGGCCCGGCAATGGCGGCGCCCGACAGCGACGCAATTACGATCGCCGCCACCCATGCCGCGCGCAGTCTTGCTGCGATCGAACCTGAGTTCCCCGCCATCATCTCCGCATTCTCTCGCCACGCAACTGCCATTCGAGCGAATCCACCGTCGCACGCGCGTGAGTTCGCGACCCCGCTGGCGATGCCCATCCTAGCGATTCCCTTGAACGGCGTCGCGGTCCACCCGCCATCATCGAGGATCGTAGCATCAACAAGAAACGAAGGCGGGCACACGGCCCGCCTTCGGATTGCCGAAACGACGCGGATGATCAGCTGGCGGGCGGTTGCTCGCTCTTTCGCGTCTCGACGATTTGCAGCGGCTCCTCGACCGTCTCGACGCGCGGCGGGCGAACGCGTTGCCGGCCCACGGCAGCGGGCTCCGGCTCGGACACCGGTGGCGCCTTGAATCGCGTCTCGACGATCTCGAGGCCGGAATCCGGGGGCAGCGTCGACGATATCGGCGGAACGGCGATCGGCGAACGCGGTGGCGGAACGGCCCGCGGCGGTGGGGCTGGCCGCGGGGGCTCCACGGACGTCGCAGCCGGTGCGACGACGGCTTCGGCGGCGCGCCGGGGCTCAGGGGCAGGAGCAACGTCGACCGGGGGCGGCGCTACGTCGGCACTGCGCTCGCGCGCGGGCGGCGCATCGGCAACCGGCGCCGGAACTCCGGCGGTCAATGCGTCGGTGGCCTCGGCGACCGGTGGGGTCCCGCTTTGTTCAGGCCGGTCGGGACGATCGCCGCGGTCGCCGCGACGATGCCGATCACGCCGTCGGCGATTTCCCTCGGCGCTTCGCCCGGGCATCGCTGCGTGCTCGGCGGCACGGACCATTCCCGGCTCGGCGGCCTCGATGGCCGGCAATGCATCTTCCGCGACTGACCGGCGCTTGCGGACGGGGCTCGCGGGGCTCGCGCGGCGGACGTGGTTCGCGCGGCGGCTGTCCTTCGCGCGGCTCGCGCGGCTCGCGCGGCGGACGCGGCTCGCGCGGCGGGCGCGGTTCGCGCGGCGGCTGTCCTTCGCGCGGCGGTTGACCCGTCACGCGGCGGCTGTCCTTCGCGCGGCGGCTTGCCCTTCGCGTGGGGGCTGTCCTTCGCGCGGCGGCTGGCCGTCGCGGCGCTGGCCGCCCGCGCCCTGCGGCGGGCGCGGCTGCTGCGCATCGCGCGGCTGGCCCTGCGGCCTCGGCTCGCCGCGGCCACCGCGGTTGTCGCGCGCCTCGCCGCGGCGCTTTCGTCGCGACGTCCGTCGCGGCGGTCCTGGCCGCGATGGCGATCGCGGTCACCGCGGTTGTCGCGTCCCGTCGCGCGCTTCGCGACGGCGGTCTCGCGGACCTCGCGCGGCGTGTCGGTGCGCGGCGGCTGGCGTCGGCATCGCGGGCTCGGTGCGGAACCAGGCGAGCATCCTGGTCGAACCAGCCTGCCCGACGTCTCGGCGCGACGCTGCCGCAGCGGGCGCGTGCGCCGGCGCAGGCGGCGGCTTCGACGGTGGGAAGCGGCGCCGGCTGTGCCGGCGTGATGCCCTTGACGACGGCCTCCTGCGCGCGGCTCCTTCGCCTCTTCCTTCATCTGCTTGACGGATCGGGCTCCTCCGGCTGCTGGACGAGATTGAACGACAGCGGCAGCGGCTCGCTCTGGTTGAGATCGTCGTGGCGCAGCCGCTCGACCGTGTAGTTCGGCGTCTCGAGGTGGCGATTCGGGACGAGCAGCACGTTGACCTTGAAGCGCGTCTCGATCGACAGCACCTCGGTGCGCTTCTCGTTGAGCAGGAACGTGGCGACGTCGACCGGAACCTGCGCGACGACCTGCGCGGTGTTCTCCTTCATCGCTTCTTCCTGCAGGATGCGCAGGATGTGCAGCGCGGTCGACTCGGTGCCGCGGATGTGGCCGATGCCGTGGCAGCGCGGGCAGGGGATGTACGCCGACTCGGCGAGCGCAGGGCGCAGCCGCTGGCGCGACAGCTCCATCAGCCCGAAGCGCGAGATCTTGCCGAGCTGCACGCGGGCGCGGTCGTAGCGCAGCGCGTCCTTGAGGCGGTTCTCGACCTCGCGCTGGTTCTTCGCGCTCTCCATGTCGATGAAGTCGATGACGATGAGCCCGCCCAGGTCGCGCAGCCGCAGCTGGCGGGCGATCTCGTCGGCGGCCTCGAGGTTGGTGTTGAACGCGGTCGTCTCGATGTCGCCGGCCTTGGTGGCGCGCGCCGAGTTGACGTCGACCGACACCAGCGCCTCGGTGTGGTCGATCACGATCGCGCCGCCGGCGGGCAGCGGCACCTGCCGCGCGTACGCGGTCTCGATCTGGTGCTCGATCTGGAAGCGCGAGAAGAGCGGAACGTCGTCCTTGTAGAGCTTCACGCGATTCACGTTGGCCGGCATCACGTGGCTCATGAACTGCTGCGCCTGCTCGAAGATCGCCTCGGTGTCGATCAGCAGCTCGCCGATGTCCGGATGGAAGTAGTCGCGGATCGCGCGGATGACGAGGCTCGACTCCTGGTAGATCAGGAACGCGCCCGACTGCAGCTTCGACGCGTCCTCGATCGCGCGCCAGAGCTGCATCAGGTAGTTGAGGTCCCACTGCAGCTCTTCGGTGCTGCGGCCGATGCCCGCGGTGCGGGCGATGACGCTCATGCCCGGCGGGACGTCGAGCCCGCCGATCGCGTCGCGCAGCTCGTTGCGCTCCTCGCCCTCGACGCGGCGCGACACGCCGCCGCCGCGCGGGTTGTTCGGCATCAGCACGAGATAGCGTCCGGCGAGCGAGATGTAGGTCGTCAGCGCCGCGCCCTTGTTGCCGCGCTCGTCCTTGTCGACCTGGACGATCAGCTCCATGCCTTCCTTGAGCTGGTCCTGGATGCGGCCGCGGCCGCCCGTCGCCGTCGCCTTCGTCGCCGCCCCCTTGTCGCCGCGGCCGCGGCCCTTCAGGTACTGGCGCGCGATTTCCTTGAACGGCAGGAAGCCGTGGCGCTCGGTGCCGTAGTCGACGAAGCACGCTTCGAGGCTCGGCTCGACGCGGGTGACGACGGCCTTGTAGATGTTGCTCTTGCGTTGTTCCTTGCTCGCGGACTCGATGTCGAGATCGACCAGCTTCTGGCCGTCGACGATCGCCACCCGGAGTTCCTCCGCCTGGGTGGCGTTGAACAGCATGCGCTTCATAGTATTTTCCCGGCGCGGATCCGGCCGGGCCTGGGCGGGGCGAAACGGAGGCCGCGCGAGCCGCGCGGCGTAACGCTATCGAGCGGCGGACGCGGGCGAAGCCGAACCACGCCCGCAGCGGTGGCTGCGGGCGGACGAGAACGGGATGGACGCTTGCCGGTACCGCCGGGGCGTCGGCCTCGACGATGTCGGGGCGGTGCGATCTCGTAGATGCGGAGGGCTTCATGGTTGCGTTCAAGCGGTCAAGCTCGAGGCTGTCGGCCGCCGCGACGGGTCGCGGACGAGGGGGACAGCCTGGAGCAGAAATCGTCGCTAAGTGCGCCGCGCAATGCGCCGCTTCGAACCGGCCACAAGCCGGGTGCGGAGACTGCGCTCTTCCTTTACCATCCCTACTTTTCCGGGGCGCAACGCCCGGACGGTCAGTGGATTTAACCGGCGGCCGATTTATGCGCGATGCTACGGCCGTCTTTGCCCCGCAGCGCGGGGCCTTCGCCTGGGCGGTGGGGGCCTCGCCATCCTGGGATGTCCGAGATCGCCGCCGTACGGCGGCAATCGTTCGATCGCGCCGGGGCCAAGCGTGCTGCAGGACATAATTATAAGCAGATGAATGATTTAAGCAAGGATGCTGTCAATTGGCTTGCAGTGGGCGAGGATGGGCAGGGGCAGCGCGTCGACAATTACCTCGTCAAGATCCTGAAGGGCGTCCCGAAGAGTCACGTCTACCGGATCCTGCGCAGCGGCGAGGTTCGCGTGAATCGGCGCAAGGTCGGGCCGGACACGCGGCTCAACGTCGGCGACCAGCTGCGAATCCCGCCGATCCGCGCGTCGTCGCCCGCCAGGAAGTCACCGACAGTCGGGCTTGCGCGCAGTCGCGATCCCGCCGATCCTGTACGAGGACGACGCGCTGATCGCGCTCGACAAGCCGGCCGGCCTCGCCGTCCACGGCGGCAGCGGCATCGCCTTCGGCGTCATCGAGCGGCTGCGCCAGGCGCGGCCCGACGCGCCGTTCCTCGAGCTCGTGCACCGGCTCGACCGCGACACGTCGGGCGTGCTGCTCATCGCGAAGAAGCGCCTCGCGCTGACGGGGCTGCACGCGCAGCTGCGCGACGGCGCGATCGACAAGCGCTACACGGTGCTGGTCCGCGGCAAATGGCGCGACGCGATGCGCGCGGTCGAGCTGCCGCTGACGACCTACGTGACCGGCGACGGCGAGCGGCGCGTCCGCGTGGACGAGAGCGGGCGCCTCGCGCGGACGATCTTCCGCCGGGTCACGCGCGTGGCCGAGCGCCGATCCGCCGGTCGTCGCTGCTCGACGCCGAGCTCGAGACCGGGCGCACGCACCAGATCCGCGTCCACCTCACGCACCTCGGCTTTCCGCTCGCCGGCGACGACAAGTACGGCGACTTCGCCTGGAACAGGCGCTGGCGCGACAGGGTCTGAAGCGGATGTTCCTGCACGCGCACCGCATCCGTTTCGCGCATCCGCTCGACGGTCGCGAGGTCGTCGTCGAGGCGCCGCTCGCGCCGGATCTCGCCGCCTTCGTCGCGCGACTCGACGCCGCAGCGAGGCGCCGCCCGATGTCGCCGCCCGCTGACTTCGCGCCGCGTCGGTTCCGGTTCGTCGTCTTCGACTGGGACGGCACGCTGGCCGACTCGACCGGCGATCATCGCCGACTCGCTGCAGCAGGCGTGCCGCGACGTGGGCGAGCCCGTGCCGGCCGACGTCGACGCCCGGTTACGTGATCGGCCTCGGGCTCGCCGACGCGCTGCGCTACGTCGCGCCCGGGCTTCCGCGCCGATCGGCATCCCGATCTCGTCGGCGCGCTACCGGCACCACTTCCTGACGCGCGACTGCGCCATTCCGCTCTTCGCCGGCGTGCGCGAGATGCTGGCCGAGCTCGACGCCGCCGGCTTCCTGCTCGGCATCGCCACGGGAAAGTCGCGGGCCGGACTCGACCGCGCGCTCGCGCAGCAGGGCATCGGCGGCCACTTCGCGGCCACGCGCTGCGCCGACGAGGGCTTGCCGAAGCCGCATCCGGACATGCTGCTGCACCTGATGGATCGCGCCGGCGTCGAGCCGCGACGAGACGCTGATGATCGGCGACACGACGCACGACCTCGAGCTCGCGCGCAACGCGGGCGCGCGGCGCTGGCGGTCGCCTACGGTGCGCACGCGCCGACGGGGCTCGACGGCTGGACGCCGCTGGCGACGGTGCACTCGGTCGCCGAGCTCCGCGCTGGCTGCGCGACACGCGTAAGCGCCGCAGACGCGAAGCGCTGTTCCGCTCAGACCTCCATCCGGATGACGCCCTGGGCGATGCTCTTGGCGATCGCCTCGCTGCCGGTTCAGCACGCCGAGCTTGCTGACGATGTTGGCGAAGTGAAACGTCACGGTCCGCTCGGAGATGCCCAGCTTGAAGCCGATCTCGGCGCCGGTCATGCCGTGCGCCGCCATCTGCAGGCATTGGCGCTCGCGGGCGCTCAACGGCGCGCCCTCGAACTGCGGAGCGATCCCCTTCTCGATCACGCCCGTGACGAACAGCTCGTGGAAATACTGGCCGAACAGCACGATGTCGCCGAGGTGGGCGGCGAGGTGTGCGCGGCGCGCGTCGTCGATCAGCGGGATCGCGCGTAGCTGAGCGAGACGAGCGTTCGCGCCGGATAGCCCGCGTACACCGGAAACGCCACGCCGCTCGCGACGCCGTGCGCGGCGGCATCGGCCAGGAAGGCGTCGGTCTTCGCGGATTCTTGCCGCGCTCGCTGGCCTGGTCCCAGACGAGCGGGCAGCGCGCTCTCGAACGAATACAGGACGCGCGGATCGCACTCGACGTAGGCCTGCTGGTCGTAGCGGACGACCCACTCCCGCGGCAGCGTCGTGAAGTACGTAGATGCGCTCGTCGTTGTTCGGGCCGCAGGTGGTAGCTCGCCGTCGCATACATGAAGCCGTCGAACCCCAGCTTGCGGACGATCGCCTGCACCGCCGGCACCAGGTCGCCGCCGCGCTCGGCGGCCTCGATCAGCTCGAGCAGCAGCGGCGGCAGGTACCGCGACCGGTCGACGCGGACCGGCGTCAGGTGCAACGGGGTCAGCATCGGCGTGCGCGACGCGCGGCAGCGAACGCCGCGTCAGTGCTTCGGCGGCGGCAGGCCCGACACCCGATCGCCGGCCTTGATGCCGCGCTCGGCGAACCAGCCCTTGCGCATCTCGAGCGCGTACAGCGCCGGGCCCGCGCGACCAATGCAGGGTCTCGTCCTGCGGCGCCATGTCGTCGATGTTGAGGATGCGGCCGTCGGCGGCGATGAACGCGATCGAGAGCGGGATGAACGTGTTCTTCATCCAGAACGCCTGCGGCTCGGGCCGCTCGAACACGAACAGCATGCCCGTGATCGGGCTTCAGGCTGAAGCGGTTCATCAGCCCCGTCGCGCGCTCCTCGGGCGTCGCGGCCACCTCGGCGACGAGCTTTTGCCCGTTGATCGTGAGCGGGACGGTCGGCAGTTCGGCGGCGGGCCGGGCGTCGCTCGGCGCGGATCGGCCAGCGCGAGCGGGGCGAGGAGCAGAAGGGCACTGCGGGTCATGATTCCGAGCCTTTCATGGGTGTGCGCGGCGAGGGTGCGCGACGGACGGATACGCGGCTCACGGCTTCGCGGCCCCGGCGAGCGCGGCATCCACCGTCGCGCGATCGAGCGCCGGCGCGAAGAGCGCGATGAAATCGTAGACGTAGCCGCGCAGGAATACCCCGCGGCGCAGCGCGAGGCGCGTCGTCGACGGCGCGAACAGGTGCCCGGCGTCGAGCTTCTCGAACGCGACGTCGCGGGCGGGGTCGTAGGCCATCTGCGCGACGATGCCCACGCCCATGCCGAGCTCGACGTAGGTCTTGATCACGTCGGAGTCGAGCGCGGTCAGCACGACCTTCGGCGCGAGTGCCCTCGGCGTCGAACGCCGCATTGATCTGCGAGCGGCCGGTGAACGTGAAGTCGTAGGTGATGATCGGATAGCGGGCGAGCGCCGCGAGCGTCAGCGGCATCGACCTTGGCGAGCGGGTGGCCGCGCGGGACGAGCACGCAGCGGTTCCACTGGTAGCAGGGCAGCGTCACGAGATCGGGGAACGACGCGAGCGCCTCGGTCGCGATGCCGACGTCGGCGTCGCCGCGCGCCGTCTGCTCGGCGACCTGCAGCGGATTGCCCTGGTGCAGCTCCAGCTTGACCTTGGGATAGCGCGCCGCGAAGTCGCGCACGACCCGCGGCAGCACGTAGCGCGCCTGCGTGTGCGTGGTCGCGATCGCCAGCGTGCCCTCGTCCTCGCTCTTGAATTCGGCACCGACGCGCTTCAGGTTCTCGATCTCGCGCAGCGCGCGGCGCGCCGTGGCGACGACGGCGTCGCCCGCCGGGCGTGAGCGGACGCGAGCCGCTTGCCGGCCCGGACGAAGACCCGCACGCCGAGCTCGTCCTCGAGCTGGCGGACCTGCTTGCTGACGCCCGGCTGCGACGTGAACAGCGCCTCGGCGGCGTCGGACACGTTGAGGTCCGTGATCGACGATCGCGCACAGGTAGCGCAGTTGCTGGAGGTTCAAGGGCCCGTTATAACCCTGGGTTAGAATCCGGCGCAATTATATGCGCCGCGGCGATCTTCGTTCCGGCGGCGCCGCCGACGCCCGCAACGCGCATGGCCCAGTTCTTCCAGGTTCATCCCGCCAACCCGCAGCCGCGCCTCATCCGGCAGGCGGCGGCGATCCTGCGCGACGGCGGCGTGATCGCGTATCCGACCGATTCGAGCTACGCGCTCGGCTGCCACATCGGCGACGCCGTCGCGGCGAGGCGCATCCGGCAGATTCGCGGCGTCGACGAGGGGCACCTCTCACGCTGGTGCTGCGCGACCTCTCCGAGATCGGCCATTTCGCGCGCCTCGACAACTGGCAGTTCCGGATCGTCCGCCAGGGGACGCCCGGGCGCGTTCACGTTCCTGCTGCCGGCGACGCGCGAGGTGCCGCGGCGGCTCCAGCATCCGAAGCGCAGCACGGTCGGCGTGCGCGTGCCCGGACCATCCGGTCGTGCAGGCGCTGCTGACCGAGCTGGGCGAGCCCATCCTGTCCTCGACGCTGATCCTGCCCGGCGCGGTCGAGCCGCTCAACGACGCCGAGAGCATACGCGACGCCCTCGGCCGCGTGCTCGACCTCGTCATCGACGCCGGCGCGTGCCCGGCGGCGCCGACGACGGTCGTCGATCTCGCGGTCGCGCCGCCGGTGATCGTGCGCCAGGGCGGCGGGGATCCCGGCGCGGCTCGGCCTCGAGGCAGCCGGACGCCCTGAAGCCGTGACGCAGACGTTCCGAGCGTCGGCCGGCGGCTCCGGACTCGGGTAAAATGGGCGGCCAATGGATTTTTCGCTCGCGACCATCGTGCTCTGGGCGGTGCCGGTGGTCTTCGCGATCACGCTTGCACGAAGCCGCGCACGGCTACGTCGCCAGGATGTTCGGCGACCAGACCGCCTGGATGCTGGGCCGCGTCACGCCAATCCGATCAAGCACATCGATCCCGTGGGGACGATTCTGGTCCCGGGGATGCTGGTGGTGGTCGCGGCGATCACGCACACGCCGGCGTTCATCTTCGGGTGGGCGAAGCCGGTGCCGGTGAATTTCGGCAACCTGCGCAATCCGAAGCGCGACATGTTCTGGGTCGCCGGCGCCGGGACCGTTGGCGAATTTCCTGATGGCGCTCGGGTGGGCGTTTCTGCTGAAGGCCGCGTTGCCCGGCGGCGCTGCGTGCGCGAGCGACGGGTTGCTGGCGATGGCCGACGCCGGGATTCAGATCAACCTGATGCTGATGGCTCTGAACCTTCTGCCGATTCTTCCGCTCGACGGCGGCCGCATCGCGGTCAGCCTGCTGCCGCATTCGCTCGCGATGAGCTACGCGCGGCTCGAGCCCTACGGATTCATGGTCGTCATCCTGCTGCTCGCGACCGGCATCCTGGGCGACCTGATGCAGCCGATCCTGCGGGTTGCCGAGTACGCGCTCGGCATGCGTCGTCGGCCTTTGACCGGCTGCACGGCAAACTCCGACGACATGTTCGCTGATCGCGTGCTATCGGGCATGCGCCCCACGGGCCGCATGCACATCGGCCACTACCACGGCGCGCTCAAGAACTGGGTGCGGCTGCAGGAGGAGTACGAGTGCCTGTACTTCGCCGCCGACTGGCACGCGCTGACCACGCACTTCGACGCCACCGAGTCGATCGCCGACAGCGTCTGGGAGATGTTCGTCGACTGGCTCGCCGCGGGCATCAACCCGACGCGGGCCACGATCTTCATCCAGTCGCGCGTGCCCGAGCACGCGGAGCTCGCGCTGCTGCTCGGGATGATCACGCCGGTCGGCTGGCTCGAGCGCGTGCCGACGTACAAGGACCAGCAGCAGAAGCTCGCCGACCGCGACCTCTCGAACTTCGGCTTCCTGGGCTATCCGGTGATGCAGGGCGCCGACATCCTCATCTACCGCGCGAACATGGTGCCCGTCGGCGAGGACCAGGTGTCGCACATCGAGCTCGTCGCGCGAGCTCGCGCGCCGCTTCAACCACATCTACGGCCGCGAGCCCGGGTTCGAGGACAAGGCGAAGGCGGCGATCAAGAAGCTCGGCGCCAAGAAGGCGCGCCGCTACGGCGAGCTGCGCACGGCGTTCCAGGAACGCGGCGACGACGGCGGCGCTCGAGGCGGCGAAGGAGCTGCTGAACGAAACGCAGAACCTGGCGCTCGGCGACCGCGAGCGGCTGTTCGGCTATCTCGAGGGCACGGGCCGCGTGATCCTGCCCGAGCCGGAGCCGCTGCTGACCGAGACGCCGAAGGTGCCCGGGCTCGACGGGCAGAAGATGTCGAAGTCGTACGGCAACGCGATCCTGATGCGCGAGGAGCCCGGCGGAGGTCACGAAGAAGATCCGCACGATGCAGACGGATCCGGCGCGGGTGCGCCGCTCGGACAAGGGCGACCCCAACCGCTGCCCGGTGTGGCCGCTGCACCAGATCTACTCCGACGCGGCGACGCGCGACTGGGTCGTCAAGGGCTGCACGACCGCGGGCATCGGCTGCCTCGACTGCAAGCAGCCGGTGATCGACGCGATCATCCGCGAGCAGGAGCCGATCCGCGAGCGCGCGCAGCGCTTCCTCGACGACCCGCAGCTCGTGCGCAACATCGTCGCCGACGGCTGCGAGCGCGCGCGCAAGCTCGCCGAGGAAACGATGCGCGACGTCCGCGCGGCCATGGGGATCGATTACACATGAGCGCGGCGGCCGCAGCCCAGGCGCGAAGGCCGCGTCGCCGCGCGATCGAGGCGGCCGACGCGCTGCCGAATCCACTGGCGCTGCCGGTACAAGGAGGCCGCGCGTGAGTGCGACGGGCGAAGCAAGGAGGCCGCTCATGAGCGAGACGGACGTCGTCGACCTCGCCCGGCAGGGCGGCGGCGCCGGTCGCCAGGGTCCACGGCGAGCCGCTGCTCGAGATGCCGCACGACCTCTACATCCCGCCGGAGGCGCTCGAGATCTTCCTCGACACGTTCGAGGGGCCGCTCGACCTGCTGCTCTACCTGATCCGCAAGCAGAACATCAACGTCCTCGACATCCCGATGGCGGAGCTGACGCGCCAGTATCTGGGCTACGTCGAGATGATGCGCCGCACGCAGCTCGAGCTCGCCGCCGAATACCTGCTGATGGCCGCGGTGCTGATCGAGATCAAGTCGCGCCTGCTGCTGCCGAAGCCGCCGGCGCCGCCCGGCGCGGAGCCCGAGGATCCCGCGCGCCGAGCTCGTCCGCCGGCTGCTCGAGTACGAGCGGATGAAGCAGGCCGCGCGCGAGATCGACGAGCTGCCGCTCGCCGACCGCGATTTCGCGACGGTCCGCGTCTGGTTCGAGCGCGTCGCGCCGGCGCGGCTGCCCGACGTCTCCGCCGGACGACCTGCGCGCCGCCTGGGCGGGCCTGGTTGCGCGGGCGCGCATCAACCGGCATCATCTCGTCACGCCGCGAGCAGCTGTCGGTGCGCGCGGAGATGAGCCGGATGCTCAAGGTGCTGGAGCCGTCGCGCTTCGCCGAGTTCACGACGCTGTTCGCGCCGCACGCCGACGTGGCGCACCTCATCGTGACGTTTCTCGCGCTGCTCGAGCTCGCGCGCGAGCAGCTGATCGACGATCGCGCAGGCCGAGCCCTACGCGCCGATCTACGTGCAGCGTGACGGGCGGACCGGGCTTCGCGCTCGCGTCCTGACCCGTTCCTGCATTCACGATTGACGATGGACGATTTGCAGGAGATCAGGAACATTCTCGAGGCGGCGCTGCTGACGGCCGGCGAGCCGGTCGCCGCGCCGCAGCTCGCGCGCTGTTCGACCCGCCGCTCGAGGCCGACGCTCGTGCGCAAGCTGCTCGACGAGCTCGCCGCGAGCTGGGCGGACCGGAGCGTCGAGCTCGTCGAGGTCGCGTCCGGCTGGCGCTTCCAGGGCAAGCCCGCCATCCAGCCCTATCTCGACCGGCTGTCGCCGGAAAAGCCGCCGCGCTACTCGCGCGCGGTGATGGAAACGCTGGCGATCATCGCCTATCAGCAACCCGTGACCCGCGGCGACATCGAAGCCATCCGCGGCGTCGCCGTGTCCACCAACGTCGTCAAGGCGCTGGAGGACCGCCAATGGGTCGAAGTGGTCGGCCACCGCGAGACGCCGGGCCGCCCGGCGCTCTACGCGACCACCAAGACCTTCCTCGACGATCTCGGCCTGCGCTCGTTGTCCGAGCTGCCTCCGCTGGCCGAGCTCGACGCTTCCCACCTGCTGGAGATGCCCGATGCACCCACCAAAGCCGCCGAAGCGCAACTCGCGCTCGCGAGCCCGATCCTGGCACCGTCCCCCGACGGGCCCGATGCAGCAGCCGAGCCTGGCGCTGCAGCAGATCACGGAGGGCCTGGCGCCGCCGCGCCACCGCTCCTCCACTGACGACATCTTCACCGAGCCGCAGCGCCTGCACAAGGTGCTGGCGTCGTGCGGCTTCGGCTCGCGCCGGGCGATGGAGGAGCTGATCCTCGCCGGCCGCATCACCGTGAATCGCGAGCCCGCCGACGTCGGGCAGAAGGTCGGGCCCGGGCGACGAGGTGCGGATCAACGGCGAGCTCGTCAAGGTCCGCTTCGCCGAGCCGCGCGCGCGCATCCTGATGTACCACAAGCCGGCGGGCGAGATCGTCACGCGCGACGATCCCGAAGGCCGCCCGACGGTGTTCGAGCAGCTGCCCGAACATCGGCAACGGCAAGTGGATCGCGATCGGGCGGCTCGACTTCAACACCGAGGGCCTGCTGCTGTTCACGAATTCCGGCGAGCTCGCCAACAAGATGATGCACCCGCGCTACGAGGTCGAGCGCGAGTACGCGGTGCGCGTGATGGGCACGCTCACGCCCGAGCAGCAGCAGTCGCTGCTTGACCGGCATCGAGCTCGAGGACGGGCCGGGCAAGGTCGAGAAGCTCGAGGACGGCGGCGGCGAAGGCTCGAATCACTGGTATCACATCGTGCATCAAGGAAGGCCGCAACCGCGAGGTGCGGCGGCTGTTCGAGGCGCTCGGCCTCACGGTGAGCCGCCTGATCCGCACGCGCTACGGCACGGTGGCGATGCCGTCGCGCGTGAAGCGCGGGCAGACGCTCGAGCTGACGCCGGAGGAAGTCGGCGCCGTGCTGGTCGCCGCCGGGATGAAATCGACCGGGCCCGCGCCGCAGGGCCAGGGGCACGGCGGCCGGCCGCACGGGCAGGCCGGGCAGGGCCACGGCAAGGGCCCGCGTCCGCAAGGCCAGGGACAGCGCGATCGCGGGCCGCGCGGACCGAAGCGCCAGCCCGGACCGCCACTTGCCGCGCCCGACGCAGCCAGGACGCAGCGATGGACGCGCAACCCGAGTTCGAGGGCGATCGAGCCCGGCAACAGCGTCCATGGCCTGCCGACGCATGGCAACACGCCGGTCGGCAAGTTCTTCGGCAAGGGGCATGGCAAGCCGCACGGGACGGCCGCAGGGGCAGGGCGGTCCGCGGCGCGGCGGCGGTGGCGGAACGGGCGCCGGCCACGGACACGGCGGCCGGCCGTTCGGCCAGCCGGGTCGCCCGCAGCACGGCAAGCCGCGCCACGCCGGATGCGCGCGGTGGGCACGGCGCCGTCGCCGTACGTGATGACGACGCTGACCGTCCCGGGCGCCGTGCCGGAAGGCCTGCCCGGCACCGACGTGCCGCGGCCCAAGGGGCCGGGCGCCGGCGGCGGTCCGCGGGGTCCGGGTCGTGGCCACGGACCGAACGGTCAAGGTCGCGGCAACGTCGTCCCGGCGCGCCGGGGGCGGGCCAGGCAAGAAGCGCGGCCGCGGCAACCGGAACCGCAGCGGTCCGAAGCCCGAGGCCACGCCCGGCAACGAAGCGCCGCGCGCGACGGCGCCGGCGATCATCGACGACGACATCGGCAACCGGTAGCGCCGCGCCGCGAGCGCGCGCCGCGGCGCGGTGCGATACCGGACCAGGCCGCCGGTTGGCCCGTCAATCGAGGAAGAGGTCGGGCAGCAGCGGCGCGCCGGGCTTCACCGCGTAGGCGCGAGGTCGGTGACGCCGGCCTCGGCCAGCACGTCTCGTCGAGGAAGAAGTTGCCGGTCGTCGTGCGCGCGTCGCGGACAGCACCGCGTGCGCGGCGTCGGCCATGATCTCCGGCTTGCGCATCCTGTCGACGTGCTCCGCCGCACCCGGGATCATCGCGATCGCCGCGGTCGCGATCACGGTGCGCGGCCACAGCGCGTTGACGCCGATGCCGTCGGCGCGGAATTCCTCCGCCATGCCCAGCACGCACATGCTCATCCCGTACTTCGCCATCGTGTAGGCGACGTGGTCGCGGAACCAGTTCGGGTCGAGGTTGAGCGGCGGCGACAGCGTCAGGATGTGCGGATTGCGCCCGGCGGCGGCGGCGCCTTGAGGTGCGGCAGGCACGCCTGCGAGCAGAGGTAGGTGCCGCGCACGTTGACGCCGAACATGAGGTCGAAGCGCTTCATCGGCGTCGCGAGCGTGCCGGTGAGGCTGATCGCGCTCGCGTTGTTGACGAGGATGTCGATGCCGCCGAACCGCGCCACCGTCGCGTCGACCGCGGCCTGCACGGCCGCCTCGTCGCGAATGTCGCAGACGATCGGCAGCGCACGTCGCCGGCCGGCCTGCTCGATCGCGGCGGCCGCCGTGTGGATCGTCCCGGGCAGCTTCGGATGCGGCTCCGACGGTCTTCGCGGCGATGGCGACGTTGGCGCCGTCCTGCGCGGCGCGCAGCGCGATCGCGAGGCCGATGCCGCGCGAGCCGCCGGAGATGAAGAGGGTCTTGCCCTTGAGGGGGCGCACGGGCGCGCGGCGGCGTTCGCATGCCCGTCACCTGCGCCCGAACTGCGGCGGCCGCTTGGCGAGGAACGCGGTGATGCCTTCGACGAAATCGGCGTTGCCCGTGCACTCGCCGAAGCTCACCGCCTCGGCCTGCAGCTGCTCGGACAGCGTGCGTCGCCATCGAATCGCGGACGAGGCGCTTGGTCGTTGCGCAGCGCAAGCGCGGGCCCGCGGCGAGCGAGCGGGCACAGCGCCGCGGTCGACCGCGTCGAGCTCGGCCGCCGGCACGACCTTGTTGACGATGCCGAGGCGAGCGCCTCGGCGGCGCCGAAGCGCTCGCCGAGCAGGAAGATCTCCATCGCCTTGCGCATGCCCACGAGCCGCGGCAGCGACCACGAGCCGCCGCCGTCCGGCGTCAGCGCGATCTGCCGATACGCCGACGGCGAAATAGGCGTCGTCGGCGGCGACGACGAGATCGCAGGCGTTCATCAGCGACAGCCCGAAGCCGGCGACCGCGCCGTGCACGCCGGCCGACGACCGGATGCGGCATCCGGTGCAGGCATCTCGATGGCCGCGTGCGATCTGCTCGACCATCCGCTGGAAGCCGCTGCGGCGCACGGCGGGCGGCTCGTCGAGATGGCGTGGCGAAGGTCCGGATGTCGCCGCCGGCCATGAAATGCCGCCCCGCGCCGCGCAGCACGACGACGCGCAGCGCGTCGTCGGCGGCGACCTCGGCGGTGCGCGCGACGAGCGCGTCGACCATCGCGAGGTCGAGCGCGTTGAGCGCATCGGGGCGGTTGAGCGTCAGCGTCGCGACGGGGCCGTCGCGGTCGAGCAGCACGGTGTCGTTCATCGGGGCTCGCCGAGGGGAAGGACCGGAAGGCGCGGATCGCAGGCGCGGCACGCGCACATGTCCAGCCGGAATTCTAGCACTCCGTCACGCGCTCGCTTCGGCATCGCGCCGGAACGGACTCGCCGCGCCGAGCTCGTCGACCGCGTGCGCGACGTCGACGCGCTCGCGGCGCGCAGAATTCGGCGATCGCACGCGCGAATTCCGGGTCGGCGATCGCGTGCGCCGACCACGTGGTCACGGGCGCGAGGCCGCGGGCGAGCTTGTGCACGCCCTGCGCGCCGCCCTCGAACCGCGCGATCCGCCGCTCGATGCAGAACTCGATCGCCTGGTAGTAGCACGCCTCGAAATGCAGGCCCGGCAGGGACTCGGTCGCGCCCCAGTAGCGGCCCCACAGCGTATCGCGGTCGAAGACGTCGAGCGCAGCGCACACCGCGCGGCCGTCGCGATGGCCGAGCGCCAGCAGCACGTTGTCCGGCATCGTCGCGCCGATGCGCTCGAAGAACTCGAGCGACAGGTAGGGCGTCGAGTGGTGCTCGCGGTAGGTGTTCTCGTAGCAGCGATAGAAGAAGGCCCAGTCGGCCGGCGTGATCTCGCCGCCCACCTTGCGCGTGAACGTGACGCCGGCTGCGGCGACCTTGCGCCGTTCCTGCTTCACCTTCTTGCGCTTGTCGTGGTTGAACGTCGCGAGAAAGTCGGCGAAATCGCGGTAGCCGGGATTCTCCCAGTGGAACTGCACGCCGTGGCGGACGAGCATGCCGGCCGCCTCCAGCGCGCGGACCTCGGGCTCGGTCGGAAACAGCACGTGCAGCGACGAGTACGCCGGCTCCCGGCCCGTCCGGGTCGGCCGCAGCCGTTGCAGCGCCGCGGCGATCAGCGCGGCGCGCGTCGACGCGTCGAGGGCGAGCAGCCGCGGTCCCGGTGTCGGCGTGAACGGAATGGCGCCGACGAGCTTCGGATAGTAGCGACGTCCGTAGCGGCGATAGGCGTCGGCCCACGCCCAGTCGAAGACGTACTCGCCGTACGAATGCGCCTTCGCGTACAGCGGCAGGGCGCCGGCGAGCGTGCGCCCGCGCCACGCGGTGAGGTAGCGCGGCGTCCAGCCGGTGGCCGCGCGACGCGCAGCCGGTCTCGTGCAGCGCGGTCAGGAACGCGTGCGAGACGAGCGGCGTGCCGCCCGCGAGCGCATTCCACGCGCCGGCATCGATCGCTTCGACGGCGACGTCGTCGCGCAGGGTGAGGCGTTCGACGAGCGCGGTGCCGGGGAGGGAAGGGTCGAGCGCGTCCATCGGAAGGGTCGATTCTCGCGTGGCCCGGCTTCGCGGGCAATGCTCGCGAGGCAGGATCGCACGATCGGAGGCCTCGTGCACGGCAGCGACGCGGGCACGCATGCTAAGCTTTTCGCCGTGGATGTCCAATCGCCATGCAGATCGCCATCGCGCAGCTGAATCAGGTCCTCGGCGACCTCCCCGGCAACGCGCGGGCGATCCTGGCGGCGACGACGGACGCGGAGCGCGCCGGCGCGCACCTCGTCGTCACGCCGGAGCTGTCGCTGTGCGGCTATCCGCCCGAGGACCTCGTGCTGCGCCCGGCGTTCCTCGACGCGTGCGCGCGCGAGCTCGCGGCGCTGGCCGGGAGCGTGCGGCGAACGCCGGTCGTCGTCGGCTTTCCCGAGCGGGACGGCGGCCGTTGCTACAACGCGCTCGCCGTGCTCGAGGGCGGCCGCGTGACCGCGCGTCTATCGCAAGCAGCGGCTGCCGAACTACACGGTGTTCGACGAGGAGCGCTATTTCGAGCCGGGAGACGCGCCCTGCGTCGTCGACGTCGACGGCACGCCGGTCGGGCTCCTGATCTGCGAGGACGTCTGGTTCCCCGGCCCCGCGCAGCAGGCGAAGGCGGCGGGCGCGCGCGTGATCGTCGTCGCCAACGGCTCGCCGTATCACACGCGGCAACAGGCGGCGCGGCGCGCGCAGGTCGGCGCGCGGGCGCGCGAGACCGGGCTCCCCTTCGTCTACGTCAATCGCGTCGGCGGCCAGGACGAGCTCGTCTTCGACGGCGCGTCGTTCGTCGCGGGCGCGGATGGCGACGTCGTCCAGCAGCTGCCGGCGTGGCACGAGACGGTGGCGCTCGCGACGCTCGACGGCGGGGTGCCGAAGCCGGTGCGCGGGTCGCTCGACGCGCGGCTCGAGGTCCACGTCTACGAGGCGCTGGTGATGGGCGTGCGCGATTACGTCGGCAAGAACCGCTTTCCCGGCGTGCTGCTCGGCCTGTCGGGCGGCGTCGATTCGGCGCTCGTCCTCGCCGTGGCCGTCGACGCGCTCGGTCCGCGAGCGCGTGCGCGCGGTGATGATGCCGTCGCCGTACACGCGCGCGATCAGCCTCGACGACGCGCGGACGATGGCGGCCATCGTCGGCGTGCGCTACGACGAGATTCCGATCGAGCCGATGTTCGCGACGTTCCTCGCCGCGCTCGCCGACGAGTTCGAGGGCACGCGCGCCGGACGCCACCGAGGAGAACATCCAGGCGCGCATCCGCGGCACGCTGCTGATGGCGCTGTCGAACAAGTTCGGCTCGATCGTGCTCACGACCGGCAACAAGTCGGAGATGGCGGTCGGCTACGCCACGCTCTACGGCGACATGGCCGGCGGCTTCGGCGTGCTGAAGGACATCAGCAAGACGCTCGTCTACCGGCTCTGCCACTACCGCAACAGCCTCGGCCGCGTGATCCCGGAGCGGATCATCACGCGCGCGCCGTCGGCGGAGCTGCGCGCCGACCAGATCGACCAGGATTCGCTGCCGCCCTACGATGTGCTCGACGGCATCCTCGAGGCCTATGTCGAGCACGACCGGAGCCCGGCCGAGATCGTCGCGATGGGGTATGCGCCGGAGCACGTGCGGCAGGTGGTCCGGCTCATCAAGATCAACGAATACAAGCGGCGCCAGGCCGCGGTCGGCATCCGGATCACGCCGCGCGGCTTCGGCCGGGACTGGCGCTACCCGATCACCTCGGCGTGGCACGAGTGGGAGGCGGTCGCGCGCGCCCGGGCGCTCCGCTAGGACGAGGGCCGCGCCATGGTGTAAGCTACGTCGCGTTCCGCTCCGCGACGCCGCCAACCGTAGAACGCCGCCATGAAGAAAATCGAAGCGATCATCAAGCCGTTCAAGCTGGACGAAGTGCGCGAAGCGCTGTCCGAAATCGGCGTCACCGGCCTCACCGTCACCGAAGTCAAGGGCTTCGGCCGCCAGAAGGGCCACACCGAGCTCTATCGCGGCGCCGAGTACGTCGTCGATTTCCTGCCCAAGGTCAAGGTCGAGGTCATCATCGGCGACGGCCAGGTCGAGCGCGCGATCGAAGCGATCGTCAAGGCCGCGCGCACCGGCAAGATCGGCGACGGCAAGATCTTCGTCACGGCGGTCGAGCAGGTCGTGCGCATACGCACCGGCGAAAGCGGCGAGCAGGCGTCTGACGGCGCGTTCGGTTCGCAAGCCGAACCGGCTTCACAGGAGGGACGACGATGTCGATGATGAGTGAATTCCGCGAATTCGCGGTCAAGGGCAACGTGATCGACCTCGCGGTCGGCGTGATCATCGGCGCCGCGTTCGGCAAGATCGTCGATTCGCTGGTCAAGGACCTGATCATGCCGATCGTCGGCCGGATCTTCGGCGGGCTCGATTTCTCGAACTGGTTCATCATGCTGGCGAGTCCGCCCGCCGGCTACGCCGGGCCGATGACCTACGAGGCGCTGACCAAGGCCGGCGTGCCGCTCTTCGCCTACGGCAACTTCATCACCGTCGCGATCAACTTCATCATCCTGGCGTTCGTCATCTTCCTGATGGTGCGGCAGATCAACCGGCTGAAGCGCGACGCCCCGCCCGCGGCCGCCGGCGCCCACGCCCGAGGACGTCCTGCTGCTGCGCGAGATCCGCGACGCGCTGAAGAAGTAGACGCGCCCCGGGGAACGTCGTGGCAGACGGCCGGGAAACAGGCCGCAGGCCGCGCGTTGCCCGCCCGATATCGACGGACACGAGGAGATTCCATGCACGTCCGCAAACTGCTGCCGGCGCTCGCCGCCGCGCTCGCCTTGACCGCCCTGGCGGTCGCCGTTCCCGTGCGCGCCGACATCAACGTCGGCGTCACGCTGTCGGCGACCGGCCCCGCCGCGTCGCTCGGCATCCCGGAGAAGAACACGTTCGAGCTCCTGCCGACCACGATCGGCGGGCGAGAAGATCAACTGGATCGTCCTCGACGACGGCTCGGACACGACCAAGGCGGTCACCAACACGAAGAAGCTGATCTCCGAGGACAAGGTCGACGTGATCGTCGGCTCGACGATCACGCCGAACTCGCTGGCGATGGTCGACGTCGTCGCCGACGCCGAAACGCCGATGATCTCGATGGCGGCGTCGGCGCGCATCGTCGATCCGGCCAACCCGAAGACGAAATGGGTGTTCAAGACGCCGCAGAGCGACGCGCTGATGGCCGACGCGATCGCCATCCACATGAAGGCGAACGGCGTCAAGACGATGGGCTACATCGGCTTCGCCGACGGCTACGGCGACGGCTGGCTCGCCGAGATCAGGCGCTCGGCGCAGACCGCCGGCATCAAGATCGTCGCCGAGGAGAAGTACAACCGCACCGACGCGTCGGTGACCGGCCAGGTGCTGAAGCTCGTCGCCGCCAATCCGGACGCGATCCTGATCGCCGCCGCCGGCACGCCGGGCGCGACGCCGCAGAAGGAGCTCGTCGCGCGCGGCTACAAGGGCAAGATCTACCAGACGCACGGCGTCGCCAACCCCGACTTCCTGCGCGTCGTCGGCAAGGACGGCAACGGCACGATCCTGCCGATCGGGCCGATGCTCGTCTACGAGCAGCTGCCCGATTCGAACCCGCTCAAGAAATCCGCCGCCGAGTACATCAGCAAGTACGAGGCGAAATACGGCAAGGACTCGCGCTCGACGTTCGGCGGCCACGCGTGGGACGCCTACCTGCTGCTCGCACAGGGCGATTCCCGAGGCGCTGAAGAAGGCGAAGCCGGGCACCAAGGAATTCCGCGTCGCGCTGCGCGACGCGCTCGAGAACACGAAGGAGCTGGTCGCGACGCACGGCGTCTACACGATGACGCCGCAGGAGCACAACGGCCTCGACAACCGCGCGCGGACGATGATCAAGATCGACAACGGCAAGTGGGTGCTGGTGAAGTAGTCGAATCGCTGACGCGAGGCCGGCTGCGGCGTCGACCGCAGCCGGCCTCTTTCGTCGAGCCGCGTTCGGGCAATCCCGCATGGACCTCACGATCGTCGCGCTGCTGGTGCAGGACGGCATCACCAACGGCGCCGTCTACGCGCTGCTGGCGCTCGCGCTGGTGCTGGTGTTCGCGGTCACGCGCGTGATCTGGATCCCGTCCGGCGAGTTCGTCGCTACGGGACGCTGACGCTCGCCGGACTGCAGCTCGGCAAGCCGCCGGGCACCATCGGCCTGCTGGTCGGCATGGCGGTGCTCGCCGGCGCGATGGAAGTCTATCGCCTGCGTGCGCCGCGGCGAGCCGCGACGGATTCCGCGCCAGCTCGCGCTCTGGCGCGGCATCCCGCTGGCGATCGCGGGCATCGGCGCTGGCTCGCGACGCCGGAGCTGCCGTTCTGGGCGCAGATCCTGGTGACGCTGGCGCTCGTCACCGCGCTCGGTCCGCTGCTCTATCGCGATCGCCTACCAGCCGCTGGCGGAAGCGAGCGTGCTGGTGCTGCTGATCGTCTCGGTCGGCGTGCACTTCGCGCTGACCGGACTGGGGCTCTGGTTCTTCGGCGCCGAAGGCTCGCGCACGCCGCCGTTCTCGTCGGAGTCCTTCGACGTCGGCGGCATCAATGTCAGCGTGCAGAGCCTGCTCGTCGTCGCGACCAGCGTCGCGCTGATCGTCGCGCTCTACCTCTTCTTCGGCCGCACGCTCTACGGCAAGGCGCTGCGCGCGACGGCGCTGAACCGCGTCGGCGCGCGGCTCGTCGGCATCTCGCCCGACCTCGCCGGCGCGCTGACGTTCACGCTGGCGGCGCTGCTGTGCGCGTTCTCGGGCGTGCTGATCGGGCCGATCACGACCGTCTACTACGATTCGGGATTCCTGGTGAGCCTCAAGGGCTTCGTCGGCGCGATCATCGGCGGCCTGGTGAGCTATCCGCTCGCCGCGGCCGGCGCGCTGTTCGTCGGCCTGATCGAGGCGTTCGCGTCGTTCTGGGCGAGCGGCTTCAAGGAAGTGATCGTGTTCACGCTGATCATTCCGGTGCTGCTGTGGCGCAGCCTCACCACGCATCACCACGAGGAGGACGACGAATGATGCGCGGTGCGGAGGCTGCCGTTCGGTGTGCTGGGCTACGCGGTCTTCGTCGCCGTGCTCGTCGGCGTGCCGCTGTTCGCGCCGCAGTTCTGGGTGACGCTCGGCAACTACATCGGCCTCTACAGCATCGTCGCGCTGGGCCTCGTGCTGCTGACCGGCGTCGCCGGGCAGACGTCGTTCGGGCAGGCGGCGTTCGTCGGCATCGGCGCCTACACGACGGCGATCCTCGCCACGCACTACGCGATGTCGCCGTGGATCAACCTCGTCGTCGGGCTCGGGCTCACGCTGGCGCTGGCGCTCTTCCTCGGCTTCATCACGCTGCGGATGAAGGGCCACTACCTGCCGCTCGCGACGATCGCCTGGGGCATCAGCCTCTATTTCCTGTTCGGCAATCTCGATTTCCTCGGCGGCCACACCGGGATCACCGGCATCCCGGCGCTCAATCTCTTCGGCCTCGAGTTGCGCAACGAGCGCTACTACTACTTCCTGATCTGGGCGATCGCGCTCGCCGCGCTGTGGGCGACCGCCAACCTGCTCGATTCGCGCCCGGGCCGCGCGATCCGCGCGCTGCGGGGCCAGATCGACATGGCCGAGGCGTTCGGCGTCGACGCCGCGCGGCTCAAGATCATCGTGTTCGTCTACGCGGCGCTGCTCGCGTGCGTTTCCGGCTGGCTCTACGCGCACCTGCAGCGCTTCGTCAATCCGACGCCGTTCGACATCAACCAGGGCATCGAGTACCTGTTCATGGCGGTCGTCGGCGGCGCCGGCAGCGTGTGGGGCGCGGTCGATCGGCGCGACGCTGATCACGCTGCCGAAGCAGGTGCTGCAGGACGTGCTGCCGACGCTGCTCGGCAAGAGCGGCAACTTCGAGATCGTCGTCTTCGGCGTGCTGATGGTGGTGCTGCTGCAGCGTGCGCGCGAAGGCGTCTGGCCGTGGATCGCGCAGCTCCTGCCGAGCGCGCGCCGCCGCCGGTGCCCGACGCGCAGCCGCTGCCGGCGCGCGACCGGGCGCGCGCCGGCCGGCCCGCTGCTCGAAGTCCGCGCGGCGCGCAAGCAGTTCGGCGGGCTCGTCGCGGTCAACGACCTGTCGTTCTCGATCGCGCTCCGGCGAGATCCTCGGCCTCATCGGACCGAACGGCGCGGGCAAGAGCACGATGTTCAACCTGATCTCCGGCGCGCTCCCGCTCACCTCCGGCGACGTCGTCTTCCGCGGCGAGTCGATCGGCGGCTGCAAGCCGTTCGAGATCGCGCGCCGCGGCATCGGCCGCACGTTCCAGCACGTGAAGCTCGTGCCGCGGATGACGCGTGCTCGACAACGTCGCGCTCGGCGCCTACCTGCGCGGCGGGTCGGGCGTGGTCCGGGCGGCGCTGCGGCTCGACCGGGCGGAGGAAGCGCGCACGATGCCGAGGCGGCGCGCGCGATCGCGCGCGTCGGGCTCGGCGACGCACCTCCACGATGCCGCGGGCAGCCTGCCGCTCGGCAAGCAGCGCATCGTCGAGATCGCGCGCGCGCTCGCCGCCGATCCGGTGCTGCTGCTGCTCGACGAGCCCGCGGCCGGCCTGCGCTATCTCGAGAAGCAGGAGCTCGCGGCGCTCCTGCGCCAGCTCAAGGGCGAGGGCATGACGGTGCTCCTGGTCGAGCACGACATGGAGTTCGTGATGGGGCTCACCGATCGCCTCGTCGTGATGGACTTCGGCGAAAAGCTCGCCGAAGGACTGCCCGCGGAGATCCAGCGCGAATCCGGTCGTGCTCGAAGCGTATCTGGGCGGAGTCGTCTGATGCCGGGCCCGGTCGCATCGCCGCTCTGCTCGAGGTCCGCAACCTGCACGTCGCCTACGGCAAGGTCGAGGCGGTGCACGATCTCTCGCTCAACGTGGATGCCGGGCACGATCGTCACGGTCATCGGGCCGAACGGCGCCGGCAAGACGACGCTGCTCGCCGCGCTCATGGGACTGCTGCCGTCGCAGGGCGAGCTCGCGTATCGTGGCCTGCCCGCCGAGCGCCTGACGGTCGAGCAGCGCGTCGCGCGCGGACTCATCCTCGTCCCGGAGCGGCGCGAGCTGTTCGCGGCGATGAGCGTGGCCGACAACCTCGAGCTCGGCGGATTTCAGCGCGCGCATTGCGGCGAGCGCGGCTGGCGAGCGACGCAGGAGGAGGTCTACCAGCGCTTTCCGCGGCTCGCGGAGCGTCGCGACCAGCTCGCCGGCACGCTCTCCGGCGGCGAGCGGCAGATGCTCGCGATGGGGCGCGCGCTGATGGGCAAGCCGAGACTGCTGATGCTCGACGAGCCCTCGCTCGGCCTGGCGCCGCTCATCGTGCGCGAGATCTTCAGCATCATCGCCGAGCTGCGCTCGACCGGCGTGTCGATCCTGCTGGTCGAGCAGAATGCGCGCGCGGCGCTGCAGGTCTCCGACTACGGCTACGTGCTCGAGACCGGCGAGCTCGCCATCGAGGGGCCGAGCGCCGAGCTCGCGGCGAATCCGCGCGTGGCAGCGACGTATCTGGGAAAGGGCGGCGCGACGCAGGTCTGAACCGGAATCCGCCCGCGACGCCGTGGGGCGCCGTGCACTTGCCGCGGCAGGCCGGAACCGCCGACAATGCCAGTTTGCGCAGCCGCGAGTCGTCCCCGCTGCCGTTCAACCCAAGGATTATCGTGACCGATCTCTCCGTTCCCCCCGTCAGCGGCGCGTTGCTCGCCGAAGCGCGGCGCCTGCTGCTCGAGCCCGCCGGGCTCGACGACCGCGCGCTCTCGAACGTCCTCGCGTCGATCCACACGCACGACGTGGATTTCGCCGACCTCTACTTCCAGTATTCGCGAATGGAGAGCTGGAGTCTCGAGGAGGGCATCGTCAAGTCCGGCTCGTTCAACATCGACCGCGGCGTCGGCATCCGCGCGGTGCACGGCGACAAGCAGGCGTTCGCCTACTCCGACGACATCACGCCCGTCGCGCTGAACGAGGCTGCCGTCGCCGTGCGCGCGATCGGCCGCCAGGGCCAGTCGGCAGTCGCGGCGATCGACCGCGTCGGGACCGCGCGGTCGCTGTACCTGCCGGAGGACCCGGTCGCGTCGCTGCCCGAGGATGCCAAGGTCGCGCTGCTCGAGCGCCTCGAAGGGATGGCGCGCGCGCGCGATCCGCGCGTCGCGCAGGTGATGGCCTCGCTCGCCGGCGAGTACGAGGCGGTCCTGATCGCGCGCAGCGACGGGCTGCTCGCCGCCGACGTGCGTCCGCTGGTGCGGGTGTCGCTGACGGTGATCGTCGAGGAAGGCGGGCGCCGCGAGCAGGGCCACTCGGGGGGCGGCGGGCGCTTCGACTACGCGTACTTCACCGACGCGGTGCTCGAATCGTATGCGGCGCAGGCCGTCGCGCAGGCGCTGCTCAACCTCGGCGCCCGCGATGCGCCCGCCGGAACGATGACGGTGGTGCTCGGCCACGGCTGGCCGGGCATCCTGCTGCACGAAGCGATCGGCCACGGCCTCGAGGGCGACTTCAATCGCAAGCGGACCAGCGCGTTCTCGGGCCGCGTCGGCCAGCGCGTCGCCGCGAAGGGCATCACCGTCGTCGACGACGGGACGATCGACCGGCGGCGCGGCTCGCTCAACGTCGACGACGAAGGCAATCCGACGCAGCGCACGGTGCTGATCGACGACGGCATCCTGAAGGGCTACATGCAGGACCGGCTGAACGCGCGGCTGATGGGCGTCGCGCCGACCGGCAACGGCCGCCGCGAGTCGTTCGCCCACCTGCCGATGCCGCGGATGACGAACACGATCATGCTGGCCGGCAGCCACGATCCGGCCGAGATCATCGCGTCGGTCGCGGACGGCCTCTACGCGGCGAACTTCGGCGGCGGACAGGTCGACATCACCAGCGGCAAGTTCGTGTTCTCCGCCGCGGAAGCGTGGAAGATCGAGAACGGCAAGCTCGCCTATCCGGTCAAGGGCGCGACGCTGATCGGCAACGGTCCCGATGCGCTGACGCGCGTGTCGATGGTCGGCAACGACATGGAGATGGACAGCGGCGTGGGCACCTGCGGCAAGGACGGGCAGAGCGTGCCGGTCGGCGTCGGCCAGCCGACGCTCAAGATCGACGGACTGACGGTCGGCGGTACCGCTTAAGCGGCACGCCGATTCGGTGCACGACACGCCGGTGCTGGCGCCCGCGCGTCGCGCATGAACCGGTCGCCGGCTCCGGACCCCCACAGCTCATGGCGAATTTCCTCCCGCTCAAGCATTACATGTTCTATTGCCTCGACAAGTTCATCGAGCAGCACGGATTGCACGGACCCTTTCTCGAGATCGGCTGCGGCCGCGGCGACGTGAGCGCCTATCTGGCGGCGAAAGGGTGGGCGGGGCTCGCCATCGACTACTCCGATGCGGCGATCGCGCAGGCCACGGGGAATCTCTCCCGCTTTGCGGACGTCGAGGTCCGAAAGCAGCCATTGTCCGAGGTCACCGGCAAGTTCAACTGCATCCTCATGTGGGACGTCCTCGAGCACATGGAGGACGATCGGAGCGCATTGCGAACCATCGCCGGGCTGCTCGAGCCGGGCGGACAGCTTCTCCTCGCGGTGCCCAGCAATCCGCGCGAGTGGCGGTGGGACGACGACTTCTACGGGCATTGGCGCCGCTATACGGTCGCCGACCTGACGGAAAAGCTGACGCAGGCGGGGATGCAGGCGCAGGTCTTCTGGGATTTCACGTACCCGGTGTTCTGGATGATGCGCAGGATGTATACGCGGCTCAAGCGCGGGGCCGAGGTCGCCGGCGACAAGGAGGCGTCGACGAAGGCGAGCGCCACCGTCAATGCCTGGGAGATCCCGATGATCTCGAGGCTGCTGGATTCCACGGCGGTGCTCTGGTATCCGATCCACCGCATCCAGTTCCGGCTCTTCCGCAATGCGACCGCGCGGGGCCACGAGTTCTTCGCGCTCGCGCGGAAACCGATGCGCAGCTGAGTGCGCGTCGCGCTGGGAACCTCAGGGCGACGGGCGCTCGGAAAGGAAGATCGTCGCCGGCGTGCGCGGGAGCCAGCGTTCGACCGGAAAGCGCCGCCGCTCGACGTATCCGGGCGGCACCGAGAACGCGACGACGAATCGGTCGTCCTCGACCCACCACCAACTCTTGCCGAGGCGCGGGCGCGGAGGGGCTTCGCAGCAATAGTACCCGTTGTACTCGAACCCGCCGTCGAGCGTCCCGGACGTCGCGCCCAGATGCCGCGCGGCGTCGATCGCCGCCCAGCGCGCCCGGTTCCACGCGAAGTAGTCGTGCGTGGCCGCGCCGCCCAGCAGCAGCTCGCAGACGATGCAGACGATCGCCAGCGCACGGCCGGCGCGTACTGGCCCGGGCGACGCAGCGCGCCCCACCACGAGGACGAAGGGCAGAGCGAACAGCAGGTAGCGGTCGATGTAGTCGGTGAGCACGAATGGCGCGAAGTAGCCCGACGAGGAGCGCGGCGACGAACCAGGTCGTTGCGCGGGCTTCGCGCGGCGCGGTTCGAAGCGCGCGCGTGGCGGTCCAGATCGCCTCCCCGAGCATTGCGATGCCGAACGCGGTGCCGAGGCCTGCGATGCGCCAGACGATGCCGGGTGAGCGATCGAATGCGAACAGCTCGTGCGTGATGCCGTCGTAGAGCGTGAACGGTCCGATGCCCGCGGCGTCGATCACGTTGTTCGCGCGGTACGGGGGCCACCACCCAAGGGCGAAGGTCGCAACGGCAACGATTGCGGCCGCGAAATAAGCGACGGTTCGCGCGGTGCGGCCCGCGGGCGGACCTTTCCATAGCGCCCACGTGCGCCGTGAAGAGCCCGAGATAGCCGACCATCGACACCATGTTCTTCAGGACCCCTTGTCGGTAGCTGTTCTCGTCGACCAGGAACTTGCGCACGGCATCCAGCGCTCGTCCGTGCAGGTACTCCTGTCCCTCGGGAACGCCCGGGCCCAGCGCAAGGTACTTGTAATAGGCGAACTCGGCGCACCCGACCGCGATCAACGGCACGACCGCGATGCCGACCTGACGCAGCCTGAGCGGTCGCGTCGTGGCGAGCCAGGCGACGGCGAATGCCGCCCGGGACGACGGCGACGACCTGGCGCTCGAGGACACCCACAACGGACGAGCAGGGTGGCGCAGCGCCAGTGTGGGGAGCGTCGGGCGCGCGAGGCGCCTTCACGAACAACGTGGCGGCCGGGATCGCGAACAGCATCCCGTACAGGTCCGTCATGTAGCGAGTTGGCCAGCAGCCCCCAGACGGAGTCGCGATCACGACCAGCGTCGCGACGAGCGCGTCGCGGCGGGCGAACCCCGTCGCCAGGAACCAGCGGAACGTCGCGAACGCGACGATGACCGGACACGACCTGGGTGACGGCACGCAGCGTCGTGAACGAATAGCCGAAGAGCCATGCCGCCGCGCCCCCGGCGAGCGTCTGGGGCAGCAGGTTCATGCCGATCCATTCGGACAGCCTGATGCGATGCTCGTCGAGCAGCCAGCGCACGCTGTGCGCATAAGCCCAGTCGTCGGCGAGCGGAAACTCGCCCCGGGGTTCGATCACCGCGAAGAGCGCGAGCTGCACCGCCACGAGCACCAGCAGCGCGTAAACCTGCCGGTCGAGCGCGCCGGGGTTCGCGCCGGCGCTCAGCGACCCATCGCCAGGCATCGCCCGACCGTCATCTCCATGAAATTCGTTCATCCTGGACGTTCAGGGCGACGGGCGCTCGGAAAGGAAGATCGTCGCCGGCGTGCGCGGGAGCCAGCGATCGACGGGAAAGCGCTGCCGCTCGACGTATCCGGGCGGCACCGAGAACGCGACGACGTAGCGATCGTCGCGAACCCACCAAAAGCTCTTGCCCGCGCGCGGATCGCGCGGCCGTTCCTCGTAGCGATGAAGCCCGTTGTACTCGAAGCCGCCGTCGAGCGTATCGGGCGTCGCGCCGAGTCGCTCGGCGGCGCCGATCGCATCCCAGCGCGCGCGGTTCCACGCGAAATAGTCGTGCGTTGCGGCGCCTCCCAGGACGATCGCGCCGACGATCCAGGCGAGCGCGGCGATCCGGCGTGCACTCATACCGTTCGACGGGCCGGTGCGCATCAACACGAGCACGAACGGAAGGACGAAAAGCAGATAGCGGTCGAAATAGTCGGTCACCACGAACGGGCCGAGGTAGCCGCCGAGGAGCGCGACGACGAACCAGGTCGATGCGCGTTCCGGTCCGCCATCCCCGACGAGCGTGCGCGCGGCGCCCCAGAGCGCGCGCCCCAGCATCACGATGCCGAGCGCGGCGCCGAGCCCCGCGATGCGCCACACCAGGCCGGGCGAGCGGTCGAGTGCGACGAGACCGCGGGGCAGCGCATCGTAGAGGGTGAACGGCCCGATTCCGGCCGCGTCGACGATGTTGCTCGCGCGATAGGGTGGCCACCAGTCGAACGCGAACGTCGCGGCCACGATCGCCGCCGTGCCGAGCAACGCGGCAACCCGTCCGGTCCGGCTGGCGGGTGGCGCCACCCACAGTGCCCAGGGCGTCGCGAAGAGTCCGAGGTAGCCCGTGATCGTGACGATGTTCGAGAGGACCCAGCGGCGGTAGCCATTCTCGTCGGCCGCGAGCTTTTGCAGCGCGGTGAAGACGCGTCCGTGCAGCCACAGCTGACCTTCCGGCACTCCGGGGCCGAGCGCGAGATACGTGTAGTACGCGTACTCCGCGCCCGTCACCGCGAGGAACGGCGCCGCCGCGATGCAGAGTCCGCGGACGCCCAGAGGCCGCGCCGTGGCGATCCAAGCCACGGCGAAGGCCGCGGGGACCACGGCGACCACCTGGCGCTCGAGCACCCCCGCGATGGCAAGCAGCGTTGCCAGCGCAATCGTCGACCCCGCCGGGCGCGTCAGTGCCGTGACGAACAGCGTCGCGGCGGGAATCGCGAACAGCATGCCGTAGAGATCCGTCATGAAGGAGTTCGCGAGCAGCCCCCAGAACGGCGTCGCGATCACGACCAGCGTCGCGACGAAGGCGTCGCGGCGACCGAGCCCGGTCGTCACGAACCAGTGAAAGGTCGCGAGCGCCACGCCGACGGACACGAGCTCCGTGACGCACCGCAGGGTCGCGGAGGACAGGCCGAACAGCATCGCCGCCGCTCCTCCGAGCAGCGTTTGCGGCAACAGGTTCATGCCGGCCCAGTCGGAGAGCCGGACGCGGTGCTCGTCGAGGAGCCAGCGCACGCTGTGCACGTAGGCCCAGTCGTCGGCGAGCGGGAAGTCGCCGCGCGGGAAGACGAGCGCGAACACCGCGAACTGCACCGCGACGAGCAACAGCGGCGCGTGGCGTTCCAGCGCCCACCGGGATGCGGTCGTGGTGGGCCGGGGCAGCGGGGTCACGGCTCAGCGGAACACCCACAGCCGGTACGCGGCGTAGGTGGCGAAGGTCAACGAAACGGTCGTGGCGATCTGGGCCGGCCACACGCTGAACCCGGCGGCGAGAAGCAGCGCCAGCAATCCGGTGTTGGCGACGGCCTGCAGCGAGATCGCCACCAGGAACCGTGCACCGGCACGGCGCAGCCCAAGCGTCGGGGCGAAGACCCGGAAGAACGACAGCGCGAAACGCGTCGCTGCGCCGGCCACGAACCCGATCGTGCTCGCGACGAGAGGATCGGGTTGCACGGCGAGCATTCCGTACATCGTCCCGTAGTGCGCCACCACCGCCAGGACGCCGGTCAGCACGTGGAGCGAAAAGCTGTGCGCGAGGTGGACGATCCCGTGGCCGTGCGACGCGCGCAGGCGCAGCAGGTCGCGGACCATCCGCCCGAGCTCGGGAGCTTCCCGGTGGGGCGCAGTCATCAGCGTGCCGGCTTGGTCTTTGCGATGTCGAACAGCGGATGGCGATAGAGCCCGGTGCGCGCCAGGATCGCCAGGATCGTCGTGCCGACGACGCCGAAGCCGTAGCGCACCGATCGCGCGAAATTGATCGAGCTCGCCTCGGCGAAGTAGCGCGTCGGCACCGAGACCTCCCCGATGGTGAATCCGCCGATGATCACCTGCGCCAGGATCTGGTTGTCGAACACGAAATCGTCGGAATTGCGCTGCCACGGCAGCGCGTCGAGCAGCGCGCGCGAGTACGCCCGGTACCCGGTGTGGTACTCGGACAGGCTGGCACCCAGCAGCACATTCTGGAACAGCGTGAGCATCCGGTTCGCGACGTACTTCCACGCCGGCATGCCGCCGCGCAGCGCGCCCCCTCCGAGAATGCGCGAGCCGATCACCATGTCGTAGATGCCCGAGGCGATCATCCCGGCCATCGCGGTCGTGAGGCGCGGGTCGTACTGGTAGTCCGGATGGACCATCACGATGATGTCCGCGTTCCGCACGAGCGCCTCGGTGTAGCAGGTCTTCTGGTTGCCGCCGTAGCCGCGGTTGTGCGGGTGCAGGATGACGTCGAGGCCGAGCGAGCGAGCGACGGCGACGGTGTCGTCGTCGCTCGCGTCGTCGACGACCACGATGTCGTCGACGATGTCACGCGGCAGTCCGCGGCAGGTCGCCTCCAGCGTTCTGCCCGCATGGTATGCGGGCATAACCACGATGATGCGCTTACCGCTCAGCATCGGGCGCGGGCGGGCTCGTGCGCGGGAGTCGGAACGCGATCAGGTGCGCATCCTCGAACGCCGGTGGACCGAATTTCGCGCGGAGCACGGGCTCGCAATGCGCGGTGTCCGCGCCCGTGGCGTCGGTCGCGCCGGACGGCAGGTAAGGCTTCTGCCAGACGACGTAGTCGATCCGTTGGCGCGCGAGCGCCGCATCGTCGGCGAGATGCACGGCGTTGCGGAACCGGAATGCCGGGTCGCGCGGGACCTCACCCCAGCGCTTGTCGACGCACAGGCCGGTGAGGAGGCCCGGCACCACCGCCTGGCGCCCGATCCGCTCCCAGCGCGGCGCGTCCCAGTTGTAGCTCTCGAAATAGAACGGCGCCGCCGCGATGCGCAGGCTGCCCGGCGCTTCTTTCGCGAGGTCCGTCCAGAACGCCGAGAGCGGAATCGTGTCGAGAAGCGGCATGTAGGGGTGACGTTCGGGCCGGAAATCGAAGTAATACCACATGTGCAGTGTCTGCCCGTTTGGGTGCTTCAACATAGGCACGAGCGGGGATTGCGCGGCCAGTGCGATGGCCGGGACCGCCGCCACGAGGGCGAACGACGCGCGCCACCGGGGCGTGGCGGATACCGCGACAAGATCGGCGATCCCGGCCCCGATCCGCACGGCGCCGGCGGCCACGGCGAGGAGGATGAGCGGCACCAGGGGCAGCAGGTAGCGTGCGAACGTGATCGGATTGAAGCTCCACATGGGGCGCGCCACCATCACCGCGGCCATCGTGAGCGCGAGGCCGAGCGCCGCGCTGCGCGTCTCGGGCATGGCACGCGCGATGTCGCGTGCGCCGCATATCGCGGCCGCGATGCACAGCGCGACGGCAGCGGTCGACGGCGTGCCGAGCCACGCATAGAGCGCGCCGACCAGCGTCGTGGCGCTGGGCATGTCGATCCCGCCCTTGGACGTCAGCGCCTGCGGGTTCGCGAGGATTGGCGGCACCAGGAGCACCGCGAGCACGGCGCCCGTGGGCAACGCCAGCGCGAGCAAGCGAAAGAATCGGGAGGCCCGCGACCGCGACTCCGCGCGACGCAGCTGGAGAAACCCCCACAGCAGCGGCGCGAGCGCGAACGGCGCGATGATCGGGTGCAGCCAGACCGCGAGCGCCGCGGCGACGACGTAGGCGGCGCCGGCGGCGAGCCGTCCGCGCAGCGCGTCGTGGTAGCGCTGGTACGCGACATGGGCGATCCAGCCGAGGAGCACCGTGATCGCGTAGGGCCGCGCCATCCGGCTGTAGATCACGAGGAGCGGCGACATCGCCAGGAGCACGCCGAAGAGGGCCGCCGTCGCGTGCGACGTCTTGCGGGCGACGTAGAGCGGCATCGCGACCAGCGTCGTCAAGCCGCACACCATCATCGGCAACCGCATCGCCGTCTCGGACAATCCGAACCATCGTGACTCGTACCAATCGAGGATGCCGAGCGGAATGCTGTAGTCGGCGTAGCCGAAATCGCGGAACATCGCCGCCGGCGCGCGCTGCATGACCTGGTGCACGGCGTGCCACTCGTCGTCGATCAGCACCTGCGCGACGAATTGATCGAGGCGCAGGTACGCACCTAGCAGCACCGCTGCGCCGAGTGTGCAGGCCCACGCGGGCGGCACCAGCGACCCCTGGGGCTGGCGTTTGATCCAGGCCCCGTTCGCGCCTGCAGACATCGTGTGCGCGGGCCCTAGTGCAGCGCGCCCTTGGGCTCCGTCGACGGCATCGCGGGGGCGGGGGAGGCGTGATGCATGACCATGCGCCAGCCCGATGGCGTGCGCAGGAAGACGTTCGTGCAGATCGCGGCGCCGCGCGGGCTGCCGTCGCTGCCGAGGCTCACGTGCTCGACCGCGCTCTGCATGGCGAGGCCGACCGTCTCGATCATCACGACCTGATCGAGGCGGAACGTGAGTCGCGCATCGCCGGCGAAGAGCTGTTCCCATCCGGCCCGGACCGCGTCGTAGCCGACGAGCCGCGTGCCTCCCGGATGGACGCAGACGATCTCCTCGTCCTCGGCCCAGGTCGCCATCATCGCCTCGACATCCTTGGCCTCGAACGCCTCGTAGAACGCCGATCGCGGCGTCGGAGGGTGTCGTGTAGATCGGCGGCGTGCGGACCTTGGGCATGATGGATCGCGAGAGCTGCGACGACGCTCAATTCCGCCGCGGGGAATCCACGGCCAGGCCGTCCCGGCGGAGCGCGGAGCGCGCCAGATCATACACCGCCGCGGGATCGAGCTCCTTCATGCACTTGAAGTGACCGAGCGGGCACTCGCGCTCGAAGCAGGGGCTGCAGGCGATTTCGATGCGCGCGATCTTCGCGTCGGCGGACATCGGCGGCGTGTAGGCGGGCGACGACGAGCCGAACAGCGCGACGAGCGGCACGCCGACGCCGGCGGCGGCGTGCATCAGGCCCGAATCGTTGCTGACGACGACCGATGCCAGCGACAGGAGGTCGACGGCGGTTCCGAGGTCCGTGCGTCCGGTGAGGTTGCGCATCGCCCGGCCGGCATCAGCTGCCGCGCGCACGATCGCTTCGCCGGCCGGCTTGTCGTTCGGCGATCCGATGATCCAGACGTCGAGGCCCGTCGGCGAGGAATTTCACCGCGAGCTCGGCGAAATGCTCGGGCGGCCATCGTTTCGCCGGGCCGTACTCGGCGCCGGGGCAGAGCATCGCGACGCCTCGTCGCGTATCGAGCCCGAGTGCCGCGACCGCGCGCGGCCCGATTGGCGGCATCGGGAACGAGCTCCGGCGCCGTCGCGGCCGGCGCGGGCGCGCCACGGCGACAGCGCAAGGGCTGCGTAGCGGTCGACGAGCCGCGGCAGCGCTGTCGTGTCGAGCCGTCGCGCGTCGTTGACGAGCACCCAGCGCATCTCGCCGACATAACCGGTGCGGCGCGGGATGTGGGCGAGCCACGGCATCAGTGCCGATTTCCAGGAATTCGGCAGGATGACCGCCTGCGCATAGCCCTGCTCGGACAGCGTGCGCGCGAGGCGCCGGCGCTGCTTCCAGTCGATCCGGCCGTGACCGATCGTCGATTCGAAGACGCGGCGGACGCCGCGCATCCGCGCGTAGACCGGGCGCACACCACGCGGGCGCCAGCACGTCGACGCTCGCCTCCCCCTGCGCGGCGCGAAGGCGCGCGATCAGCGGCTCGGAGAGTATGGCGTCGCCGACCCACGAGGGCGCGACGACCAGGATGCGGTCGCCCATCGTCTTGCGGCCCCTCGTTCGGCGCGGCGCCGTCGCGGCCCGGCGCGGCTCGCCGGGCGCGGCGCTCGGCGAACCGGTGGCGTCAGTGGCCGCCGCCTTTCAACGGCCCGCCGACGCAGCCGGTAGCGCGTTCCGCAATACGGGCACATCGCGTCGCCGGTCTCGGCGATGTCGAGGAACACGCGCGGATGCGACGACCACAGCGGCATCTGCGGATTCGGGCAGAACACCGGCAGGTCCTTCGGGCTCGATCGGGACCGCGGCGATTTCGTCGGCGTCGGCCATCGTCACACCTTGGCGAGCCAGGCCTTCTTCGACGGATTGCGGCCGTTGACCGTGTCGAAGAACAGCGCCTGCAGCCTCGCGGTGATCGGTCCGCGCCTGCCCTCGCCGATCGGCGCGATTGTCGTAGCTCGCGGATCGGCGTGACCTCGGCGGCCGTGCCGGTGAAGAATGCCTCGTCGGCGATGTAGACCTCGTCGCGCGTGATCCGCCGCTCGATGACGGGAATCCCGAGCTCGGCGGCGAACGTGATGATCGTGTCGCGCGTGATGCCGTTCAGCGCTCCGCCGGAGAGGTCGGGCGTGTGCAGCTTGCCGTCGCGGACGATGAACACGTTCTCGCCGGAGCCCTGGCAGACGTAGCCCTGCGGGTCGAGCAGCATCGCCTCGTCGTAGCCGTCGTGCGTCGCCTCCTGATTGGCGAGGATCGAGACCGCGTAGTTGCAGACGGCCTTGGCGTTGCACATCGTGATGTTCGGATGGTGGTGCGTGAACGACGACGTCTTCACGCGGATGCCCTTCTCGAGCGCCTCGGCGCCGAGGTACGCGCCCCACGGCCAGACGGCGATCGCGACGAGCACCGGGTTCGACTTGGCCGCGACGCCCATCGCGTGCGAGCCGTAGAAGGCGATCGGCCGGATGTAGCAGGACTCGAGCTTGTTGTCGCGCACGCAGGCGAGCTGCGCGGCGTTGATCTCGTCCTTCGAGTACGGAATCTTCATGCCGAAGATCTGCGCCGAGCGGAACAGCCGGTCGGTGTGGTCGCGCAGCCGGAAGATCGCGGGCCCGTCGGCGGTCTTGTAGGCGCGCACGCCTTCGAATACGCCCATGCCGTAGTGCAGCGTGTGGGTCAGCACGTGCGTCGTGGCGTCGCGCCACGGCACCATCTTGCCGTCGTACCAGATCCATCCGTCGCGGTCGGCCATCGACATGGCGGGTTCCCTCTGCTGGCGAAAACATCGATTTTAGCCGATTCGGATCGTCGTCACCGCCAGGGTTCGCCGAAAACGTGGGTCCACAGCGCGGTCACGGCGGCGCGGCGCTCGGCCTGCGCCGCGGCGTCGACGCGCGCGTGCGGGGCGCCGGTCAGCCGGATCTGGTGCTGCAGGCGACGATAGTCGCGATAGGCGTCGGCGGCGGCGCTGGCGACTCGGCGCCGGAACGAGGCCGAGGTCGGCGGCGATGCCGAGCAGCGCGATGTTGCCGACGTTGCGCGTCAGCGCGTCGTGGTCGTGCGCGTGCGCGAGCACGAGGTACTGGACGGAGAACTCGACGTCGACCATGCCGCCCGGGTCGTGCTTGAGGTCGAACTGCGCCGTCGGGTTCGGATGCCCGGCCAGCATCCGGCGCCGCATGTCGACGACGTCGACCGCGAGCGCCGCGCGATCGCGCGCCATGCACAGGATCGCCTCGCGCTCGCGCCTCGAACGCGGCGCCGATCGCGGCGTCGCCGGCGACGAACCGCGCGCGCGTCAGCGCCTGGTGCTCCCAGGTCCACGCGTGCTCGCGCTCGTAGCGGCGGAAGCCGGCGAGCGACGACGACATGCAGGCCCTTCGCGCCGTCGGGCCGCAGCCGCAGGTCGATGTCGTAGAGCTGCGCCGGCGGGCGTCATCGTCGTGAGCCACGTGATGAGCCGGCGCGCGAGGCGCGTGTAGCGATCCTGCGCCGACTCGTCGGCCTCGTCGTCGTAGAGGAAGACGAGATCGAGATCGGACGCGTAGCCCAGCTCCTTGCCGCCGAGCTTTCCGTAGCCGATGATCGCGAACCGCGGGCGGGGCGCGTCGCCGGCCTTCCATGTGCGCCCAGACCTCGGCGAGCGTCGCCGCGAGGATGATGTCGGCCAGCGCGGACAGGTGGTCGGCGAGGCGCTCGACCGTCAGCGATCCGGCGAGATCCTGCGCGAGCAGGCGGAACGTCTGCGCATGCCGGAAGTGGCGCAGCACGTCCATCTGCCGTTCCGCGTCGCCGGCGTGGCCGGCGAGCATGGTGCGCGAGCTCGGCGCGCCACGCCGCCCAGTCGGGCTCGGCCAGCAGCACCCGCGCGTCGAGCAGCTCGTCGAGCAGGATCGGCTGGCGCGTCAGGTAGTCGGCGGCCCATTGCGATGCGCCCATCAGCTGCGCGAGCCGCGGCAGCATCGGCGGGTGCTCGACGAGCAGGGCGAGGTAGGCGCTGCGCCGGCTCACGGTCTCGAGCAGTCCGAACAGTCGCTGAAAGACGGTCTGCGCGTCGGCGCCGCCTTCCTGCCGGCGTCGACGCGACCTGCAGAAGCTGCGGCACGAGCGCATCGACGCGCTGCCGCGACATCGCCGGCAACTGCACGTAGCGCGGGCCCTGCCGCACGCGCTCGAGGTTCGCGAGGAGCCCGGCGGGATCGGCGAAGCCCGCTTGCTCGAGCGTCGCGCAGGCGGTGTCGGGGGCGACGTCGCCGCGCCAGACCGCGGCAAGCGATGCGAGCGTCGGTCGAGTCGCCGCGGCGCCGTCGGACGCCGACGGGCACCGACGCGGCATCGCGCGTCGACGCGCTCGCGATCGCCGAACAGGCTGTCGAACTGCTCGCGCACGGCGGCCCGATGCGCGGCCAGCGCCTCGTCGAACGCTCCGGCATTCGCGAATCCCATCGCGCGCGCGAGCGCGTCGCGCTCCGCCGCATCGGAGGGCAGCGTTTGCGTCTGCTGGTCGTCGCGGTATTGCAGCCGGTGCTCGACGTTGCGCAGGAAGCACGTAGGCCTCGCGCAGGGCCGCGGCACCGGCGGCTCGGCAGCAGCCCGCGCGCGGCGATGCGCGGCGAGCGCCGGCAGCGTGCCGCGGACGCGCAGCCCCGGCTCGCGTCCGCCGCGCACGAGCTGCAGCGCCTGGACGATGAACTCGACCTCGCGGATGCCTCCCGGACCGAGCTTGATGTTCGGACCGTAGTCGTTGCGCTTGCCCTGTTCGCGCGATCTGGCGATGGATGTCGCGCAGCCCTTCGTACGCGTCGTAGTCGAGGTACTTGCGGAACACGAACGGCGTGACCAGCGCATCGAGCTCGTCGTGCCGCGTGCCGGTCAGCGCCCGCGCCTTGAGCCACGCGTAGCGTTCCCACGCGCGGCCCTGCGTGATCAGGTACTGCTCGAGCGCCGAATAGGGCACCGCCAGCGGACCGCTCTCGCCGTACGGGCCGCAGCCGCATGTCGACGCGGAACACGTAGCCGTCGGGCGTGATGTCGTTCAGCGCGGCGATCACGCGCCGGCCGAGCCGTTCGAAGAACTCGCGATTGCCGAGAGCGCGCGCGCCGTCGGTCTCGCCGTCATCCGGATAGACGAAGACGAGGTCGACGTCGGACGAGACGTTGAGCTCGCCGCCGCCGAGCTTGCCCATGCCGATGACGACGAGCTCCTGCGGCGTTGCCCGTCGTCGTCGCGCGGCTCGCCGTGCAGCGCGACGAGCGCACGGTGATGGAGCCGAACCGCGCCGTTCAGGGCCGTCTCCGCGAGCCTCGTCATGTTGGCGCAGACTTCGGCGAAGTCCGCGCGTCCGGTCAGGTCGCGCGCGAGCGTGTGCATGAACACCCGGCGGCGCAGCGTGCGCAACGCGGCGGCGAGCGCGGCGGCGTCGCCGTCGGAAACGGAGCCGTCGATCGCTGCGCCGGCGCGGCCCCATTCGAACGGCGTGTCGATCGCCGCCTCGAGTTCGGCCCGCTCCTCCGGGCGCACGGCGAGCGCGCCGGTCGCGTACCGGCTGTAGGCGAGCGTGGCGGCGATATCGGGGGAATTCGGCATCTTGGGCAGCGCGGTTCCGCTACAATGCGGAAGCAGCTCCATTATGCCTTCCGTGCGCGCCTTCCTTCGCGCTCCCGGCGCGTTCTGCTTCGCGCTGGCCCGCCTTCTCCGGACCGTCATCGTCGTCGGGTTCGCGGGGTTCGCGCTTGCGCTCCTCGTCGTGCGCTTCGTCGTGTTCCCGCACGTCGAATCCTATCGGGATACGCTCGCATCCACGCTGGCGCAGGAGCTCGGGCACCCGGTCGAGATCGCCGACGCTCGACACCGGCTGGGACGGGTGGAATCCGAAGCTCGTCATCGACGGGCTTTCGCGTGCTCGATGGCGCCGGTTCCGGCGCGTCGCCGCTGCTCGACCTGCCCGAGAGTCGAGCTGATCGTCGCGTGGACATCGCTGCCGCTGCTGGAGCTCCGCCTGCAAGGAGCTCGTCATCGAACGGCCGCGGCTCGCGATCCGGCGCGATCGCGCCGGGCATCTGCAGATGGCCGGGATCGAGATCGATCCGGAGCAGGTGCCCGACGATTCGTCGCTGACCGACTGGATCCTGCGCCAGCGCGACATCGTGATCCGCGACGCGCTGATCACGTGGGACGACGACCTGCGCAACGCGCCGCAGCTCGTCCTCGACCGCGTGCAGTTCCGGCTGGAGAACCGGTTCGGCCGCCACCGGTTCGGATTGAAGGGCACGCCGCCGGCGGAGCTCGCCGCGCCGCTCGACCTGCGCGGCGACCTCAAGGGCGTCTCGATCAGGGATTGGCAGCAAGCGGAGGGCCAGCTGTTCGTGCGGCTCGACTACGCCGACGTCGCCGCGTGGCGCGAGTGGCTGCCGCTGCCCGGGCAGATCGACGAGCGGGAAGGGCGCGTTGCGCATGTGGTTCCAGTTCGCCAACGGCGAGGCGCGCGAGATCGTCGCCGACCTCGAGCTGGCCGACGTCAGGACGAAGCTCGGCGACGGGCTTCCCGAGCTCGACCTCGCGCATGTGTCGGGCCGCGTCGGCTGGCGCACGACGGCCGACGAGCGCGAAATCTTCACGCAAGCGCTCGCGTTCACGACGGTCGGGGGCGAGCGCCTCGATCCGACCAACCTCAAGCTCACGCTGCGCGAGGGCGCGGGCCGGCCGTCCGGACAGATCGAGTTCGATCACCTGCAGCTCGCGCCGCTGCGTCGCGCTCGGAGCGCAACTTGCCGCTCGCTGCCCGCGTTCGCGCGGATCTCGCCCGATTCGCGCCGCGCGGAACGCTCGTCCAGGGTCGGCTGCGCTGGGAAGGCAGGGCCGAGGCGCCGACCGCGTATTCCGCGACCGGGGAATTCACGGACCTCGGCGTGACCGCGCAGGACGCACTGCCCGGCGTAACCGGCGTGTCGGGCCGGTTCAGCATCGCCGACGACCGCGGGGAGGTCCGGATTGCGAGCAACGCCGCCGTGCTCGACGCTGCCGCGGGTGTTCGAAGCGCCGATCGCGTTCGACAGCCTCGCAGAGCGTCGTGAAGTGGGAGCGGCGCGACGGCAAGACCGCCGTGCGCATCGAGCAATTCGAGTTCGCCAATGCCGACGCGGCGGGCAGCGCGTCCGGCACCTACCGCACGAGTCCGGAGGGCCCCGGCGAGATCGACGTCACGGCGCAGGCGTCGCGCGTCGAAGCGCGGCAGGTCTACGCGTACCTGCCGCGCGTGATCGACGACGCCACGCGCCGCTGGCTGCGCACGTCGCTCACCAGCGGCGCGGCGGCCGACGCTGCGATTGAAGATCGCGGGCAACATCGCCGCAGTTTCCGTTCGTCAACGGCAAGGGCGGCCAGTTCGTCGTCACGGCCAAGGGAAAGGGCGTGACGCTCGCGTACGCGGACGGGTGGCCCGCGATCGAGGCGATCGATTCCGATTTTCGGCTTCGAAGGGACGAGGATCAGGGTCGACGCGACCCGGGGGCGCGCGTTCGGCGTCGACATCGCGAAGACGCGCGCGGAGATCGCCGACGTCGCCGCCGACCGTCCGTTGCTCACCATCGAGGGCGAGGCCGACGGGCCGATCGCCGGCTTCCTGCAATACGTGAACCGGAGCCCCGTTGCCGGGTGGATCGGGCTGCACGCAGACGAGAGCGACGGAGGCGGCAACGGACACCTGGCGCTGAAGCTGGCGTTGCCGCTCCGGCGCCTCGAGGACAGCAAGGTCGGCGGCGAGTTCACGTTCGCCGATGCCCAGCTGCGCATCGCCGGAGTGCCGGCGCTCACGAAGGTGAACGGCAAGGTCGCGTTCACGGAGCGCGACGTCCGCGCGCGCGAAATCGCGATGGAAATGCTGGGCGGACCCGCGAAGATCGCGATCGCGACCGCCGATGGCCGGACGCGCGTTTCCGGCGGTGGCGCGTTGACCTTCGCGGCACTGCGCCGCGAGTACGCGAGCGCGTATCTCGATCGCGTGTCGGGAGCCACCGACTGGACGATCGTCGGCAATATGCGGCCCGGGGCGTCGACCTGGGTGCTGCAGAGCTCGCTCAAGGGCGCGGTCGTCGATCTCCCCGGCCCGCTCGGCAAATCCGCGGCGGAAACGATGCCGCTCAGGGTCGAGCGTCGCGACGACGCCGCGCAGGGCGGTGCGGAATTCATCGTCGCCTCCTACGGCCGAGTCGCGCAGCTCGCTGCGCACCGGAATCCGGGCCGCAAAGGCGCGGCCATCGACCGTGCGCTGCTCTCGCTCGGCAAGGCGGTCGATCGCAACGACGCGGATCGTGCGGAGCGGCCGGGACTGTGGCTGCGTGCCGAGTTGCCGGCGCTCAATGCCGACGAGTGGATCGCGCTGTTGCGCCGCGAAACGGCGGCTGCGGCGGAGCGCAACGAGACCGTCCCGGACTTCGGCGGTGCCGATCTCGAGGTCGGACAGTTCGAGGCGCTCGGCGTGAAGTTCAGCGATCTCAAGGTCGTGATGCGCGAAGCCGCGGGCCGCTGGAATCTCGTCCTTGCCGGTCGCGAGGTTACGGGGACCGCGGACTGGTCGTTGCCCGACGCCGGGGCGCCGAACGGGCGCCTCGTTGCGCGGCTCTCCCGGCTCGCCATCCCGGGCCGGGCCGAGCCCGACGTCGTGGCAGAGCGCCGAGGCGAGCGAGGGGACGAGCGAGCCGAAATCCGACGGGGCAGTGGACAATCCCTGGCCGGAGATCGACGTCGCGGCGGATTCGCTCGTGTCGAAGGAGCGCGATCTCGGCCGCCTCGAGCTCGTCGCGCGACCGCGCGGCACCGAATGGCGGATCGACCGGCTGGTGCTCGCGAACGACAACGGACGGCTCGAAGCCGAGGGCGCGTGGCGCGTCCTCGGCCGAGCGCAGCAGACGAAGCTCGACATCATCCTCGACGCCAAGGAGGCCGGCCTCTTCCTCGCGACGTTCGGATACCCGGACGCGCTGCAGGGCGCGCCGACCAAGATCGACGGCCAGCTCTCGTGGGCCGGTGCGCCGCACGAGTTCGACTACCCGACGCTCACCGGCGCGTTCCACCTCGGTGTCGGGCCCGGGGCGATTCACGAAGATCGAGCCCGGGCCCGCCGGCAAGCTCCTCGGCGTGCTGTCGCTGCAGGCGCTGCCGCGGCGCGTGACGCTCGACTTCCGCGACGTGTTCAGCGAAGGCTTCACGTTCGACGAGATCAACGGCAATGTGCGCATCGCGAACGGCGTCATGACCACCGACCAACCTGAAGCTCACCGGTCCGGCGGCCAAGGTCGACATCGCCGGCGACGCCGATCTCGCCAGGGAGACGCAGCGGCTGATCGTCCGCGTCCAGCCGTCGCTGTCATCGAGCGTGTCGGCCGGCGCGGCGCTGCTGTTCATCGCGAACCCGCTGATCGGCGCGGCGGTCGGAGCGGGTTCGTGGCTCGCGCAGACGATGCTGAAGGATCCGATCGAGAAGATGTTCAGCTACGAATACACGGTGACCGGCAGCTGGTCCGATCCGATCGTCACGCGCAGCACGGCGGCCACGGCGAGCCTTGCGCCCGGCGCGCCGGGCCAGCCGACGGCGGGCATCACGCGATGACGGGCACCGCCGCGACGATGCGCGTTGCCGCCGTGCAGACGGTGTCCGGTGGCGACGTCGCCGCGAACCTCGCCGAGGCGGAACCGCTGATCGGAAAGGCCGCTGCGCAAGGCGCGCGCCTCGTCGTGCTGCCCGAGTATTTCGGCATCTTCGGCGCGCGGGCGACCGACAAGCTCGCCGTCCGCGAAATCGATGGCGACGGGCCGCAGCAGGCGTTTCTGTCCCGCGCTCGCGAAAGCCCACGGCATCTGGCTCGTCGGCGGCACGGTGCCAGTCGCCACGCGCGACCCGGAACGCGTGCGCAGCGCCTGTCTCGTCTATCGGTCCCGACGGGCAGCGCGTCGCCCGCTACGACAAGATCCACCTCTTCGCATTCGCGCGTGGCGACGAGCGCTACGACGAGGGCAAGACGATCGAACCCGGCACCGACGTCGTCACCGTCGCGCTTCCGTGCGGGCGCGTCGGGCTGTCCGTGTGCTACGACCTGCGCTTTCCCGAGCTCTATCGCCGCATGGGCGAGGTCGCGCTGATCCTCGTCCCGTCCGCGTTCACGGCGACGACCGGCGCGGCGCACTGGCACCTGCTGCTGCGCGCCCGCGCGGTCGAGAACCAGTGCTACGTGCTCGCGGCCGCGCAGGGCGGCACGCACCCGGGCGGGCGCCGCACCTACGGCCACTCGGTGCTGATCGATCCGTGGGGAACCGTCCTCGCCGAGCGCGAACACGGGGCCGGGATCATCGTCGGCGACGTCGACCCGGCGCGCCTCGCGAAGGTGCGCGAGGAGCTGCCGGCGCTCGCGCACCGCGTGCTGTAGAAACCGTTCCGCGCGATGAAGATCGATGCCGCGGCGGTGCCGATCGAAGAGCGCCACTTCGAAGACTATGTCGCCGGCGCGACCGCCACCTTCGGTCCGATGGCGATGACCGAGGCGGATATCATCGAATTCGCCGCGCGCTACGACCCGCAACCGATCCACGTCGACCCCAGGGGCGCCGCGACCGGACCGTTCGGAGGATTGATCGCGAGCGGCTGGCACACCGCCTGCGTCGTCATGCGCATGCTCGTCGAAGGCTACCTGGCGCAGGGGGCGGCGCTGGCCTCGCCGGGGATCGACGAGCTGCGCTGGCTGAAGCCGGTGCGGCCCGGCGATTCGCTGCGCGCGCGGGTCACGGTGCTGGAGGCGAACCGCTCGCGATCGAAGCCGGATCGCGGGATGGTGCGCACGTCGATCGAGGTCATCAACCAGCGCGACGAGGTCGTGATGACGATGTTCGCGATGAACCTCTTCCGCTGCCGGGATGGCGGCCGGGGCGCCGCAGACGTCACGACCCAGCGTTGACGGGTCCCATTCACTTGCTCGAGGGCATGGCGTGGAATCGCGGGCTTAGGATAGAGCATGCGCCCGCGATCCCACGCCATGCCCTTCAGCGCCGGATGCGGCATGCGCCCGCTACCCTCGCCGCCGCGCGGAGCCGAGGGGCGGCAGGCTGGGGCCGTCGGGTAGTGACGAGGAGTCTGGTAAGAGGTGGGCCAAGGGGCTGGGGTTCCGGTTGGCAAGCGCATGCCTCACCCTAAGCTTGCCAACCGGAACCCCAGCCCCTCGATGCGCGTCTCATCGGTCGTCCGGAGACACCCAAGCGGCACTGCGCGCCCCTCAGCGGCCGCGCAGCAGTATCAGCACCGCGCCGCCGCCGCCGGCGTGCGGCGGCGCCTCGCAGTAGGCGAGCACCTCGCCCCAATGCGACAGCCATGCCCGGACCTTGCCCTTGAGCACGGGCTCGCGGTTCGGCGACGTCAGTCCCTTGCCGTGGATCACGCGCACGCAGCGGTAGCCGCGCTGGCGCGCGTCGTCGAGAAAATCGGCCAGCGCATCGTGCGCCTCGTCGATCGTGTGGCCGTGAAGGTCGATCTCGGCTTGCACCGACCACTCGCCGCGGCGCAGCTTCTTCAGGATGTCGCTGCCGAGGCCCCGACGCAGGAACGTCTGTCCCGCCTCGTGCTCCTGTCCGACTTCCCAGGTGTCCGGCGCGGGCTCCGACCCGTATTTCGAGGCGATGAGCGCGTCCTCGTCGTCGGCGATGCGCTGCGCCGGAATGGGCGCGGGGCGGGGCGGGGCATGCTTCACGCGGGAGACGGGCGGCAGCCGCTGCACGTCGGCGAACGCCTGCGCCAGGTCGATGTCGCCGTCGGCGTGCCGCGACGCGGCGAGCGCGCGCTTGGCGGACACCGGCTTCGGCGCCGCCTTGGCTGCGGGAGCCGCGGTCGCCGCGCGCGCTGCGTCGACGAGCTTCTTCAGGTCGGACAGCTTGGCCATCGACATCCCTGGACGAGCCGGTACGCCCTCGTTCAGGCGTGCGATTCGAGAAATGCCTCGGCGTCGAGGGCCGCCATGCAGCCCGTGCCCGCCGAGGTGACCGCCTGCCGGTAGACGTGATCGGCGACGTCGCCGGCTGCGAACACGCCGGGGACGCTGGTTGCGGTGGCATCGCCGTCGGCGCCGCCCTTCACCTTGATGTAGCCGCCGGCCATCGCGAGCTGGCCTTCGAAGATGCCGGTGTTCGGCGTGTGGCCGATCGCGATGAACACGCCCATGGCGGAGATGTCCTCGGTGGCACCGGTCTTCACGTCCTTGATGCGCGCGCCGGTCACGCCGGTCCGGTCGCCCAGCACCTCGTCGAGCGTGCGGTCCCAGCGCACGCGGACGTTGCCTCCGTCCTTCGTCTTGGCCATCAGCTTGTCGATCAGGATGGCTTCGGCGCGGAACTTGTCGCGGCGATGAACGACGGTGACGGAGCTCGCGATGTTGGACAGGTACAGCGCCTCCTCGACCGCCGTGTTGCCCCCCCCGACCACGACGACGTCCTGCTCCTTGTAGAAGAATCCGTCGCAGGTCGCGCAGGCGGAGACCCCCTTGCCCATGAACGCCTCTTCCGAAGGGAGGCCGAGGTAACGCGCCGATGCGCCGGTCGCGATGATCAGCGCGTCGCACGTGTACTCGCCGTTGTCGCCGATGAGCCGCATGGGCTTCTCGCCGAGCTTCGCCGTGTGGATCTGATCGAAGATCATTTCCGTGTCGAAGCGCTCGGCGTGCTTCTGGAAGCGGGTCATCAGGTCGGGACCCTGCACGCCGTCCGCGTCGGCGGGCCAGTTGTCGACGTCCGTCGTCGTCATCAGCTGTCCGCCCTGCTCGACACCGGTGATCATCACGGGCCTGAGGTTGGCGCGTGCCGCGTATACTGCGGCCGTGTAGCCGGCAGGGCCGGAACCCAGGATCAGCAGGCGGGCGTGGCGTTTGGACATGCGTTTCTCGCTTCGCAAATCGTTTGAGTTTACTTGATGTGGGGGCACGGCCCGGTTCCCCAACCGGGCGTCGCCCTGCCGCGAGGGTATCCGTGGTCGGCGCCCGGTGGTGTATAATTCGCCACGTGAAGTCGGTGGCGCAAATCCATGTTTTTCAATAGGAAAGAGGCGACTGGCCGGCGTGGGGCGGCGCTCGCTGCAGCGCCAGGGTCCGCGCTGTCGCCGCGGTTTGCCCGGCTGGTGCGCGAAGCGTGGTGGCTCGTGATCGTCGCCGCCTTCATCTGGCTCGCATTGATCCTGGCCACGTATTCGCGCAGCGATCCCGGATGGTCGTTCTCGGGCACCGGCGCGCCGATCGCCAACAAGGGCGGGGTCGCCGGCGCGTGGCTCGCCGATCTGCTCCTCTACCTGTTCGGACTGTCCGCGTGGTGGTGGGTCGTCGCCGGCGTCGTGCTGGTCGTCGCGGGATTCCGCCGCATCGGCCACCCCGAGCTCGCGACGGATCATCCGCTGTCGCTCGGTATTTTCGGCTTCGCGCTGGTGCTGATCACGAGCGCCGCGCTCGAGGCGCTTCGCTTCTACAACTTGCCGGCGACGTTGCCGCAGACGCCTGGGGGCGCCCTGGGCGACATCGTCGGCCGTGGCCTTTCGACGCTCCTCGGATTCAACGGTGCGACGCTGTTCCTGCTGGCGCTCTTCGCCGCGGGCTCGTCGCTCTTCTTCGGGATGTCCTGGCTGAAGCTGATGGAGAGGGTCGGCGCGAGCCTGGAAGGCTCGGTTGCGCGCGTGAAGCGCCGCGCCGAGGAGCGCAAGGACCGCGAGCTGGGCGCGCAGGCACTCGCGGTGCGCGAAGCGGTCGTCCTTTCGAAGCACGAAATCGTGGAGCGCGAGCCCGTCGTCGTCGTTCCGCAGACGGTCGACGTGCCCAAGTCCGAGCGCGTCGTGAAGGAGAAGCAGCGGCCGCTCTTCGTCGACATGCCGGATTCGCCGCTGCCGCCGCTGGCGCTGCTCGACGACGCCCCGTCCGCGCAGGAGATGGTGAGCGCCGAGACGCTCGAGTTCACGTCGCGGTTGATCGAGCGCAAGCTCGCCGACTTCGGCGTCGCCGTGAAGGTCCTCGCCGCGTATCCGGGCCCCGTGATCACGCGCTACGAGATCGAGCCGGCGGTCGGCGTCAAGGGCGCGCAGATCGTGAACCTGATGAAGGACCTCGCGCGCGCACTCTCGGTGATCTCGATCCGCGTCGTCGAGACCATCCCGGGCAAGTCGTGCATGGGCCTCGAGCTTCCCAACCCGAAGCGGCAGATCGTCAAGCTCGTGGAGATCCTGTCGTCGACGACCTACAACGACAACGCGAGCCCGCTGACGCTGGCGCTCGGCAAGGACATCGCGGGCAAGCCCGTGATCGCCGATCTCGCGCGGATGCCGCACCTGCTCGTCGCCGGCACCACCGGTTCGGGCAAGTCGGTCGCCGTCAACGCGATGATCCTGTCGCTCATCTACAAGGCCGAGCCGAAGCAGGTGCGCCTGATCTTCATCGACCCGAAGATGCTCGAGCTCTCGGTGTACGACGGCATCCCGCACCTGCTCGCGCCCGTGGTCACCGACATGAAGCTCGCCGGCAACGCGCTCAACTGGTGCGTCGCCGAGATGGAGCGCCGCTACCGGCTGATGTCGACGCTGGGCGTGCGCAACCTGGGCGGCTACAACGCGAAGGTCGCCGAGGGGAAGAAATCCGGGTTGCCGCTCGGCAATCCTTTCACGCTTACGCCCGAAACGCCGGAGCTGCTCGAAGAGATGCCGTTCATCGTCGTCGTGATCGACGAGCTCGCCGACCTGATGATGGTGACGGGCAAGAAGATCGAGGAGCTGATCGCGCGCATCGCGCAGAAGGCGCGCGCCGCCGGCATCCACCTGATCCTCGCGACGCAGCGGCCGTCGGTCGACGTGATCACCGGGCTCATCAAGGCCAACATCCCGTCGCGAATCGCGTTCCAGGTCGCGAGCAAGGTCGACTCGCGGACGATCCTCGATCACATGGGCGCCGAAACGCTGCTGGGGCAGGGCGACATGCTCTACCAGCCGCCGGGCGTCGGCTATCCGCTGCGCGTGCACGGCGCGTTCGTGTCGGACGCCGAGGTGCACAAGGTCGTCGACCATCTGAAGGCGCAGGGCGGCCCGCAATACATGGACGGCATCCTCGATGCGGCGGCGCGAACGGCAACGGCGACGAAACCGTCAGCGTCGAAGGCGCCGACGCCGAATCGGATCCGATGTACGACCAGGCGGTGGCCCTGGTGCTGCAGACGCGCCGTCCGTCGATTTCGCTGGTCCAGCGCCACCTGCGGATCGGCTACAACCGTGCGGCGCGCCTCATCGAGCAGATGGAGCGGGCCGGCCTCGTGACGCCGATGCAGACCAACGGCAATCGCGACGTGCTCGTGCCTGCGCCCAAAGGCGGCTCCAGTTGAGAGTAGGAGCGGTGGCGGTGCTCGCGACGCTTGCGCTCGCCCTTCTCGGCGTGGCGGTCGCGAAAGCCGACGGACTCGAGCAGCTCAAGTCCTTCCACTCGACGACGAAAGCCGGCAAGGTGACGTTCCGCCAGGTCGTGAGGGCCAAGGGGCAGCAGGGCACCCGGGAGTCGACGGGGACGTTCGCGTTCCAGCGGCCCGGCAAGTTTCGCTGGCTCTACGAAAGGCCGTTCGAGCAACTGATCGTCGGCGACGGCGAGAAGCTCTGGGTCTTCGATCGCGATCTCAACCAGGTGATCGTGCGCAAGCTCGACCTGGCCTTGGGATCGACTCCGGCGGCGCTGCTCGCGGGCGACAGTGCGCTCGAGAAGAATTTCGACCTCGTCGATGCGGGTCGCAGCGACGGTCTCGATTACGTCGAGGCGACGCCCCGGTCGGCCGACACCGGCTTCGAGCGCGTGCGGATCGGCTTCGCCGACAACGTGCCGCGCGAAATGGAGTTGCGCGACACGTTCGGCAACGTGACGCTCCTGACCTTCGGCCGGTTCGAGCGCAACGCGGCGCAGGATCCGGCGCAATTCCGATTCGTTCCTCCGCCGGGCGCCGACGTCGTCGGCGAGGGGCGCTGAGGTTGCTCACGCGACCGGCGTGGCGCGGGGACGCCGGGCATCATTGCGTGAGCCACGCGCGCACCCGCGGATGCTCGAGCACCTCGCGATTGACGACGAATTCCGGCTTGCGCCCGTTGAGCGCATCGACGATGCTCGCGAGCCCGGTCGCGGCCATGTTGTGGAAGCACTCGTCGGTCCAGCACAGCGAGTGGGGCGTGACGATGACGTTGTCCATCGACAGGAGCGGGTTGTCCGGCGCGACCGGTTCCTGTTCGAACACGTCGAGGGCTGCGCCGGCGATCCTCCCGGCGGAGAGCGCCGCGATCAGCGCGACCTCGTCCACGATGGGTCCGCGCGCGACATTGATGAAATAGCCGGTAGCCTTCATGCGCGCGAACTGCGGAGCGCCGAAGAGGTGCCGCGTCTCGTCGTTGAGGAGGCAGCAGACCGCCACGAAATCCGACTCCGCCATCAGCGTGTCGAGGTCCACCTTGCGGGCGCCGATGTATCCGAGCTCGATCGCGTTGACGTAGGGATCGGCCGCGAGCAGCTTCAGGTCGAACGTGCGCGCCATCCGCAGCAGCTCCTTGCCGATGCGGCCGGCGCCGACGACGCCGAGCGTGCGCCCGGTGAGCCCCATCCCCATGTTGTCCATGCGCTCGTGCCAACGGCCCGAGCGCGTGATGCGGTCCTTGAGGAACAGGCGTCCGGCCAGCGCCAGGATGAACGTGAGGGCGATGGTCGCGACCGGCCGCGGCATCGAGCTCGGCGTATGCGTGACGACGATGCCGGCGCGCGTCATCGCCGGAATGTCGACGGCGTCGTAGCCGACGCCGTGCCGTGCCACGACGCGCAGCCGGCAATCGGCACGCGCGACCGCGGTGTCCGGAACACGGGCCATGTTCACGTAGAGTGCATCGTAGCGCGCTGCATGGTCCGCGGTGATGGCGGAAACGACCTCGGGCAGGTACTCCCACTCGAGGCCCGGCGCGCGCTTCAGGAGGTCGAGTGCCGCGTTCCCGAAAGCGGGAGCGCCGCGCGAATCGAGGATGTCGCGCGTGAGCCCGACCCGGAATTTCTCGCCCATCGTCATTCGCTCCTTTCCTTGACCGCCGCGCGCAGGACGGAGAGCCCGCTGCCGAGCGCCTGCTGCAGCATCAGCTGATCGATACCGTACGCGAACAGCCGGAAGCCCTTGGCGGCGTACTCGCGCGCCCAGTCGTCATCGGTCGCGAGGAACGCCGCGGTCTTGCCGTGCGTCGCGCATGCGGCGACGATCCGGTGGACGGCCGCCAGGTAGTCCGGGTGCTTGAATCCACCGGGGAGGCCCATGAAATTGGTCAGGTCGAAGTGGCCGATCCAGAGGGCGTCCACGCCCGGCACCGCGGCGATGCGCTCGACGTTGGCGAGGCCCTCGGCGGTTTCGATCTGCGCGATCACCATCGTTCGCGCATGCAGCGCGGCCATCTTCGCGACGACGTCGCCGCCCTCGTAGTCGTCGTGCGCGAATCCGAACGCGGCGCCGCGGCGGCCCAGCGGAGGGTAGCGCGTGCAGGCGACGATGCCGGAGGCTTCCTCGGGCGTGCCGACCATCGGCACCATCACGCCCATCGCGCCCACGTCGAGCGCCCGGGCGATGAAGTGATACTCGCCGCGCGGCACGCGCACCATCGGCACGATCGACAGTCCGCGGCACAGCGCAAACTGGGTCTTCAGGGTCTCGAAGCCGAGCCCGGTGTGCTCCATGTCGTAGAGCACGAAGTCGGCGCCGGCGTTCCGGCAGATCTGCGGCAGGCCGGGGACGAAGCACTCGAAGACCATCGCGCCGAACGCGGATCCGCCCGACGCCAGCGTCGCCTTCACGGGATTGTCACGCATGTCGCCTCGACGGGGTGGGGGGCGTTGCCGAAACGGCTAGGATGCGAGCTTCGCGAGGAACGCGCGCACGCGCTTCGCGTTCGTCCCGAGGTCGCCCCGGCCGACGCGCGACAGCGAACGGACGTCGACGCGGCTGCCGCCCTCGGTCGGCGTCACGCGGATGACGACGTCGTCGCGAAAGCCGAACCAGGGCGTCGTCGCCGTCGCCTCGATGCGGCGACTGGCGGGGTCGGCCGCCGCGATGTCCCACCCGAAGGCCTTCGCGACGTCGAGCGCGCGCGCATAGGCCGCCGCAGGCGGGAGCGGCAGATCGACGGGACGGATGTCCGGATAGGCGCTGTGCTGCTTCGCGGCGACATCCGCGCCGGGGTAGTCCGTCGGCACGGAAGATCCGGCGCGCAGCGGAACGACGGCGACGAACGCAGGCGGATTCGCGGTGTCGGTCGTGATGTCGTTGATCGGCGGAGCCGCGCGTGCTTCCTCCCGCCACTGCCAGGGCAGGTACGCGACGGCCGCGCCGACGGCGAGCGCAACGGCGAGGGCGACGACGTGGCCCGTCCGCAGCCGCCGGACCGCGAGCGCCGCCAGCGCCAGTGCGGCCGTGGCGAGACCGGCGTAAGGACTCCAGCGCACGAGCTGGAAGCCGAACCGGTAGTCCCAGACGCCGAAACGGGCGCCGTAGCCCGAGGCGATCAGCAACGCCGCCGACAGGGGCGCCATCGCGATGGGCACGTATGCGGGCTTCATGCGCCTCCTCGAAATGCCGGATAATGGTCGACTCTAGCTGTCGCGCTCGAACGGGTCAACGCGGCGCAGCGGACGCGTTGCGTCGCGCCACCGCGGCCTGCGCCCGGTCCCTCGCACGCCCTCCCGCTCCCGAGACTCGGGTTTCCGTGACCGACCTCTTCGCCACCGCCAATCCCGCCGCGCCGCTCGCCGACCGCCTGCGCCCGAAGACGATCGACGAAGTGATCGGCCAGCGGCACCTGCTCGCGCCCGGCAAGCCGCTCGCCGTCGCGTTCGCGTCGGGCAAGCCGCATTCGATGATCCTGTGGGGGCCTCCGGGCGTCGGGAAGACGACGCTCGCGCGGCTGATGGCCGACGCGTTCAACGCCGAGTTCATCGCCCTTTCCGCCGTGCTGGCGGGCGTCAAGGACATCCGCGACGCGGTCGCGCGCGCCGAGGCGACGCTCGCGCAGTCGGGTCGGCACACGATCCTGTTCGTCGACGAGGTGCACCGCTTCAACAAGGCGCAGCAGGACGCCTTCCTGCCGTTCGTCGAGCAGGGCCTCGTCACGTTCATCGGCGCGACGACCGAGAATCCCTCGTTCGAGGTCAACGGCGCGCTGCTGTCGCGTGCCGCGGTCTACGTGCTCGAGCCGTTGTCGCCCGAGGAGCTCGGCGCGCTGCTCGATCGCGCGCTCGCGGTCGGCGCGCCCGGCCTCGCGGTCGCCGCCGACGCGCGCGACACGCTGATCGCGTACGCGGACGGCGACGGCCGGAGACTCGTCAATCTGGTCGAGTATCTCGCGACCGCCGCGGGAACGGGCCGCCGCGAGCCGATCGACGTCGCGTTCGTCGAAGCGACGATCGCCCGGAGCCTGCGCCGCTTCGACAAGGGCGGCGAGGCGTTCTACGACCAGATCTCGGCGCTGCACAAGTCGGTGCGCGGATCCAATCCGGACGCCGCGCTGTACTGGATGTGCCGGATGCTGGACGGCGGCGCCGATCCGCTTTACGTCGGACGGCGGCTGATCCGCATGGCGACCGAGGACATCGGCCTCGCCGATCCGCGCGCGCTGTCGCTGACCACGGCGGCGGTCGAGACCTACGAGCGCCTGGGAACGCCGGAAGGCGAGCTCGCCTTGGCCGAAGCCGTGATCTACCTCGCGTGCGCGGCCAAGTCCAACGCCGTGTACGTGGCCTACGGCGCCGCGCGCGCATTCATCGCCGAGGACGGCTCGCGGCCGGTTCCCCTTCGGTTGCGCAACGCGCCGACGAAGCTGATGAAGGGCCTGGGGTACGGCAAGGGCTACCGCTACGCGCACGACGAGGAAGGAGCGTTCGCCGCCGGCGAGCATTACTTTCCCGACAACATGCCGGAAGTGTCGTGGTACCAGCCGACCGATCGCGGGCTCGAGGCGAAGATCCGCGAGAAGCTGGAGTGGCTGCGCGCGCAGGACAAGAAAGCGCGCGGCGGCGATTCGTAGCGCCCCGTGGTCCGCATCCGTCACGATCCGGCGACGCGTCGCCGGGCTGCGCTCCGGCGCTCTGCTAAGATTTGCCCATGCTCGACATCAACTTATTGCGCAACGACCTCCCCAAGGTCGTCGCCGGACTCGCCCGGCGGGGCGTCACGCTCGATGCCGCGCGGTTCGAGGCGCTCGAGCGCGACCGGAAGGACATCCAGACGCGCACCCAGCAACTGCAGGCCAAGCGCAACGCGCTGTCGAAAGAGATCGGCGCGGCGAAGGGCAGGGGGGACGATGCGGCGGCGTTGCTGACGGAAGTCGCCGGGATCGGCGACGAGACCAAGCGCCTCGAAGGCGACCTCGACGGCGTGCAGTCGAAACTGCGCGACTTCCTGCTCGAGCTTCCCAATCTGCTGCATTCCAGCGTGCCCGCCGGCAGGTCGTCCGACGACAACGTCGAGGTCCGCCGCTGGGGCACGCCGAAGACCTTCGATTTCGCGGTGCGCGACCACACGGACATCGGCGAGAGCCTGGGCATGCTGGACTTCGCGACGGCGGCGAAGCTCTCGGGCGCCCGCTTCACCTTCCTGCGCGGCGGTCTCGCCAGGCTGCACCGCGCGCTCGCCCAATTCATGCTCGACACGCAGACGACGGAGCACGGCTACACCGAGTGCTACACGCCGTACATCGTGAACGCCGCGGCGCTCGTGGGCACGACGCAGCTGCCGAAATTCGAGGATGACATGTTCTCGGTGCGCAGGGGCGGCGTTGCCGCGGACGATCCGGCAGCGGGCGAGCGGCAATACCTGATCTCGACGTCCGAGATCACGCTGACGAATTCCGTGCGCGACGAGATCCTCCCGGCCGAGTCGCTGCCGCTCAAGCTGACGGCGCACTCGCCCTGCTTCCGCTCGGAGGCGGGAAGCTACGGCAAGGATACCCGCGGGATGATCCGCCAGCACCAGTTCGACAAGGTGGAGATGGTGCAGGTCGTGCATCCGGACAAGTCCTACGATGCGCTCGAGGAGATGACCGGGCACGCCGAGGTGATCCTGCAGGCGCCTCGAGCTGCCCTATCGCGTCGTTACGCTTTGCACCGGCGACATCGGCTTCGCCGCCGCGAAAACCTACGATATCGAAGTGTGGCTGCCGGCGCAGAACGCCTACCGCGAGATCTCGTCGGTGCTCGAACTGCGAGGCGTTCCAGGCGCGGCGGATGCAGGCGCGCTTTCGCAACGCGCAGGGCAAGCCCGAACTCGTCCACACGCTGAACGGCTCGGGTCTCGCCGTCGGGCGGGCGCTGGTCGCCGTGATGGAGAACTACCAGCGCGCCGACGGCGGCGTCGACATTCCCGCGGCGCTGCAGCCGTACATGGGGGGGACGAAGGTCCTCGAGCGCTGACCCTTGCGCAGGCCCGACGGAGCGGGACCGTTCGCCGCGGGCTCGCGGTGGTCGTGCGCCCGCCGTGAACGTCCCGCTCCGGCGACCCGCTGAGGTGACGAGTCCTAACGCAAGTTGCCCGTGTGCCCGAGCGAGTAGCGGCCCGGCTGCGGCCACACGGTGAGGCCGTGCGGTTCCTTGCCGACCGGAATGATCTGCACGGCGCCGCTCCCGGTGTCGAACGCGTAGACGACGTTGTCGTAGCGTCCGGACAGCCACAGGACCTTGCCGTCGGCGCTGACGTTGCCCATGTCGGGGCTGCCGCCGCCGGGGATGAGCCAGGTCGCCTCGACCTTCTGCGTCGCGAAATCGATCACCGAAACGCCGCCCTTGCCCTTCGGCGGTCCATGGATCTTGTTCGAGCCGCGATTCGCCACGTAAAGCTTCTTGCCGTCGCGGCTGGGATACAGGCCGTGCGTGCCTTTGCCGGTCGCGATGAAGCCGACCTGCTTCAGCGCCTGGCCGTCGACGACGTGCACGCCGTCGGCCATCATGTCGGCGACGTAGAAGAGCTTGCCGTCCGGCGATGCGCGGATGTCCTGCGGCATCCCTTTCCACGTCGTGCAGATGACCTCGTCCTTGCCGTCCGGACCCTTGACGATCGTCGTCGGACGCCCGGGCTGGATCACCTGCGTGTAGCCCAGAACCTTGCGGTTCACGAGGTCGATCTTGGCGACGGTTCCCGTGAACTCGCAGGTGAAGATCGCGAAGGTGCCGTCGATCGAGAAGTCTGCGTGATTGATGCCTCCGCAACGCGGCACGTCGATCGAATACTGCAGCTGCATCGTCTTCGGGTCGCGGAAGTCGAGCCGCTTCATCGCTTCCGCGACGATGATCGCGGACTTGCCGTCCGGCGAGAAGTACATGTTGTACGGGTCGTCGACGGCGATCGGCTTGCCAGGCTTGCCCGTCTTCGGATCGACAGGCGTCAGGCTGCCGCGCTTCGTGTTCTCCGCGTTGTTGGCGACCCACAGCGTGCGCAGGTCGTACGACGGGACCACGTGCTGTGGATTGAGGCCGACCCTGAACTTGTCGACGACCTTGAACGTCGCCGGATCGATCACGTAGACGTCGTTTGATTGCAGGTTCGGCACATAGACGCGCGGAAGGTCCGCCGCGACCACCGGATCGAGCTTGGCGGCAGTGGTTTCGCTGTACAGATTGGCCGGGTCGACCACGGGCGGCATGCCCGGAACCGTGGTGATCGATCGCCCGACGGCGGGGCTCGACGGCGCCGCCGGGGCCTGGGCGATGGCGAGAGCGCCCGCGACAAGGCACAGCCAAAGGGCGCGTGCCCCTGCGCGCGACGACATCGGGAACGTCATTGCCACTCCTGGAAAATCGCGAAGGCCGCGATGATACGCGACGGGCGGTCCGCGCGCCTTAACGCCGCGCAACCGCGCGCCTGATCGCCTCCACCGATGCCGCGACGATCGCATCGACGCCGAGTTGACCCAGCGCGGCGCTGGACCGGCGCGGATCGCCGTACACGCCTTCCGTGCGTCCCGCCGCTCCGGCGGACGGCAGCCGATCGGTGCGCACGAGCCGCGGATCGACCGCCATGGCAAGGCTGGTGTCCGCCAGGCCGGCGTGGGTCCCGATCTCCTCGTCCCGGTAGCCCTGGCGCTTGAGCGTCTGCGCAAAGTTCGTCTCGCCGACCCGGTAGTAATCCTCGATTGCGTGCACGCGCACCTTGGTTGCCGCCCACTCCCGATCCAGCCGGTCCGCGACGATCTTGAGGCTCTTCTGGTAGCCGCCGTGGTCGCCGAGCAGGACGATGTCGCGGAAGCCATGGAGCTTGAAGCTGCGCGCCGCGTACTCGATGACCTTCTCGAACGTCGCGTCCGGCATCGTGACGGTTCCGGGGAACCGCATGTGCGCGACCGGCGGGTCGATGCTGCCCTCGGGAACATACGCAAGCGTCGGCGCGACCAGCGCATTGCCGAGGGCCACGGCGATCTTCTCCGACAGCACCTTGACCCGGACATTGTGCTTGCCGAGCGACCATGTGCGGCCCGTTCTGCTCGGTGCCGCCGATCGGGAGGATGACCGTCGTCTTGCCCGATGCCACCTGGTCGCGAAGCTCCGTCCAGGTCAGGTCCTCGACGAACACTGTCGGCGGCGGCGCGGCCAGCGCGCCGGACGCCGCCAGCATCAGTGCGCACGCGACACGCAGGGGCGCGATGAAATCCATGAGCACCCATTATGACGGAAGACGCGAACCCGACCACGGGAGGCGCGCCCGTCCTCAATGCCGTTCGGCGCCTTCGTCCACGCGACCCTCGTTCAAACCCTTGTGGAGCTTGACGGGCACGCGCGCCTTGCGCAGCCGGAGATTCAGCATCTCGACGCCGACCGCGAACGCCATGGCGAAGTAGATGTAGCCCTTCGGGATGTGCAGCTCGAATCCCTCGCCCACCAGCGCCACGCCCACCAGGATCAGGAACGCCAGCGCCAGCATCTTGATGGTGGGGTGCGCGTCGACGAAATCACCGATCGGCTTCGCGGCGAACATCATGATGCCGACGGCGATGACGATGGCGAGCACCATGACGGGCACGTCGCTCACCATGCCGACGGCCGTGATGACCGAATCGAGCGAGAAGATGATGTCGATGACCGCGATCTGCGCCAGCGTTCCGTAGAAGCCCGCGGCGCGCGCCCCGCCGCGCCCGCCTTCCTCCTCGCCCTCGAGCGAGTTGTGGATCTCCATCACCGATTTCGCGAGCAGGAACAGGCCGCCGCCGATCAGGATGAGATCGCGCCCCGAGATGTCGTTCGCGAGGATCGAGAACAGCGGATCGGTGAGCCGCATCATCCACGCGAGCGAAAGGAGCAGGCCGATCCGCATCACCATCGCGAGGGCGAGGCCGATGACGCGCGCCCGCTGGCGCTCGCCGGGCGGCAGTCGCCCGACGAGGATCGAGATGAAGATGATGTTGTCCACGCCGAGCACGATCTCGAGCGCGGTCAGGCTGAGGAGCGCAATCCAGGCTTCCGGAGATGTCAACCATTCCATGTCGAGTCCTGTCGATTCGGAGGGCGAGCCAGGCGCGACCGGAGCCTGACGCTCGCCTCCGCTATTTTTTCATGATTTCGCGCTTGAGCTTCGCCAATCCGCGCTCCGGCGCGTCGGCGAACATCCGCAACCGCGGCTGGTGCGGAGGCGCCTGCGCGAGCAGCACGTCGTAGTACCCGCGGATGCGGTCGACGAACGCGACGGGCATCCCGCCGCGCGCATACCCGAGCTTGGCCTTGGCGTGGTATTCCGGCAGCGCCAGCAGCGGAAGGACCTTCTTCACATCGCTCCACAAGTCCGGATTCAGCTTCTGCTTCTGCGCGAGGATGCGCGCGTCCTCCAGGTGGCCGAGGCCGATGTTGAACGCGGCGAGCGCCAGCCACGTTCGTTCGGGTTCGGGGATGCGCGACGGCAGCTTTTCCTTGAGGTCGCGAAGGTAGCGGGCTGCGCCGAGGACGTTCTGCGCGGGATCGAGCAGGTTGCTGATGCCGAGGCGTTTTGCGGTCTCCTCGGTGATCTGCATGAAGCCGCGCACGCCCGTCTCGCTGGTCGCCGCCGGGTCCCACTGCGACTCCTGATAGGCGATCGCCGCGAGCAGGCGCCACTCGATGCCGGTGTGCTCCTGCGCGTCCTGGAACAGGTCCCGGTAGAGCGGCAGCAACGTGCGCACGCGCTCGTGAAGAACTCCGGCATCGATGCGCTGGATCTGGCGCGTATCGGGGATGTAGCGATCGACGAGCCTCGCGAGCGTGCCGTCGCGTTTGACTCCGGCGATGAAATCATCGAGCTCCTGCCGCAGGCCTGCGAAGCGGGGCGACACGGCCCATGCGATCTCCCGCCTGCCGCCGGCGGGGAACGCGACTTCGAAATCCAGATAGACGTTGCGCGCAACCGCCGCGGCGATCGAGCCGATGATCGCGTAGCTCGAGGTTCCATCGGAGACCTGCGAGATCAACCCGGCCGTGGGCATCGTCAGCCGCTGCCACGCGATCTTCGGGTGCGCCGCGCGCGCCGCCGCGATCTCGGGCTCGAAGCCCGCGTCGTCATCGACGTAGGCGACCGTTTGACCGTCGAGGTCGCCCCAGCTCCCGGGCTTGTAGCCGTCCAGGTTGTAGATGAGGACGGGCTCGACCGACAGAAGGCCCGACGTCCACAAGACCTCCGGGACCGGTGCGTCGGCGCTTCCTCGCGACGGGGCCGGTTTCTCCGCGGGCGCTGCGAGCGGCGGCCGGTAGAGTCCGCCGGCACCGATATGCGCACGACCTTCGGCGATGGCGGCGATCACCGCCGCTGCGGAATCGGCGAGAACGAAGCGCAGCGGCAACTTTCTTGCCGCCGCGAATCGGCGTGCGAGCTCGACGTCCAATCCCGCCAGCGTGCCGTCGGGACCCGGGAAGTACACGACGGGACCGGGGCGCACGAGCACGACGAGCTCGTTTGCCTCTTCGGGAGGCAGCAGGGGCGCGGGGGCGCGAACCGGAACGAACAGGAGAAGCCCTGCCGCAAGGGCGAGGCCGACGGCGAGCAATGCCAGGCGGCGCGATGGACGCACTATCGGGTGTCGGGCGATGGCGGCGAGAGGGTGATCGACGCGCGATGCGGCCGATTATAGCGAGCGGCCGTGGACGTCCCGCTTGCTGCAATGTCGGCATTGGCCGATAATCGACGGACTGCGCAGACGGCGCAACCGATCAATGGCGGGTCGCCCCGCATTGCAGCGTCGTGAACCTGGTCAGGTCCGGAAGGAAGCAGCCACAGCGATTCACTGCAAGTGCCGGGGGAACGGCTCGCCACCTTCATGCTTTTCCGTCATTTCGACGTGATGCTTCGTTGCCCCTCGACCGCGACCGCTTGTGTACTTCACACGTACACGGCGCGCTCGCGGTCATCGGGGCGCCTCGCCTGACGCCGAACTGACGAAAAAGTGCTCCCGGTGTTTCCGGAAACCCGCGGCGGCGTCGTCGGATGAGCTACCAGGTTCTCGCGCGGAAGTGGCGGCCGAAGACCTTTGCCGAGCTCGCCGGCCAGGAGCATGTGGTGACGGCGCTGACCAATGCGCTGACGCGCGGCCGCCTGCACCACGCGTACCTCCTCACGGGAACGCGCGGCGTGGGCAAGACGACGATCGCGCGCCTGCTCGCGAAAAGCCTCAACTGCATCACCAACGGCGTCACCGCAACGCCATGCGGCACATGCGCCGCGTGCACCGACATCGACGCCGGTCGCTTCGTCGACCTGCTCGAGCTCGACGCCGCGTCGAATACGGGCATCGACAACATGCGCGAGATCCTCGACAACGCGCGCTATGCGCCGACGGTCGGCCGCTTCAAGGTCTACCTGATCGACGAAGTGCACATGCTGTCGAAGGCGGCCTTCAACTCGATGCTGAAGACGCTCGAGGAGCCGCCGGAGCACGTGAAATTCGTGCTGGCGACGACCGATCCGCAGAAGATACCGGTCACGGTGCTGTCGCGCTGCCTGCAGTTCAACCTCAAGCAGCTCCCGCCGGCGCTGATCGCCGAGCGGCTGGCGTCCATCCTCGTCGCGGAGAACATCGCGTCGGATCCGCCGGCGCTCGTGTCGATCGCGCGCGCCGCGCACGGCTCGATGCGCGACGCGCTCTCGCTGCTCGACCAGGCGATCGCCTACGGCAACGGCGAGGTGCGCGACGGCGTCGTGCGCACGATGCTGGGTGCGGTCGACACCGAGTACGTCCACCGGATCGTCGATGCGCTCGAGGCGAACGATGGTCCGGCGCTCCTTGCGGAAGTCGACGCGATGGCCGCGCGCAGCATCGCGTTCGCGTCGGCGCTGGAGGAGCTCGCGTCGCTGTTCCATCGGATTGCCATCGCGCAGACGGTGCCCTCGGCGTGCAGCGCGATGGACGACGCCGCGCGGGTGGCGGCGTTCGCCGACAAATTCACGCCGGAGTCGGTCCAGCTCGCCTATCAGATCTGCGTGCAGGGCCGGGCGGACCTCCCGCTTGCACCGGACGAGGCGACCGGATTCGCGATGACGCTCCTGCGCCTGTTGGCGTTCGAACCGGCGGACGCCGCGTCGCGCCCGGCCGCGGCCGGCGCGGACGCGTCACCGCGAGCGCGCCGGTGGCGACCGCGGGCCGGAGCGCTGCGCCGGCGCCCGCTCCACGCGCCGCGACACGCGACACGGGGCCCGCCGAGCGGGATGCTGCGCCGGACGCCGGCGCCGCCCCGGCGGCGGCGTCCGCCGCACCCACCCGCCGGACCATGCCGACCGATGCGGCCGCGTGGCCGGCGTTCGTCGCCGAGCTGCGGTTGGCGCCGATGGCGGCGCAACTCGCGGCGCAAACCGAGCTCAAATCGGTCGAGGGCAACGTGGTGACGCTGGCGTTGCCCGCCGCGCACAAGCACCTCGCCGATCGGGCGTATGCCGACAAGCTGAAGGCGGCGCTCGACCAGTCGACCGGGCGCAGGTGGATGCTGGCGTTCGAAGTAGGCTCCCGGGCCGATGCGTCGCTCGCCGCCCAGAAGAATCGCGAGCAGGCGGAGGCGAAGGCGAAGACCGAGGCGGCGTTCAACAGCGAGCCGTTCGTCCAGGACATGCTGTCGCGGTTCGATGCGAAAATCAGACCGGATTCGATCAAGCCCATGTCGTAGGCCCGCGTGTCTCCCCGCCGTCGCTGCGTCCCTATCCACAAGGAACCCTGACCCATGATGAAGAACCAGCTCGCCGGCCTCATGAAGCAGGCCCAGCAGATGCAGGAGAACATGAAGAAGGCGCAGGAGGAGCTCGCGCAGACCGAAGTCGAAGGGCAGTCGGGCGCGGGCCTCGTCAAGGTCGTGATGAGCTGCCGGCACGACGTGAAGCGCGTGACGATCGACCCGTCGCTGCTCTCCGAGGACAAGGACATGCTCGAGGACCTCGTCGCCGCCGCGATCAACGACGCCGTGCGCCGCGTCGAGGCGACGACCCAGGAAAAGATGTCCGGCCTCACGATGGGCATGCCGATGCCCCCCGGATTCAAGCTGCCGTTCTAGAGCATGGCCGCAGTGCGACCCCTCCCCATAGCCGAGACGCTGTCCGGGATGGACGAGCTCGCGCGGGCGCTGCGCTCGCTGCCCGGCGTCGGGCCGAAGGCGGCGCAGCGGATGGCCCTGCACCTGCTCCAGCACGATCGCGACGGCGCGGTGCGCCTCGCCAATGCGCTGCTCCACGCGGCCGAGACGGTCCGCCACTGCGAGCGCTGCAACACGTTCACCGAAGACGAAGTCTGCCCGCTGTGCCGGTCGGCCAAGCGCGACGCCACGCTGCTGTGCGTCGTCGAGACGCCCGCCGATCTGCTGATGGTCGAGCAGACGCAGGCGTACTCGGGGCTCTACTTCGTCCTGATGGGCCGGCTGTCCCCGCTCGACGGAATCGGGCCCAAGGAGATCCGCCTCGAACGGCTGATCAAGCGCGCGACCGACGGTGTCGTCAAGGAAGTCGTCCTCGCGACCAATTTCACGAACGAGGGGGAGGCCACCGCGCACTACATCGGCGAGCTGCTCTCCGCGCGGGGGCTGAAGGTCAGTCGCCTCGCGCGCGGGGTTCCGGTGGGTGGCGAGCTCGAGTACGTGGACAGCGGGACGCTCGCGCAAGCGCTGCGCGAGCGCCGGGCGCTGGGAGCCTGAGCGCCCGGTGGCGGGTTGGTTCCCCGACTCGAGAATTGACGGTGGTCATAGACTTTCACGAACGCGCGGGTATAGACTTCGCCAGGAAAACGGGGGCGTCCCGCAATGGGCGGGCACGCCACCGCAGCGAGAGACGGGATCCACCGCCCCACCCATTTCGCACTCGGCGCAACGACGCCATCACATTGGAGGAAGCATGACGCGCAAGACGCTTGTCCCGGCACTGCCGGAAGGCCGCACCGAAACCGGGTCCCGCCGCAAGTTCCTGAAAGCCGCCACGGGCGCCGTCGCCGCCGGCGCCACGCTCGGGTTTCCCGATGATCGTCAAGGCGCAGAGGCCCGATCACGATGCGCTGGCAGAGCACGTGGCCGTCCAAGGACATCTTCCACGAGTTCGCGCTCGACTACGCGAAGAAGGTCAACGACATGACCGGCGGCGACCTCAAGATCGAGGTGCTGCCGGCGGGTGCCGTCGTCCCGGCGTTCGGCCTGCTCGACGCGGTCTCCAAGGGCACGCTCGACGGCGGCCACGGCGTGCTCGTCTACCACTACGGCAAGCAGAACGCGTTGGCGCTGTGGGGCTCCGGGCCCGCGTTCGGCATGGACGGCAACATGCTGCTGTCGTGGCACAAGTACGGTGGCGGACGGGAATTGCTGCAGAAGCTCTACGCGTCGATCGGCGCGAACGTCGTGTCGTTCCCCTACGGGCCGCACCCGACGCAGCCGCTCGGCTGGTTCAAGAAGCCGATCACCAAGGTCGAGGACTTCAAGGGGCTCAAGTACCGCACGGTCGGCATCTCGATCGACGTGTTCACCGGCATGGGCGCCGCGGTCAACGCGTTGCCCGGCGGCGAAATCATCCCGGCGATGGACCGCGGCCTGCTCGACGCGGCGGAATTCAACAACGCGTCGTCCGACCGGCTGCTGGGCTTCCCCGACGTGTCGAAGGTCTGCATGCTGCAGAGCTTCCACCAGAACGCCGAGCAGTTCGAGATCATGTTCAACAAGACCAAGTACGACGCGCTGCCGGAGAAGATGAAGGCGATCATCAGCAACGCGGTGGAGGCCGCGTCCGCCGACATGTCGTGGAAGGCGATCGACCGCTACTCGCAGGACTACATCGAGTTGCAGACCAAGCAGAACGTCAAGTTCTACAAGACGCCCGATGCGATCCTGCAGAAGCAGCTGGAGATCTACGACCAGGTCGTCGCGAAGAAGTAAGGCGAGAACCCGCTGTTCAAGGAGATCGTCGAGTCGCAGAAGAAGTTCGCCGAGCGCGCGGTGAAGTGGGACCTCGACACCTACGTGAACCGGCGGATGGCGTATAACCGCTACTTCGCGTCCGCGGCCGCGCCAGGCAAGGCCGCCCCGAAGAAGGCCTGACCGCGGGCCGCTGACGGAAGACACCATCCGGCGGGCCCGGATGGTGTTTTTTTTGGACGACCGCGCGATGTCGACGACATGGGGCTCACGTCGACCGGCCGCGCCTTGACGGACTACGCGCCATGCAAAAACTGCTGCTTTTCGTCGACAAGGTCAGCACGCTGGTCGGCCAGATGTTCGCCTGGCTGATCGTCGGCGCTCACGCTGCTCATCTCCTGGGAAGTGTTCTCGCGCTACGCGCTCGCGCACCCGCATGCGTGGGCGTTCGACGCGATGATCATGATGTACGGGACGCTGTTCATGATGGCCGGTGCGTACACGCTGTCCAAGAACGGCCACGTGCGCGGCGACGTGCTCTACGGATTCTTCCCGCCGCGGCTGCAGGCCGGCGCTCGATCTCGCGCTGTACCTCGTGTTCTTCATTCCCGGCGTCGTCGCGTTCTGCTGGGCGGGCTACCGGTATGCCGGCGAGTCCTGGGCGATCAACGAGCACTCGAACATCACCGCCGACGGACCGCCGATCTACCCGTTCAAGACGATCATTCCGATCGCCGGCGTCTTCCTCCTGATCCAGGGCGTCGTCGAGATCATCCGCTGCGTGATCTGCCTCAGGCAGGGCGACTGGCCGTCGCGCGAGGAAGACGTCGAGGAGGTCGACGTCGACAAGCTGAAGGAGATGGTGCACGTCAAGGACGAGGACATCGCGAAGCTCGACGCCCTCGTCGTCGCCGGCGAGGCGGGCAACAGAATGAGGAAGGAAGTCTGGTTCGGGCTCTCGATCATGGCCGCGGTCGTGATCACGGTGTTCGTGCTGATGCCGGCGCCGTCGCAGATGACCAACGGGCACCTCGGCCTGCTGATGCTGGCGCTGATCGTGGTGGCGATCATGCTCGGCTTCCCCACGGCGTTCACGCTGATGGGCATGGGCGTGATGTTCGCGTGGCTCGCGTACCGCAGGCCAGAGCCCGGCGCTCGCCATGCAGCAGACGCTCGACCTCATGGTGCAGCGCGCCTACGCGGTCATGTCGAACGACGTGCTGATCTCGATCCCGCTGTTCGTGTTCATGGGCTACCTGGTCGAGCGCTCGAACCTGATCGAAAAGCTGTTCAAGAGCCTGCACCTCGCGCTCGCGCGCATCCCCGGCGTCGCTCGCGGTGGCGACGCTCGTCACCTGCGCCGTGTTCGCCACCGCCACCGGCATCGTCGGCGCCGTGGTCACGCTGATGGGCCTGCTCGCCATGCCGGCGATGCTGCGCGCCGGCTACAACATCAAGGTCACCGCGGGCGTCATCACGGCCGGCGGCTGCCTCGGCATCCTGATCCCGCCGTCGGTGATGCTGATCGTCTACGGCGCGGTCGCCGGCGTGTCGGTCGTGCAGCTCTACGCCGGTGCGTTCTTCCCGGGCATCATGCTGGCGCGGCTCTACATCGCGCTACGTGATGATCCTCGCCAAGATCCGGCCCGATCTCGCGCCGCCGCTGCCGGAGAGCGAGCGCAACGTCGACGCTGCCCGCGCACACGGCGACGATCTGCCGCGACGATCAGCAACAAGGTCCTTCCGGGACTCATCGGCGCGCTCCGGCGGCCGGGCGGTGCGCCGCGCCGACCTCGGCGCGCTGCTGCGCGACCTCGCGACGACGCTGATGCCGGCGATCGTCTTCGCCGTGCTGATGGGGCTCACCTGGCATGCGCTGACCAAGCCCGACATCGTCGAGGACACGTCGGCGCTGCAGCAGATGGGCGGGGAGTCGGCGGCTCCGGATCAGGCAGGCGCATCGGATTCTGCCGGCGCGACGAGTTCCGGGGTTCAGGAGCCGCCGGCCGAACGGAGAAGGGCACGAGCACCGGCCTCGCCGAGCCTCCGGCCGAAGGCGGCGACGGCGGAGCCCGCCCCCGCGGCCGTCGCGCCGAAGGCCGCTGCCCGGCGGCCCCGGCCGACGCCGGCGCCGCCAAGGCCGCCGGCCGCCAAGGTCGAGCCGGCGAAGGTGCGCGGCGCCGAGTGGCAGCGGATTCCGGCGCCGACCGCGTTCTGGATCGTCCTCGGCGTCGGCACCGCCGGCTGCTTGTCGGTTCTACGCGATCTTCACCTTCGCGCGGCTCGAGATCTTCAAGATGCTGCTGGCGTCGTTCTTTCCGCTGGCGATGATGATCCTCGCGGTGCTCGGATCGATCGTGTTCGGGCTCGCGACGCCGACCGAGGCGGCGGCGGTGGGATCGTTCGGCGGCTTCGTGCTCGCGGCCGTCTACGCGCTGCTCAAGCGGCCGCGCGGACCAGCAGCGCGCGGATCCTCGTCGCCTGGATTCCGCTCTGGACGCTGACTGCGGTTTCGATCGTCTGGTTCCTGCTGCTCAAGTTCGAGGTGCTGGAGTCCGGGCCCCCGCTGTGGGTCGGCTGGATGTCGATCGGCGCCGCGGCGATCTGGTGCGTGCTGGCCGTGTTCCAGGTCAAGCTGGAGCAGACCGTGAAGGAATCGGTGTTCCTGACCGCCAAGACCTCGGCGATGGTGTGCTGGCTGTTCGTCGGCTCGTCGATCTTCTCGGCGGCGTTCGCGCTGCTCGGCGGCCAGGAGGTGGTCGAGCACTGGGTGCTCTCGCTCGGGCTCACGCCGATCCAGTTCATGATCCTCGCGCAGATCATCATCTTCCTGCTCGGCTGGCCGCTCGAGTGGACCGAGATCATCGTGATCTTCATGCCGATCTTCATCCCGCTGCTCGCCGAAGTTCAACATCGACCCGCTGTTCTTCGGCCTGCTGGTCGCGCTCAACCTGCAGACGGCGTTCCTGTCGCCGCCGGTGGCGATGGCGGCGTTCTACCTGAAGGGCGTCGCGCCGAAGCACGTGACGCTGAACCAGATCTTCGCCGGGATGATGCCGTTCATGGGCATCCAGGTGCTGGCGCTGGCGCTGCTGTACATCTTCCCCGGCATCGGGCTCTGGCTGCCGAGCGTGCTCTACAAGTAGTTGCGTCCGCACCCGCGCGCTTCCGTTGCGCACGCACCGCGCGGCGGGAGTAACCTGACTGGCCGAACCGAGCTTCACGGGCCTTTCCCGGAGGAGGCGCCATGCTGGTCAGCGAGATCCTGCGCATCAAGGGCAACGCGCTGTACACGACGCCGCCGGATGCGCCGGTGCTCGACGCGGTCAAGGTCATGGCCCAGCTCGACATCGGGTCGCTCGTCGTCATGGACCACGGCCGGATGGCCGGCATCGTCACGTTCGCCGAGGTGCTGAAGGCGCTCGCCGAGCGCGGCGGCACGCTGGGCGACGTGCAGGATCAGCGCGATCACCGGTGCGCGACCCGCTGACCGCGGCGCCGTCGATCGACGTGATGGAGCTGCGCCGGATGATGCTGGAGCGCCACGCGCGCTACGTGCCGGTGCATGGACGGCACGACGCTGCTCGGCGTCGTCTCGTTCCACGACGTCGCGAAGGCCGTCTACGAAGAGCAGAGCTTCGAGAACCAGATGCTGAAGAGCTACATCCAGGATTCGACCGGATCGTAGACGATCCTCATCGCCTGCAGCACGAAGATCGACGGCCGTTTCGCGTAACGCGCGACGTCGCGGCGCGCCATTCGCGGATCGTCCGCGACATCACGGATTCGGTCGCCAGCGTGAGGTCGGCCGCGACGCACAGCCGCGTCGCGGGCTGGCAGGGTCGCGATGAGCGCCGTCGAGCAGGCCGGCGTTGCGATAGGGCGTCTCGATGAAGAGCTGCGCGAAGCCCGTGCGCCGCGAATCCGCCTCGAGCGCGCCGAATCGCGTCGCGCGCGCGCGTCCGGCTTCACCGGCAGATACCCGTGGAATGCGAATCCCTGGCCGTTCATTCCCGACGCCATCAGCGCGAGCACGATCGACGACGGGCCGACCAGCGGGACGACGAGGATGCCTTCGCGATGCGCCTGCGCGACGAGCAGGGCACCCGGATCCGCGATCGCCGGGGCAGCCCGCGTCGGAGAGCAGCCCCGAGGTCATGCCCGGCGCGGGCGGGCGCGAGCAGCTCCGCGCAGCGTTCGCGTGCGGGCGATTCGCCGAGCTCCTCGATGTGGATCTCCCGCAGCGGCCGTTCCGGCGCCAGCGACTTGAGGAAGGCCCGCGCCGGCTTGGCGTTCTCGACGACGTAACGGGCGAGGCCGCGCGCGACGGCGATCGTGCGTGCCGGCAAGACCGCGTCGGGCGCGACCACGCCGAGCAGGTTCGGCACGAGGTAGAGGCGGCCCGGCATCGAGCGCTGACGCGCGCGGGCACCTGCACGCCGGCGGAGCGCAGCATGCCGGTCGAGCCGGATCAGCGGCAGCCCGATCAGCGCGGTCGGATCGTCGCTTTCGATCCGTTCGAAGAGCGCGATGCCGAGGCCCTCGGAGCGAACGCTGCCCGCGCAGTCGTAGGGCTCGTCGCGGCGCAGGTACGCCTCGATTTCTGCCGCGGAAAGAAAGCGATAGGTGCTGCGCACGTCGACGAGGGCGGTCTGGCATTCGCCGGTCGCGGTGTCGAGCAGTGCGAGGGCCGTGTGAAAGACGACGGTCTTGCCGGAGAGCTCCGCGAGCTGGGCGAGCGCCACTTCGTGCGTTCCGGGTTTGCCGATCGGACGCCCTTCGCAGTCGGCGACCTGGTCGGAACCGATGATGAGCGCATCCGGATGATCGGGCGCGACGCTGCGTGCCTTGGCCTCCGCAAGCCGAAAGGCCGTCGCCGCCGGCATCTCGCCGGCGAGCGGCGGTCTCGTCGATTCCCGGCGCGACGGCGACGAAGGGAAGTCCGAAGCGCTCGAGCAGCATCCGGCGATATCGCGACGTCGACGCGAGCACCAGGCGCCGAGCCGTGCGATCAGGCGGGGCGGGGTCGGGGTTGACTGTTGATTTTGTAGACATTTTTGACATGTATCGGCAATCGCGCTATTATCCAACGTTTTTCGATCGGCCGGCCTGACGGGACGTGCCCCGGGGGTCGGATTTCCCGCGGGGATGTGCGGCGGGACGGAGGAACGCATGTCCGGGCGGCACGAAACAGCGGGACGTCGCGGCGGTTCGTTCGATGCCTTCGACGTCGCTTCCCGGCGCGCGAGCTTCAAAGGGAAGGTCGACGCGGCGGCGCTGCCGCGAGCTGCCGACCGGCTGGCCACGGAGGCCGGCGCCGCGGAAGTGTCGTGGCGGATCACCGGAAGCGTCGATGCGGCGGGGCGGCCGGCGCTGGAGATCGGCCTCGACGGGGTCGTGCCGCTCGTCTGTCAACGCTGCCTCAAGCCGTTCGCGTGGCCGGTGGCGCAGCGCACGTTGCTGCTCTTGGCGCGCGACGAACGGGAGCTCGCGCGGCTCGACGCGGAAGACGAGCACGAAGTGATGCTGGCGACCTCGGCGATCGACACGGCGACGCTCGTCGAGGACGAATTGCTGTTGACGCTGCCGTTCGTGCCGCGCTGCGAGCGCGCCGAGTGCGCGCAAGCGGCGATAGCGGCAGCGTTCGGGCCCGAAGCGCATACGCCGGCGCCGGCGTTCGCGTCGCTTGCGGCGCTGAAGTCGGACGCGGCGAAGAAGGGCGAGAAATAGCCAATCGTTGAGGGTGCGCCGCAAGGCCGCCCATTGCAGGATCCACCCCAGGAGAAAGCCATGGCCGTCCAGCAGAACAAGAAATCGCCGTCGAAGCGCGGCATGCACCGCGCGCACGCGTCGTTGACCGATCCGCCGCTCGCGGTCGAACCGGTCACCGGCGAAGCCCATCGCCGCCACCACATCAGCCCGACCGGCTTTTACCGTGGCAAGAAGGTCGTCAAGACCAAGGCCGACGAGTAGTCGTCCGGCGCCGGCATGCGCGCGCGCACGCCCGGCTCCGCAACCGCGGGGATTGATCGCACCATCCGCGCCCGGGGCAGGTAAACTGCGGGCTCGCGCATGAACGCCCCGATGCGCGCCCTCACCATCGATAAGACAGATCCGCCATGCCGGTCACGGTAGCCATCGACGCGATGGGGGGCGACCATGGCCCCGCCGTCACGCTGCCGGCGGCGCTGAGATTCCTGGAAGAGACACCCGACGCGCGCGTGATCGCCGTCGGTCTCGACGGACCGCTCAGGGCGGCGCTCGCCCGGCTGAAATCGCCGGCGCTCGATCGCCTTTCGCTGCACGCGGCCACCGAGGTCGTCGAGATGCACGAGCCGCCCGCGGACGCGCTGCGCCGGAAGAAGGATTCGTCGATGCGGGTCGCGATCAATCTCGTCAAGGACGAGGTCGCGCAGGCCTGCGTCTCGGCGGGCAACACCGGCGCGCTGATGGCGATCTCGCGCTTCGTGCTGAAGACGCTGCCGGGCATCGACCGACCGGCCATCGCCGCGCAGCTGCCGACGCGGGAGGGCGGCGTGGTCACCGTGCTCGACCTCGGTGCCAACGTCAACTGCTCGCCCGAACAGCTCGTCCAGTTCGCGGTGATGGGCACGGCGCTGGTCGCGGCCGTCGAGGGCGTCGAGCGGCCGTCCGTCGGACTGCTCAACGTCGGCGAGGAGGAGATCAAGGGCAACGAGCTCGCGAAGCAGACGGGCGAGCTGCTCCGCGCGTCGGGCCTCAATTTCTACGGCAACGTCGAGGGCGACGACATCTTCAAGGGCACGACCGAGGTCGTCGTCTGCGACGGCTTCGTCGGCAACGTCGCGCTGAAGGCCTCCGAGGGCCTCGCGAAGATGCTCTACGAGGTGCTGAAGGCGGAATTCACGCGCAATGTCCTCACCCGTGCGGCGGCGATCGTCGCGTACCCGGTGCTGATGGCGTTCAAGCGCCGCATCGATCCCCGGCGCTACAACGGCGCGACGCTGATCGGCCTCAAGGGCGTGGTCGTCAAGAGCCACGGTTCGGCCGACGCGCTCGCGTTCAAGTACGCGCTGCACAAGGCCTACGCCGAAGCGGCGCACGGCGTGCTCGACAAGATCGCGCAGCGGATGGCGACGATGCCGCACCTGGCGCCGACACCCGCGATGCCGAAGGCGTCGGCCGAGGCCTCGATCAGCGATGTATAGCCGCATCGTGGGGACGGGCAGCTACCTGCCGGCGCAGATCCTCACCAACCTCGATCTCGCAGGGCGCATCGACACGAGCGACGCGTGGATTCGCGCGCGGACCGGCATTCGCGAGCGGCGGATCGCCGCGCCCGGGGAGCAGACCAGCGACCTTGCCGAGCACGCCGCGCGGGCCGCACTCGCGGCCGCCGGAATCGCGGCCGACGATGTCGACCTCATCGTCGTCGCCACGACGACCCCCGACATCGTGTTTCCGTCCACCGCATGCATCCTCCAGGCGAAGCTCGGCGCGCGCGGCGGGCCGGCGTTCGACATCCAGGCGGTGTGCAGCGGTTTCGTCTATGCGCTGGCGATGGCCGACCGGATGGTCGCCGGAGGGCTCGCACGCAACGCGCTGGTCGTCGGTGCGGAGATCTACTCGCGCATCCTCGACTGGAACGACCGCGGCACCTGCGTGCTGTTCGGCGACGGCGCAGGTGCCGTCGTGCTGGTGCCGTCGCAGACGCCGGGCATCCATTCGGCGCACCTGCACGCCGACGGCAGCTACCGCGACATCCTGTGCGTCCCGGGTTCCCTCGACGCGGGCCAGGTGACGGGTTCGCCGTACGTGCGGATGGACGGACCCGCGGTGTTCAAGTTCGCCGTCAACGTGATGACGCAGGTCGGCAACGAGGCGCTCGCCGCCAACGGCATCGACGCCGCCGCGGTGGACTGGCTGATCCCGCACCAGGCCAACATCCGGATCATCGACGCGACGGCGAAGAAGCTCGGCGTGCCGCCCGAGCGGGTGATCGCGACGGTCGATCGCCACGCCAACACGTCGGCGGCGTCGATACCGCTCGCGCTCGACGAGGCGGTGCGCGACGGGCGAGTCAAATCCGGTCACCGCGTGCTGCTGATCGGCGTGGGTGGCGGATTCACGTGGGGCTCCGTGCTCCTTACCTACTGAGACGCCTGGAATGAAGATCGCCTTCGTCTTTCCGGGGCAGGGTTCGCAATCGGTCGGAATGATGGCGGGTTTCGATGCGCATCCGGCCGTCCGGGCGACGTTCGACGAGGCGTCGGACCTGCTCGCGCAGGATCTCTGGGCACTGGTCACGTCCGGCCCCGAGGCCGACCTCAACCAGACGGTCAACACGCAGCCGGTGATGCTGACCGCCGGCGTCGCCGTCTGGCGCGCCTGGCAGGCCGCCGGCGGACGCGCGCCCGTCGTCGTCGCCGGACACAGCCTCGGCGAGTACACGGCGCTCGTCGCCGCCGGTGCGCTCGCGTTTCGCGACGCCCTGCCGCTGGTGCGCTTCCGCGCGCAGGCGATGCAGGAGGCGGTGCCCGCCGGCGTCGGCGCGATGGCGGCGATCCTCGGTCTCGATGCGGCGACGGTCGCGGCGGTGTGCACGGAGGCGAGCGGCGCCCCGACGTCGGGACGGATCGTCGAGCCGGTCAACTTCAACGGGCCCGAGCAGATCGTGATCGCCGGACACAGGGACGCGGTGGAGCGGGCGATCGAGATCGCGACCGCCAAGGGCGCGAAGCGCGGCGTGCTGCTTCCGGTGTCGGCGCCGTTTCACAGTTCGCTGCTGAAGCCGGCGGCGGAGCGCCTCGCGGCGCGGCTGCGCCGACGTGCCGATCGCGACGCCGGCCATCCCCGTGCTGCACAACGTCGACGTCGCGGAAAAGCCGACGGCCGAGGCGATCCGCGCCGCGCTCGCGCAGCAGGCGGCGAGCCCGGTGCGCTGGGTCGAGACCATCCAGGCGTTCGCCGCGCGCGGTGTCACGCACGTCGTCGAATGCGGGCCGGGCCGGGTGCTGGCCGGACTCAACAAGCGCATCGCCCGCGACCTCAAATCGTTCGCGCTGACCGACGGCGCCGACATCGACGCGACCAAGGCGGCGCTCGCGGGCTGACGCGGTGCCGGTGGGAGAGACCATGGCGAATGGCGTCTTGGACGGACAGGTCGCGCTGGTGACCGGCGCAACGCGCGGCATCGGCCGCGCGATCGCGCTGGCGCTCGGCGCGGCGGGCGCAACCGTGATCGGCACGGCGACGACCGACGACGGCGCCGCGGCGATCGGCGCCTACCTGCGGGACGACGGCAATTCGGGAACCGGAATGCGGCTCGACGTCGCCGACGGCGCCGCCGTCGACGCGGCGCTCGCCGACATCGAGGCGCGATTCGGCGCGGTCGCGATCCTCGTCAACAACGCGGGCATCACGCGCGACAACCTGCTGCTGCGCATGAAGGACGACGAGTGGGACGCCATCATGGCGACCAATCTCAAGCCGGCGTTCCGGCTCGCGAAGGGCGTCCTGCGCGGGATGATGAAGGCGCGCCACGGCCGGATCATCCAGATCGGCTCGGTGGTGGGCGCGAGCGGCAACCCGGGCCAGGCCAACTACGCCGCGGCGAAGGCCGCGCTCGTCGGGTTCACCAAATCGCTCGCGCAGGAAGTCGGCAGCCGCAACATCACGATCAACTGCGTCGCGCCCGGCTTCGTCGACACCGACATGACGCGCGCGCTGCCGGAGGCGCAGCGCGAGAAGCTGCTCGAGAAGATTCCGCTGGGACGGCTGGGTACGCCGGAGGACATCGCGCAGGCGGTCGTGTTCCTGGCTTCGCCGCAGGCGGGATACATCACCGGCGCCACCCTGCACGTCAACGGCGGAATGTACATGACGTAGTCGGGGTCATTGCGTCGGACGCCGACGCCAATCCCCCGTTCTGGTAAAATCGCGCGGTTTCAATCGGACACGCCCGCAACGGGAGGGAGCAACATGGAAAACGTGGAACAACGAGTTAAGAAGATCGTTGCCGAACAGCTCGGCGCCAACGAAGCCGAGATCAAGAACGAGTCGTCGTTCGTGGAGGACCTGGGCGCCGACTCGCTCGACACGGTCGAACTCGTGATGGCGCTCGAGGAGGAGTTCGAGACCGAGATCCCCGACGAAGAGGCCGAGAAGATCACGACGGTCCAGCAGGCGATCGACTACATCGGATCGCACGTCAAGAAGTGACCGGCGTCGCGGCGGATTCCGGGTCCGCCGTCGTCGGTGCGCCGCGGGCACGGCCTCCACGTCCGCGCCCGGCTGCGCGCCGTCACGATGACGCCGGCATCGGCCCCATCGCCCGGTGCCGTTCGCTGTTCCCGTCGTTCGGCAACCTCCTCCACGAATCGACACCATGACCCGTCGCCGCGTCGTCGTCACCGGAATGGGCATCGTATCGCCGGTCGGCATCGGTGTCCCGGCAGCCTGGGATGCGATACGCAACGCGCGCTCCGGCGTGGCGCCGATCACGCGCTTCGACGCGTCGACATTTCCGACGCGGATCGCGGCCGAAGTGAAGGGCTTCGACGTCGGCAAGTACCTGTCGGCGAAGGAAGCTCGGCGCTACGACACGTTCATCCACTACGGTCTCGTCGCGACGATGGAGGCGGTCACCGACGCCGGCCTCGACGACTACGCGGGTGACAAGGAGCGCATCGGCGTCTGCATCGGCTCCGGCATCGGCGGGCTGCCGCTGATCGAGGAGACGAAGGAAATCTTCATCGCAGGCGGCGTGCGCAAGATCAGTCCGTTCTTCGTGCCCGGCTCGATCATCAACATGGTCGCGGGCCTCGTCTCGATCCGCTACGGATACGGCGGGCCGAACCTCGCCATCGTCAGCGCGTGCTCGACGGCGAACCACAGTATCGGCGAAGCGGGGCGCCTGATCGAGTACGGCGATGCCGACGTGATGATCGCGGGCGGCACCGAGGCGACGGTCAGCGCGCTGGGCGTCGGCGGCTTCTGCGTCGTGAAGGCGCTGTCGACGCGCAACGACGATCCGGCGACGGCCAGCCGTCCATGGGACGTCGATCGCGACGGCTTCGTGCTGGGCGAGGGCGCCGGAATTCTCGTGCTCGAGGAGTACGAGCACGCGAAGGCGCGCGGCGCGCGGATCTACTGCGAGCTCGCCGGCTACGGGATGAGCGCCGACGCGCATCACATCACCGCGCCACCGGAAGACGGCCGCGGCGCCGCGCGCAGCATGACCAACGCGCTGCGCATCGCCGGGCTCAACCCCGACGACGTCGACTACATCAACGCGCACGGCACGTCGACGCCGCTCGGCGACGTCGCCGAATGCGTCGCCGTCAAGCGCGCGTTCGGCGCCCACGCGGGGAAGCTGGCCGTCAGCTCGACCAAGTCGATGACGGGCCATCTGCTGGGCGCGGCCGGCGGCATCGAGGCGGTGTTCACGGCGCTCGCGCTGCATCACCAGGTCGCGCCGCCCACCGCCAATCTCTTCAAGCAGGATCCGCAGTGCGATCTCGACTTCGTGCCGCTCGTCGCGCGTGACATGAAGATTCGCGCGGCGCTGTCCAATTCGTTCGGCTTCGGCGGCACCAACGCAACGCTCGCATTCCGCCTGCTTTGAAGAGTCGGGCCAGACTCGCCTTTTCGCCAGGTTCGAACGGTTCGCAATGACGACGCACTCCAAGTATCGAGACTGACCCTGCTGCTTTAGCGATGGCACTGATCGTTCAAAAATACGGCGGCACGTCGGTCGGCAGCGTCGATCGCATCCGCAACGTCGCGCGCCGCGTCGCGCGCTACCATCGGGAAGGGCACCAGCTCGTCGTCGTCGTCTCGGCGATGGCGGGCGAGACAAACCGCCTGCTCGCGCTGGCCAAGGAATTGGCGCCGGATCCGGATCCTCGCGAGCTCGACGTCGTTGCGGCCACCGGCGAGCAGGTGACGATCGGCCTGCTCGCGATCGCGCTCGCGAACATGGGCCTCAAGGCCAAGAGCTACACGGGCGGCCAGATCCGGCTGCTGACCGACAGCGCGTTCACGAAGGCGCGCATCCTCGCGATCGACGAGGACAAGATGCGCGCCGATCTCGCTGCGGGCACGATCGTGGTGGTCGCCGGGTTCCAGGGTGTGGACAGCGACGGCAACATCACCACGCTGGGCCGTGGCGGCTCGGACACTTCGGGCGTCGCGCTCGCCGCGGCGCTCAAGGCCGACGAGTGCCAGATCTACACCGATGTCGACGGCGTCTACACGACCGACCCGCGCATCGTCCCCGAGGCGCGCCGGCTCGACACGGTCACCTTCGAGGAAATGCTCGAGATGGCGAGCCTGGGCTCGAAGGTGCTGCAGATCCGCTCGGTCGAGTTCGCCGGCAAGTACAACGTCAAGCTGCGCGTGCTGTCGTCGCTCGAGGACCCCGAGTCCCCGTCGCTGACCGGTACGCTGATCACGTTCGAGGAAGACGAGACCATGGAAAAGGCAATCATCTCCGGCATCGCGTTCAATCGCGACGAGGCCAAGATCTCGGTGATGGGCGTCGAGGATCGGCCGGGCATCGCGTACGGAATCGTCGGCCCGATCGCCGCCGCGAATGTCGACGTCGACATGATCGTGCAGAACATCGGGGCGTCGGGGCACACCGACTTTTCGTTCACCGTCAATCGCACCGAGTATCAGAAGGCGCTGGACGTGCTCGCGAGCGAGCGCGGCAAGGGCTTCAAGGCGCGCGAGATCATCGGCGACAACCGGATCTGCAAGGTTTCGGTCGTCGGCATCGGCATGCGCTCGCACGTCGGCATCGCGAGCAAGATGTTCAAGACGCTGGCCGACGAGGGCATCAACATCCAGATGATCTCGACGTCGGAGATCAAGATCTCCGTCGTCATCGACGAAAAGTACCTCGAGCTGGCCGTGCGCGTGCTGCATCGCGCGTTCGAGCTCGACAAGGCGCCGGAAGCCGCGTAACCGCAAGTTTTTCCGTGCGTTTTCGTCGTGCGGCGTTTGACGCGGCCGGCCGCGCGCCGATACAATCGAACGGTTTTCCGGAGACGTGGCCGAGTGGTCGAAGGCACTCCCCTGCTAAGGGAGCATACGGGCCAAAACCTGTATCCAGGGTTCGAATCCCTGCGTCTCCGCCAGTAGCCAGAACGGGTTCGAAGGCGACCGGCGCCGTGCTTACCGTGCTGCCGTGGCCCGAAGTCGGGACCTCGCTAGCGGCGCGGCCGATTGGTCAGGACGGCGAGGAAGCACACGCAGGCGACGAGCAGGGCCGTCGTGCCGGCCTGAAGCAGCGTGCCGACCTGAAAGCCGCCGACGAAGTACGACCCGGTAAGGCGGCTGTAGATCGCCCACGCGCAAAGCAGTGCGCCGGCAATTCCGGCCAGGCGCCCGACCCAAAGCAGCAGGAGTTCCATCGGCATTCCTCCGCGAGTGATTGCTGTGGCTGGTGCGCTTCCGGGCAGCGGCCCGATGGGATTCTTGCTTCATGGTATCGCGCTACGGTTGCTTTGGCGAACTCGGCATCCGACGATAATCGCGTCGGCGCTTGTGGTCACTCCGGCGCGCGACGTTTCGACGTGGCCGCCACCCCCGATCGGTCGTCCCTCGAACGGTGCACGTCGACAGGCCTGTCGAAACTTCTTTCACCGGTTCATCGGTCCGGCCCGGGGCGCGCGTCGCGGTCGCACGAGGCATCCGTGTGGCATGCGTTCTCGCGGGGACCGAATCCATTGTCGAAATGGTTTACAGCATCGATCGAGGATGCCCGAATCTTGCCGCCCGGCCCATTTATTCATGTTAAAAAACAATAGCATGCGCGCGCGCTTTGTCGAGGCACGAGTTTTGCAATTGGATCCTGCGAGAGGCACCCCGTGCCTGTCCCGACAGTGATTGAATCGAGATCATGGTTTCTGCCTGGTGGATCGTTTGGGCGTTCGTCATCGGTGGCTACTCAGGCATGCTGCTCATCGCTTTGCTCGTGCGTTGCGCGAAAGGCCCGCGCGTCGGATTCCATTTTCGAGTAGTCCTGTTCCGTAGAACCCCGGTGTCGGCGCGCGCGGCGTCGCCCTCGCCCCGGCCAATCTCGCGCAAGGCAGCCGCTCGCGATCCCGGCGCCTCTTCGCTTGAACCGCCCGAACTCGGCTAGACTCCAACGGTGCGGCCGCTGCCATGCCCGTCTCGGAGAATCATGCCCGGGCTCCATCGCCTCGAGCTGATCCACACCACGGCGGGCATCGGCGGCCCGAAGCGCGTTGCCGCAACAAACGTGACTTTGCGATCCTCGGCCGGCGAACTGCCGCATTCCCAGTTCGCCGAGCGCGCGTTTGCGCGCGCGGCGGGTTCCGAGCCGATCGGCGGCAACGCCGTGCGCCTGTTGCTCGACGCGCGGGAAAACTATCCGGCGTGGCTCGCGGCGATTCGCGACGCGCGGCACTCGATCCTGTTCGAGAGCTACATCTTCGACGACGACGAGGTCGGGCGCGCAGTTCGCCGACGCGCTTGCGGCGAAGGCGCGCGCCGGCGTCGCGGTGCGCGTCGTCTGCGACTGGCTGGGCACGCGCCGCGTGCGGATCGCTGCGCTCGACGCTCGACCGAAGCGGGAGCGGAGGTCCGCGTCTTCAATCCGCCGCGCTTCGACAGTCCGCTCGGCTGGCTAGTCGCGGAACCATCGCAAGACGATCGTCGATCGACGGGCACATCGGCTTCGTATCGGGTCTTTGCGTCAGCGCGAAATGGAACGGGCGATCCGGCGCGCGCGAATGGAGCCGTGGCGCGACACCGGCGTCGAGATCCGCGGTCCCGCCGTCACGGAGCTGACGCACGCGTTCGCCGAAGTGTGGCACGCGTGCGGCGGCGACGTCCTGCCGATCGAGCGGTTCATCGCGACGGATGACGAGGCGCCGGCGGGCGACATGCGCGTGCGCGTGATCGCGGGCGCGCCCAGCGAAACCGGCACCTATCGGCTCGATCTCGTGATCGCATCGCTCGCCCGGCGACCAGCTTTGGCTCACCGACGCGTACTTCGTCGGCACCGCGGCCTACGTGCAGGCGCTCGCCGCCGCGGCGCGCGACGGCGTCGACGTGCGGCTCCTCGTGCCGGGCGCGAGCGACATTCCGGCGTTGACGCCGCTCTCGCGCGCGAGCTACCGCGCGCTGCTCGCCGCCGGCGTCCGCGTGTTCGAATGGAACGGCACGATGCTGCACGCGAAGACCGCCGTCGCCGACGGCCTGTGGTCGCGCGTCGGCTCGACCAATCTCAACATCGCGAGCTGGATGGGCAACTACGAGCTCGACGTCGCGATCGAGGACCGGCGCTTCGGCGCGGCGATGGCCGCGCAATACGAGATCGACCTCACGCATGCGACCGAGATCGTGCTCACGAGCCAGCAATCGCGTCCGCCTCGCGCGAGAGCCGCGCGCGAACCCGGCCGTGCGTCGGGCGAGATCGGGCAGCGCGGGGCGCGTTGCCGCGGGCGCGGTCAGCGTCGGCAGCGCGCTCGGCGCCGCGCTCACGAATCGGCGCGCGCTCGGCGCCGCCGAATCGGGTCTGCTCGTCAAGGTCGAGCGTCGTCGCGATCGGATTCGCGATCGTCGCCGGCGCTCTGGCCGCGTGCCATCGCGTGGCCGCTCGCGGTGCTCGGCGCCTGGCTCGGCGTCGCGTGGCTCGATCAAGGCGGTCGCGGTTCGCCGCGGGCGCGAACGGGCGGCGCGGGTGCCGTTGCCGGCGAGCCCTGACCGACGCGGAAGTGGCGACGACCGGGCGCTAGGTTGATATAATCGCCGCTTCGCGCCCGTAGCTCAGCTGGATAGAGTACCTGGCTACGAACCAGGGGGTCGTGGGTTCGATTCCTGCCGGGCGCGCCAATATTCAAGGACTTACGAGCCGCAAGCGAGGTCCTTTTTCTTGCTGCCGGACCTCTGCCGGACCTTTTATCCACAGTTCGCGAGCGTCCGCATTGGCGACGCGCAACACGGTCCGCGTTTCCTCGCGATTCAACACGAGGTTTGCCTGCTTGAGCAGGCGGCCAACATCGGCGCTCGCGTAATGGCCCGCCATCGAATGATTGGCGTGGCCGAGCAACACCTCTCGATCCTCGACGGATACACCTGCGGCGCGCAAGCGGCACGCGAAGGTATGTCGAAGATCGTGAATGCGCACGCCTTGCAGTCCTTCTTCACGTCGCGCGCGCTGCCAGGCTGTATTGTTCATCGTACTGACTGATTTTCCCCGATACGCGAACACCCGAATGGGATGCAAGCCTCGTTGCGACTCAATAATCGACCACGCGACATCGTTCAGAATGACGACGTGGGCGCGCCTCGATTTGAACGCCTCGGGCGGAATCACGAACACGCTTCGGCCGATCTCGGGAACACGAACCTCCCAGGTCCACTCCAGTCCGCAGACATTGCTCTCGCGCAAGCCGGTGTTCACCGCAAAGAGCACCATCCGGGCCAGGCGCGCGGGTAGCTTTGCAAAGAGTCGATCCTGCTCGTCCCAGGTGATGGGGTAGGGTGCTCGCGGCGTTTCGGGCAGCATGCTAATCAACGGTGGCATCGTTTCGAGCCAAGGCCGTCCGTCATCGTCGCGGTACGACCGTGCCGCGCGGGTCAGGATAGTGCGCACGACCTCCAAGCTACGATTGATCGTGGTCGCGGTAACGCCTGACGCGAGACGGGTGGCGATAAATGATTGCAGCGTGCCGTCGTGGACGCGGGGTATGTCGAGGGTGCCCACGTAGGGAATAAGCAGGCGGATATGCCACGCAGTGGCGTCGACCGAGCGCTTGCTTTTTGACTCCGTGAGATAGCGCGCCGCGCAATCTGCGAAAGTTGGGCGTCGATTCGCGTTGCGCCAAAGCAACGCGTCTACTCGGCCAATCTCGTCAGCCAGCCTTTGTTCGGCTTGTTCTTGACCGAGCAGACCGAGTCGAACATAGATCGGTATACCGTGGTGCTCCTTATCGATAAGTAGCCCGCCGTTCCGATCGGTCCGGATGCCGGGCGTTCTCGTGCGCGCCATGGCGTCACTCCAGCAATGAGCCGAATGGCACTATCGCGCGTTGCGCTGGAACTGGTGTTCTGGCGCATCAAAAAATGAGCGATCGCATTGACCACCGGATTCCTAATCCGCAGGTCCCTGGTTCGAGCCCAGGTCGGGGAGCCATCAAATCAAGGGTCCATTCCGGTCACATGGGTAACGGTTTATACCGGAGACATAGGTAACACTTTTGCGGCGAAAGGGTTCTCGGCGGTGCCGAGGCGACCGGTCTCGTGATCGAAGAACCCCAGGTCGTAGTCCATAAAGCTGACGAGCCAGATTCTATCGCTGACTTCCTTCACCCCGACGTTCTGCCCGGCGAAGACGGTGCTCAGATTGATCTTGCGGCGGCGGAAGCAAATTCGGCCGCAGTGGGTGACGGTGATGGTTCGGTCGTGGAACGGGTAGTGAAGGTCGTCCAGACCGTGGTAGGGGCGCGGCGAAGGTAAGTAGAGCTCGGCGGGGTATTTCATGTCGAGCGCCTGGTGCGGCCGTTCGCGGTTGTAGCAATCGATGAAGTCGTCGAACTTCGCCTGTTGCTGCAGGAAGTTCTGTGCCGCCGGCTTGGTCGCTTCCTTCTTCAAGGTCAAGTGCATGCGCTCGTGGCGGCCATTCTGCTCGGGATGGCCGGGCTTGATGCGCTCGATGTGGATGCCCAACCGTAGCCACCAGACCGCGAGCTTGCTCAAGCCGAACAGGGCATGCGGACTGGCGAAGGGCACGCCGTTGTCGGTGCGGATGGCTCGGGGCAAGCCGAACTCCTTGAACACCCGCTCGAACACGGTGAAGGCGTACATCTCCTTGGTGGTCGCCAAGGCCTCGCAGCTGAGCAGGTAGCGAGAGGCAAAGTCGGTGATGGTGAGCGGGTAGCAATAACGCCGATCGGCGAGCATGAACTCGCCCTTGTAGTCGGCGCACCACAGATCATTGGGATGGGTGGGTTTGGACAGTGTCGTGCCTTGGGCCTTGTAGCGTCGCTTACGGCCGTGTTTGACCAAGCCATGACGATCGAGCACCGCGTGCACAGTGCTGATCGCCGGGGTCGGGATTTCACTATGCTGTCGCCGCAGCATTTCCCGGATCTTGGGTGCACCCCAGCTCGGTTTGTCGCGCTTGAGCCGAACGATCAGCTTCTCGATCTGCAGGGGTAGTTGATTGGCTTGCCGATAAGGTCGTCGGCTGCGATCGGTGAGCCCTTCAAGCCCGCAATCTTTGTATCGTTGGAAGATCTTGTAGCCGGTCTTGCGCGAGACATCGAACTCGCGGCAGAGCGCCGCCATCCTTTCGCCATCCAGCAATCGTGCAACGAATCGAAGTCTTTCGTCCATTTGGTAACACTCCTGCCACGGCACTTTGGTCTCCCCAAAGGCCTGAAGTGTTACCCATGTGTCCGGAATGAAGTGTTACCCTTCTCTCAGGAAGGGCAACGGGAACTCGCGATAGTGCCCGCTCATCCGATGGATACGGGTGTGACAATGCGCGCGTTCGTTGTCCCGCATGCTTCAACCACCAATCGCAGGGAAGCGTCTGCGTGAGCGCCTAGCTTGCGCAACACCCCGGCGCGCAACAGGATTGCGGCTTTTCCGCGCGGATGAACGCGCTGACGAACTTGCCGTCGACCTCCTTGGCAATCGCGTCGCCGTCGAAGCCTTCTGCGGCGAGGAACGTACGCGCGTCGTCACTGCCGTACACGCGCGTGACCTCGACATCGATATTGCTGAACCCGGCCTTGGCGAGCTTGCTGCGTGTAGTCGGATTCGGAGAGGGCACCGGCCACGCAGCCGACCCAGAGTTCCATGCTCTTGCGAATGGAAGCCGGCACTTCCCCGCGCACGACCACGTCGGAGACTGCGAAGCGTCCGCCGGGCTTCAACACCCGGAACGCTTCCTTGAGCACCTGGTCCTTGTCGCCCGAGAGGTTGATCACGCAGTTCGAGATGATCACGTCCACCGAGTTGTCCGGCAGAGGGATGTGCTCGATCTCGCCCTTGAGGAATTCGACGTTGGTCAGGCCGCTCTTGCGCCGTTCTCCTCGGCGAGCGCGAGCATTTCGTCGGTCATGTCGAGGCCGTAGGCTTTGCCGGTCGGGCCGACACGCTTGGCGGACAGCAGCACGTCGATGCCGCCGCCCGATCCGAGGTCGAGCACGATTTCGCCCGGCTTCAACTCCGCGAGCGCGGTCGGGTTGCCGCAACCGAACGATGCCTTGAGCGCCGCGTCGGGCACTTCGCCGACTTGCCCGGCGTCGTACAGGTTGGAGGTGATCGGATCGCAACAGTTCGTGGCTCTCGGCGCGCTGGTGCAGCATCCGCTCTGGCCAGCCGTCACGCGCAAGGCGGCCTGGCCGTACTTCTCGCGGACAACTTCCTTCACATCGTTCGGTGCAGACATGGTGGGTTCCTTTCGTCAGAGGGCGGCGACGATCTTTTGCGGTTCAATCGCCCGATTGCGGGTGCAGCATTCCGCGTAGAGGAAGCGGAGCAACTCCTGAAGCGCCGAGGCGTTGGCCGAATACCAGAGGAAGGTGCCTTCGCGGCGGACGTTGACCAGGTCCTCGTTCTTGAGCTTTTCCAGGTGGTGCGAGAGCGTCGAGTTCGGGATCTCCAACTCGGTCCCGATGTCGCCGACGATCATGCCGCCGGGATGCGCGGAAAGGAGCAGCCGCATGATCCGCAGGCGCGGCTCGGTTCCCATCGCCGACAACATGTCCGCGTAGCGGGGTACGTCGTCCGACACCTCTTTGGCAGCCAAGGTGGCTCCTCTCCGTATCAGGCTCTTTCCATATTTCTATGATAATCGAAATAAAGGGCGTGTCAAGAGGTGAAACGGACCGCGTTTCGCAATCTGGCCTTGCCGAGGTTTTCAGATGCTTCGCCAGGCTAAGGTCTGTAGGTCCAGACCTCGCGGGCAGTGGGACCGCGCTACGCGGAGCGTCGCCGCTTCGGAGGCGGCACAGCCACCGCGGCAATTTGTCGCGGCGTCGGCGCGCACTTGGGATCGCACACCGCGCTGGACCGGCAGCAGTTCTCGGTCAGATAGCCGACAACGCCGTTCATCGCGTCGAGGTCGGCGGTGTACCAGACGAATCGGCCGTCCGGGCGCGGCACGATCAGACCTGCGTGCGTCAATTCCTTGAGGTGAAACGACAGCGAGGCGGGAGGGATTCCGAGCCGCTCCGCCACTTGGCCCGCGGGCAATCCTTCGGGAGCGTGTTCGACGAGCAGCCGGTAGACCGCCAGCCGCGTTTCCTGGGCCAAGGCGGCAAGGGCGACGAGTACGCCAGACGTTTTCATGATAGTCAAACTATACGAACAAGTTGACCTGTGTCAACCGACCCACGCAAGGAAAAGGGTCAAATGCCGACTATGTGGCCGCCAATGGTGCAGCCAGAGAGTTAGGCAACAGGTCCACACGGGAGACAACAAGGTATGGAACTCCAGCGGCGCAGTTTCTTGAAAGGGATGGGGGCAGTGTCCGGCGTCGCGGTGACTGGCGTCAGCTTCGACACCATTGCACAGGCTGCAAAGGCTGCGCAGCCCGCCAAAGGCGCTGTCGCTGCGCCGGCCATCGACATCAAACACGTCAAGTCGGGCTGCGCGATCTGCCCGAACTTCTGCGGCATTGACGCCACGGTCGTGAATGGAATCGTGCGGACGATCTATCCGGACACGGCGCGGGCCGAGTTCTACAACCACGGCATCTGCCCGAAGGGCACCTCCGGGATGTGGAACACGTACGACCCGTACCGCCTCAAGAAGCCAATGAAGCGCACCAACCCGAAGAAGGGTCGCGACGAAGATCCGAAGTGGGTCGAGATTTCGTGGAACGATGCGTTCACCGAAATCACGCAGCGTCTCGCCAAGATCCGCACCGAGAATCCGTCCAAGCTGGTATGGCAGCACGGACAGGGCAAGTACCTGATCCAGGAACAGTTCTGCGAAGCCTTCACCAAGGCGTTCGGCACGCCGAACATGGTGCACCGGACCACTGCCTGCGAAGCGGCGCGCCACGTCGCGGATGAGCTCACTTGGGCGAGCGCCGGCATCCTGCCCGATCTCAAGTACACGAAGTTCTTCCTGAACTGCGGCGCGAACTACTTCGAGGGCGAGCAGGCGTCGCGCTGGCTCGATTGGCAGTCGACGATGAGCCGCGAGCAGAACGCCATGAAGACGGTCGTGGTCGAGCCCAGGCTTTCTGCCTGCGCCGGCAAGGCCGACGAGTGGGTGCCGGTGCGTCCGGGCAAGGATGTCGTGATGCTGCTGGCGATGGCGAAGGTGATGATCGACGCCAACACCATCGACGAGCCGTTCCTGGTCGAGTTCACCAATGCACCGCAACTGGTCGACGCGGCCGGCATCATCCTCAAGGACAAGGACGGCAAGACGCCACTGGTGTGGGACACCGTCACCAGCTCGGCGAAGCCGTACGTCGAGGGCGTCAAGCCGGCGCTAAAGGGTAGCTACACCGTCGACGGCAAGCCGATGCGCACGGCATTCCAGGTGCTCGCCGACAGCCTCAAGGACATCACGCCGGCGTACGCCGAAGAAGTCGCGGGCATTCCCGCCGCCACCGTCACGCGGCTGGCGCAAACGTTCGCCAAGGAAGCGCGGATCGGCGAGACGATCGAAATCGACGGCCTCAAGCTGCGCTATCGCCCATCGGTGCTGTACACGTTCCGCGGCCTGACGGCGAAGGAATACGGCGTTCAGGGCTGGCGCACGGGCCTCATCCTCAACATGCTGGTCGGCAACATCGACGCCGTCGGCGGGCTGATTCTTGGCGGCGCGTACGCGCGGCCGCAGTACTTCGATGTCAGCGTCTGCGAGTACCCGCCGAAGCGCGCCGACCTGGCGCAGAGCGTCTTCTATCCCGTATTCGAACCACCACATCGCGCAGACGCCGTGCCTGACCGTGCAGGACCCGAAGGCGTGGGGCCTGTCGTACACGCCGGAGATGCAGATCTTCTACGGCAGCAATCGCCCGATGTCGATCCCGAACTCGGGACAGCAATTCGACGGACTGGCCAAGACGTTCAACGTCGTGATCGACGTGATCATGACCGGAGAACTGCTGGTTCGCCGACATCCTGCTGCCGGACAAGACCTACCTCGAATCGTGGCACTACGCGCCGACGCGCGGCACGCCGGACACTGGTCACAATGCGATCCGGCAGCCGATGACCAACCCCTACAACCTCGAGTGGGACGCGTTCGGAATCCTGTGGGAGATCTCGAAGCGGCTCGACATGCGCGACAAGTTCGCCGAGGAATGCAACAAGTCGTGGGGCCTCAAGGAAGTCACGTTCAAGCCCGGCCGCGACTATACGCAGAGGGAAGGCGTCGAGATCATCTGGGCCGACAAGACGAAGAAGGAGTTCTCGGTTGCCATCGAACAGGGTTTCGTTGGCAGCAAGAAGAACGCCAAGAGCAAGTACCTGGGCGGTGCCGAAGACAAGTTCAAGGGTCCTGGCAAGGCCAAGATCAAGCTCTACGCGGACCAGTTGATCGATACGTACTACAAGGTCGAGGGCATCGCGAAGAAGAACGATCTCACGAAGATCGACCTGCCCAAATACAAGATCGCCTACTCGCCGCTGCCGAACAAGGACCACGCGTTCCCGACGCCGCATCGCGAGGCCACCGGTTTCCCGTTCTACGTCGTCACGCACAAGCGGATGTACCGCAACCAGTCGGGTTTCACCGTCAACAATGCGATGCTGAACCAGGCGCTGGGTCCCGATGCGGCAACCAACTACGTGACGATCAACGTGACGACCGCCGCGCAGCTCGGCGTCAAAAGCGGCGACACGGTCACCATCGAGACCCGCGTTGGCAAGATCAACGGCACTGCTGAAGTCGTGCAGGGTATCCGCCCCGATACCATTGCCGTGTCGTACCACTACGGGCAGTGGAGTCCGGGCTACTCTCCCGCGGGACGCAAGGGGACGGCGATCAACCAGGTGCTGGAATATCACCCGGACCTGATCTCCGGCCACAACTCGTTCAACGACACCAAGTGCAAAGTCTACAAGGCGTAAGCGGGAGAGCGCAGACATGACCAAGCTAGTCAGACTCATCGACCAGAATCGCTGCATGGGCTGTCGCGCCTGCGTGTCCGCCTGCGCGGTTGAGAACTACTTCACCCCCGATGCGCCATGGAACGTGATGGTGGAATACGAAGTCGGGACGTATCCGGCGGTCAAGCGGGTCTACAACACGATGAACTGCATGCATTGCGAGCAGCCGTCGTGCAAGGCGGCCTGCGATGCGGTGGGTGCCAAGGCGATCAGCAAGAACCAGTTCGGCGTGGTGCTCGTCGACTACGACAAGTGCATCGGCTGCGGCTACTGCGCGGCGGTGTGTCCGTACGGCGTGCCGCAGTTGAACAAGAGCGTGGCCGAACTCTATCCCGGGCAAGGCAAGTCCGGCGCCGAGACGATTCGCCTACAAGGATCGCCACCCGACGCATCGCAAGAAGGCCAAGGTCGTCGAGAAGTGCACGTTCTGCGCGCACAAGCTCGACCAGGCAGTCGCCGACGGCAAGGTCGACCGGATCGGCAAGGATCAGGCGTACACACCGGCCTGCGATCTCGTCTGCCCGGTCCAGGCGCGCATGTTCGGCGACATCGACGACCCGAACAGCGATGTTTCCAAGCGGATCAAGGCCACCGGTGCCGTGCAGCTCAAGAAGCAATTTGGTACGGGACCGCAGGTCTACTACGCGCTGGCCGAAGGAGCGAAATCATGAAGCGCCTGATCGCAGCAGTCGTGCTCGGGATGGCGATGGCCGCGTTGCCAGTCGCGGCAGCCGACGTGACGACGACCAAGCCCGCCGCAAAGCCTGCGGCGAGTGCCAAGTCACTCGATCCGGTCAAAGGCGCTTTCCATCGCGTCCATACGCAGAAGCTCAAGATGTCATGTGACACCTGCCACTCGGCCGAACTGAAGGACGTACTGTTCCTGCGCGGCGCAGAAGTGGCTGCGAGCGGACCGGGTCCGGTCGACCGGGCACTTGTGTCTCGGGTGTCACCAGGCGCCGGCCAAGCCGACCTGGTACGGCGCGACGAAGTGATCGAAGCGGAGGAGGGGGCTGCGCTGTCGCAAGTCGCCAGACAGCGCAGCCAGACCTATTGGTGGCTGAGCGAGTTGTTTCTCGACGCCCCTGATCGAGATCGCATTGCCGGGATAGTCCGCGGATCTCGCGAGGCTGCCCGGCCGGAAGCCGACCTCCCGCTGAAGGATCGTCTGGACGAACTCGTATTGGCGCTGGAGCAATCCGACGCCGATGCGCTGGCGGTCGAGCACGCTCGCCTGTTCTCCGGGCTCGGCGCATCCTATGGCGCGACCCCGCCCTACGAATCGATGCATGTGGGCAACGAGCCGCGTGAGGATCGCGTCACCAACGTGACCGCCGCCTACCGTGAGGCCGGCTTCGAACGAATCGACGTTCCCGCCGTTCCGCAGGATCACCTGGCCGTCGAGTTGCGCTTCATGGCCCTGCTTGCGGCCAATGAGAGCGCTGCCTGGGACGCTTCCGCGGTGGACCAGGCGCGGGCGTTGCTGGAGCGGGAACAGGCGTTTCTCGACGGCCACTTGCTGTTCTGGGTGCCAACCTACTGCGAGCGTATGGCAACCGAAACCCACGTGCCCTTCTTCGGCGCACTGGCGCGCATGACGGGGGCTGTCTTGACGCTCGACCGGCAAAACGTCGACGCCACGCTACGTGCGACGGCGAGCGTATAAGCTGTCGCGACCGCGCCCGCTTTGCGGCGCTCTTCGGCGTGACATTTGACGTGACCAGCCTTTCCCACGATACGACCACGTTCGCGGCGGCACGCGCAGCCGCTGCCGAAGCCGCGAAGCGCGTCCCCGTTGTGTCTCCCGAGACGGTCACGTTTACGTCGCGTGGCACCGTCCTGGTGACCGGCAAGGCGGACCGCGCGCTGAGTGTGCTCGGTCGGCTCTCAGCACCGCTGCGTGTCGTCGCCTTCATACCGGGCGCGCCGGATGATGCGGCCGTCGGACCCAACCTGCGGGTGGTCGCGGCGCCAATTACATCGTTGTCCGGTCACCTCGGGTACTTTTCAGCGACCTCGGTTCCCCTCAAGGGCGAGCTGGTCGACGCCGGTCGCTTCGGGTGGAACGAGGACCGCCGCTTCGACCTCGTCCTCGACCTGAACGAGCCACCGTTGCTTGCGCACGAAGTGCAGCCGCTCGGCTATTACGCGCCGCGCGACGAGGCGGAACTCCGCGTCGCCATTGAAAGCATCCGCGCTCAACCTGGCGCTTCGCACAAGCCGCGCTACTTTGGTTATGAGCCCGAGCGATGCACGCATGGCGCGGCGAGTGTGACCGGCTGCACCCGATGCCTCGATGCCTGCCCGGCCGGCGCCATCGTGAGCGCCGGCGCCAAAGTGAAATTCGATCCGTTTCTCTGTCAAGGCTGCGGGACCTGCACGGCGGTCTGTCCCGACGGAGCGGTGCGCTACGCGTATCCGCCAGCCGCAACGACACTGGAGACGGTTCGGGTCATGCTTGAGGCGTGGCGCGCGGCCGGCGCGTCGGCGCCGCGGCTTGTCGTGGTCTCGGCGGAAGGCGCGCCGTCCAGTGCGACGCAATCCCTGCTGGCGCGCCCGACGTGTTGTCGCATCCGGTTCATGCGCTGGCCTCCTTCGGGATCGAGGCATGGTTCGCGACCCTGGCTTGGGGCGCTACCCAAGTCGTGCTCGTCGCCGGTGCGACATACGCCGCAGGCGTCGCTGCATGCGCTCCGTGACGAAATCGCCATGGCCCATGCCGTTCTTGCCGAACTCGGCGAGCCGCCCAGCCGCATCGTCTTGATCGAGGGAGCGCAGACGCTCTCGCCCGCCCCGCCTACTTCCATCGGCACCATCGCGGGCCCGCTGACAGCGGAAAGCAAGCGGTCGACGCTATACGCCGCGCTCGATCACCTTGCCCAGAGCAAGACACCATCAAATGTACCCGTGAGGCTCCCGGAGCGATCTTCAATCGGCGCTGTGGCTGTGAGCAAGGAACGGTGCACCCTTTGCTTTGCGTGCGTGAACCTGTGTCCCACCTATGCGCTCTCGAACGGAAGCGACGCGCTGCCCGAGCTGCGGTTCACCGAGTCCCGCTGCGTCCAGTGCGGGCTGTGCGAACGCGGCTGTCCTGAGCACGCCATACAGCTGATTCCGCAGATCACGCTGGCTCGCGAGGTGCGCGAGGAATCGAGAGTGCTATTTGCCGATGAGCCCTTCAAGTGCATCCGATGTGGCACTCCCTTCATCAGTCGCCGGACACTGATGCGCAGCATGGAATCTGGTAAAGGAACATCCGCTGATCCAGCAGGAGGGAATCGAGCGGTTGAAACTCTGCATGCCGTGTCGGGCAGATGCCACGATGCGTGACGCAATGCCCGATCAGGGTTGACGCGGTACCACCCACTCACTTCAAGGAGAAACGCATGACCAAGCTGCCCCCCTCAGGCGCCGGCCGGCTTGCCGACGATTACCCGGATGTCTGGGAGAACTACGCTGCGCTTGGGAAGTCGGTCGCGAACGCGGGAAAGCTCGATACCCGAACCCGTCGACTGCTGAAGCTGGCTTTGGCCGTCGGCGCGGGATCCGAGGGCGCGGTCCATTCGCACGCCCGGCAGGCCCGTGAAGAAGGAATCGCCGACGCCGACATTCGGCAGGTCGTTCTGCTCGCGATCACGACACTCGGTTTCCCGGCGGCGATGGCGGCCTACTCTTGGGTGAACGACATCCTCCAGCCAGGATCAGACGACGCCAACCGCAAGGTGTAGCGTCGGCATTCGCCGAAGACGGCTTGGTTCCCCGCTAATCGCTGCCTTCGCCTCCCGACCGTGTCGACAGGGACGGCAGTCCTACGGTCAAGCCGGAGCGAAATATTTCCTCTGAAACAGCAGCGCGACATTGACCAGGCCGATCATGACCGGCACCTCGACGAGGGGCCCGATGACGGCTGCGAATGCCGCGCCGGAATTGATTCCATAGACCGCGACGGCAACGGCGATGGCCAGTTCGAAATTGTTGCTGGCGGCAGTGAAGGAGAGGGTGGCGCTCTTTTCGTAATTCGCGCCCAAGCGCATGCTCATGAAGAACGAAATGAGGAACATCACGATGAAGTAGATCAGAAGGGGGATGGCGATCCGAACCACATCCAGCGGAATGCTGATGATCAGCTTGCCCTTCAGGCTGAACATGACAACGATGGTGAACAGCAGCGCAATCAGCGTTATCGGCCCGATCTTCGGCACGAAATGGGTGTGATACCAATCCTTCGAGACAAAGCGCAGCATGATGACGCGGGTCAACACGCCGGCGATGCACGGAATGCCGAGATAGATGAAGACGCTCTCGGCGATCTGACCGATCGAGATATCCACGACGGCACCAGACATCCCGAAGAACGGCGGAAGCACGGTGATGAACAACCATGCATAGGCGCTGAAGAACAGCACCTGAAAGATGGAGTTGAAAGCGACGAGACCCGCCGCATACTCCGTGGAACCCTTGGCGAGCTCGTTCCAGACGATCACCATCGCGATGCAGCGCGCCAGGCCGATCATGATGAGACCGACCATGTATTCCGGTTTGTCGTGCAGGAAAGATCATCGCCAGGGCGAACATCAGCACCGGCCCGACGATCCAGTTCTGCACGAGTGAAAGCCCCAGTACCTTCTTGTCCCGGAAGACATCGGGCAGTTCCTCGTAACGCACCTTCGCAAAGGGCGGGTACATCATCAACATCAGGCCGGCCGCAATGGGGATGTTGGTTGTTCCGACCTGGAAGCGGTTGATGAAGCCTTCGATGCCCGGCACGAAAAAGCCGAGGCCGACGCCCAGGGCCATGGCCGCGAAGATCCAGACGGTCAGATACCTGTCGAGAAACGAGAGCTTTTTGGTAATGGCGCTCATGGATGCGTTGCGAAGCTATTTGGGTGGACCTACTTCGATTCTTTCAGACGCCTGAACATTCAAACCTTCTCGCTGCTCCGCTCACCCAACTCCTGCAATCTCGCTTGCAATGACATGCGATCCAGCTTGTCCATCGGCAGGCTCCTATGTAGTATTCCAGCGCTTAGATGGAGTGCGCTCCTACTACATAATATAAATTCCAACTATATAAGCTATTATTTTTCTCTAAACTAATATCTTATCAGCCCATAATGCAACTTACAAACTATATTTTAGACCCACTAATCAATACCTGCAAAACCATAAATTACTATAAAATTTAAAAATCTAAAAAATAAATATCCGTAGTTACCCAGCGACATCGGATTTAGCAAGAGGCGGATGCGGCTGGCGATCTGAAATTGCGCCTGGGTAAACGCTTTGAGCTGATGCTCCGGATCACCAGCGACCGTGGCGGGATCGGCGAATCCCCAGTGAGCCGTGATCGGCTGTCCCGGCCATGCCGGACATGCCTCACCAGCCGCCTGATCGCATACGGTGAAGATGAAATCCATCGCCGATGCAGACCGACCCGCGAACTCGGTCCAGCTCTTGCTGCGCAGGCCGTCCACGGCGTAGCCTTGCCCGGCGAGCACCTGGAGGGTGAGCGGATGGACTTCACCGCGGGGATGGCTACCCGCGCTGAACGCTCGGAAGCGGTCCCGGCCAAGATGATTCAGAATCACCTCCGCCATGATGCTGCGCGCCGAATTGCCGGTGCAAATGAACAGCACGTTGTAGGGTCTCTGCGGCATGTCATGCCTCCTCGGTGACGTGACTGTGTCCGTTTGCCAGCTCCAGCAACCGCTCCACACCGACCGGCTCTTCGCGCATCATCGGGACGACGGCGTAGCGCCGTGCGTGCCGGGTGGCCACTGCATCGATCTCTCGCCGTTCGTGGGCGGCGCGCTCGCGCAACAGAGGCGAACGGGGAGACGCCGCAGCTACGCTGTTGTTGATGATCCAAGCCCATGGTTCGATGCCCGCGCGGCGCAAATCGTCTTGGAGGTTGGCCGCTTCGAGTACCGGCGTGGTCTCGGCCAGCGTAACGAGCAGCACCTTGGTCTGCTTCGGGTCCTGCAGCTGCATCATTGGCGTGCTGAAGTGCATTCCAGTCTTGTCCATCTGGCGAGCGATGTCCCGATGATATGCGCCGGTTGCATCGAGCAGCAGCAGCGTGTGTCCGGTCGGCGCCGTGTCCATCACGACGAATTTCTTGCCCGCTTCCCGGATGATTCGCGAAAACGCCTGGAACACCGCGATTTCCTCGGTGCAGGGCGAGCGCAAGTCTTCTTCTAGCATGGCTCGTCCTTGCGCATCGAGTTGCGCGCCCTTGGTGGCCAGTACATGCTGGCGGTAGCGTTCGGTCTCCACATGCGGCTCGATCCGGCTGACAGCGAGGTTGGGGAGTGATCCGCTCAGTGTTTCCGTCAAATGCGCAGCTGGGTCGGAAGTGGTGAGATGCACAGGCAGGCCACGACGGGCCAGTTCCACGGCCACCGCCGCAGCCAATGTCGTTTTGCCCACGCCACCCTTGCCCATCAGCATGACGAGACCGTGACCGTCCTCGGCAATACTGTTCACGAGGTTGGAAAGGCTGGGTGTCGCGAACGCGACTGGAGCCTCGATGTTTGTGCTCACAGCCGAAGGCGCTGATGACAGCAATTGGCGGAGTGCGGCCAGACCGACCAGGTCGAAGGGCTTGAGTGCGATTTGGTCGCATGGCAACGCCCTGAGCGACTCCGGAATCGCCGCCAGTGCCGCTTGTTCACGCGCGTAAATCGCCGCCGCCAACGGGTCGCGCGTCGCTTCGGCTTGAGGCAGAACACCGTTAATGATCAGATACTGCTGCGGAAGGCCAATCGCCGCGAGTTCTTCACGAGTGCGCGCAACTTCGCGCAGCGTGGCTGGCTGAGCGCGGGCCACCAGAATCAAACGGGTGCGGCCGGCATCGGCCAGGGCATCAACCGCTTCTTTGTAATGGGCGCGCTGCTTTTCCAGGCCCGCCAGCGGCCCAAGGCATGACGCATCGCCTTTGCCGGTTTCGAGGAACCCGCTCCAGGCGCCAGGCAGTTGCAGCAGCCGAATCGTGTGCCCGGTTGGGGCCGTATCGAAGATGATGTGCTGGTAAGCGGCAGTCACCGGCGAATCGATCAGCAGCCCGGTGAACTCGTCGAAGGCCGCGATCTCCGTGGTGCAGGCGCCGGAGAGCTGTTCTTCGATGCCCTTGACGACCGCGTCGGGCAAAACACCTCGCACCGGCCCGACAATGCGGTCGCGGTACCCCTGTGCAGCTGCCTGCGGGTCGATTTCGAGCGCGGACAGTCCAGGCGACTTCGGGGATGGGTGTGATGCGATTGCCGATACTGATTCCGAACACCTGCCCGACGTTGGAGGCCGGATCGGTGCTGACAAGAAGAACCTGGCGTCCTGCTTCGGCAAGCTGGATTGCGGCAGCGCAGGCAATCGAGGTCTTGCCGACACCGCCCTTGCCCGTGAAAAAGAGGAAGCGTGGCGGTTGGTCGAGGAATTTCATGATGACATGCCCGAGCACGGTTCAGCAGCAGCTCTTGGCCTTTGCCGCGTGCGTCGCCGCCGCACCGCCGCAGCAGGTGGAACCCGAGACCTTCTGTTCGCCAGGCGCGAGCGTGCGCATGTCAACGGCGACACCGGCAGCAAGCCCGGCGAACGCGGCAAGTTCGTCGCGCGTCGGATAACGGCCGCTGGCGACGACGGCGCCGTCGACGACAATCGCCGGCAATTCGGCCCCATTTGAGCGGGCGAGCAATGCCTTGACGGCGGCGTTTTCGGCGAAGCTCGTCGGCTCCTGCGCGAGATTGAAGCGTCGGATTGTCACCCCGCGCGTTGCGAGCCAGTCGAGATCGGCGGCAAACTGCACGACATTCGGATCGACCGTTGGACCGCAAACGCCGGTCGCGCAGCACATGGGCGGGTCAAACACTTGAAGGGTGGACATAGGCACCTCAGTCAGATTTTGTAACGTTGGTTACGAGAACATCCTGCCGATTCGATCCAGTTCAGCCTTCAGGCGCGCGCGGTCGCGCTGCAAATCGGCCAACGGCAAAGCCATGAAGGCTTCGATACGCGCGCGCAGGGTGCGGTATGCCGATACAAAGGCCGCATCAATTTCTGCGTCCGTGCCCCGCGCGTGCGCAGGGTCCTCCACGCCCCAATGGGTGCGCAGTACCGGTCCAAGGTAAGCCGGGCAAGTCTCCCCTGCAGCACTGGAGCAGACGGTCACAACGATGTCGGGAGTTTGGGGGAGGTTTTCCCACGACTTGCTATGCAAGCCGTCGGTCGCAATGCCTTCGCGTTCAAGCAGGGCGAGTGACCGGGGATGGACCTGGCCTGTGGGCTGGCTGCCTGCGCTCATCGCGCTCCAACCCGGTGGCGCGAGGTGATTGAATGTCGCTTCGGCCAAGATCGAACGGCAGGAGTTGCCGGTGCAGAGGAAGAGAACGTTCATGGTCCGCGGGCCCGTTGGTAGCAGTGTGAGTGCGTCACAATCGTCAATACCTGTACGTTTCAACGAATATGGAAATGATAGACCATATCGGTGCGGGAGTCCACGGCTACCGTCGCCGGGAAGGTAGCAATTTCCAGGAATCGTTTGATGCCGGTCAATAACTGTTACTGACGGGTTGCTACGGCAGAGGCCAGCGCTACCATTGACGCCCCGATTCCTACGGCTCGGGAATTACTTCGGGCGAAGTCCGAGGTGGGCGGTGACAAACGTGGCGACGGCCTGCGGTGCCCCGAGGTCCAGAACCGGAAATGGGCATACAACCTCGCCATCCGCGGCCAGGGCGACGACGGAAGGGCAGTTTGGCCACAGCATCGGACGGCCAAGCGATGGCCGGAATACTTCGATCATGGGGATCGGTGCATTGCGAAACCCTTCGAACAGCACGATGTCGACGCCAGCCATGCGCTGTGCGAGCGCAAGCGGTGTCGGTTCGGGTTCGGTATCGTATTCATGCAGTAACGCCCAGCGGCGGTCGCCTACCATCATCACCTCACGGCAGCCGGCTTCGCGCAATCGCCATGAGTCCTTGCCCGGGCGATCCAGATCGAAGCCGTCGTGCGCGCGCTTGATCGCCGAGACGGTGAAGCCGTCCAGCCGCAGGCAATCGATGATGTCGGTAATGAGCGTCGTCTTGCCGGCGCCGGAGCGACCGACGAAGCCAAACAGCGCAGGTGTTGAGTGAAGATCGTCTGACATGTAGGGAGTGCGCGGAGACTTGATTGAAGAGGGACCCTTCCATCCTACCAGCCGCAGCCGGACGGATTCCCCGGAAAAAAGAGGGCGCCCCGCAAGGCGCCCAATGTGCCTTCAACGCGGAGGAGGAGGCCGCGTTTCCCGTTTACACCCGATCGTAGCGTCGGCTCTTGAAGCTGATCGTCTCGCGGTGCTCGTCGCCACCGCCGACCCGGCGGATGCTGGCCCACGTTCCCTTGTAGTACGGGATGATGTTGCGGTCGGTCCAGTTGGTCGTCACGTCGCCCTGCACGCCGTTGTCGTAGCCGAACTGCATGAACGTCTGGCCCGGCTTCTGGTCGGGTTCCGGATAGGCCATCGCGAAGGTCGAGCCCCAGTCGTTGTAGACCTCGACGATGTCGCCGGCCTCGATCTTGAGCGAGGCCATGTCCTCCGGATTCATCTCGATGATCGACATCGGCTAGCGGCCGCGCACGTAAGCGTTGTACTTGTTGTGGTAGCCGGTCTGCCAGACCTCGTTGATGCGCCCGTTGTTGATCCAGAACTGGTGCTTCGCCTTGAGGTCGGCGACCGGCTTCGGCAGTCCCGGCCACGGCGACGGCAGGAATTTCGCCTTGCCGTCCGCCGTGTCGAACTTGCCGTCCATGTAGAGCATCTCGGTGCCGATCAGCTTGCCGTCCTTGTACTCCTTGATCGGCAGCTGCACGCCGTTGTTGCCCATCGCGCGCAGCCGCTCATAGGTGGCGATGTTGCCGGTGCCGCCGCCCTGGCTGTCGATCGGTGGCGATCCCGGCTGGCCGGCGCGGCGGAAGCCGTCATTGAACGCATCCTCCTCGGTCTTCCATTCGAAGCCGTCGAAGCGCGCCGCCATCGTCGCATTGCCCTCGGCCTGGTACATGCGCCTTCAGCGTGTTGGCGATCGCGGCCGCGATCAGGCAATCGGCTTTCGCCGTGCCAGGTGGATCCATGAACTTCTCGGACAGGCGGCAGCGACGCTCGCCGTTCATCGACGTGAGATTCATCTCACCTGGGTGAGCGGCGGGCAGCAGCAGGTGCGAGGCCTCGGAGAACATCACCGGATAGAGATCGATCGTGGTGACGAACAGGCCGCCCTTGTTGCAGGCGTCGACGATCACGTCGACCATCTGCGCCGTGGTCGCGCCGCGCGCCTTGGCCATCGCTTCCTTCACGATGTTGGCGCGACGATGGATCTCGGTGCGGTACGCCTGGGCGTTGAGCGTGGTCTGGAAGTTGTTGCAGCCCCACGCCGTCAGCATCTTGCCCTTGCCCTTCATCAACTCCTCGTCGATGAAGATCTTGCTGTTGCCGGGGTAGGGCGGCCGCGTGTAGCCCTCCTGGTGTCCGCCCATGCGCACGACAGCCGGTGCCGCGCCGGCCGACGTTGTGCGTCGCGAGCACGAGGTCGACCAGCGCCGACTGGATCAGATAGTTGTCGTTGCCCCAGATGATGCCCTTCTCGTAGGCGTGCATCGTCCGCGGCGGCACGCCGGACGCCTTCGGCTTGTACGCCCATTCGGCGGCCTGCTGGAGCTTCGCCACCGGCACGCCGGTGATGCGGCTGCACTCGTCGAGCGAGAGCTTGTTGGCAGCCACGGCGGCGTCGAAGCCGTTGGTGTACTTGGCGATGAAGTCCTTGTCGATCCAGCCCTGGCTCGACGACGTAGGTGAAACAGGCCGTTGAACAGCGCGATGTCGGTGCCCGGCTCGATGTCGAGATGCAGCACGCGGTCCTTCGCCACCTGCTCGGCGACGGCGATCGTGTCGGTCCGCCGCGGGATCGACGAAGATGACCCGCGTCGCCGGCAGCGGCTCGTTGGGGAACCACTTCTTGCGTTTGTCCGCAGTTCCGCCCTGCAGGTTCGGAATCCAGTGCGCGAGGAAGTAGTTGGTCTGCGTCTCGTACTGGTTCGCGCCGATGCCCATGATGCAGTCGGCGAGCTTCCGCGTCCTCGTAGGAATTGTTGAGCTCGCCGACGCCCATGTCGCGCGTCGCGTGGCACTCGGAGTTGTAGGCGGGCCGGTTGTGGATGCGCACCATCGGCGTCTGCAGCGCCGTGAACATCAGCTTGCCGGTGCCCCAGGTGTTCTCGAATCCGCCGCCCGCGCCGCCGTGGTCGAAGCAGTTGAACACGAGCCCGGAGCGGGCCGTCGGTGTCGAGCACCTTCTTGGCGACGCCGCAGTAGATCGCCAGCGCGTCGTCCCAGGTCGTATCGATCCACTGCGCCGTCGGTGAACAGCCGCGGCGTCTTGAGCCGCGCCTTGGCATCGCCGCTCGGGTTGTACATATACGTGGCCATCTGGCCGCCGCGCACCGACGACAGCCCCTGGTTGACGGTGCACGCTTTGTCGGGGAGGACCATGATGTTGTAGCGCCGGCCGTCCGCTGTCCTCGATGACGTTGTGCATCGCCGGCGTCATGATCTGCGTCAGCGGCGGCACCTGCTTGCGGAAATCGAGCGCCCAGCGCGTTCTGATGCGGCGCGCGTCCGCCCTCGGTGTTTTCGTCCCACTTGTAGACGTGGTAGCCGCAGCCCGACGATGCAGAAGTGGCAGGTCAGATTGGTCTTCTGCGCATTGACCGGGGGCAGCGGCACACGATCCTTGATTGCGCCATGGTGTCGTCCTCCTCAGAGAATGTTGGACTGACGGCCGTAGATCAGGCCGTCGATGGCGACGGCCGTCACGGTATCGTCCTTGCGTTGTATCTCGAGCACGATGCGCGGGAGATTCTCGGTGGCCTGGCCGCAGATCATCTGTCCGGCCTTCTCGGCGTCGAACGTGCTGAAGTGGCACGGGCACTTGAAGCACGCGCTGGCGTCGCGTCGTAGGCGACCGGACAGCCCATGTGCGTGCACAGGGTGCTGTAAGCGACGATGTCCCGGTCGGGCCCAACGCCGCCGTGGACCGGTGTCCCCATTCTGATAGCCGCGCACGGCGACGACTCGTCGGGGTAGGTAAACGCGACCGCTTGGCCGACGGCCATCTGCGCCGAGCCGCGACCAATGCCTTGCGCGGATACGGGAGAACCGTATTGCCGGCGTCGGCTGCAGTCGCGGCCAACGCCGCATCCGGAATCACGCCCGTAACCAATCCGGCCCCGCCGCAAGGCCGCCCGAAACTTCGAGCAATTGCCTCCGCGAGAGCGGGTCGCTCATCGTCTGTCCTCCAAGGATTATTGTCGTGGACCAACCGTCGGCGTTACCCTGTCTGCGTTGCAGATTCCGTTCCCGTGGTGGGCCCACGGACTAGGCGTGCGAAATCAGAACGTTATCCAGCCCGTGCGGGCATGACATTACCGATTGGTAACCGATCGTCCGTCCGTGGCGAGAAAGCGGTCACCGCCGGGTAACCGCGCATGAGATCGAGAATTATTTACCTAGAATTGCACAGCCGCGGCGATCACGAAGAAAGAGCGAACAGCCATGAGCGACGAGCGTCCATTGCAGCTCTCGAGACGCGGATTCTGTGCCGCAGCGCTTGGTCTCGCGGCGGGCGTGCCTCGCGTCGCGCTGGGTGGTACTAACGCCGATTCGCATCGGCACCACTTCGGTCATCCTCGACAATCAGGTCGGCTTTCTGCACGCATGGCGCGACTACCTGCAGCCCCGGCTGGGTCGTCCAGGTCACGTTCCTGCAACGTGGCAGCTATCGCGAGATCACATCGTTGCTGTTGGGAGACGAGCTGGATTTCGCGTGGGTGTGCGGGTACGACGTGCGCAATCGCGCCGCGTGGGAACTGGTCGCGTTGCCGAACTATGGCGGCAAACCGCTGTATCGGTCATATTTCGTATCGTGCCGGCGACCGATACGGCCGCGTGCGCGCCCGTATCGGTGGCCGGCACGATTAAATACGACCGATACAACGGTTTGCCGCCATAGTTCGGCAACGCGACCAGTTCCCACGCGGCGCGATTGCGCACGTACGGATACCCGCAGACCCACGCAAAATCCAGCTCGTCCCCCAAAAGCAGCGACGTGATCTCGCGATAACTGCCACGTTGCAGAAACGTGACTGGACGACCCAGCCGGGGCTGCAGGTAGTCGCGCCATGCGTGCAGAAAGCCGACCTGATTGTCGAGGATGACCGAAGTCGTGCCAATGCGAATCGGCGTATCCGTACCACCCAGCGCGACGCGAGGCACGCCCGCCGCGAGACAAAGCGCTGCGGCACAGAATCCGCGTCTCGAGAGCTGCAATGGACGCTCGTCGTTCATGGTCGTGTTCGCTCCTTCCTTCGTGATCGCCGCGGCTGGGCAATTCTAGGCAAATAATTCTCGATCTCATGCGCGGTTACCCGGCGGTGACCGCTTTCCCGCCACGGACGGACGATCCGTTACCAATCGGTAACGTCATGCCCGCACCGGCTGGATAACCTTCTGATTTCGCACGCCTAGTCCGTGGGTCCACCACGGGAACGGAATCTGCAACGCAGACAGGGTAACGCCGACGGTTGGTCCACGACAATAATCCTTGGAGGACAGACGATGAGCGACACAGCTCTCGCGGAGGCAATTCTTCAAAGTTTCGGGTGGCCTTGCAGCAGGGGCCGGATTGGTTACTGGCGCGATTCCGGATGCGGCCTTGGCCGCAACTGCGGCCGACGCCGGCAACACGGTTCTCCCCTATCCGCGCAAGGCATTGGGTGCGGCGGCGAAGATGGCCGTCGGCCAAGCGGTCGCGTTCAGCTACCCCGACGATGCGTCGCCATGCACGGTTATCAGAATGGGGACGCCGGTCGAAGGCGGCGTTGGGCCCGGCCGGGACATCGTCGCGTACAGCACGCTGTGCACCCACATGGGCTGTCCGGTGGCCTACGACGCGAAGTCGCGCTGTTTCAAGTGCCCCTGCCACTTCAGCACCTTCGACGCCGAGAAGGCCGGGCAGATGGTTTGCGGCCAGGCCACGGAGGATCTCCCGCGCATCGTGCTCGAATACGACGCGACCGCCGGCACCGTGACGGCCGTCGCGGTCGAGCGGCCTGATCTACGGCCGTCAATCCAACATCCTTTGAGGAGGCGACACCATGGCGCAATTCAAGGACCGCGTGCCGCTGCCGCCGGTTAACGCTCAGAAAACCAATCTGACCTGCCACTTCTGCATCGTGGGCTGCGGCTACCACGTGTACAAGTGGGACGAGAATCGCGAAGGCGGCCGCGCGCCGAACCAGAACGCGCTCGGCGTCGACTTCCGCACGCAAGTCGCGCCGCTGACGCAGATCATGACGCCGGCGATGCACAACCTCGTCGAGGATTCGGACGGGCGCCGCTACAACGTGATGGTCCTGCCGGACAAGGCGTGCACCGTCAACCAGGGGCTGTCGTCCGTGCGCGGTGGCCAGATGGCCACCTACATGTACAACCCCAGCGGCGACGCCAAGGCGCGGCTCAAGTCACCGCGGCTGTTTACCGGCGCGCAGTGGGTGGACACGACCTGGGACGACGCGCTGGCGATCTATTGCGGCGTCGCGAAGAAGATACTCGACAAGGATGGCCCCTCCGGGCTCGTATTCAATTGCTTCGACCACGGTGGAGCGGGCGGCGGGTTCGAGAACACCTGGGGCACCGGCAAGCTGATGTTCACCGCGCTGCAAACGCCGATGGTGCGCATCCACAACCGGCCGGCCTACAACTCGGAGTGCCACGCAACGCGCGACATGGGCGTCGGCGAGCTCAACAATTCGTACGAAGACGCGGAAGTCGCGGACTGCATCATGGGCATCGGCGCGAACCAGTACGAAACGCAGACCAACTACTTCCTCGCGCACTGGATACCGAACCTGCAGGGCGGGACTGCCGACAAGCGCAAGCAGTGGTTCCCCAACGAGCCGACGCCGCCCACTCGGGTCATCTTCGTCGACCCGCGGCGGACCAACACGATTGCGATCGCCGAGCAGGTGGCCAAGGACCGCATGCTGCATCTCGACATCCAGCCGGGTACCGACATCGCGTTGTTCAATGGCCTTTTCACGTACGTCGTCGAGCAAGGTTGGATCGACCGCGAATTCATCGCCAAGAACACAACCGGGTTTGACGCGGCGGTCGCTGCCAACAAGCTGTCGCTCGACGAGTGCAGCCGTATCACCGGCATCCCCGTGGCCAAGCTCAGACAGGCCGCCGAATGGGCGTACAAGCCGAAAGCGCCCGGCGTGCTGCCCAGGACGATGCACGCCTACGAGAAAGGCATCATCTGGGGCAACGACAACTACCTGATCCAGTCGGCGCTCGTCGATCTCGTGCTTGCGACGCGCAACGTCGGCCGCCGCGGCACCGGCTGTTGTCCGGATGGGCGGTCACCAGGAGGGCTACACGCGCCCGCCCTACCCCGGCAACAGCAAGATCTTCATCGACGAGGAGTTGATGAAGGGCAAGGGCAAGATGCTGACCGCGTGGGGCTGCAATAACTTCCAGACGACGCTGAACGCCCAGGCGTATCGCACCGAGATCCACCGCCGCGCCAACATCGTAAAGGACGCGATGGACAAGGCGCGCGGCGCGACCACGGCCCAGATGATCGACGTGATCGTCGACGCCTGCGACAAGGGCGGGCTGTTCGTGACGACCATCGATCTTTATCCGGTGATGTTCTCCGAGGCGTCGAGCTGCTGCTGCCGGCCGCGCATCCCGGGCGAGATGAATCTCACGTCGATGAACGGCGAACGTCGCTGCCGGCTGTCCCAGAAATTCATGGACCCGCCTGGCACGGCCAAGGCGGATTGCCTGATCGCTGCCGCGATTGCCAACACGCTGAAGCGCCATGTATCAGACCGAGGGCAACGCGACCATGGCAGCGCGCTTCGACGGCTTCGAATGGAAGACCGAGGAGGATGCCTTCAACGACGGCTTCCGCCGCGCCGGCCAGCCGGGATCGCCCCCCATCGACAGCCAGGGCGGCGGCACCGGCAACCTCGCTACCTACGAGCGGCTGCGCGTGATGGGCAACAACGGCGTGCAGCTACCGATCAAGGAGTACAAGGACGGCAAGCTGATCGGCACCGAGATGCTCTACATGGACGGCAAGTTCGACACGGCTGACGGCAAGGCGAAGTTCCTGCCCTCGCCGTGGCCGGGCCTGCCCAAGCCCGTTGCGGATCTCAAGGCGAAGCACCGGTTCTGGATCAACAACGGGCGCATCAACGAAGTCTGGCAAACGGGCTACCACAACAAGTACAACGCTTCGTAAGCGGCCGCTATCCGATGTCGATCATCGAAATGAATCCGGAGGACATGGCCTCACTCAAGATCGAGGCCGGCGACATCGTCGAGGTCTTCAACGAGTGGGGCACGACGACTGCCATGGCGTATCCGGAGCCCGACCAGAAGCCGGCCAGACGTTCATGCAATTCGGCTACGGCAACGGTGTTCAGGGCGACGTGACCACCAACTGGACCGATCGCAACATCATTCCCTACTACAAGGGGACGTGGGCGAGCATCCGGCGCATCGGCGGTGGCGCCGAGCATCGGGAGACCATCAGCTTCAAGAGTCGGCGTTACGACCGGGTGTAAACGGGAAACGCGGTCTCCTCCACCGCGTTGATGCACATTGGGCGCCTTGCGAGGCGCCCTCTTTTTCCGGGGAATCCGTCCGGCTGCGGCTGGTAGGATGGAAGGGCCCATCTTCAATCAAGTCTCCGCGCACTCCCTACATGTCAGACGATCTTCACTCAATACCTGCGCTGTTTGGCTTCGTCGGGCGCTCCGGCGCTGGCAAGACGACGCTCATTACCGACATCATCGATTGCCTGCGGCTGGACGGCTTCACCGTCTCGGCGATCAAGCGCGCGCACGACGGCTTCGATCTGGATCGCCCGGGCAAGGATTCATGGCGCTTGCGCGAAGCGGGCTGCCGTGAGGTGATGATGGTAGGCGACCGCCGCTGGGCGCTACTGCATGAATACGATACCGAACCCGAACCGACACCGCTTGCGCTCGCACAGCGCATGGCTGGCGTCGACATCGTGCTGTTCGAAGGGTTTCGCAATGCACCTATCCCCATGATCGAAGTATTCCGGCCATCGCTTGGCCGTCCGATGCTGTGGCCAAACTGCCCTTCCGTCGTCGCCCTCGCCGCCGACGGCGAGGTTTCATGCCCACTTCCGGTATTGGACCTCGGGGCACCGCAGGCCGTCGCCACGTTTGTCACCGCCCACCTCGGACTTCGTCCGAAGTAATTCCCGGCCCGTAGGAATCGGGGCGTCAACGGTAGCGCTTGCCTCTGCCGTAGCAACTCGTCAGTAACAGTTATTGACTGGCATCAAACGATTCCTGGAAATTGCTACCTTCCCGGCGACGGTAGCCGTGGACTCCCGCGCCGAATATGGTCTATCATTTCCATATTCGTTGAAACGTACAGGTATTGACGATTGTGACGCATTCACACTTCTACCAACGGGCCAGCGGACCATGAACGTTCTCTTCCTCTGCACCGGCAACTCCTGCCGTTCGATCTTGGCCGAAGCGACGTTCAATCACCTCGCGCCACCGGGTTGGAGCGCGATGAGCGCAGGCAGCCAGCCCACAGGCCAAGTCCATCCACGGTCACTCGCCTTGCTCGCACGCGAAGGCATTGCGACAGACGGCTTGCATAGCAAGTCGTGGGAAAACCTCCCCCAGACTCCCGACATCGTTGTGACCGTCTGCTCCAGTGCTGCAGGGGAGACTTGCCCGGCTTACCTTGGACCGGTACTGCGCACCCATTGGGGCGTGGAGGACCCTGCGCACGCGCGGGGCACGGACGCAGAAATTGATGCGGCCTTTGTATCGGCATACCGCACCCTGCGCGCGCGTATCGAAGCCTTCATGGCTTTGCCGTTGGCCGATTTGCAGCGCGACCGCGCGCGCCTGAAGGCCGAACTGGATCGAATCGGCAGGATGTTCTCGTAACCAACGTTACAAAATCTGATTGAGGTGCCTATGTCCACCCTTCAAGTGTTTGACCCGCCCATGTGCTGCGCGACCGGCGTTTGCGGTCCAACGGTCGATCCGAACGTCGTGCAGTTTGCCGCCGATCTCGACTGGCTCGCAACGCGCGGGGTGACAATCCGACGCTTCAATCTCGCGCAGGAGCCGACGAACTTCGCCGAAAACGCCGCTGTCAAGGCATTGCTCGCCCGCTCAAACGGGGCCGAATTGCCGGCGATTGTCGTCAACGGCGCCGTCGTCGCCAGCGGTCGTTATCCGACGCGCGACGAACTTGCCGCGTTCGCCGGGCTTGCTGCCGGTGTCGCCACTGGCATGCGCACGCTCGCGCCTGGCGAACGGAAGGTCTCGGGTTCCACCTGCTGCGGCGGTCCGGCACCAGCGGCAAAGGCCAAGAGCTGCTGCTGAACCGTGCTCCGGCATATCTTCATGAAATTCCTCGACCAACCGCCACGCTTCCTCTTTTTCACGGGCAAGGGCGGTGTCGGCAAGACCTCGATTGCCTGCGCTGCCGCAATTGAGCTTGCCGAAGCAGGACGCCAGGTTCTTCTTGTCAGCACCGATCCAGCCTCCAACGTCGGGCAGGTGTTCGGGATCGCTATCGGCAACCGCATTACACCCATCCCCGCGGTCACTGGACTGTCCGCGCTCGAAATCGACCCGCAGGCAGCTGCACAGGGGTACCGCGACCGCATTGTCGGGCCGGTGCGAGGTGTTTTGCCCGACGCGGTCGTCAAGGGCATCGAGGAACAGCTCTCCGGCGCCTGCACTACGGAAATCGCAGCCTTCGATGAGTTCACCGGGCTGCTGATCGATTCGCCGGTGACTGCCGCTTACCAGCACATCATCTTCGATACGGCCCCAACCGGGCACACCATTCGGCTGCTGCAACTGCCTGGCGCCTGGAGCGGCTTCCTCGAAACCGGCAAGGGCGATGCGTCATGCCTCGGGCCGCTGGCGGGCCTGGAAAAGCAGCGCGCCCATTACAAAGAAGCGGTCGATGCCCTGGCCGATGCCAGCCGCACCCGTTTGATACTGGTGGCCCGCGCGCAGCCAGCGACGCTGCGCGAAGTTGCGCGCACTCGCGAAGAACTCGCGGCGATTGGCCTCCCGCAGCAGTACCTGATCATTAACGGTGTTCTGCCTCAAGACGAAGCGACGCGCGACCCATTGGCGGCGGCGATTTACAAGCGTGAACAAGCGGCCCTGGCCGCGATTCCGGAGTCGCTCAAGGCATTGCCATGCGACCAAATCGCACTCAAGCCCTTCGACCTGGTTGGTCTGGCCGCACTCCGCCAATTGCTGTCATCAGCGCCTTCGGCTGAGAGCACAAACATCGAGGCTCCAGTCGCGTTCGCGACACCCAGCCTTTCCAACCTCGTGAACAGTATTGCCGAGGACGGTCACGGTCTCGTCATGCTGATGGGCAAAGGTGGCGTGGGCAAAACGACGTTAGCCGCCGCGGTGGCCGTGGAGCTGGCCCGTCGCGGCCTGCCTGTGCATCTCACCACTTCCGACCCAGCTGCGCATTTGACGGAAACACTGAGCGGATCACTCCCCAACCTCGCCGTCAGCCGGATCGAGCCGCATGTGGAGACCGAACGCTACCGCCAGCATGTACTGGCCACCAAGGGCGCGCAACTCGATGCGCAAGGACGAGCCATGCTCGAAGAAGACTTGCGCTCGCCCTGCACCGAGGAAATCGCGGTGTTCCAGGCGTTTTCGCGAATCATCCGGGAAGCGGGCAAGAAATTCGTCGTGATGGACACGGCGCCGACCGGACACACGCTGCTGCTGCTCGATGCAACCGGCGCATATCATCGGGACATCGCCCGCCAGATGGACAAGACTGGAATGCACTTCAGCACGCCAATGATGCAGCTGCAGGACCCGAAGCAGACCAAGGTGCTGCTCGTTACGCTGGCCGAGACCACGCCGGTACTCGAAGCGGCCAACCTTCAAGACGATCTGCGCCGCGCGGGCATCGAACCATGGGCTTGGATCATCAACAACAGCGTAGCTGCGGCGTCTCCCCGTTCACCTCTGTTGCGCGAGCGTGCCGCCCACGAACGGCGAGAGATCGATGCGGTGGCCACCCTGCATGCACAGCGCTACGCAGTCGTCCCAATGATGCGCGAAGAGCCGGTCGGTGTGGAGCGGCTGCTGGAACTGGCAAACGGACACAGTCACGTCACCGAGGAGGCATGACATGCCGCAGAGACCCTACAACGTGCTGTTCATCTGCACCGGCAATTCGGCGCGCAGCATCATGGCGGAAGTGGTTCTAAATCATCTTGGTCGAGACCGCTTCCGCGCGTTCAGCGCGGGTAGCCATCCCCGCGGTGAAGTCCATCCGCTCACCCTCCAGGTACTCGCCGGGCAAGGCTACGCCGTGGACGGCCTGCGCAGCAAGAGCTGGACCGAGTTCGCGGGTCGGTCTGCATCGGCGATGGATTTCATCTTTACCGTATGCGATCAGGCGGCTGGTGAGGCATGTCCGGCATGGCCGGGACAGCCGATCACGGCTCACTGGGGATTCGCCGATCCCACCACGGTCGCTGGTGATCCGGAGCATCAGCTCAAAGCGTTTACCCAGGCGCAATTTCAGATCGCCAGCCGCATCCGCCTCCTGCTGAGTCTGCCGATGGACAAGCTGGATCGCATGTCCTTGCAAGCGAGATTGCAGGAGCTGGGTGAGCGGAGCAGCGAGAAGGTTTGAATGTTCAGGCGTCTGAAAGAATCGAAGTAGGTCCACCTAAATAGCCTCGCAACGCATCCATGAGCGCCATTACTAAAAAGCTCTCGTTTCTCGACCGGTATTTGACGGTCTGGATCTTCGCGGCCATGGCCTTGGGCGTCGGCCTCGGCTTCTTCGTGCCGGGCATCGAAGGCTTCATCAACCGCTTCCAGGTCGGAACAACCAACATCCCCATTGCGGCTGGCCTGATGTTGATGATGTACCCGCCCTTTGCGAAGGTGCGCTACGAGGAACTGCCCGATGTCTTCCGGGACAAGAAGGTACTGGGGCTTTCACTCGTGCAGAACTGGATCGTCGGGCCGGTGCTGATGTTCGCCCTGGCGATTATCTTCCTGCACGACAAACCGGAATACATGGTCGGTCTCATCATGATCGGCTTGGCACGCTGCATCGCGATGGTGATCGTCTGGAACGAACTGGCCAAGGGTTCCACGGAGTATGCGGCGGGTCTCGTCGCTTTCAACTCCATCTTTCAGGTGCTGTTCTTCAGCGCGTATGCATGGTTGTTCATCACCGTACTTCCGCCGTTCTTCGGGATGTCTGGTGCAGTCGTAGACATTTCGATTGGTCAGATCGCCGAAAGCGTCTTCATCTATCTCGGTATTCCGTGCATCGCCGGCGTGTTGACCCGCGTCATCATGCTGCGATTTGTCTCGAAGGAGTGGTATCACACCCATTTCGTGCCGAAGATCGGGCCGATAACGCTGATCGCGTTGCTGTTCACCATCGTTGTCATGTTCAGCTTGAAGGGCAAGCTGATCATCAGCATTCCGCTGGACGTGGTTCGGATCGCCATCCCCCTTCTGATCTACTTCATCGTGATGTTCCTCATTTCGTTCTTCATGAGCATGCGTTTGGGTGCGAATTACGAAAAGAGCGCCACCCTCTCCTTCACTGCCGCCAGCAACAATTTCGAATTGGCCATCGCCGTTGCTGTCGCGGTCTATGGAATCAATTCCGGCGCAGCATTCGCAGCCGTCATCGGGCCGCTCGTTGAGGTGCCGGTCATGATCGGCTTGGTCAACGTCGCGTTGCTGTTTCAGAGGAAATATTTCGCTCCGGCTTTACCGTAGGGCTGCCGTCCCTATCGGGACGGTCGGGAGGCCAAGGCAACGATTAGTGGGGGAACCAAGCCAAAGCTGCCACATGGCCCCGAATTCGAGTACTGCTCGAATTCGGGACACGATGACCGCGACTTGGAAACGCGCAATGGGTCGCCGTCTTCGGCGAATGCCGACGCTACACCTTGCGGTTGGCGTCGTCTGGTCCTGGCTGGAGGATGTCGTTCGACCCAAGAGTAGGCCGCCATCGCCGCCGGGGAACTCGAGTGTCGTAATCGCGAGCAGAACGACCTGCCGAATGTCGGCGTCGGCGATTCCTTCTTCACGGGCCTGCCGGGCGTGCGAATGGACCGCGCCCTCGGATTCCGCGCCGACGGCCAAAGCCAGCTTCAGCAGTCGACGGGTTCGGGTATCGAGCTTTCCCGCGTTCGCGACCGACTTCCCAAGCGCAGCGTAGTTCTCCCAGACATCCGGGTACTCGTCGGCAAGCCGGCCGGCGCCTGAGGGGCAGCTTGGTCATGCGTTTCTCCTTGAAGTGAGTGGGTGGCACCGCGTCAACCCTGACCCGGCATTGCGTCACGCATCGTGGCATCTGCCCGACACGGCATGCAGAGTTTCAGCCGCTCGATTCCCTCCTGCTGGATCAGCGGATGTTCCTTGACCAATTCCATGCCTGCGCATCAGTGTCCGGCGACTGATGAAGGTGGTGCCACATCGGATGCGACTTGAAGGGCTCGTCAGCAAATAGCACACTCGATCCCTCGCGTACGGCCCGAGCGAGCGTGATCTGCGGAATCAGCTGGATCGCATGCTCAGGACAGCCGCGTTCGCACAGGCCGCACTGGACACAGCGGGACTCGGTGAACCGCAGCTCGGGCAGCGCGTCGCTTCCGTTCGAGAGCGCATAGGTGGGACACAGGTTCACGCACGCAAAGCAAAGGGTGCACCGTTCCTTGCTCACAACCACAGCGCCGATTGAGCAATTGGCC
>CAWHXL010000001.1:0-285737 GCA_963833295.1 uncultured beta proteobacterium | reverse complement strand
AAGCGTCGCGGCGCGCTGGCGCCGCGAGCACAGGCGTTAGCCCGCCGCTAGTCGATCTCGGCCGCGGTGCCGGGCGCGGGCGTGAAGCCCAGGTCGCCGCGCGCGAGCGCCTTCTCGCGCCCGCCGAATTGCGCGAGCAGTTCCGCCTGCCGCCGCTTGGCGCGCGCGTCGGTCGCTTCCGGATCGAGCGCCGCGCGCAGCAGCCGCTCGCCTTCGGCGAGCGTGGCCGCGTATCGCGGGTCGCCGGCGACGTCGGTCAGCTCCTCCGGATCGGCGTCGAGATCGAAGAGCTGCGGCCGCGCGCCGACATAGTGGCAGTACTTCCACTGGCCGAAGCGCAGCATGTACGCGCCCGCGACGGAGCCGATCGCGTGGTACTCGGAGATCACCGGTCGCTGCGGCGTCGCGCCGCTCGCCAGCGCGAACAGCGACGCGCCGGGCAGCGCGCGGCCGCCGACGCGTGGCGGCAGCCCCGCGCCTTCGAGAATCGTCGGCGCGCAGTCGATGTGCGACACCGGCGTGGCGACGACGCGTCCGGCCGGAACGTCCGGACCGGCCACGATCAGCGGCACGCCGGCGGACTCCTCGTAGAGCGTGGACTTGCCCCACAGGCCGCGCGCGCCGACGTTGTCGCCGTGGTCGCTCGTGTAGATCACGCGCGTGTCGTGCTCGAGGCCGGCGTCGCGCAGCGCGCGCAGAACGTAGCCGACGTTCTCGTCCATCGCCGACACGAGCCCGGAATAGCCGGCGATCGCGCGCCTGACGTCGGCGTCCGACGTGAAATGCGCATCGTAGTCGACCGTGTGCGCGTAGGTGTCGAGGAACGGGTGATGCGGACGCGCGTCCTTCGCGTACAGCTTGGGCATCGGCAGGTCCTGCTGCCAATAGCGGTAGAACCACTGCGGCGGCGCGGTCAGCGGGAAATGCGGGCTCACGAACGAGACGAACAGCACCCACGGGCGGTCGCGCCACTTCGGCGCCTCCTCGTGCAGCCAGATCTGCGCGCGCGACGCGATGTCGCGGTCGTACACCGTGTACGGCGACTCGCCGGGGCCGGCGCGTCTGGCCATCTTGTCGCCGCCCTTGCGCTTGGGAATGTTCTCGCGGACCAGCCCCTTGACGTCGCCGATGCCGTCGACGATGTGCATCGGCACGATCTCTTCGCGAGAAGCCGTGGTCGTCGCCCGGACGGCCGCGGAAATGCAGCTTGCCGATCGAGACGACGCGATGCCCGGCGTCGCGCAGCGCGTGATGCCAGCTCGGGATCGCGCCTTCGTAGCCGTCGGCGTTGTCCCAGTAGCCGATGTCGTGCACGTAGCGGCCGACGGCGAACGCCGCCCGCGCCGGCACGCAGATCGGGCACGTCGTGTACGCCGACGTGAAGCGCGTTCCCCGCGCGGCCAGTGCGTCGAGGTTCGGCGTCGCGATGAACGGATGGCCGGCAGCCCCGAGGAACTTCGGATTGTGCTCGTCGGACATCAGCACGAGCAGGTTGGTGGCGCGCATGCGGGAAAGTATCGCACGGCCGCGCGGCCGTGTATTCTTTGCGCTCGCGCCGCCGGGCGGAGGAGACATGAAGCGCCTGCATCGTGGTGTCCTGCTGCTCGTGGCGTCCGCGCTCTGCGCGGTCGGCGCAAGTGCGCAGCCGTATCCGAACCGTCCGATCAAGCTGATCGTCGCCGATTCGGCAGGAGGGGCGCCCGACCAGCTCGGCCGCCTCGTTGCGCAGAAGCTCTCGGACAGTCTCGGCCAGCAGGTGGTCGTCGACAACCGCGCCGGTGCGGGCGGCGTATTGGGCGCGGAGATGGCCGCGAAGTCGGCGCCGGACGGCTACACGCTGCTCCTGACGACGACGGCGATCTACGCGATCCTGCCCAACCTGCGCAAGAACCTGCCGTACGACCCGGTCAAGGACTTCGTGCCCATCTCGCGCATCGCGACCGCGTCGAACGTCCTCGTCGTGAACAACGCGCTGCCGGCGAAGAACATCGCGGAGCTCGTCAAGCTCGCCAAGGAGAAGCCCGGCGCGCTCAACTACGCGTCGGCCGGCGTGGGCACGCCGGCGCACCTGGCCGGCGAGATGCTGAACCTGCTGGCCGACATCAAGGTCGTGCACGTTCCGTACAAGGGCGCGGCGCCCGCGCTTACCGACGTCATCGCCGGCAACGCGCAGTACATCATCACGTCGCCGATCGCCGCGGGCGCGCACATGACCGGCGGCCGCGTGCGCGCGCTGGCCACCACCGGCGCCGAGCGCAATCCGAGCCTGCCCGACCTGCCGACGATCGCCGAGACGGTGCCGGGGTACGAGATCACGCAGACGTGGGGCATCGTGGTGCCGGCCGGCACGCCGCCGGAAGTCGCGAGCAGGCTGAACGCCGAGATCGTCAAGGTCATGAGCCAGCCCGACGTGAAGGAGAAGGTGCTGGCAACAGGCGCGACGCCGGCCGGCGATTCGCAGGCGGCGTTCGAAGCCTACATGGCCAAGGAGCGGCAGCGGCTGGGCGAAGTCATCACCAAGCGCGGCATCGTTCTCACCGACTGACACCGGGCTGTCCGGTGTCGGCCATCGACTCGATGGTGCGCCCTTCCGCGTTTCGCGGCGGAGAGTCATTTCCGCTAGACTCCGGTTTCGATTGCGGCATCGCGATCGAGAACCCGAGCGTCCCGCACGTTCCCTCGAACATCGCGCGAAACCATGATCCGACACTTGCTCTCGAGCGCGGTCCTTGCGCTCGCTTCCATCGGCGCCGCGGCGCAACCCAGCCAGCAGCCTTTCTATAATGTCGTCACCCTCGAGGCGAGCGCCACGGCGGATGTGCCGTCCGACACGCTCACCGCGACGCTCTTCACCGAGGAGCAGGGCCCCGATCCCGGACAGCTTGCCGCGAAGGTGAACGCGCGCATCGACGAAGCGCTCGCCAAGGCCAAGGCGGAACCGAAGGTCGAAGCGCGCTCGGGGAATTACCAGACCAACGCCATCTACGACCGCGCGAACCAGATCACCGGCTGGCGCATCCGCGCCGAGATCGTTCTCGAGAGCCGCGATTTCAAGGCGATCGGCGCGCTGGCCGGGGCGCTGCAGCCGGCGCTGAAGCTCTCGTCGATGACGTTCTCGCTCTCGCGCGGCGCGCGTGAGACCACCGAGGCGAAGCTCACGACCGAGGCCCTCGCGCGTTTCCAGGAGAAAGCGCGCGCGATCGCCAAGGCGCTCGGCTTCCCCGGCCATGCGCTGGGACAGATCGCCGTACGTGCCGAGGGCCCGGTGCACGTGCCGATGTTCCGCACCGCCGCGATGGGGATGTCCGAAGGGGCGGTCGCGGGACCGGTTCCGATCGAGGCCGGCAAGAGCGCGGTGACGGTGTTCGTGTCCGGCTCGGTGGTGCTCGGGCCCGCGAAGTAGCGCCCCTCCCCTGCACGCGCTTTCCCCGAGCGAAACAGCCCATGCGCCGTCAACGCAATGCCAAGATCGTAGCCACCCTCGGACCGGCGAGCTCGTCGCTGCCGACGATCGATGCGCTGTTCAATGCCGGCGTCGACGTTTTCCGGCTCAACTTCAGCCATGGCACCGCGGCCGACCATCGGAAACGGATGGAAGCGATCCGGGCGGTCGAGCGCAAATTCAACCGACCGATCGGCGTGCTGATGGACCTGCAGGGACCGAAGCTGCGGATCGGAACGTTCGCGAACGGCCCGATCATGCTCAAGCCGGGCGCGTCGCTCCGTTTCGACCTCGACCCGGCGCCCGGCAACGAAAAGCGCATCTGCCTTCCGCATCCCGAGATCTTCGCGGTCATGGCGCCGGGACTGCAACTCCTGCTCGACGACGGCAAGGTCCGCCTCCAGGTCGAGCGCTGCGGCGACGGCCACGCGGTGACGCGCGTCATGGTCGGCGGGAAGCTCTCCGACCGCAAAGGCGTCAACATCCCCGATGCCATCATTCCGCTGTCGCCGCTGACGGCGAAGGATCGACGCGACCTCGAGTACGGCCTGGACCTCGGTGCCGACTGGGTGGCGCTGTCGTTCGTCCAGCGTCCCGAGGACATCGACGAGGCCCGCGCCCTGATCGGCGACCGCGCCGCCATCATGGCCAAGCTCGAGAAGCCGATGGCGATCACGCGGCTCGACGCGATCGTCGACAAGGCGGACGGGATCATGGTCGCTCGCGGTGACCTCGGCGTAGAAATGCGGCCCGAGCAGGTGCCGACGGTGCAGCGCCGCATCCTGCGTGCGTGTCGCCGCGCGGGCAAGCCCGTGATCGTCGCGACGCAGATGCTGGAATCGATGATCACCACGCCGGTCCCGACGCGGGCCGAAGCCTCGGACGTCGCCACGGCCGTGTACGACGGCGCCGACGCGGTCATGCTGTCCGCCGAGTCGGCGTCGGGCCAGTATCCGCTCGAAGCGGTGGAAATCATGGACCGGATCATCCACGAGGTCGAGCAGGACGAGCACTACCGCACACTCACCGACGCCCAGCATTCGGAGCCGCGTGCCACGGCCGCCGATGCGATCTCGCATTCGCTGCGGGAGGCCGCGCACATCCTGTCGGCGACGGCGACGGTCATCTACACGCACTCGGGATCGTCCAGCATCCGCGCGTCGCGCGAGCGGCCCGAGGCCCCGATCCTGAGCCTCACGCCGAAGATCTCCACGGCGCGCCGGCTGGCTCTCGTCTGGGGCCTGCACTCGGTGCTGACGCAGGAGATCACCGACGTCAACACGATGACGGACCTCGCCTGCAGGACGGCCCTCGACGAGGGCTTCGCGAAGCCGGGCGACCACATCGTCATCGCAGCGGGCGTGCCGTTCGGCCAGGCCGGCACCACCAACATGCTTCGCCTCGCGACGGTCTGGGCGTCGCCCCCGCCGCCGCGCAAGAAGTCCTGATCGTTTCCCGCGCGATGCCCGATCCGACGTACAGCCCTCGCGTACTGCGCGCTTATTTTCGTATATATTTCATTGCTATAGGCGACGTCGTTCACAAACTTCGCGAGGTACGCGTGCACGCGTGACGCGCGCCAGGATCGGGCAACGCGCCCGAAGATCGCGCCGCCCCTAGTCTCGCTCGCCGGTCACTTGGTCGGCAGCTTGCTGGCGACGCCCTCGACGTAGTAATCCATCCTGCCGAGTTCTTCGTCGGACATGCTCTTGCCGGCCGGTACGCGCGTCTTGCCGTCCTGGTCGACGACCGGGCCGGCGAACGGCTGCAGCGTGCCGGCCTTGATGTCGCTCTCGAGCTTCCCGACCAGCGTCCTGACGTCGGCGGGCACCGCCGCGTTGAGTGGCGCGAGCTTGATGAAGCCGTCCTTCATCCCGCCCCAGACGCGGGTCGTCTTCCACGTGCCGGCAAGGGCGTCGGCGACGGTCTTCGTGTAGTAGTCGCCCCACAGGTGCATCGTCGCCGTCAGCTGCGCCTTCGGGCCGTACTTCGCCATGTCCGAGTGGTAGCCGAATGCGTACTTGCCCTTCTCCTCCGCCGCCTGGACGACGGAGGTCGAGTCCGTGTGGTTCGTGATGATGTCCGCGCCTTGCGCGATCAGGGTGTTGGCGGCCTCGCGCTCCTTGCCCGGGTCGTACCAGGAATTCGTCCAGATGACGCGCACCTCGACTTTCGGATCGACGCTGCGCGCGCCCTTTGTGAACGCGTTGATGCCCTGCAGGACCTCGGGGATCGGGAACGCGGCGACGTAGCCGAGGACGTTGGACTTCGTCATCTTTCCGGCGATGACGCCGTTGATGTAGCGACCCTCGTAGAAGCGCGCGTTGTAGATGCCGAGGTTCGGGCCCGTCTTGTACCCGGTTGCGTGCATGAAGATGACCTTCGGGAACTGCTTCGCGACTTTCTCGGTGTAGTTCATGTAGCCGAAGCTGGTGGTGAACACGACTTTGCAGCCGCTTTGCGCGAGCTCGCGGATCACCCGCTCGGCGTCGGCACCCTCGGCGACGTTCTCGACATACTTCGTCGTCACCTTGCCGGCGAGCGCCTTCTCCATCTCCTTGCGCCCCTGATCGTGCTGGAACGTCCATCCCGCATCGCCGATCGGGCTCACGTACACGAAGCAGACGCTTTCGGCGGCCAGCGCGCTGCCCGAAAGCGCCATCGCGCCGGCCACCGCGCCGAATGCCCTGATCAGGTGTCCCCATTGCCGCATTTCGAATCTCCTCTCATCGACCTGCGTGGCCACATCCTCCGCCTGCCCCTACCCATCGGGCCGGTACGGCTGACCCAGCGACGCCGGCGAGTTCAATCGAATCGTGTTGAGGTTACGCGAAATCACGACCAGCACGACGATCGTCGCCCAGTACGGGAGCGACGACAGGAACTGCGACGGAACCTCGACCTGCGCTCCCGACCCCTGCACGAAGAGCTGCGCGATCAAGACCCCGCCGAACAGATAGGCGCCAAGCAGCACGCGCAGCGGCCGCCAGGTCGCGAACACGACCAACGCAAGCGCGATCCAGCCGCGCCCGGCCACCATCCCCTCGGCCCACACCGGGGTGTAGAACACCGAGAGGAATGCGCCCCCCAGCCCGGCCAACGCCCCGCCGAACAGCGTCGCCAGGTACCGGATCCGGATCACAGGATAGCCGAGGGCGTGGGCCGAAGATGGCGACTCCCCCACCGCGCGCAACGCGAGGCCGGCGCGGCTCCGGCACAGCAACCACGCGATGGCCCCGAACAGCGCCCAGGACACGTAGACCAGCACCTGCTGATCGAAAAGGGCGTGCCCAAGGATCGGGATGTCGGCGAGGACCGGTATGCGCAGCGAAGGCACCGGGGTGAGCGTCGCCGACTCGTAGGGCTTGCCGACGAATGCCGGACAACCCGACGCCGAAGATCGACAGCGCGAGGCCCGACGCGACCTGGTTCGCGAGCAGGGTGAGCGCCAGGAACGCGAAGAGAAGCGCCATCGCCGCGCCCCCGGCGAGCCCCGCCAGCGCGCCGGCCGTGGCGCTGCCCGTGTGGTGCGCGGCGGCGAACCCGGCGATCGCACCGACCGCCATGATCCCTTCGGTGCTGAGGTTCAGGACCCCTGCTCTCTCGGTGACGAGCTCACCGAGTGCCGCGAGGATCAGCGGCGTTCCGGCGACGAGCGTCGAAGCGAGAATCGACGCGAGGATTCCGTCTTCGATGATGGCCCCCTCAGCCGCTTCCGTCCGACCAGCGCAGACGATAGTTGACGAACACGTCCGCGCCGAGCAGGAAGAACAGCAGCATTCCCTGGAACACCTTGGAGATCGACGATGGCAGGCTCAAGTACTGCTGCGCCTGCTCGCCGCCCAGGTACAGAAGCGCCATCAGCAGGCTTGCGAAGAAGATGCCGACGGGATTCAGGCGACCGACGAACGCGACGATGATCGCCGCGAACCCGTAGTTGTTGGAAACGTGCTCGGTCAGCTGCCCCATCGGCCCGGCGGCCTCGCTCATTCCGGCGATTCCGGCCATCGCGCCGCCCGCAAGCATGCCCGTCCAGACGGCCCGCGCGGTCGAGAAACCGGCGTAGCGCGCCGCGGCCTCGGCCTCCCCCGCGACCCGCATCTGGAAGCCCATGAAGCTCCGGTTCATGAACACGTAGCCGGCGAGCAGGATCGCGAGCGCCAGCACGAATGCCGCATTGAGCCGGGTGCCTTCGACGAGGATCGGCAGGAGCGCCCCGTCGGAGAACATCTTGGTCTGCGGAAAGTTGAAGCCCTCGGGATCCTTCCATGGCCCGTGCACCAGCCACGAGACGCCGAGCTGCGCGATGTAGACGAGCATCAGCGATACCAGGATCTCGTTCGCGTTGAAGCGTGTCCGCAGCAACGCGGGAATCGACGCCCAGAGCGCGCCGCCGATCGCACCCGCGACGATCATCGCCGGGCAGGACGAGGGGACTCGCGCTGCCGTCGAAATGGAGCGCGATGCCGCCTCCCGCGATCGCGCCGATGATGTATTGGCCTTCGGCGCCGATGTTCCACACGTTGGCTCGAAACCCGACCGAGAGGCCGACCGCGATCAGCATCAGCGGCGTGGCCTTGAGGAACAGCTCGGAGACGCCATACGCGTCCTTCAACGGGCTCAGGAAAAGCACGCGGAATCCGTCGAGCGGGTCCTTGCCGACGGTCGCGAAAATCACGGCCCCGCCGAGCAGAGTCAACGCGACGGCGATGAGCGGCGACGCGTAGCGCATCGCCGAGGACGGCTCCGGCCGCGCTTCGAGCCTAGGCCACATCCCGCGCCACGGCACTCGGCCACATGCCGCTCATCCAGACACCGATCTCCTCGACGCTCGTGTCGGCCGTTCGTTTCGCCGGCGACAGCTTGCCGTTGGCGATCACGGCAATCCGGTCGCACACCTCGAAGAGCTCGTCGAGCTCATCGGAAAGGACGAGAACCGCGGTGCCCGCGGTGCGCAGGTCGATCAGCGCCTGCCGGATGAACGCCGACGCGCCGACATCGACACCCCACGTCGGCTGCGCGACGACGAGCAGCTCCGGGCTGCTGGAGGATCTCCCGGCCGACGATGAATTTCTGCAGGTTCCCGCCGGAGAGCGACGTCGCCTGCGCCTCGGGGCCGCTGCACTTCACGCCGAAGCGCTCGATGCATTGGCGCGCGAACGCGGCGACCGCGACGAAGTCGATCATTCCGAATCGGACCATCGCGCGCCGGTGCGCGGTGAGGAGCGCATTCTCGACCAGCGTCATCCGCGGCACGGCGCCGCGTCCCAGGCGTTCCTCCGGCACGAAGGCCATGCCCAGCTTTCGCCGTCGGCCCGGCCCCATGCGTCCCGCCTCGGTCCCGAGTATCTGGATCCGATACTTCTCGGCGACCGGCTCCTCGCCGGACACCGCGAGCAGCAACTCCTTCTGGCCGTTGCCCGACACCCCGGCGATGCCGACGACTTCGCCCGAATGCACGTCGAGGTGGATGTCGTTGAGGTCGACGCCGAACGGATCCGCGGACGCGTGCGACAAGCCCGCAAGGCGGAGCCGGACCTCGCCGCCCTCGACCGGGGGGCCGTGCTGCGGCACCGGCAAATCCTTGCCGATCATCATTCGCGCCATCGACCGCGGCGTCTCCTGCGCCGGGACGCAGGTTCCGGTCACCTTGCCGGCGCGCAGGACGGTCGCCGTGTGGCAGAGCGCCTGGATCTCGTCGAGCTTGTGGCTGATGTAGAGGATGCTGCAGCCCTCCGCAGCGAGCTGGCGCAGCGTCGCAAAGAGCTTGCGGACGGCCTGCGGCGCCAACACGGACGTCGGCTCGTCCATGATGAGGAGCTTCGGCGCCTGCAGCAGGCAGCGGATGATCTCGACCCGCTGCCGCTCGCCGACCGAAAGCACGTGCACGAGCCGTCGCGGGTCGACGGGCAGGCCGTAGCGCTCCGAGACCGACACGATCTGCCGCGAGAGCGCACGAAGGTCGGCTGCCCCGGGCACCGCCAGCGCGACGTTCTCGACGACGGTCAGCGTCTCGAACAGCGAGAAATGCTGGAACACCATGCCGATGCCGAGCGCGCGCGCGGCGGCGGGATTCGTCGGCATGACGGCGTCGCCTTCCCAGAACATCTCACCTGCGGTGGCCGGCGTCACGCCGTAGACGATCTTCACCAACGTCGACTTGCCTGCGCCGTTCTCGCCCAGCACCGCGTGAATCTCGCCGGGCATCACGTCGAGGTCGATGCCGTCGTTGGCGACCACACCCGGATACACCTTGCGGATGCCGCGCAATCGGAGCCGCGGCCGCTGCGTATCCGGGGCCGTCGGCGTTGAGGGAAGCATCATCGGGTTGACGTGGCGACTGCAAATGCAACACTAACAGACCCACGGTACACTTTCACCCCATCCACACCGTTCATCGCCACGCATTCCGTGCGACACCTTCGACGTCGCGCTGAACTGAACCGACAACCCACGGACCGCGATTCGCGTGCCCCGCTCTTGACGGACGACGCTCAACCCTCCGGGTCGCGGATTTGCGAGCGCTGCGACGCGCTCGCCCGCTTGAGCGAAGCCGCCGGCGCGCTGACCCGCGTCTACCTGTCGAAGGAGCAGCGCGCGGCCGACGATCTCGTGCTCGCGTGGATGCGCGAAGCGGGCATGAGCGCTCGCCTCGACGCCGTCGGCAACGTCGTCGGTCGATACGAGGGCGTGACACCCGGATCGCCGTGCCTGATGCTGGGCTCGCACCTCGACACGGTGCGCGATGCCGGCAGGTACGACGGCATGCTGGGCGTCGTGGCGGCGATCGAGTGCGTCCACGCGCTCGGCGCGCGCGGCTTGCGCCTGCAGCACGCGATCGAGGTCGTCGGATTCGCGGACGAGGAAGGTGTCCGTTTCGGCTCGACGTTCCTGGGGAGCCGCGCGGTCGCCGGGACGCTCGACCCCGGCGTGCTCGACCTTCGCGACGTGCAGGGGATTTCGCTACGCGCCGCGCTCGCGGCATTCGGGCTCGACCCCGAGCGCGTCGGCGCCGCCGCACGGCAGCGTGCCGACGTGCTCGCCTACGCCGAGCTGCACATCGAGCAGGGTCCGGTGCTCGAAGCGGAAGGCCTGCCGGTCGGCGTCGTGACGGCGATCAACGGCGCGAACCGCCTCATCGTCGACGTCGTCGGGGTGGCTGGACACGCGGGCACCGTGCCGATGGGCCGGCGCCAGGATGCGCTGGCCGCCGCCGCGGAATGTGTACTGGCAGTCGAGGCGCGCTGCGGCCGCGAGCCCGATGTCGTCGGCACCGTCGGACGTATCGACGCGGCGCCGGGCGCGACCAACGTGATTCCGGGCCACGTCCGCTTCACGGTCGACATCCGCGCCGCCGCCGACGGCCAACGCCGCCACGCGGTCGCCGACGTCGAGGCGGCATTCGTGTCGATCTGCGCTCGCCGCGATGTGAAGGTCGACATCCGCGCGACCCACGAGGGACGGACCACGCCGTGTGCCGCCTGGCTGCAGGATCAGATCGGCGATGCGATCGCCGCGGAGGGGTTGCCGGTGCGCGGGCTACCGTCCGGCGCAGGGCACGACGGCATGGCCATCGTCGACCTCGCCGACGTTGGCATGCTGTTCGTCCGCTGCACGGGCGGCGTCAGCCACAATCCGCAGGAAGCGATCACGGTCGACGACGCGGCATTGTCGGCACGCGTGTTCCTGCGTTTCATCGAGAGCTTCCGGCCAGACGGGGGCCGGGCCTGAGATGAGCGAGCGAACGGCGCGAGCGATCGAGGCCTTCCTCGCCGGCGAGCGCGCGAATCAGACGCGCTTCCTGGCGGAGCTCGTCAGATTTCCCTCCGACAACCCGCCGGGCGATTGTGCGCCGGCCGCCGAGCGCGCTGCCGAGCTGCTGGAGGCCCTGGGATTCGTCGTCGAACGGCATCCGGTGCCCGACGAAACGGTCCGCGCCAACGGCATGGTCTCGGCGACCAACCTCGTCGTCCGCGAACGCTTTGGCGACGGCCCCACCATCGCGCTCAATGCGCACGGCGACGTCGTGCCGCCGGGTCTCGGCTGGACGACCGATCCGTACGGCGCCGAGATCAAGGAGGGCTGCATGTACGGCCGTGGCGCCGCGGTGTCGAAATCCGATTTCGCGACGTATGCCTACGCGCTGCTGGCACTGAAATCGAGCGGCGCGAGGTTCGACGGCACCGTCGAGCTGCATCTCACCTACGACGAGGAAGTCGGCGGCGCAACGGGCCCGGCGTGGCTGCTCGCGCAAGGCATCGTCAAGCCCGACTACGCGATCTCCGCCGGCTTCGCGTACGCGATCAACACCGCGCACAACGGCTGCCTGCACCTCGAGGTCGAGATCCTCGGCAAGTCGGCGCATGCGGCGCGGCCCGACACCGGGATCGACGCGCTGGAAGCGGCCACGGGCGTCCTGTCGGAGCTGTACGCGATCCGGAAGTCCTACGCCTCGAGGAAATCCGCTGATCGAGGGCATCGTCAGCCCCACGCTCGTCGTCGGCCTCATCGCCGGCGGCATCAACACCAACGTCGTGCCGGACAAAGTCGCTTTCCGCATCGACCGGCGCATCATCCCCGAGGAAGACGCCGCCGAGGCCGAGGCAACCCTGACGCGGCAGATCCGGGACGCCGCGGCGAAGTGGCCCGGCATCGGCTGCAACGTGCGCCGCATCCTGCACGCGGTTCCCTTCGTGCCGATTCCCGGCCAGGAACGGCTCGTTGCCGCCATCGCGCGCCATGCAACGCGGATCATGGGCGAAGAGGTGAAGGCGTGCGGCGTACCGATCTACACGGATGCGCGCCTCTATACGACGGCCGGCATCCCGACGGTGCTTTATGGCGCGGGCCCGCGGACGCTGCTCGAGGCCAATGGACATCGCGCGGACGAAAGGCTGCGGCTCGACGATCTCCACAAGGCGACGCAGGTGGTTGCGCTAGCGCTCGCCGACCTGCTCGCGGAAAAGTAGCGCGGCCCGGCGCCCGGGCGCGGCGCCCCTAGCGGCGCCGCGCCGCGCGAACGCAATACGCTGCCAGCGCGTCGATCACCGCGTCGTCCTCGCCGGCAGGAAGCGCGACCTCGATCGCCACGCCCGGCAAGGCCGCCTGCGCGGCCGCGACCAGCCTCGGCACCTCCACGCGCAGGTGGCCGCCCCTGCCCAGGAACAACGGCACCACGCGGATGGCGGTCGCCCCGAGCTTGGCCAGCCGGCGCGCGGCCTGGTCGAGGCTGGGCTCGAGGTGCTCGAGGTACGCGACCTCGACCATGAGCGACGGCGCCGCGGCGCGCGCTTTCGACGCGATTCGCGCGAACGGCTCGGCCCAGCGCGGGTCGCGTGCCCCGTGCGCGAAAAGGATGATGGCCGGTCGAGTGGCTTCGTTTGCCATGCGGTGGCTCCGTACGCAGACGGCGCAGCGGCGATATAGCCGGTCGCGCCTACGACATACCCAGTTATTCTTTCGAAATCTAGCCGATCGCCGGTAACCTTCGCTTCTGATTATATACAAGGGCATTTCGCCATGTACCGGTACGACAGCTTCGATTCAGCGCGATCGTCGCCCAGCGCGTCGCGCAATTCCGCGACCAGACCCGCCGCTTTCTCGCGGGCGCGCTGACCGAGGACGAGTTTCGGCCGCTGCGCCTGCAAAACGGTCTGTACATCCAGAAGCACGCGCCGATGCTGCGCGTCGCGATTCCCTACGGGCTCCTGTCGTCGGCGCCAGATGCGCGTGCTGGCCCAGATCGCCCGCCAGTATGACCGAGGTTACGGACATTTCACGACGAGGCAGAACATCCAGTTCAACTGGCCGCGCCTCGAGGACGTTCCGGAGATCCTCGCGCTGCTCGCGACCGTCGAAATGCACGCGATCCAGACCTCGCGGCAACTGCGTCCGCAACACGACGAGCGACCCGTTCGCGGGTGTCGCGGCCGACGAGATCGTCGATCCGCGCCCGTGGTGCGAGCTGATCCGCCAATGGTCGACGGTGCACCCGGAATTCGCGTTCCTGCCCCGCAAGTTCAAGATCGCCGTGACCGGCGCGACGGCCGACCGCGCGGCCGTGCTCGTCCACGACATCGGCGCGCAGGCGGTGCGCGACGCCGCCGGGGTCGTGGGGTTCCGGATCGTCGTCGGCGGCGGACAGGGCCGCACGCCGATGATCGGGCGCGTGATCCGCGAGTTCCTGCCCGGCGGCGGAGCTGCTCAACTACTTCGACGCGATCCTGCGCGTCTACAACCGCCACGGCCGCCGCGACAACAAGTACAAGGCGCGGATCAAGATCCTCGTGAAGGAGCTCACGCCGGCCGAGTTCACGCGGCAGGTCGAGGCCGAGTGGGAAGCGCTGCGCGATGGCCCGGGCACCGTGCCCGATGCCGAGATCGCGCGGATTGCCGCGCATTTCGCCGACCCGGCGTACCGCGACTTTCCGCGCGACAGCGTCGCCTATCGTGCCGCGCTCGCCGACAGCCGGCCGTTCTCGCGCTGGGCGAGCCGCAACGTGCGGCACGCACAAGCGCAAGGGCTACGCGATCGTCACGCTGTCGCTGAAGCGCACGGGCACGCCTCCCGGCGATGTGACCGCCGCGGAAATGGACGCGATCGCCGACCTCGCCGACCGCTTCAGCTTCGGCGAGATCCGTGTCACGCACGAGCAGAACCTCGTCCTCGCCGACGTGCTGCAGAACGATCTGCACGCGCTGTGGATCGCGCCTGAAGGCGCTCGGCTTCGCCACGCCGAACATCGGTCTCCTGACCGACATCGTCTGCTGCCCCGGCGGCGACTTCTGCTCGCTCGCCAACGCCAAGTCGATCCCGATCGCCGAGGCGATCCAGCGCCGGTTCGACGACCTCGACTACCTGCACGATCTCGGCGACCTCGAGCTCAACATGTCCGGCTGCATGAACGCCTGCGGCCACCATCACGTCGGCAACATCGGCATCCTCGGCGTCGACAAGAACGGCGAGGAGTGGTACCAGGTCTCGCTCGGCGGCGCGCAGGGCAACGACGCCTCGCTCGGCAAGGTGATCGGGCCGTCGTTCGCCGCCGCCGAGGTGCCCGACGTGATCGTGCAGCTCGTCGACGTATACGTCGAGCACCGGCACGACGACGAGCGCTTCATCGACACCGTGCGGCGCATCGGACTCGACCCCTTCAAGGAGCGCGTCTATGCCGCAGCTCATTAAGGACCGCGACGGTCGTCGACGATCGCTGGACGCTGCTGCGCGAGGCCGCGACGCTCGCCGACGTCCCCGACGGGATTCCCGTGATCGTCCCGCTCGCGCTGTGGCAGGCGCGACGCGCGGCGCTCTTCGCCCGCGGCGAGGTCGGCGTCTGGCTCGCGCCCGGCGACGATCCCGGGGCTGCTTGCCGCCGACATCGCGACGCTGCCGCTCGTCGCCGTCGATTTTCCGCAGTTCACCGACGGTCGCGGCTATTCGATCGCGCGGCTGCTGCGCGACCGCTATGGATTCGAGGGCGAGCTCCGCGCGATCGGCGACGTGCTGCGCGACCAGCTCTACGCGCTGTCCGAATGCGGCTTCGACGCGTTCGCGATTCGCGAGGATCGCGACCCGCACGACGCGCTGTCCGGCTTCGACGATTTCGCGGGCGTCTACGCGACGACGTCGCGGACGCCGCAGCCGTGGTTCCGGCAGGCGCGACGCGAGCGCCTGGCCGCGACGCCGGCCGACCGCGACCTCACGCCGCGGGTCGCCGAGACCGTCCGTGCGGCTGCGCGACATCGTCGCGCGCCACGCGCCGGCGGTGTTCGCGTCGAGCTTCGGCGCCGAGGACATGGTGCGTGATCGACCTGATCGCGCGCCACGCGCTGCCGATCCGGATCTTCACGCTCGACACCGGACGGCTGCCCGAGGAAACGCTTGCGCTGATCGACCGCACGCGCGAGCGGTACGGGCTGCCGATCGACATCTACGCGCCGGACACGCGCGCGACTGCAGGCGTTCGTCCGCGAGAACGGCGTCAACGCCTTCTATCGCAGCGTCGAACTGCGCAAGGCGCTGCTGCGCCGTCCGCAAGACCGAGCCGTTGCAGCGCGCGCTCGTCGGCGAAGGGCGCCTGGATCACCGGCCTGCGCCGCGCGCAATCGGTCGACCCGCAACGCCGTCGCGCTCGAGGAGTTCGACGCGCTGCACGGGCTGCCGAAATTCAATCCGCTGGCCGACTGGAGCTTCGACGACGTCTGGCAGTACCTGCGGACCCATCGCGTTCCGTACAACGCGCTGCACGACCGCGGCTACCCGAGCATCGGCTGCGCGCCGTGCACGCGTGCCGTCCAGCCGGGCGAGGACAGCCGCGCCGGCCGCTGGTGGTGGGAAGAGTCGGAGCACAAGGAGTGCGGGCTGCATCGTCGACCGGCCGATGCCGCGCCAGCCGAGAAGGTGACGACGTGACGAGCGTCGTCGTGCACGCGCGCCGTCGCCACGTTCGCCTGGAGATCGTCGGCGGCAAGCTCGCACTCTGAATCGTTCGCTCCGCGCGCGGTACAATGCCCGTGGCGGCTTGCCTGTCCGGCCGCGTCGCTGCGATGCCGCTTCCCCTGTTCCGTCTCCCGCCCGCTGCCCAGCGCGACTGGCTGTCGCAGGCGCTCGCGCGTCCGGCCCCTTCGTCGGCGCGCAACCTGTCGGATGGATTCCGGCTACCGGGCCGCGAAGGCACCGCGACGCCGGCGGCCGTCCTGGTGCCGCTCGTGAACCGCCCGGAGGGGTTGCAGGTGCTGCTGACGCAGCGCAGCGCGGACCTGCCCGACCACCCGGGGCAGATCAGCTTCCCGGGCGGTCGCGTCGAACCCGACGACGCGTCGCATGCCGCGGCGGCGTTGCGCGAAGCGACCGAGGAAGTGGGGCTCCCGTCCGCGCAGGTATCCGTTCTCGGGCACCTGCCCGAATACGAAACCGTGACGGGATACCGGATCACGCCGGTCGTCGGCTGGGTCGAGCCGCCGTTTTCGCTGGTTCCCGATCCGGTCGAAGTCGCCGACGTCTTCGAGGTGCCGCTCGCGTTCCTGCTCGATCCCGCGAACCAGCAGCGGCACTTCCGGATGCTGGGCACGCGGCGTCGCGACTATTGGGCGATTCCGTACGGCGAGCGCTTCATCTGGGGCGCGACGGCCGCGATGCTTCTGATCCTCGATCGCACACTCAGGGAGCACCGCTAGCCACGCTCCGGGAATCGGGACGCGCCGGACGGGCATTGACGCCGCGCGTGCCATCATCGACGATCCATCCCAGCCGCTCCGAGCGACGCCATGCCCCTCACCGCGACCGAACCGCCGCCGCAACCATTTCCGCAGCCTGTCGCCGCACGGCTTCCATCGCGTCGTCTATTTCGAATGGGGGGACCCGGGCAATTCGCGCGTCGCCGTCTGCGTGCACGGCGTGGGCCGCAACGCGCGCGATTTCGACGTGCTGGCCGAAACGCTTGCGCCAACGCACCGGGTGCTGGCCGTCGACATGCCGGGCCGCGGCGAGAGCGACTGGCTCGCCGATCCGAACGACTATGTGTTTCCGACCTACCTGACGACGCTGACCGCGCTGATCGCGCGTAGCGGCGCAGAGTCGGTGGATTGGGTGGGAACGTCGATGGGAGGCCTCCTCGGGATGGTGATGGCGGCGCAGCCGAAGAGTCCGGTGGCGCGGCTCGTCGTCAACGACGTGGGCCCGACCATCGAGCCGGCAGCGATCGAGCGGATCAGGGGCTATTTCGGACTCGATCCGACGTTCGCCACCTACGCCGAAATCGAGCGTACATTCGCACCGTGTCGGCGCCGTTCGGGCGCCTGACCGACGCGCAGTGGGAGCACGTCACGCGCACCAACGTCCGGCAACGGCCGGACGGCCGCTGGGGACTGGCCTACGATCCGGGGATCGCCGTGCCCTTCCGGGCGAGCGCAGCGCCGACGGACCTCTGGGGGCTCTGGGAGGCCATCCGCTGCGCCACGCTGGTGCTGCGCGGGGCCCAATCGGACCTCCTTTCGGCTTCCACCGCGGCCGAAATGGCCACGCGCGGACCGCGACCCGCCGTGGTCGAGTTCGCGGATGTCGGTCACGCGCCGATGCTGCTTTCGCGCGAGCAGATCGAGCCCGTCGCGCGCTTTCTCCGATCCTGAGCACCCGTCCCGCGGGCCAACCGATATCCGGTTGGGGACGCCGGTCCAGTGGCGCGCGGCGGTTCACGTTCATGCGGCGCATCGCGGTGCCTTCGCTTACAATCGCGGTCGGTCATGTCACTCACGCTCAGCCTTCCCCCCGTCGATCCCAAGCCGGCCAACCCGCCGGAAACCCGCCCAGCGCAGGTTTTCGCATGGCTCGACACCGCGCTGAAGCGCAATCCGATCGAGGCGGCCCGTCTCATCGGCGATGCGCTCGCCGCGACCAATCTCGTCGCCATGAGCGACGCGCGCCGGCTCGAGCTTGCCGAGCGGTACTGGGACACGGCCGACGCACTGTGGCCGAAGCTCGAAGCGCAATTCGCACGCGCCCCGCATCCGCTGTCCGGCGAAGCGCTGGACGCCGCAAAGGTCTCGCTCGGTCTCGCGCTGGAGCTCTTCGTGGCCTACAAGCGCGTGCTCGAGCGCGAGGCGAACAAGCGCATGCTGTTCGGCAGCAACCGCCTCCTGGTCGCGCTGGTGCATCGCTGCCTCGAATGCGCGACGCGGATCCTCGTCAGCAGCTACCTCGCCTATTCGCCGATCCCGCCGCGCACCTGGCTCGACGCGCACCGGATCTACGCGTTCGGGCGCGAGCGCGGGCTGCACGATCGGCCGGTGTCCGACGACACGCCCGAGGCGACGCCGGAGCGCGCGTACCTGCAGGCGCTGCTGCTCGCGCTCGCGAACCCGTACGGCTTCCTACAGGGTCAGCTCGACACGGTGATCCGGTACGTGCGCGAATACTCGCACTGGGTCAAGCTGACGGACGTCGTGCCGGTGCACCGGATGGCGAAGGCCGTCGCGATCATCCCGGTCGGCCACGATTTCCCCCCGTTCTCGGCTAGCAAGGGCGGCTCCATCGAGGGCAGCAAGTTCTTCCTTCTGGCCTTCGACCTCGCCTTCCAGATCCAGGAGCAGGTGCGCAAGCTCGAGGCCGGCGGCGACTACCCGACGAACGTCGGGCGCGATGCCGCCTCGCGGCTGAAGTACCTGACGCTGCTGAAGCGGCTGCTTGCGCCAATGGGCGATTCCGCCGGCGCGCCAATTCAACCGGATCCCTTCGCGAGCCCGCGTCGTGATGTGCGCCGAGCTCGCCAACGTCTGGCAGTACAGCCGCGGCCGTCACCTCGGCGTCGCGGCGGCCGCGGCCAGTCTGCCTCCGCTCACGCATTGCCAGGTCATCAACCACACGCCGGTCGGCTACGCGCTGCGGCAGACCGACCCGTCACCCAGCCCGCTTCGCATCGGCGAGCTGATCGCGCTGCGCGTCGAGGGCAGGCCGGGGCCGCAGGTCGCGATCGTGCGCTGGTTTCGCAACACGCTGAAGGGCACCGCACTCGAATTCGGCTGCGAGATCCTTTCCGACAGCGCGGAAGCGGCTGCTGCCGCCGCCGAGAGCGCGCCCGAGGGCCAGAAGCGCGTGCCCGTGATCGTGCTGCCGCCACCAGCGGGCAAGCCGGGCGACGACGGCTCGCTGCCGCAGATCATCGTCGCCAGCGGCCTCTTCGCCGTCGACCAGGGCGTGGCCCTGACGCGGGGCAAGGAGACGGGGTTTGCCGTGCTCACGAAGCTCGTCGAGCAGGGGCCGGGCTTCGAGGTCTACGATTTCGCGCCGGTCAGCTGAGTCGGCCCTGCGTTGCCTTTCCGGCCACCCGCTTCGCCTGCCGCGCGCTGGCACCGCCTTGCGGTCGCAGGCGTCGCCGCCCTCGGGCTCCTCGACCTCTTGTGGGAGCTCCAACTCGCACCGCTGCGTCCGGGCGGCTCCTGGGTCGCGTTGAAGGCACTGCCGCTCGTTCTGCTGTGGTGGCCGCTCGCCCGGGGTTCGCGCAAGGCCCGGCAGGTCGCATCGCTGCTGCTTCCGCTCTACGTTGCCGAGGGCATCGTGCGCGCCGCCAGCGAGGGCGGCCGGCATGCGCTCGTCGCGTCGGTGGCCACGATCCTCGCCCTGGCCACATGCGCCGCTGTGCTGCTGTCGTTTCGCGCGGAGCGACGCGTCGGCTAGCCGGGTCGCGGCCCCACCTCGGGCGGCTTGGCCGTCGCCAATGCGTGCAGTCCCTTGGGAAGCGGAAACACGACGCGTTCCAGGGTTCCTTCGAGCTCCCGAACATCGGTTGCGCCCAACTCGGCCAGCCGCGCAACGACCTCTCTCACGAGCACCTCCGGCGCCGAGGCCCCGGCGGTGACGCCGACGCAGCGCTTTCCCGCGACCCATTCCGGCCGCAATTCGTCGGCGCGATCGATCATGTAGGCAGGCACGCCGCGATTCGCGGCGACTTCGCGGAGCCGGTTCGAATTGGAGCTGTTCGGGCTCCCGACGACGATCACCACGTCGGCGATCGGCGCCAGGAGCTTCACGGCGTCCTGCCGGTTCTGCGTCGCGTAGCAGATGTCGTCCTTCTTCGGGCCGACGATGCGGGGAAAGCGGCGCTTCAGCGCGTCGACGATCGCCGCCGCGTCGTCGACCGACAGCGTCGTCTGCGTCACGTAGGCAAGGGCATCGGGGCTTGCGACGGCGAGCCGCTCGACATCCGCCACCGAATCGACCAGGTGGATGCCGCCGTTGCATTGGCCCATCGTGCCCTCGACCTCCGGGTGGCCCGCATGGCCGATCATCACGATCTCGCGGCCCTGCTCGCGCATCTTCGCGACCTCGGCGTGGACCTTCGTCACGAGCGGGCACGTCGCATCGAACACCCTGAGCCCGCGCGCATCGGCTTCGGCACGAACGGCCTTCGACACGCCGTGGGCGGAGAACACGACCGTGCTGCCTGTCGGCACGGCGTCGAGCCCTTCGACGAACACCGCACCCTTGGCCTTGAGATCGTCGACGACGAACCGGTTGTGGACGACCTCGTGCCGGACGTAGATCGGCGCGCCGTACTTCGCCAGCGCCTGCTCGACGATCGCGATCGCCCGGTCGACGCCCGCGCAGAAACCCCGCGGATTGGCGAGCACGACTTTCATCGGATTCCTTTCGGGACCTGGGCTGGGTCGCCGTCGCGCCGGCGGAGGCTGTCGAGGATGACCAGCGCCACCCCGACGGTGATCGCGCTGTCGGCGACGTTGAACGCCGGATACGCCCATCCCGCGTAGTGAAACAGCAGGAAGTCGACGACCTTGCCGAGCGTCAGCCGGTCGTAGAGGTTGCCGAGGGCGCCCCCCAGGATCAAGGCGAGGCCCGCGCCGTACCATGCGTTGCCGCCGCGCCTGAGCAGCGTCACGATGACGATCGCCGCGACCACGGCGATCGCCACGAAGAACCAGCGCTGCCAGCCGGACGCCGCGGCGAGGAAGCTGAACGCCGCGCCGGTGTTGTAGGTCAGCACGAGGCTGAAGAACGGCGTGACGGCCCGGCCGTCGCCTTCGCGGATCGCCGCGAGGATCGCGGCCTTCGTCACCTGATCGGCGGCGATCACCGCCGCGCTCAACCACAGCCAGCGGTGCCAGCCCCGGCGTCCGTTCGCGGTCCCGGTAATTCGCATGGAAGCGTCGCCTACGCGTACGCGCGCGGCTCGCCCGATCCGAACAGGTTCGACACGCACCGCGCGCACAGCGTCGGATGCGCCGCGTCGCCGCCGACGTCGGCGCGATAGTGCCAGCATCGCTCGCACTTCGCATGCGCACTCGGCACGGCGCCGATCGAGAGCCGCTCGCCGCGCGCGACGCTCGCCGCCGACGTGATCAGCACGAAGCGCAGGTCGTCGCCGACGCTCGCCAGCGCGTCGAAATCCTCGCCGCTCGCGGCGATCGTCACTTCCGCCTGCAGCGACGAGCCGACCTTCCCGCCCTGGCGCAGCGTCTCCAGTTCCTTCTGCACCGCGGCGCGCACCGCCAGGATGCGCGTCCACTTCGCGACCAGCGCGTCCGCGCCTGCCGGCAGCGGCAGCGCGTCGACCCAGGTCCGGCAGAAGATCGACGGATCGTCCGGGTGGACGATGCGCCACGCCTCCTCTGCGGTGAACGACAGCACCGGCGCCATCAGCTCGAGAAGCGCGTCGCGGATCAGCGCCAGCGCCGTCTGCGCAGAACGCCGCGCGCGGCTCGCCTTGCCCGTCGTGTAGAGGCGATCCTTCAGCACGTCGAGGTAGAAGCCGCCGAGGTCCTCCGAGCAGAACGTCTGCAGCCGCTGGACGACCAGATGGAACTCGTAGCGTGCGTAGTCGCCCTGCACGGCGTCGGCGAGCCCGCGCGCCGCCGCGATGGCGTACCGGTCGATCTCGAGCAGCTCGCCGTGCGGCAATCGCATCGTGCGCCGGGTCGAAATCGGCGGTGTTCGCCAGCAGGAACCGCAGCGTGTTGCGGATGCGGCGGTAGCCCTCGACGACGCGCTTCAGGATCTCGTCGGAGATGAAGAGCTCGCCCGAGTAGTCGGTGGACGCCACCCACAGGCGCAGAATCTCGGCGCCCAGCGTGTTCGAGACCTTCTGCGGCTCGACGCCGTTGCCCTTCGACTTCGACATCTTCTTGCCCTCGCCGTCGACGGCGAAGCCGTGCGTGAGCAGCGCCTTGTACGGAGGAACGCCGTTCAGCATGCACGAGACGAGCAGCGACGAATGGAACCAGCCGCGGTGCTGGTCGGAGCCCTCGAGATACAGGTCGGCGGGGAAGCCCGTGTCCCTCGCGTGCGACCCGGCACCGGTTGCGCGGGCGTCCGGGCCGCCCAGCACGGTCTGATGCGTCGACCCGGAGTCGAACCAGACGTCGAGCGTGTCCTTGATCTTCACGTACTGATCGAGATCGTCGGCGTCGAGCTCGCGCACGTCGAGCGTCTGCCAGGCCTCGATGCCGCCCTTCTCCACGCGCAGTGCGACCTGCTCGAGGAGCGCCAGGGTGCGCGGATGCAACGCGCCGGTCTCCTTGTGCGTGAAGAACGGCATCGGCACGCCCCACTGCCGCTGGCGGGACAGCGTCCAGTCGGGCCGGTTGGCGATCATCCCGTAGAGACGCGCCTTGCCCCAGGTCGGGAAGAACTCCGTAGCGTCGATGCCGGCGAGCGCCGTCTCGCGCAGTGTCCTCGAAGGCTTCGCTCCGTTCCAGCCGGGCACGTCGTCCATGCCGGCAAACCACTGCGTCGTCGCGCGATAGATGATCGGCGTCCGGTGGCGCCAGCAGTGCATGTAGCTGTGCGTGAATTTCTCGGCCGACAGCAGCGCGCCGACGCTCTTCAGCTTGTCGACGATCTGCGGATTGGCCTCCCAGATCTTCTCGCCGCCGAAGAACGGCAGGCTGCCCGCGAAGCGTCCGTCGGCTCCCACCGGGTTCAGAATCTCCTCGTCCTTCATCCCGTAGTGGCGGCACGACTGGAAGTCCTCGATGCCATAGGCCGGCGACGAGTGGACGATGCCGGTGCCCTGCTCCAGCGTGACGTAGGTGCCGAGGTAGACCGGCGACGGCCGGTCGTACAGCGGATGCCGGAAGCGGATCAGCTCGAGCGCCGCGCCCTTCGCCGTGGCGATGGTCCGGCCGTCGAGCTTGAAACGGGCCAGGCAGGCTCCGACCAGGTCCTGCGCGAGCACGAGATGGCCGCGCGGGGTCGCCACCAGCGCGTACGTGAAATCCGGGTGCACGTTCAGCGCCTGGTTCGACGGAATCGTCCACGGCGTCGTTGTCCAGATGACGGTCATCGCCGCGCCGTCGGGCAACGCGCCGAGCCCGAATGCGGCGGCGAGCTTGCTCCGGTCCGCGGCGTCGATCGCAAACGCGACGTCGACCGCGATGTCGTCGCGATCCTCGTACTCGACTTCCGCTTCGGCGAGCGCGCTGCCGCAGTCGAAGCACCAGTTCACGGGCTTGAGGCCGCGATAGATGAATCCCTTCTCCAGGATCCTGCCCAGCGTGCGGATCTCGTCGGCCTCGGCCTTGTACGCCATCGTCGTGTACGGGTGCTCCCAGTCGCCCAGCACGCCGAGCCGCTGAAAGTCGGCTTTCTGACGGACGATCTGCTCGTTCGCGTAGATGCTCGCGAAGCGCTGCGTCTCCTCGACGGGGATGTGCTTGCCGTGCATCTTCTCGATCTGCACCTCGATCGGCATCCCGTGGCAGTCCCAGCCGGGCACGTACGGCGCATCGAAGCCGGCCAGCTGCTTGCTCTTGACGACCACGTCCTTCAGGATCTTGTTGACGGCGTGGCCGATGTGGATGTCGTTGTTCGCGTATGGGGGACCGTCGTGCAGCACGAAGCGGCGACGGCCCACCGACGCTGCGCGAATCGCCTCGTAGACCTTCTTCTCCTGCCAGTCCTTCACCCAGTGCGGCTCGCGCTTGGCGAGGTCACCGCGCATCGGAAACCGCGTATCCGGAAGGTTGAGCGTCGTCTTGTAGTCAATTTTCGGATCGTCGGGCATGCGGAGGTTCGATTCTTTCGGAAGCTCGTTGGCGAGGCGTCAGTGCTTTTCGGCGCACGCCGTGCTGAAAAAGTCGCGGGCTTGCGCGACATCGGTGCGGATCTGGTTGGTAAGCGCGTCGAGGTCGGCATAGCGCTCCTCGTCGCGCAGCTTGTGCACGAACTCGACGCCGACGCGCCGGCCGTAGATCGTGTCGTCGAAATCGAAGATGAAGACCTCGAGCAGCGGCACGCCGGAGGCCGACACCGTCGGACGCACGCCGACGCTGGCGACGCCGGTCCGCGGGGTGCTGCCGAGCCCGTGGACGCGCACCGCGAAGATGCCGGCGAGCGGTGGCTTGCGCTTGAGCGGAATGTTCGCCGTCGGAAAGCCCAGGTTGCGCCCGCGCTTGGCGCCATGCGCGACACGCCCCGAGATCGCGAACGACCGGCCGAGAAGCGCGCCCGCGTGCGCGAGGTCGCCCGCCGCGAGCGCGGTGCGCACGGCGGTCGACGACGCGCGCTCGCCGTCGACCGCCACGGTGCGCATCGCCTCGACGCTGAACGTCCGCGCGGCGCGTCGCAGGGTCGCGAGGTCGCCCGCCCTCCCCTTGCCGAAGCGGAAGTCCTCACCGACCAGCAGCCAGCGGACACCCAGCTTCCCCACGAGAACCTCGTCGATGAAGCGTTCCGGCGAAAGCGACGCGAGCCGACCGTCGAAGCGCGCGACAATGGTCCGCGCGACGCCGTGCGCGCGGAAGTGCTCGATCTTGGCGCGCAGCGACGAAAGCCGGGGCGGCGCGGAATCCCGGGCGAAGTACTCGCGCGGCGGCGGATCGAACGTCAACACCGCGGGCGGCAGCGCGAGGTCGTCCGCGGCCTCGACAAGCCGGGCGAGCATCGCCTGATGGCCGCGGTGGACTCCGTCGAAATTGCCGATCGTCAGCGCGACGGGAGCGTCGGCGGACGATGGCAGGCTGCGATAAAACCGCACGCAATGACCTCAACTCAGCAAAACTCTGCATTTTAACGGATTTTCGTGCCCCCTGCCCTCTTGGTCCCTTTGCCGCGGGCGGCCAGCATTACGCTTCCGCCATCCATTCGCGCCAGCCGCCCTGCAGCGGAAAGTAGAGGCCGAGCCGGATCGGCCGGGCGTCGAGGGCGCGCACGAAGCGCGCGTAACGCTCGAGCTGGCCACGATATCGCTCCCGTTCCCGATCGAGAAAGGCATTGGCGTCACCACCCTCGTGTGCGCCGGTCTTGAAATCGACGATCCAGCGCTCGCCGTCGGCGACGAAGCTGCGATCGATGACGATGCGCGCGATCGTGCGCCCCTCGACACCCGCTAGCGCCCATTCGCTTCGGGCGTCAGCGTGTCCGGCGTCGAGCAGCCAACGCCCCCGCGGATCCGCGAGCATTCGGGAAACCGACGCGACGACACCCGCGACGGCCCCTTCGAGCTCCGCATCGTCGACGCCCTCGCCCTGGAGTTCGGCGCGGATCCTGCGATGCAGCGCGGCGACCCGCGCGGCATCCCACGCGGTGAGCCCTTCGCGGGCGACCTGCGCGAACAGCCGATGGGCGACCGTGCCGGCGTGTCTCGCCGCTTCGCGTGCCCAGTCGAAGGGAATCGCATCGCCGGGTGGCGGTGCGACGATGCTGGCGGGCACGTTGGGTCCGGGCTGCGGCACCGCCCACGCAACCGGCCACCGGGCGAGGAGCCGCGGCGACGGCGCCAGCGGCACGGTCGCGATGGTCGCCGTCGGCACCGCGACGGCTCCACCCGGCGCGCCCCGGAATTTCGCGAGCGCCGAACCCGCCGGTGGCTGCGCCCAGGCGAGCGGGCCACCGTCCTTGGCTGCCGCATCGAGCACCGCGGTGAGGTGCAGTCGGCGCTTCGCGCGTGTGCACCCGACGTAGAGGAGGCGCCCGAGCTCGGCGCTCTCCTCGCCGGCCGCGAGCAATCCGAGGTACGCGTGGACGGGATCGTCGTCGCCGCCTTTCGCCTTCATCGACGCCACGAGCAGCCCATGCGGACGGCGGCGCCACCGCAGGATCTCGGGGTCGCGACGGTTCGGCACGCGCGCAAGACCGGGCAGGATCACGGTGTCGAACTCGAGTCCCTTGGCGCGGTGCAGCGTCATCACCTGCACGCGCGCGGTCTCGGGAGCATCGGGGGCCGCGTGCAACCTCCGCAGGGCGTCGACGAAGGCGGGCCAGTCGGGCACATCGCCGGCGACATCGTGCTCGGCGAGCAGAGCGAAGAAGCGCTCCGCCGCCTCGAGATCGATGGGCTCGCCAACCGTCGCCGGTCCGCCGAGTGCGAGCCACGCGCCGCGTACGCGGGCGGCGATGCCGGCCCGCCCGCGTGCCGCCAGTGCCGGCGCCAGCACGTTCGCGAGCCCGACGAATCGCGCGCGCCCATCGGCGGAGAGCCCGGCGACGGGTTGGGTCCCGACGATGAGCCGCTGCGATGCAACCGGCACTGCGTTCGTCGGCGGCGGTCGCGACGGCGAGCAGATCGGCGAGCGCCATTCCGCACCACGGCGCGCGCAGCACGGCGAGCCACGCAAGCCGGTCGGCGGGCTGGGTCAACGCGTGCGTCAGCGAGACGAGATCGAGGATCGCCTGCCGCTCGGCCAAGGCGTCGAGCTCGACGGCCGCAAACGGAATCTCCGCGCGCGCAACGCGGGCAGCAGGCGGTCGAGATGCGAGCGCGCGCGAACGAGCACGGCAATGTCCGCCGCGCCCGCGGCGAGCGCCGCGCGCACGTGACCGACGACCACCCTGCGCTTCGGCATCGGCATCGGCCGCGATGTCGACCGTCGTCGGGCATTCGGACCGTGCTGCGTGCACCGGCACCGCCGGGGCGAACGCCGACCGAGCCGCGCCAGGGATCGCTGCGCGTGCCCAAGCACGTGCGGAAATGCGCCGTTGACCCACTCGACGAGGCCCGCCTGCGATCGGAAGTTGCGGCGCAGGACGAGATTCTCGACCGGAACGACCGGCAATGCGTCGATCGCTGCTGCGCTTCGACGAAGAGCCGCACCTCGGCGCCCCGGAAACGGTAGATCGACTGCATCGGATCGCCGACGGCGAACAGCGTGCGCCCGTCGTCCGCCTGCCAGCCGGCCGTCAGCCGACGGATCAGCTCGAGCTGTGTGAACGACGTGTCCTGGAATTCGTCGACCAGCAGGTGTCCGAGCTGAAGATCGAGCTTGAGCAGCAGGTCCGTCGGCGCGTCCTCCGTCCCGAGCGCATCGAGCGCGGCCAACGTGGCCTGCGTGAAGTCGATCGCGCCGGCATCGCGAAAGGTCACCGTCAGCTGCGCCGCCGTCCGCGGAAGGATGTCGAGCGAGCGCGTCGACGATCGCCCATGTGTCGTCGCTGTACCGGGGCGGCGGCAGACGGCGCACGGTGTGCAGCGCCTCGGCGAGCTGCGGCACGGCCGCGAGAGCGTCGAGCAGGCGCGTTCATCGTCGGCATTGCGCTGCGCGGCGCTCGGCTGCTGCCGTCGCCGATCGCCACTGGCGGGAAAGCCCTCCAGTGTCCTCGACCGAGTTCGCGGAACTGGGCCTCGCCGCGCGACGAGCAGCCAATCGACGAGCGCCCGCCACCTCGATTGCGCGGTGACCGACCGCGGCGGGAGCCCGCCGCTCGCGCCGCACGGCCGCAAGATGCGCGCGCCATCGTCCGCCGTTGCCGCGACGCGGCGAGATTTGCCGCCGCGTAGCGCTCGCATTCGGCCAAGCTGCGGCGAGCAACGCCGCGGGAACGAGCTTCGCCGCGTCGGCGATCTCGCCGTCGATCTCGGCTGCGAGCGCCGCTTCGAGCATCGCACGCGAAACGCGCCGCGATCGGCAGCGCGCAGCTCGGCAGCCATTGATCGCGCTTCGCGAGCATGCCCGCGACGAGCGCGACGCGCGGTCCGCGTCGTTGTCGAGATGCGCCAGCAGGCGCCGCCACGACGCGTCGTCAGCGGCCGCCGCGGCAAGCGCCGCGCGCGCGGCCTGCGCATAGCAGTGGCTCCGCGTGCTCCTCGAAGCGCGGCGATGCGCCCAATCGCGTTGCGAGCGGCGCCTGCCGGGCGAGCGCCGACGCCAGCGCGTCGATCGTCAACACCGGCAAGGCGCGCCGGATGCGCGATGAGCTGCCAGCCGTGGCGCTGCGTCCTGCGCGAGCGCGGCGCGCGCGAGCTGCGCGCGTGCGCGCCGCGTGCGGCGAATCGACGGGCGACTCCGCGTCGGCGTCGCGCAGCGCGGCGACGATGCGCTCGCGCATCTCGCCGGCGGCCTTCCGCGTGAACGTCATCGCGACGATGCGCTCCGGACGATCGACATGCGCGAGCAGCGCGAGAAAGCGCTGGATGAGGAGCTCGGTCTTGCCCGATCCCGCCGGCGCCTGGACGAGAAACGACCGCCCGATGTCGAGCGCACGCTCGCGGGCAGCGTCGTCGTCCGCGTACGTGCCGCGTCGTGCGGCGTCAGGCATCGTCGCGCTCCGCGGTCTCGTCGTCTGCCAACGCGCCGATCCGGCACAGCGGCTGAAGTCCGCAATGCCTGCAGGTCGCCGGGGCATCGCGCGGCGTGACCGCGGCATGGCCGTCGCGTACTTCGGTCGCGAGCGCACCGAGCGAGCGCGCCCAATGCGCCTCGGCATCGCGACCAGTCCGCGTAGATTCGCGCCGCGCACACGCCCGGCGCGGCAAGTCCCGGCCACGATTCGGCGTCGGCGGCGATGCCCTGGACCCGCATCTCGCCCGGCTTCAACTGCGCGTACGCGGCCCCGCGCACCGGCACGGCAGGCGCGAAGGCGCGCTGCGGCGAGCACGTAGAGGCCGATTTGCGGGCCCTGCGGCCGCGCGTCGAACCACCTGGCCGGCGGCTTCGCGAGGCCGGTCTTGTAGTCGATGATCGCGACGCCGCCGTCGGCGAGCGCATCGATGCGGTCGAGCCGCAGGCGAAGGTCGAGGCCGCCCAGTGCGAGCCGCCTTGGCGCCTCGATCTCCGCCACCGCGAACGGCGGGCGCGAGCGCTCGATGCCGTCGAGCCACCTGCGGACGAGCGAGGCGACGCGCGCCGCTTCCCCGGCCCGCACGACGGGAGCGAGGCGGCGCCAGCGCGACGACGGGGATCGCGTCGAGAGCCGCGGCGGCTGCCGCCTCGACACGCGTCGCGAGCGCGTCCGGCGCGAGCGCGACGAGGGTCGCGTGATCGCCGATGTCGCGCCAGAACGCGGCGAACGCGGCATGGACGAGAATGCCCCGCTCCATCGCCGACAACCCCTCGACCGGTTCCGGCCACGCTTCGGCCCCGAGCCGGAATCGCGCCGCCGCGCGGAACGGGCAATCGCTTTGCGCCTCGATGAGTGCCGCGCCGCCTCGCGCCTTGCTGCCGTCCGCGAGCGGCGGCGCGCGATCGTCGCCGATCGGCTCCCAGGGCGGAGTCGACGCGAATTGCACGCTCGCGGTCGGCGGCGCCGGCGCGGACGGGGCGCCGAGCGAGGGTGCGATCGGGACGAGCCACGACACCGATCGCGCGTGGTCGTCGGCCCGTTCCGCGTACGAAAAGACCACTTCGGGCGCCCCGCGCGACCATTGCTCCGTCAGCGCCTGCGCGTACGCGAGCTCGCGGGCCGCCGTCGAGCGCGGCACGTCGTGCTCCCGCTGCCACGACAACGCCAGCAGCGGATTCGGGCGCGGTGCGGGCGGCCAGACTTCGGCCGCGAGGCCGGTGACCCACAGCGCATCGAGCGGCAACCCCGTCGCTTCGAGCAGTCCCAGGATTTCGATCGGTGCGCGCGGCGATTCGGGCTGGAACACGTGTTCGTTCGCCAGCGCGACCAGCGCCGCCACCGCCTCGCGCGCAGGGATGCGCCGGGTCACGGCTCCGAGCGTTGCGAACTGCGCGAGCAGATCGTCCCAGGCGCCCCTCGCCTGCCACTCGGCCGACGACAGCGCGCGGTCTCCGGGCCAGCCGGCCGTCGCGAGCCACGTGCGCCAGAATTCGGTCCATTCGCGAGGTGTGCCGTTCGCGGGCCTGCGCAGACCCGCGCGCGCCGCTCGCCAGCGGTCCGCCAGCGCGCGATCGACGGCGGAAAGCGCACCGATCGCGTCGTCGAGCGAGATGTCGCGCCGGCCGTCGCGAAGCCAATCGGCTTCGAGTTGCCGCCCGGCGCAGCCAGTCGTCGGGCGCCGCCGCAACGTACGGCGAGCGCAGCAGTGCCGCCGCGCGGGCCATGGGAAGCGGCGCGTGCACGAGGCCGATCAGGGCGAGCGGCCGCGGAGAGGATCGGCACTTCGCTCGACCGCGTCGCCAAGCGACAGGTTGTACGGACGGACGGCGTCCTCGCGCCCGGGCCATTGCAGCGACGGGCAGAGGATGTCCTCGGCGAGCGCGCGGACCTCGTCGCGGCGCGCCGCAAAATCCTCGATGGCGATGCCGATCGTCGCGCCGGGATCGGCAAGCGCGCGTTCGCGTGCCCAGCGGAGCGCGCCCGCGATTTCATCGCGCGGCGTACCGCCCGCGGCACGCCGCAAAGGTCCGGCCGAATCGCGCACCGTTGCGCAATGCCCGACCTCCATCCCCGCCGCAGCGAGCGCGGCAAGGAGGCGCTGTTGCTGCGGCGCGAGCTCGACGAAACCCGCCAGCGTCACCGATGCGCCGCGCCAGATGCGCGCGGCAGAGGCACCGCGGACAAGCCAGTCCGGCAACTGTGCCGGGTCCAACGCGCCGCCCGCCGTGAGAATCCCCGGCGAACTCGTCGGCCCACCGCGCGAACGCCGCGCAGTCGTCGTCGCCCCCGGCCCACGCGCGCCAGCTGCGGTCCGCCCGCTCCCCATGCGTGGACCAATGACCAGGCCTCGGCAGCGAGCGCCGCCGCGCCTTGCTCGTCGATCAGCGACAACCCCTCGGAAGCGACGATCCGCTTCCACAGATACGCGCCATGCGCGGAGGGCAAGAGCCGTGGCGGCGCGACTGGATTGTCCGAGGCGAGGACGTCGAGCCAAAGGCGCTCGAGCCAGCCGTTCCATGGCATGACGACGGCCGCCGACCACACCGCGCGGCCGGCGGCACGCTGCGCGTCGTCGTGGATCGCGGCGAGCCGGCGCGCCAGGCGCTTGTTCGGCGTGACGACCGTCGTGCCGGAGGCGAGCGCCGCGCGCAGCGGTGACGGCAACGCGTCCCACGCCCGTGCGCCGGTCACGACGCTCCCCTGCTATCGGTGGCAGACCGCGGGGTCAGGGCGAGGCGCGGCGCAAGCGCGTCAACGATGCCGGAAGGAAGCCTTGCGCTTTTCGACGAAGGCGCGCATCCCTTCCTTCTGGTCGTCCGTGGCGAACAGCGAGTAGAAGAGCCGCCGCTCGAAGAGGACGCCGTCGGCCAACCCGCTTTCATAGGCACGGTTCACGGCTTCCTTCGCCATCATCACCGACGGCAACGAGTATTCGCAGATCGCCGCCGCCGCCGCAACCGCCTCGTCGAGGAGCTTGTCCGGCGCGACGACGCGCGACACCAGGCCCGCGCGCTCGGCTTCCTGCGCGTCCATCATGCGGCCGGTGAGGATCAGGTCCATCGCCTTGGCCTTGCCGACCGCACGCGGAAGGCGCTGGGTGCCGCCCGCCCCGGGGATGATGCCGAGCTTGATCTCCGGCTGGCCGAATTTCGCAGTCTCCGCGGCGATGATGATGTCGCACATCATCGCGAGCTCGCATCCTCCCCCGAGCGCAACGCCGGCGACCGCCGCGATCACGGGCTTGCGGATTTGCCGGATCGTTTCCCAGTTGCGGGTGATGAACTGGCTGCCGTAAACGTCCATGTAGGTCCTGTTCGCCATGTCCGTCACGTCGGCGCCCGCCGCGAACGCGCGCTCGCTGCCGGTGACGATCATTGCGCCGATGCCTTCGTCGTTGTCGAATGCGAGCAGCGCCTGTCCCAATTCGTCCATCAGGGCGTCGTTGAGTGCATTCAACTGGCGCGGCCGGTTGAGGGTGACGATGCCGACGCGGCCTCGGGTTTCGGTGAGAACGTTTTCGTAGGGCATGGTGGGTCATCCGTTGCAGGGTTGTTGCAATGCAATGAGCGGGCGTTCCGGATCGTTCGACGGAGGGTTCGGCGCGCCGACCGACTTAGTGCCGTGGACGACGGCGCCCCTTTCCAGGAAAGGGGTGGACGCGGCTACAATCTTACGCCAAGGACACACAACCAACGGAGGATTCGATGCCAGCGTACCTCTTGGTGGACTGCGAGGTCACCGACGCCGCTCGTTACGAAATCTACAAGGCGCTCGCGCCGCCAGCGATCGCGAAATATGGCGGACGCTATCTGGTCCGCGGTGGCGCCGTCACGCTGATCGAGGGCAGCTGGCAGCCGAACCGCATCGTCGTGCTGGAATTTCCGGATTCGGAAACGGCCCGTCGTTTCTACGACTCACCTGAGTACCGTGCCGCGCGGGCACAGCGTGCCGGGGCTGCCGCGATGAACATGGTCCTGGTCGAGGGAACCCCGGGGCCGTGACCGAAGTTGCCGCGGGTGCCGTCCGTACGATTGGTCAGTGCTTGACGTAGGGAATCACGCCGCGCGGAATCACGCGGAGCGGCCGCACGCGGGCGAGCGGCGCGCGTGCGACGGCATCGAGTGACGCACGACGCACTACGCCCCGAGGAGGACCGGCGTTTCGTCGCACGCTGCGCGTCGTGTGCGGCGGCGCGAGCCGTGCCGCTCCGTGCGCCGCGGACCGTGCGCGGGTCGCGCTGCGGGTGCGCCGGTTCGAGAAAAGAGCGGCTGCCGACCGCATCGCTGTATGCAGTTAAAGTCTGGGCAACCGCGAAGACATGCGCCGGCCCGGCACGTCAGGCGGCGACCGCCGCGAATGCGTTCCGCAGCGCGGCCGGAGGGTTCTGGACACGCCGCTCCCGAACCGAGGCCTGCTGGTCGAGCGATGCCTTGAGCTCCGCGTCGGCCATCGCCGCTTCCTGCGCGAGCTCCGCGTCGTAGCCTCGGCGCGCGTCGGGATTCGACAGCACCTCGTATGCCGAGTGGATCATCCGCACGAGCCCGCTCATGTCCTGGCCGGCATCGGTGGTCCCATAACCGAACCGTTCGAGCAGCGACACGTAGCTCGCTTCGATCTGTGCCGGGCTCGCTCCCGGCGGCAGGTCAAGGTAGTCGTAAAAGGTGTAGCTCACGGCGCTCTCCTCGGTACGTGGTGATCGACGGATTTCTTGGTTCACCATGCCCAAAGCAGCAACCGTGCCAGCGCATAGCATGCGCTCGCTCCCCCGGGTACTGACGCCGGCCGGCTGGCAGGGTCAGAGCATTCCGAGCGGCGTTGGTCCGGTCGGGGAGGGAAATGCCGCGTCGATGTCGGCGAGCGCCGCGCGGTCGAGGGACACCGCGACAGCCGCGCGATTCACGCGTACGTGGCCGGGGTTGGCCGATTCCGGAATCGCAATGATGTCGGGGGAACGCAGGAGCCAGCGGAGCGCAAGCTGTGCGGGCGTTGCCCCAAGGCGCCGGGCGATCGCCACGAGCTTCGGCTTGCGCAGCAACGCGCCTTGTCCCAACGGCGAGTACGCCATCACCGGAATCCGGTGCTTGCGCAGCCACGGCAGAAGCTCCCATTCGATGCCGCGCTCGCCCAGGTGGTAGAGGACCTGGTTGGTCGCGCAGTGCCGGCCATCGGGGAGTGCCGCGAGCTCGCGCATGTCGGCGGTGTCGAAGTTCGACACGCCCCAGCGCAGGATCTTCCCGGCCGCACGCAGCCGCTCGAACGCCTCGACGGTTTCGCCGAGGGGAACGCTCCCGCGCCAATGCAGCAGGTAGAGGTCGAGGCGGTCGGTGCGCAATCGACGCAGGCTGCGCTCACAGGCAGTGACTGCGCTTTTTCGGCCGGCGTTGTGCGGATACACCTTGCTGACTACAAAGACGCGGTCGCGCCGCCCTGCGATCGCCCGCGCGACAACCTCCTCGGCACCGCCATCCGCCGTACATCTCGGCGGTGTCGATGAGCGTCATTCCGAGATCGATGCCCACCGACAGTGCGGCCGCTTCCTGCGTCGCGCGCGCCGGCGCCTCACCCATCTTCCAGGTCCCCAGGCCGAGCGCCGGCACGGCGGCCCCATCGGGCCACGCCACCCGAGGCAGATCCGTCTGCGGTGCCGCTTTCATGGCCGCGAGAATACCGGAACGGGATACGAGCCGCCGGGCGGCGCCCGATACCTTTCGGGACTCGCCGCGACGCGTGGATAATGGGCGACGACCGACTGCCACACTCGACCATGCCCCTCGATCCCGTCCCCACCCGCACCGTCGTCCGCGGCGCGTGCCCGCACGACTGCCCGGACACCTGCGCGATGCTCGTGACCGTCGAGGACGGCCGCGCCATCGAGGTCAGGGGCGCGCCGGACCACCCGCCGACGGGCGGCGCGCTGTGCACGAAGGTTGCGCGCTATCTCGAGCGCACGTACTCCGACCAGCGCGTGCTCCATCCGATGAAGCGCGTCGGCCGGAAGGGCGAAGGCCGCTTCGAGCGCATCGGCTGGGACGAGGCGCTCGACACCATCGCCGCGAAGTTCGGCGAGATCGCCGCGTCGCCCGACGGTCCGCAGGCGATCGTCCCGTATTCTTATGCGGGAACGATGGGTCTCCTGCAGGGCGCATCGATGGACCGCCGCTTCTTCCACCGGCTCGGCGCATCGCTGCTCGACCGGACGATCTGCGCGTCGGCCGGCAAGGCCGGCTGGGTCGCGACGATCGGCGCGGCGATGGGCACCGACGTCGAGCGATTCGACGAGAGTCGGCTGATCCTGATCTGGGGAAGCAATCCGGTCGTCTCCAACCTCCACTTCTGGTCGCGAGCGCAGGAGGCGAAGCGCCGCGGGGCCAAGCTCATCGCGATCGATCCGTATCGCAGCCAGACCGTGGAGAAGTGCCACCAGCACATCGCGCTCATTCCGGGCACCGACGCCGCGCTGGCGCTCGGGATGATGCACGTGCTGATCGCCGAGGACCTCGTCGACCACGATTACGTCGCTCGCCACACGGTCGGCTACGACGCATTGTGCGGTCGCGCCGTCGAATTTCCGCCGGAACGCGTTGCCGGGATCTGCGGCATCGCGCCGGAAACGATCGTCGACCTCGCCCGCACCTACGGGACGACGCGACCCGCGGCGATCCGCGTCAACTACGGATTGCAGCGCCACGCCGGCGGCGGCAACGCGGTGCGCGCCATCGCCTGCCTGCCGGCGCTCGTCGGATCCTGGCGCGATCCCGCCGGCGGCGCGCTGCTGTCGTCGTCGGGCACCTACCCGGTCGATGCCCGCGCCCTCGAGCGTCCCGACCTCGTGCGCGGGACGCCGCGCACGATCAACATGAGCGCGATCGGCGACGCGCTGCTCTCGGCCGACGATCCGCCGATACGCGCGATCTACGTGTACAACTCGAATCCCGTCGCGATTGCCCCCGAATCAGCGAAGGTCGAGGCCGGATTCGCGCGCGACGACCTCTTCTGCGTGGTGCACGAGATCTTCCAGACCGACACCGCCGACTACGCCGACATCCTGCTGCCGGCCACCACGCAGCTCGAGCAGCTCGACGTGCACAGCTCGTACGGCCACCTGTACGCGCTCGCGAACAATCCGTCGATCGCGCCGATCGGCGAAGCGAAACCCAACACCGAGGTGTTCCGGCTGCTCGCGGCGAGGATGGGCTTTTCCGAAGCGTGCTTTCGCGACAGCGACGACGAACTCGCGCGCCAGGCCTTCATCGCGACTCACCCGCGGGCGGCGGGCCTCGACTGGGAAACGCTGAAAGCGACAGGATTCCAGCGCCTCGCCGTTCCGGTGGCCTATGCGCCGTTCGCCGAGGGCAATTTCCCGACGCCGTCGGGCAAGTGCGAGTTCCACTCGGAAGCGCTGGCGCGCGAGGGGCACGATCCGCTGCCGACGTTCGTCGCGCCGCGCGAATCGGTCGCGAGCAATCCGGCGCTGGCCAAGCGATACCCGCTGGCGTTCATCTCGCCGCCGGCGCGCAACTTCCTCAACTCGTCGTTCGCGAATCTGCCGACCTTCGTCGCCGAGGAGAAGACGCCGCACCTCGACGTCCACCCGGACGACGCGCAGGCGCGCACGATCGCCACGGGGGCTCGCGTGCGCATCTTCAACGACCGGGGAAGCTTCACGGCGACCGCGCGCGTCACCGACCGCACGCGGCCGGGCGTCGTCGTCGCGCCGTCGATCTGGTGGAAGAAATTGACGCCGGACGGAACGAACGCCAACAACGTCACCGGACAGGCGCTCACCGACCTTGGCCGCGCGGCGACGTTCTACGATTGCCTGGTCGAGGTGGAACGGATCTGAGCGGCGTGCCTGCGTTGGCCGCGGCCGCGCGTGTTACAGCTTGCGCACGAGCCCGACCATCACGCCGAAGATCTCGAGCGCGCCTTCCGGGCGAATCACCGGATAGGCCTTGTTCTCCGGCTTGAGGACGAACTGGCCGCGCTCGACGTCGAGGCGCTTCAGCGTGAACTGGCCGTCGACGATGGCCACGACGATGTCGCCGCGCTTGGCCGTCGCGGTCTTTTCGACGACGACGAGGTCGCCCTCGAGAATGCCGGCGTCCATCATCGAATCGCCCTTGACGCGGATCAGCACCGTCTGCGACGGACGCTCGATCAGGTAATCGTCGATGGTCAGCGCGTCGCCGTGGGCGTCGTCGACCGGCATTGGGCATGCCCGCCTGCACCGGCGACTCGGCGAGCGGCCGCGCGAAGAACCGCGAGGTCGGCGCGAGGCGCTTGTCGGGCGTGGAATCGATGTAGCCCGCGAGCTTCAACCGTGCGACCATCGCCGCGACCGACGACTTGGACTTGAGCCCGAGCAGCTGGCCGATCGACGCGTACGACGGCAGCGCGCGATGCTGCGCGTAATAATCCTGCAGCGACGACAAGGTAAGAACGATCGTTCGACATGGGGGTACAATAGCGAACGAACGTTCGGATTGTCAAGCCCTTTGGCCGTTCGACCTCCGCCCCGACGCGAATTGCCGACCATGCGCCTTTTCGCCCCTTCGCTCGCGTTCGTCGACCTCGAAACCACCGGCACCGGCGCCGCCGGCGATGCGATCACCGAAGTCGGCATCGTCCGGGTCGACGCCGATCCCGGCGGCGATGCGCCGCACCGGCCGTGACCGAGTGGAGCACGCTCGTCAATCCCGGGCGTGCCGATCCCGCCGGAGATCCAGGCGCTGACCGGCATCACCAACGCGATGGTCCGCGACGCGCCGCCGTTCGCGCGGATCGCCGACGAGGTCGCCGCGCGGACCGCCGGCGCCCTGTTCGTCGCGCACAACGCGCGCTTCGACTACGGATTCCTGAAGCACGCGTTCGCGCGGCTCGAGCGCACGTTCACCGCGCGCGTGCTGTGCACGGTGCGGCTTTCGCGGCGACTCTTTCCCGACGAGCCGCGCCACAACCTCGACAGCGTGATCGCGCGCCACGGGCTGCCGCCGTCGACGGGCGCCATCGCGCGCTCGGCGACGCGCGCGTGCTCTGGGCGTTCGTGCAGGCGCTCTACCGCGACCTTCCGCCCGAGGCGATCGAGCAGGCCGCGCGGCGCGTGCTGCGGACGCCGAGCCTGCCGCCGCAGCTCGCGCCCGACGCGATCGACGCGCTGCCCGAGGCGCCCGGCGTCTACCTCTTCTACGGCCTCAATGCGCTGCCGCTCTACATCGGCAAGAGCCGCAACCTGCGCGAGCGCGTCGGCGCGCACTTCTCGTCGGACTATCGCTCGGCGACCGATCTGCGGCTCTCCGTCCGAAATCCAGCGGATCGAATTCGAGGAGACCGCCGGCGAGATCGGCGCGCTGCTGCGCGAGGCGGCGCTCGTGAAGTCGATGCTGCCGGCGCACAACCACGCGCTGCGCCGCAAGGCCGAATCGGGCGTGCTCGAGCTGCCCGACGCGCCGGGCCCGCCGCGCTTCGTGCCCGCGGCAAGCGTCGAGCCGATCGAGCTCGCCGGGCGCTTCGGGCCGTTCTCGTCGAAGCGGCAGGCGCGCGAGACGCTGCGCACGCTCGCCGCCGAGCACGCGCTGTGCTGGAAGGCGCTGGGCCTCGAGAAGCGGCTGGGGCCGTGCTTCGCGCGGCAGGTGAAGCGCTGCGCCGGCGCGTGCGTCGGCGCCGAATCGCCGAGGCGCATCACGCGCGGCTCGCCGACGGCGCTGGCGCCGCTGGCCGTTCCGCGCTGGCCGTATCCCGGGCTCGCCGCGATTCGCGAGCGGTCGCTCCTCGGCGATCGCATCGACGTGCACGTGTTGCGCGACTGGTGCTGGCTCGGCACCGCGCGCGACGAGGGCGAGCTCGGCCGCCTGATCGAGGCGCCGCCGCGCCCGGTGTTCGATGCCGACATCGCGCGGCTCCTGATCCGCACGCTCGCGCGCGGACGGCACGAGCGTGCTGCCGCTGACCTTCCGCGCGCTGCCGCCGACGATTAGGCCGCGGCGCGCCGCGTGCGCCGCGAGCACCGTCGCCACGCACGCGGTCAGCTTCGTCGCGTAGGGAATGTGCAGGAACTCGTTCGGGCCGTGCGCGTTGGAATGCGGCCCGAGCACGCCGGTGATCAGGAACTGCGCCTCGGGAAAGTGCTTGCCCAGCATCGCCATGAACGGGATCGTCCCGCCCTCGCCCATCGCCGCGGCCGGCTTGTCGTAGAACGTCCGCGACGCCTCGTCGAGCGCGCGCGCGAGCCACGGCGCGGTCGGCGGCGCATTCCAGCCGGTCGCGCCCTCGTCGGCGTCGAAGCGCACCGTCGCGCCGTGCGGCGGATCCGCTTCGAGCAGGCGCTTCAGCGCCGCGCGGCGGCGGCGCCGTCGACCGGCGGCGGCAGGCGCAGCGAGAGCTTGAGCGACGTGCGCGGCCGCAGCACGTTGCCGGCGTCGGCGATCGGCGGGAAGCCGTCGGCGCCGATGACCGACAGCGCCGGGCGCCACGTGCGATTGAGCAGCGCCTCGGCGTGATCGGCGACCATCGGCTGCGTGCCGCTCGGCGAACGGATACTTGCGGACGCGTGGACTCGCCCATGATCGCCGCGGCCTGCGTCGCCTGCCGCGCGCGCTCGTCGGGGATCGGCGCGTGGAACTGCCGCGGGCAGCACGCGCCCGGTCGCCGCGTCCTCGAGCCGGTCGAGCAGCTTGCGCGCGATGCGGAACGACGACGGCACGATGCCGCTCGCGTCGCCCGAGTGCACGCCTTCGGTCAGCACGTCGACGGTCAGCGTGCCGCCGGTGAGGCCGCGCAGCGACGTCGTCGCCCACAGCCGCTCGTAGTCGCCGCAGCCCGAATCGAGACCGACGACGAAGTCGACGCGGCCCATCCGCGGCGCGAGCAGCTCGAGGTACGCCGGCAGATCGTAGCTGCCGCTCTCCTCGCAGGTCTCGATCACGCCGACGCAGCGCGCATGCGGCGATGCCCTGCGCCTGCAGCGCGCCGATCGCGGCGAGCGACGCGAACACCGCGTAGCCGTCGTCGGCGCCGCCGCGGCCGTAGAGCTTGCCGTCCTCGATCACCGGCTCCCAGGGCCCGAGGCCCTTGCGCCAGCCCGTCATCTCCGGCTGCTTGTCGAGATGGCCGTAGAGCAGCACCGTCGCGATCGCCCGGCGCCGCGGGACGTCGAAGAAGAGCAGCGGCGTGCGCCCGGGCAGGCGCACGATCTCGAGCGCGAGCCCGCGCACCGGCTGCCGCCGCACCCAGGCCTCGGCGAGGCGGATCACGCGCTCGATGTGGCCGTGCGCTTCCCACTGCGGATCGAAATGCGGCGACTTCGCCGGAATCGCGGATGTACTCGACGAGTTGCGGGACGATCGAATCGTTCCAGGTGCGGGTGATCGTCGTGGCGAGGTACGTCACGTCTTGGCTCCACGCTCGGCAGCCAGGATGGCCGCGGCGAGCATCAGGTCTTCGGGATAGCTGATCTTCAGATTGTTGGCGCTGCCCGCGACCAACCGCGGCGTGCGCCGAGCGCCTCGACCGCCTGCGCTTAGTCGACGGCGAGATCGGCGCCGGGCCGCGCGAGCGCATCGCGCAGCACGCCGTACCGGAACATCTGCGGCGTCTGCGCCTGCCACAATCCTTCGCGCGGCTCGGTGCCAGCGACCGCCCGCAGTCATCGGCGCGCTTCAATGCCGACACCACCGGGATCGCCAGCATGCCGCCGACCGCGTCGTCGGCGAGCTCGCGCTGCAGGCGCGAGAGCGACGCGCGATCGACGCAGGGCCGCGCCGCATCGTGGACGACGATCCAATCGTCGTCTCGCCACATCGACGATCGCCGTCAGCGCGTTGCGCACCGTCGCCGCGCGCGTGCTGCCGCCGCAGCGAAGCGCCGTCACGCGATCGCGACCACCGATCGCGCGATCGTACCAGCGATCGTCGACGGCCAGCGCCACGTAGGTCATGTGCAACGGAAGCCCGTCGGCCAGACGCTCGATCGCATGCTGCAGCACGGGCTTGCCGTCGAGCTGCGCATATTGCTTGGGCAGTCCCGACGCGAATCGCGAGCCCGTTCCCGCCGCGAGATCAGCGCGTGAAAGCGAAGGGGCCGCATCACGTCCGCGGGCCTGCAGCGTGCGTCATCGAGAGGGGTTGCCGGTGGGAAATCGTGCGCGGAGGCGCGGCGTAGCTTACCAGATCGCGCGGGCGCCTCGTCCCGGCGGCACGCGCGTCGCATGCGCGCCGCGATCCGGCGGCCGGCCGTTGCAGCTGACCGGCGAAGGTACGCTATCATGACCGGTCGCCCTGCACGGGCACAGACGCCCGGCAGATCTGCGCTCACAGGGAGGCAGCAGCATGAGAACCGCATGGCGTCGCCTGTTCATCGTCATTGCGAGCGCTCGCGGCGCTTCTCGGCCGCGCGGCCTCGCCGCGGGCAGGCCCCGTCCGGCAAGCTCGTCCTCTACACGTCGCAGCCCGAGCGCGACGCCGCGCAAACCGTCGACGCGTTCAAGAAGGCCTATCCGGGCGTCGAGGTCGAGGTGTTTCGATCGGGCACGACCGAAGTCATGGGCAAGCTCGCCGCGGAATTCGCCGGCGGCGCATCGAAGGCCGACGTGCTGCTGCTCGCCGACGCGGCGACCATGGAATCGCTGAAGAAGGACGGCACGGCTGCTGCCGTATCCGACGCGTCAAGCTGACCGGCCTCGAGCCCGGCTCGTACGACGCCGACAAGACGTATTTCGGCTCCAAGCTCATCACGACCGGCATCGCGGTCAACACGTCGGCCAAGGCGCGCCCCGCATCGTTCGCCGACCTCGCGAAGCCCGAGTACAAGGGCCAGTTGACGATGCCGAGCCCGCTGTATTCCGGCGCGGCGGCGATCATGCTCGGCACGATGACGAGCCGGCCCGATCTCGGCTGGGGCTACTTCGAAAAGCTGAAGGCGGCCGACACGGTCGCCGTGCGCGGCAACGGCGCCGTGCTGACCGCCGTCGCGAACGGCGAGAAGTCGTACGGCATCCTCGTCGACTTCATGGCGTTCAACGCGAAGGCCAAGGGCTCGCCGATCGACTTCGTGTTTCCCGGCCGAAGGCAGCCCGGCGGTGACCGAGCCGGTGGCGATCCTGAAGACGACGCAGAACGCCGCGGCAGCGCGCGCGTTCGTCGATTTCATCCTGTCCGACGACGGGCAGAAGCTCGCCGTGTCGATGGGCTACATCCCGGCGAAGGCCGAGCGTCGGGATGCCGTCGTGGCTGCCGGCCGGCACCCGGATCAACGTGATGCCGACCGACATCGCCAAAGTCGCCGAGGCCAACAGCGCCAATCTCAAGCGCTTCGCCGAGCTCTTCGGCAACTGAGCTCGGCCGTCCAGCCTGCGCATCCGGGACGGCGCGACGACATGTCCGAGGCGACCGGCTGGCGCGAGCGGTTCGAGGACTACGCGCTGCTGTGGGGGCTGCTGCTCGTCGTCGGCATTCTCTCGGTGCTGCCGCTCGCGCGCCTGCTGCTGGAGGGCATCGCGCCGCACGGCGAGCTCTCGGCCGAAGCGGCGACGCGCGTCCTGTCGAGCTCGACGACGTGGACCGCGACGCGCCACAGCCTGGTGACCGCGCTGGGCGGAACGCTGCTCGCCGTCGCGATCGGCGGCGTCGTCGCGCTGCGTCGTGTCGCTGACCGACATCCGCGCGCGCAACGCGTTCGTCTTCTGTTTCGTGCTGCCGATGATGATCGCGCCGCAGGTCGTGGCGCTCGCCTGGCTGCAGCTCTTCGGGCCGGCGAGTCCGCTGCTGAAGGCGATCGGCATCGCGCCGGCGATCGGCAGCCGCAATCCGCTCTATTCGCCGCAGGGCATCATCCTGGTGCTCGGCGTCCAGTACGCGCCGCTCGTCTTCCTGACGCTGCGCGCCGGCCTGCGCACGCTGCCGCGCGCGCATGATCGAGGCGGGGCTCGCCGGCGGCGCCGGCCCGTTGACCGTGCTGCGCACCATCGTGCTGCCGCTGATGACGCCGCCGCTGGTCGCCGGCGTCGCGCTCTCCTTCGTCTCGTGCCTCGGCAACTTCGGCATCCCCGCGCTGCTCGGCATTCCGGGCAACTACCTGGTGCTGCCGACGCTGATCTATCAGCGCCTGGCGGGGCTCGGGCCGGGCGTGCTCGTCCGAGGTGTCGGTGCTGTCGATGCTGATCGGCTTCATCGCGATGGTCGGCATCCTGCTGCAGGACCTCATGCTCTCGCCGCCGCGACTTCCGGATCAGCACGACGTCGAGCGTCGCGCGACCGTTCGAGCTGCAGCCGCTGGCGCCTGCCGGTCGAAGTAGCGCTCTGGACGTGGAGCGGTGCTGGTGCTGGCGCTGCCGCTGATCGCGCTCGTCCTCACCTCGTTCGTGCCGGCCGTCGGCGTGCCGCTGACGATCGCAGACGGCGACGCTCGCGAACTACGAATTCGTCATGTTCGGCCACGATGCCGCGCGGCGCGCGCTGTTCAACAGCTTCGGCATGTCGGCGACGGCGGCGGTCGCCATCGTCGCGATCGCGGTGCCGCTCGCGTACTTCCTGGTGTGGCGCCGGTCGCGGCTGCTGCACTTCGTCAACCTGGTGATCGAGATGCCGTACGCGCTACCGGGCGTCGTGCTCGCCATCGCGGCGATCCTGCTGTTCCTGAAGCCGCTGCCGCTCGTCGGCATCTCGCTCTACAACACCGTCTGGATCATCCTGTTCTGCTACCTCGCGCGCTTTCTCGTGCTGGGCCTGCGACCGGTGATCAGCGGCTACTACCAGATCGACCGGACGCTGGAGGAGGCCTCGCAGATCGCCGGCGCGCGCCTGCTGCGACGCCTCGTCACCATCATCCTGCCGCTGGTCGCGCCCGCGGCCACCGCCGGCGCGCTGCTGATCTTCCTCACCGCCTTCAACGAGCTGACGGTGTCGGCGCTGCTCTGGTCGTCGGGCTCGGAGACGCTCGGCGTGATCTTCTTCTCGTTCCAGCAAGGCGGCGATTCGACCTACGCGGCGGCGCTCGGTGCGCTCACGGTCATCGTCACCACCGCGCTCATGCTCTCCACGCTGCTGATGGCGAGCCGGCTGCCCGCCGGAGTCCTTCCGTGGCGCGATTGACGATCGATCGCGTCGACAAATCGTTCGGCGCGTTCCGCGCGCTCGACGACGTCTCGCTGGAGGTCGCCGACGGCGAGTTCATGGCGATCCTCGGCCCGTCGGGCTGCGGCAAGACCACGCTGCTGCGGCAGATCGCCGGATTCGACAAGCTCGACGCCGGCCGGATCCTGATCGGCGAGACGGTCGTGTCGGCCGTTCACCACCACGTGCCGCCCGAGCGGCGCCGCATCGGCATCGTGTTCCAGTCGTATGCGCTGTGGCCGCACATGACGGTCGCCGAAAACGTCGCGTACGGCCTCACCGTCGCCGGCATCCGGGACCCGGAGCGCTCGCGCCGCGTCGCCGCGGCGCTCACGCTGGTCGAGCTCGACGGCTTCGCCGAGCGCCGCCCCGCGCTGCTCTCCGGCGGCCAGCGGCAGCGCGTCGCCCTGGCGCGTTGCCTCGTCACCGAGCCGTCGCTCGTGCTGCTCGACGAACCGCTCGCCAACCTCGACGTCAACCTTCGCGCATCGATGGAGGACGAGTTCGCGAGGTTTCATGCCCGGACCGGCACGACGATGATCTACATCACCCACGACCAGGCCGAGGCGATGGCGCTCGCCGACCGCATCGCGGTGATGGACAAGGGCCGGCTGCTGCAGGTGGCGACGCCGTCGCAGCTCTATCGGGAACCCGCGGACGAAACCGTCGCCGGGTTCATCGGCGAGGGCATGGTGCTGCCGGTGGACGTGCGCTCCGTCGATGCGGACGGCACGTGCCGCGTCGACCTGTGCGGCCACGGCGTGCGCATGCGTTGTGCACCGTCGCAAACGCCGACGCCGACGGCACGCGCCTGCGTGCGCGCGAGCGCGTTGCGGATCGTCGCACCCACTGCGCCGGGTGTGGACGTCCGGATCGATCACGCGATCTACCAGGGCGGCCACTTTCGGCTCGAAGGCCGCATCGAGGCCGCACCCGAGATGCGGCTGCACCTGACGGTGCCGGAGCCCTCCGCGCTGGAACCGGGTCAGGCCATCAGGCTCGACGTGGCCGACGGGTGGGTCATCCCCGGCCCTGTACGCAGCTGAGCGCCCGTCAACCGGGCCACCCGAGCAGCGAATCCATCGCCCAGAGCGCGCCGCTGACCGTGACGAACGAGGCCAGCGTCGCCACGAGCAGGGCCGGCGCGCAGAAGCCCTCGAGATGGTATCTTTGCGCAAGTATCGGATAGATGCTGAGCATCGGCACGCTGGCGAAGATGATCGCGGCCATTCGCAGGTGCACCTCGACCGGATGCCGAGGATGATCGGGTTCCGCGCCAGCCCCGAAAGGGACTGCAGCAGAACGCGCTGCCAGCGGTGACCCTGATCGCCGCCCATCTCGGCCAGCGCCAGGGCTAACGGCAGGATCAGGACCGTTTCCACAGTCATCGACATCGCCAAGGCGACCGCGGCGGGCGGGCCGAGGATCTGCAGCGCGATGGGAAAGCCGACGCAGCCGGTGTTCGAAAACGACATTCCCAGGCCGATGAGGGAGCGCTGCGTCCGGCGACGAAACCGATCGCGATGACGATGTAGATCGGCACGGTGATGGCCAGTACGTTCAGCATCGAAGCCATGGCATGCGCCGGCGGCTAGGCCAATCGAAACGCTTCGGCAAGGAGCTCGTAGGAACGATGCCGGGGCGTTGGGTCATGCGTCCACGTGACGATCACCAGCTCGTCGAGGTCGAGGCGCCGTGCCAGCTCGGAGAGCCGGGCCGCCACCTGCTCCGCCGTGCCGACCAGCGCTTTGCGCCGGAGCGCGTCGATCGTCGCGCGCTCGGCGTCGTCGTACGGGTACGCGGCCGCCTCCTCCGGGGTGACGAGCGCGCTGCGGACACCACGCTCGAACCCGACGCGCCAGAATTCGCGCGTCATGAGGAGGCGCTGCGCCTCGGCTTCCGTATCGGCGACCAGCGCCCAGACGCAGACGGTCGCCTGCGGCACCGGATGCCACTCGCTCGGACGATAGTTGCGCCGATACAGCTGCAGTGCCTCCTCGACTCCCCTGCCGTCGGTGAAGAAGTAGGCAAACGCATACGGGAGGCCGAAGTGCGCGGCGAGCTGCGCGCCGTAGTCGGAGCTTCCGAGGATCCACAGCTCCGGGCGCGTGGGTCCCTGCGGGTGAGCCTTGATCGCGCGGAACGGGTGACCTTCCGGCAGCGGCGTGCCCGAGACCCACGCCAGCAGCTCGCTGACCTGCTGCGGGAACAGGTCGGCGGCATTCGAATGCGGATTGAGCGCGACGGCGGTCAGCCGGTCCGAGCCGGGTGCACGCCCGACGCCGAGATCGATGCGACCCGGGGCGATCGCCTCCAGCACGCGAAACTGCTCCGCGACCTTCAGCGCCGAGTAGTGCGGCAACATCACGCCGGCGCTTCCCACGCGAATGCGCTGCGTCGTCGCCGCGATCGCCGCCATCAGCACTTCCGGCGCGGTGCCGACGATGCTGTCGCTGTTGTGGTGTTCGGAGACCCAGTACCGGTGGTACCCCAGCGCGTCGCAATGCCGTGCGAGCGCGAGGCTCTCCCGAATCGCCACGTCCTGGCTTCGCCCCTTCGCGGCGGTCGATTGGTCGAGCACCGACAGCTTCATGGTCACTTTGTCAAACGCGGGGAATCACGAGGGAAGGCGCCCGACGGGGACGCCTCGATGGCTTCTTCCGGCAAGTCTAGCAGTCCGATGCGCGTCGGAGACCCACCCGTCCGATCCGTGTTGACGGAAACGAAGCCATGGACGATGCCGCGCGCTTTGAGGCACCATTGTGGAAGACGCCGGCCGTCGACGCCCGAGCACCGGGAAGATGAGTTCGGTCGCCGGGAGCCGACGCTTGTCGTCGCCAACGGGTGGCGCGCCAACCGCATTGCAAGGAGCTTCGTGTCCTTTCTCTGGCCCGAGATGCTGTTGTGGCTGCTGGCCGTGCCGGTGCTCGTCGCCGCGTACGTCCTGCTGCTCCGGCGGCGGAAGAAGGAGGCCGTCAGGTACGCAAGCCTGAGCCTGATGAAGGATGCGCTCGGTCCCGATCGGCAATTCCGCCGGCACATCCCGCCGCTGCTGTTCCTGCTCGCGCTGATCGCAGCGATCATCGCGATCGCTCGTCCGAGTGCCGTCATCACCCTTCCTTCGCAGGTGCAGACCATCGTGCTGGCGATGGACGTGTCGCTCAGCATGGGCGCCAAGGACGTCGATCCGAACCGCCTCACGGCCGCGCAGATCGCCGCGAAGACCTTCATCGAAGAGCATCCGCCCCATGCGCGGATCGCGATCGTGTCCTTCGGCGCGACAGCGTCCCTCGTGCAGACGCCGACCGAGAACCAGGAGGACCTCCTCGCCGCCATCGACCGATTCCAGCTGCAGCGCGGCACCGCCACCGGCAGCGCTCTCTACGTCGCGCTCGCAACGCTCTTTCCCGACGCGGGGATCGACCTCGAATCGCTGGTGTTCAAGGGCGGGCTGTCCAGAAACTCCGCGCCGACGTTGCGCCCGAATCCGGCGCCGAAGGACGAGGCGAAGGATCGGAAGCCCGCCGCGCCCGGCTCGTACACGTCGGGCGTCATCATCCTGCTGAGCGACGGCCGGCGGACGACCGGTCCCGATCCGCTCGATGCCGCCAAGATGGCCGCCGACCGCGGCGTGCGCGTCTTCACCGTCGGGTTTGGCACCGTGGAAGGCGGCACGATCGGATTCGAGGGCTGGTCGGTCTACGTCCGCCTCGACGAGGAGACGCTGCGGGCGATCGCGGACGTCACGCGCGGCGAATACTTCCACGCCGGCACGGCGGCGGACCTCAAGAAGGTCTACGAGACTCTCAACGCGCGCCTCGTGCTCGAGAAGAAGGACACCGAGATCACATTCCTGTTCGCCGCGGTGGCCGCTGCCCTGCTGCTCGTCGCGTCGCTCCTGTCGCTCCTCTGGTTCAATCGGAGCGCGTAGTGGCCAAGTGTTGAACGCGCGATGACGCCGTACACGACGCACGAGGTGTCGAACCAGGCGCCGCCGCTCGAGGACTACAACCTCTTCCTCCGCAACCGGCCGTTGCAGGACGCGGTCGCGGCGCCACGGCGCCGCGCATGCGACGGCGTGGCTCACCGAGCGCGGCGCCGAACTCGGCAGCGCCGCGATGATCGCGCTGGGCGTGCAGGCGAACCGCAATCCGCCGACGCCGAAGCTCTTCGATCGCGCCGGCCGGCGCTGCGACGAAGTGGAATTCCATCCGGCCTACCACGAGCTGATGGCGTACCTCAAGCGTCATGGCGTTTCGGCCGGACCCGTGGGCCGATCCGGTGGCGGGTGCCCACGTGCAGCGCGCCGCGCTCTTCATGATGTACGCCGAGATCGAGGACGGCACGCTCTGCCCGACGACGATGACCTACGCGGTCGTGCCGTCGATCGTGCGCGACACGGCGATCGCGCGCGGAATGGCTGCCGCGCATCTACTCGCCCGATTACGATCCCAGGTTCATCCCGTCGGCGCGGAAGCGCGGCGTGACGCTGGGGATGGGGATGACCGAGAAGCAGGGCGGATCGGACCTGCGCTCGAACACGACCGCGCGCAACGCCCCTCGGCGGCCGCGAATACCGGATCGTCGGGCACAAGTGGTTCTTCTCGGCGCCGATGTCCGATGCGTTCCTGATCCTCGCGCAGGCGCCCGGCGGGCTGTCGTGCTTCTTCCTGCCGCGCTTCACGCCGGACGGCGCCGTCAACGCATCCGCATCCAGCGACTGAAGGACAAGCTCGGCGACCGCTCCAACGCGAGCTCCGAGGTCGAGTTCTGCGGCGCCCGCGCCTGGCTCGTCGGCGACGAAGGCCGCGGCGTGCCGATCATCCTCGAGATGGGCACGTACTGCCGCCTCGATTGCGTGCTGGGCACGGCAGGGCTCATCCGCCAGTGCGCTGTCGCAGGCGCTGCACCACGCGAGCGCACCGGGTCGCCTTCGGCAAGCGCCCTCGTCGACCAGCCGCTGATGCGCAACGTGCTCGCCGACCTCGCGCTCGAGTCGGAGGCGGCGACCGCGCTGGCGATGCGCCTCGCGGCGGCGTTCGACGCGCAGGCCGACGAGCGGCAGTCGCTGCTGCGGCGCGCTGCTGACGCCGGCGGCGAAATACTGGATCTGCAAGCGCGGCCCGGCGGTCGCCGCGGAAGCGATGGAAGTGCTGGGCGGCAACGGCTACGTCGAGGAGGGCCCGATGGCGCGCATCTATCGCCAGATGCCGCTCAACTCGATCTGGGAAGGCTCCGGCAACGTCATGTGCCTCGACGTGCTGCGGGCCATTGCGAAGCACCCGAGCTGCCTCGACGCGCTCGCCGCGGAAGTGGCTCCGGCGCTGGGGCGACAAGCGGCTCGACGCGTTCGCGGACCGATCTCACGGACCCTGCTCCGCCAGCCGACGATCTCGAGGGACGAGCGACGCCAGGTGGCGCAGGCCATCGCGGCGCTGGTGCAGGGCGCGCTGCTCGTGCGGTTCGCGCCGGATTTCGTCGCCGACGCCTATTGCGCGTCGCGGCTGGGGCCGTCCATCTTCGGCGGCGGGGCGTTCGGCAACCTGCCGGCCGGCACCGACGTCGCCGCGATCCTCGAACGGGCGTGGCCGACGTAAGATCCGCGTGCCCGTGCCGATCCTCCGCATTACCACGTGGTTGATGCTGACCCTCGCCCTGCTGCTGGCGGGACCGCTGGCGACGCTGGCCTTCGGCCCTGTCGCGTTCAAAGGCGACTGGCGCACCGCGAGTCACCGCGCGACCGGGCAGGCGCCGGACCCGGCGACGCATCCGGAAGCGATCGTGCAGGTCTACGCGAGCCGCACGTTCGGATGGCGCGGCGCGTTCGCCGTGCACACCTGGCTCGCGGCGAAGCCCGCCGGCGCCGACCGCTACGAGCGCTACGAGGTGATCGGCTGGAACCTGCGGAGCGGGCGCACGGCGATTTCGGTGTCGGACCTGCGCGCGCCCGATGCCGAGTGGTACGGCGCGGCACCGCTCGTGATCGGCGATTTGCGCGGCAGCGATGCCGAGGCCGTGATCGCCAAGCTGCCGCGGGCGGTCGCGTCGTACGCGTATGCGGACACGTACAGCGCGTGGCCCGGCCCGAACAGCAACACCTTCATCGCCCACCTGGGCCGCGAGATTCCGGAACTGCGGCTCACCCTGCCGTCGATCGCGATCGGCAAGGACTACCTGCCGGGACGGCCGGTTCGTCGCGCGGACGCCCAGCGGCACCGGATACCAGGTGTCGCTGCGCGGCATGCTGGGCGTAGCGGCCGGCCGCGACGAAGGCTTCGAACTGAACGTGCTGGGGCTCGTCACCGGCATCGATCTGCGCCATCCGGCCATCAAGCTGCCCGGCATCGGACGTCGTCCCGTCCGACGGGACGCTCTAACGCGTGCGCCGTAACTCTTAACTACATGTATTCAATAGGTGACGATCCTTTTCGGTGCGGTCGGCGCCCGTGGGGCGAAAACGCTAGACTGGAGCCCTATGTCCCGAAAGTGCCCGCGTTGTGGCAGTTCCGATGTCCGTCGATCGTCGTTTCGTTCGGAAGAGGAGCTCGAGTCCCACCTCCTCCGATCGCCGTATCGTTGCGAAGAATGCACCGAGCGCTTCTGGGTAATCAGCCGTAAGGCTCGGTACGTGATCGCGACGCTCGTTGCAATGATTGCATTGGCGATAATCGCCTTGCTAATACCGATCGAAACCCCGCAAGCCCCGCAAAAGCAACGGCGCGCAGCCGAAAGCTCCACTCGGGGTCGCCTCTCGTAACTGAACGCGCCTGTAATCGCGTTCTGCGCGGTCCCGCCGCTAGCGATGCACGCTTCGACGGCGAGATCCGGCAAATATCTTGGCGGCTATCGCCCCATTCAACCGACGGACAGCGTTGCCTTCGCCGCGGTGCGATCTTGCGTGGCGCTGGCGGACGGGCTACCCGCGCGCGTACCGAGCCAGCAGCGGATCGGCGATGCCCGCCTCCGCGAAGCCCTTCTGCCGGAGCAGGCACGAATCGCACTGGCCGCACGGCGCGCCGTCGGGTGCCGGGTCGTAGCAGCTGCTGGTCAGCGCGTAGTCGACGCCGAGCGCGACGCCCTTCGCGATGATCCCGGCCTTCGAGAGCCGGATGAGCGGCGCATGGATCGCAAGGCGCTGCGTTCCCTCGACGCCGGCCCTGGTGGCGAGGTTCGCCATCGTCTCGTACGCGGCGATGTACTCGGGTCGGCAATCCGGGTAGCCGGAATAGTCGAGCGCATTGACGCCGACGAAGATGTCGTTCGCGCCGAGCGTCTCGGCCCACGCCAGCGCAAAGCTCAGGAAGATCGTGTTGCGCGCCGGCACGTACGTGATGGGAATTCCCTTCGACATCTCGCGTCGCGCTGCGATCCTTCGGAACGGCGATGTCGCTCGTCAGCGCCGATCCGCCGAATTGGCGCAGGTCGAAATCGACGATGACGTGGTCGCGGGCGCCGAGCGCACGCGCAACCCGCTGCGCGCATTCGATCTCGACAATGTGGCGCTGCCCGTAGCGGAACGTCATCGCATAGGCGTCGAAGCCCTCGCTCGACGCGATGGCGAGCACGGTGGCCGAGTCGAGGCCACCACTCAACAGGACCACCGCTCTTCGCTTTGGCAGCGTTCATCGGGCGGTCTCGCAAGGGTAATGCCCGTCGATCGGGGATCCGCGGACCAGGATGTCGCCGCCGTTTCGCGGGTGGGTGCTTGAGCCGGAGTCGTGGCGCGGGCGCGAATGCGAAAGCGCACCGTCACTTCGTCCTGCACCTGGATCGCGCCACCCAACACCGATAGTGGTGCGATCGCGAAGTCGGTTTGCTTCAAGGCCACGCGGCCAGCGACGGCAAGCGAATCGGCGCTGCGCTCGAGCTGCACCGGTACCTGCAGAGTGCGCGTGACACCGTGCAGCGTGAGCGTGACGTGCAAACCCTGCGTCACCTCCGCCTTCGCTCGCAGCGGCCACATTGATGAGGGCGAAGGGATACTTTGTGGCCTCCAGCCCCCTCAGCATGTTCCGCTGCGTGCCGGCGATGTCCTCGTCGGTCGGCTGCGTGTCGAACCCGGCTTCGGCGCGCAGCGCGAGTTCGTCGACGATCATGCGATCGAACCGAACGTAAAGGTCCGCGCGACCGGCGCTCGGGACTCACGAACCCCTCCACTTCGTGGCTCGCGACGACGTGGTCGTGCCCCAGCCGCGCGAGCGAGCCGCCGCGGCGGACCTCGATGACGACCACCGATTCCGCGGGATCGATCCGGAACACGAGAGCGCCCTGCGCCGCCGCTTCCCGGTAATACGTTTCGGGAAAGCCCGGAGGCACTTCGGGTGCGGACGACACCGGCACGGGTGGCGGCGCTGCGCACGCCGAGATCAGTCCAATTGCGGCGAGGGCGAGCCAGTTGCGCATGCCACTCATTATCGTCGATGGCATCTCTTCGCGCGAAAGCCGCGACAGACGTCGCCTTCGCGCGACTTCCACGATCGCAACACCCCGGGCCGGTTCGTATGCCAGATCTTCCCGTCGCCAAGCGGTGAAGCGAACGGCGTACGAGACCCTCGAGCCTCACGGTCCGCTTTCCAGAAGCACGATCTCGAGGCGCGACGCCGATGTCTACAGCACGCACCGGGCTCGCCAGCCGGGAGCGCGCGATCGGACCTCGGGATAGGTCAGGTTAGCTTGATCCGACGCAGCGCCTCGGCAACGGCACGCTGATCCAGCACGCGCACCTGGTCGCCGCAAATCTGCGCGTACAAACCCGTCGGCGAGCGACCGAGCGCACCTACCGTGTGATCGCTTTGGCGCTCGATCGTGCCGAGCATCCGCCAGCCTTTCGGCACTTGCTTTGGATAGTACCGGCGCCAGGCACCGCCGGCATCAACGACATACTTGACCATCGCCCCCTCCACCGATGTGCCCTTGCCGATTACTCTACGCCGGCCGGTGCAGAACGCGCTCCAATCGTCAGGCTATGACGCGCGTCCGTCGTGCCGATCGCCCGTGTGCAATTCGATCGTGACGCGAGGATGTGCTTCGGCGGGTAGCGCTGCCCCGGTACGTGGGACGGCTGGCGCTTTCGGGTCAGGTCGGAGGCATTGGTCCGGCATTACCGACTAACCACTTGTTTTTAATGGCGTCCCCAGGGGGATTCGAACCCCCGTACTCACCGTGAAAGGGTGATGTCCTAGGCCTCTAGACGATGGGGACCTGGAGCGACCGCAGTCCGCGCATTGCACGCCAGCGCTGCGGGTTGATGCGGTGGTGGAGGTAAGCGGGATCGAACCGCTGACCTCTTGCATGCCATGCAAGCGCTCTCCCAGCTGAGCTATACCCCCACGGCCAACATGAAATTATAAGGCCGCGGGACGCCACTCTGGCAAACTTGCGCGTGGATCCACGCGGACGCGCGGCGCCATCGTTCGTCGGCTATCATCGCCCCGCGGCGGCTCGACCTTTCGATCCCGCGCCCATGCTGCCGTCGCATGCCGCTCCCGCTCCCGCGACATCGCACGCCCTCGACGTCGACCTCTCCGGCCGCGCGATCATGGTCACCGGCGCGACCGGCGGACTCGGCAGGCCGCTGGCGCTCGCGTGCGCGGCGCGCGGCGCGACCGTCGTGCTGCACGGACGCGTCGTGCGCAAGCTCGAAGCGCTCTACGACGAGATCGTCGCCGCCGGACATCCGCAGCCGACGATCCTGCCGCTCGACTTCGCCAGCGCGACCGCCGACGACTTCGGCAACGTCGCGGGCGCGATCCGCGCGCAGCTCGGCCGGCTCGACGGCCTCGTGCACACGGCCGCGTTTCTCGGCTCGCTGGGTCCGATCGAGCACCAGTCGTTCGACGCGTGGCAGAAGGTGCTGCGCGTCAACCTGGCGGCGGCGATGGCGCTGACGCGCTCGACGCTGCCGCTGCTCGTCGGCGGCGCCCGACGCCTGCGTCGTGTTCACGCTCGACACGCGCGCCGACGATCCGCGCGCCTACTGGGGCGCCTACGCGGCGGCGAAGGCCGGGCTGCGGCGCTCGCGACGACGCTCGCCGACGAGTGGGAAGCGCGCGCGAACCTGCGCGTCAACGCGGTCGTTCCCGGGCCGATCCGCTCGCCGCTGCGCATGCTGACGCATCCCGGCGAGGAGCGGTCCGCGCTGCCGCCACCCGAAGCGCTCGTCCCGCTCTACCTGTACCTGCTCGGCGCGCAGCCGAAGGCGGAGAGCGGCGTGCGCATCGACGCGCACGCGTGGCTCGCGGGTCACGCGGCATCGACGCCGCTGGTCTCCACGGCAGCCGGCGGCGCGGCCGTAGCGAAGCACGACGCGAAGCCGCCGGAAATCGTCGCGCGGCAGCGTGTCGGGCAGGATCAGCATGGTGCGCGCAGGACGCCACCACGGATCGCCGTCCGCGCGCCAGACGATCGTCGTCACGGTGCGCCGACGTACGAATCGTCGAGGATCGGCCCGGCCCATGATCGGCCGTCGCGATCGGTGACGGTGATGCGCCGATCGATGCCGACGTGCAGCAGTGCCGGCACGCCGCGGCCGGTGCAGCGCCACCAGCCCGCACGAAGGTCGCGACGATGAGCACCGTGCCGGCGACCATGCGCGAGCCACGGCAGCGGAAGCAGAACCAGCAGGACCGCCGCCGCCGAGCATGCGGCGACGAGCGAGGCACACGCGATGCGCGACGGGCGCGGTTCGAGGCGCAGGCGGGGTGGCGGCTTCATCAGTGCCGATTGCATGCCGGGCGACGGTCGCGGCAATCGGCGAAAGGGATGATCGACAACCACGACGCCACCGCCGCGCGACGGCTACCTTTGTTGCGAATCCCGCGGTAGACGTCGGACGAAGGGCAGGTTCGCAGCGCTACGCTTCCTTCTTTCCCGCCAGCAGCAGCCAGGTCGCGACGACCGTATCCGGATTGAGCGACATGCTCTCGATCCCCTGCGCGACCAGCCACTGCGCGAGGTCGGGATGGTCGGACGGACCCTGCCCGCAGATGCCGACGTACTTGCCCGCCTTCCGGCAGGCGGCGATCGCCATCGACAGCATCGCCTTCACCGCGTCGTCGCGCTCGTCGAACGTCGACGCGATGGCGCCGCCGGCATCGCGGTCGACCGCGAGCGTCAGCTGCGTCATGTCGTTGGAGCCGATCGAAAAGCCGTCGAAATGCTCGAGGAAGCGATCGGCGAGGATCGCGTTCGACGGGATCTCGCACATCATGATGATGCGCAGGCCGTTCTCCGCCGCGCTCGAGCCCTTGCTCCTTCAGCAGCGCGATGACACCCGTGCGCCTCGGCGAGCGTGCGCACGAACGGGATCATCAGCTCGACGTTGGTGAATCCCATGTCGTCGCGGACGCGCTTCATCGCCGCGCATTCGAGCGCGAAGCAGTCGTGGAACTCCGGCGCGATGTAGCGCGACGCGCCGCGAAAGCCGAGCATCGGGTTCTCCTCGTGCGGCTCGTAGCGCTGGCCGCCGACGAGGTTCGAGTACTCGTTCGACTTGAAGTCGGACAGCCGCACGATCACCTTCTTCGGCCAGAACGCGGCGGCGATCGTCGCCACGCCCTCGGCGATCTTGCCGACGTAGAACTCGGTCGGGCTCGCGTAGCCGGCGATGCGCTCGCGGATCTCGCGCTGCAGGTCCGGCGGCTGCCGGTCGAGCTCGAGCAGCGCCTTCGGGTGGATGCCGACGTTCTTGTTGATGATGAACTCGAGCCGCGCGAGGCCCACGCCCTCGTTCGGCAGCTGGCGGAACTCGAACGCGAGCTCGGGGTTGCCGACGTTCATCATGATCTTGGTCGGCGACGGCGGCATCCGGTCGAGCGCGACGTCGACGACCTCGACGTCGAGCATGCCCGCGTAGACGTGCCCGGTGTCGCCGTCCGCGCACGACACCGTGACCTGCGCGCCGTCCGCGAGCACGCGCGTCGCGTCGCCGCAGCCGACGACCGCCGGAATGCCGAGCTCGCGGGCGATGATCGCCGCGTGGCAGGTGCGGCCGCCGCGATTGGTGACGATCGCCGCCGCGCGCTTCATCACCGGCTCCCAGTCGGGATCGGTCATGTCGGCGACCAGCACGTCGCCCGCCTTGACGCGATCCATCTCGGCGGCGGACTTGACGAGCCGCACCGCGCCCTGCCCGATCTTCTGGCCGATCGCGCGTCCGCTCGCGAGCACCTCGGATCTTCGCCTTCAGCCGGTACCGCCGCAGATTGCCGGCGCGCTCGCGCGACTTCACCGTCTCCGGCCGCGCCTGCAGGATGTAGAGCTTGCCGTCCGTGCCGTCGCGGCCCCATTCGATGTCCATCGGGCGGCCGTAGTGCTTTTCGATGGCGACCGCGTAGCGCGCGAGCTCGTGCGCCTCGGCGTCGGTGATCGAGAAGCGGTGGCGGTCCTCGTCGGTGACGTCGACGGTGACGGTCGAGCTGCCCGCGCGTTCGCCCGTCGGCGAAGACCATCCGCACCGCCTTCGCGCCGAGCGTCTTGCGCAGGATCGCCGGCCGCGCCGGCGGCGAGGTTCGGCTTGTAGACGTAGAACTCGTCCGGATTCACCGCGCCCTGGACGACGGTCTCGCCGAGGCCGTACGACGCGGTGATGAACACGACCTGGTCGAAGCCCGACTCGGTGTCGAGCGTGAACATGACGCCCGAGGCGCCGAGGTCGCTGCGCACCATCCGCTGGACGCCGGCGGACAGCGCGACATCCGCGTGGGCGAAGCCCTGGTGGACGCGATAGGCGATCGCCCGGTCGTTGTAGAGGCTGGCAAATACCTCCTTCACTGCATGAAGAATATTGTCCAAGCCATTGATATTGAGAAATGTTTCCTGCTGGCCGGCGAACGAGGCCTCGGGCAGGTCCTCGGCCGTCGCCGACGAGCGCACCGCCCACGTCGCGGCCGGTGACCCGTCGGCAACGTCGCGATAGGCCTCGTGCGATGTCCGCGTCGAGCGCGGGCGGCAGCGGCGCATCGCGACCCAGCCGCGAATCTCGGCGCCGGCTGCCGCCAGCGCGGTGACGTCGTCGACGTCGAGCGCGTCGCAGCCGCGCGGCGATCCGCGCCTCGAGATCGTTGTGGGCGAGGAACTCGCGAAAGGCGAAGGCCGTGGTGGCGAAGCCGCCGGGGACGCGGATCCCCGCGCCACCGAGCTGGCTGATCATCTCGCCCAGCGACGCGTTCTTGCCGCCGACCTGATCGACGTCGCCCATGCGCAGGCGCTCGAAGGGAATCACCCGTTGCGTTGCATTCGTCATGAAGGTGTCGGACCTCGGAGGCGGAGGGGCGCGCATGCTGCGACGCGCCACCCCCGATTGGGAGCCTCATTTTAGCGCGCTTGGGACCCGCCTCGCGAGCGATGGTGCGACGCAAAACAAAGGACCCGCCGCGGCGGGTCCGTCGTGTCGCTCTATCGAAGGAGCGAGGGTCTCGCGAAAGCCTCAATACGAACGGTCGCCGCCCGGCCGGCCGTCGTCGGGAAATTCCAAGTCGATGGGCTCCGCAGGACCGGCCGCTTCGAGCGCCGGCTCCGGGCTCGCCGCCGCCGGCTCGGGTTGACGGCCCTTCACCGCGCGACGCAGCGTCCGATAGAGATCCGGGTGCGACGACTTGAGGTAGCTGATGATCTCGAAGTCGACGCGCTTCACCTGCGACAGGTCGATCTGCTCGACGTGCACGAGACGCAGCAGCTCGCGCACGGGCTTCGGCATCTCGCGACCGCTCTCGTAGCGCGAGCCGCCGCTTTGCGTGACGCCGATCTGCGTCCAGAACTGTTCCTGGTTGAGGCCGAGACGCCGCCGGATTTCGCGCGGATTGAGTACGCGGTCAAGAATCTTCATGGGGTCCGTAATGGGGTGCGCGGATCGAGGGCGCAGCCGCACGCCGCCGAGTGCTATACCAATGGCATATTCTGGCCAGAATGTCACCGTCGGACGCAAGCACCATCCGTCCAACCGGCGTTGCCGTCCGGCGCAATGTTGCAATCTCGTGCTTGCCGTTGCACACCACAGGACCGATTGTCGTCCGCGGTCAGCCCGACCCCTTCGACGTCAGGTAGTCGTCGTAGGTCCCCGTGAAGTGCACCGGAGAAAGCGCCGCCAAGCTCGATCACCTGGGTGGCCAGCGACGAGACGAACTGCCGGTCGTGCGACACGAAGATCAGCGTTCCCGTGTAGAGCTCGAGCGCGAGGTTGAGCGACTCGATCGACTCCATGTCCATGTGGTTGGTCGGCTCGTCCATCACCAGCACGTTGGGACGCATCAGCATCAGCTTGCCGTAGAGCATCCGCCCCTTCTCGCCGCCGGACAGCACGCGGACGGGCTTCTTGCCGTCGTCTCCCGAAAACAGCAGGCGCCCCAGCGTCGCCCGCACGATCTGCTCGTCGTCGCCCTCCTGCGCCCATTGCCGCATCCAGTCGAACACGGTCTCGTCCGAATCGAACGCGGCAGTCTGGTCCTGCATGAAGTAGCCGATCGAGGCCTTCTCCGCCCATTTCACGGTGCCCGTGTCGGGCGCGAGCTCGCCGATCAGCGTGCGCAGCAGCGTGGTCTTCCCGGCACCGTTGGGGCCGACGATGGCGAGCCGCTGGCCCGCGTCGAGGATGAGGCTCACGCCGGCGAAGAGCTCGCGCTGCTGGCCCGGCCAGCCCTTGGCGAGGTGGCTGATCTCGACCGCATGGCGATGCAGCTTCTGCTTCGGGTCGACCTCGAAGCGGAGGTACGGATTCTGGCGCGACGAGGGCTTCACGTCCTCGAGCTTGATCTTCTCGATCTGCCGCGCGCGCGAGGTCGCCTGCCGCGCCTTCGACTTGTTGGCGGAGAAGCGCCGGACGAATTCCTGCAGGTCGGCGATCTTCTCCTTCGCCTTCGCGTTGACCGAGAGGAGCTGCGCGCGGGCCTGCGTCGACGCGATCATGTAGTCGTCGTAGTTGCCCGGATACACGCGCACGCTGCCGTAGTCGAGATCGGCCATGTGCGTGCAGACGCTGTTCAGGAAGTGCCGGTCGTGCGAGATGATCACCATCGTGCTCGAGCGCTCGTTGAGCACGCTCTCCAGCCAGCGGATCGAGTTGATGTCGAGGTTGTTGGTCGGCTCGTCGAGCAGCAGGATGTCCGGGTTCGAGAAGAGCGCCTGGGCGAGCAGCACGCGCAGCTTCCAGCCGGGCGCGACGGCGCTCATCGGCCCGTCGTGCAGCTCGATCGCGATGCCGATGCCCAGCAGCAGCTCGCCGGCGCGCGCCTCGGCGGTGTAGCCGTCCTGCTCCGCGAACGTCGCCTCGAGCTCCGCCGCGCGGACGTAGTCGTCCTCGGTCGCGTCGGGATTCGCGTAGATCGCGTCCTTCTCCTGCCGTGACCTGCCACATCTCGCGGTGGCCCATCAGCACGACGTCGAGCACGCGCACGTCCTCGTAGGCGAACTGGTCCTGCTCGAGCTTGCCCAGGCGCTCGTTCGGGTCGAGCGCGACGTTGCCGCCCGACGGCTCGAGGTCGCCGCCGAGGATCTTGATCAGCGTCGACTTGCCGCAACCGTTCGCGCCGATCAGCCCGTAGCGATTCCCGTCGCCGAACTTGACGTTGACGTTCTCGAACAGGGGTTTCGCCCCGAATTGCATGGTGATGTTGGCGGCGGTCAGCACGGAGCGGTCGCGGGAGCGTGGGAAATGCGGGGAAACCCGCCATTCTGCTAGAATCGAGCGGTTATCTCAAGGTCCGCGTCCCGTTTCCCGCCGACCGAGAACCTCGATCCTCCATCGCCCGGCCCGCGTTGCCCCGCTACGACCTGCACTGTCATTCGACGCATTCCGACGGCCTGCTGCCGCCGGCCGCGGTCGTCGCGCGCGCGGCCGCCCGCGGTGTCGACGTCCTCGCGCTGACCGACCACGACGAAGTCAGCGGCCTCGCGGAAGCGCGGGCCGCGGCCGCGGACGCCGGCATCACGCTCGTCTGCGGGTCGGAGCTCTCGGTGAGCTGGGACGAGCATCACCCTTCACGTCGTCGGGCTGGGGATCGACCCGCGGAACGCCGACGCTCGCCGCAGGGCCTCGACGCGATCCGCGTCGGGGCGCTCGACGCGCGCCCGGCGCATCGCCGATGCGCTCGCGGCGGCCGGCATCGCGGGCGCCTACGAGGGCGCGATGAAGTACGTGACGAGCGAGCGGCTCATCTCGCGCACGCATTTCGCGCGCTTCCTCGTCGAGGCCGGCCATGCGCGCGAGACGAAGGACGTCTTCAAGCGCTATCTGACCCGCGGCAAGCCGGGCTACGTCGCGCACCAGTGGGCGACGCTGCGCGAGGCCGTCGGCTGGATCCACGCGGCCGGCGGCCAGGCGGTCATCGCGCATCCCGGCCGCTACAAGGTCGGCGCCACCGGAATGCGCCGGCTGCTCGCCGAATTCCGCGACGTCGGCGGCGATGCGATCGAGGTGCTGTCGTCGTCGCACACGCCGGCGCAATTCGTCGAGTTCGCGACGCACGCGCGCGTCTTCGGCCTGCGCGCGTCCGTGCGGCTCCGATTAGCACGGTCCGGGCGAGAGCTGGATGGATCTCGGCGACCTGCCGGACATGCCGGCCGGCGTCGTGCCGGTCTGGAAGGACTGGTAGCGCCGCGGCCGCCCCGCGCGACGCTCGTCTCGCCCCACGCGACGCGAGCCCCGCATGCCGACTCGCCGCACCGTCTTCTTCATCTCCGACCGCACCGGCATCACCGCCGAGATGCTCGGCAACAGCCTGCTGTCGCAGTTCGAGGACTTCGAGTTCCAGCGGCAGACGATCCCGTTCGTCGATTCGCCCGAAAAGGTCGACGCGGTCGTCCAGCAGGTGAACGAGACCGGCGAGCGCGACGGCCGGCGGCCGATCGTGTTCAGCTCGGTCGTCGACGAAGCGATGAGCGCGACGATCCGGCGCGACACGAACGCGCTGACGCTCGACCTCTTCCAGATCTTCATCGCGCCGCTCGAGACCGAGCTCGCGGCGAAGAGCTCGCACGCCGCCGGCCGCTCGCACGGCATCGCCAACAGCCACGAGTACTTCGCGCGGATGGACGCGATCAACTTCACGCAGACGCACGACGACGGCGCCGCGACGCGCGATCTCGGCCGGGCGCAGGTCATCCTGGTCGGCGTGTCGCGCTGCGGCAAGACGCCGACGTCGCTCTACCTCGCGCTGCAGTTCGGCGTCCGCGCGGCGAATTTCCCGCTCACCCCCGACGACTTCGCCGACCGCGCGCTGCCGGCGTCGCTCCTGCCGCACCGGGACCGGCTGTTCGGCCTCACGATCAATCCCGAGCGCCTGCACAAGATCCGCGAGGAGCGGCGCCCGGGCAGCAAGTACGCGGCGCTCGAGAACTGCCGCTACGAGGTGCGCGAGTGCGAGCACCTGATGGAGCGCGAAGGCATCCCGATGCTCGACACGACGGCGAAGTCGATCGAGGAGATCGCGACGACGATCTCGTACCGCGCCAAGCTGCGGCGGCACATCTACTGACGCGCGCACGTCGGCGCAGCCATCGCCAGTCGCCGTAGAACCGCCGCGCATTGCCGCCGCGGATCGCGTCGCGGTCGGCGGCGGACAGCCCGGCCAGCAGCGCTGTCGGTCGCCGCGACCCAGCGGCGATAGCCGCCGGCGAGATCGACCACCGGCCAATCGCTGCCCCAGAGCAGCCGCGCCGGGCCGAAGCACGCGAGCAGATGATCGACGTAGCGGCGAGAGCGTCGCGACGCTCCAGCCGGCGCCGGCTTCGGTGACGAGACCCGACAGCTTGCAATGCGACCTGCGGGTGCCGCGCCAGCGCCGCGATCGCCGCTCGGCCCACGGCTCCCAGCGTCCGGCGGCGATCGGCGGCTTCGCCGCCGTGATCGATGACCACGGCGAGATCGGGATGGCGGTCGAGCATGCGCAGCAGCGCCGGCAGCTGCGCGGGCTTGACCAGCGCGTCGAAGCGCAGGCCGAGCCGCGGCAGCGCCGGCAGCGCGCGGTCGCACCTCCGGCCGCAGGATCCACTCCGGATCCGGCGATGTCCTGCAGCATCGGCCGCACCGACTTGAGCAGCGGGTCGCGCGCGAGCCGCGCGAGCGTCGCGCACGGCATCGCGCGCCGCCAGATCGACCCAGCCGACGACCCCGCGCACGAGCCCGTCGCTGGCGCGCGCCGACGCGCAGCAGGAACTCCGTCTCGGCGACCGTCGGCGCGGCCTGCACGAGCACGGTCGCGCCGATGCCCGCCTCGGCGCAGCAGCGGCCTCAGGTCGTCGAGCGTGAAATCGCGGTAGATCGCGCGCGAGCGCCGGCGTGAGCCAGCCGTAGTCGCCGCGATCGAGGCGCCAGACGTGGTGATGCGCGTCGACGCGCGGCGCCGCTGCGGGCGCCTGCGCGTCATCGCGAGGCCGTCGCCGGGAAGCGGCGCGTCCGTCCGCGACGAGCCGCGGCGCGACCGCAGCTCGCGCCAGAACGCCGCCGGAATCGGACGCGTGCGCCAGCGCGAGATTCTCGTCGAGCTCCGCCGTCGAGCGCGCGCCGGCGAGCGACGCAGGCGACCGCCGGATGCGCGCGCGGAAACTGCAGCGCGGCGGCCTTGAGCGGAACGCCGTGCGCGGCGCAGACGATCCTCGATCGCCGCCGCGCGCGCGACGACGTCGGCGCGGCGCCGGCGCGTAGTCGAAGTACGGCGGGCCGCCCGTCCGCGCGGACGCGTGCCGGTGGCGAGAATGCCCGAATTGAACGGACCGCCGACGACGACCCGCGTGCCGCGCTTCACGCACAGCGGCAGCAGCTCGGGCAGCGCCGTCTGATCGAGCAGCGTGTAGCGTCCGGCGACGCAGCAGGATGTCGAGATCGGCGTGCGCGAGCGCGTCGACGCACACCTGCCACTCGTTGACGCCGAGGCCGAAGCCCGCGATCGCGCCCTCGGCCTTGAGCCGCGCGAGCGCCGGCACCGCGCCGTCCATCGCCTCGCGAAAGCGCTGCGGCTGGCGCGTCGCCGTGCGCATCGCGCGCGACGTCGTGGATGAACACGTAGTCGATCCGCGCGAGCCCGAGCCGCTGCAGGCTGTCGTCGATGCTGCGCAGCGTGCCGTCGTACGAATAGTCCCAGCGCTGGACGAACGGCAGCACGTCGACGTAGCCGTGCTGGTCGCGCGGCGCGTTGCGATCGGGTGTCAGCAGGCGGCCGACCTTCGTCGACAGCAGGTAGGCGTCGCGCGGCGACCTCGCGCAGTGCGGCGCCGATCCGGTGCTCGGACAGGCCGCTGCCGTAATGCGGCGCGGTGTCGAAGTAGCGGACGCCGCGATCGAACGCGTGGCGCACGAGCGCGGTCGCCGCGTCGTCCGCGATCGGGGCGAACAGGTTGCCGAGCGGCGCGCCGCCGAGGCCCAGGATCTCCTGCATTGCGGACATGTTAATGTAACGGCGATCGATCCGGCAGGTGCGCCGACGTGCGAGCGCGACGGCTGTCCGCGCTGCGAGTGCGTTTCCCGAACCGATTCGACGAAGGGAATCCGATGGACGCCACCCACGCCGTGCGCGGCCTCTGGTGCGCGATGCTGACGCCGCTCGCGAGCGATGGCGGCGTCGACCACGCGCGCTTTCGCCGCGCACGCGCGCTGGCTCCTCGCGCACGGCGTCGACGGCGTCGCGCCGTTCGGGACGACGGGCGAAGGCCAGTCGTTCTCGATGGCCGAGCGCGCCGGCACGGACTGTCCGGCTTGCTCGCCGCCGGCATTCCCGCCGACGCGCGTGGTGGCCGCGACCGGCTGCACGGCGCTTGCCGAGACGATCGCGCTGACGCGGCAGGGCGTGCAATCCGGCTGCGCGGCGTGCCTCGTGCTGCCGCCGTTCTTCTTCAAGGACGCCTCCGACGACGGCCTGTTCGCGTGGTACGCACGGCTGATCGAGGCCGTCGGCGATTCGCGCCTGCGGGTCCTCCTCTACCACATCCCCAGGTGACCGGCGTCCCGATCTCCGTGGACCTGGTCGCGCGGCTTGCCGCCGCGTTTCCGGGCATCATCGCCGGCGTGAAGGACAGCTCCGGCGACTGGGCCAACACCGCGGCGCTGCTCGCGCGCGTCCCGCAGCTCGCGATCCTCGTCGGCCACGAGCCCCACCTGCCCGCGCGCGCTCCGCGCCGGCGGCGCCGGGACGATCTGCGGCGTCGCGAATGTCTATCCGGCGCTGGTGCGCGCCCTGTTCGCACCGGGCGTGACGCCGGCCGACGAGCAGCGGATCGCGACCTTCATCGAGATCGCGTTTCCGCCAGCCCTTCCTGCCCGCATTCAAGAGCATCGTCGCGGCGCGTACGCGTGACCCGGCGTGGCTCGCGCTGTGCCCCCCGCAGCTCCCGCTCGACGAAGGCCAGCGCCGGTCGCTGCTGGCAGCGCTCGACCAAGCCGGCCTGCCCGCCGGACCCGGCGCCGGGAGCGACCAATGAGCAAGAGGACGGCAGCCACGCGGGTCGGCGCCATCGGCGCCGTCGACCTCGACGCGCTGGCGGCGTTCGACACGCCGACGATCTGCAACGCGCTCGAGCGCCTTTCGCCGGAGCTGCAGGGACACGGTTACACGACGCGGCCCTTCGTGTGCGGGTTCCCGCAGCAGAAGCCGGTCGTCGGCTATGCGCGCGCGGCGACGATTCGCTCCGCATACCCGCCGGATCTTTGCGCTGCAGCCCAGCGGTCGCTGCAGGACGACTATTATCGCTACATCGACACTGGCCCCCGGCCCTCGCACTGCCGAAAGGCTCGTTGCCGTCTTCAGGCGGCTCGATGCGATCCACTGACCAAGGCCGGGCTCGTGCAGTATGATTCCCTACCCGATCGAGGTTCATTCGAGGCAACGCAGGGTCTGCGCGGGCCAACCGCGCGGAATCTGACGATTTCTGTTCGGAACGGAGGAAAGCATGGCTGATCGAGAACGAAACGGGGGCCCGGAGCAGCAACGCCGTCGCCTGTTGCAGGCCGGCCTCGGCGCAGCGGCGCTGGGCGCCATTCCCGGAGCGGCGCAGTTCGCGGCGCACGCACAAGGCGCGTTCGACTGGAAGAAGTTCAAGGGCGAGAAGATCGAGGTATTCCTGGTCAAGAGTCCGCGCGGCGACCTCCTGACCAAGTACCACAAGGAATTCGAGGACATGACGGGCATCACCGTCGGCTCCGAGATGATTCCCGAGCAGCAGCAGCGCCAGAAGGCGGTGATCGAATTCAATTCGGGCAACACGAGCTTCGACGTGATCGCGCTTTCCTATCACGTGCAGAAGCGGATGTTCGCCAAGAACAAGTGGATGGAGGACGTGCGGCCGCTGCTCGCCGACAAATCGCTGACCGACCCCAACCTCGACTTCGCCGACTTCTCCAAGGGCGGGATGGCGTGGGCGACGCAGCTCGACGGCCGGATCGACAGCTTGCCGTTCAACATCGATCCGTGGGTGATCTATTACAACAAGGAGCTCTTCGACGCGAAGAAGATCGCGTATCCGAAGAGCTTTCCCGAGATCGTCGACGCCGCCGCGAAGCTCAACGACCCTGCCAAGGGCGTGTGCGGATTCGTCGGGCGGGGACTCAAGAATGCGAACGTTCCGGTCTGGACGAGCTTCCTGCTCGGCTATGGCGGCACCTTCGTCGACGCCAACGGCAAGCTCGCCACCGACAGCGCTGCCGCCATCGATGCCGCGAAAATGTACCAGACGCTGATCGCGAAATACGGCCCGCAGGGAGTCGCCGGGTTCAACTGGAACGAGGCGCAGAGCCTGTTCCTGCAGGGCAAGGCGGCGATGTGGCTCGACGGCATCGGCTTCGCGCAGCCGCTCGAGGATCCGACCAAGTCGAAGGTCGTCGGCAAGGTTGGGTACGGCGTGATGCCGCCCGGCCCGAAGGCCCAGGTCTCGGCGATGTTCGGCGACGGCGAGGGCATTTCGTCGTTCAGCAAGAAGAAGGGTCCGTCGTGGCTCTACTTGCAGTGGGCATCGAACAAGACGAACCAGTTCCGGATGCTGCAATCGGCGTCCGGCGCACCGGTGCGCAATTCGGCGTACCTCGCCGCGGAGACGTCGCCCGACATCAAGGCGCCCAAGCAGTGGATCGAGTGCATGCTGACCTCGGCGCGCATCGCCCAGCCCGGCCTGCCGATCATCGTGCCGGTCACCGAGTTCCGTGACGTCTTCGGCATCGCGCTCACCAACATGATCAACGGCGCCGACCCTTCGTCGGAGTTGAAGAAGGCGACCGCGGAGTTCCAGCCGATCCTCGACAAGAGCGAAAAGGGCTGACCCGCGCCGGACGCTGCCCGAGGGCCCGCCTACGACCCAACCGGCCGGCCCAGCGGGCGGCGCGCCATCGACAAACCGCGATGTCCACGATCGTGACGCAGCCCGTGCGAGGCGCGCGCTTTCTCGCGCGCCGCCGCCGCGATTACTACCTGTTCATCGCGCCCGCGCTGGCGGTCGTCGGCGCCGTCATCATCTTTCCATGGCTGTTCACGCTGTGGATGAGCGCATTCGACTGGACCATCGGATCGGCCGCGCACTACGTCGGCTTCGGCAACTACCAGAAGCTCGCGGGCAACCAGCGCTTTCTCGAATCGATCCTGCACACGTTCTATTTCACGGCCCTCGCGGTCGCCGCCCCGCTCCTCCTCGGCACCGCCGCGGCGATGATCTTCCATCGCGAGTTTCCGTTCCGCGGCGTGCTGCGCGGCGTGTTCATCATGCCGATGATGGCCACGCCCGTCGCCGTCGCACTGGTGTGGACGATGATGTTCCACCCGCAGCAGGGCGTGCTCAACTACCTGCTGTCGCTGATCGGACTGCCTCCGTCGCTGTGGGTGTACTCGCCCACGCTCGTCATCCCGAGCCTCGTGATGGTCGAGGTGTGGCACTGGACGCCGCTCGTGATGCTGATCGTGCTGGGCGGGCTCGCCGCCTTGCCGACCGAGCCGTACGAATCGGCGCAGGCTCGACGGCGCGTCCGAGTGGCAGCTGTTCCGCTACATCACCCTGCCGCTGGTCGCGCCGTTCATCGTCGTGGCCGCCGTCATCCGGACCATCGACGCGCTGAAGACCTTCGACACCATCTACGTGATCACCGGCGGCGGTCCGGGCACGGCGTCGGAGACGATCAACCTCTACCTGTACCTGCAGGCGTTCGCGTTCTACAACATCGGCTCGGCGTCGGCGGTCGTCGTCGTGTTCTTCGTCATCGTGCTGGCGCTGGCGCTGTTGCTCCTGCACGTCCGGGAGAAGACCAAGTGGACGTGACCGCGGCCACGGCACCTCGTTCCGGCCGACCGCGCAGGCGTGCCAGGTGCGTGGCTGCGCAAGGTCGGGTTCTGGCTGTCGGTCTTCGTCATCGTCTCGCCTGCGATCCTCGTCTTCCTGTGGATGCTCTCGCTGTCGCTGAAGAACGAGATCGACAACCTCGCGTATCCGCCGGTGTTCATACCCAGCCCGCCGACGTTCAACAACTTCCTGCAGGTGTTCGAGCAGAACGCGATCGGCCGCTACCTTTGGAACAGCATCGTCGTCTCGGGCGGCGCCACGCTGGTGGCGCTGCTTGATCGGTGTGCCGGCCGGATTCGGGATCGCCAGGGTCGGCGCGCGGCGGCTGACCGTGCTGATCCTGCTCGCCCGGATGACGCCGGCGCTGTCCTACCTGATTCCGCTGTTCGCGGTGTTCCAGTTCCTGCGCCTCAACAACACGCTGACGGCCCTCGTCATCACGCACCTCGTCATCACGGTGCCGATCATCGTCTACATCATGGCCGGGTATTTCGAGACGCTGCCGAAGGAGCTGGAGGAGGCGGCGCTGATCGACGGCGGCAGCGTGTGGTCGACCTTCCGCTATGTCGCGCTGCCGCTCGCGCGCCCGGGCATCATCGTGGGCACGATCCTGTCGTTCATCTTTTCCTGGAACAACTTCGTCTTCGGCGCGGTGCTGGCCGGGCGCGAGACGCGGACGCTGCCCGTGGCCGTGTACAACGTGCTGACCTTCGAGCAGCTCGCCTGGGGACCGCTCGCCGCGGCCGCCATCGTCGTCACTCTGCCCGTGCTGCTGCTGACGATCATCATCCAGAAGGAAATCGTCGTCGGCCTGACGCACGGCGGCGTCAAGGGCAGCTGAGCGCACCGGAGCCGCGATCGTGCTGAAGGGCATTCACCCTCTCCTTTCCCCGGACCTGCTGCATGCGATGGCGACGATGGGCCACGGTGACGAGATCGGCATCGTCGACGCCAACTTCCCGGCCGCGAGCCTCGGCCCGCGCGTGATCGAGTTGCGCGGCGCGTCGTCGCCCGACGCGCTGGATGCCGTCCTCACGCTGTTTCCGCTCGACACGCGGGTCGTGCCGGCCGTGCACACGATGGAGGTCGTCGGCGATCCGGGCGCCGTGCCCGAACCGGTGATGGACTTCGCGGCGGTCTTCACCCAGCATCGCCTCGCCGACTGCGAGATCGGCACGCTCGAGCGGCACGCGTTCTACGAGCGCGCCAAGCGTGCGTTCACGCTGGTGCGCACAGGGGAAATGCGGCCGTACGGAAACATCCTGCTCGTCAAGGGCGTGGTCAACCGCTTCGATCCCGGCGGCATGGCGACGGAGCAGCCGCCTCCGGAATGATCGTCGTCTTCGGCTCGATCAATCTCGACCTCACCGCGCGGGTCGAGCGATTTCCAAAGCCGGGTGAGACGATCATCGGGACCGCGTTCGCCGCGGTGCCGGGAGGCAAGGGCGCGAACCAGGCGCTGGCCGCGCGTCGTGCGGGCGCTCAGGTCGCGATGGTCGGCGCCGTCGGCACCGACGCGTTCGCGCCAACGTCGCTCGCAGGACTGGTCGACGCGGGCGTCGACATCGGGTGGGTGACGCGTGTCGACGCGCCGAGCGGCATCGCGATGATCCACGTCGACGCCCTCGGCCAGAATTCGATCACCGTGATCCCCGGCGCCAACGGCGCGTTGCGCGCCTCGGTGATGCCCGACGCCGCGCTCGGTCCCGGGACCACGCTGGTCCTGCAACTCGAAGTGCCCATTGGCGCGGTTTCCGAGGTCGCGCACCGCGCGCGAGCGCGCGGAGCGCGCGTCGTGCTCAACGCGGCCCCTGCGTGCGATCTGCCGCGCGAGCTGTTCGCTTCGCTCGATGTGCTGGTCGTCAACGAACACGAAGCGACAGCGCTCGCAGCGGCGCTCGGCACGCCGGGTGTGCCGGGCGCGTTCGCCACCGCGATGCAGTGCCGCTATCGGTGTGCGACGGTCGTGACGCTCGGGTCGCGCGGCGCCGTCGCCGCCGCCGACGGCAATCTCCTCTCTGTCGAGGCGCCGGCGATCGAGGTCGTCGACACGACGGGCGCCGGCGATGCCTTCGTGGGCGCGCTGGCGGCCGCGCTCGACCGCGGCGCCTCGTGGCCACGCGCAGTGGCCGAGGGGGTGGCCGCCGGATCGCTCGCCTGCACGAGCGCCGGCGCGCAGGCCGCGCTGCCAACGGCCGAGGCGATCGCGCGCCTCGCCGGCTCGGTCGAATCGCGCGTCGTCCCGGATTCGATCAGCTGAGCGCTCATGTGGCGCGCCGTCCAGCGCGTTGCGTTTGCTGGCGGGCACACTCGAACAGGAAGACCGCCGCGGCAGCGGCGGCGTTGAGCGACTCGACGCCGCCGTGCATCGGGATCGTCACCCGCTGGGTGGCCTGCGCGACGAGCAGCGGCGAAAGCCCCGCACCTTCGTTACCGACGGCCACCGCGATGCGCCCCGCCAGTGACGCTTCGTACAAGGGAGTTCCGCCCGTCGACGTGGTCGCGACCAAGTCGCCTCCACCTTCCCGGTAGGCCTTCGCCCACGCAGGAAGGTCGATGTCCTCGTGGATGGCGACGCAGAAATGGGCTCCCTGCCCCGCACGCAGCACCTTGGGCGACCAGGCGAACGCGCATCGCTTCGACAGCAGCACGCGAGCCACACCCGCCGCCGCGGCGGAGCGCAGCATCGACCCGACGTTTCCCGGATCCTGGACGTCGTCCAGCAGCAGACAGAAATCGGAAGCTATCGGAGCCTCGGCCTCCGGCGTGGCAACGACCGCGATCACCCCGACGCCGACCGGCAGCGTGGCCATCTCGGCGAACAGGGCCGACGGAACGATCAGCGTCAGGCTCGCATACCGGTCGGTGAGCGCGCGCACCTCGTGTCGCGCCAGCGCTTCATCGGTGACGATCAGGGTTTCCGGAGCGCCGTACCGGGCCGCGTAGACCGCGACGATGTGCTCGCCTTCGAGCACGCAGCGACCGGCCTTGCGGCGGTCGCGCGACGATGCGACGAGTCGCGCCGCTTCGCGCAGGCGCGGATTGTTCCGCGACGTGATCCGCTGCACGATGGCGGGCTGGCCGTAGGGCGCTCGAGTCGAACGTGGGCGTGCCGGCGGTCCGGCCGTCAGCGCTTGTCGCCCGACGGCGCCCGACGGATCGGCAGGCTCGAGGGAGCGCCCGGCGTCGGTGCCGCCGCGGCCGGCGGCACCGCTTGCGGGGCCGCTTGCTGGAGCTGGAAGAAGACCTCGTCCTGCTTGACCATGCCGAGCTCGGCGCGCGCGCGCTCCTCGATCGCCTCGAAGCCGTTCTTGAGATCGCGAACCTCGGCGTCGAGCGCCTCGTTGCGCGCCTTCAGCGCGGCGTTTCCGTCCCGCTGCACGGCGAGCTGGCGGTCGAGCTCGCGCACCTGCAGCCAGCCACCCTTGCCGAGCCACATCGGATACTGCAGCGCGGCGATCAGCGCGACGAACGCGAAGGCGAGCCAGCGCAACGGAACCTACTTGAGCTGGAAGAAGGCCTCGCGGCCCGGATAGCTCGCGGCCTCGCCGAGGTCCTCCTCGATGCGCAGCAGCTGGTTGTACTTCGCGATCCGGTCGGAGCGCGACAGCGAGCCCGTCTTGATCTGCCCGGCATTGGTGCCGACCGCGATGTCGGCGATCATGCTGTCTTCGGTCTCGCCCGAGCGGTGCGAGATGACGGCGGTGTAGCCCGCCCGGTTGGCCATGGTGATCGCGGCGAAGGTCTCGGAGAGCGTGCCGATCTGGTTGATCTTGACGAGGATCGAGTTCGCGACGCCTTTCGCGATCCCCTGCTTCAGGATCTTCGTGTTGGTGACGAAGATGTCGTCGCCGACGAGCTGCACCTTCTTGCCGAGCCGGTCGGTGAGGAGCTTCCAGCCCTCCCAGTCGTGCTCGGACATGCCGTCCTCGATGGTGATGATCGGGTACTTGTCGCACCACGCCGCGAGCGTGTCGACCATCTGCGAGCGCGTGAGCCTGAGGCCCTCGGAGGCGAGGTTGTACACGCCGTCCTCGTAGTACTCGCTGGCGGCGCAGTCAAGCCCCAGCGCGATGTCGGTGCCGGCCGTGTAGCCGGCCTTGTCGATCGCCTCCATGAGGAGCTCGAGCGCCGACTCGTTGCTCGGCAGGTTCGGCGCGAATCCGCCCTCGTCGCCGACCGTCGTCGGCATCCCCCGCGCGTCGATGATCTTCTTCAGCGTGTGGAAGACCTCGGCACCGTAGCGCAGCGCCTCGCGGAACGACGGCGCGCCGATCGGCACCAGCATGAATTCCTGCACGTCGACCTTGTTGTTCGCGTGCGCGCCGCCGTTGATCACGTTCATCTGCGGGACCGGCAGCTGCATTTCCCCGGCGCCGCCGAGATAGCGGTAGAGCGGCAGCGACGATTCGTCGGCCGCCGCCTTCGCCACCGCGCAGGAGACCGCCAGCATTGCGTTGGCGCCGAGCCGCGACTTGTTCTCGGTGCCGTCGAGCTCGATCATCGTCTTGTCGATGAACGCCTGCTCGCTCGCATCGAGGCCCAGGATAGCCTCGCAGATCTCGGTGTTGACGTTCTCGACCGCGCGCAGCACGCCCTTCCCGAAGTAGCGGGCCTCGTCGCCGTCGCGCAGCTCGATCGCCTCCTTCGAACCCGTCGACGCTCCCGACGGAACCGCAGCGCGGCCCGAAACGCCGGACTCGAGGACGGCATCCGCCTCGACGGTGGGGTTGCCGCGCGAATCGAGGATTTCGCGGGCGATGATGTCGACGATGGCACTCATGATCTCTTCCTTCGGGTATTGGGCCTGTTCACACTATCTCTGCAAGCTCGGACGGATCCATTCCGGTTGCACTGCGGCCGTTGCGCCGGTCAGCGCTATGCCATCATCGCCTCTTCGGGAAATCCTGCACGCTTGACCGTCGCGTCGAGCTCCGCCAGCGTCTCGAGGAGCCCGCGCATCTGCGCCAGCGGCCATGCATTGGGTCCGTCGGACAGCGCCTTCTCGGGCTCCGGATGCGTCTCCATGAACACGCCGGCCACGCCCGCAGCCACAGCCGCGCGCGCCAGCACCGGGACGAACTCGCGCTGGCCGCCGCTCGCCGTTCCCAAGCCGCCCGGGAGCTGCACCGAATGAGTCGCGTCGAACACGACCGGGCAGCCGGTTTCACGCATGATCGCGACGCTGCGCATGTCCGACACGAGATTGTGATAGCCGAACGATGCGCCGCGCTCGCAGACCAGGATGTTGTCGGCGCCGCTTGCCGCCTTGGCCTTCGCGACGACCTGCTTCATGTCGTCGGGAGCGAGAAACTGCCCCTTCTTGATGTTGACCGGCTTTCCGGCGCGCGCGACCGCGTGGATGAAGTCGGTCTGCCGGCACAGGAACGCGGGCGTCTGCAGAACGTCGACAACCGCGGCCACCTCGGACACGTCCGCCTCCAGATGGACGTCGGTCAACACCGGCACGCCGACCTGATGGCGCACCTCGGCGAGGATCCGCAGCCCTTCATCCCGCCCTGGGCCGCGGAACGACGTGCCGGAACTGCGGTTCGCCTTGTCGTACGACGACTTGAAGATGAACGGAACGCCGAGCGCCGCGCAGATTTCCTTGAGCCGACCGGCGACATCGATCTGCAGTTGCCGCGATTCGACGACACAAGGTCCGGCGATCAGGAACAATGGTCGATGGAGACCGACGTCGAACCCGCAGAGCCTCATCGCCCGAGGACCGTCAAACCGACGCCACCAGCTCGGCGACCGTGTCGCCGGCACCGGTGGCCGGCGCGCGCCGCTGGCGCTCGAGCGCGGCGCGAACGAACCCGATGAACAGCGGATGTCCGCGGCGGGGATTGGACGTGAACTCGGGATGGAACTGGCAGCCGAAGAACCACGGATGCTGGGGCAGCTCGATCATCTCGCAGAGATCCCCGGCGGCCGCGCTGCGCGTGCGCGCGCCGACGGCCAGGCCGGCCGCCTCGAGTCGCGGCAAGTAATGATTGTTCACCTCGTAGCGATGTCGGTGGCGCTCGGAGACGGTGGTCGTGCCGTAGATCCGGTGGGCGAGCGAACCGGGGACGACCTCGCACGGCTGTCCTCCGAGCCGCATCGTGCCGCCCAGGTCGGAGTCCGCGGCGCGGCGCTCGATCGACCCGTCGCGGTTCTGCCACTCGGTGACGAGCGCGACGACGGGATGCGGCGTGCCCGGCTCGAATTCCGTGCTGTTCGCGCCGTCGAGTCCCGCCATGTGCCGCGCGTACTCGATCACGGCGAGCTGCATGCCGAGGCATATCCCCAGATACGGCACGCCGTTCTCGCGCGCGTAGCGAATCGCCTTGATCTTGCCTTCGACACCCCGCTTGCCGAATCCCCCCGGCACGAGCACCGCGTCCATCGCCGCCAGGCAATCGGTGCCGTCGCGCTCGACCGCCTCGGAATCGACGTAGTGGATGTGCACCTTGCTCCGCGTGTGGATGCCCGCGTGGGTCAGCGCCTCGGACAGCGACTTGTACGACTCCGTCAGGTCGACGTACTTGCCGACCATCGCGACGTGGACCTCGTGCTCCGGGTGCTCGAGCGCATTGACCAGCCTGTTCCAGACCGTGAGGTCCGCCGGTGCGGGGTCCATGTGCAGCTTCTTGCACACGATCGCGTCGAGGCCCTCGGCGTGGAGCGCCGAGGGAATCTTGTAGATCGAATCCGTGTCGAGCGCCGGGATCACGGCCTCGGGCGTGAGGTTGGTGAACAGCGCGATCTTGCGCCGATCGCCGTCGGCGAGCGGCCGGTCGGCGCGGCAGAGCACGACGTCGGGCTGGATGCCGATCTCGCGCAGCTCCTTCACCGAGTGCTGCGTCGGCTTGGTCTTCATCTCGCCGGCCGCCGCGATGAACGGCACCAGCGTCAGGTGGATGTAGCAGACGTTGTCACGGCCGAGCGTGATGCCCATCTGCCGGATCGCCTCGAGGAACGGCAGCGACTCGATGTCGCCGACCGTGCCGCCGACCTCCACGACCGCGACCTCGGCGTCGCCGGCCCCCGCCGCGATCCAGCTCTTGATTTCGTCGGTGATGTGCGGGATGACCTGCACGGTGCCGCCGAGGTAATCGCCGCGGCGCTCCTTGCGGATCACGCTCTCGTAGATCTGGCCGGTCGTGAAATTGTTGCGCCGGCCCATCTTCACGTCGGTGAAGCGCTCGTAGTGGCCGAGGTCGAGGTCGGTCTCGGCGCCGTCCTCGGTGACGAAGACCTCGCCGTGCTGGAACGGACTCATCGTTCCAGGATCGACGTTGATGTACGGGTCGAGCTTGAGGTGGGTGACGCGGACGCCGCGCGAGGCGAGGATCGCGGCGAGTGAAGCGGCGGCGATGCCCTTCCCCAACGAGGAAACGACGCCGCCGGTCACGAACACGAACTTGGTCATGGACGACAAGTCCCGGAAATCCGCATTCTACAGGACGCGCCCGACGCAAACAATCGAGCGCGCGCATCACTACGCCGCAGCCAGCGCTCCTTGCAGGCGCGTGACGACCGCGTCGCGTCCGAGCAGGGCCAGCACCGCGTCGATCGCGGGGGTCTCGCGCGTGCCGCAGACGAGAACGCGCATCGCCATCATCACCTGGCCGGGCTTGAGGCCGTGCCGGGCCGCGGCGGATTTCATGGCCGCGCCGAGCGCCTCGCGGGTCCACGCGATGCCGGGGAGCTCGGCCGCAAGGTCGGACAGCGCGAGGCGGGTCGCGTCGCCGACGTGCTCGGCGATCTGCTCGGGCTTGGGGTGCGGCGTCGCATAGAAGTAGTGCGCGGCGTCCGCCATCTCGGCGAGCGTCGCGACGCGGTCGCGGACCAGCGTGCCGACGGCGCCTGGCGCGGGACCGGCAGCCGGATCGAGCCCGGCCCGCTCGAGAAACCGCGCGAGATGGCGGCCGAGCTCGTCCTCGGACAGGCGCTTCAGGTGCTCGTGGTTCACCCACTTGAGCTTGTCGGCGTTGAAGCGCGAGGGTGCCGGGCTGATCGCGTCGAGGTCGAACCAGCGGACGAACTCGTCGCGCCCGAACACCTCGGCGTCGCCGTGCGCCCAGCCGAGCCGCGCGAGGAAGTTCACCATCGCCTCCGGCAGGTAGCCCATCTCCTCGTACTGCATCACGCTGACGGCGCCGTGGCGCTTCGACAGCTTCTGCCCGTCTTCCCCGAGCACCGTCGGCACGTGGGCGTAGACAGGCGGCTCTGCCCCCAGGGCGCGGATGATGTTGATCTGCCGCGGCGTGTTGTTGACGTGGTCGTCGCCGCGCACGACGTGGGTGATCCGCATGTCGATGTCGTCGACGACGACGCAGAAGTTGTAGGTCGGCGTTCCGTCCGGGCGCGCGATGACGAGGTCGTCGAGCTCGGCATTGGCGATCTCGATGCGGCCCTTGACGCGGTCGTACCAGACAACCACGCCGTCCAGCGGATTCCTGAACCGGATCACCGGGGCGACGCCGGGCGGCGGCGTCTTGCCGACTGCGTTCTCCGGCCGCCAGCGACCGTCGTAGCGCGGTTTCTCGCCGCGGGCCATCTGCGCGGCGCGCAACGCCTCGAGCTCGGCGGGCGGCATGTAGCAGCGGTAGGCGAGCCCCCGCTCGACCATATCCTCCATGACCGCGCGATAGCGATCCATCCGCTGCATCTGGTAGAACGGCCCCTCGTCGTAGTCGAGCCCAAGCCAGGCCATCGCGTCGAGGATGGCCGTCACCGCTTCGGACGTCGAGCGCTGGACGTCCGTATCCTCGATGCGCAGGACGAACGTGCCGGCGTGCCGCCGCGCGTACGCCCACGCAAAGAGCGCGGTGCGCGCGCCGCCCAGGTGCAGGAAGCCCGTCGGGCTCGGCGCGAAGCGGGTGCGAACCGAGGTCACGGCTGCCAACGCAGATCGAGCGTGGTCGGCGTCGCCGGATTGGGCGGCTCGTCGGCGATCTTCATCTCGCCCGGCGTGTGGCCGTGCGCCCAGAAGCGCGCGTGGCGGCGCGCTTCGGCCTCGTTGGCGTTCACCGGGAACGTGTCGTAGTTGCGCCCGCCCGGATGCGCGACGTGGTAGGTGCAGCCGCCGAGCGCACGCTCGGCCCAGGTGTCGACCAGGTCGAAGACCAGCGGGGCCTGAACGGGAATCGTCGGGTGCAGCGCGGACGGCGGGCTCCACGCACGGAAGCGGACCCCGGCCACGTATTCGCCGGGAACGCCGGTCGGGGCGAGCGGCAGTGCGCGGCCGTTGCACGCCACGCGGTGCCGATCGCCGGTCATCCCCGAGACCTTGACCTGCAGCCGCTCGACCGACGAGTCGACGTAGCGCGCCGTGCCGGTGCCGCTGACCTCTTCGCCCAACACGTGCCATGGCTCGATCGCCTGTCGCAGCTCGAGGGTCACCCCGCCGTAATTCACCGTACCGAAGCGCGGGAAGCGGAATTCGACGAACGGGGCGAACCACTCGGGCTCGAACGGATACCCGAACGCCCGAAGATCGGCGATGACGTCGTGGAGATCGGCGGCGACGAAGTGCGGCAGCAGCCAGCGATCGTGCAGCGCAGTCCCCCAGCGGACGAGGCGCGCGCGGTACGGGCGCTGCCAGAAGCGCGCGACCAGAGCGCGAAGGAGCAGCATCTGGACCGCGCTCATCCGGGAGTGCGGCGGCATCTCGAACCCGCGGAACTCGAGGAGGCCGAGCCGCCCGGTCGGGCCATCCGGCGAATAGAGCTTGTCGATCGAGAACTCGGCGCGATGCGTGTTCCCCGTGAGATCGGTCAACAGATGGCGCAGCAGGCGGTCGACGAGCCACGGCTTGGAGGATTCCGCGCCGGCCGCATGCGCACGGTTCATCTGCTGGAAGGCGATCTCGAGCTCGTACAGGCGATCGTCGCGCGCCTCGTCGACGCGCGGCGCCTGGCTCGTCGGCCCGATGAACGTGCCCGAGAACAGATACGACAGCGCCGGGTGGTTCTGCCAGTACGTGACGAGGCTTTGCAGCAGATCCGGGCGACGCAGCAACGGACTGTCGGCAGGCGCGGCGCCGCCGAGCGTCACGTGGTTGCCGCCGCCGGTGCCGGTGTGCCGCCCGTCGAGCATGAACTTCTCGGTGCCCAGGCGCGATTGCCGCGCTTCCTCGTACAGCGTCTCCGTCGTCGCGATCAGCTCGTTCCACGACGCCGCCGGATGGATGTTGACTTCGATGACGCCGGGGTCGGGTGTGACGTTGAGCACGCGGGCGCGCGGGTCGCGCGGCGGCGTGTAGCCCTCGATCGCGACCGGCGTCTGCACCGCCTTCGCCGCACCTTCGACCGCCGCGAGCAACGCGACATAGTCCTCGAGGCGCATCAGCGGCGGCATGAAGACGTACAGGTGGCGGTCGCGCACCTGCACGCACAGCGCCGTCTTGATGACTTCCTTCGGCGCGACCTTGGCATCGCTCTTCCGCGCTTTCGCTTTCGTGGCCACCGGCGCCGCCGCATCCGGCAGGTCGCCGCGCGGCGCGAACGGGTCGACAGGCTGTTCGGGATCGGCGTCGGCGGGCAGCACGCTCGGCAGCGAATCGAGCGGCAGCCGCAGGCCGAGCGGCGAATCGCCGGCGAGCGCGTAGAGTCGCTCGCGCCGCAACGGCCACGGGCTGCTGTGCCAGTCGGTGCCCGCGTCCCCCTTGCGCGCGGCCGCGCGCAGCGGCAGCACGAATCCGGCCGGGCGGTCGAGGCCCTGCTGCAGCAGCCGCGCCAGGCGCGCGCGCTCCGTCGGCTGCGTGAGGTCGGCCTGCAGCGGATCGGCGTTGACCGGCAGCGCCGACTCGATGCCCAGCAACTGCGGGACGTCCTCGTGCGCGGTGATCACGAACGCCGGATCGAGCCCGAGCGCACCCGCGAGCGCCGCGGCGAACCGTTGCCCGGTCGCGATGTCCGCGCGGCCCGGCGCGCGGGTGTCGGCGATCAGCGCGGGATCGCGCCACAGCGGCTTTCCGTCGGTGCGCCAATAGACGCCGAGCGCCCATCGCGGCAACGGCTCGCCCGGATACCACTTGCCCTGCCCCATGTGCAGGAAGCCGTCCTTCGCGAAGGACGCCGCGAGGCGGCGCAGAAGCGTCTCCGCCAGCTCGCGCTTCTTCGGCGACAGGGCCGTGTAATTCCATTCGGCCCCGTCCATGTCGTCGATCGCGACGAACGTCGGCTCGCCGCCCTGCGTCAGGCGCACGTCGTGCTTCGCGAGGTCGGCGTCGACGCGCTGGCCGAGCCCGCCGATTGCCGCCCATTGCGCATCGCTGTACGGCTTCGTCACGCGCGGGTCCTCGTGGACGCGCGTGACGCTCATGCGCGAACGAGAATTCGACTTTGCACGGATCGGTGAAGCCGATCACCGGCGCGGCGTTGCCCGGGTCTGCCGTGCAGGCGAGCGGCAGGTGCCCCTCGCCGGCGAGGAGGCCCGACGTCGGGTCGAGCCCGATCCAGCCGGCGCCGGGCAGGAAGCACTCCGCCCACGCATGCAGATCGGTGAAATCGCGGTCGGGCCCCGCCGGGCCATCGAGCGGCTTCACGTCGGCGACGAGCTGGATCAGGTAGCCCGAGGCGAAACGGGCGGCGATGCGCAGATGGCGCAGGATCTGCACGAGCAGCCAGCCGGTGTCGCGGCACGAACCGCAGCCCTTCTCCAGCGTGTCGTCCGGTGTCTGCACGCCCGGCTCCATGCGGACGAGGTACCGGATTTCCGACTGGAGCTGCTGGTTGAGGCGCACCAGCATGTCGACGGTCTTCTCCGTCGGCGCGATCGTCGCGCGGAAGCGCTCGATCCAGGCGGCGAGCCGCGGTCCGGGCGGCGCCGTCTCGAGGAACGGGATCAGCTCCTTCGCGAGCGCCGGCGCGTAGACGAACGGAAAGTGCTCGGCGTAGGGCTCGACGAAGAAATCGAACGGATTGGTCACCGTCATGTCGGCGATCAGGTCGACGGTGATGTCGAGCACCGCGGCCGGCTCGGTGAACACGAGGCGCGCGACCCAGTTGCCGTAAGGGTCCTGCTGCCAGTTGAGGAAATACTTGTCCGGCGAGACGTTCAACGAATAGCCGAGGACCGGCGTCCGGCAGTGCGGCGCCGGGCGCAGCCGGATCTCGTGCGGCGACAGGTTGACGCGCCGGTCGAAGCGATAGGTGGTGCGGTGCTGCAGCGCGACGCGGATCGCCATTGCGCGCCGCTACTGCCAGTCCGGCGCGGGAAGCTCCGCGAACACCCGGCGCAGGCCGGCACCCCACTGCGCATGGATCATCCGGAAGTACGGGTCCGATCTCCTCGATCCGCCGCTGCAGCCGGATCCTGAGCGCGTTCGCCTCGTACACGACCAGGTCGATCGGCAGCCCGACGGAGATGTTCGAGCGCATCGTCGAATCGAACGAGACGATCGTGCACTTCGTCGCGTCGACGAGCGACGTGCCGCGCTCGAGCACGCGGTCGAGGACCGGCTTGCCGTACTTGCTCTCGCCGATCTGGAAATAGCAGGTCTCCGGCGTCGCCTCGATGAAGTTGCCCTCGCTGTAGACGTCGAAGAGGCGCGGCACCTCGCCGCGGATCTGCCCGCCGACGAGGAAGTTGGCGTTCGAGTCGATGTTGTTCTGCGCGAGGTACGGGCCGTCGCGGGACTTCACTTCGCGCAGCACGTCGCCCAGCAGCCGCGCGACGTCGAACATCGACGTCGCGTTCCACAGGTTGAGCTCGTGATCGCCGGCGCGCGCGCGCTGATCGAGGATGTTGATCGCATTCTGGGTGATCGACAGGTTGCCCGACGAGAGCATGACGATCACGCGCTCGCCGTCGCGGACGAACGTGCGCATCTTCGAGAAGCGCGAGATCTGGTCGACGCCGGCGTTGGTGCGGGAATCGGAGGCGAAGATCATTCCCGCGTCGAGCGACATCGCGACACAATAGGTCATCGTGCGAGGGGCAGGCGCGAAAGCGGCCTCATTCTACCGCAATTCGCCGCGGAGCCGCGGTCTGTCGGCTAGTACGACGGAACCAGGAAGCTGCGGCTGATGTCGTCGCCGAGCAGCGAGATCCGCTCGAGGAAATCCATCAGGTACTCGTGCAGATCCGAAGCGGATGATGTCGTCGGCCTTGCCGAAGTGGAGCTTGGCGTGCAGCTCGCCCGCCGCCCGCTCGATCTCGTGCGTGTTGTCGTCGCAGAGCCGCTCCAGCGTCTCGTAGATGAAGTTCATGCAGGCGTGCAGCGAGCGCGGCATGTCGTCGCGCAGGATCAGCAGCTCGGCGACGCGCCGCGGCGTGATCACGTCGCTGTAGATCTTGCGGTACGACTCGAACCCGGACACCGAGCGCAGCAGCGCGCCCCACTGGTAGTAGTCGACGGCGCCGCCGACGTCGGCCGCGCTCGGCAGCAGCGTGTGGTACTTGACGTCGAGGATGCGCGCGGTGTTGTCGGCGCGCTCGAGATGCGTGCCGAGGCGGATGAAGTGGTAGGCCTCGTCGCGCAGCATGCGTCCCGAAGGTCACGCCGCGGAAGAGGTGCGAGCGCATCTTCACCCAATCGAGGAACTCCGAGACGCCGCCGCTCTCGATCCGCGCGATAGTCGTAGCTGCGCACGTCGAGCCACGCCGAGTTCAGGTCCTCGTACATCTCCGAGGTGATCGCGCCGCGGACCGACCGCGCGGACTCGCGCGCCGAGCGCAGGCAGCAGAAGATCGACGACGGGTTGCGGGCGTCGAGGATCATGAACCGCAGCACGTTCTCGGCGGAGAGCACGCCGAAGTGCTGGTAGTACTCGGTGGCGAGCCCCGACGTGATCGAGCGGCACCGCCCAGGGCTCGGCCCAGGCGAGGCCGGGCTTGATCATGTCGTAGGGCAGCAGCGACATCCGGTAGGTGACGTCGAGCATGCGCGCGGTGTTCTCGGCGCGCTCGATGTGGCGGGCCATCCAGAAGAGCTCGTTGGCGGTGCGGCAGAGCATCGATAACCCTCAGGTCGCGAGCACCCAGGTGTCCTTGGTGCCGCCGCCCTGCGACGAGTTGACGACCAGCGATCCCTCGCGCAGCGCGACGCGCGTGAGGCCGCCCGGCACGAGGTTGACCGTCTTGCCCGACAGCACGTACGGCCGCAGGTCGACGTGGCGCGGCGCGAGGCCCGACTCGACGAACGTCGGGCACGTCGACAGCGCGAGCGTCGGCTGCGCGATGTACTTGTCCGGGTCGGCGACGATCCGCGCGCGGAACGCGTCGCGCTCGGCGACGGTCGCCGTCGGCCCGATCAGCATCCCGTAGCCGCCGGCGCCGTGGGTTTCCTTGACGACCAGCTCCGCGAGGTTCGCGAGCGCGTAGTCGAGATCCGGCTTGCGGTGCAGCAGGTACGTCGGGCACGTTGGCGCAGCACCGGCTCCTCGGACAGGTAGAAGCGGATCATCTCCGGCACGTACGGATAGATCGATTTGTCGTCGGCGACGCCGGTGCCGATCGCGTTGGCGAGCGTGACCCGTCCCGCCCGATACGCCGCGAACAGGCCGGGCACGCCGAGCATCGAGTCCGGACGGAACGCGCGCGGATCGAGGAAATCGTCGTCGACGCGCCGGTAGATCACGTGCACGCGCTGCGGACCGCGCGTCGTGCGCATGAAGACGGTGTCGTTCTGGACGAACAGGTCCTGCCCTTCGACGAGCTCGACGCCCATCTGCTGGGCGAGGAACGCGTGCTCGAAGTACGCGGAGTTGTGGGCGCCGGGCGTCAGCACCGCGACGGTCGGACGCTCCTCGCCCGCCGGGCGCCAGCCCGTAGCAGGTTCGCGAGCAGCAGGTCCGGGTAGTGCTGGACCGGGCGGATGCGCTGCGTCGCGAAGAGCTCCGGGAAGAGCCGCATCATCATCTTGCGGTTTTCCAGCATGTACGAGACCCCGGAAGGCACGCGCAGGTTGTCTTCCAGCACGTAGAACTCGCCCGCTCCGGCGCGCACGACGTCGACGCCGGCGATGTGCGCGTAGATCCCGCCCGGCACATCCATCCCCTGCATCTCGCGCCGGTACTGCGAATTGGCCAGCACGCGCTCGGGCGGCACGACGCCGGCCTTGAGGATCGCCTGCTCGTGGTAGATGTCGCGCAGGAACGCGTTCAGCGCCTGCACGCGCTGCTTCAGGCCGCGATCGAGCACCTTCCACTCGTCCGCCGAGATGATGCGCGGCACGAGATCGAACGGGATCAGCCGCTCGGTGCCCGAATCCTCGCCATAGACCGCGAACGTGATCCCGACGCGATGGAACGCGCGCTCGGCCTCGTCCCGCTTCTGTGCGATCCGGTCCTGCGGCGTGCGGTCCAGCCACCCGGCAAATGCACGGTACGGGGGCCGGATTTCCCCGTCCGGGGTCCGCATTTCGTCGTAGGGTGAGGGGGACACGAAATATTTCTCGGAGGCGGGACGCTCGACGGGGAAGGGCGTGCAAAAGGCGGGCCACGCCGGAAAATCGCTTGTTCCGCCGTAAGCTTAGCGTTTTATCCACAGCGGGGAGGATGGAGTCCGCCCCAGACCGGGGCGAACAACGCACCGATTCCGGGCATTTTTTGTCCAGGACGTAGTACGACAAACGATCGCGCACGGTTTGACCCCCGTCTCGGCGCCCATGGTTAAATCGCGGCTCCTGTCTGGGTTCGCGGGGCGGTTAGCTCAGCGGTAGAGCACTGCCTTCACACGGCAGGGGTCACTGGTTCGAACCCAGTATCGCCCACCACATGAACCAAGGGGTTACGCGCAAGTGTAACCCCTCTTTTTTTGCCGCGTGCCCAAGCCGGATCCATGCAACCTGCAGTCGTTTTGCGCAACATTCAATGACCCGCATTCCACCGAATCAATCTCCATCGACGCGCTCGTTTTCGACGCGTACGGCACGCTGTTCGACGTTCATTCGGTGACCGCGCTCGCCGAAACGCTGGCGCCCGGGCCGCGGCAGCGCGCTCTCGCAGCTCTGGCGCGACCAAACAGATCGAGTACACGTGGCTCGCGAGCCTGATGAGTCCGCCAGCTCGCCCGGCGTGACGATTTCGCCGTGTTGACCGCCGACGTGCGCTCGACTACGCGCTGGCGGCGCTTGCGATCGATCTCGACGACGGCGAACGCGACCGCATGCGGGGCGCTTATCTCGACGCTGGCGCCATTTCCCGATGTCGCCGCCGCACTGGCGGCGCTGGCGCCGCGTCCGCGCTGGATCCTGTCGAACGGCACGCTCGCGATGCTGGAACCGCTGGTTCGCCGATCGGGTCTCGGCGCGCATCTCGACGGCGTACTGTCAGTCGACGCCGCGGGCATCTTCAAGCCGAGTCCGCGCGTCTACCAGCTCGCTGTCGACCGCCTGCGATTGCCGGCCTCGCGCGGATCGGCTTCGTGTCGTCGAACTGCTGGGACGCGATCGGCGCGAAGGCGTTCGGGTTCACGACCGTTCTGGATCAATCGCTCGGGCGCGCCGGTCGATCGGCACGGCCCCGCGCCGGACCGGATCATCGCCACGCTCGTGGAGCTTCCGTCGCTGCTGGCCCCAGCGCGGAATCGCGACCCTTCGAACGACCACCGCTGCCGGGACGCTGCGACCACTTACGGCATGTACTGGCCGCCGTTGACTTCGATCACCTGTCCCGTGACGTAGCCGCTCATCGCGTCCGACGCGAGATAGACGAACGTTCCCGCGCACTCGTCGGGCGTTCCCAGCCGGTTCATCGGAATCGTCGCCTGCATCGCCTTCAACTGCTCGGCCGTCGAGTAGCGGTCGTGGAACGGCGTCGTGATCACGCCGGGCGAGACCGCGTTGACGCGGATGCCGTCGCCGACGACTTCCTTCGCCCAGCCGCGCGTCGCCGTCGAGATGAAGCCCTTGGCCCCGGCGTAGACGATCGCTCCGCCGCCGCCGCCGTGACGGGCGGCGATCGAGCTCACGTTGATCACGTTGCCGTGCTTCTGCCGGCGCATGACGGGAATGACCTCGTGCATGAACAGTGCGACCTGCGTGACGTTGAGCGCGAGCACCTTCTGCAGGTAGTCCTCCGTGTAGTCCTCGATCTTCGTGCGCCCGACCATCCCGCCCGCGTTGTTGATCAGCACGTCGATGCGGCCGCAGGCCGCGAGCGCCTCCGCGGCGATGCGCTTGACGTTCGCGGCCTGCGTGACGTCGCCGCCGACCAGCACCGTTTGCGCGCCCAGCGCGCGGCACTCCTCGGCGACCGCTTCGGCCGCGGCCATGCTCGCGTTGTAGTGGATGACGAGCTTGCTGCCGTGGCGCGCGAACGCGCGCGCCGCCGCCGCGCCGATGCCCGTCGATGCGCCGGTGATGAAGACCGCCTTGCCCTTGAGGTCCGATGCCATGCGCTGCTCCAGAGAATTGAGGGCGTGCGCCCAGTCCCGGTATCGGCCGCGTCGCGCGCCGGTCCCGTCCGCACGGCAGTGTACTTGAGCTAGGACAACGAGCCGATCCGCTACTGCTGGACCTTCACTTGCGCCGAGGTCGTCGTGCTCCCAGCCGTCGTCTTCTGGCCGAGCCTCGCGGCGTTCATCCCGCACTACTTCCTGGGCTGAGCGAGCCGCGTCGGCGCGCTGCTGCGGCACGCGGCAACCGCCTCGCGGATCGCGGCGATGGCTTCCGGCCGCGGGAAGCTCCTGCGATAGGCCAGCGCGACGCGACGCGACGGCGCCGGCCGCGTGAACGGCACCGGAACCACGAGCCGGCTGTGGTACTTGGGCGTCAGCGCGTCGCGCGGCAGCACCGATACGCCGAGTCCCGACGCCACCATGTTGCGCACCGTCTCGAGCGAGCTCGTCCGCGTCATCTGCGCTTCGGCGCGGTTGAGCTCGGGGCACGCGTCGAGCACCTGGTCGCGGAAGCAGTGGCCGACGTTGAGCAGGATCGGATGCTCGGCGGCGAGCTCGTCCGGGCGGATCGATTTGCGCGCGGCCCACCTGTGGCCCTGCGGCACGACGACCTGGAACGGCTCCTCGTACAGGAATTCGGTGACGATTCCCGGACGGCGCGAACGGCAGCGCGATGATCGCGGCGTCGATGCGCCCCGACTTCAGGGCTGCCTCGAGCTCCTCGGTGAGATTCTCCTCGAGATCGAGCGGCATCTGCGGCGCGCGATCGTGGAGCGCCGGAATGAGGTCCGGCAGCAGATACGGCGCGACGGTGAAGATGACGCCGAGCTTCAACGTGCCGGCCAGCTGGTTGCGTCCCGATTGCGCGATCTCCCTGATTCGGGCGGCCTCCTCGAGCACCTTCTGCGCCTGCTCGACGATGCGTGCGCCGACCGGCGTGACCGTGACCTCGCTCTTGCCGCGCTCGAAGAGGCGCGCGCCCAGCTCCTCCTCGAGCTTCTGGATCGCGACGGACAGCGCCGGCTGGCTCACGAAGCAGCGCTGCGCCGCCCGGCCGAAGCTCCGCTCGTTGGCGACCGCGACGATGTAGCGGAGCTCGTTCAGCGTCATCGATGCGTGCTGCGCTGCGCGCGTGCGCAGGAACGCCTCGAAGTCGTCGGCGAGCTCCGGGTGCTTGAGCCCGTAGTCGACGGTCGCCTCGAGGTACCCGAGCTTGCTGCCGCAATCGTAGCGGCGCCCTTCGAACGCGAAGGCCAGCACCCGCTCCTCGGCGATGAGCCGGGCGATGCCGTCGGTCAGCTGGATCTCGTCGCCGGCGCCCGCCGGCATCGTGCGCAGATGATGGAAGATCCGCGCCGTCAGCACGTACCGGCCGACCACGCGCGAGCGTCGACGACGTCGTGCCGGGCTTCGGCTTCTCGACGATGCGCTGGATCGGCGCCCAGCGCCCGCCCATCGCGCCGGTCTCGACGATGCCGTAGCTGCCGGTCTCGGCGCGGCCACCGTCATCACGCCGATGACCGAGCAGTCCTCGCGCGCGGCGACCTCCGCCATCTGCGCCATCACCGGCACCTTCGGCGTCGATCAGGTCGTCGGCGAGCAGGACGGCAAACGGCTCGTCGCCGACCACCGGCGCCGCGCAGAGCACCGCGTGGCCGAGCCCGAGCGCCTCGGTCTGCCGGATGTAGATGCAGTTGATGCCGCGCGGCGTCGTCGCCTGCACGGTCTCGAGCAGCGCCGTCTTGTTGCGCGCGCTCGAGCTCGGTCTCGAGCTCGTACGCCTTGTCGAAATGGTCCTCGATCGAGCGCTTGTTGCGCCCGGTGATGAAGATCATGTCGGTGATCCCGGCGGCGGCGGCCTCCTCGACCGCGTACTGGATCAGCGGCTTGTCGACGATGGGCAGCATCTCCTTCGGGCTCGCCTTGGTGGCCGGCAGGAACCGCGTGCCCAGCCCCGCCACCGGAAACACCGCTTTCGTGATCTTGCGCATCGCAACGCTCCTTCGGAGAATTCGGTGAGCGCCGTCACCCGCGTCCGGATTCGATCATCGCCAGCAGGCCCGCCTCGTCCAGGACGGGATGCCGAGCTCCTGCGCCTTGTCGAGCTTGCTGCCGGCGTCGGCGCCGGCGACGACGTAATCGGTCTTCGTCGACACGCTCGCCGCGACCTTGCCGCCCTCCGCCTCGATCAGCGCCTTCGCGTCCTCGCGCGCGAGCGTCGGCAGCGTGCCGGTCAGCACGAAGGTCGACGCCGGCGAGCGGCCCGCCGGCGCGCGCGCTGCGGCTCGGTCTCGGGCCAATGCACGCCGGCCGCGCGCAGCGCCGCGATCACGTCGCGATTGTGGCGCTCGGCGAAGAACCGGGCGATGCTCTCGGCCAGCACCGGCCCGACGTCGTGCACTTCGAGCAGCTGCGCCTCGGTCGGCGGCGATCAGCGCGTCGAGGTCGGCCGAAGTGCCGCGCAAGGTCCTTGGCGGTCGCCTCGCCGACGTGGCGGATGCCGAGCGCGTAGATGAAGCGTGCGAGCGTCGTGGTCTTGCTCTTCTCGATGGCGGCGACGACGTTCGCCGCCGACTTTTCGGCCATGCGCTCGAGAGCCGCGAGCTCGGCGACGTCGAGCCTGTAGATGTCGGCCGGCGTGCGCACGAGCCCGCCGTCGACCAGCTGGTCGACGAGCTTGTCGCCGAGGCCTTCGATGTCCAGCGCCCGCCGGCTGGCGAAGTGCAGCAGCGCCTGCTTGCGCTGCGCCGGGCAGAAGAGCCCTCCCGTGCAGCGCGCGATCGCCTCGTCGGGGAGGCGCACGACCGCCGATCCGCACTCGGGACAGCGCGTCGGCATCGCGAACGGCGCGGCGCCGGCTCGGCCGCCTGTCCGACGAGCACGCGCACGACCTCGGGGATGACGTCGCCGGCACGGCGGACGATCACCGTGTCGCCGACGCGCACGTCCTTGCGCCGGACCTCGTCCTCGTTGTGCAGCGTCGCGTTGGTCACGGTCACGCCGCCGACGAACACCGGCTTCAGGCGCGCCACCGGAGTGATGGCGCCCGTGCGTCCGACCTGCACGTCGATGCCGACAACTTCCGTCTCCATCTCCTCGGCGGGAAACTTGTGCGCGACGGCCCAGCGCGGCTCGCGCGTCACGAAGCCGAGCTGCGTCCTGCAGCGCCAGCGAATTGACCTTGTAGACGACGCCGTCGATCTCGAACGGAAGGCCGGCGCGGCGCGCGGCGACGGCCTCGTAGAACTCGGCGAGCTCGGTCGCCCCGCGCGCGACGCGGCGATCGGCGTTCACCGGAATGCCGAACGCTTCGAGCGCATCGAGCAGCGCGCTCTGCGTCTCCGGCCTCGTCCAGCCCCGCGTTTCGCCGATCCCGTAGGCGAAGAAATGCAGCGGACGCTGCGTCGTCATCGCCGGATCGATCTGCCGGACGGCGCCCGCCGCCGTATTGCGCGGGTTGATGAAGAGCTTTCCCCCCGCCGCCTTCTGCCGGGCGTTCAATTCGTCGAAGTCGCGGCGCGTCATGTAGACCTCGCCGCGCACTTCCAGCACGGCCGGCGGTCGCGCGCCGCGCAATCGATGCGGAATCGCGCGGATGGTCCTGACGTTCGGCGTGACGTCCTCGCCCACCTCGCCGTCGCCGCGGGTGGCCGCCACCGCGAGCCGCCCCACTTCGTACCGGATGCTGATCGCGAGTCCGTCGAACTTGAGCTCGGCCATGTACTCCACCGGCGGCGCCTCGGCGGCCAGGCCGAGATCGCGCGCGCACGCGGGCGTCGAACTTGGCGGCGGCGCCCGCCGTCGTGTCGGTCTCCGTGCGAATCGACAGCATCGGCACGACGTGCCGGACCGGCGCGAAATCGGTCGCCGCGCGCGCCGCCGACGCGCTGCGTCGGCGAGTCCGGCGTCACCAGCTCGGGATGTTCGGCCTCGAGCGCCTGCAACTCGCGGAACAGGGCGTCGTACTCGGCGTCGGAGATCGTCGGCGCATCCTCGACGTAGTAGCGCCGGTTGTGCTCCTCGATCACGCGCCGCAGCTCGCGCCGCGCGCGCGGCGGGCCGGCGCGCTGCCACGGTCGCGTGGAGGGCGCGGCGCTCACGATCCCGTTGCCCGCAGCGATTGCCGCCGCGGGTTCAGCCACCGAACAGCGCCAGCGCGCGCGGGCTGCCCGGCTCGATGTGAACCTCGCGCAGCGCCGCCGCGGTGCTGCGCACCTGCTCGCGGATGGCGTTGAGCGCGGCGTCGTCGAGCGCACGCCGATTGTCGTCGACGAGCGTCGCGTCGAGCGTCTGCGCCATGCGCTTCGCGGCGAGCTTCATCTGGTCGTAGACGCGCACCGGTTCGGTGACGCGCGGAACGTCGAGCAGGAAGACCGCGCCCGGCGTCGACGTCGTGCGCAGCGTGTCCGGCGGTGAACGGCTCCGACCGGTAGTTCTGCAGCGAGTACAGCACGGCGCCGGTCTCCTCCTGGATCCAGTCGAAGCGCCCGCCTTCGGTGAGCCGGAACCCCGCGGCCTCGGCGATGCCGCGGAGCCTCGTCCCCGGGATCATCGCCGCCCCGGTCTTGAGCAACGTGAGGCCGATCTGCACGTCGAGATCGGCACAGATGCGATCGAGCGCCTCGGCGCGGGCCGCCTCCGCGGCGGCGTCCGGCGCGACGAACGCCGCCGGCAGGCCCGACGCGATCTCGGAAATGACGTGGAAGTAGGACTCGAGCAGCGGCCGGCTCGCGGCGCCGGCGCGGTTGGCCAGCAACAGGCACGCGGCGACCTCGGCGAACTCGCCGACGGTATCCGACTTCAGCAGCTGCCACGGCAGCCCGGCACCGCGCCGCCCGAACCAGCGCAGCGGCCGACCGAGCCGCGCGTGCAGGCCCGCCGCGAGGGCGCCGGCGCTCACCGGCCGAACCGGCTGCAGGATGACGATGCACTCGATGTCGGGGTCGGGCTGCGGCCCGTTCCGCTCGGCGGTGGGTGCCCGGGCCGAGAACTGCGCGGGCGCGGCGTCGGCGGCCCACGACTCCACGGGCGAATCGGCGGCGGCCATGTCCGAGGCGATCCGGTCCTGGATCTCGAGCGGCGGCTCGTAGCCGTCGTCGTCCTGCGCGCCGTCCGCGCCGCGACCGCGTAGCGCATTCTCCGGTACGGCATTGGCGCCCCGTCCCGACGGCAGCGTCGGCTCGACGCGTCCCGAGGACCCCGCGTGCGCAACCTCTCCGGACGTCGATTCGCCGTCGCCCTCCTGGCGGAACGCTTCGTCGATCCGGCGACGTATGCGGCGCTCCTGCACCCAGTTGTAGACGAGGACCCCGCCCACGAGGGCGGCGCCGGCGGCAATGAGGCCCAGTTGCAGCGAGGTCATGCTGGATGGCGTGTGGGCGGGACAGCGTGGCGCGTCTCGGCGCGAAGGCCGCCCGGACGGCCGTGCGTCGTGCGGATTATAGCGCCGCCCCCGTCGCCGCGAGCTCGAGCGCCTCGGCGATGTCGACGGCGACGACGCGCGAGATCCCCGGCTCCGGCATCGTGATGCCGACCAGCTGGTTCGCCATCTCCATCGTGATCTTGTTGTGCGAGATGAACAGGAACTGGGTCTCCCGCGCCATGTCCTGCACCATGCGGCAGAATCGGTCGGTATTCGGGTCGTCGAGCGGCGCGTCGACCTCGTCCAGCAGACAGAACGGCGCCGGGTTGAGCTGGAACAACGCGAAGACGAGCGAGATCGCCGTCAGCGCCTTCTCGCCGCCCGACAGCAGGTGGATCGACGTGTTGCGCTTGCCGGGCGGCCGGGCGACGACCTGGACGCCGGAATCGAGGATCTCCTCGCCGGTCAGGACGAGCTCCGCCTGGCCGCCGCCGAACAGCACCGGGAAGAGCCTCGCGAAGTTCTCGTTCACGCGTGTCGAAGGTCTGCTGCAGCAGCTGCCGCGATTCGCGGTCGATCTGTCGAATCGCGCTCTCGAGCGTCGCCATCGCCTCGGTGAGGTCGGCCGCCTGCGCGTCCAGGTACTGCTTCCGCTCCGTCGCGATCTCGAGCTCGTCGAGCGCGGCGAGGTTGACGGCGCCGAGCGCGGCGATCGCGGCCTGCAAGCGCTCGATTTCGCCCGGCAGCGCGGACTTGTTGCCGAACGCCTTCAGTTCCGCGGGCAGCGCGTCGACCTCGGCGTGCGCCTCGGCCAGCTGGTCGGCAAACTGCTGGACGGCGAGCGCCACCGCCTGCTCCTTCAAGCGCATCTCCTCGATCTTCAACCGCGCGGGCTCGAGCTTCTGCACCGCGGTGAGGCGCGCCTCGTCCGCCGCGCGCAATTCGGCGGCGAGCCCTTCCTGCCGGTCGCGTGCCGACGCCAGCGCCTGCTCGGCCTCGCCGCGGGCGGCGAGCTGCCGCTGCAGCGCTTCCTCGACCGGCGTCCAGTCGATCGCGGCCCGTTCGGACGTCAGCTGCTCCAACAGGGCCCGCTGCTGCGCCACCTGCGCCGCGAGCGACTCGCGCCGCCGCTCGAGCTCGGCGAGGCGCTCGCGGCAGCTGCGCTCCGCGAACGTCGCTTCCTGCGCCGCGCGCTCGGCAACGCGGATTCGCTCGCGGCGCGCGCGCGAAGTCGACCTCGGCTTCGTTCTGGGCATGACGGGCGGCATCGCGCTTCGCGGTGTCGTCGTGCAGCCGCAGCTGCGCGTCGGCGAGCTCGCGCGCCAGCGCCTGTCCCTGTGCCTGCTCGGCGGCATCCTGCGCGGTGACGTCCTCGAGCTCGGTGACGATCTGGACGCGGCGCTTCTCGGCGGCTTCGGCGGCCTGCGTGAGCTGCAGCAGCTCGAGCTCGAGATCGTGGCAGCGCCGCTGCTGCGACGAGAACGCCATGCTCTCGGCGTGATAGCGCTTCTGCGTCCCGTCGAGCTCCGCCTCGACGGCAGTCAACGCCACGCGCGCGCCCTGCGATGCTTGCTGCGCGCCGCCCATCCTGTCCTCGAGCTCGGCGAGCTCGCGCTGCCGGGCGAGCACCCCGTGCAGATCGCTGTCCGGCGCGAAGAAGCTTATCGACTGCGCGGTGACGAGGTGGCCCTGCGGCGTGACGAAGGACTCGCCGATCGCGAGACCGCGGCGGTCGCGGATCGCGGCGGCGACGTCGCCGCGACAGCGCACGCCGCGCAACCAATCCGCGATGAGCCGCGCGATGTCGGGGCGCACGCGGCTCACCCGCGCATACAGCGTATCGGCGATATCCTGGCCGACGGTCGGCGCCGACGACGGCGCGCGCTCGTAGACGGCGACGCGCGGCGGGCCGCTCTGTCCTCCCGCCCCTTCGTCCTGCCAGTCGAGGGCGATCTCGAGGCGCTCGAGCTCGACCGCATTGAGCCGTTCGCGCAACACGGCTTCGAGTGCGTCTTCCCATCCCGGCTCGATGTCGAGCCCCTGCCACAGCCGGCGGGCGGAGCCCAGGCCCTTGTCGTCGATCCAGCGCGTGCTGTCCTTGCCCTGGCCGATCTTCGCCTGCAGCGCCGCCAGTGCCTCGGCGCGCGCTGCGATGTCTGCAAGCGTGCGGCCCGCCTGCTGGGCGGCGTCGCTCGCCGCGCGCTGGCGATCCTGCAGCGCCTGCACGGCGTCGCGCAGCACGTTCAGCTCCGTCTCGCGGGACGCGAGCTCGGCCGTTTCCTGCCGGTGCTGCTCGTCGACCTCGGCGATCTTGCTGCTCACCGGGGCCGCGAGACCCGCCAGCTCGGTCTCGAGCCGCCCGCGCCGCTCGGCGAGCTGCGCCTGCACGCGTCCGAGATTCTCGCGCTTCGTCTCGATGACGCGGATCGCCTGTTCGGCGAGCGCGACCTGCTGCTGCACGTCGGCCCATGCCGCGGCAGCCTGCGCAACCGACTGCTCGACCATCGGCAGCGCGGCCGCCGCCGCCCGCTCCTCGTCGGCCGTCTTCTCCCGCGCCGACAGCGCGTCCTCGATGGCCTTCCCGAGCGCCGCGCGATCGCCGACGAGCGCGGCGTCCTGCCCGGTGAGCGCGCCTATCTGCTCGGTGAGCTGCGCAACCTGCTGGGTGATCCGCGTCTCGCTCTCGCGCGCGAACGCGAGCTGCTGCTCGAGGCGCGTCACCTCGGCGTTCGCCTCGTAGAACGCCGCCTGCTTGTCGTGCATCGCGTCGCCGGCCGCGTAGTGGTCGGCGCGCAGAGCTTCCTGCTTCGCCTCCGCCGCGCGGATCTCCGCCTGCACGCTCTCGAGCGCGACGGTGAGCGTGGCGATGGCGGAAGCATGCCGCTCGCGCGCGTTCGCGGCGTCCTGCTGCTTCGAGTACCAGAGCAGGTGCTGCACGCGCTTCAGCCGTGTCTCGTGCTCCCGGTATTCGGTGGCGACCTTGGCCTGCGCGTCGAGCTTCTCCAGCTGGTGGCCGAGCTCGATACGGATGTCTTCGACGCGTGCGAGGTTCTCGCGCGCGTCGGACAGCCGTCCCTCGGTCTCCTTGCGCCGCTCCTTGTACTTGGAGACGCCGGCGGCCTCCTCGAGGAACACGCGCAGCTCCTCCGGCTTGGCCTCGATCACGCGCGAAATCATCCCCTGCTCGATGATCGCGTACGCGCGCGGGCCGAGGCCGGTGCCGAGGAACAGGTCGTGGATGTCGCGACGGCGCACCGGGATGTTGTTGATGTAGTACGTGGAATCGCCGTCGCGCGTCAGCACCCGCTTGATCGACAGGTCGACGTACTGGCCCCACTGGCCGCCGATCCGGCCGGCGCTGTTGTCGAAATGGAGCTCGACCGACGCGCGCCCGACGGGCTTGCGCTCGCCGGCGCCGTTGAAGATGACGTCCTGCATCGACTCGCCGCGCAGCGCGGAAGCCTTCGATTCGCCGAGCACCCAGCGGACGGCGTCGATGACGTTGGATTTGCCGCAGCCGTTCGGACCGACGATGCCGACGAGCTGGCCGGGCGTGCCGATGGCAGTGGGATCAACGAACGACTTGAACCCGGCGAGCTTGATCTGGGTGAGGCGCAAGGGGACCTGAGGACGTGAGCTGCGGTATCGGCGGCGCGCCGCCCAACGGTTAACGGCGCGAAAGCATCCCGCGACCAGTTCCCGTTGCCGCAAAAAGCGGAAATTATAGCCGAACCGGACCGCCCGCCGCACTCCGATCCATCGCGGCATGCGCGCCGGATGCCGGCGGCAGCCGATCCTCCTCGACTGCGCGGCACGCGACGACGCCGCCGCCCGTCGCGGCGGAGACGCCGACCTCCTCGAGCAGCGCGATGGCCCGCGCGCGCCGAACAGGATCGCCGAGAGCACGTCGCGGCCCTGGTCGTCCATGCCGAAGAGGTGGCGTGCGGCGGAAGCTCCATCCGACATCGCTCGGCCATGCCGTTGCGAAACGTGCGTGCGGCCCCGGTCGCGGCGAGAACCTGGACGAGGCGGTCGGGCCGGTCATGGTCCGGCGAGCGGCCCGAGAGCGCGGAGTGCCGCATCGCGCGCCTGGACGATGACCGCCGCCTTCCAGTCGTCGGCGTCGACGTAGAACGCATCGCGAACCTGCTTCCTGATCGCCGCCCGCTGCGCCGCCAGGGCTTCCGGATGGACATGCAGCCAGTGGTCGGCGCGCAGCGCCTGCAGCATGTCGGGCAGCGGCAGCGTCCCGAATTCGAGGCCGATTCCGGTGTATTCCACACCCGGGCATTCGTCGTACGCCGCATGGAACATGAGTCCCGTCAGCTCCGACGACGACGACGAATGGTCGTAGATCGACGTGACCTCCGCGCCCCACCATGCGCGGGTGCGCGCGAGCTCCTGCGCGTCGTTGCGGCCGGCGAAGATCTTCTCGCCGTGGCCGCGCGGACCGAGACCCGTGTGAAAATCGATCCAGCCGAGCCGGCGCCGGCCGCTCGCGTGGCGCTGCAGCACGGCACGCACCGTCCGGTTGCTCCACGTTGGCCGCGCACCTCCGTAGAAGAGGCCGTCGGGAAACGCGTATTGTCCGCCCGTGACCGCAGCCTGATAGGCGCGCGCGCCATGCGCGGCGACGTACGCGGCGTTCTTCGCTTCGTGTTCCGGCGACGGCGGCCACGTGGATGGGAGCAGAAGTTCATGGACCCCCGCGTATGCCTCGTTGACCGGTGCCGGCAGATTGAAATCGCGGAAGTTGCGATTGAGGTCGACGTTGTCCTCGTTCACACGCCGCCCGTGCGAGAAGCCGTGCGGATTGACCGCGTGGACGAATGCGACGGCGACGCGCGCCTCGTTCGCCGCGCGCACGAAGGCCCCGTCTTGCATCAGCGCGATTTGCGCACCCGACCCGCAGTACCCCTCGATGCCGTGCGTCGCCGACGTCAGCACAAGCACGCCCTTCGCCGCAGACGCCCCGAGAAGTGCGACGTCCATTGCCAGCGGCTCGCCGTCGGCGCCGACACGGTGGGGCAAGAGGTGCGTCTCCACCGGAAGCACCAGCGCCCGCGCGGTCGCGACGAACTTCGCGCGCGCCTCTGCGTAACTCTTTGAAAAATGCCGGAGCGCGTCCATGGAGTGCAGCGTCGGAAGGGCGGGCCGTCGCGCTCAGTCCGCGATCGGCATCGCCCGCTCGGCGATGGCGGCGAGGTAGCCGGCGCCGAGCGGGATCACGTCGTCGTTGAAATCGTAGGTGCTGTTGTGCAGGAAGCAGCCGCCTTCCGCGCCGCCCTGCCCCAGACGCGCGAACGCCCCGGGCTTCGCCTGCAGCATGAACGAGAAGTCCTCGGAGCCCATCGAAGGGTCGAGGTTGCGCACCACGTTATCGCGGCCGACCAGCGCCTCTGCGACGGCGATGGCGAGCTCCGCCTCCCGGTCGTGATTCACGGTCGCCGGGTAGACGCGCTCGTATTTGAGCGTGGCTTTCGCGCCGAATGCCGTCGCGATCGACGGCACGAGCTCGCCCAGCCGGCGTTCGATGAAATCCTGCGTCGCGGGCCGGAACGTGCGCACGGTCCCGACGAGCTTCGCGTGCGACGGGATCACGCTCATCGCGCCGGGGTTGCCGGCCTGCATCGCGCACAGGCTGACCACGGCGGTATCGATAGGGCTCACGTTGCGCGAGACGATCGACTGCACGGCGGTGATGATGTGGCCGGCGACCAGCACCGGGTCGACCGCCGCATGCGGGTGCGCGCCGTGGCCGCCCTTGCCGTCGATCGTGATCTCGATGCGGTCCGCCGCGGCCATCGCCGGCCCCGGGGTGATGCCGATGCGCCCCGGCGGCAACCCCGGCCAGTTGTGCAGCGCGAACACCTGTTCCATGGGGAAGCGCTCGAAGAGGCCGTCCTCGATCATCGCCTTGGCGCCCGCGTAACCCTCCTCGCCGGGCTGGAAGATGAGGTAGGCGGTCCCGTCGAATTTGCGCGTCTCGGAGAGGTAGCGCGCCGCCGCGAGCAGCATCGTCGTGTGGCCGTCGTGGCCGCAGCCGTGCATGCGTCCGTCGTAGCGCGACTTGTGTGCGAAATCGTTCTCTTCCTGCATCGGCAGCGCGTCCATGTCGGCGCGCAGGCCCACGGCGCGCCCGCTCGTGTCGGCGCGGCCGCGGACCACCGCGACGATGCCGGTCCGGCCGATTCCCGTGTGATGCTCGATGCCGAGCGCCGCGAGTCGCGCGGCGACGATCTTGGCGGTGCGATGCTCCTCGAAGCCGAGCTCGGGATGCATGTGCAGGTCGCGGCGCATCGCCGTGAATTCGGCGTGCCAGGCGCGTATGTGCAGGACGGGATCTTCTGCGGACATGGCGTGAACGGGGCCTAGTACGCGGCAACGCGCTCGATGCGCAGTCGCGGATCCACCGCGCAGCAAAGTAGGTCGACGATGAGTTTGAGCAGGACGAACACGATGGCGATGAAGCAGAGATACGCCGCCATCACCGGTGTGTCGGCGAAGTTGACCGCCTGGATGAACAGGAGCCCCATTTCCGGCCATTGAAACACGGTTTCGGTCATGATCGCGAACGCGGTGATCGCGCCGAGCTTCGCACCCTGCCGAAGGCGCCGTCCACCGCCGCCGCGGGTCCCACGGCGGGCGGGCCGGCATGCGGGGGGCCGCACGCCTCATTATTGGCCCGCCGCATGCCGGCCCCGCCCGACGCAAGATGGCACAATCGGAGAGTCAGTGGCCGGCCCGAATGTGGTTCAATACGAGCCTCCTCCGCCGCTGCACCGCAATGGTCCGCTTTCTCCTCACCCGGATTAGCCTCATCATCCCGACGTTTCTCGGAATGACGCTGCTGGCATTCTCCCTGATCCGGATCGTGCCCGGCGACCCGATCGAAACGATGGCCGGCGAGCGCGGCATCGACGCCGTCCGTCACGAGGCGCTGCTCAAGGAGTACGGACTCGATCGTCCGGTGCTGGTGCAGTACGGCATCTACATCGGCCGCGTGCTGCGCGGCGACCTCGGCAAGTCGATGATCACTCAGGAACCCGTGCTGCGCGAATTCGCCGCGCTCTTTCCCGCCACGATCGAGCTCGCCCTGTGCGCGATCCTCTTCGCGCTGATCGTCGGCATCCCCGCGGGCATGCTGGCCGCGGTGCGCCGCAACTCGGTGTTCGACCACGGCGTGATGGGGCTGTCGCTGACCGGCTACTCGATGCCCATCTTCTGGTGGGGGTTGCTGCTGATCCTGCTCTTTTCGGTGCAGCTCGGGTGGACGCCGGTGTCCGGCCGCATCGCGGTCAAGTACTACTTCGAACCGGTGACCGGCTTCCTCACGATCGACGCGCTCCTGTCCGGCGAGAAAGGCGCATTCCAGTCGGCGGTGTCGCACCTGATCCTGCCGACGATCGTTCTCGGCACGAACCCGCTGGCGATCATCGCGCGGATGACGCGCTCCGCGATGCTCGAGGTCTTGGGCGAGGACTACATCCGCACGGCGCGGGCCAAGGGCCTGTCGAACCTGCGCGTCGTCGCGCTGCACGCGTTTCGCAATGCGCTGATCCCGGTCATCACGGTGATCGGATTGCAGGTCGGCGTGCTGTTCACCGGCGCGATCCTGACCGAGACGATCTTTTCCTGGCCCGGCGTGGGCAAGTGGCTGATCGAGGCGATCAACCGCCGCGACTACCCGGTCCTGCAGGGCGGGCTCCTGCTGCTGGGCGCCATGGTGATGATGGTCAACCTGCTCGTGGACGTCGCCTACGGCATCATCAACCCGCGCATCAGGCGCGCGACATGACGCATCGAATCACTCGCATCGCCGGACCTCGCCGCCCGCGCCACCCGGGCCGTTCCGGGAATTCTGGGGCTATTTCAGCGGCAACCACGGCGCAGTGGCCGGAATGGTGGTCGTCGCCGCGGTGCTGCTGACCGCGGCGTTTGCGAACGTTCTCGCGCCGTACTCGCCAAACCTCACCAACAACGCCGCTTTCCTGCAGCCGCCGGCGTGGCAGGCGGGCGGCTCGTGGGCGTATCCGCTCGGCACCGATGCGATCGGACGCGACATCCTGTCGCGGCTCATCTTCGGCGCCCGTCTGTCGCTGCTGATCGGGATCGCGGTGGTCGCGCTGTCCATCGCCGTCGGCATCGCGCTCGGGCTGGTGGCGGGATTCGTTCGCGGCGTGACCGAGATCGCGATCATGCGGCTGATGGACATCATCCTGACGCTGCCCAGCCTGCTGCTCGCCATCGTGATCGTCGCCATCCTCGGGCCGGGGCTGATGAACGCGATGCTCGCGGTGGCGGTCGTCGTGCTGCCCCACTACGTGCGCATCACGCGGGCCGCGGTGATCTCGGAGACGTCCAAGGACTACGTGACCGCCGCGCGCACGAACGGCGCCAGCCGGCTGCGCCTGATGTTCAACGAGGTGCTGCCCAACTGTGCTGCGCCGCTGATCGTGCAGGCGTCGCTCGGCGTCTCCACGGCGATCCTCGACGCGGCCGCGCTGGGCTTCCTCGGCCTCGGTGCGCAGCCCCCCGCCTCCGAGTGGGGAACGATGCTGGCCGACGCGCGCGAATTCGTCCTGCGCGCCTGGTGGGTCGTGACGTTTCCGGGGCTGATGATCCTGATCACCGTGCTTGCCTTCAACCTGCTTGGCGACGGCCTGCGCGACGCGCTCGACCCCAAGCTCAAGCGGTAGGACCGATCGCGATGCCGCTGCTCGAAATCGAAGACCTCCACGTCGAGTTCCCCTCGCAGGGCGCGGTGCTGCACGCCGTCGAAGGCGTCGACCTGTCGCCTCGACGAAGGCGAGGTGCTGGGCATCGTCGGCGAATCGGGCTCCGGCAAGAGCGTGACCATGCTGGCGATGATGGGACTCATCCCCTACCCGGGCCGCGTGCGCGCCAAGCAGCTGCGCTTTGCCGGGCACGACCTCCTCGACATCTCGGACCACGCCCACCGGAAGCTCATCGGCAAGGACGTGGCGATGATCTTCCAGGACCCGACGACGAGCCTCAACCCGTGCTTCACCGTCGGCTTCCAGTTGTGCGAAACGCTGCGGCTCCACCTCGGGATGGACCGCAAGGCGGCGCTGCAATCGGGCGACCGAATTGCTGGAGCAGGTCGGCATCCCGGCGGCGGCGAGCCGCCTCAAGGATTTTCCGCACCAGCTCTCGGGCGGGATGAACCAGCGCGTGATGATCGCGATGGCGATCGCCTGCAATCCCAGGCTCCTCATTGCCGACGAGCCGACCACCGCACTGGACGTGACCATTCAGGCGCAGATACTCGACCTCCTTCGCGCATTGCAGAAGGAGCGCGGCATGGCGCTGGTGCTGGTCACGCACAACATGGGCGTGGTCGCGGAAATGGCCCGCCGGGTGGCCGTCATGTATGCGGGCCAGGTGCTCGAGGAGCGCGGCGCGGACGCGCTGTTCGCCGCACCGCAGCATCCGTACACCGCGGCGCTGCTCGCCGCCATGCCCGAGCGCAGCGACGGCGAGACCCGCCTCGCGACGATTCCAGGCGTCGTGCCCGGGCTCTACGATCGGCCGCGCGGCTGCCTTTTCGCCCCGCGCTGCACCTACGCCACCGACCAGTCCTGCCAGAAGCGGCCGGACCTGCGGCCCTGGCAGGACGGCCAGGTGCGGTGCCACTTTCCGCTCGGCGACCCGCAGCGCGACGCCGCCCTCGCGCGCGAGCGCCCAGCCGTCGAGAAGGCGATCGTTTGATGAGTGCGCCCGTCGTCGAGGCCACCGACCTCACGCGGGTCTACGAGATCCGGCGCGGGATGTTCCGCGACCCGGCGCGCCTCCACGCCGTGGGCGGAGTCTCCTTCGCGGTCGACGCGGGCCGCACGCTCGCGGTGGTCGGCGAATCCGGCTGCGGCAAGTCCACGCTGGCGCGCGTCGTGTCGCTGATCGAAAAGCCGTCGGCGGGAACCCTGCGGCTCGGCGGCGTCGACGCCGTCAAGGCCTCGCCCGCCGAGCAGCGCGCCTTGCGCAAGACCGTGCAGATGGTGTTCCAGAACCCGTATGGCTCGCTCAATCCGCGCAAGAAGATCGGCGCCATCCTCGAAGCGCCGCTCGCCATCAATACGGAGCTCGGCCCGGCCGAGCAGGCCGAGCGCGCCCGGGCCATGCTGGCCAAGGTCGGGCTGCGCCCCGAGCACTACGTCCGCTATCCGCACATGTTCTCGGGCGGGCAGCGCCAGCGCATCGCGATCGCGCGGGCGCTGATGCTGAACCCCGCGCTGCTGGTGGCCGACGAGCCGGTGTCGGCGCTGGATGTCTCGGTCCAGGCGCAGGTGCTGAACCTCCTCGCCGACCTGCAACGCGAGCTCGGCCTTGCCTACCTCTTCATTTCCCACGATCTGGGCGTCGTCCGGCACATCGCCCACGAGGTGCTCGTGATGTACCTGGGCCTCGCGATGGAACAGGGCTCCAAGGAGCGCATCTTCGCGCGACCGCTGCACCCGTACACCCGGGCGCTGCTGGCGTCGACCCCCGGAATCACCGCCGCCGGCCGCCCCGAGCGCATCGTCTTGAAGGGGGAACTGCCGTCGCCCTTGAATCCGCCGCAGGGGTGTGTATTCTCCACGCGTTGCCCCCATGTGATCGAGCGCTGCCGGACCGAGCGCCCGGTCCTGCGCCCGCTCGATGGTCGCCAGGTATCCTGCCATCTCGCTCACCGCTTTCTCGAACCCGGTCACGTCGACCTCACGTCCACCGCTGCATGAATCGCAGCCTCTCTCGAAGGAGTCCATCAAGATGACGAAATTGAATGCGCCCCCCCGCTGGGCCCGCCGCGCGAACCGTGCGCTCATCGCCGCGCTGGCGGTCCCGGCGCTGCTCGCCACCGCCGGCCTTTCCGCCAAGACGCTGGTGTTCTGCTCGGAGGGCAGCCCGGAGAACTTCTATCCCGCCGTCAATACCACCGGCACGTCGTTCGACGCCAACAGCCAGATCTACAGCCGCATCGTCGACTTCGAGCGGGGCGGCACGAAGGTCGTCCCGGGGCTCGCCGAAAGCTGGGACATCTCGCCGGACGGCAAGGTCTACACGTTCCACCTGCGCAAGGGCGTGAAGTGGCACAACCATCGCGCCTGGAAGCCGACGCGCGACTTCAACGCCGACGACATGATCTTCGCCATCGAGCGGCAATGGAAGGAATCCAATCCCTATTTCAAGGTCACGAGCTCGAACCACTCGTACTTCAACGACATGGGCATGCCCAAGCTGCTGAAGTCGGTGGAGAAGGTCAACGACTACACGGTACGGATCACGCTCGAGAAGCCCGAGGCCCCGTTCCTGTCCGACCTGGCGATGGAATACGCAGGTGTGCAGTCCAAGGAATACGCCGACGCGATGCTCAAGGCCGGCACTCCCGAGAAGATCGACCAGGAGCCGATCGGCACCGGCCCGTTCTATCTGGAGCGCTACATCAAGGACGCGATCATCCGCTACAAGGCGTTCCCGCAGTTCTGGGGCGGCAAGGCGAAGATCGACGACCTGATCTTTGCGATCACGCCTGACGCGTCGGTGCGCTGGGCCAAGCTGCAGAAGGGCGAGTGCCACGTGATGCCGTACCCCAATCCGGCCGACCTCGACAGCATCCGCAAGGATCCGAACGTCGTCGTGCTGGAACAACCGGGGCTCAACGTCGGCTACCTCGCGTACAACGTTACGAAGAAGCCGTTCGACGACGTGCGCGTGCGCAAGGCGATCAACATGGCGATCAACAAGAAGGCCATCATCGACGCGGTGTTCCTCACCGCCGGCGTCCCGGCAAAGAACCCGATCCCGCCGACGATGTGGTCGTACAACAACGCGATCAAGGACGACCCCTACGATCCGGCGGCCGCGAAGAAGCTGCTGGCCGAAGCCGGGCATCCGAACGGTTTCACGACGGACCTGTGGGCGATGCCGGTGCAGCGGCCATACAACCCCAACGCCCGGCGCATCGCCGAGCTGATGCAGGCCGATCTCGCCAAGGTGGGCGTGACCGCCGAGATCAAGAGCTTCGAGTGGGGCGAATACCGGAAGCGGATGCAGAACGGCGAGCACCAGATGGGCATGCTGGGGTGGACCGGCGACAACGGCGACCCCGACAACTTCCTTGCCGTGCTGCTGGGATGCGATGCGGCCAAGTCGAACGGCAGCAACGTCTCGAAGTGGTGCTATCAGCCGTTCGAGGACCTCATCCAGAAGGCGAAGACGATCTCCAATCAGAAGCAGCGCACCGAGCTGTACGAGAAAGCGCAGGTGATCTTCAAGGAACAGGCGCCGTGGTTCACGATCGCGCACGCGGTGCAGTTGAAGCCCGTGCGCAAGGAAGTGATCGACTTCAAGCTCTCCCCGTTCGGTCGGCACACGTTCTACGGCGTCGACATCAAGGAGTAGCGGTACGCCGGCGGGCGCGCCGCTGCGGCGAGGCCGGCCATCGAATTCGGCAGCATTGCGAACACGCCCCGCGAGTCGTGCCTGGCTCACGGGGTTTTCTTTTCGATGTTCGGAATCCGCTGCCGCCGCGTTGTTTCGAGACGATTGCCAAGCTCCCGGCGGGCGGAAGAGCTGGTGCCGAGTGCCTTCATTGACGCGGGTTCGTGCTTAGCTCGGGTCAGCGTCCAGTATTCGACCCGGAAACCGAGACCGTTACGGTGCCGCACACTCGCGCGGCGGCAGCGTGGCGGTGACGAGCCCCGTCAGCTCTCCTCGCGCAGAGACCACCAGCGGTGTCGCGCACCGGTCGAGCCTCGTCCCGGCGAAGCGGACACTGAACTCACCGGTCGCCGACGCGACCGCGGCGCCGTCCAACTGGCGCGTCCCCATCACGATGGTCACGCGCACCGGCTCGTTCTGCCGAAAGCCGCTCCCCACGACCGTAGCCGGCGCGTCGGCGCCGACGCGAACCACCGGCGGCTGAGCGGCGCCGGCGACGAGGGTGAGGGAGACGGCAAGGGCCGATGCGGCGAGTTGCGCGATCGTGGTCATGGGAGCTTGACGATGAGTCTGGGGAGGCGACACAATCGCACCCCGTAGTTGTTACCAATAGAAGCAAAACCAAGATCTGTCAAAGGGGGAGAGATGTCGACCAAGCTCACAGGTTGGCTGAGCACGACGCGGGCACTCTGGCTGATCGTAGGCGTCGTTGCACTTGCGGCGGTCGCGACAACCGGATACGCCACGCCGCCCAGAAGCGGGCCGCTCCAGCAGGACGAGGAGGCCGAGGAGGAGCTGCTCCAGCTCGACCTCGCCTTCACGAGCCGCCGCACGGCCGGCGATCGACGCCGATCGACCTCGTCGAAGGCCGGCGAGCTGCGCGGGAAGGCCGCGAAGGCCGCGAAGAAGCTGCGCAAGGAGCACATCCCGTCCGGCCCGACCACCTTCGGCGGCGCGTGGACGCAGCTCGGCCCGAACCCGATCGTGCAGGGGCTGCGCAGCCCGGGCGCGCAGCGCTTCGGCGCGATGAGCGGCCGGATCGGCGCGCTGGCGATCCGCCCGAGCAACGGCCAGTTCATCCTCGGCGCCGCGCAGGGCGGCATCTGGCTCTACGACGCGCACGCCGGCACGTGGTCGGCGAAGACGGACGACCAGACGACGCAGTCGATCGGCGCGCTCGCGATCGCGCCGACGCAACGACGCGATCGTCTACGCCGGCACCGGCGAGGGCGCGCTCTCGGGTGACTCCTACTTCGGCGACGGCGTCCTCAAGTCGACCGACGGCGGCAACACTTGGGCGAAGATCTCCGACGACAAGTACTTCAACGGCGTCGTCGATCGAGCCGCATCGTCGTCGACCCGACGAATCGCGAACCACGTCTACGTCGCCGTCCTGCGCGGTCGCGGCGGCGCCCGGCGCGTGAGCCCGCCCGACCACGACGAGTTCGGCGTCTGGGAGTCGAAGGACGGCGGCGTCAACTGGAAGCTGATCCAGAAGGCGCCGAAGGACAACCTCGGCGCGACCGACCTCGAGATGGATCCGCAGAACCCGAAGATCCTCTACTCGTCGTTCTGGGGCGACGCGATCTACAAGAGCACGGACGGCGGCAAGAAGTGGAAGCCGATCATGAACGGCCTGCCCGGCCGCCGACTACGCGGCGGTCAGACGCGCTTCTCGATCGCGATCTCGCATCCGACCGCGGCGGGCTCCGGCACGCTCTACGTCGGGCTTCGACTGGGACGGACGGCGACGGCCACCATCCGAGCCGCGTCTTCAAGTCGACCGACGGCGCCGCGAACTGGTCGATCCTGCCCGGCGGCTCCGGCCAGGAGAGCGGTCGAGGACTACTGCGGCGACCAGTGCTTCTACGACAACGTGATCGAGGTCGATCCGACGAACCCGGACATCGTGTTCGCGGCCGGCCAGTTCAACTACGACATCGGCTCGGGCGGCATCTTCCGCTCCGACGACGGCGGCCAGACGTGGAAGAACCTCGGGTTCGACCAGCACCCCGACTTCCACGCGCTCGCCTTCAACCCGGCCAACACCGTCGCAGGTGCTCATCGGCAGCGACGGCGGCGTCTGGTACAGCGACAGCCGTGGCGGCCGGCCGACGCCGCCTCGATCCGCTGAGCGCGGTCACCTGGGTGAACCTGAACGGGACCGTCGACCCGGACAACGGGGCCGTCACCGACCGGACGAACCTGGCGATCACGCAGTTCACGTCGATCGCGACGGTGCCGCAGATCCCGGCGCGGTTCTGGGGCGGGACGCAGGACAACGGCACGGTGCGCAAGTCGACCGCCTCGAACACGTGGTTCGACGTCGCGAGCGGCGACGGCGGCCAGGTGCTCGTCGATCACACGCGACCGGCGCGTGCCTGCCCGCGCTTCCGCCAGCGTGCTTCGTCTACGGCACCTACTTCGGGATCTCGCCGTACCGGATGACCGACGGCGGAGCGTTCTTCTTCAACAACTCGTTCATCCGCAACGGGATCGACCTGACGGACCGGTCGGACTTCTACATCCCGTTCGTCGCTGAACCAGGAGCAACCCGAACCAGCTCTTCCTCGGCACGTTCCGCCTCTACCGGACCGACAACGCGAAGACGGCGAACGCCGGCGACGTCCAGTGGAAGGCGATCAGCGACGATCTCACGACCGGCTGCACCGGCACGGCGCCGAACGGCGCGCGCAACTGCACGATCTCCGCGATCGGCGTCGGCGGCGGCCAGGCGGTCTACGTCGGCACGCTCGACGGCCTCGTCTACGTCAGCCCGGACGCCCAGGTCAGCGACAACCCGACCTGGACGCAGGCCAAGGACAACGACCTCCCGGACGGCCGGTGGCCGGCTTCGCGGTCGATCGGAGCAACTACCGGATCGCCTACGCCGCCTTCAACGGGTTCAACGGGGCGACCCCAGAGCCAGCCGGGCCACGTCTTCCGCACGCTGGACGGCGGCGAGAAGCTGGACGGACGTCTCGGGCAACCTGCCCGACACGCCGGTCAACTCGATCGTCCTCGACCCGTCGTATCCGAACACGCTCTACGTCGGCACCGACGTCGGGGCGTTCGTGAGCTACAACGGCGGCACCGACTGGTCGGCGCTCGGCACGGGCTTCCCGCTCGTCGCCGTCGATCAGCTCGACCTCGACGCGTCCAACCGGCTGCTCGCTGCCGGCACGCACGGCCGTGGTGCGTTCCGGATGTTCGACACGCCAGCCGCGCCGGCGCTCGTGCTGTCGAAGGTCGACGACGACAGGCCCGTCGGGCCGTCGAGCCACATCACCTACACCCTCACGCTCGAAGAACGAGGGCAACGCTCCGGCGACCGGCGTGACGATCACCGATCCCGTGCCCGACAACACGAGCTTCGTCTCGGCCGACGACGGCGGCACGAACGTCGACGGGTGTGGTCACGTGGACGGTGCCGACGATCGCGCCGGGCGCAAGCGTCTCGGTGCACTTCACCGTCGCACATCGCGAACTCGGCTCAAGAAGAAGGTCGACGTCGATCGTGAACGACGGGGTCGGCGCGAAGACCGCTGACGGCTTCCTCGACGACCGGCTCGCCGGTCGTCACGCCGATCGCGCCCCCGTACGCGGTGGCGCTCACCCCGGCGACGCAGACCGACGGCGGGAAGACGGGGACGAGCGTTCCGTACAAGCTGACGATCGAGAACAACGGCTTCAGCCGCCGACAGCTACTCGCTCTCGGCCACGAACGCTGGACGACGACGTTCTTCGACGCCACGTGCACGACGCCGCTGACGACGACCCCGACCATTCCGGGCGGCGGCTCGCTCGACGTCTGTGCGAAGGTGGACGTCCCGGCGGCGCTGTCCAACGGCGCCGCTGAACACCGGCACGGTGACGGCGACGTCCGTCGGAAGCCCGGCGCGTCAGCGCGACCGCAACGCTGAAGACGATCGCCGTCGCGGTCACCACGACCACGTTGCTCGTCGACAACGACGGCAACAACCCCGACGTGCAGTCGTACTACACGGCCGCTCTGACGTCGGCCGGTGTCGCGTACAGCACGTGGGACCTGGCGGCGGATCCGAACCTGCCGCCGAACTACGTCCGCGCGTTCAAGAACGTCGTGTGGTTCACGGGGAACAGCTACCCGGCGCCGATCGGTCCGTACGAGGGCACGCTGAAGGCGTTCCTCGACATCGGCGGCCGGCTGCTCATGTCGGGGCAGGACATCCTCGACCAGACGGCCGGAACGACGGCGTTCGTGCACGACTACCTGCACATCGACTGGGACGGTAGCGAAGACGCAGAACGACAAGGAGACCGCCAGCGTCCACGGCGTCGCCGGGACCCGGTCTCGAGTGGCATCGGCGACGTTCCGCTCGACCACGACGTCCTCGGCGCCACGTTCGAGGACCAGATCACCCCGATCAGCCCGGCGGTGGCGGCGTTCACCGACGATACCGCGGCGGCGAACGCACTGTCCTACAGCGGGACGTACAAGGTCGTCTTCCTGGCCTTCCCGCTCGAGGCGTATGGCAACGCGGCCAGAAGGCCGACTTGATCGGCAGGGTGTTCACCTTCTTCGGGCCGTAGGCGGAAACACCTTCAGGCGAACGGAGCGGGCCGGCAACAGCCGGCCCGCTTCATTCAGGGACGGATGCTGCGGGCACGTCGCGTCGCGTACAGGCAGATCCCGCTCGCCACCGAAACGTTGAGGCTCCCGACGGTGCCCATGAGCGGGATGCCGACGATCCGGTCGCACAGCTCGCGGGTGAGCCGTCGCAGCCCGGCGCCTTCCGCCCCGAGCACCCAGGCCACGGGCCCGCTGACGTCGGCGTCGAACAGGCTCTCGCCACCCGCATCGGCGCCGAGGATCCAGACGCCTCTGGTCTTGAGGTCACGCAGCGCCCGCGCCAGATTGGTGACGGTGATGACCGGGACCGTGTCCGCGGCGCCGCTCGCTGCCTTGGCCACCGTCGCATTGACCCCGACCGCGCGGTCCTTCGGGACGACGACCGCGTGCGCGCCGAACGCGTCGGCGTTGCGCAGGCAGGCGCCGAGGTTGTGCGGATCGGTGACGCCGTCGAGCACGAGCAGCAGCGCTGGTTCGGCGAGCGCGTCGAGCACGTCGTCCAGCGTGACGTAGGGTACCGCGGCGTCGACGACGGCGACGACGCCCTGGTGCCGGTCCGAACCGGCGAGCGCACCCAGACGCTCGTCGTCGGTCAGGTGGACCGGGCAGCCAGCGGATTCGGCGCGTGCGGCGAGATCACGCGTGCGCGCGTCGTGGCGCGCCGCAGCGAGATAGATGGCGCGTATCGTCGCCGGCCGCTGCCGCAGCCGCGCAGTCACCGCGTGGAAACCATGGAGCGTGCGGGTGGCAGTCAAGGGTGCGAACCGAGGCGAGGCGTCGAGTCGAGGCGGACGCGGCATGGTAGTGTAGCGCAGCGTGCCGCGCTGCCAGCGGCACACCGCAAGCGCGCACCCGAAACGTGACCGGAAACCTGCGCCTCTTCGTCGAAAGCGTGCTGCTCGTGATGGCGGCGCTCTTGCCCATCGTCAATCCATTCGGCGGCGCGCCGATGTTTCTCGCGATGACGGCCGATGTCACGCCGAACGTGCGGGCCGAGCTCGCGCGGAAGATCGCGATCAACGCGTTCGTCCTGCTCGTGGCTTCGCTGTTCGTCGGCACCTATGTGCTCGAGTTCTTCGGGCTCTCGGTGCCCATCGTGCAGGTCGCAGGCGGCGCCGTCGTCTGCGCGGCGGGCTGGGAGCTGCTGCGCGCGGAATCCGCGACGAAGATCGCCATGGCGTCGGAACCGGGCGACATCGGGATCCGCGCGTTCTACCCGCTGACCCTGCCGCTGACGGTCGGCCCGGGCACCATCTCGATCGCCATCACCATCGGCGCCCACCACCCGCAGAGCATGCAGTCGCTGCTCCTGAACGGCTCGGCCGACGTGGTGGGCGCCGCCCTCATCGCCGCGACCGTCTTCGTCTGCTACCGCTATGCCGACCGGACGCTGCGACTCCTCGGAGAGACCGGGACCAGCGTGCTGATCCGCCTCTCGGCGTTCATCCTGCTCTGCGTCGGTGTGCAGATCCTCTGGACCGGCGCGAAAGCGTTGCTCGCAACGGTGCCGGCCCTGCGGTAGGAGGCCCGGGGGCCGGATTGCCGCCTGCCCGCGGCTGGCACGGGGCGGACGCGTCGGTTATAATTTCCGGCTTGCCTCAGTTCCCCGCGACCGGATGTGGAGGTCGTGCGCGGAGCGGCAGGCAATCGCCGGTGTAGCTCAGTTGGTAGAGCAGCGCATTCGTAATGCGAAGGTCGAGGGTTCGACTCCTTCCACCGGCACCACCGAAGTTCGGACGCTCCAGATCGGCACCGCGAACGCCGTCGTCGGGCATCCGCAAACCACGTTGCGAGTGCGCCGTTCCGATCGCCATCAGTCACTTGCCGTAGGCCCTGGTTCCGCCGACGGGCAACGCAACCCTGCCACCGCGCGGGACGACGTACACCGGCGCCCGGCCCGCAGCGGCGGGGGCGTTGCCCGCTGCTCCCGTGTAAACCGTCCCCGAGACGTCGTCACCTCGCGCGGAAAGGATTGCCGACGCATCCTTTGCGGCATGGGTTGCCGCGTACGCCGGACTCGAGTAGTCCTCCGGACAATTGACCGTGTCGAACCACATGAGATAGTGCCGTTGCGCACGCAGGCGCGTTTGCGCGGCGTTCCATGCGGAACCGTCCATTTGAAACGGCGGAACCGTGGCGCGGTAGAGCGTCCTGTCGCTGTCGTCGACGATTTCGTAGCAAGTGACCGCGCGAACGGCAACGGGAGCGCCGGCGACGCATGCAAGCAATACGATCGTCATGACACTGCGCATCGACATATGGCCTCCCATGATCTCTTCGGCCGTCTACCGCGTTCGGCCCACGTCCTTGTGGACACGGCGACCCCGGACGTCGGGTGGCGGCAAGGCATGGACGCTGTCGCCTGAATCCCCCGCACCGCCCGCTGTCCAAAGCGGACCAATCCAAGCTACGCCGTTCCCCGATAGGCGTCAACGATCGGCGACCGCTGAACAACGGCGGCCTCGCCACCGCTAGAATGCCGGGATGATCGGTTGCCCGAATTGCCGCGAGCCGATGGCGCCCCAATCGGCGGACGCCCATGGCGCGCTCCAACCCATCGAGATCAACGCCTGCGTGCCCTGCAGCCTGTTCTGGTTCGACAAGTGGGAGAGCGTGCGCCTCACGCCGAAGTCGGTCCTCGGGCTCTTTCAGTTCGTCGGTGAGGCCGGCAGCCCCCGCCGTTCGATCGCCGGCAATTTCGACTGCCCGCGCTGCACCGTTCCCCTCGCGCTCACCCACGACCTGCAGCGGACCACGCGATTCACCTACTGGCGGTGCCGGAACGACGAAGGACAGCTGATCACGTTCAATCAGTTCCTGCGCCAGAAGAACTTCATCCGGACGCCCACGCCCGCCGAGCTTGTGAAGCTCCGCGCGACGGTCCGCCAGATCACGTGCTCGCAGTGCGGAGCACCGGTCGAACTTTCCACGGAGAGCGCCTGTACGCATTGCGGAGCGCCCATCGCCCTGATCGACCCCGACGGCGTCGCGAAGGCACTGCAGGATCTTGCCGCCGAGTCGGCCGCCCCTGCGTCCGTCTCGCCGGAGGCGATGCGCACCACGCTCTCCGACGCGCAGGTCAACGCGATCTTCGACCTGCAGCGGATGCGCGAACGCGACGGCGACCACGGCGACGACCTGGTGGCGATCGGCGCGGCGGCGATCGGGGCGCTCATCGCGGGGTTCATCGCGGCGCGCTGACGGGCCCTTCGCGCGAGACACGGTGGAGGCAGCGCCCGATCCACTTCGCCGTCAGCTTCTCCTGCACCGAATTCTGCGTCAGGCGCGCCGCGAGTCCCGGGAAATCGACGACGTCGAGCGGCTGGTCCTGGTTGAAGCACGAGAACACGTAGCTGACCTTGCCGGTGTCCGGGTCGCGGTGCGGCTGCAGGCACTGCGCGCAGATCTCCTTCATCATGCACTGCATCGGCGAGTTGATCGAGGCGATCGCGCCTTGTGGCCCGGCTTCAGATATCGGGCGAGCACCGTGTGCCGCGCCGCGCCGACCGCCGCCATCATCGCGTCCGAGCCGATCGCGATCGATGCGGTCGCACGTCGGCGAACGGAATCGGCTGCGCGCCCAGCGCGCCCGACGCGTACGCGGTCATCGCCTGCACGATGTTGCCGACGAACGCGCGATCCTGCGGCCGCGTCGCCGTGAAGCCCGGTGCCTCGTCGCAGCACCAGACGACGACGTCGGCCGCGGCTTCGATCTCGGCGACCTTGTAGCGGTCGATCACCTTCTTGTAGCCGGCGAAGTACAGCACCTTCGATCCCGCGCGACGGAACGCCTGCCCGATCGAGAACAGCACCGCGTTGCCGAGCCCGCCGCCGGCCAGCACGACGGTCTCGTTGCCCTCGATCTCGGTCGGCGTGCCCGTCGGACCCATCAGCACCACCGGTTCGCCGGGCGCGCAGCAACGCGCAGAGATCCGACGAGCCGCCCATCTCCAGCACGATCGTCGACACGAGGCCCTGCTCGCGATCGACCCACGCGCCGGTCAGCGCCAGCCCTTCCATGTTGAGACGCGTGCCGTCGACGAGCGGCGCCAGGCTCTCGAAGTTCTGCAGCCGGTAGAACTGCCCGGGCCGGAAGCGCCGCGCCGCGGCGGGTGCACGGACGACGACCTCGACGATCGTCGGCGTCAGCCGCTCGACGCGGACCACGGTGGCGCGAAGCTCGCGGTTCAATCGGTCGAAGAACGCCGCGTCGCCCTCCGCTCGACGCTGGCGCCACGCGTGCCGAGCATCCGCGAGACGATCGGGTAGCCCTGCTTCGCGCTCGCCATCGCCTTCACGACGTTGCCGTGGAACGACGGATGCAGGTCGCCGAAGAAGCTGGTCGCGCGACCGTCGGCGCGAATCCCGGTCAGCACGGCGGGCGTCGCCGGGCTTGGCCAGGCCGCGCACCGGCTGTCACCGGCTTGCCCTCCTCGTCCAGCAGCCGGAAGTACTTGCCGTCGAGATGGAAGTGCGCGCGCGTCCTCGCGCGCCAGCACCGTGTTCGGCTGCGTGCCCGCGGCGACGAGGATCGCGCGCGCCGGCAGCGACGTCTGCCCGAACTCGTGCCAGACGCCGTCGCCGTCGTTGTGATGCTGCGACACGCGCAGCGCGCACGCATGGCCGATGCGCGTCGACCTCGACCGCGAGCGGCGTCAGTCCCTCGGCAAAGCGGATGCCCTCCTCCAGCGCCTTCTCGACTTCCTCGTGATTGAGCGTGTACGACGGGCTGTCGACGAGCCGCCGGCGGTAGGCGATCGTCGCGCCGCCCCACGACTGCAGCAGCTCGACGATGCGCGCTCGCGCGGGACTTCGGCCGCCGCCGCCGCGCGCTCGGCGCGAATGGCGCGTCGCGTGCGCGAGGAACTCCTCGGCGATCGGCCGCTCCGCGGCGGTCCACGCCGCCTCGACCGCGTCGCTGCCCCTTTCGGCGACGAGCGCCTCGTACCGCGACAGGAATTTCTCGACCTGCACCGGGTAGTACGCGAGCGCCTCGGTCGCCGTGTCGATCGCGGTCAGCCCGCCGCCGACGACGACCACGGGCAGCCGGAGCTGCATGTTCGCGACCGAATTCGTCTTCGCGGCGCCCGTCAGCTGCAGCGCCATCAGGAAATCGGACGCCGTGCGCACGCCGGTGGCGAGCCCGTTCGGCAGCTCGAGCACCGTCGGCTTGCCGGCGCCTGCGGCGACGGCGACGTGGTCGAAGCCGAGCGCGAACGCGCCCTCGGCGTCGAGCGTGCCGCCGAAGCGCACGCCGCCGCAGAGCGCGAAGCGGTCGCGGCGCTCGAGCAGCAGCCGGATGATCTTGAGGAAATTCTTGTCCCAGCGCACCGTGATCCCGTACTCGGCGACGCCGCCGAATCCCGCCATCACGCGATCGTCGAGCGGCTCGTCGAGCGTACGCGGCGTCGCGGATCGGCGCGAACGGCACGCGCTCGCCGACGGGCGTGACGCCGGACAGCGCCGGGCTCCAGCGGCTCGATCTTGAGGCCGTCGATGCCGACGACCGTGTGGCCGTCGTTCAGCAGGTGATGCGCGAGCGTGAATCCCGCCGGCCCCATGCCGACGACGAGCGCGCGCCTGCCCGTCGCCGCGCGCGGCAGCGGGCGCCGCAGGTCGAGCGGATTCCAGCGCGTCAGCAGCGAGTAGATCTCGAAGCCCCACGGCAGCGCGAGCACGTCCTTCAGGATCCGCGTCTCCGCCTGCGGAATGTCGACGGGATCGGTCTTCTGGTAGATGCACGACTTCATGCAGTCGTTGCAGATCCGATGGCCGGTGCCGGCGACCAGCGGATTGTCGACGCAGATGATCGCCAGCGCCGCGAGCGGCCAGCCGTCGGCGCGGAGCTTGTGGAACTCGGAGATCTTCTCCTCGAGCGGGCAGCCGGCGAGCGTCACGCCGAACGGGCTCTTCCTGAACGGATTGTCGGGCGGTGGCGCGTCCCCGCGGCCTTCTTTTCGAAGAGGCCGCGCGCGCAGGAGTCCTTGCCCTGCTCGTGGCACCAGATGCAGTAGTGCGACTGATCGAGCGCGGCCGCGAGATCCATGCCGCGGATCGGTCAGCGCGAAACCTTCGCGCCGGCGAACGTGATCGCCGGCGAGCTTCCACGCGTCGACGCCGTTCACGTGGCGTGAGCTCGAGCGGAACGAGCTTCATGTAGATCGAGCTTGCGCGGCGCGCGGAACAGCACGCCACCCTTGTGCGCGGCGCGGCCATCGGCGGTGTGCGCGGCCCAGGCGGCGTAGCGCAGCGCGACGTCGAGCGCGGCGGCATTCGCCGCTTCGTCCTGCTGCCAGCGGGTCACGGCGTTGGCGAATCCGAGCTCGGTGAACGGCGCGCCCAGCGCGATCTCCAGCGTCGCGCCGCAGCGCCGCGCCGTCGAACGTCGCCGCGTCGCCTCGGCGCGGTAGGTGTTCATCGCCTTGCGCTGGACGAACAGGCGCTTGACCGCGTAGAGCGGCGCGAGCTCGTGGTGCCGCGCCTCGAGCGCGCGCACCTCGGTCTCGATGCCGAACAGCGCCGCGAGGAAGTCCTCGAGGTGCGGCCCCAGCGCGATCAGCAGCTCCGACTCGGCCTTGCGGGCCAGCGCATCCGGGCTGACGCGCGCGCCGCGTCCAGCCGCGCGCCGAGCGCGGCGTCCGCCGCCTGCAGATGCGCGACGAACAGGCCGTCGATGCGCTCGGCACCATCGACCGTGTACAGGTCGGCGAACGCGAGGCCGTGCGGGAGCGTGCAGCGGGCGGGTCGGAATCGGGGGACATGGGGCGGAGGATCGCGACCGTCGCGCTCGGCGCGCGATGGGCGCGGCAGCGACGACGCGGGCAAAACGGTGATTTTACCGTTTGCCGCGAGATCGCGTCAGGCGCGATGCGTCTATCGATGTGACCGGAAGGCCGGTCGACACGCGCTGGCATGCCTGCGCCGTCCGACGTCCTGCCGCGATCGCGACCGGCGCTCTGGCTCCGTGGCGCCACCGAGCCGCGCCGATCTCCCCGTCAACCGTCGGCGAAGCGATGTCCGCCCGTTTAGGGCAGCCTCGGAGGACAATAGTGGTTTTGCGACGCCGCTTCGGAGATCCGATGAACCGTATTCCGCCGTTGCCGGTCTTGCCGTCCTCGTCGCAGCGCTCGCCGCCGCACTGCCGTCGCCGCGCAACCGATCCGCCTCGGAGAGCTCAACAGCTACAAGGTCTTCCCGGCGTTTCTCGAGCCGTACAAGAAGGGCATGGAGCTCGCGCGTGACGGAGATCAACGCGGCCGGCGGCGTGCTCGGACGGCCGCTCGAGATCGTGTCGCGCGACGACAACGGCAATCCGGGCGATGCCGTGCGCGTCGCCGAGGAGCTGCTGTCGCGCGAAAAGGCCGTGCTGCTGATGGGGACGTTCGCGTCCAACGTCGGGCTCGCGGTGGCCGACCTCGCGAAGCAGCGCAAGGTGCTCTTCCTCGCCGCCGAGCCGCTCACCGACAAGATCGTCTGGGAGAACGGCAACCGGTACACGTTCCGGCTTCGCGCGTCGACGTACATGCAGACGGCGATGCTCGTGCCGGATGCGGCGAAGCTCGGCGAAGAAGCGCTGGGCGATCGTCTATCCCAACTACGAGTACGGGCAATCGGCGACCGCCGCGTTCAAGAAGCAGATGATCGCGCTGCAGGCGGGCGGCATCGAATTCGTCGAGCAGGCGGTGCCGCTCGGCAAGATCGATCGCGGGACCCGTCGTGCAGGCGCTCATCGACGCGAAGCCGGACGCGATCTTCTCGTCGCTGTTCGGCCCCGACCTCGCGCGCTTCGTTCGCGAAGGCGAGCTGCGCGGCCTGTTCAAGGACCGGCCGGTGTTCAACCTGCTGGGCGGCGAACCCGAGTACCTCGATCCGCTGAAGGACGAAGCGCCGGTCGGCTGGTGGGTGACGGGCTACCCGTGGTACGCCATCGAAACGCCCGAGCACAAGCGCTTTCGCGACGCGTACCAGGCGAAGTTCAACGACTACCCGCGCCTGGGCTCCGTCGTCGGCTACAGCGCGGTGAAGGCCGCGGCCGCGGCGATCCGCAAGGCGGGCTCGACCGACACCGAGAAGCTCGTCGCGGCGATGAGCGGACTTGCGCTTCGACTCGCCGTTCGGGAAGGTCACCTTCCGCGCCGCTCGACCACCAGTCGACGATGGGCGCGTACGTCGGACGCACGGCGGTGAAGGACGGCAAGGGCGTGATGGTCGAGTGGCGCTACGCCGACGGCGGCGACTTACCTGCCCTCCGACGACACGGTCAAGCGGCTGCGGCCGGCGGAGTGAGGTGGACCTCGGGAGTCGATTACGTAGCGCTTCGCCGCGGACGCGCGTCGCTGGCGATCCGGCAGGCCGTCACGTGTCCGACCTCCGAGCGTGTCGCTCGCCTCCTTCTTCGCGCAGCTGCTGAACGGCCTCGCCGGCTCGTCGGCGCTGTTCCTCGTCGCCGCCGGACTGACGCTGATCTTCGGCGTCACGCGTGTCGTCAACTTCGCGCACGGCTCGCTGTACATGCTGGGCGCGTATCGTCGCGTACACGCTCGTCGGCGCGCTCGGTCGCGGCCCGCTCGGGTTCTGGGGCGCGGTCGTCGTCGCCGCGCTCGATCGTCGCGCTCGTCGGCGCGCTGATCGAAGCGCTGCTGCTGAAGCGCATCTACGCGGCGCCCGAGCTGCTGCAGCTCGCCGCGACCTTCGGCGTCGTCCTGATCGTCCGCGACGCCGTGCTCGCCGATCTGGGGCGCCGGAGGACCTGCTCGGCCCGCGCGCGCCGGGGCTCGCCGGCGCCGATCGACGTCTTCGGCCGCGTGATCCCGACCTACGACCTCTTCCTGCTCGCCGTCGGGCCGCTCGTGCTGCTCGCGCTGTGGTGGCTGCTCGAGCGCACGCGCTTCGGCGTGCTCATCCGCGCCGCGACCGAGAACCGCGTGCTCGCGAGCGCCCTCGGCATCGACGAGCGGCGCGCTGTTCACCACGGTGTTCGCGCTGGGGGCCTTCCTCGCCGGGCTCGCCGGCGCGCTGCAGCTGCCGCGCGAGCCCGCGAACCTCGGCATGGACCTCGCGATCATCGCCGAAGCGTTCGTCGTCACCGTCGTCGGCGGACTGGGCTCGATCCCGGGCGCGTTCGTCGCCGCGCTCCTGATCGGGCTGACCAAGGCGCTGTGCATCGCGCTCGGCACGGTCGACGTCGGCGGCATCGCGATCGCCTTTCCGAAGCTCACGCTGGTCGCCGAATTCGTCGTGATGGCGATCGTGCTGGTCGCGAGGCCGTATCGGGCTGATGGGCGCGCCGCCGTCGGCGCCGCCGACGACGCCGCTCGCCGAGTTCCGCACGCTGGTGGTCCCGCCCGGTCGCCGTGCGGCGTCGGCGCGCTCGTCGCCGCTCGCGCTGGCGGCGCTGCTGCCCTGGACCGGCGACGAATACCGCCTCGTGCTCGCGACCGACGTCCTCGTCCTCGCGCTGTTCGCCGCGAGCCTGCAGCTCCTGATGGGCACCGGCGGCATGGCGTCGTTCGGGCACGCCGCGTACTTCGGCCTCGGCGCCTACGCGGCGGCGCTCGCGGTGAAGCACGGCGTCCCGATGGAAGTCGGCGCTCGCGCTGGCGCCGCTGGTCGCGATCGCCGGCGCGCTCGTCATCGGCTGGTTCTGCGTGCGGCTCTCCGGCGTCTATCTCGCGATGCTGACGCTCGCGTTCGCGCAGATCGTCTGGTCGATCGCGTTCCAGTGGGACGACGTCACCGGCGGCTCCAACGGCGTCGTCGGCGTGTGGCCGGCGGCGTGGCTCGCCGGCAAGCAGGCGTACTACTGGTTCACGCTGGCGCTCGTCGCCGCCGCGCTCGCGGCGATCGCCTGGATCGCGCACGCGCCGCTCGGCTATTCGCTGCGCGCCTGCCGCGACTCGCCGCTGCGCGCCGAGGCGATCGGCATCGACGTGCGGCGACACGCAATGGACCGCCTTCGCGCTCGCCGGCGGCTTCGCCGGGCTCGCCGGCGGGCTCTACGCGTTCTCCAAGGGCAGCATCTCGCCGGAGACGCTGGCGATTCCGCGCTCCGTCGACGCGCTGGTCATGGTGCTGCTCGGCGGCCTCAACGCGCTCGCCGGGCCGCTGCTGGGCGCGGCCGCGTTCACGTGGCTCTCCGACACGCTCGCGCGCGTGACCGAATACTGGCGCGCGGTGCTGGGCGCCGCGATCCTGATGATCGTCATCGCGTTCCCGATGGGAATCGGCGGCGCGCTGCACGCGACATCGCTGCCGCGATGGCGATCGCGATGACGGCGCCGGTGCTTCGCGTCGACGGCCTGTCGAAGGCCTTCGGCGGCATCGACGCCGTGCACGACGTGTCGTTCACGGTTGCCGCGGGCGAGCTGGTCGCGCTGATCGGCCCGAACGGCGCCGGCAAGACGACCTGCTTCAACCTCGTCAACGGCCAGCTCGCGCCCGACGCCGGAACGGTCGACGCTGTCCGGCGAGCGGATCGACGGCCTGCCGCCGCGCGCCATCGCGCGGATGGGCGTCGGCCGCACGTTCCAGGTCGCGGCGACCTTCGCGTCGATGACCGTGCGCGAGAACGTCCAGCTCGCGCTGCTCGCGCACGCCGGCGCGCATCGCGGCATCGCGGCACGCGCGACCGATTGCCTGCGCGCGGAAGCCGACGCGCTGCTCGAGCGCGTGCGGATGTCGCGATTCGCCGGACGGGGATGCGCGACGCTCGCCTACGGCGACGCGAAGCGCGTCGAGCTGGCGCTCGCGCTCGCCGGCGCGCCGCGGCTGCTGCTGATGGACGAGCCGACCGCCGGCATGTCGCCGCGCTCGCGCGGCCGGCTGATGCAGCTCGCGGCCGACCTCGCGCGCGAGGAGCGGATCGCCGTGCTCTTCACCGAGCACGACATGGACGTCGTGTTCGGGCACGCCGACCGCATCATCGTGCTCGATCGCGGGCACGTCATCGCGGAAGGTGCACCCGAGGCGATTCGCGCCGAATGCCGGCGTGCAGGCCGTCTACCTCGGCGAGGACGAGCAGGAAATCGCGATTCAGACGCGACCTCGTCGTTCGAAAGTCGTGCCTGACCCTAGCTCCGCCAGCCGCGCGAAGCCCTCGGCCAGGTCGGCGATCAGGTCGGCGGGATCCTCGAGACCGATCGCGAACCGCAGGCACGGTCCGCCGGCGTCCCACTTCGTCGCCGTCTGCACGAGCTCCGGATAGGTCGGAATGATCAGGCTCTCGAAGCCGCCCCAGCTCCAGCCCATGCCGAACAGCCGCATGCCGTCGAGCATCGCGTCGATGCGCGCCTTCGCGACCGGCTCGAGCACGACAGCGAAAAGTCCCGATCGCGCCGATGAAGTCGCGCTTCCAGAGCTCGTGCCCGCGCGAGCCCGGGAAGCGCCGGATAGATCACCTCCCGCACCTCGCGGCCGCGTCGCAGCCACTGGGCGATCTCGAGCGCGCTCGCGACGTGCCGCGCGAGGCGCAACGGCAGCGTGCGCAGGCCGCGCAGCGCCAGGAAGCAATCGTCCGGCGACGGCGTGACGCCCATGTCGGTCCAGATCCGGTGGAGCGCCGGAAACGTCGCCTCGTTGCCGAGGATGAGGCCCAGCAGCACGTCCGAATGACCGCCGATGTACTTGGTCGCCGCGTGCACCGACACGTCGGCACCGTGGTCGAACGAGCGGAATCCGAACGGCGTCGCCCACGAATTGTCGGTGATGACGAGCGCGCCGTGCCGATGCGCGACCTCGGCGATCGCCGGAATGTCCTGCATGCTGAACGTGAGCGAGCCCGGCGACTCGGTGAAGACGATGCGCGTATTCGGCCGGAACTCGCGCTCGATCGCGGCGCCCAGTTGGCGGATCGTAGTAGCTGACGTCGACGCCGAGCCGCGTCAGGTGGTTGTTGCAGAAGCGCCGCGTCGGACCGTAGACGGCATCGGTGACGAGCACGTGGTCGCCCGGCCGCGCGAGCGCGAGCAGCGGCAACGTCGTCGCCGTGAGTCCCGACGGGACCGCGAGCGCGCCGTGCGCGCCCTCGATCGCGGCGACGGCGTCCTGCAGGTCGGTGACGGTCGGCAGACCGTGCAGCCCGTAGCCGATGCCCGTCGTACTCGCCGCGCGCCGCCTGCTCGAGCTCCGCGACGGTCGGAAAGAGCATCGTCGTCGCGCGGAACACCGGCGTGTTGACCGCGCCGAGAAATCGCGCGGATCGCGCCCCAGATGGACCGCGCGCGTGGCCGGCTTGTGGTTGTCGTCGTCATGCGGCCTCTTACGGGAGTGCCAGTGCCTGCGTCCACGTGTCGGCCGCCGCAATCGCTCGCCGACGCGCCCTCCGGGCGGCCTCCGTGACGCATTCAGGAACGTGCGACCGGTGCGTCGGCGCCACCCGCGCTCGCAGACGCATCGCTTGGCTTCGCCCTGCTCGCGCAGGTGACCTGGCTCGCCCGGCTGCTCATGCGACCTCGCGTTCGAGTTCAATTCGGCGCGGATGTGCGCGTCTGCTCGGGGATCGCTCGCGCACGTCGACGACGATCGCGTCGGCCGGCTCCTCGAGCGTCGCGAACTGGCTCGCGAGCAGCGTCGGCGGCATGTAGCGGTGCGAGCGCGCGGCGAGCCGCGCGGCGATCGTGTCGTGGTCGCCCCTGAGATGGACGAAGCGGACGTCGCCGGCGCGAGCGAGCCGATCGCGGTACGCCTGCTTCAGCGCCGAGCACGCGAGCACGGCGTCGCCGCCGCGATCGTTGACCGCCGCCATCTCGTCGGCGAGCCGGTCGAGCCACGGCCAGCGGTCGGCGTCGACGAGCGGCGTCCCGGCCGCCATCTTGGCGACGTTCGCCGGCGGGTGGAAATCGTCGGCGTCGAAGAACGGCCAGCCGAGATCCGCGGCGAGCGCCTGGCCGACCGCCGTCTTGCCGCGAGCCGCACACGCCCATCAGCACGACGATCATCGCGCCGCGCCCTTCTGCGCCACCGCGTGGCCGCCGAATCCCTTGCGCATCATCGCCAGCAGCCGGTCGGCGTAGTCGGACTTGCCCTGGCTCGCGAAGCGCATCATCAGCGCGAGCGACATCACCGGCGCGGGAACACCCTGCTCGATCGCCTCCAGCGCGGTCCAGCGGCCTTCGCCGGAATCGGCGACGACGGGCGCGATGTCGGCGAGATCCGCGTCGCGCGTCGAGGAAATCGGCGGTGAGGTCGAGCAGCCACGAGCGGACGACGCTGCCGTGGCGCCACGTTTCGGCGACCGCGGCGACGTCGATGCCGAACTCGTTCTTGCCTTTGAGGAGCGCGAAGCCTTCCGCGTACGCCTGCATCATCCCGTACTCGATGCCGTTGTGGATCATCTTGACGAAATGGCCGGCGCCGCAGGGGCCGCAATGCAGCCAGCCGGCGTCGGGCGCAGGAGCCAGGATCTTCACGAACGGCTCGATCATCGCGGCGGCCGCGGTGTCGCCGCCGAACATCAGCGCATAGCCGTTGTCGAGTCCCCAGACGCCGCCCGAGACGCCGCAGTCGACGAAGCGAAGGCCGGCCGACGCCAGCGCCGCGCCGCGTCGCTGCGAATCCTTGTAGTTCGCGTTGCCGCCGTCGACGACGAGGTCGCCGCGCGCGAGCTCCGGCCAAAGCTCCTCGACGGCGAGCTCGGTGACACGCCCCGCCGGAACCATCAGCCAGACGACGCGTGGCGCGGCCAATCGGCCGACCAGCGCGACGATCGACGGTGCCGCCTCGAGCACGCCCTCGCCAGCCAAGCGCCGACGCCGACGCGGGGTCGGCGTCGAACCCGACGACGTCGACGCCGCCGCGATGCGAGCCGGCGCGCCATGTTGCCGCCCATGCGGCCCAATCCGATGATGCCGATCTGCATGCGGGGACGCCTTTCGCGGTGGGAAACCGCGATGCTACCGGTTCGGCCGCCGCGAGCCAACCGCGGCCAGGCTCGCGCGTCGCGTGGCGAACGCCGCGGCCGCAACGATCAGCGCGCCGCCGACGAGCGTCCGCGGGCCCGGGACTTCGCCGAGCAGCGCGAACGCCAGCGCGATGCCGTACACCGGCTCCAGCGCCGTGACGACGCTCGCCGTATGCGCGGTCACGTTGGCGAGCGCGGCGATGAAGAGCGTGTGCGCAAGCGCCGTGCACACGAGACCGAGCACGACGAGCAGCACGATCTCGCGCGCGCCGATCGTGCCGGTCGCCCAGGGACCCACCCATGCGCGAAGGGCAGCAGCGTCAGCGCGGCGAACGCGTTCTGCCAGAACGCGATGTCCGTCGCCGCGCGCGCCACCGCCCAGCGGCGATTCATCACGGCGAGCAGCGCGAACGTGAATCCGGAGACGAGTCCCCAGCAGAGGCCCTGGACGACCGGATTCGCGATCGAGAGCTCCGGGCACGAGCAGGACGAGGCCGACCGTGACGAGCAATGCGGTCGACCACTTCTCGGCGGTGAAGCCGGCGCGCGAGGAACAGCCGTTCGATCACCAGCGTGAACAGCGGAAAGCTCGCGAAGCCGAGCAGGCCGATCGCGACGCGAGGACGCCTGGATCGCGGCGAAGAAGCTGACCCAGTGCAATGCCAGCACGACGCCGTTCGCGACGAGGCGCACGTCGAACGGCGCGCCGCTCGCCGGCGCGCACGCGCAGGACGCCGAGCGCGAGCGCCGCGACCGCCGTGCGGCCCAGCACGATCGCGACCGGGCGACAGCGGCAGCCATTTGCCGAACAGCCCGGCGAACCCGAACAGCGCCACGGCGACGTGCAGTGCGACGAGCGCGGCCGCGTTGGTCATCGGCGAATGGCGGGCGATCGTTGCCATCCGGCCGGGATTGTGCCATCAGCCGCCCGCGCGCACCGGCTGCGCTAGAATATCGCTCGCGTCGCGTGCTCTGCAGTGTCCCGCCGCGCGTCTCACGATAACGAGCCCGAAGAGCCGAACCCCTCCCGGAGGAACGCATGCCGAACCCCGCCACGGCCGCCCAGGCCATCGCCGCCGTCCGCAACGCGCCCGGCAACCGGGTCAAGGTCGCGGTCTCCGACATCGACGGCGTGCTGCGCGGCAAGTACATCCACAAGGAGAAGTTCTACTCGGCGGCCGAAGGCGGCTTCGGCTTCTGCGACGTCGTGTTCGGCTGGGACATGATGGACGTCACCTACGACAACACGACGTTGACGGGCTGGCACAAGGGATTCCCCGACGTCCTCGCCAAGATCGACCTCGGCACGTTCCGGACCGTGCCCTGGGACGGCGGCGTGCCGTTCTTCCTCGGCGAGTTCGTCACCGAGAAGAACGGCAAGGAGGTGCCGTTGCCGATCTGCCCGCGGCAGGTTCTGAAGCGCGTGCTGAAGCGCGCCGAAAAGCTCGGCGTCGTGCCGATGTGCGGGATGGAGTACGAGTGGTTCAACTTCGCCGAAACGCCGCAATCGTGGGCGGACAAGAAGGGCGTCGCGCCCGACGACGATCACGCCGGGCATGTTCGGCTACTCGCTGCTGCGCGCCAACGCGAACCGCGACTTCTTCGCCGCGCTGATGAGCGAGATGGGCGATTTCGGCGTGCCGATCGAGGGACTGCACACGGAAACCGGCCCCGGCGTCTACGAGGCCGCGATCCTGTTCTCCGAAGCGCTCGAAGCCGCCGACCGCGCGATCCTGTTCAAGACCGGCGCGAAGGAAATCGGCGTCGCGCTTCGGCATCATGCCGAGCTTCATGGCGAAGTGGAACCAGCACCTTCCCGGCTGCTCGGGACACATCCACCAGTCGCTGTCCGACGGCAAGAAGAACCTGTTCTTCGACGCGAAGGGCAGGAACGGCATGAGCCCGCTGTTCGAGAGCTACGTCGCCGGACAGGTCGCCGGCCTGATGGAGCTCGCGCCGATGTACTGGCCGACGATCAACAGCTACAAGCGGCTGGTCGACGGCTTCTGGGCGCCGGTCAAGCCGACGTGGGGGCTCGACAACCGCACGGCGAGCTTTCGCGTGATCGCCGGCTCGCCGAAGGCGACGCGCCTCGAGACGCGCTGTCCCGGCGCCGACATGAATCCGTACCTCGCGGCGGCGGCGGTGCTCGCCGCCGGCCTCGACGGCGTCGAGCGGAAGATGAAGCTCACGGCCAAGCCGATCCATGGCACCAATCAGGGCGCGGAGAACATCCCGCGCGCGCCGCGCACGCTGATCGAGACGACGCGGATCTTTCGCGATTCCAAGCTCGCCCGCGACTGGTTCGGCGACGATTTCGTCGACCACTACGCTGCGACCCGCGAGTGGGAATGGCGGCAATGGCTCGATGCGATCACCGATTGGGAGATGAAGCGCTACTTCGAGATCATCTGAGCCACCTTCCAGGAAACGACGACATGACGATCGACCGCTTCAGCTTCCCGACCACGATCCACTTCGGCCCCGGCGCGCGCAAGCTCGTCGCCGATCACCTCAAGGCGCAGGGTGCCGCGCGCCCGCTGATCGTCACCGATCGCGGCATCGCGCCGCTGCCGCTGCTGCAGGAGTTCGTTGCGACGCTGCCCGGGCTCGACGTCGCCGTCTATTCGGACATCTGGGGCAACCCGGTGCGCAGCCAGGTCAACCACGGGGTCGACGCCTTCAAGGCGCACCGGGCCGATGCGGTGATCGGTCTCGGCGGCGGTGCGGCGCTCGACGTCGCCAAGGCGATCGCGCTGATGGCGGGCCACCCCGGCGACATCCTCGAATACGCGTGGGACCACCCGCACGTGCGGCCGATCGACCGCGCGCTGCCCTACTTCGTCGCGCTGCCCACGACGGCGGGGACGGGCTCGGAGGTCGGGCGCTCGAGCGTCGTCTCCGACGACGCCACGCACGTCAAGAAGATCATCTTCTCGCCGCAGCTGCTCGCGAAATGCGTCTTTGCGGACCCGGAGCTCACCCTCGACCTTCCGCCGGCGATCACGGCGGCCACCGGCATGGACGCGCTGACGCACAACATCGAGTCCTACCTGTCGCCCGCCTACCACCCGATGTGCGACGGCATCGCGCTCGAGGGCGTGCGCATCGCCGCGCGCGCGCTGCCGATCGCCTTCCGCGACGGCAGAAACCTGAAGGCGCGCAGCGACATGCTGATGAGCTCGATGATGGGCGCGATCGCGTTCCAGAAAGACCTGGGCGCCGTGCACTCGTGCGCGCACGCGCTGTCCACGGTCGCCGACCTGCACCACGGGCTCGCCAACGGCATCATGATCGACCACGTGATGCGCTTCAACCTGTCGGCGGCGACGGCGAAGATGGCCGAGCTCGCGCGCGTCGCCGGCGTCGAGGGCGCAGCCAGCCTGCCGAAGGGCGTCGCCGCCAACGCCTTCATCGACTGGCTCGCGAAGATGAAGGCCGACCTCCGGATTCCCGCCAAGCTCCGCGCGCTTTGCCGTCGAAGCGGCCGGTCACGGAAGCCGACATTCCCGCGCTGGTCGAGGTCGCCGTCAACGACACCTGCCACCTGACCAATCCCCGCAAGTGCACGCGCGAGGACTTCGCGCAGATATTCGCCGACGCGATCTGAGATGGTCGTGCTCGCGCGCGCGTGTCGTTGAACCGAAGCGAACGAAGGCAGCCTCATGGCCGCAGCATGACCACGATCACGGCGGAGATCACGGCTCGGAGCTCTCCGCCATGCAGCTCCGCGTGCGGGCGCTGGAAACGGTCCTGACGGAAAAGGGCTACGTCGACCCGGCCGCACTCGACGCGATCGTCCAGACCTACGAGACCAAGGTCGGACCGCACATCGGCGCGCAGGTGGTTGCGAGGGCCTGGGCTGATCCGGATTTCAAGCGCGCGCTGCTCGACGACGCCTCGAAGGCGACGGGGACGCTACGCCTCGCCGGCCCCGCCGGCGACCACCTGGTCGCGGTCGAGAACACGCCGTCGCAGCACAACATGGTCGTGTGCACGCTTTGCTCGTGCTACCCGTGGGACATGCTCGGCTTGCCGCCGGTCTGGTACAAGTCGGCGCCCTACCGGTCGCGCGCGGTCAAGGATCCGCGCGGCGTGCTCGCCGAATTCGGCGTCACGCTGCCATCGTCCACCGCGATCCGCGTCTGGGACTCGACGGCCGAGACGCGCTTCATCGTCGTTCCGATGCGCCCTCCCGGCACCGAAGGCTGGACCGAGGAGCGCCTGGCGCGGCTCGTCACGCGCGACTCGATGATCGGAACCGGCCTGGCGAAGAACCCGGTGGAGGCTCGCTGATGGACGGCATACACGACCTCGGCGGCATGGACGGTTTCGGCAGGGTCGAGGCGGAGCCGGCGGAGCCCGTGTTTCACGCCGCGTGGGAAGGCCGGGTCATGGCCATGCAGCGCGCCATGATGTACGCGGGCGCGTGGAACATCGACATGCTCCGTTATGCGCAGGAGCGCCTGCCGCCGCCGGTCTACCTCAAGGTCTCCTATTACGAGCGCTGGCTGCTGGCCACCGAAATGAATTCGGTTGAACGCGACTGTTGCGGTACCGACGAGCTGGCCTCCGGCCATTCGCTGGGTCCGGGCAACCCGCTACCGCGCAAACTGACGGCCGCGATGGTCGACGCCGGCCTCGTCCGCGGCGGTTACGCCCGCCCGGCGCCGCGACCCGCGCGGTTCGCGCCGGGCAACCGCGTGCGCGCGAAGAACATCCATCCGGCAACGCACACGCGCCTGCCGCGCTACGCGCGCGGCCACGTCGGCACTGTCGAGCGCGTGCACGGCTGCCACGTGTTTCCGGATTCGGCCGCCATCGACAGGGGCGACGATCCGCAGTGGCTCTATACGGTGCGTTTCGATGGACCGGAGCTATGGGGCCCCGACTCAGATCCGACGGTGAGCGTTTCGGTCGATGCGTTCGAGCCGTATCTCGAGCCGGCGCGGGAGCACGTCTAAGATGCGCCCTCCGGACCCGATCGAAGCGCGGCGGGCCGTCGACGCCGTCCCTTCCATTCCGCGCGACGCCGACGGCCCGGTGTTCCGCGAGCCGTGGCAGGCGCAGGCCTTCGCGATGGCGCTCGCGCTGCACGCGCGCGGCGTGTTTACGTGGCCGGAATGGGCCGCCATGCTGAGTGACGAAATCCGGGGCGCACAGGCCGCCGGCGATCCCGACACCGGCGAGACCTACTACCTGCACTGGCTCGCCGCGCTCGAGCGCATGGTGGCCGACAAGGGCGTTGCGACCGAAGCGACGCTGGCGAGATACCGGGCGGCCTGGGACCGCGCCGCCGATCGCACGCCGCACGGCACGCCGATCGAGCTCGAGCCGCGGGATTTTCCCGGCTAGACGGAACGGATTCACAACCATGCTCAAGATCGGCATATCCGCCTGCTTCTTCCACGAGGATCCCAAGCGTCCGATCTTCAAGGGGATGACGCTGCAGTACATCGAGCAGAACGTCGCGCACTGGCTGATGCAGCGCGACGTGCTCGCGTTCATGGTGCCCTCCCCCGAAGGGCGCACGAAGCGCCCGGGCAGCAAGGCAACCGTCGGCGCGTACGCGCGCGAGCTCGACGGCCTGGTCTTGATGGGCGGCTCCGATGTCTGTCCGGAAACGTACGGCGAAAAGGCGCTGAAGCCCGAGTGGAACGGCGACCGCATCCGCGACGAGTACGAAATCGAGCTGCTGCGCGCCTTCATGGCGCTCAAGAAACCGGTTCTGGGCGTCTGTCGCGGCGCGCAGGTGATCAACGTCGCCCAGGGCGGCACGCTGTTCCAGGATCTCGGCACGCAGGCGCCGCAGGCCCTCAACCATCGCAACTGGGCGATCTACGAGCAGAACTGCCACGCCGTTTCATTCGTTCCGGGAAGCGGCCTCGCCCGGCTCTATCCGGGAACCGCGGTCGCGAAGACCAATTCGATCCACCATCAGGCGGTGAAGGACCTCGGCCGCGATCTCGTCGTCGAGGCCTGGTCCGAGCCCGACCGCATCGTCGAGGCCATCCGTTTCAAGGGCCCGGGATACGTGTTCGCGGTCCAGTGGCACCCGGAGTTCCATACGCCCGACGACCCGTCCTTCGTCGACGACACGCCGATCCTCGACGAATTCCTTGCCGCCGCCGAGCAGCACAAGGCTGCCGCCTACACAATTTGAAGATGGAGACCCGATGAAGATCACGAATCCCGCCAGCGGCGCCGTCATCGCCGATGTCGCCGCCGACAACGCGGCGGCGGTCCGGCGCAAATACGACGTCGCGCGCGCCGGCCAGCGCCGGTGGGCGAAGGTGCCGATCCGCAAGCGCCTCGAAGCGATCGCGAAATTCCGCGAGCGGATCGTCGCGATGCAGGAGACACTCGCGCGAACGCTGACCCACGAGGTTGGCAAGCCGATCCGGCAGTCGCGCAACGAATTGAACGGGCTGCTCGGCCGCATCGACTTTTTCCTCGCCGAATCGGTGCACGCGCTGCGCGAGGAGCGCGTCCATGCCGACCCGAAGCAGAAGCTCGACGAGCGAATCACGCACGAGCCGCTCGGCGTGATCGCCAACATTTCCGCGTGGAACTACCCGTACTTCGTCGGCAGCAACGTCTTCGTGCCGGCACTCGTCGCCGGCAACGCCGTGCTCTACAAACCGTCCGAGTTTGCGACGCTCACCGGCCTCCACATCGCCGAAATGCTGCACGAGGCCGGCGTCCCGAGGGATGTGTTCGTGCCGGTCCTCGGCGACGGCGCGACCGGCGCGTCGCTCACTCGCCAGCCGGTCGACGGCGTCTTCTTCACCGGGTCGTACGCGACCGGCGCGAAGATCGCCGCAGCAGCCGGCCGCCGGATGATCAAGGTCCAGCTCGAGCTCGGCGGCAAGGACCCCGTGTACGTCTGCGAGGACGTCGACGTCAAGGCCGCGGCGGCGGGCCTCGCCGACGGCGCGTTCTACAACACCGGTCAGTCGTGCTGCTCGGTCGAGCGCATCTACGTGCACGAATCGATCCACGACGCCTTCGTGGCCGCGTTCGTCGCCGAAGTGAAGACCTATAGGATGGGCGACCCGATGGACGAGGCGACGTACATCGGCGCGGTCACGCGCCGGCCGCAGCTCGACGTGCTGAAGAAGCAGGTGAACGACGCGCGGAAGAAGGGCGCGAAGCTCCTCACCGGCGGCAGCATCGTCCGCGGCAAGGGCAACTGGTTCGAGCCGACCGTGCTCGTCGACGTCGACCATTCGATGGCGGTGATGCGCGACGAGAGCTTCGGCCCGATCATCGGCATCGAGGCCGTCGCCGACGACGAAGCAGCCGTCGACCTGATGAACGACACCGAATATGGGCTCACCGCCGGCGTCTACACGCAGGATGCGAAGCGCGCGCGGAAGATCCTGGCCCAGCGTCCACGCGGGCAGCGTCTACTGGAACTGCTGCGATCGCGTCAGCCCGCGGCTGCCGTGGTCCGGCGTCGGACATTCGGGCGTCGGGCTCACGCTGTCGACGTACGGCATCCAGACGTTCACGCGCCCGAAGGCGTGGCACCTGCGAGGCGCCTGATCGAACGCGAGAGCGGGACGGTTCGCGGGCGGCCGCATGCGGTACCCTAAGGCCGCTCGTGAACCGTCCTGCTCCGCGGCGGACAACCCGTGCGGAGCCGCACCGCGCGCCTCAGAACTTCTTCTGATCGGGCTTGCGCTGGAGCTTCTTGAAGATCGCCGGAGACCAGGGACGTAGTGCGACGAGCAGGCTCGTGCCGAACCGCTCCGCGAGCGGCAACTCGATGTCCTGATTGTGCAACTCCGATAGTTCGGCGCACAGGCGGCGGATGTGGTGCTGGATCACCGCATTCGACGTGCGCGAAAGCATGCCGCTCACGAACGCCATGCGCTCGCCCTTGCCGTCGAATCGCGTCTGAAAGAAGTCGGTTCGAACCTGCGCACCGAAATGCCGCTGGATCGGGCCGTCGGGCAGCCACGCAAAGTTGCGCGCGACGAGGACCTTGATCCGGTTGTTGGGCAGCAACTCGATGATCCTCAACCGGTCCAGCCGGACCAGGAGCCGGATGCATTCCGACTTGGATATCAGATACGTCGAAACGATGTCCTCGAGCGTCCAATGGCTCAGCGCATGGACGGCGACGAGAAGCAGCATGGAGTCCGCGACAATCTCTGATTCCTGACTGCGCGTCAGCTGAGTGAGGCGCTCCGACTCGTGTTCGATCATCCTGCCGAGATCGGTGATCTCGATTCCGAGTAGCGCGCATATCCTGTCCAGTCGCTCCAGCGTGAACGTCCGCCTGGCGAAGACCCGTTTGACGCTTGCCTCGCTCATCTTGAGCCCTCGCGCGACGTCGGCGTAGGTCACGCCACGACTCTTGAGTGCCTGTTTCAGCGCCGAAACCAGCGACCTCGCCTGTGCCATGAATGCCCTCCGCGTGTGTTGGTTAGTATCGTAATCCGATACCACGCCGATCGGAAATCGGCACTCCGCAGGAAATAGTTTACTCGCCTGTCGTGGGTCGCTAGCCTCGATCTCGCCAGCGGCCGAAGGTCCGCCGCAATCACCGAGGAAGGGGGACTCCATGGCATGCATCCTTGTCGTGCTCGTGATCGGATTGGCGATGCTCGCGGTCGAATGCGCGTTCCCTGGCCGGCAATTCGAGCGGCCGAGTGGCTGGCATCGACGCGCGATCTGCCTCAACGTGGTTCAGGCCGGGGTCACCTTTCTTTCGGCCATGACCTGGGACCGACTGTTCCCCGACCTCGCCCTCTGGCGACTCGGCGCATCGAGCTTGATGGCGGACGCCTTGCTGGGCTACGTCGCGATCACCTTCGTCTACTACTGGTGGCACCGCGCGCGCCACGAGTTTGCCTTCCTGTGGCGATTCCATCAGCTGCATCACAGCCCGTGCCGCATCGAAGTACTGACGACGTTCTACAAGCACCCCATCGAAATACTCGTCAACGGCATCCTCTCGTCAGCCATCCTGTACCTGCTGCTCGGTCTCGACGCCGCCAGCGCAAGTCTGGCCATTCTGCTGAGCGGAGCGGCCGAATTGTTCTATCACTGGAACATCCGCACCCCCCGTTGGCTCGGGTATATGATCCAGCGCCCGGAGAGCCATTGTGTGCATCACCAGCGCGGATGGCATCGGAACAACTACTCCGACCTTCCCCTTTGGGACATTCTCTTCGGAACCTTCGAGAACCCGGACGCGTCGCGGTACACGTGCGGTTTCGGCGTCGACGCCGAGCAGCACGTGGGCACCATGCTGATGGGTAGGCTGGCAGGCCGCCCGGCGATCTTCCGGGAGCAGCAATGACCGAGCTCCTTTTTCTCCGCTGGCGCAATCTGGCGCGGGCCGACCGCGCCTGCCTGTCAGGCCTGCTGCTTGCGTTTGCCGTGGGGTTCCTGTTGCCCGCAGTGTCGCAGGATCCGGCCTACCACCGATTTGCCGACCAACGACAATGGCTGCTCATTCCGCACGCGGCGGACGTCCTTTCCAATGCCGGGTTCGCGCTGGTGGGTCTCGCGGGAGTGGCCCGGCTCGCTTCGCGCAGTCGTCGGCGATTCTCACGGTCGACCGAGGCCAGCATGTGGTGCATCACATTGGGCCTCATTGGCACGGCACTGGGCTCCGCGTGGTACCACCGCGATCCGACTGACGCCACCCTCGTCTGGGACCGGCTGCCGCTGACGCTTGTGTTCGCCGGCGTTCTAGGTGCCGCGATCGCGCAGCGCGTTGGCGACAATGTGAGCAGAGCCAGCCTTGCCGTGCTTTTCGAGCTGGGCATCGCAACCATCGTCTATTGGAAGGTGTCAGGCAACCTGTTCCCCTACCTGACGCTACAGTTCGGTGGCATCGCGGCGCTTGTGGCGGTTCTCATGCTGACACGAAGGCAGATGGATCCGTTCTCATGGGAATGGGTGGTCGTGTGGTATGTGGTCGCCAAAGTCGCCGAGCTCGCCGATCAGCGTGTCTGGGACGCGACCCATGGCGTCATTGCGGGGCATACGCTCAAGCATCTGTCCGCCACAGCCGCCAGTGTGGCGGCGCTGTGGCCGCTTTTCGCGCGCGCGAAGGGGGTGGCGTCGACGGTTCGGGGCACAGTGCCGGGCGCTAGCCGACCTGGTCCTGCAGCTCCGCAGCCCGAAGCGTATTGGCAAGCAACGTCGCGATCGTCATCGGCCCGACGCCACCGGGCACCGGGGTGATCCACGACGCCCGCTCTTTCGCCGCCGCAAAATCGACGTCGCCGCAGAGCTTGCCGTCGGCATTGCGATTGATGCCGACGTCGAGAACGATCGCCCCCGCCTTCACCCAGTCGCCCTGCACGAAATTCGCCTTGCCGACGCCGGCCACCACGATGTCCGCCTGTCGAACGAGGCCGGGGAGATCGCGCGTCTTCGAGTGGCAGATGGTCACCGTGCAGCGCTCCATCAGGAGCTCGAGCGCCATCGGCCGGCCGACGATGTTCGATTGCCCGATGACGACCGCGTGCATGCCGACGAGATCCTCGCCGGTGTCCTTCAGCAGCGTCATGCAGCCGTAGGGTGTGCACGGCCGCAGCTGCGGGCGCTTCAGCACCAGCCGCCCGATGTTGTACGGGTGGAATCCATCGACGTCCTTCAGCGGATCGATCCGTTCGGTGATGAGCGAATCGTCGATGTGCTTCGGCAAAGGCAGCTGGACCAGGATGCCGCTGACGGCCGTGTCGCGATTCATCGTGTCGATCAGCGCCAAGAGCTCCGCTTGCGACGTCGTCGCCGGAAGGTCGTGCGCGAACGATCGCATGCCGACGGCCTCGGTGATGCCCCGCTTGTTGCGCACGTAGACTTGCGACGCCGGATTCTCACCGACGAGCACGACGGCCAGCCCGGGCGGAGGTTTGCCGGCGGCGACGCGCGCGGCCACCTGCGTCTTGATGTCGGCCGTCAGGCGCAGCGCGCGCGCCTTGCCGTCGATGATGCGGGCGGTCATGTCGTCTTCTGCCCGCGCTGTGCGGGATTTCCGTTCGTTCGCGGGGAGTACGAATTCTACCCGATTGCACGATCGACTCGCCGACGCAGTGCGTCTCCGGCCGCTCGGATCCGTCGTGGGTGCGGACTACAATGCGCGCATGCTCACGGACCAAACCGTCGCCGCGATGCGCTCGCGGCTTCGTCGCGCGCTCGCTCCACCGCGAAGTCGCTATCGCCCATTCTGGGTCGAGCGAACGGCGGTGGGCTGGGTCGACGAAGCGCGCGCCGCGCGGCTCGCGCTCATGGCCGATGTCTTCGACGTGCGCGCCGACGGCGTGTCGTTTGCTGCGGGGGTTCACGGCGCAGCCGACCGCAGCGCGGCGCTCCAACGCGTGGCTCGCACGCTGGCCTCGGAAGGCCGCCTCACGGCATGGCGCGACGAACGCTACGCGGTCGCGCCGGAATTCGGGGCCCCACCGTGGTTCCTGCTCGAGCGCGCTGCCGCACGGTTCTTCGGAATCCACACTTACGCGGCGCACGTGAACGGTGTCGTCCGCGGCGACGATGGCGTCCGGATGTGGCTGGCCCGCCGCAGTCCCGCGAAGTCGATCGATCCCGGCATGCTCGACAACCTGATCGGCGGTGGAATCGCCGACGGGCAGTCGGTCGCGGCAACCGTCGTCAAGGAAGCGTGGGAAGAAGCTGGCGTCGCCACGCCGCTCGCCGCTCGCGCGCGACCGGCGGGTACCGTGCACATGTGCCGCGAGCAGCCGGACGGCCTGCAGCGCGAGACGATCTTCGTGCACGACCTGTGGCTGACGGCGAACTTTGCGCCGTCGGGACAGGACGGAGAGGTGGTCGACCACCGGCTCGTCGCGTTGCCCGAGGCCGCGCGATTGATCGGCATCGACGAAGGTTGCGACGTCGTCACCGCCGACGCAAGCCTCGTCATCCTGGATTACCTGCTCCGCCATGGAGACATTGCGCCGGATACGCCCGGCTATGTTGCGCTCGACGCACTGCGCCATCCATCGGGCATCCCTGCAGAATCCTCGGCGGCGTGACCGCCGCGTTCCCAAGTCCTCCGGGAACACCCGAGACTTCACGTGGCTGGCCGCGCAATGATCCAGCGCAGCGGTCAGGGTGCTCGTGTGGTTCGCCGCCGACCCGGTCAGATTCCCGCGAACCACTGGTAGCCCTGGTCCTCCCAGTAGCCGCCCTTCCCGCCGGCGATCGTCGCGAAGCTCTCGACGAGCTCGATCCGCATCACGTACTTCGCGTGCTTGTAGCCCAGCTGCCGCTCGACGCGCAGCCGGATCGGCGCGCCGTTGGCGACCGGCAGCGCGGCGTCGTTCATCTCGTAGGCGAGGATCGTCTGCGGATGGAACGCGTCCTCGAGATCGATGCTCTCGTAGTAGAGATTCGGTGCCGTCCTCGTCCATCGGATCGGCGCAGTGGAACACGACGAAGCGCGCTTCCGGCTTCGGCTGCACCGCCTCGAGCAGCGCGGCGAGCCGCGCGCCCTTCCACTTCGCGATCGCGCTCCAGCCCTCGACGCAGTCGTGGCGGGTGATCTGCGTCCGGCTCGGCAGCGCGCGCAGTTCGGCGAGCGACAGGCTCGCCGGCCGCTCGACGAGGCCGCCGACCTCCAGCCGGTAGTCGGCGAAGCCGTTGGCGGCGAGCGCCCGGTACGTCGTCGCTCGTCCGGTTCGGCGGTGCCGTTGCTGCGGAAGGTCGGCGAGCGATCGGCGTCGCGTGAATTCCTGCGCCATCGACTTGCGCGAGGTGACCGCATGCGCAACCGCCGCGCTCGCCGTCTCGCCGGCGCCCAGCACCTTCGGAAACCACTCGGTCTGCGACAGCCGCTCGCAGCCGGCGAGAGCGAGCGTCCCCGCGGCACCGAGCGCGCGCGCGAGAAAGCGCCGCCGCGCCGTCACGCGTCCTGTCCATGGCGTTCCTCCTTCCGGCATCCGGTAGCGACCGGTGATCATCGAGCGCAGGTGGTTCCAGAGCCCGGAGACGACACCTCGAACACGTGGATCAGCACGAACGCGACGAGGAGCCACGCGACGACGAAATGGATCGTTCGCGCCGACTGGCGGCCGCCGAAGAGGTCGACCCAGCCCGGCAGCGCGGAATTCATCCACGGCGACATCGCGATGCCCATCAGGATGACGAGCGGCAGCAGCACGAAGATCACGGCGAGGTAGGCGAGCTTCTGCAGCACGTTGTAGCGCTTGGCCGCCTCGCCGGTCGGATGCCGGAAGCGCAGGTGATCGCGGATCGACCGGCCGATCGAGCGCCAGTCGCGGCGGTCGGGCGCGAGGTCGCGCGCGAGATGGCGGCTCGCGATCGAGTAGGCGACGTAGCAGAGGCCGTTGACGCAGCAACACCCAGGCGAAGAAGAAGTGCCACGAACGCGCCATCGACAGCCACCGGTTGTCGGGGATCGTCGCCCACCACGGGAAGCCGCGCGCCGCCAGCCGGCCGTCGGCGTTCTTCGACAGCGCCGAGCACGCCCGTCGTGTCGAATTCGCGGCCGAGCACGCGCGTGACGCCCTTCACGCCGAGATCGCCGCTGTCCTTGGCGCGCGATCTCGAGCATCGGCGGCGCGCCGGTGTACGACGACTTGCCCCAGTACAGCGCCGGATGCGCATTGAAGATCTACAGCCCGCTCATCAGCAGGATCGTCAGCGCGACGACGTTGATCCAGTGCATGAGGCGCACCGGGCAGCGCGTGGCGGTAGTACAGGTACTCGCTGCCGGCGAGCGCGTCGGCGGTGACGGCTCGCCATGGCGCCATCTCGCCGTCAGGGTGATTACGCTTGGTCGCGGCGTCGCGCGCTGCGTCCCTTACACGGCCGGCGTCACCCGTGGCGCAGCTCGGCCGCGCGCCGGCCATGCCGCGCGAGCGCGATCCACGCGATCAGCGTGAACGCCGCGCCGCGTAGAACGTGAGCGCGGGGCCGAAAGTATCCCACAGCCAACCGGCGAGCACGCTGGCGAGCGAGCAGCGCGATGCCGCACGACGAGGTTGAAGACGCCGAACGCGGTGCCGCGCAGGTCGGCAGGCGCAGACGCGGCGACGAGCGCCGCCAGCAGGCCCTGGGTCAGGCCCATGTGCAGGCCCCACAGCGCTGCGCCGGCGAATACGCGTCGGCGCCACCGACGGCGTTCGCGAGCACGAGATCCGCGGCGACGAGTGCGAGCAGTCCCGCCGACAGCAAGCGCGGTCCGTGGCCGCGATCGGCCGCGGCGCCGGCCGGGTACGCGACGGCCGCATAGACGATCGACATCACGACCATCACCCACGGCGCCATCGCGGCGCGGCAGCCCGACGTCCCGCGCGCGCAGCACGAGAAACGCCTCCGAGAAACGCGCGAGCGTCAGGACCGCCGCGATGCCGACGACGATCGCGTAGCGGCGGCCGAGGCGCCGTGCGTCGGCGAGGCGCAGCGCGCTTGGCTTCGCTGGCCGCGCCCGCTTCGGCGCCGGCTTCCGGGCTCCTCGACGCCGAACACGAGCAGCAGCACGCAGAGGATCGCCGGGACCACGGCGACCCAGAACGCCGCCTGGAAATCGCCCGCGAACCACGCCATCGCGCCGATCGCGAGCAGCGGACCGCCGACCGCCGCCGACCGTGTCGAGCGCCTGGCGCAAGCCGAAGCTCGCGCCGCGCACCTCCGTCGGGCGTGAGATCGGCGATCAGCGCGTCGCGCGGCGCGCCGCGGATGCCCTTGCCGACGCGGTCGGCGAAGCGCGCCGCCACGACCCATCCCAGCGTCGGCGCGAGCGGAAAGACGAACTTGGTGAAGCGCGGCGAGGCCGTAGCCCGAGCACGACCAGCGGCTTGCGGCGCCGGAAGAAGTCGGACAGCACGCCGGAGAACACCTTGACGATCAGCGCGGTCGCTTCGGCGATGCCCTCGACGATCGCCGATCGTCAGCGTGCTGGCGCCGAGCACCGATCGCCATGTAGAGCGGCAGCAGCGCGTGGATCAGCTCCGACGAGAGGTCCATGCACAGGCTGACGAACCCGAGCGCCCAGACGCCGCGCGGGATCGCTGCGAGCCGGTGACGCTCGCGCGTCACGCGTGACAGCCAGCGTCGGCAACGGCCGCGTGCGCCCATGCGCGCGAAATCGAACGCCGCGGTCAGGTCGCCGGCGTTCGGCCGCACGCCGGGCAGCGGCTCGAGACCGAAGCGCCGCGTGATGAACTTGATGATCGACGTCGTGTCGTAGGACGTGTGATCGACGTAGCCGCGCCTTCGCGAACGGCGAAACGATGATCGCCGGAATGCGCGTGCCCGGGCCCCAGCGATCGCCCTTCGGCGGCGCGACGTGATCCCAGAAGCCGCCGTTCTCGTCGTAGGTGACGATGATCGCCGTCGATGCCCAGAGCGGGCTCGCCTTGATCTTGGCGACGAGCTCGGCGATGTGGAGGTCGCCCGACAGCACGTCGGTGTAGCCGGGATGCTCGTTGAGCGTGCCCTGCGGCTTGTAGAACGCGACCGCCGGCAGCTCGCCCGTCTCGATGCCGGCGACGAGATCGGTGTAGTCCTTGAGATGCCGCTCGCGGTCGGCGGTTCCCGGCGCGAAGCGCGCGAAGTAGTTGAACGGCTGGTGGTGCGTGACGAAGTACGGCGCGCCCGGCTCGTCGTTGTAGATGACCATCCGCTTGGCGCGCGGCTGGCTGCATGCCGTCCTTGACGGCCGCGTTCCATGCGCCGCGTACCACGCCCACGAGATGCCCTTCGCCGACAGCGTGTCGCCGATGGTCTTCTGCGTCTGCGGCGGCAGCGTACCGCGCTTCGACGGGACCGGCGAAGCGCGGATCGCCGCCGTGCGCCGGCGGCACGCGCGACGGCTGATACGGTGGCTGCGTCGGGTCGACACCGAGTAGCCGTCCGGCGTGAACTCGCCGGCACGAAGGAGGCGGGGCCCGGCAGCGCCGACGGCGGCGACTCGGGCCGCGCTTGAGCCAGCCGCGATCGTCGAGCTGTGCGACGCATGGCTCGCCGGCGGATTCGGGTCGCGCGGCGTGCACGCGCAGATCAGCCAGAAGTGATTGAGGTACGAATCGCCGAACGCCCCCATGAAGAAGTGGTCGGCGAGCGTGTACTCCTGTGCCCACTTCCACATCGGCAGCTTCGACCCGTCGTAGTAGCCCATCGCGAGGCCGCCGGCATCCGAGACCTCCGCGAAGCGATCGTTGCGCCCGCCGTTGATCTGCTCCTGGTGCGGGTAGAACTTGTGGATGAGGTCGCGCGTCGGCGCGGCAAGCGGCAGGTTGATCGGCGGCGCGTCGATGCGGAACGGCCTGTTCGGAAGATCGCTCGGGAATGCCGGATCGGCGATCCTTGCCCTTCCACACCGGCGGGAGGCGGGGAAGCGGCTTGCCGTCGTAGTCGACCTGCGTGTACTGATCCGGTGTCGCGTTGGCGATGCCGTCGGCGCCGGGAACAGGCCGTAGAGATGGTCGAAGCTGCGGTTCTCGGCGTAGATGACGACGATGTGCTCGATCTTGTCGAGACCGGCCTTGGGCGACGCCGGCGGCTCGCGCAGAGGCGACCGCGACGAACGCGCCGGCCAGCAACGCGAAGCGCTCGTCCGGCAATCGTCGGATCCAGCACGGCAGCCCGCCACTTCGATCGCCCCGTTCGACTCAGCCGAGCATCACGTCGGCGCGGACGGTGCCGGCCCGATCGTGGCGCGCGAGGAGCGTCGATCCGGTCGCCCGTCTTCCCGCGACGATCCACTCGATCTTCGCGCGGTCGTCGGTCACGTTGTAGTCGGGCCAGAACGAGACGCCGGTGTGCTTGTACGACTTGCCTTCGAGCTGGCCCAGCTCCTCGCGGCGCTTGCCGTGCACGAGCGTCGCGCCCTCCGGCAGGCGATCTCCGCGATGACGCCGCGCACGACCTTCCGCTCGAGCGCGCGCTTCGACACGTAGCTCGGCAGCCAGCCGCGTGTTCTGGACGACGAGGCGAACGCGCCAGTGGCCGTCGCCGAGCGCATCGGCTTCCGCGGCGACCAGCTCCATCTTCGGCGAGGTCAGCGCCTGCCAGACCAGCCATTTCGGAAAGCGCGCGAGCTCGCGCTCGAGGAACGCGGGTGGCGGATTGCCGAGCGCGTGGAAGCGGTTCCAGCCGCCGATCTCGAGGCGTCCGAGCTGCGGGTGGTCGAAGGGCTTGCCACGCGACGTGCGCGAGGCCGCCGAGCTTGTCGCGTGCTCCATCGGTAGAGCTTGAGGTCGTCGGCGATCGGATGGTCGCGGAACCAGTCGATGTACTGGTAGTTCTCGATGCCTGCCTCGCGCATCGGGCTCCAGATCTCGACCACCCAGCTGAACATGCCGAGGTGCTCGTAGATCCAGTCGAACGTTCCGCCGATCACCTGCTTCGGGTGATAGCGGAATTCGTGGAAGACCGAGATCGCCGGATAGCCGGTGAGCTCGGTGCCCTTCGCCCCGACCTTCTGGTAGTGCCACAGGTCCTCGGAGTGCATCTCGGTGTCGGCCAGATGGTCGAACGGACGCAGCAGCACGCCGCTCCACGTGTGGAACGCGACGCCGCCCGTGATGTTCGGGTGCGCGACGATGAACTCGGCGACGGCGCGCACCTCAGGCTCCGAGGTCGGGAAGGGACCGGCGCCGAGCTGCTCGAATTCCTGCCGCCAGTTGGCCGGGAAATTTCGATTGAGATCAAGTCCTTCTTTTCGTTTCTTCACGCGTAACGTGAAGCCGTCCCAGCCCTCGAACGTCCCCTCGGGCAGAATCCGGTAGTAGGTGCCGCCGGTCTCGACCGGATCGCGCCGGACCATGAGGCCGGGCTGCTCCGGATGGTCCTTCCAAAGGCCGTTCGGATCGGGAATGCGCATCTGCAGGATGCGGCCGTCGCCGTCGACGTCCTCGACGGTGAGGCCCTCGATCTCCTCGTCGTCCCACGGATACGGGCGCGTGCTCGAGCGCACCCACTTCGGCTTGTCGGCGAGCGCCCATTCGGCGCCGTCCGGATTGATCCGCGGGCAGACGTAGAACGCGCGGGTGTCGAGCGCGCGGGTCACGTCCGGGTCGCTGCCGTACTGCGTGACGAGCGTCTGCAGGAAGTAGAGGTTGGCCGCCGACGCGGCGACCTCGGTCGAGTGGATGTTGCCGTCGACCCAGAACGCGGGCTTCTCGGCGGCCGGGCCGGTCGCGGTCGTTGGTGACCGTCAGCACCCAGATGTCGCGGCCTTCGTGGCTCTTCCCGATCGATTCGATGGCGACGAGGTCCGGATGTTCGGCGGCGAAGGCGTTGAGGATCGCGGTGAGGTCGGCGTAACGGTAGAAGCGGTCGAAGGCGATGGCGGGCATGCGCTGCTTTCTCGTCGTGGGTGCGGGAAGGATGCCGGGGACGGGCTGTCGGCATCTTACCGGCGTTCGCCAAGCCGGCCCTCGGGGAGTGGCGGACGCCCGTCGCCCTCCTTCCCGAACCCGGTCGAATACCGTATATTTATGCGGTCTCCGCTGCGGGACCCGGCTCGTTCGCCCTGGACGCCGCCCCGGAACGCGCGATCCCCGATGCTCCCCGCCTACGCCGAGCTGCACTGCCTGTCGAACTTCTCGTTCCTGCGCGGCGCGTCGCATCCGGACGAGCTCGTCGAGCGCGCGCAAGCGCTGGGCTACGCGGCGCTCGCGATCACCGACGAGTGCTCGCTCTCGGGCATCGTCCGCGCGCACCTCGCGGCGAAGGACGTCGGCCTGCCGCTCGTCGTCGGCAGCGAGATCACGCTCGATCGACGGCGTGAAGCTCGTGCTGCTCGTCACCGATCGCGCGAGCTACGGCAACCTGTCGCAACTGATCACGCGCGGGCGGCGCAAGGCGGTGAAAGGCAGCTATGCAGTTTGCCGCGACGACGTCGCGGCGTTCGCGGACGGCCTGCTCGCGCTGTGGGTGCCTCCGCCGAAAGTAGAGTCGGACTCGACTTTTGGCAGGTCGCATCCACGGTCGAACGCGTCGGACGAAAAGTCGAGTCTGACCCTACCTTCCACCGCGCGCTGGGTCGCCGCCACGTTTCCCGGCCGCGCGTGGCTCGCCGTCGAGCTCTTCGCCCGCGCCGGCGACCGCGCCCGGCTCGCGCGCTGCGCTGCGCTCGCGCGCGAAGCCAGCCTGCCGCAGGTCGCCGCCGGCGACGTCCACATGCACGTGCGCGCCCGGCGCGCGCTGCAGGACACGGTCACCGCGATCCGCGTGAAGAAGCCGCTCGCCGAATGCGGCTACGCGCTCCACCCGAACGGCGAACGGCACCTGCGCTCGCGCGCGCGGCTCGCGACGATCTATCCGCCGGAGCTGCTCGCCGAGACCGTCGCGATCGCGCGAGCGCTGCACGTTCTCGCTCGACGAATTGCGCTACGAGTATCCGGAGGAAATCGTGCCGGAAGGCGAGACGCCGGCCTCGCATCTGCGCAAGCTCACCGAGGAAGGATTGGCGCGCCGGTATCCGGCCCCGGTTCCACCGCGACGTCCGCGAGCTGATCGAGCACGAGCTCGCGCTGATCGCGGAGCTCCGCTACGAGCCCTACTTCCTCACCGTCCACGACATCGTCGCGTTCGCGCGCTCGCAGGGCATCCTCTGCCAGGGCCGCGGCTCGGCGGCCAACTCGGCGGTCTGCTATGCGCTCGGCATCACCGAGGTCGACCCGGCGCGGATGAGCATGCTGTTCGAGCGCTTCATCTCGAAGGAACGCAACGAGCCGCCCGACATCGACGTCGACTTCGAGCACCAGCGGCGCGAGGAAGTCATGCAGTACGTCTACGCGAAGTACGGCCGCGACCGCGCGGCGATCGCGGCGACGCTCATCACCTACCGGCCGAAGAGCGCGGTGCGCGACGTCGGCAAGGCGCTGGGCCTCGATCTCGCGCAGATCGACCGGCTCGCCGGCGTGTTCGCGTGGTGGGACGGCCGCGAGGTCATGCCCGAGCGGATCCGCGAGGCGGGCTTCGAGCCGGACAACCCGGTGATCGTCCGGCTGATCGCGCTCGCCAACGAGCTGATGGGCTTCCCGCGCCACCTGTCGCAGCACGTCGGCGGCTTCGTCATCGCGCGCGACCTCGTCGAGCGGATGGTGCCGGTCGAGAACGCGGCGATGGCCGACCGCACGGTCCTCCAGTGGGACAAGGACGACCTCGACGCGCTGGGCTTGCTGAAGGTCGACTGCCTGGCGCTCGGGATGCTGTCGGCGATCCGGCGCGCGCTCGAGATGGTGTCGCAGTTCCGCGGCCGCGAGCTCGCGATGCAGGACATCCCGGCCGAGGATCCCGAGGTCTACGCGATGTGCCAGCGCGCCGACACCGTCGGCGTGTTCCAGATCGAGTCGCGCGCGCAGCAGGCGATGCTGCCGCGGCTCAAACCCGCGTGCTTCTACGACCTCGTGATCGAGGTCGCGATCGTCCGGCCCGGCCCGATCCAGGGCGGGATGGTGCACCCGTACCTGCGCCGCCGGCAGGGCCTGGAGCCCGTCACCTATCCGAGCGAAGCCGTGCAAGAGCGTGCTCGAGCGCACGCTCGGCGTGCCGATCTTCCAGGAGCAGGTGATGCAGCTCGCGATCGTCGCCGCCGGGTTCACGCCGGGCGAGGCGGACCACCTGCGGCGCTCGATGGCGGCGTGGCGGCGCAAGGGCGGACTCGAGAAGTTCGAGCAGCGGCTGATCGACGGCATGGCGGCCCGCGGCTACGCGGAAGCGTTCGCGCGGCAGATCTACCAGCAGATCCTGGGCTTCGGCGAGTACGGCTTTCCGGAATCGCACTCGGCGTCGTTCGCGCTGCTCGTCTACGTCTCGGCGTGGCTCAAGCGCTACGAGCCGGCGGCGTTCTGCGGCGCGCTGCTCAACTCGCTGCCGATGGGCTTCTACGGGCCGGCGCAGCTCGTGGCCGACGCGCGCCGGCACGGCGTCGACGTGCGGCCGGTGGACGTGACGGTGAGCGAGTGGGAGTGCACGCTGGAGAAAGTAGGGTCGGACTCGACTTTTCGCGAAACCGATCCCAATGCGGAGGCGCCACCGGAAAAATCGAGTCTGACCCCACTTTCTCCTGCCCTGCGCCTTGGCCTGCGCCTCGTCGCCGGACTCTCCGAGGCCGGCGCGCAGCGGATCGTCGAGGCGCGGCGGGCGCAGCCGTTCGCGAGCGTGGCCGATCTCGCGCACCGCGCGCGGCTCGACCAGCGCGACCTCGCCTGCCTCGCCGAGGCCGACGCGCTCGCGGCGCTCGCCGGCCATCGCCACGGCGCGGCATGGGACGTCGCCGGCGTCGAACGGCTGCCGCCGCTCATCGCGGGCAGCCCGTTCGACGAAGCGGATCCCGCGCTGCCGCCGCCGACCGAAGGACAGGACATCGTCGCCGACTACCGGACGCTCTCGCTCACGCTGCGGCGGCACCCGCTCGCGCTGCTGCGCGGCAGGCTGCAACGGCGCCGGCTCGTCACGGCCGCCGAGATCGCGCAGGCGCCGCAGGGCCGCATCGTCCGCACGGCCGGCATCGTCATCGGCCGGCAGCGGCCCGACACCGCGAGCGGCGTGGTCTTCGTCACGCTCGAAGACGAAACCGGCGCGACCAACGTGATCGTCTGGCGCGACGTCGGCGACCGCCAGCGCCGCGAGCTGCTCGGCGCGAAGCTCCTCGCCGTCTTCGGCAAGGTCGAGCGCGAGGGCCAGGTCGTCCACCTGCTCGCCGGACGGCTCGCCGGACCTCTCGCCGCTGCTGGGCGAGCTGCAGACCCGCTCCCGCGATTTTCATTGACGGTCGCCTCGCCCGATTTCTGCGGTCCCGCGCCGGACCCTGTGTAAGATTCGCCGATCCGGTACGACGACTCCGTACCTCGGCACCTCGGATCATGGCAAAACCCGAATTCGACATCGTGGTGATCGGCGGCGGTTCGGGCGGGCTCGTCGTCGCCGCCGGCGGGGCCTCGCTCGGCGCCAAGGTCGCGCTCGTCGAAAAGAACAGGCTGGGCGGCGACTGCCTCTGGTACGGCTGCGTGCCCTCGAAGACGCTCATCAAGTCGGCGCGCATCGCCCACCAGATGCGCCAGGCCGATCGCTGGGCGCTGCCCCCGTCGCAACCGCAGCCCGATCTCGCCAAGGTCATGGAGCGCGTCGCGGGCGTGATCAAGGGCATCGAGCCCAACGACAGCCCCGAGCGCTTCCGCGGACTCGGTGTCGACGTGATCTTCGGCGACGGCCGGTTCGTCGCGCCCGACGCCTTCGAAGTGAACGGCCGCCGGCTCACCGCGAAGACCTTCGTCATCGCCACCGGGTCGCGGCCGGTCGTCCCGCAGCTCCCCGGCATCGAGACGACACCGTACCTCACCAACGAGACGCGTGTTCGACCTGCGCGAGCCGGTCCCGTCGCTGATCGTGATCGGCGCCGGCCCGGTCGGCTGCGAAATGGCGCAGGCCTTCCGCCGGCTCGGCAGCGAGGTCGCGGTCGTCGACATCGCGCCGCGGATCCTTCCGCGCGAGGACGCCGACCTCGGTCGCCGTCGTGTTCGCCGCGCTCGCCGACGAGGGCATTCGCTTCCATCTCGGCGCGTCGATCCTCGGATTTGCGGGGCGCAAGGGCGACGTGCGCGTGACGGTGCGGACGACCGACGGTGCGAGCGCCGTGCTGACGGGGACGCATCTGCTCGTCGCGGCCGGCCGCGCGGCGAACGTCGAAGGCCTGGGGCTCGATGCCGCCGGCGTCCGCTCGACCACGGCCGCATCGTCGTCGACGGCGCGTTGCGCACGACGAACCCGGCGATCTACATCGTCGGCGACGCGGCCGGCGGCCAGCAGTTCACGCACCTGGCCGAGCACCATGCCGGCATCGTGCTGCGCCACGCGATCTTCCGGATGCGCTGGGCGAAGCCTTCGCCGGTCGTGCCGTGGTGCACGTACACCGATCCGGAACTCGCGCGCGTCGGCCTCTCCGAGACCGAGGCGAAGGAGCGCGGCATCGCGCACCGCGTCTACCGGTTCCCCTTCGCCGACATCGACCGTGCGCGCGCCGAGGGCGAGACCGGGGGATTCGCCAAGATCGTCACCCACCCGAACGGCAAGCTGCTCGGCGCCGCCATCGTCGGCCCGCACGCCGGCGAGCTGATCGCCGAATACGTGCTCGCGCTGTCGAAGGGAATGAACGCGAAGGATCTCACCGGCGTCATCCACGCCTATCCGACGCTCGCGCAGATCAACCGGCGCGTCGCCGACCAGCGGCTGAAGGAAGGCCTGACGCCGTCGTCGAAGCGCTGGATCCAGCGGATCTTCGGCCTGCGGGAGAGCGCGCGTGAGCATCGGCGGGCCGCCCGCGACCGGCGGTACCCCGGGGGCAAGATCGCACTGGTCGCGGCGTTCGCGTCCGTCGTCGTCGCGTTCTTCGCGCTTGACGGCCAGCAATACTTGAGCCTCGACGCGGTCAAGGCCAACCGCGACGCGCTGCTCGCCTTCACCGACGCGCATTACGTCGCGGCGCTGGCGATCGCGTTCGTCGTCTACGTCGAGCGCAGCGGCGTTCAGCCTCCCCGGAGGACTGGTGCTCTCGCTAACGATCGGCTTCCTCTTCGGCCGCTGGGTGGGCACGCTGCTGGTCGTGATCGCCGCGACGATCGGCGCGACGCTCGTGTTCGTCGCCGCGCGCTACCTGTTCGCCGACGCGGCACGCCGGCGCATGGGCGCGCTCGGCGAGAAGATCAGCGCGGGATTCACCGAGAACGCGTTCAACTACCTGCTGTTCCTCCGCCTCGTCCCGGTCTTTCCGTTCTTCCTGGTCAATCTCGCGCCGGCCTTCACGACCATCAGCGTGCGCACGTACGTGCTTGGCGACGTTGATCGGAATCATTCCCGGGTCGTTCGTGTTCGTGAATCTCGGTCAGACGCTCGGCCGGATCGACTCGCTGTCCGGCCTCCTCTCGACCGAGACGATCGGCGCCTTCGTCCTGCTCGGGCTCCTCGCGCTCATCGCCGGTGCTCGTCCGGAAATTCCGGGCGTCGCCGGCGGGGAAGGCATGATGCGTGCCGTTGCCGACCGCCGTACCGTTGTCCCTTCCGATCCCCCGACCCTCCCCAGGTGACCGATGCACGCCACGCTGCCACTGCTCAAAGCGACCGACTTTCCGCCCATCACCCGTCGCGCGCTCGACACGCTGCAGGTGAATCTCGGCTACCGGTGCAATCAGGCGTGCCTCCATTGCCACGTCAACGCGGGCCCGGACCGCAAGGAGATGATGGCGCGCGAGACGATCGACGACGTGCTGCGCGTGCTCGAGGCGCGCCGGATCGCGCACGCTCGACGTCACCGGCGGCGCGCCGGAGCTCAACCCGCACTTCCGGCACCTCGTGCACGCGGCGCGGACGCTCGGCGTTCACGTGATCGATCGCTGCAATCTCACGATCCTGAACGAGCCGGGGTTCGAGGACCTCGCCGAATTTCTCGCGCGCGAGGCCGTCGAGATCACGGCGTCGCTGCCCTGCTACACGAAGGAGAACGTCGACCGGCAGCGCGGCGAGCACGTGTTCGAATCGTCGATCCTCGGGCTGCAGAAGCTCAACGCGCTGGGGTACGGCGGCGGACGCACCGGCCTCGTGCTCAATCTCGTCTACAACCCGCTCGGCCCGAGCCTGCCGCCCGCGCAGGACCGGCTCGAGGCCGACTACAAGCGCGAGCTCGCGGCGCATTTCGGCATCGTGTTCAATCGGCTGTTCACGCTCGCCAACATGCCGATCAAGCGCTTCGGCTCGACGCTGGTCACGCAGGGCCGGTTCGCGAGCTACATGGAGCTGCTGCGCTCGGCGCACAACCCGGACAACCTCGACGGGGTCATGTGCCGGACGCTGGTGTCGGTCGACTATCGCGGCCACCTGTACGACTGCGACTTCAACCAGATGCTCGGCATACCGCTCGTCGCCGCCGGCAAGCCGCGCCGCCACCTGACGGACCTGCTGACCGACAGAGCTGGACGGCGCACCGATCTCGGTCGCCGATCACTGCTACGGCTGCACCGCGGGACAGGGGTCGAGCTGCGGCGGCGCGCTCGGCGTAGGCGCGGCCTTCAGCGAATGCGCGTCTCGATCATCGTTCCGGCGCTGGACGAGGCGCGCAATATCGTCGCGACGCTGACGCCGCTGCAGCCGCTGCGCGCCGCCGGACACGAGGTGATCGTCGTCGATGGCGGCAGCTCGGACGCGACGCTGGCGCTGGCCGCGCCTCTTTGCCGACGTGGCGTTCGTCGCGCCGCGAGGACGCGCCGCGCAGATGAACGCCGGCGCCGCGAAGGCCGCCGGCGACGTCCTCGTCTTCCTGCATGCCGACACGCAACTGCCGGCACGGGCGAATCGACGCCTTGCTGCGCGAGCTCGCGCGCACGGGTCGCCGCTGGGGGCGCTTCGACGTGACGATCGCCGGACGCGCTCCCGCCTTGAAGCTGATCGCCGCGATGATGAATGCGCGCTCGCGGCTCACCGGCATCGCGACCGGCGACCAGGGAATCTTCGTCGACCGCGCGCTCTTCGCGGCGGTCGGCGGGTATCCGGACCAGCCGCTGATGGAAGACATCGAACTGTCGAAACGGCTGAAGCGCGCAGGCGGGCCGCCGCTGTGCGTTCGGGAGCGCGTCGCGACCTCGGGCCGCCGATGGGAACGGCACGGCATCTGGCGAACGATCATCGGCGATGTGGCGCTGGCGCCTCGCCTACTGGCGCAACGCGGACACTGCGCGGCTGGCCGAGCAGTACCGGGCACCGAGCGCAAGTCCCCGTCGACATTGCAGATCTTCGCCAAGAGTCCCGTCCCCGGCACCGTGAAGACCCGCCTTGCCGCAGCGATCGGCGACGACGCGGCCGCAGCGGTGTACGTGCGCTTTGTCGATATGACGCTGGCGACCGCCGCTGCCGCGCGGGCCGCGGGCCTCGTCGATCGCATCGAATTGTGGTGCGCGCCGGACGTGGATGCGGAGGGCTTCGCCGCGTGGCGGGATCGCTACCCGATTTCGCTGCGGGCGCAGTCGGGCGCGGACCTCGGCGCGAACGCATGCGCAACGCCCTCGATGCCGCGCTCGCGCGCGGGTCGCCGCGCGATCCTCGTCGGCACCGACTGTCCCGCCCTCGATCTCGCCTACCTCGCGCGGGCCGTCGCTGCGCTCGACGACGCACGACGCGGTATTCGGACCCACCGAGGACGGCGGATACGTGCTGGTCGGGCTCGCCCGCAGCGTCGACGCGTTCGCCGGCATCCCGTGGAGCACGCCGGACGTGATGGCGGCGACGCGCGCGATGCTGACGAGCCGGCGCGTGTCGTGGCACGAACTGCCGACGCTCTTCGATGTGGATGAGCCGGCCGATCTGGCTCGCTGGCAGGCGTCGGGCGCAGCACCGCAGCGCAACGAAGCGCCGCCGACCCCCGCGGCGGCCACGGCGACATCGAACGCTTCATCAGCTAGGAGCCGCTCGCGTCGACCGGGTTCCGGCCGACCGCACCCGCGCGCATCGCCGCCGGCGCGCGACCGCCGGACGAAGGCACGCAGCTCAGGCGATCTCGCAAGCGACCGAGGGGCCGAGCCGTTCCTTGGCGAGCGCGACGGTCGCGACATCGGGAAGCGCAACGCCGTTCTTCACGGCCGTCACCTCGGCCAGGATCGACACGGCGATCTCCGGAGGCGTGCGGCTGCCGATGTAAAGGCCGATCGGCCCGTGCAGCCGCGCGATCTGGGCGTCGGTGAGGTCGAACTCCCGCAGTCGCTTCCGGCGCTTTGCGTTGTTCGCCCGCGAGCCGAGCGCGCCCACGTAGAAGGCCCGCGACTTCAGCGCCTCGAGCAATGCGAGGTCGTCGAGCTTCGGATCGTGCGTGAGCGCGATCACCGCGCAGCGCTCGTCGAGCTCCATGGCGACGACCGTGTCGTCCGGCATCGTGTGCACGAGCGTCGCCCCCGCGACGTCCCAGGTCTCGCGGTATTCGAGCCGCGGATCGCAAACCGTGACCTGGTAGTCGAGGCCCAGCGCCATCTGCGCGAGGTACTTCGAGAGCTGCGACGCGCCGATGATGAGCATCCGGTAGCGCGGCCCGTGGATCGTCGTCAGCACCTTGCCGTCGAAGGCGAGCGCATCGGTCGCGGCCGCCCGCGCCAACGTCGCGCGGCCCGTCGCCAGATCGAGGCGGCGTGCGATGAGGCTTCCGGATCCGATGCCGGTGAGGAGCTCGGGGATCCCCGAATCCCGCGAAAGCGGCTCCAGCACGAGCCGAATCGTTCCGCCGCACGGCAGCCCGAAGCGCCGTGCTTCGTCGGCAGAGACGCCGTAGGTCGCGACGTCGCACGCCGTCGCACCCAGTCCGTCCGCGCGCACGCGGCCGACGATGTCGTCCTCGATGCAGCCTCCCGACACCGAGCCCTCGACGAGGCCGTCGTCGCGCACCGCGAGCATCGCTCCCGGCGGCCGCGGCGAGCTTCCCCAGGTCTGGACAACGGTGACGAGCAACACGCGCCGCCCCGACTCCAGCCATTCGGCGCACCGCTTCAGAACTTCGAGATCGACGCTGTCCATGGGCCGCTTCTCCGGCAAGACTTCACCCAATCGCACATGTTAATGCTACGGTCGTCCGTTGGAAACCTGGAACGGAACCGGTCGTGCGAGCAGCCCGGTCATGCCGCGGTCCCGCGACCCGATCGATCTTGGGGCCGGGAGCGCGATGGGATCGACCCGGTTCGCCCGGCGCATGGCGGCGCACCACTTTGGATCATCGACGAATGCACATGGCCCGCTCCGCCATGTCACCACGCTGCCGAACCTGCCGTGACCTGTGCAGCCGTCGCCGTTGGACTTGCCATGTCGAGCAGGTAAACTTACAGGTTCTGCGGCGTGCCGGCGCGCCCGCAGATCCCATTCATGTTCCCGAAATGACCACAACCCACGAGCACGGAACTCAAATGACGCCACGAACGCTTGCTGCGCGATTCGCCGTTTGCGCGACCGCCCTCTGTGCAATCTCCACCCTTCCGGCAGCAGCCCAAAATGCGCCCGCCGCGCCGGCCGCGGCACGCTCCGCGCTTCCGGCCGACCCCTGGCCGCGCAAGGTCGACCTCGCCAACGCCTCGGTGCTCGTGTACCAGCCGCAGGTCAACAAGTGGAACGGCAATCAGCTCGACTTTCGCGCGGCGGTCGCGATCCAGCCGGTCGGCGCGAAAGAGGAAACGTTCGGCGTGATCTTCGCAACCGCACGCACGCAGGTGGACCGCGTCGCGCGCACCGTCGTGTTCGAGAACCTCAAGGTCACGAAGTCCGACTTTCCGACGCTGCCCAATCGCGGCGCCGCCTACGCTGCCGAGCTGCAGAAGAACGTGGCCAGCGACATTCGCACGATCGCCCTCGACCGGCTCGAGGCATCGCTCGCCGCGGCCGGCATCAAGCCGCCCACGGTCCCCGTCCGCAACGACCCCCCACGGGTCGTCGTCAGCTATTCACCGGCGATCCTCGTCCCGATCGACGGCGCGCCCGTGCTGAAGCCCGTGCCGAGCCACAGCCGCGCCCAGCGAGTGATCAACACACGAGCGCTGATTCTGCAGGGGGGCTTCGGCAACAAGTTCTATATCCACGTCTATGACGGCTGGCTGGAGGCCGATGCGATCAGCGGGCCATGGGTGCAGGCGATCCCCGCGGCCCCATCGTGCGAAGCGAGATGGACGCCATAGCACAGCAACTCGCAAAGACCGGCGTCGTCGACCTGCTCGACGGCGGGCCCAAGGCCAAGCCGAAGCCGTCGCTCGCCAACGGCGTTCCGACGATCTACACGAGCCAGGTGCCCACCGAGCTTGTCGTCTTCAAGGGCCAGCCCGATTTCGTTCCGATCGTCGGCACGCAGCTCCTGTGGGCATCGAACACGACGAGCGATGTGCTGATCGACACGGCCAACAACAACTACTACGTGCTGCTGTCGGGGCGCTGGTTCCGGTCGGCGCAGCTCACCGGCCCGTGGAGCTTCGTGGCGAGCAACGCGCTCCCCGAGGGATTCGCGAAGATTCCGCCCGCCTCGCTCGCCGGCGCCGTCCTGCCGTCGGTCGCGGGAACGCCGCAGGCGCAGGAGGCGGTGATCGCGAACTCGGTTCCGCAGACGGCGACGGTGCCGCGCACGAACGGACCGAAATTCACGCCGAGCTTCGACGGTCCGCCGCAATACGACCCGATCCCCGGCACGCCGCTCACCTACGTCGTGAATGCGTCGGTTCCGGTCATTCAGGTCACGCCGTCGTCGTACTACGCGGTCTCGGCCGGCGTCTGGTTCACGGCCGGCGCACTGACGGGGCCCTGGATGGTCGCCGCCTCGGTGCCGGCCGTCATCTACACGATTCCGCCGTCGTCGCCGGTCCACTACGTAACCTACGTCCGCATCTACGAAGCGACGCCGCAGGTCGTCTACGTCGGCTACACGCCCGGCTATCTCGGCACCGTCATCGAACCGTCGGGCACCGTCGTCTACGGAACCGGCTACGCGTATTCGCCGTGGGTCGGCGCGGTCTGGTACCCACCGCCGTACACGTATGGCGTGGCTGCGGTGCCCGTCTACAACCCGTACGTCGGCTTCACGTTCGGCTTCGCGCTCGGTCTTGCAACCGCGGCGTGGACGGAGCCCTACTGGGGTGGTGCCTATTACTATCCTGCGTATTGGGGCGGCTATCCCTGCTGTGCGTCGGCGAGCGCCAACGTGTACGGGCAATGGGGGAACACCGTCTATTCGGGAACGCGCTCCTGGTACGCGGGCGGCGGCGTCGCGGGCACGACCGCGAGCGGCACCTACTACAACCAGCGCACCGGGACGTCGGGTTCCTACACGGCGGGCCGGCAGTACAACGCGTACACCGGCAACGCGACGCGCGGCTACGACCGGACGGTCAACGGTGCGGCGGGCGGCTCGGGCAACGTCGCCCGCGCGAGCAACTACAACGTGTACTCGGGGCAGCGTTCGACCGGGTCCGCCGTATCCGGGACGACCGCCGGCGGTAGCACGTACGACCGGGCGGGCGCCACCACGGCCGGTCCGAGGGCAATGCGCACGTCGGCGGCGGTTCGACCTACAACGCCAAGACCGGCCAGACCAACAACTGGGCGACGGCGTCGGTCGGCAACAACCACTACGCCGACGTCAACGGCAACGTCTACTCGAACACCGGCAACGGCTGGCAGCAGCACTCGTCGAGCGGCTGGAGCGGCGCGTCCGGCGACACGTCGTGGGCCGACAAGGAATCGCAGGCGCGGAGCTCCGGCGACGAGCAAATTCGGCGGATTCAGCGAGGCGAGCCCATTCGACCGCAAATGGCGGTCGGCGGCTTCGGCGGTGGCGGTGACCGCTTCGGCGGTGGCGGCTTCGGCGGCGGCGGATTTGGCGGTGCTGACCGCTTCGGTGGCGGTGGCTTCGGTGGCGGCGGCTGGGGCGGCCGATTCGGTGGCGGGGCGGTTTCGGTGGCGGTGGCTTTGGTGGAGGCGGATTCCGCGGCGGTCGACGCTAGGCGTTCGTCCGTTCCTCCGGCGCCGTCGGACAGTAACGCGCGGAGTCATCGATCGGCTCGTACGCAGGGCACCCGAGGAAATCGACCCGCGCGTCGAACGGGATCAATTCGGCACGATCCTTCGACGACCGGCCCGAGCAATTGCCGACGATCTTGCCGCTGACATCCCGAAATGCAAGACAATTTCGGGAGCGCGGGCCTGAGGGGAGCCCGAGCTCCCGATCGAAGGTCGCGGTGACCGCCCCGGAGCACCGAGGTCGGCAAACGCCGCCCGAAAGCGCGCCAGGAGCTGTCCGTCGCTACTGTCTGCCGCCGCGGGCGTCCGTCGAATTCTTGGCGGCCATCGCGATCACGTTGAGCAGCTCCTTGGCTTGAGCATTGTGGACATTCATGCGCACGAGGATATCCACCACCGTGGCGCGTTGCCCGTAGTAGAGCTGGTTCCAATCGTCGGCGGTCGAAACAACGGTGCCGTCCAGATTTGCCCCCAGGTAGACGCCCTGCCCGCGGCTGAACGAGACGAGATCCGCGACGAAGTGCGATTGTGCACCGGCTTCAATCGGACCCACGGCGATCGCGACATCGCCACCCATCCTGAACGAGTTCGACAGCAGCCTGCCACACCCTTCTCCGTCATGACCAACGTAACCACCTCTGATACGGCGATGCCGGCCTGAAGTCCGATGCTCGCAGTGGCGAGCGTGAAGAACGCCGGCCCGGCCCAACGGCCGGTCTGTGGGGTCGCGTACGACGACGACCGCCCGTCCCCCGGAACCACCGACGATAATGCTGGCCTTGGTGATTTCCGGTGCGATCACCACTGCCCTGGCACGGCCGAGGTTCTGCCTGAGCCAGGTCATTTCCGGGTCTCGGAGAAAGGACGCCAGCGTCACGGTTGCCGCGGTGACAAGCTTTCGCTGATCGGCCTGGGCGAGAGCGGCAGGCGCCGCGAACGTCGCGGCGACGACAATCGCAAGAAGAACACACAATCGGCGGGACAGCGAGTTCGGAATCAATTGCATTAACCTCACACATTTGGACCATGCGTCCGAATTCCATTCGCCATCTTACACGGCGCCCTGTCCGTTGCGCGCAGTTGTTCGGCAAGGGAATGGGGGAAGGCCCTCCGCCGTCAGCTGGCGCGGGACTTGGCGGACGGGTTCGGATCGGCGTCGGACCCCGTCAGCATTTCCGACGGCTGCGGCTGCGGCGGGCGCAGGCGTTTTGTGTCCGATACGCGCAGCTTGCGCAGTCGCGCGCTCTTCTTGTGCTGATGCTCCTCCATCCGACTCAGCACGTCGATCAGGAAGCGAAGCGTTTCGCGGATAAAGGGCCCCTGGTTCAGCATGACGCATTCGGCGCGGCTGCCCATCGCCGCATCGGTGACCTCGGCCCGCGACGGCATCCCGCCTTTCGCGAGCGACTCGAGCACCTGAGTCGCCCAGATGACGGGCACGTGGGCCGCTTCACATAGCCACAGGATTTCTTCCTGCACCTCGGACAGCCGTTCAAAGCCGCACTTCGACGCCCAGGTCGCCTCGGGCAACCATGACGGCGACGGGCGGATGACGCATTGCGGCGAGCAGGAGTGCCGGCAACCGGTTGAACGCAGCCTGTGTCTCGATCTTGAGGACGATGCCGAGTCGCGAAGCGTCAAGCTTGGTTATCTCGCGCAGCAAGTCTTCGATGTCCTCGGTCCTCTGGACAAAGGAAATCGCGACCATGTCCGCGTGCTTCGACACCAAGGCGAGGTCCGCGATGTCCTTCACCGTCAGCGCTGGGAGCGCAAGCTCCGATTCCGGAAGATTGATGCCTTTCTCGGCTTTCAGCTTGGCAACGCCACCCGCCACAGCAGTGATCTCGACTCGCAGCCGGTCCGCGAGAGCCCCCCGGTATGGTGCCCCGAATCTTGCCGTCGTCGAAAAGAATCGGCTCGCCCACGCGAACGCTGACGAACACTTCCGCGAGTGCGCACGAAACCATCGGCGGTTCGAGCAGTTTGCCGTCGTCGTCGTGAATCGCGTCGCGTCCCGGAACCTCGCCGCGTACGATGTCGAGGATGTCGCCCACGCGGAGTGCGATCGCCTGCTCCACCGTGGGCAGGGAACCGACCCGCCCTCTTGCGATGGCTCGACCGTTTCGCCGCAACGTCAATCGGGTTTCCGGCACCACGTACGCCGTTGCATCGGTCACGCAGAGGCACTCGCCATGCCGAGCCTCGATGACCTCGAGTACGCGCTTGCGATCGCGCGTGTCGGCCAGCGCAATGGTGTCGCCGGGCTTGGCCTTCTCGAGAAACGCGCCCTCGACCGGGATCGTCGGACCGTCGGCGTCGGCCTCGTGGACGCGCGTGACAAAACGCACGCGGGCCGGCTCGGTGACGCGACCCACGGCATTCCGGATTGGCCGCCACTTGACGACGGCGGGTCCGGGCGCCATCGGCCCGGTGCGGAGCTTGGGCCCCGCAAGGTCGAAGGACACGAGGCAACGCCCACCCGTTTCCCGAACCGCCCGGCGCAGATGCCGGACCATCTGTTCCCACACCTTCGGCTCGTCATGCGCGCAGTTGACGCGCATGATGCCCATGCCGGCCTCGACCAGCCCGCGAATCAGGCCGGGATCGCTGCCCGCCTCGCCGGGCATCGTGACCATGATCCGGGTCTCGCGACCTCGCAGCGGCGGGCCCAGGATCGCGTTCGCATGCTCGGCGAGCAGGGCGTCGCCGGTGTCGAACGTGACGGGCGGCTCGCCGAGGATGTCCGAAGGCGCGGGTTGATTGCGCAATGCATAGAGGACCTCCAGCACGGCCTGCAGCGAGGCCATCACATGCGCCTCCAGGCGCCCCAGCGAGCTCAAGCCCAGGCGTACGAGCTCATCCTGCAGTTGCCGCACGTCGTGGCGACGGACCGCGAGGTAGTGCACCAGGTTGTACGCACTCTCGCGCATCGAAGGCGCGACGGCCTCGAGCTCGGGGCCGAATTCCTCCTCGGCCATGAGCGCGGCACGGCGCAGCTCCTCCACGCCGCGGGCTGCACGCTCGATGCGCAGCATTCTGGACACTTCGTGTTCCGTGCGTCGCTTGGTCGTCATCGCCGTGGGGTGGATCAGTTGCGCGGCCAGCCTAGGGATACATCATGCTACCAGCTTGCCGCAGTGTTCCATCGACCGACCCGATGCGGGATCGTGGATACCGATCGAGTTGTCTGGCGGCCGTATTTCTGCCGGCGATCGCTCTCGCATCGAGATCGCCGCGTTTGGATCTGGTGCCGTTGCACGCAGACGCCGAGCGCCATGCCGTGACGGCTTCGACTGCATCGGGTTATGATGGCGCGCCATGAAAACGCTGTTTCTCGTCCGCCACGCCAAGTCGAGCCGCGACGACCCCATGTTGCCCGACGAGGATCGGCCGTTGAACGAGCGCGGGGTGCGCGAAGCACAGACAGTGGGCGAGCGATTGGCCAAACGCGATGTGAAGCCCGACCTGATCCTCTCGAGTCCGGCCCGGCGCGCCCTCACGACGGCAGAGATCGTCGCCAGGAAGATCGATTACAGGCTGAAGGACATCGCAGTCGATGATCGACTGTACGCGGCGACGCCGGAGGATCTGCTCGCGGTCGTTCACGAACTCGACGACAAGGCGAAACGCGTGATGCTGTTCGGCCACAATCCGGGGCTGTTGGAGCTTGCGCATCTCCTGTCGGAAAGCATCACCGACATGCCGACATGTGCGGTGGCCGAGTTCGCGTTCGACATGAAATCTTGGTCGCGTTTCGGCAGAGAGGAGCCTGCAAGGGTGACGCGTCATCTTCCCAAGAATTCGTAAGAGCGACACAACGATTCCGGTTCCGATCCATCGCCGCCGGAGTACTGCTTGTCTTGCTGATCACTCCGAGAAGGTGGCGACACCGTCCCGTGTCGGCTCGGCCGGCTTAGTCGTCGTTGACCGTCACGTGCTCTGCCGGAAGAATGATCTCCAGCAGTTCGCAATCGTCCGACCATCCGACGACGGTGTGCCGAATGCCGGGCGGCTGCAGCCAGCAGGAACCGACCCTCATGACCTCGGGGCCATGCCCGTCGAAATCGGTCTTGAACCATCCCTTCAGGACGTACACGATCTGCAATTCGACATTGTGATGGTGTCGCTGGCTGAATTTTTCGTCGAAAGGCGCGATCATGCGGATCACGTGCGCCGTCGCAAGCCCGTTGGTCGCTGTCGCAATGCCGAGATCCCGATAGGCCGAATAGCCGCGCATCCCGCCCGTCTTGAAATCGGCTTCGTCCAGATGGCTGACGGTGAACGTCTGAGGCGGTTCCAGCGAAGGTGCGGGCATGGCGAACTCCCGTGTAGCGAGTGGTTTCAACGGCGACGCCCGTGTTGGACGGCGCCCCGCAGTGCTGATTGCGCGCCTTCACGACCTCGTGCGCTCTACACGCCGGGAGCGGAGGTGCGCAAGGGATCCGACCCTGCCGCCACGGAACCCGACGCAACCCGAATGTGCACGTCCTGCTGCGGAAATGGAATCTCGATCCCCGCCCCGCCGAGTGTCCGGAGAATCGACGTGCGCAGACCGTTCTGTGCCTGCAAACCGACATCGACGCTTTCGACCCATGCGAAAAGGCGGAAGTCCAGCGAGCTCGCGCCGAATCCCACGAACAGCGCGCGGGGCGGCGGCACCTTCTGCACTTCCGGGACCTCCGCCGCCGCAGCCTCGAGCAGGCGCAGGACGTGCGCGGGATCGCTGCCGTAGGCGACGCCGACGTCGATCTCGTAGCGGCGTGCGCGGTCGGAAAGCGTCCAGTTCGTGAGCTGCTTTCCCGCCAGATCGGAATTGGGGACGATGACCTCCGCGCCCGCGGACGTGCGGATCGTCGATGAGCGCACACCAACGCGCCTGACTTCGCCCAGCACGCCGCCGACGTCGATCTGGTCGCCGACGTTGATTGGCCGCTCGATCATCAGGATGAGCCCCGAGACGAAATTGTTGACGACGTTCTGCAGACCGAGTCCGACACCGATGCCGAGCGCGCCCGCGAGCAGCGTGACTTTGGTGAGATCGATCCCGAGCGCGGCCATGACCAGCACGAACCCCGTCACGACCAGCACATAGCCGACCACCGTCGAGATGGCGATCGGCACGCCGGTCCGCAGGTTGAGGCGCGGCAGGATCTCGTGGTCGAGGAGAAAGCGCACCAGCCGGGTTCCGATCCACGTCGCGGCGACCACGATCAGCGCCGAGAGGATCGCCTTCAGCGTGATCGTCACTTCGCCGACGGTCAGGTCGGCACTTGCGACGAAGGCGCCGATCTTCAGCAACTCGTCGAGTGTCGCGTAGGGTAACGTGAACAGCAGGCCGCCGATCGACCACGCGACCAGCAGTGCGACCCAGTGCAGCGTGCCCAGGATCCTGTCTCGTCGCTCCCGGACGCTGCGCAACACCCGCGCCAGCGGCATTGCGAGCAGACCGGCAAAGGTTCGATCGAGTGCCCATGCAAGCGCTGCGAAGGTCAGCACATAGGCGGGCGCGATCACCGTCAGCGCAACCAGCCCGGCCGCCACCCTGCCGTAACCCGCGAACCCGGCAACGATCGCGACCGCCAGTACCACGACGGCAACCTGCACGAGTCGCCCGAGGAGCACGGGACTCCATCGCGGCAGGAACCGGGCCAACGCGCCACGACGCCAATCGCGGACGAGCGCGATCGCGAACGGCACGGTCTGAGCGACCAGCAGCAGCCACTCGAACATGGGGCTCATCAAGGCGAGCTCAAGGAACGCGTTGATGAACACGGCGAACGCCAGGGTCCACGCCGTCGCCGGAATGTTCCTGGCATAGCTCCCGACCGCGACAACGCCGGCGATTAGTGGAAACAGCAGGAAGACGAGACGATAGAAGATGACCGGGGCCGCCGGCGCGATCAGGGCGACGCATGGCAGCGCGATGACGAGGGCACCGCACATGGCGATCGCAGGAGACAGCCTAGGCGTGCTGTGGGATGGTTGCCCCGCGGACGCGGGTCGGCGCAGGATCAGGTAGAGCAGCGCGGTCAGTGCAACGAAGAGTGCAGCCAGCCATCCGCCACTTCGCCGGGCGAAATCGACGAGCACAAATTGCCCGACGCCCATGCTTGCGCGAAGCTCCTCGAGCGGAAAATCCGCAGCGCCCGGCTGCCAGATCGGTTTGCCCTCCGCGGCGACGAGCGCCAGGCCGAGCCGCTCGCGGCGATCGGCCACGTCGGCACGAACGCCTTCGAGCCGCCCCTGCAGGCGGACCGCCCGCTCGTAGGCGATCAGGAACGGGTCGCGACGGGCCCGCAGTCGCTCCCGCAGTGCCGCCAGTTCGGGGCCGACCGCCTCGATGCTGGCGAGGATCTCCGGCGGAGACTCGCGCTCGCGGGCGAGCCTCACGCGCTGCGGCCAGAGCGCCGCCTCGCGATCGAGGCGCTCGAGATCCGCGGCCGCCCGCTGTGCGAGCCTGCCCAACGCCGTCGTGGCCTCGTTCGCTTCACCAATGCGCGCCCGCAGGTGCACGTCCAGGGCGCGGAGCTCGAGGTAACGCGTGCGCGTGGGAGGGTCGCGGCCGGTAATGAATGCTTCGAGCTCGGGCGCGACGATAGGTGCGTCGGCCTTTGCGGCAAACGCCGAAGGATCGGACGTGTCCCGCAGCGTCGCCTTGATTTCGCGCTGCAGGCGTGCGGCACGCCCGAGATCGCCGACGATGTCGAAAAGCGTGACCGGCGGGGCCTCTCTGGCGTCCTCCGGCGGTACGGACTCGCCCTTCGGTGGCGGCGCGGGCGGGCCCGATTCCGGTCCCGCGGCGAACGCCGGCAGGAGCGAGCCCGCCACGACGACGAGCACGAGGTACCGCGTGCGATCGAGCAGCGCCTCGATCACGGCCGCATACCCCGTACGTCGGAGCCGCCGCACCGACCGTGACCGTGAAGCGCTACCAGCGGAACGTGACGGCGAGCAGTGGGCCGTTCAGGTTCAGGCCCTGAAGTGCTTTGTCCGGCTTGTTGTTCCAGTCGAGATAGCGCCACGTCGCCACGATGTCACCCCATTTGTACGAATAGCCGATGCCGCCCATGATCTGCCAGGTCAGGTCGGACTCGCCGGTGCCCACGTCGAGGTAGTAGGGAACGAAGAACTTCCCGTCGGCGCCCAGCGCAAGCCGGCCCTTGACCCCGATGATCGCGTCCCAGTTGCTGCCCCTGACTTCCCCGCTGCCCGCGCGCCCGGGAAGCGGGATCGGCCCGACGTTGCCGGTGAGCTGCCAATTGACATTCTGCTTGATGTCGAGCAGGCGCGCGCCGGCGAGCACGTCGAGCGTACCGTCCGGGCTCGCCACCGCCCGGTAACTGCCGCCAAGCGTCCACACGACGGCCTTCATGTCCATGCTCGTGCTCGCGGCGACGCCCGCCGGCAGTTGCACACCGCCCAACGTGAAGTCGCGGGTCTTCGCATTGGCGTTGCCGACGTCCATGTAGATGAAGTCCGTGAACGCACCCCAGCGTCCCTTCTGTGCCTCGAGCGAGCCCATGAACGTCATCTTCAGGTGCTCGAGGAGCGTTTGGGCGTCGAATCTTGACTCGCTGGTAACGCCGTTCGGAAGCAGCGCGTTCACCGTCATCGTGGGGAGGTAGCCGTAGATGGAACCCTGGAACTGCCAGGAATCCGAAATCTGGGCAGCCACGCTTGCAGGCAACAGTGCTGCCGACGCGCCGAACGCCGCGGCGGCGACGGTGATGCTTCTCTTCATTTTCGACTCTCCTGGCCGTTTGAACCCGGGTCAGATTGGGATTCTAAGCCAATCCGCGAGTGGCCCCGGAATCGTCGGGACGATGACCAAGGTTCCTCGTGCCGGCGTGCGTCACCCGCCCCGCCCGCCGGTAATACAGTTCGAAGCGCTCGAGAAAACGCCGCGTGGCGTCGTCGTCGTAGCCGGTCAGGAAGATGCGCACGCGATGCCGCGCCAAGACGATCATGCCAAGCCGGAGGTCGGCGAGCGGTTCGAGCACGATGCGCCATTGCCGGCGCCGGATCGAGAGAGCCGATCTCGCCCGTCCTCGACGCGAAACGCGGCATGATCGACCGCGGCCGGAAGTCCGCGCAGGAATGCTTCCCGCGGGTGATCGTCATGTCCTGGCAAAGCGCCAGGACCTCGCCGTCAGCCACCGGCGATCGGCGGCCAGATCGCCAGTTCGTCGTCGTTCAGGAGTGCGCGCGTGGCTCGTTCCGCCGGGGGAACGAAGTGGCCGTTGACGAGCACCAGGTGACACATCTTCGGCGGCAGGTTGCTGCGCCCCGATGACCTCGGCGATCGTCGTGCCGGCGGGCAGCTCGAGCGGCATCCGGTTTTGGCGCCGCGCCTCGGGCGGCAGATGATCGGCGAGCGACGCGTAGAGCTTCAACGTCACCTGCATCGACGCGCCCGCGGTCACGCCGCGGCCTGGACGCGGGCGAGGTAGGCGTCGACGACCCGCAGCGGCTCGCCGCAGCAGATGGTCCTTCCAGGGTCCCGAGCTTGACGCGGCCTTCGATCAGCCCGCGCAGGACGCCGACGTGCTCGGTGAGACCGATCGCCGTCGCGCCGATCAGCACGTCGTCCTTGAACTGGAGGCTCAAATAGCGGAATTCGCGCTCGTCGACGAGCTCGGCGGCCTGCCCGCCGGGCACGCCCCACCACTGGCCGAACGACGACGAGATGAGGCCGAGCGTGTCGAGCACGTTGAGCGCCATGTTGCCGCGCGATGCGACGCGGCCGGCCCGCCATGTTGAGCGCCGCGATGCGCGCCTGCTCGACCGCATTGGGCTGGATCGCGTTGATGCTGCGGCCGCCGGTGGAGAAGTCGATCGCCTCGGCGACGTCGCCGGCGGCGTAGACGCCGGGCACGTTGGTCTGCATCGTCGCGTCGACCAGACACGCCGGTCGCGCACGCGATCGCCGCTGCCCTGCGAGGAAGTCCGATGTTGGGGCGCACGCCGGCGGCGACGATGACGAGATCGGCGTCGAGCTCGTCGCCGGAATCGAGCGTCGCGCCGCAGCGCGTTGCCGCGCGGCGTCGGCGCGGCGGATCGCGACGACGCGCGCGCGCACGTGCACGCGCACGCCCTTGCCCTCGCACCAGAGCGCGGATCATCGTTGCCGGCCGCCGGCGTCATCATCCGCGGCACCATGCGGTCGCCCATTTCGACGACGGTGAGCTGCACGCCGCGGCTCACCAGCGCCTCCATGATGATGCAGCCGATGAAGCCGGCGCCGACCTGCAGCACGCGCGTGCCCGGCGCCGCGCGGGCGATGATGCTGCGCGCGTCCTCCATCGTCCAGCAGGCGTGGACGCCGGGCAGGTCGATGCCGGGGATCGGCGGCTTGATCGGGTGCGACCCGGTCGGCGATCAGCAGGCGGTCGTAGCGAGCGGCGTGCCGCTCGTCGGCGAGCGTGATCGCCGTGCGCTCGCGGTGTCGACGCTTGCCGACGCGATCGCTGCACGAGATCGATGCGCAGCGCGCGCGAAGTGGTCCCGGCGTCTTGCGCAGATACGTGCCCGGCCTCGTCGATCTCGCCCATCATCAGGTACGGCAGCGCCATCCGCGAATACGGCGGCTCGGCTTCGTCGCCGATCAGCGTGATCGTCGGCGTCGGGATCGCACTTGCGCAGCGTCTCGGCGGCGACGACGCCCGCCGGTCCGTTGCCGATGATGACGTGCTTCATGCGTCGGACTCCGCGCGACACGCAGGCGCGGCACCGCGGCGCGCGCCGCGACCCGCGCAGTGCGCGCGTCAGGCGGAAAGGCCGAGCCGCGACAGCGTTTCCTTCGTCGGCACGCCGTCCTTCGACCAGCCGCGCAGCTCGTAGTACTCCGGCAGCATCTTGTCGAGGCCGTTGACGAGGCCCTTGGCCGGGCCGGTCTTCGCCGGCTCGGTCGTCAGGCGCTTCGGCAGGTTGTCGTCCTTGCGCCGTGAAGCCGGCGGCGTTGTTGAACTGCCGCTCGAGGTTCCAGATCCGCTCGCCGACGAGCGCGAGCTTCTCCATCGACCAGTCGCCCTCGCACGCCGCCTGCAGCTGCGGCTGCACGTCGGCGAGCGTCCACGCGAACGACGTGAACACGCACAGGCCCGACGAGTCGAACACCGCGGTCGCGTCCTGGAAAGCCTTGACGAGGCCGGCCTTGCCTTCGGTCACGAGCGGATCGGTCTTCACCGGAATGCCGAGCACCTCGGAGGCGACCGTGTAGCCGCGCAGGTGGCAGGCGCCGCGATTGGACGTGGCGTAGGCGAGGCCCATGCCCTGGATGCCGCGCGAGTCGTAGGCCGGGAACTCCTGGCCCTTGACCGACATCGACAGCTCGGGCCGGCCGTGCTTCGCGCACAGGCGCTTGCTGCCCAGCCCGATCTCCTTGCCGAAGCCCTCGCCGCGCGCGGTCATCTCGGCGAGCTTGCGTCAGCACCTCGGCCGAGCCGAACGTGAGCGGGAAGCCGACGTCGGCTTCCTTGATGAGGCCGAGGTCGTAGAGCTCCATCGCCGCGCCGACCGTCGCGCCGAACGAGATCGGGTCGATGCCGTCCTCGTTGCAGACGAAGTTGGCGTAGGTCAGCGCCTCGAGGTCGCCGACGCCGGTGGCGGCGCCGAGCGCCCACGCCGCCTCGTACTCGAGGCCGCCGGAGGCGCCCCAGTACTTCGGGCTTGTTGACGACGGTGAAGTGCGTCTCGTCGATCTTGGAGATCCGCCCGCAGGCGATCGTGCAGCCGAAGCACGCCTGGTTGGTGACGAGGTTCGGCCTTGCCGTCGGTCGGCGCGCTTCTCGTGCATCGCCTCGGCCGAGATCTTGCCGGCCTTCTCGAACTGCACGTCGCGGTGGTTGCGCGTGGGCAGCGCGCCGATCTCGTTGATCACGTTCATCAGCACCTGCGTGCCGAACTTCGGCAGGCCCTGCCCCGTCACCGCGTTGTCGGCGAGCACCTTCTTCGCCGCCGTCGTGGCCTTCATGAAGGCCGCCGGATCCTTGACGCCGCCGACACCCTTCGTGCCGCGCACCGCGATCGCCTTCAGGTTCTTCGAGCCCATCACCGCGCCGACGCCCGAGCGGCCGGCGGCGCGGTGCAGGTCGTTGACGACGCGCGGCGAAGAGCACCTGCGCTCTCGCCGGCGCGCCCGATGCGGACACGCGGATCAGCGGATCCTGGTGCTTCTTCTTGAGGATCGCCTCGGTGTCCCAGATGCTCTTGCCCCAGAGGTCGTCGGCGGGGAGCAGCTGCGCCTTGTCGTTCTCGACGTGCAGGTAGACCGGCTTCGGCGACCTGCCCTCGAAGATGATCATGTCCCAGCCGGCGAACTGCAACTCGGCGCCGAAATAGCCGCCGGAGTTCGAGCAGGCGATCGCGCCGGTCAGCGGGCCCTTGGTGATGACCGAGTAGCGCCCGCCGGTGGACGCCATCGTGCCGGTGAGCGGCCCGGTCGCGAAGATCAGCTTGTTGGCGGGCGAGAGCGGATCGACCTTCGGGTCGACCTCCTCGCAGAAATACTTGGTGGCGAGACCGCGCTGGCCGAGGTACTCCTGCGGCCCACTCCATGTTGAGCGGTTCCGGCGTGCAGGTGCCCTTGGTCGAGGTTCACCCGCAGAATTTTGCGATGCCAGGCCATGATGCCTCCTCCGTCAGGCGTGCGGTTGGTTGTCGAGCTTGCCGGCCCACTGGCGCATGCGCTCGAGGCCGGTCCAGTCGGCGTCGACGTACGTGATCGCCGCCGGTCGGGCAGGCATCGACGCACGCCGGGTGGTCGCCGCAGAGGTCGCACTTCTGCACCTTGCCGGTGTCGTGGCACGTAGTTGATGGTGCCGAACGGGCAGGCGATCGTGCACACCTTGCAGCCGACGCAGACGTCTTCGAGCACGACCTTCGCGCCGGTCGCGGCATCGACCTTGATCGCCTCGACCGGGCACGCGTGCAGGCACCACGCCTCGTCGCACTGCGTGCACGTGTAGGGAACCTTGCGTCCCGTCTGCGTGGAACTCGAAGACCTTGATCCGCGACTTCGACGGGATTGAACACGCCGTAGTTCTCGAACGAGCAGGCCATCTCGCACTGGAGACAGCCCGTGCACTTGGCGGGATCGATATGAAGAGACTTCTGCATGCGGCCTCCTGGTCGGTGCGTCGGGATTGTCGTGCGCGGCGCGGGCGCCCGCGCGACTCTGTCCCGGCCGCGCGAGGAATCCGGAAAGAGTACACAACGCGCCACGAAAACGCCAGAGCGGGCGCCGCACGGTAGAATTGTCGACGACGGCGGACCGATCGGGATCGACCGACCGCCGATCGCGACCGAGGCACCTTCCGATGTCCGCCACCTCTCGCACCACCCGCGCCGCGTTGCGGATTGTCGCGACCGCGCTCGTCGTTGCGGTCTTCGCGGCCTCCGCTCCGGCCCGCGCCGCCGACGACATCGTCCTGACGCCGCGCCGCGTCTCCGAGCACGCGTGGTTCTTCCAGGGCGCCTCCGGAGCCGCGAGCATCGCGAACAAGGGCTTCATGTCGAATGCCGGGTTCGTCGTGACCGGCGACGGCGTCGTCGTGTTCGACGCGCTGGGGACGCCCGCGCTCGGCCGCGCGATGATTGCCGCAATCGGCGCGGTGACCAGGGCGCCGATCCGCCGCGTCATCGTGTCGCACTATCACGCCGACCACATCTACGGGCTGCAGGAGTTCAAGAAGGCGGGCGCCGAGATCTGGGCCCATCGCAAGGCCGAGCTCTATCTCTCCTCGGAGCTCGCCGTCAACCGGCTCGCACAGCGTCGCGCGGAGCTCTCCCCCTGGATCGACGACGAGACGCACCTCGTCCCGCCCGACGTCTGGATCGACGGCGACACGGACTTCCGCCTCGGCGGACTCACTTTCCGGCTCATCTATTCGGGAGGCGCGCACTCGCCGGAGGACACGATGATGTTCGTGGTCGAGGATCGCGTGCTCTTCGCCGGCGACCTCATCTTCGCCGGACGCATCCCGTTCGTGGGCACGGCGGACAGCCGCGGCTGGCTGAAGGCGATGGGCGCCATGATCGCGGTGAACGCGGTGGTCGTCATCCCGGGCCACGGCCCGGCGTCCACGAACGTCGAGCGCGATCTCGTCACGACCCGCGACTATCTCTCCTACCTGCGCGAGACGATGGGCAAGGCGGTGAAGGATTTCCAGACGTTCGACGACGCGTATGCCAGCACCGACTGGTCGCGGTTCTCGGGGCTTCCGGCGTTCGCCGAGGCCAATCGGATCAACGCCTACGGCACGTACCTCCGGATGGAACAGGAAGAGCTCGACGGCTCGAAGACAGACCCGCCATGACCAACGACCCCATCCTCGCCGTCGCCATCCGCGCCGCCCATCGCGCCGCGTCCGTGATCGTCGACGCCGCGCGGGACTTGAAACGGCGTCCCGCCCACGCGAAGGACCACGGCGACATCGCGTCCGAGGCCGAAACCGAGGCCGAGAACGCGATCATCGCGACGCTGCGCGCCGCTTTTCCCGATCACGCGATCGTCGGCGAGGAGGCCGGCGAAATCGTCAGCCAGATCCGCAGCGCGGCGCCGGACTCCGGCACCAAGGCTCACAAGTGGATCATCGATCCCATCGACGGCACCGCCAATTTCGTCCACGGCTATCCGTACTACGCGGTGTCGATCGCCCTCACCCAGGGCGGCGACGTCACGCATGCCGTCGTGCTCGATCCGGTCCGCGACGAGCTCTACACCGCGATCAAGGGCAAGGGTGCGCAGCACAACGGCACGCCGATCCGGACGTCGACCTGCGTCCGCCTCGAGGATGCGCTCGTCGGCACCGTCTTCCCGACGCGCTCGAGTGCGAAACTGCCCGCCTACCTGCCGGTCTTCAATGCGCTCATCGGCGAGTGCGCCGGCATCCGGCGCGCCGGTGCCGGCGCGCTCGATCTCGCCTACGTCGCGGCGGGGCGGCTCGACGGCTTCTGGGTGATGAGCCAGAAGCCGTGGAACGTGATCGCCGGCGCCCTGATCGTCAACGAGGCCGGGGGCCGTGTCGGCGACTTCGCCGGCGGCAAGGATTTCCTGCGCTCGAACGAGGTGATCGCCGCCGCGCCCGGGCTCTTCAATCTGCTGCGCGAGGCGATTGCGGCGACGCTGCCCCGCTGACGGGAAGCGCCGTCGGCCGGCGCGCCGGCGGCGGCAGCAGCGCGATCGCGAGCAGCGTGACCACGGATATGCCGGCCATCAGCACCAGCAGCGTGCCGAAGCCGGCGGCCTTGACGACCGGCCCCAACAGCCACACCGCGGCCGAGCTCACGCCGAACGACACCGCGAGACGCATGCCGGAGACGCGCGAGCGCATCCGGTCGTCGACGTAGCGGACGATCATCGCGTCGGTGAAGGGAATCGCGCCGAACACCGCGATCATGAACGCGACCTGCAGCGCGTAGAGCGTCCAGCCGCTGCGCGCCGGCGGCGGCGACGAAGAGCGGTGCCTGCAGCGCGACGACGCCGAGTAGAGGCGCTTCAGCGGATAGCGGTCGATCATCAGGCCGACCGCGACCTGCGCGAACGATGCGATCGACGTAGACGCCGGCGAGCAGCGCGCCGAGCACGGCCGGGTCGCCGACGATGCCTGTCGAAGCGCTCGCGCAGCAGCTGGCCGTTGCCGTTGGTCGTGAAGTTGAACAGCAGGCTCGACGAGATCGCGGCGACCGTCATCACGACGAAGATGCGCGCGAGCGCCGGCGCGTCGTGCGCCGCGGGCGTGCCTTGCGCCCTTCGCCGGCGGCGCCGCCTCGCGCGGCGCGACGCGCGCGAAGGCGAAGCCGCAACCGATCGCGAGCAAGCCGGGCACGACGAACGCCGCGCGCCAGCCGGCGTACTTGACGAGCAGGCCCGTCGTCACGGCCGCGAAGGCGACGCCGAGGTTTCCCGCGAGCCCGTTGACGCCGATCGCGAACCCCGGGCGCGGCGCGCCCCGCACGAGCATCGGAATACCCACCGGGTGATAGATCGACGAGAACGCCCCCATCAGCGTCAGCGCGCCCGCGAGCTGCCACGCGTCGCGTGTCGTGCGCGATCAGCAGCGCCGAGGCGCCCATGCCGAAGAAGAACACCAGCATCATCTGCCGCCGGCCCCACAGGTCGCCGAGGCGCCCCGCAGGCAGCGATCCCAGTCCGAACAGCATGAACGCGCCGACGCCGTAGGGCATCAGCGATTCCCAGTCCGGGAAGCCGAAATCGACGGCGATCGCCGCCACTGCCGTCGCGAAGATCAACAGGAACATGTGGTCGATCGCGTGCGCGACGTTCAGCAGCAACGCGGCGCGGCGGGTGACGACGGCGGTCATCGAATTCGTCACGCCGCCAGGTGCTGCAATTGCGCGATGGAGCGCCGGCGAGAGCAGGACGCCCTCCGCCTCGGCCGTTGCGGCGAGCGAACGCCGGCGCTGGCCGGGCAACCGCACGCCGACGTCCCGGGTCATCTCGGCGATCAGCGTTTCGACGCGAGTCCGATAGACGTCGGTGCCGCCCAGCGCATCCGGATCGATCACGAGAAAGCCCTGACCGAGCCGCGGCCGGTTGCCCTCGTCGACGAAGAACGAGCTCGCCTCGAAGCCCAGCGCAGCGCCGGTCAGCGCACGTCACCAGGAGCTCGACGACGAGCGCCAGCATCGCGCCCTTGGCGCCGCCCATGGGCACCATCGTGCCTTCGAGCGCAGCGCTGGCGACCGTGGTCGGGTGGCCGTCCCGGTCGAGCGCCCAGCCCAGGGGGATCGCCCTGCCCTCCTTCGCGGCAACCATCACCTTGCCGCGCGCGACCTCCGACAACGACAGGTCGACGAGGAGCGGTGGCGCCTCGCCGCGCGGAAACACCGCGGCGATCGGGTTCGTGCCGAGCAGCGGACGCCGCCCTCCGGCGACCGCCATCGCGGCAGGCGAGTTGCCCATCGCGAGCCCCACGAGTCCCGCGGCGCCGACGGGCTCCAGGTGATATGCCGCGGCACCGAAGTGATGGCTGTTCGTCACGCAGGACAGGGCGACGCCGTATTCCCGCGCCCGGCGGACCGCCTCGGCGACCGCGAGGGCGCACGCCGGGAAGGCGAGGCCGCATTTGGCGTCGATCAGAACGGCACCGCCCCTCGCGCGCACGATCTCCGGTTGCGCAGCGCCGTCCGCGCGCCCGTTCGCGAGGTGCGTCGCATACTGGACGACGCGCGCCACGCCGTGCGACGCGAGCCCCCGTGCATCCGCATAGACGAGCGCGCTCGCGGTTGCGGCTGCCATCGTCGGGTTGGCTCCGGCGCGTGCCAGCGCACGCGCGGCGAGGTCCTGCAGCACGCCGAGCGCGACGACCGGCATCGGTCTAGCGGTTCTTCGCGAACAGCAGTTCGATGTCCGCGAACGCCTTGAACTCGAGCGCATTGCCGAACGGGTCGAGGAAGAACATCGTCGCCTGCTCGCCGGGCAGTCCCTTGAAACGGACGTACGGCTCGATGATGAACGCGCGTGCCCGCCGCTTCGAGCTTCGCCGCCAGCGCCTGCCACGCCGGCACGTCCAGGATGACGCCGAAGTGGCGCACCGGAACGTTCTGCCCGTCGACCAGGCTGGTCGCGTCGGCCATCCCGGCGGCGCCGACCTTGTGCGCGACGATCTGGTGCCCGTAGAAATCGAAATCCACCCAGTCGTCGGACGAGCGGCCTTCGGCGCAACCGAGGAGTCCGCCGTAGAAGCGGCGCGCCTCGCCGAGATCGGCAACCGGAAAGGCGAGGTGGAAGCGCGGGTAGTTCGGCGTCGGCAGGTGCGTGTTCATAGGTATCGGATCCAGGTTCTCAGGCGACCTGGGTGCGCGCTCACGCCTGCCAAGGCAGGCGGTCGAGATCGACGTTGCCGCCGGAAACGATCACGCCGACGCGCGCGCCCACGACGTCGAGCGAGCGCTCGAGAATGCAGGCGAGCGGCACGGCAGCCGAGGGCTCGATCACGATCTTCATCCGCTCCCAGGTCATCCGCATCGCGCGCACGATCGCCTCCTCGCTCGCGGTGCCGATCGCGGCGACGTGCGCGCGAATCGCGGCGAGCGTGCGCGCGGAGAGCGTGGTGCGCAGGCCGTCGGCGATCGTCGTCGACGCCGGCAGCGGCTCGACGCGGCCCGAGCGAAAGCTGCGCGCCGCATCGTCGGCGTTCGCCGGCTCGGCGCCGTAGACCCGCATCGCGGGACGCGACGAACGGGCGGCGATTCCCGTCCCGGCGAGCAGTCCGCCGCCGCCCACCGGCGCGATGACGATGTCGAGATCGGGCACCGCGTCGAGGAGCTCGAGGGCAGCGGTCCCCTGCCCGGCGATCACCCGCGCGTCGTCGAAGGGATGGACGAGCGTCGCGCCCGTCTCCCGCTCGACGTCGGCGCAGGCCGCCTCGCGCGCCGCGACGGTCGGCGCGCAGAAGCGGATCGTCGCGCCGAATCGCCGGACGTTCTCCTGCTTGACCTTCGGCGCGTTCTCGGGCATCACGACCCACGCCGGAATCCCGCGCGCGCGCGCCGCGTAGGCGAGCGCCGCGCCGTGGTTGCCCGACGAATGCGTGACGACGCCGCACCGCGCCTCCTCGTCGGACAGCGAGAACACCGCGTTGGCGGCGCCGCGCGCCTTGAAGGCACCGACCTTCTGGAAGTTCTCGCACTTGAAATGGAGCGACGCGCCGACCTCCGCGTCGATCGAACGACACGAGAGCACCGGTGTCCGGTGCACGTGGGGCGCGATCCGCGCGTGCGCCGACCGGATCGCCGCGAGATCGGGGAGCGCCAAGGCGCCCGCGAGGGAGTTGTCGGGCATCAGCGAGGCGGGAATTCCGGCATGCATCGAAGTATAGGCCGAGGCGAGCGCGGGCCGTCGGTCAGGCGCTCTCGTAGAGCCGCGTCAGCACGAACTCGCGATGTCCGAGGGCCTCGGCCGCGGTGAGCCGGCCGTTGACCGTGCGGAACATCATGTCGAGCAGCCGGTCGCCGGCATCGCCCATCGTGATCTCGCGCTGCAGCAGGCCCGAGACGTCGACGTCGATGTGCTCGCTCATCGTGCGCACGGTGCGCGGATTCGCGCAGAGCTTGATCACCGGCAGGATCGGATTGCCGATCACGTTGCCCTGGCCCGTCGGGAAGAAGTGGACGACGAAGCCCGACGCGGCGCACAGCGTGACCATCTCGGCGGCCGCCGACGAGCTGTCCATGAACCACAGTCCGGGGCCGGTCGGAACCTCCGCCTTGTCGAGCACGCCGTCGACGACGCATTGCTTCCCGATCTTCTGGATGTTGCCGAGCGCCTTCTCCTCGATCGTCGTCAAGCCGCCGACGATGTTGCCCTTCGTCGGCTGCGAGTCGGAGAGGTCGGAGGTCTTGTGGCGGTCGATCACGGCCTGGTAGCGATCGAACACCGCCATGAACTGCGCGCGGACCCGGTCGTCGCGGCAGCGCGCGGCGACGATCTGCTCGCCGCCGGTCAATTCCGTGGTCTCGCCGAACACCAGCGTGCAGCCGGCGGCGTAGAGCTTGTCGAACGCGTCGCCGACCGTCGGGTTCGCGCCGCAGCCGGAGGTCGTGTCGGATTCGCCGCACTTGGTCGAAACCCAGAGCTCCCCGAGGTCGCATTCGACCCGCTGCCGCTCGCTCGCCCACTGCACGTATTCCTTCGCCGCCTTCGACGCCCGCATGATCGTGTCGTGGTCGCCGTGGAGCTCGATGCCGAGACCGGTCACCGGCTTGCCGGTCGCGGCGATGCCGTCGGCGACCTTCTTCGCCCACTGGTCCTCGATGCCGACCACGACGACGGCGGCCACATTCGGGTTGCTGCCGGCGCCGATCAGCGTGCGGAAATGCAGGTCGAGGTCCGCGCCGAACTGCAGCCGGCCATAAGGATGCGGGATCGCCAGCGCGCCCTTGACGCTGTGCGCGACCGCCTCGCACGCCGCATTGGACAGGTCGTCGACCGGCAGGACGATGACGTGGTTGCGCACGCCGACGCGGCCGTTCTCGCGGCGGTATCCCCGGAAAGTCGTTTGCATCGCCATGTCACCAACGCTTCGTCTTGATGTTGTGAACGTGCGCATGCTGCCCGGTGCGGATCGCCTGGACCACCTTGCCGATGTCGACGCCGTATTTGATCACGGTGTCGCCCGGGGCCATGTCCTTCAGCGCGACCTTGTGGCCGAGCGGTATGTCCTGGACACAGGGCACGGTTATCGTGCGGTCCTCGTCGAGGACGAGACCCGTCAGCATCGTTCCCGCCTTGACGCCCTCCACGACGACGACCGCGACTGAATCGTTCGGATCGTGCAACACGCAGTGAATCATCGGCAACTCCTCGATGGGTGGCGCGTCAGAACGCGAAGACCGCCTGCGCCACAGGGGCGAAGCTGCGGCGATGGGCCGGACAGGGGCCATGTAGCGCCAGCGCCGCCAGGTGGTCCGGCGTACCGTATCCCTTGTTGTGCCCGAAGCCGTAGATCGGATAGGCGAGGTCGAGCTCCACCAGCATTGCATCGCGCGCCGTCTTGGCGAGGATCGACGCCGCCGAGATGACCGCGACATCGCGGTCTCCCTTGACGATGGCGCGCATGGGACACGCGAGATCGGGGCAGCGGTTGCCGTCGACCCAGGCCTCGCCGGGCGCGACGGAGAGCGACTCCACCGCGCGGCGCATCGCGAGCATGGTCGCCTGCAGGATGTTGAGCGCGTCGATCTCGGCGACGTCCGCCGCGCCGAGCCCCCACGCCAGCGCGTGGGCCCGGATCTCGATCGCGAGCCGCGCGCGTGTCGTCGCCGATAGCAGCTTCGAATCGCGCAGGCCCGCGATCGGTCGCGCCGGATCGAGGATCACGGCGGCCGCAACGACCGGCCCGGCCAGCGGTCCGCGGCCCGCTTCGTCGACACCGGCGACGAGACATCCTGGATCGGCGATCAGCATGCAACCCCCGCAGCGCGCAACTCTGCCGTGACGGCCTCCGCGGCGAGCCCGCCGGTGTCCATGGCGAGCGACGTGGCGAGCCCGGCGAACAGCGCTTCGAGCCGCCGCCGCGTCACCGTGTCATCGTAGAGGTTGCCCGCGGCCTGTGCGAGGTTGTCGACCGTCGCGTCGTCCTGCAGCAGCTCCGGCACCACGAACTTGCCGGCGAGGATGTTCGGCAGTCCGACCCAGGGCAGCAGCAGCTTGCGGCCGACGATGAATGCCGTCACGGGGTTCAACTTGTAGAAGATGACGTGCGGGCACCCCGCCAGCGCAGCCTCGAGCGTTGCCGTTCCCGATGCGACGAGGGCGACGTCGGCGGCCCGCAGCGCATCCGTCGCGTGTCCATAGAGCAGCGTCAGCGGCAGCGCCTCCAGTCCGAGCCGATAGATCGCCGCCTCGAACCGGTCGCGCGTCGGACGCGTCGCCAGCGGAACGACAAACCTGGCCTCGGGCCGCATCGCGCGGAGCGCCGCAGCGGTCTGCAGCAGCAGGTCGCCGTGCATGTCGATTTCCGACGCGCGGCTTCCCGGCAGGAGCGCGAACACCGGCACCGCCATCCCGAGCTTCAGCTGCTCGCGCGCTTCGCGCCGCGACCCGCGCAGGGACACTTCGTTGGCCAACGGGTGACCGACGAAGGTCACGGGCACGCCGGCCGCCTCGTACAGCGGCGGCTCGAACGGGAACAGCGCGAGCATGCGATCGACTGAGCGCCGGATCTTGCGCACGCGCTCGCGGCGCCACGCCCAGATCGACGGACTGACCAAGTGGATCGTGCGCACGCCGTTGCGCTTCAGCTTTGCCTCGAGGCCGAGATTGAAATCCGGGGCGTCGACTCCGATGAACAGCGGCACGCGCTCGGCCACCAGCCGCCGCGCCAGCGCGCGGCGCAGGCCGAATAGCTGCGGAAGCCGCGACAGCACCTCGACGAGACCACGCACCGACAGGGTCTCGATCGGGTACCAGGGCTCGCACCCCGCCGCCTCCATCTTCGGGCCGGCCACGCCGACGAAGCGCGCGAGCGGCAACCTCTTTCGCACCGCGTGGATCAGCGTCGCGCCAAGCGCGTCGCCCGAAGCCTCGCCGGCGACGATGCCGATGGTCACGGCGCCGGTGGGCTGCGAGATGTCGCGCATCGTGCGGCCGGGCCCGCGCTCAACGCACGATGCCGCGACCGGGCTCGGCGAGGAACTCGGCGAGCGGAACGAGCGCGGGCGTGCCTTTCGCCGCGCCGGCGATCAGCGAGCGCGCGTCGTCGTAGCTGTGCCCCTCCCGGTAGAGCGCCTTGTAGGCCCGCTTGACCGCCAGGATGTCCTCCGCCGGGAAGCCGCGGCGACGCAGGCCCTCGCTGTTGATCCCGTGCGGCTTGGCCGGATAGCCCAGCACCGTGACGAAGGGCGGAACGTCCTGCAGCACCACCGAGTACGTCCCGAGCATCGCATGCCTGCCGACGCGGCAGAACTGGTGCACCCCGGCGAACGCGCCGAGCACCGCCCAGTCGCCGATGCGCACGTGGCCCGCGATCTGGGCATTGTTGGAGAAGACGGTATTGTTGCCGACCACGCAGTCGTGCGCGACGTGCGTATAGGCGAGAAACAGGTTGCGGTTGCCGATCGCCGTGTCGCCACGATCCTGCGCGGTGCCCGCATTGACGGTGACGAACTCGCGAAAGACGTTGTCGTCGCCGATCGTGGTCGTCGTGGGCTCGCCGCCGTATTTCTGGTCCTGCGGAATCTCGCCGATCGACGCGAACTGGAACACGCGGTTGCGCGCGCCGAATCGTACCCCGTTGGCGATGACGACATGGGGACCGATGATCGTGCCCGAACCGAGGGACGCTCGCGCGCCGATGATCGAATACGGACCGACTTCGACGTCCGCCGCGAGTTCGGCCGTCGGGTCGACCAGCGCCGTCCGATGGATACGTGCCATCGGGTCAGGCACGGCTCGGCTTCTTGTCGGGTATGCGCATCGCCGCCATCAGGTTGGCTTCGGCGACGATCTCGCCGTCGACCTTGGCGCGCACCGCGAACTTGCCGACGCCGCGCACCATCCGCTCGACGTCGGCTTCGAGCACCAGCTGGTCGCCGGGGCGGACCTGGCGCCGGAAGCGCGCGTTGTCGATGGCGGCAAAGAAGATGATCGTCCCGTCGCCCGGCGAGCGGCCCGCGATCTTCCACGCGAGGATCGACGCGAGCTGGGCGAGCGCCTCGATCACGAGCACCGCGGGCATCACCGGATAGCCGGGGAAATGCCCCTGAAAGAACGGCTCGTTCATCGTCACGTTCTTGATGCCGGCAATCGTCTTGTTCTCCACGAGCTCGGTGATGCGGTCGACGAGCAGGAACGGATACCGATGCGGCAGGTACCGCATGACCTCCTCGATGTCCATCGCACCGGACTTTGTGGTCGTCATCGCTCCTCCTCGCCCGCTTCGGCCGGATCGGCCGGGCCCGCGCCGGGCTCGGCGCCCTCCAATCGGCGCACGCGTGATTCGAGACTCGGCAGCCGGCGAATCGCCGACACCACCTGGCGCCACTTCCGGAACGGCAGCGCGGGAAGCGCGCTGATGTAGACGCCGGGTACGGTGATCGAGCTGCCAACCTGGGCGCCCCCGGCGATCACGGCGTTGTCGCAAATCTCGAGGTGCCCGGAAATCATGGCTGCGCCACCGATCCGGCAATTCCTGCCGATTCGCGTGCTGCCGGCGATTCCGACGCAACCGGCGATGCCCGTGTGGGCGCCGATCCGGCAGTTGTGGCCCACCTGGATCTGGTTGTCGAGCTTGACGTCGTTCTCGATCACGGTGTCGTCGAGGGCGCCGCGATCGACCGTGGTGTTGGCGCCGATCTCGACATCGGCGCCGATCACCACGCGCCCGATCTGCGGAATCTTGAGCCAGCGCCCGTCCTCCTCGGCCATGCCGAAGCCGTCGGCACCGATGACCGCCCCGGAGTGCAGGATGGTCCTCGGACCCACGATGCAGCGATCGTAGACGGTCACGTTGGCATGGAGCACGGCGTCGTCACCGATCGAAACGGCCGCGCCGACGACGCTTCCAGCCCCGACGTACGCGCGTTCGCCGATGACGGTGTGCGCGCCGATGACGGCATGAGGACCCACGGCGGCGCTAGGCGCCACCCGGGCGTGCGTATCGACGACGGCAGACGGGTGAATCCCGGCAGCAACCGGCTCCGGCGGGTGCAGGATGGCCGCCACCTTCGCGTACGCCGCATAGGGTGCGGGGCTGAGGAGCTTGGCCAGCGGCGTGTCTCCGGCGAGCTCGGGTGCCAGGATCACCGCCGTCGCGCGCGTCGTGGCGAGCTGGTGCCGGTACTTCGGATTGGCGACGAACGCGATCGCGCCCGGACCCGCGGACTCGAGTGTCGCCACGTGCGAAACGACGAGCGACCCGTCGCCGTCGACGGTCGTTCCGGAGCGCAACGCGAGTTCGGATAGGGTAATGGGCACGGGCCGCTGCGATGTCGGTGGACGCCGGCGGGAAGCGCCCGCTGGACGAGCCGCCGCCCGCCGCTACTTGTCGGCGAGCGCCTTGATCACCTTGTCGGTGATGTCGATCCTCTGGCTGGCGAATACGACCGGGTCCTGCAGGATCAGGTCGAACTTCTCCGCTTCGGCGATCTGCTGGATCACCTTGTTGGCGCGCTCCTGCACGCTCGCGAGCTCCTCGTTGCGGCGCAGGTTCAGGTCTTCGCGGAACTCGCGCTGCCCGCGCGTCAGATCGCGTGACAGATTGGCGAGGTCGCGCTCCTTGTTGCGGCGCTCGGCCTCCGACATCGTGACGCCGTCCTTCTCGAGGGACGCCTGCAGATCGCGCACCTGCTTCGAAAGCTTCTGGATGTCGGCGTCGCGGGCGGCGAACTCCTTCTCCAGCTTGAGCTGCGCGCGCTTCGCCGGTGCCGCGTCGCGGAACAGTCGCTCGGTGTTGACGAAGCCGATCTTGTAATCGGCAGCCTGCGCGTGCCCCGTGCCGACCGCGAGCAGCGCAGCGAGGCCGAGGACGCCGGCCGAAATGAGTCTGGAACTGCGGTTCAAGTGCATCTCCTGCGGATGTCAGAATATCGTTCCCACCTGGAACTGGAAGTGCTGGATCCTGTCCAGCGCCTTGTCGTTCAGCGGGATGGCGTAGCTGAACTTCAACGGGCCGACCGGCGAGTTCCACGCGAGCCCGACCCCGGCCGAGTAGCGGAATCCCTGGAGATCATACTGCTCGCGCCCGGGGAGCTCCTTGCCGTCGACATAGATCTGGCCGGCGTCGGCGAAGACGCTCGCCCGCACGGACTTGTCCCCCTTCAGCACCGGATAGAAAAGCTCCACGTTGCCGACGATCTTGCGCTTGCCCCCGGTCGCGTTGCCGTAGATGTCCTGCGGTCCGAGCGAGCTCTGCTGGAAGCCACGGACGGAGCCGACACCGCCGGCGTAGAACGCCTTGAAGAAGGGCAGAGGCAACCCGCCATACCCGTCCCCATAGCCGAGGTCGGCACGCAACATCAGCACGAGGTCCCCGATAAATCGGCACGAAGTTCTGCTGGAGGTAATTCAGCTTGTAATACTGGAGGTCGCCGACCGGCAGCGCCACCTCGGCCAGCAGGCTCTGCACCCGTCCCCGCGTAGGATAGAGGATGTCGTCGCGGGTGTCACGCGCCCACCCGCCGGAGAGCACGTAGCTGTCCGTGATGCTGCCGAACTGCGCGACGTAGATGATGTAGGACGGCGGGCTGGCGGACGTCAGGGTGAGCTGCGTGTGCTCGTAGCGGATCCCGACGTTGACGGAATCGGTCTCGGTGATCGGAATGCCGAACGCTGCCGCCGCACCGGTCGTCGACGACTCGTACTGCGAGACCGAGAGCGATCCGGGATCCGTGTTCCGCTGGTAGACCTCCAGCGTCCGCGACACCCCGTCGACCGTCCAGTACGGCTCGGTGAACGCCAGCGAGATCACGCGATTCGTCTGGCTGGTATTGATCGCCGCGACCAGCGAATTGCCGCTGCCGAAGATGTTCGCCTGCGAGATCGACGCGTTGAACACGAATTTTTCCGCGCTCGAGTAGCCGATGCCGGCAAGCAGCGTTCCGGTGTTCTTCTCGGTGACGGTGACGTCGATGTCCACCTGGTCGGTGGTGCCGGCGACCGGGGGGGTCTCGAGGTTGACGTCGTCGAAATAGCCCAGCCGCTTGACCCGGATCTTCGAGCGCTCGATCCGCGCGCCGTCGTACCAGGCGCTCTCGAGCTGTCGCATCTCGCGCCGGATCACCTCGTCGCGCGTCCTGACGTTTCCGCTGATATTGACCTTGCGGATGTACACCCGCCGACCCGGATCGACGAAGATCGTGAAGGCGACCTGGAGCTTCTCGCGGTTGAGGTCGGGCACGGCGTTGACGTTGGCGAACGCGAATCCCTCGGTGCCCAGCCGGTCGCTGATCGCCTTGGTGCTCGTCTGCAGGCGCTCGCGCGAAAACACGTCACCGGGGCGGATCTGCACCAGATTCTGGAGCTCGAGTCCCGGGACCGGGAGATCGCCGGCGAGCCGGATGTCGGAAACGGTGTAACGCGGGCCCTCCGTCACATTGATCGTGATGAAGACGTCTTCCTTTTCCGGCGTGATCGACACCTGCGTGGAATCCACGTTGAATTCGAGGTAGCCCCGGTTCTGGTAGAAGCTGCGCAGCGTCTCGAGGTCCGCCGAGAGCTTCTGCTTCGAGTACTGGTCGTTCTTCGTGTACCACGTGGTCCAGCCCGGGGTGGTGAGCGTCATCTGCGCGAGGAGCTCGCTCTCCGAAAAGGCGCTGGCGCCCACGATGTTGATGCGCGCGATCTTCGACACCTCGCCTTCTTCGATCGAGATGTTCACGGCGACCCGGTTGCGCTCCTGCGGCGTGACGGTGACCGTGACCTTCGCGGCGTACCTTCCCCGCGACACGTACTGGCGCTTGATCTCCTGTTCGGCACGATCCAGCGCCGAGCGGTCGAAGATTCGCGCCTCGGTAAGGCCGATCTCCTTCAGCGCCTTCTTCAACGTGTCGGTGTCGAACTCCTTGTTGCCCGAGATCGTGACATTGCTGATCGTCGGCCGTTCCTGGACGATGACGACCAGAACGCTCCTGTCCTCGACTTCCAGCCGCACGTCGCGAAAGAACCCGGTCGCGAACAGCGCCTTCACCGCCTGCGCGGCTTTCTCGTCGTCGATGCGGTCGCCGATCTTGATCGGCAGGTACGAGAAGACGGTGCCGGCCTCCGTGCGCTGCACGCCCTCGACGCGGATGTCCTTGACGACGAACGGCTCGATGGCCGACGCCAGCCGCGGCGCCAGCAGCACCGCGAGCGCGAGCAGGACGCGTGCGACGACGACGGCGGCGCCGAAATGGCGGCGCGCCGAAGGCGAACTGCGCCGACGGGGTCTAGAACAGACGGGAAAGGTCATTGAAAAGCGCCAACGCCATCAAGACTGCCAGCATGGCCATGCCAATGCGCTGGCCGACCTCGAAGGCGCGGTCGGAGACGGGACTGCCCTTGATGATTTCCGCAAAATAATACAGCAAATGACCCCCATCCAACAGCGGAACCGGAAGCAGGTTGAGCACGCCGAGGCTGATGCTGATCAGCGCGAGATACCCGACGAACACGAGCGTTCCCGCCTGCGCCGACTGGCCCGCGAAGTCCGCCATCGTGATGGGTCCGCTGATGTTCTTGATCGACGCTTCGCCGATCAGGATGCGTCCCAGCATCCGCAGAGTGAATACCGTCAGCTCCCAGGTCTTGCGCGCGCCCTGGGCAAACGCGTCGAACAGGCCATACCGCACCGTCACCGCCAGCCGCTCGGCGATCGCCGGATCCACCTTGAGCCGCACGCCGGCGATCCCGACCTTGCGCCCCCCCTGCTCGACGATCTCCGTGGTGATCACCGCGTCCCGCTCGACACCGTTGCGGACGACGCGGAAGGTCACCTCGCCGCCGGGCTTCGCGTTGGTCCTGGCGGCGACCTCGGCGGGCGAACGCACGGGCACGCCGTCGATCGCGACGATGCGATCGCCCGCCTGCAATCCGGCCCGCGCGGCGGGCTTGTCGGGGACGACCTCGTCGATCAGCGGCGCGCCGAGGTCCGCGCGCAGCCCGAGCGTCGACATGAAATTGCCCTCCCAGTCGGCGCCGGACACGGCGGCGAGCGAGATGCCGCGGCGCCGCCGCGCGCCGTCGGGTCGCTCGACCTCGATCGTCGCATCGCTCGCCCCCGAAGCGCGCAGGAGGCGCCAGCGCAGGTCCTGCCAGCTTCGCACCGGCGCGCCGTCGACGGCGACGACGAGATCACCATCGCGGATCCCGGCGTCGGCCGCGGCCGTGCCCGTCGGCGGGTCGGTGAGCAACGCGCGCTGTCCGGGGATGCCGGAGAGGAATGTTCCCGTGAACAGCAGCACGGCGAGCAGCAGGTTCGCGATCGGACCGGCCGCGACGATCGCGATCCGCTTCCCGACGCTTTGCCGATTGAAGGCGCGCGGAAGGTCCTCCGCCGCCACCGCGCCTTCGCGCTCGTCCAGCATCTTCACGTAGCCGCCGAGCGGCACCGCCGAGAGCGCCCACTCGATGCCGTCACGGCCCATGCGCCGAGACCAGACGACGCGGCCGAATCCGACCGAGAAGCGCAGGACCTTCACGCCGCACCAGCGCGCAACGAAGAAGTGGCCAAGCTCGTGGAACACGACGAGCACGCCGAGCACGACGAGGAAGGCGAGGACCTTGGTGACGGGATCCATCAGGCGGCCACCGGAAGCTTGAGCCACTGACGGGCCACTGCGCGCGCTTCGGCGTCGGCGGCAAGCGCGTCGCCGAGCGTGCCGGCCGGGCGCGCCGGCAATCGCGCGAGCGTCTCCGCGCACGCCGGCGCGATGTCCGTGAAGCGGATGCGTCCCCCGAGGAAGGCCGCGACGGCGACCTCGTTCGCCGCGTTCAGCACGGCCGGTGCCGTGCCGCCGGCGCCCAGGGCGCGATACGCGAGGTCGAGGCTCGGAAAGCGGTCGCGGTCCGGAGCCTCGAACGTCAGCGAGCCGCGCCGCACGAGCTCGAGCGCGGGGACCTCGGTGTCGATGCGCTCCGGGAAGGCGAGCGCCTGCGCGATCGGCGTGCGCATGTCGGGGTGGCCGAGCTGGGCGAGCATCGAGCCGTCGACGTACTCGACCAGCGAGTGGATGACGCTTTCCGGATGGATGACGATCTCGATTCGCTCCCGCGGCACGCCGAACAGCCAGTGCGCCTCGATCATTTCCAGGCCCTTGTTCATCATCGTCGCGGAGTCCACGCTGATCTTTCTCCCCATCACCCAGTTCGGATGCGCACAGGCTTCGTCAACGGTGACGGAGGCGAGTTCCGCGAGCGGGCGCCGACGGAACGGTCCGCCGGAGGCCGTCAGCAGTATGCGGCGCACGCCCGACGCGACCGGATTGCGCGAATAATCGACGGGAAGGCACTGGAAGATCGCGTTGTGCTCGCTGTCGATCGGCAGCAGCATGGCGCCGCCCTTGGCGACGGCAGCCATGAACACGGCCCCGCCGATCACCAGCGCCTCCTTGTTCGCGAGCAGGATCCGCTTGCCGGCATGCACAGCGGCGAGGGTCGGCCGCAAGCCCGCGGCGCCGACGATGGCCGCCACCACGGTGTGCACGCCCGGCAACGCCGCCGCCTCGATGACTCCTTCTTCACCGGCGAGCACGCGCGTGGGCAGCCCCTCGCTTGCCAGCGCGCGCTCCAGCGAGCGCGCTGCCGCCGGGTCGGACAGCGCGGCGACGTCCGGGCGATGCTGCCGGCACAATTCCGCAAGCTTCTCCCACTGCCGGTGTGCGGTCAGCGCCGTCACCACGAAACGGTCGGCGTGGCGCGCGATGACGTCGAGCGCGGAATCGCCGATCGAGCCGGTGGCGCCCAGTACGCTGACGGATCGGCGCGTCATCGCAGGTACGCGTGCGCGAGCAATGCGGCGGCAGGCATGGCGGCGAGCAGCGCATCGATGCGGTCGAGAATGCCGCCGTGTCCCGGCAGCAGGCGGCCGCTGTCCTTCACGCCGGCGTGCCGCTTCAGCAGCGATTCGAAGAGGTCGCCTTCGACCGACAGCGCGACCAGCGCGAGGGTGAAGGCCACCCAGATGCCGACCGCTAGGGGCGTCACCCTGCCGGAATACCCGGCCGCCGCCGCCAGCGGAACGAGCGCGACGGCGTAGACGGCCACGGCCGCGAGCGCGCCGTAGACGCCTTCCCAGGTCTTTCCGGGGCTCACTTCCGGCGCGAGCTTGTTCCGGCCGAACGCACGCCCCGTGAAATACGCGGCGGTGTCGGCGATCCAGACGATCGCCATCGCCGCCAGCACGAGCCAGGGCGAATGCACCTTGAGCGCGACGAGCGCGACCCACGCGCCGATCAGCACGACCCAACCGACGACCGCCATCGCGAGCCGCGACGCCGGCTTCCAGCGATACGCGAGCCAGGGCGGCGCGACGAGCAGCCAGAACAGCGTCGCGACGCCGCAAATCGCGAGCACCGTGCCGTCGGCCCACGCCGTCTCGCCGCCGAGGAAAGGGGGACGAGCACGACGGCGCCGATCAGCAGCGTTCCAGCGACGAACAAGGCGCGCACCAGCTTCCGGTACCCGGCGAGGTTCGCCCATTCGATCGCGGCGACGCCGATCACTCCCAGCGACACCGCGCCCCAGCCGAGCGGGGTCAGCATGAACAGCGCCGCGAGTACGAGTGGGACAAGGATGACGGCCGTCAGGATGCGCGTCCCGAGCATGGGGTCACGCCGGCCGCGTCGCGTATCGGACCCCGGCGGCCTGGACCTGCTCGCTCGTGCGGCCGAACCGGCGCTCGCGCTGCCGATACCACTCGATCGCCGCGCTGAGCGCGACGGCGTCGAAGTCCGGCCACAGCATGTCGGTGAAGTAGAGCTCGGTGTACGCAAGCTGCCACAGCAGGAAGTTCGAGATCCGCTGCTCGCCACCCGTGCGGATGAAAAGGTCCGGCTCCGGCGCATAGGCCATCGCCAGGTACGGCTCGAGCGCCTCCGGCGGGAACTCCACGTTTGCGCGGAGCACTTCCGGGTGCTCGGCCACGTACCTGCGCGCGGCTTGCGCGACGTCCCAGCGACCTCCGTAGTTCGCCGCAACGGTCAGCGTGAGCCGCGCGTTGCCGGCGGTCTGCGCCTCCCCCGCCGCGATGAGGTCGCGTATGCGCGCGTCGAACACCGACGTGTCGCCGATCACCTTGAACCGGATTCCGTTCGCGTGCAGCTTCGCCACTTCCTGCTCGAGCGCCCGCAGGAACAGCTCCATCAGGATCGAGACCTCGTCGGGCGGCCGCCGCCAGTTCTCGCTCGAGAATGCGAACAGCGTCAGAAACTCGATGTCGAGCTCGATGCAGGCGAGGATGATCGCGCGGACGGCTTCGACGCCGCGGCGATGGCCCGCGACGCGCGGCAGCATCCGCTGCTTCGCCCACCGGCCATTGCCGTCCATGATGATCGCGACGTGGCGCGGCACGGCGCGCGGCTCGGGGACATCGCGGGTGGAGCTCGGAAACATGCCGGCGATCGGGATCAGAGGCGCGGCCGAGAGGCGTCGCGCGGGCGAAGGGTCGGGGTCGTGCTCACGATGCGTTCCCGTCCCGTTCCTCAGACCGCCATCAGATCCGTTTCCTTCGCCGCGAGCACCTTGTCGATCTCGGCGATATAACGGTCGGTGAGCTTCTGCACATCGGTTTGCGCGTGGCGCTCGTCGTCCTCGGCGACCGCGTGGTCCTTCAACAGCCGCTTCAGGTGGTCGTTCGCGTCGCGGCGGATGTTGCGCACGGCGATGCGCGCGTTCTCGGCCTCGTGGCGGACGACCTTGATGAGCTCCTTGCGGCGCTCCTCGGTGAGCGCGGGCATCGGCACGCGGATCACGTCGCCGGACGTCGCCGGGTTCAACCCGAGGTCGGAGTCGCGGATCGCCTTCTCGATCACCGGGACCATCTTCTTCTCCCACGGCTGCACCGCGATCGTGCGCGCGTCCGCGAGCGTGATGTTCGCGCACTGGGAGATGGGCATCGGCGTGCCGTAGTAATCGACCTGGATGTGGTCGAGGAGGCCCGTGTGCGCGCGGCCGGTGCGGACCTTGCCGAGGTCGTGCTTCAGCGCCTCGACCGACTTCTGCATCTTCTGCTCGGCGGATTTCTTGATGTCAGCGATCATCGTTCCTCCAGACCCACTACCTGCCAGAACCCGTCACAAACCATCGCGTCTAGCAGTGGACGAGCGTTCCTTCGTCCCCGCCCAGCACCACGCGCTTCAACGCGCCCGGCACGTAGATCGAGAAGACCTTGAGCAGCATGTTCTGGTCGCGACAGAGCGCGAGCGCCGTGGCGTCCATCACCTTCAGGTTCCGGACGATCGCCTCGTCGAAGGTGAGCGTCGCGAAGCGCGTCGCTGCCGCGTCCTTGTTGGGGTCGGCCGTGTAGACCCCGTCGACCTTGGTCGCTTTCAGGACGATGTCGACGCCCATCTCGCGGCCGCGCAGCGCCGCGGCGGTGTCGGTGGTGAAGAACGGGTTGCCGGTGCCCGCGGCGAAGATCACCACCTTGCGCTCCTCGAGGTGACGCAACGCCCGTCCGCGAATGTAGGGCTCCGCGACCTGATCGATCCGCAGCGCCGACTGGACCCGCGATTCGACGCCGGCCCGGCGCAGCGCGTCCTGCAGCGCCAGAGCATTCATCAGCGTCGCCAGCATGCCCATGTAATCGGCGGTCGCACGGTCCATGCCTGCGGCACCGGGCGCGACGCCGCGAAAGATGTTGCCGCCGCCGATCACGACCGCGATCTCGACGCCGAGCCGCACCACCTCGGCGATCTCGGCGACGATGCGATCGATCACCTCGCGGTTGATCCCGTACGAGTCGCTGCCCATCAGCGCCTCACCCGACAGCTTCAGCAGGATGCGCCGGTAGGCGGGCTCGAGCGCATGCGGGGCCGCGACGACGGCAGCGGTGACGGCGGCGGGTTTGGCGGTCATGGCAGCGGGCTCCGGTCGTGGTGGGACGGTCGGTCGCGGGACCGCGCTACGTCTTGGCCATCGCCGCGACCTCGGCCGCGAAATCGTCCTTCTTCTTCTCGATGCCCTCGCCGACGACGTAGAGAACGAAGCCGTTGACCACCGCGCCCTGCGCCTTCACCAGCGCACCGACCGTCTCCTTGCCGTCGCCCTTGACGAACGGCTGGGCGAGCAGCGTGACTTCGGCCAGGAATTTCGCCACCGCGCCCTCGACCATCTTGGCGACGATGTTGGCGGGCTTGCCCGACTCGGCGGCGCGCGCCGCGGCAATCGAGCGCTCCTTGTCGAGAACGTCGGCCGGAACCTGATCGCCATTCACCGCCATCGGCTTGCTTGCCGCGACGTGCATCGCGAGGTCCTTGCCGAGCGTAGCCTGCCCGCCGGTCAGGTCGACCAGCACGCCGATGCGGGCGCCGTGGACATAGGACGCGATGCGCCCCTTGGCGACGCTGCGCGCGAAACGGCGGATCGTGATGTTCTCGCCGATCTTCTGCACGCAGCGCGACGCGGCGCGCCTCGACGGTGTCGCCCGACGCGAGCGCCTTCGCGCCGAGCGCCGCGACATCGGACGGATTCTCGCGCGCGACGAGCGCGGCGATCTCGGCCGCGTACGCGCGAAAGGCGTCGTTCTTGGCGACGAAGTCGGTTTCGCAGTTCACCTCGACCATCGCCGCGGTCTTGGCGTCGGGCGCAACGTACACGCCGACCACGCCTTCGGCCGCGATCCGGCCCGCGGCCTTGGACGCCTTGGCGCCGCTCCGGATCCGGAGCAGCTCCTCGGCCTTTGCCGCATCGCCGCCGGACTCCGTCAGCGCCTTCTTGCACTCCATCATGCCCAGCCCCGTGCGCTGGCGCAGCTCCATCACCATGCTCGCGGAGATTTCCGCCATTTCGATGCTCCGTGTTCCGTTCGTTGTCGTGGCTGCCGGCGTCCTGCGCTCCGCCCCGCGCATCGGGGGCGGGCCGTGCGCCCGGCCCCTGATACCGCCTAGTCCCTCGTGCCTAGGACGACGCGTCGGCGGCGACCTCGACGAACTCGTCGCTGGCCTCGACGATCTCCTGGATCACCGCGCTGCGCCCTTCGAGGATCGCATCCGCGGCGCCGCGGGCGTACAGGCGGATGGCGCGGCTCGAGTCGTCGTTGCCGGGAATCACGTGCGCGATGCCGATCGGCGAATGGTTGGTGTCGACCACCGCGACGATCGGGATGCCGAGCTTGGTGGCCTCGGTGATCGCGATCTTGTGATAGCCGACGTCGATGACGAACAGTGCGTCGGGCAGGCCCGCCATGTCCTTGATGCCGCCGAGGCTCTTGTCGAGCTTCGCCATCTCGCGCTGCAGCGTCAGCGCCTCGCGCTTGTTCATCTTCTCGAACGTGCCGTCCTGGTGCATCTGCTCGAGGTCCTTCAGGCGCTTGGTCGACGCCTTGACGGTCTTGAAGTTGGTCAGCATGCCGCCAAGCCAGCGCGCGTCGACGTAGGGCATCCCGCAGCGCCGCGCTTCCTCGGCGACGATTTCGCGTGCCTGGCGCTTGGTGCCGACGAACAGCACCGTACCCTTGTTCGAGGCCAGTTGGCGGATGTACTTCATCGCCTCCTGGTAGAGCTGCATCGTCTTCTCGAGGTTGACGATGTGGATCTTGTTGCGCTGGCCGAAGATGTACTCGGCCATCTTCGGATTCCAGTACCGCGTCTGGTGGCCGAAGTGAACCCCGGCTTCCAGCATTTGTCGCATGGTGACGGACATTACCGCACTCCTTTCAGGGTTGGACCACGACCCGCCAATGGCTCGACCGCGCCGGCGGTTGTCTGCCGGCCGCGGATCGGGCACCCTGAGGTGCGCGGGTCTGCGAATTTGCTCGTTCCCGACGCCAACCCCGGGAAATCCGGAAAAACGGCGGCACGGCGAGCTAACATTCAATTTTAGCACGAAATTCAGGAGCATGGCGATGCGCCCGCCGCTTTTCGAACCGTCCGACGGGCCTGAACCCATGGCCGAGCGCCGCTCGATGACCACCGATCCCGTCCGGAACCCCGCGCATTCCGACGCGCCGCTGCTCGCGGCCCGCGACGGGCGCCGCGGCCTGCGATCTCGCGCCGCTTGCACGTTCTCGCGATCGCCGGGAGCAGACGCCGCGACGTTCCTGCAGGGCCAGGTCTCGGCCGACGTCGTCGGCCTCGCGCCCGGGGCATGCGGGCACGCAAGCTTCAACTCGCCGAAGGGGCGGATGCTCGCCAATCCCGTCGCTGTGGCGCGACCCGGCGGACCCGGAGCGCTTCCTCGCGCTCGTTCCGGCCGACATCGCGCAATCGGTCGCGAAACGCCTTTCCATGTACATCCTGCGCGCGAAGGTCACGCTGTCGGACGTTTCCGACGCAACATCGCGCATCGGTGTGGGTGGGCCTCGCGGCGGCGACGCGCTGCGCGCCGCGTGGGGTGCGGCGCCGGCGCCCTTCGAGCTGCGGCCACTCGGATCGGCAACCGTGCTCGGATTGCCGGGCCCGCGGTATCGTCGTCATCGCGCCTGGCCACGCGGCGGAGCGCGTTCGCGCCGACCTGGTGCGACACGCGACGCCCGCGTCCTACGAAGTCTGGCAGTGGCTGACGATACGCGCCGGCGTGCCGGTCATCACGGCAGCAACCCAGGACCTCTTCGTCGCGCAGACCGCGAACTCGGACCTGCTGGCGGGCATCGATTTCCAGGAAGGGCTGCTACACCGGGCAGGAGATCATCGCCCGGACGCAGTACCTGGGTCGACTCAAGGAGCGCGCGTTCGTCTTTCACGCCGACTCGCCGAAGGTCTCCGCCGGCGAGCGCCTGTTCAGCGCCGCGTTCGGCGAGCAGCCGTGCGGCACCGTCGTCAACGCCGCGGCCGCACCGGGCGGCGGATGCGACCTCCTCGCGGTGCTGCAGCTCGCGGCGGCCGATCGCGCCGACGCCCGTCTCGGTGCGCCGACCGGTCCCACGCTGGCGCCGCTCTCCCTGCCCTACGCCATCCCGCCGGCCGGTAGGCCGCTGGGAACCGCGTAAGTCGAAACCGGAGCGCGGTCGCGCATGTGCCTCGCGCTGTTCGCGCTCGATGCGCACCCGCTGTTCGCGCTCGTCGTCGCCGCCAACCGCGACGAATACCACGCGCGCCCCGCCGCTCCGGCGGCCTGGTGGGACGCGGGCTGGCTCGCGGGCCGCGACATCAAGGCCGGCGGCACCTGGTTCGGCGTCACGCGCGAAGCGCGTTGGGCGTTCGTGACCAACGTCCGCGAGCCGGCGCGTCACGATCCGAACGCGCCGTCGCGAGGGGCGCTCGTGCCCGCGGTGCTCGCCGATCCGGCGCCGCCGTCGGGCAGCGTCGCGCGCGTCGTCGCGTGCGCGCGGGCCTGCAACGGCTTCAATCTCGTCGCGGGCACCGTGCGCGAGGCCTGCTGGGGCTCGAACCGCGCCGATGCGACGCGAGCGCTGGCGCCGGGGATCCATGGCGTTTCGAACGCCGCGCTCGACACGCCGTGGCCGAAGGTCGCGCGGACCAAGGCGGCGCTGCGCGCATGGTGTGCGCGTGCCGACCGGGACCTCGACCCGCTGTTCGCGATGCTCGGCGACACGACGGGCGCGCCCGACCATGCAGCTGCCCGCGACCGGGATACCGCTCGATCGCGAACGGCTGCTCGCGGCGCCCTTCATCGTCAGCGAAACCTACGGAACGCGCTGCTCGACGGTGCTCACCATCGACCGCGACGGCGCCGCGCACTTCGTCGAGCGGACGTTCGACGCGCGCGGGACCGCGATCGGCGACGCCGAGTACGCGGTTCGCCGTTTCGCGCGGGCCCTAGGCTCTCCGCGTGTAATTGCTGAGCACGAGCCGCGCGCGGCCGCCGTGCACGGCCAGTGCGCAATGGCCGCCGACGGGCAGCGTGAGCTTCTCGGGGCAATGCCCGTACGGCAGGCCGGTGTAAACCGGGATGCTCAGGCGCGTGCGGACGTGCTCGACCATCGCGGCGGCGTCGTATCCATTGTCGGTCGGACCGAGGTCGTATCCGCTGAAGCTGCCGAGGAGCACGGCGCGCTGCCGCGAGAGCACGCCGGCGAAGTCGAGCTGATGGAGCATCCGCTCGATCCGGTAGGGATGCTCGCCGATGTCCTCGAGAAACAGGATGCCGCCGTCCACGCGCGGCATGTGCGGCGTGCCCGCGAGGTGGGCGACCATCGCCAGGTTCCCGCCCCAGAGCGTCCCGTCGCCGATGAAGTCGGGACCGTCGAGCGCGCACTCGACCTCGTATCGCCGGCTCTCCAGCAATTCCCAGCAATGGTCGAGGGTGAACGCCGACGGCACCGCAGCGCCGAAGTCGTACACGGCCATCGGCCCCGCAAACGTCGTCATACCGGCGTGCGCCAGCGCCGCGAGCTGGAACGCCGTGAAGTCGCTGTGGCCCATCCACCGCTTTCCGGATCCGGCGAGCGCCGAAAAATCGATCCGGTCGAGGAGCCGCGACCAGCCGTAACCACCGCGCGCGGCCACGGCAAGCTCGACGGCGGGATCCGCGGCCATGCGCAGTACCGCCGCAAGCCGCTCGTCGTCGACCGCGGAAAACCGCTGCCAGCGGGTCGCGCACGTCGGATCGACGATGACCCTGTGGCCGAGCGAGGACAGCAGGTGCACGGCGCGCTCGATCGCGGCCGGGATCCGTCACGAAGCCCGCCGGCGCGTACAGCCCGATCCCGTACGTGCGTTGCGGCATCGTCCGCTCTCAGCGCCGCGCGCCGAAGAAATCCGACAGGAGCCTGCCGCATTCCCCGGCGAGCACGCCGCTCGTCACGGACGCGTGATGATTGAGTTGCGGCAGCGCGAAGAGATCGACGACCGAGCCGCAGGCGCCCGTCTTGGGATCGCGTGCACCGAAGACGACGCGCCCGATCCGCGCGTGCAGAATCGCACCCGCGCACATCGCGCAAGGCTCGATGGTCACGTAGAGGTCGCAGCCCGGAAGCCGATAGTTGCCGAGCGCCCGGCCGGCTTCGCGCAGCGCCGCGATCTCCGCGTGCGCCGTCGGATCGTGGTCGGCGACCGGCGCATTGCCGCCGCGGCCGACGATGGCGCCATCCTTGACGACGATCGCGCCCACCGGCACCTCGCCGCGCGCCTGCGCGGCGCGGGCGAGTGCCAGCGCCTCGGCCATCCAGGCCTCGTCTGTTTCCATCGTCAGCGCGCCGGTCACGGACCCGCTATTCCCACTCGATCGTCGCCGGTGGCTTGCCGGATATGTCGTAGACGACGCGATTGATGCCGCGGACTTCGTTGGTGATCCGGTTCGACACGTTGGCAAGGAGGTCGAACGGCAGCCGCGCCCAGTGCGCGGTCATGAAATCGGTCGTCTGCACCGCGCGCAGCGCGACCGCGTGCTCGTACGTGCGGCCGTCGCCCATCACGCCGACCGAGCGCACCGGCAGGAACACGGCGAACGCCTGCGCGGTGAGGTCGTACCAGCTCTTGCCGTCGGAGTCACGCGCAAGGCGGAGCTCGTCGATGAAGATGGCGTCGGCGCGGCGCAGGAGTTCCGCGTGCTCGCGCGTGACCGCACCGAGGATGCGCACGCCCAGCCCCGGACCCGGGAACGGATGCCGGAACACCATCTCGCGCGGCAGGCCGAGCGCCAGGCCCAGCTCGCGCACCTCGTCCTTGAAGAGCTCGCGCAGCGGCTCCAGGAGCTTCAGATGCAGCGTTTCCGGCAGGCCGCCGACGTTGTGGTGCGACTTGATCGTGTGCGCCTTCTTGGTCTTGGCGCCTGCGGACTCGATGACGTCCGGATAGATCGTCCCCTGCGCCAGCCACCGCGGTGCCGTCCCCCCCACCAGAACCTTCGCCGACTCGCGCTGGAAGACGTCGACAAACAGGCGGCCGATGATGCGCCGCTTCTGCTCGGGGTCGTCGACCCCATGGAGCGCCGCGTACATCTCGTCGGCCGCGTTGACGTGGATCACGTGCACGCCGAGGTTGCGCGCGAACGTGTCCATCACCTGCTCGGCCTCGTTCAAGCGCAGCAGCCCGTGGTCGACGAAAACGCAGGTGAGCTGGTCGCCGATCGCCTTGTGGATGAGCGCCGCCGCCACCGACGAATCGACGCCGCCCGATAGCCCGAGGATGACCCCGTCCTTCCCCACCTGCGCGCGGATGGCGGCGACGGCTTCGCCGACGTAGTCCTTCATATTCCAGTCCTGCGCACAGCCGCAGATCTCGTGCGCGAAGCGCGCGAGAATCGCCGCGCCCTGCTTGGTGTGCGTGACCTCCGGGTGGAACTGCACGGCGTAAAAGCCGCGTCCGGGATCGGCCATCGCCGCGATGTCGCACGCGTCGCTGCTGCCGATCAGGCTGAATCCGGGCGGCAACGCAGTGACCTTGTCGCCGTGGCTCATCCAGACGTCGAGGAGCCCGTGACCCTCCGCGCTGCGCCGGTCCTCGATGCCGCGGAAGAGCGGCGAGTGGCCGCGCGCGCGCACCTGCGCATAGCCGAACTCGCGGATGCTGCCCTGCTCGACGGAACCGCCGAGCTGCGCCGCCATCGTCTGCATGCCGTAGCAGATACCGAGCACCGGGACGCCCTGCGTCCACACGGCTTCGGGCGCGCGCGGCGTATCGCCGTCCGTCACGCTGTTCGGGCCACCCGACAGGACGATCCCCTTCGGCGCGAAGGCGCGCACGAAAGCGTCGCCGACGTCGTAGGGATGGATCTCGCAGTAGACGTGCGTCTCGCGCAGCCGGCGCGCGATCAGCTGCGTGTATTGCGCGCCGAAATCGAGGATCAGTATCCGGGAATGCGAAGGAGCGGCCATGGAATCCGGCAGGGTTGGGCCGCCGTCGTCACTCGACGCGGTAGTTGGGCGCTTCCTTCACAATCTGGACGTCGTGCACGTGCGATTCGCGCATGCCGGCGGACGTGATCTCGACGAACTCTGCGCGGGTGCGCAGGTCGTCGATCGTACTGCAGCCGCAATAACCCATCGCGGCGCGCAATCCGCCCATCAGCTGGTGGATGAGCTCGGACAGCGCCCCCTTGTAAGGGACGCGGCCCTCGATGCCCTGCGGCACGAGCCGCTCCGCCGCGCCCTCGCCCTCGGCATCCTGGAAATAGCGGTCGGAGCTTCCCTGCTGCATTGCGCCGAGCGACCCCATCCCGCGGTAGCTCTTGTACGACCGGCCCTGGAAGAGCTCCGTTTCGCCCGGCGCTTCCTCGGTACCGGCGAACAGGCTGCCGAGCATCACCGACGACGCTCCCGCCGCGAGCGCCTTGGCGATGTCTCCCGAATACCGGATGCCGCCGTCGGCAATGACCGGGATGCCGGCGCGCGTCGCGCCGTCGAGCGCGAACTGGATCGCCGAGATCTGCGGCACCCCCACGCCGGCCACGATGCGCGTCGTGCAGATGGACCCGGGGCCGACGCCGACCTTGACGGCGTCCGCGCCGTGGTCGGCGAGTGCCTTCGCGCCGTCGGCCGTCGCGATGTTGCCGCCGACGACCTGCACGCCGGGAAATCGCTTCTTGATCCACTGCACGCGGTCGAGCACCCCCTGCGAATGCCCGTGCGATGTATCGACGACGAGGACGTCGACCCCGGCACCGACGAGCACCTCGACCCGTTCCTCGGTGTCGCCGCCCGTGCCGACGGCCGCGCCGACGCGCAGGCGGCCGAGCTCGTCCTTCGACGCCAGCGGGTGCTCGGTGGACTTGAGGATGTCCTTCACCGTGATGAGGCCGCGCAATTCCATCTTGTCGTTGACGACGAGCACGCGCTCGAGCCGATGCTGGTGCATCAGCGCCTTGGCGTGCTCGAGATCGGTGCCTTCGGGCACCGTGACCAGCTTGTCGCGCTGGGTCATGATGCGGGAGGCCGGCTGATCGAGGTTCGTTTCGAAGCGCAGGTCGCGATTGGTGACGATGCCGACGACCCGCTTGCCTTCGACGACGGGTAGTCCCGAGATTCGGTGCTGGCGCGTCAGTGCGAGCACCTCGCGCACCGACATCGTCGGCGGAATCGTGATCGGGTCCTTGACGACGCCGCTCTCGAAGCGCTTGACCTTCGCGACTTCGGCGGCCTGCTTGGCCGGCGTCATGTTCTTGTGCACTACACCCAAGCCGCCCTCCTGCGCGATCGCGATCGCAAGGCGGGTCTCGGTCACCGTGTCCATCGCCGCCGACAGCAACGGGATGTTGAGCGATATGGTGGCGGTGAGGCGGGTCTTGAGGGAAACCTCGTTGGGAACCACGAGGGAATGCGCGGGAACCAGCAGGACGTCGTCGAACGTCAGCGCCTTCCGGACGACACGCATGTGACTTTCTCCTATGCGCAAAAACGGATTATACCCGCGTTGCCCGGCTCCGAAAAACGACCGCCGGCGCGGCCGTACCGAAACGGCAACAGCCCTGGTCCGTGACGAGGATCGGCCATGCGGCCGGTTTGACGCACGACCCCGGTTGGATTACCTTGCCATTGTCATAAGATGTGCTGAGGTGGGCCGATGTCACCGCATGCGCCGCAAACTGTTCGAATCCGGTCCCGGATCGCGGCCGCACCGTCGCGTGCCGCCATGGGGGCGCGTGTCGTCGCCGCCGCGCTCGCGATCTTCGCGCTGCCCGCCGCAGCCGCCCTCTACAAGTGGACGGACGCCAATGGTCGCGTCATCTATTCCGACCAGCCCCCGCCGGGAAACGTCAAGGTCGATACGATCAACGCACCGCCGCCGCCCGCCAATCCCAACGCGGCGAAGGACCTCGCCGCCAAGGAAGCCGACCTTGCGCAAAAGAGGATGCTGCGCGGCGAAGACGACGCCAAGGCGGCGAAGGCGCGCGTCGAGACCGCTCAGAAGCGCGAGCAGTGCGCCAAGATGCGCGGGCAACTCATGGTGCTGGCGCCCGACCAGAATCAGCAGTTGCTGATCTTCCGCAGCAACGAGAAGGGCGAGCCGGTGTACATGGACGATGCCGCGCGGCGCAAGGAGCGCGAACAGCTGGAGGCCTGGATCAAGGAGAATTGCTCCGCCTGACCGGCCCGTCATTTCTTGTCGAGGTTGGCCTGGTTGATCTCGACTTTCGCCTTCGCCTTCAGCGCTCCGATGTAGGCGTCGAACACCTCGCGGCTCTGGATGTCGCCGATTCGCGTGCGTGCCGCCGCCAGCTTTGCCGGCTCGGCGGCGGGCGGATTGATCACATTGACGACCTTGTAGATCGCGAATCCGCCGCGCTCGCTCGCCGCGCCCACGTAGTGCGGCAGCTTCGCGGCGTCGGCCTGGAAGATCCGCGTGACCGCGTCGGGCGTGAACCCCGGCTGCTGCCGGTTGCGGAACAGGGCCACCGGCTTCGCGAACGTCATCCCGACATCCTTGTCGCTCTTGCCCTGCTCCAGCAGCGCGAGCTTTTCGCGCCCGACCTTCTGCGCGAGCTCGACCGCGCCCTGCCGCACCAGCTGGCGGCGAATCTCGTCCTTCACGTCGTCGAACGGCCGCGGCGCCGCCGGCTTGTAGTCGAGGACGCGGGCCGCCATCAGCGCATTCGGGCCGATCTCTATGGCCTCGGTATTGCGTTTGGCCGCAATCGATTCGGGTGCAAGCAGCGCCTGCACGACCTTGGCGCTGCCCATCGCGATCTGCTGCGCCTGCGCCCGCGTGACCAGCGGGGAGGTCTCCACCCGCAGCCCTAGCGCCTTGCCGACCGGTGCCAGCGATTCGGCCTGTTCGTAGACCAGGTTCTGGAACTGATCCGCCGCGGCGGCGAATTTCTGCGCGACCTTCTGCCGCTTGAGGTCGGTCTCGATCTGCGCCTTCACTTCGTCGAACGGCCGCACTTGCGCCGGCGTGACGCCGACGAGGCGGATCACGTGCCAGCCGAATTCGCTCTGCACGGGCCCGACGATCTCGCCGGGCTTCATGGCGAATACCGCATCGTCGAAGGATTTCACCATCGTGCCGCGCGGATTGCTGCCCAGATCACCGCCCTGCGCCGCCGAGCCCGGATCCTGCGAGTACTGCTTCGCGAGCTCGGCGAATTTCGCGGGGTTCGCTTTCGCTTGCGCGGCGATGTCCTCGGCCTTCTTCTTGGCTGCCGCACGCTCCGCGTCGCTGGCGTCCGGCTTGACGGCAATGAGGATGTGCGCGGCCTGCCGCTGCTCGTCGGCCGTGTAGGTCTTGACGGCGCTCGTGTACTGCGCCTTCACGTCCTCGGGAGTGACGCTGACCTGCCCGAGCAGCGCGTCCTGCGTCAGGATCACGTACTCGAACTTGACCTCCTCGGGCGTCTTGAATGCGGCTGCGTTGGCATCGTAGAACGCCTTGACCTGCGCGTCGTCGACCTTGACATCCTTTGCATAGGGATCGGCATCGACGGTAGCAACCTCGACCTCGCGCTGCTGCTCGACGAGGTTCACGAACGCAACCGCCGCCGCCTTCGGAACGATGCCGCCGCGGGCGATGGGATCGACGATCTTGTCGGATTGGATCTGACGGCGAATGCTGTCCTCGAATGCAGGCTCCGGGATGCCCGCCTGGTTCAACATCGCCTTGTAGACGTTCAGCGAAAATCGGTCGCCTTCGCGAAACCGCGGATCGGCCGCGATCCGTTCGAAGACCTGTTCGTTCGTAACCTGGAAGTGGAGGTCGACACTCTGCTTCTGCACGAGCCGCTCGCGAAGCAGCTGCTGCAGCAGATTGAAGCGGACCTCGGGGTTGTCGAAGATCGCGGGATCGACTGGCTGCGCATTCCGCCTCAGCATCTCCTGCTGCTCGCGGACGGCATTCGCGAACTCGGCTTCGGTGATCCGGCCGCCGTCGAACTTCGCAACCTCCCCCGCGCCGTCGTTCTGCCGAAAGTAGTAGTCGACCCCAAAGAACGCAAACGGAACCGTGATGAGCGCCAGAATGAACTGGGCGATGCGCTTGTGCTTGTGAACGAGATCAAACATCAGCAAGGTTCCATCGTATGGGTGCGCGCGTGCCGCCGCGTGGCGCCGATTGCAGATCGCGGTTGGCCTTCGCTGCCGACTACACGGCCTGCCCGCATGGGTGGCGGGATGCGAAAAGGGCGAACTCGCGTTCGCCCTTCGAATTGGCGGAGTGGACGGGACTCGAACCCGCGACCCCCGGCGTGACAGGCCGGTATTCTAACCAACTGAACTACCACTCCCTCTTGCGCCGGTTCGCGCCCCGCATCGCTGGTGGGTGCTGACGGGATCGAACCGCCGACATTCGCCTTGTAAGGGCGACGCTCTACCGGCTGAGCTAAGCACCCATACCACGCAGGCGCCGGGATTGCGGACGTCCCCACCGGGCGCACCGTAAACAAGCGAATCAGTTTACAGCATCCTTCAGTGCTTTGCCAGCGCGGAACTTGGGCACCTTTGCGGCGCGGATCTTGATCGTCGCACCGGTGCGCGGATTGCGACCCTGTCGCGCCGTGCGCCGGCCGACGAAGAACGAACCGAAACCGACCAGGGTGACGATGTCGCCCTTCTTGAGCGAACCCTTGATGGCGTTCACCGTCGCATCGAGCGCACGTCCGGCCGCGGCCTTGGAAATATCCGCGTGCCGGGCGATCGCGTCGATCAATTCGGATTTGTTCACGGCGGTCCCCTTTCGGATTTCTGCGCATGATGGCGAACGGCGAACGCTCGCCGGGAAGGACGTTATAGGATTGCGGTTTGCGCGTGTCAAGCAGTGTCGCGAGCGCACCCCTGCGCTCTTCGCGTGGATCCCGGTCGAAACGCAGCCAGGATCAATGCTTGATCAGCGCTGGCTTCTCGTCCGTTGGCGTTGCGGGCGGAACCGCCGCAGCATCCGCCGGCGTTTCCGGCAGTGGCAGCGGCTGTCGCTCGAGCGCCGCTTCCAGCACCTGCTCGATCCAGCGCACCGGTCGGATGTCGAGGCGATTCTTGATCTCGTCCGGAATCTCGGTCAGATCCTTGACGTTTTCTTCCGGAATGAGCACGGTCTTGATTCCGCCGCGACCCGCCGCCAGCAGCTTCTCCTTGAGGCCGCCGATCGGCAGCACTTCGCCGCGCAGCGTGATTTCGCCGGTCATCGCAACGTCCGCGCGCACCGGGATGCCGGTCAGGATCGACACGATCGCGGTGACGATGGCGCCGCCCGCCGAGGGACCGTCCTTCGGCGTCGCACCCTCCGGCAAATGGATGTGCAAGTCCGTCTTCTGGTAGAAATCCGGCTGGATGCCGAGCGTCCTCGACCGGTGCCGCACGACCGACAACGCGGCAGCGATCGACTCGTTCATGACGTCGCCGAGTTTGCCGGTGGTCGTCGTCTTGCCCTTGCCCGGCAGCGCGACCGCCTCGATCGTCAGCAGGTCGCCTCCGACCTCGGTCCACGCGAGGCCGGTCACCTGGCCGACCTGATTCTTCTTCTCGGCGATGCCATAGGTGAAGCGGCGCACGCCGAGATACTTGTCGAGATTCTTGGCCGTGACGTCGACGGGGCCTCTTGGCCCTCCGCTCCTTGCCTCCGCTCTGGCGAAGCAGCAGCCCTTTCACCACCTTGCGGCAGATCTTGCTGATGTCGCGCTCGAGGTTGCGCACGCCGGCTTCCCGCGTGTAGTAGCGCACGATGTCGCGCAACGCGCTCTCGGCGACGTGCAGCTCATCCGCCTTCAGGCCGTTGAGCTTGATCTGCTTCGGCAGCAGGTATTGCTTCGCGATCGCGATCTTCTCGTCTTCGGTGTAGCCGGACAGGCGGATGACCTCCATCCGGTCGAGGAGCGGCGCCGGGATGTTCATGGTGTTCGCCGTCGCGACGAACATCACGTCCGAGAGGTCGTACTCGACCTCGACATAGTGATCGGTGAACGTGCTGTTCTGCTCGGGGTCGAGCACCTCGAGCAACGCCGACGACGGGTCGCCGCGGAAGTCCTGCCCCATCTTGTCGACTTCGTCCAGCAGGAACAGCGGATTGCGCACGCCGACTTTCGACATGTTCTGCAGAATCTTGCCCGGCATCGATCCGATGTACGTCCGGCGGTGCCCGCGGATCTCGGCCTCGTCCCGAACGCCACCCAGGCTCATGCGGACGAACTTGCGGCCCGTCGCCTTGGCGACCGATTGGCCGAGCGACGTCTTGCCGACGCCGGGCGGACCGACGAGGCAGAGTATCGGCGCCTTCAGCCGGTCGACGCGCTGCTGGACGGCCAGATACTCGACGATGCGCTCCTTGACCTTCTCGAGGCCGTAGTGATCGGCGTCCAGGATCTTCACCGCGGCGGCGAGGTCCTTGCTGATCTTGCTCTTCTTCTTCCACGGCAGCGCGAGCAGCGTGTCGATGAAGTTGCGCACGACCGTGGCTTCGGCCGACATCGGCGACATCATCTTGAGCTTCTTGAACTCACCCAGCGCCTTCGCCTCGGCCTCCTTCGACATCCGGGCGGCCTTGATCTTCTTTTCCATCTCGTCGAGATCGGCGTTCTCGTCGCCCTCGCCGAGCTCCTTCTGGATCGCCTTGACCTGCTCGTTGAGGTAGTACTCGCGCTGGCTCTTCTCCATCTGCCGCTTGACGCGGCCGCGGATGCGCTTCTCGACCTGCAGGATGTCGACTTCGCCCTCCAGCAGCCCGAGCAGGTGCTCGAGGCGCTTGGCCACGGCGCTCATCTCGAGGATTTCCTGCTTCTGCTCGAGCTTGAGCGGAAGGTGCGCGGCGATGGCGTCGGCCAGGCGGCCGCCGTCGTCGATGCCGGCCATCGAGGTCAGGATCTCGGGCGGGATCTTCTTGTTGAGCTTCACGTACTGGTCGAACTGCGCGAGCAGCGCGCGGCGCATCGCCTCGACCTCGTGCGCCTCGCCGGCGTCGCCCGGGATCGTGGCGGCCTCGGCCGACAGGTACTCGCCTTCGTCGGTCACCGGACGATGCGCGCGCGGTGCGCCCCCTCGACCAGCACTTTGACCGTTCCGTCGGGCAGCTTCAGCATCTGCAGCACCGTGGCCACGCTGCCGATCGGGTAGAGGTCGTCGGCGCCCGGGTCGTCCTTGGCGGCCGACTTCTGCGCGACCAGCAGGATGTGCTTGCCGGAATCCATCGCGACGTCGAGCGCCTTGATCGACTTCGGGCGACCGACGAACAGCGGGATCACCATGTGGGGGAAGACGACCACGTCGCGCAGCGGCAGGAGCGGCAGCGACGTCACGTCGGCGGAGGGAGCGAGATCAGTGGCCATGCGAGCCTCGGGGTAGGGTTACCTGTTGCAAAATGGGGGTGGCCGGTCGACCCTGTCAAGCCGGAAGCGAACAAATCCCGGAAAAGCCTGCGTTGCCGTGGGGTTAGCGTCGGCCGCTGTGTCCGTCGGGTCGGCATCGGGCCGCCCTGGGGTGCACTTGCGGCGTCGATTCGAAGCGCCTCGCGGTGTCGGCGCCGGCGTTCGGGCAGGCCGTGGCGCCGCCTCGGGATCCGCCGGGCCCTTCAGCTGTGCGCCGACGCGACCTTCGGCGTATCGGCGAACATCAGCAGCGGCTTGCCGTCGTTGGCGATCGTGGCCTCGTCGACGACCACGCGCGCGAGGTTGCTGTGCGACGGCAGGTCGTACATCACGTCGAGCAGCACCTGCTCGAGTATCGACCGCAGCCCGCGCGCGCCGGTCTTGCGGGCCAGCGCCTTGCGGGCAATCGCCCGGAGCGCGCCATCGCGCACTTCGAGCTCCACGCCCTCCATCCGGAACATCTTCTGGTACTGCTTGGACAACGCATTCTTCGGTTCGACCAGGATCTGGATCAGCGCCGCCTCGTCGAGCTCCTCGAGCGTCGCCACGACCGGCAGTCGTCCGACGAATTCGGGAATCAGCCCGAACTTGATCAGGTCCTCGGGCTCGACCCCGCGCAGCAGCACGCTGATGTTCTTGCGGTCGTCGGGGCTCGCGACCTCGGCGCCGAACCCGATGCCGGTCTTCGCGGTGCGCTGGCGGATGATCTTTTCCAGCCCGTCGAACGCGCCGCCGCAGACGAACAGGATGTTGGTCGTGTCGACCTGGACGAACTCCTGGTTCGGGTGCTTGCGCCCGCCCTGCGGCGGCACCGACGCGACCGTGCCTTCGATCAGCTTCAGGAGCGCCTGCTGGACGCCCTCGCCCGAAACGTCGCGCGTGATCGACGGGTTGTCGCTCTTGCGCGAGATCTTGTCGATCTCGTCGATGTAGACGATCCCGCGCTGCGCCTTGTCGATGTCGTAGTCGCACTTCTGCAGCAGCTTCTGGATGATGTTCTCGACGTCCTCGCCGACGTACCCGGCCTCGGTGAGCGTCGTCGCGTCGGCGATCACGAACGGCACGTCGAGCAGGCGGGCCAGCGTCTGCGCGAGCAGCGTCTTGCCCGAACCCGTGGGGCCGATCAGCAGGATGTTGCTCTTCGCGAGCTCGACCTCGTCGTCCTTGCCGCCGGTCTCGAGCCGCTTGTAATGGTTGTAGACCGCGACGGAAAGGATCTTCTTCGCGAGGTCCTGCCCGATCACGTACTGGTCGAGGATGTGGCGGATCTCGTGCGGGGTCGGCAGCTTGTTCTTGTCGGTGCGCGCGGCCTCCGCCGTCGTGCCTTCCTCGCGGATGATGTCGTTGCAGAGCTCGATGCACTCGTCGCAGATGAATACCGACGGGCCGGCGATCAGCTTGCGCACCTCGTGCTGGCTCTTGCCGCAGAACGAGCAGTACAGGAGCTTGTCGCCGGTGGATTTGTCAGCCATCAGTCGAGCAAATGAGCGTGTGGATTCAGGGGCCTGGGACGGGGTCCGGTGGAAGGACTTTACGCGCTCAGCACCCGCTTCTGCAAGACCTGGTCGACCATTCCGAAGGCGAGCGCCTCCTCGGCGGTGAGGAAATTGTCACGGTCGGTCTCCCGGGCGACCTCCTCGATCGACTTTCCGGTGTGCAGGGCCATCAGGCGGTTCAGGCGCTCGCGCAGTGCCAGGATGTACCGGGCATGGATCTCGATGTCGGAGGCCTGGCCCTGGAACCCGCCGAGCGGCTGGTGGATCATCACCGTGGAATTGGGCAGCGCGAACCGCTTGCCCTTCGCCCCCGCGGCGAGCAGGAACGCGCCCATCGACGCCGCCATTCCCACGCACAGCGTGGAGATGTCCGGCTTGATGAACTGCATCGTGTCGTAGATCGCCATGCCGGCCGCGATCGAGCCCCCGGGCGAGTTGATGTAGAAGTTGACGTCCTTGTCCGGGTTTTCCGATTCGAGGAAGAGCATCTGCGCGACCACCAGATTCGCCGTCGAGTCGGTGACGGGCCCGACCAGGAACACGACCCGCTCCTTCAGCAGGCGCGAGTAGATGTCGTACGCGCGCTCGCCGCGTCCGCTCTGCTCGATCACCATCGGGACCAGCCCCAGGCCCATCGGTCCGTCCATTTGCGCCTCGTCAGTTGCTTGCATCTGTTTCGTCTCCACTGCCTGCACGGATTTCATTGTAGAGGGTATCGCGGCCCGTGAACGAATGTCGGCGACCAACGGCGGGGAACACGACACCTACGCTCGGACGCGGTGTCTGCTACGGTGTGTCCGGTACGTCACGTGCGGCAAATCGCCGCGCGCCGCGCCGCCGCCCGCATCAGGCGCGCCGTGGCCTACGCTTGCGGTGTTCCCATCAGCTCGGCAAAAGCGGTGGGCTTGTCCACCACCTGGGCGCGGCCGAGCACCCATTGCACGACGTTTCCTTCGACCGCCTGCGATTCGAATTCGTTCAGGCGCTCCGGCTTCTCGTAGTGCCAGCGGACGACCGCCTCGGGCTGCTCGTACGTCTGCGCCGCTTCCTGCACCAGCGCCTTGACCTGCTCCGGCCTCGCCTGGAGCCCCTGCGTGCGCACGAGCTCGGCGAGGACGAGCCCGAGCTTGACGCGTCCTTCGGCGCCGGCCCGGAACATGTCGGGCGTCAGCTTGATGTCCTCCGGCTTCGCTCCCCGCTCGCGCAGGTCGTTCGCCATCCGCTGCAACATGCGCTCGGTCTCGGCGTCGACCAGCGATCGCGGCAGCGCGAAGTCGGCCTTGTCCCGCAGCGACCGAAAACACCTGTTCCTTGAGCCGCGCTTCGATCTTGCGCTTGAGCTCGAGCTTGAGGTTCGCCGTGATCTCGGCACGAAGCTCGTCGATGCTGCCGCTCGCGATGCCGAACGCCTTGGCGAACTCGGCATCGACTTCCGGGACGTCGGGGGCGGCGACGGATTTCACCGTCAACACGAACTCCGCCAGCTTGCCGGCGACCTCGGCCCCGTGATAGTCGAGCGGAAAGGTGAGCGAGAAGGACTTCACCTCGCCGTCGCTCATCCCGGTGACCGCGATTTCGAACTCGGGCAGCATGCGCCCTTCGCCGATGACGATCGCGAAATCGCTCGCCTGTCCGCCGGCAAACTCGACGCCGTCGATGCGGCCGGTGAAATCGACGATCACCCGGTCGCCGACCGCCGCCGCACGCTGCACGTGGTCGTAGCGCGTGCGCTGACGGCGCAGCATTTCGATGGTGTTGCCGACTTCTTCCGGTCCGATGTCGGCGACCGGGCGATCGATCTGGACGTCCGTGAGATCACCGACCTTCACCTCCGGGTAGACCTCGAAGATCGCCGAGAACTCGAGCTGGTCGGGGGTGCCGCCCTCTGCCTTGGGCTCGATCCGCGGATAACCGGCGATGCGCAGGTTCTGCTCGCGGATCGCATCGGCAAACGACGCCTGGACGGCGTCGGAGATGACATCGGAACGGACCTTCGGGCCGTACTGCTGCGCAATCATCCGCATCGGCACCTTGCCGGGCCGAAAACCGGGCACCTTGGCGTCCCGCGCCAATCGGGCCAGTCGCTGATTGATCTCCGTCTCGATCTGCGCGACCGGCACGGACATCGTGAGCCTGCGCTCGAGCTGGTTTAGGGTTTCCAGACTGGTTTGCATGCGCGTCGAATCCTTGCTAATGTAAGTCGTTGGTGCGAAAGGGGGGACTCGAACCCCCATGGGCTTCCCCGCTGGAACCTAAATCCAGTGCGTCTACCAATTCCGCCACTTTCGCAGCTGCTTTCGCCAAACGGAGCAGTATAGCCGAACCGGGGCCCCTTCGCCAGTAGAATGCCCCGATCCAGCCCGGCGTTTCCCGGGGAAATGTAGTCCTTTCGGCGCCTTGCGCCTGGTTTCGCGTGTCCGTCACTCATTACGAAAACTTTCCCGTCGCGTCGCTGCTCGTGCCCCGGCCATTGCGGCCGGCGATCGTCGCCATCTACCGCTTCGCGCGGATGGCTGACGACTTCGCCGACGAAGGCGATCTCGCACCGGAGGACCGGCTTGCGGCCCTCGACGGCTGCGAGCGCGCCCTCGACGCGATCGCCGCCGGAGCTCCGCCGGACGCCCCGCCGTTCCCGGACCTCGCCATCGCGATCTCACGCCACCGACTCCCGCTCGAGCCGTTTCGCGATCTGCTGTCGGCGTTCCGGCAGGATGTGTCGACCACGCGGTACGCGACCGCGGAGGAGCTCTTCGATTATTGCCGGCGCTCGGCGAATCCGATCGGCCGTCTGATGCTGCGCCTCTACGACGCCGGGGCACCGGCGAATCTCGTCGCGAGCGACGCGATATGCACGGCGCTTCAACTCATCAATTTCTGGCAGGACATCGCGGCGGACTGGGGTCGCGGGCGGCTCTATCTGCCCCGCGAGGACCTCGAACGGTTCGGCGTCACGGAAACGCACGTCGCGGAAGCGCGCTGCGACGCGGCTTGGCGCGCCCTCATGCGATACGAGTCGGCGCGCGCGCGCGCGCTGCTCGAATCGGGTCGGCCCCTCGCGCGCGCGTTGCCGTGGCGGCTGCGGCTCGAGATTTCCGGGGTGCTCGCCGGCGGCCATCGGATCCTCGACGGCATCGACGCGACAGGCGGCGATGTCTTTCGCCGGCGCCCGAGGCTGTCGGGCGGCGATTGGGCGGGCGTCGCCTGCCATGCGCTCTTTCCGCCGCGCCGTCATCGTCTCGCCTGAGACGGAAGCCGCCGCATGACACCGGACGAGTATTGCCAGCAGAGGACCGCCCGGAGCGGCACGAGCTTCTACTACAGCTTCATGTTCCTGCCCCCGGACCGGCGCCGCGCGATAACTGCGCTGTACGCGTTCTGCCGCGAGGTCGACGACGTCGTTGACGAGGTTTCCGACCCCGACCTCGCGCGCGCGAAGCTTGCGTGGTGGCGCAAGGAGGTCGGGGCCACGTTTACCGGCATGCCTCAGCATCCGGTGGCGCTTGCCCTGCGCCCCGTCGTCGCGGCCTATCGGCTGCCCGAGGAGCATTTCCAGACGGTGATCGACGGCATGGCGATGGATCTCGAGCGCAGCCGCTACCTCGACTTCACCGAGCTCGAACGCTACTGTCATTGCGTCGCCGGCGTCGTGGGGCTGATGTCGGCGGAGATCTTCGGCTATGCGAATCCGGCAACGCGGCACTACGCCCGCGACCTCGGCATCGCGTTCCAGCTTACGAACATCATCCGCGACGTCGGCGAGGATGCTCGCCGCGGCCGGATCTACCTGCCGCAGGACGAGCTCGCGGCGCACGGCGTGACGGCCGCTGCGCTGCTCAAGCGCGAGGGTGGTGATACGGTGGCGGGCCTCATGAAGGATCAGGTGGCGCGTGCGCGACGCTGGTACGCCCGCGCGCTCGACGCGCTGCCCGCCGAGGATCGCCGTGCGCAGCGACCCGGGCTCATCATGGCTTCCATCTATCGCGCACTGCTCGACGAAATCGAGCGCGACGGCTATCGGGTGCTCGATCGCCGGATCGCACTGACGCCGTTGCGCAAGCTCTGGATCGCGTGGAAGACCGCCCGCCGTGGCTGACGCCATGCGCCACGCCGCCACGGCGGCGCGCGTTGCCGTCGTGGGCGGCGGATGGGCAGGGTGCGCGGCGGCCGTCACGGTTGCAGCAGCCGGCGTGCCGGTCACCCTGTTCGAGCAGGCGAAGTCGCTCGGCGGCCGTGCGCGCCGAGTGACCTTCGACGAGCTCGCACTCGACAACGGGCAGCATCTGCTCGTCGGCGCCTATCATCAGACGCTCGAACTGCTCGCGTCCGTTCATGGCGCGGATCGCGTGGATGCACTGTTCAGGCGCTTGCCGCTCACCCTTCGGCCATTCGGAGCGCTGCGTCGCGACGCCGTCACATTTCGCGCCTGGCGTGCGCCGGCGCCGCTGCACCTGGCCGGCGCGATGCTGACCGCGCGAGGATTGAACCTCCCGGAGCGCATCGCGCTGATCGCGGGCTACCGCCGCGTGGCGAGCGCGGACTTCCGGTGCATCCCGCAAGAGACCGTCACGCAGTGTTTCGCCGGAACGCCCGACCGCGCATTCGCCGCGATCTGGGCGCCGCTCTGTCTCGCCGCGCTCAACACGCCAGCGCAGGCCGCATCGGCGCAGATGTTCGCGGGCATCCTGCGCACCGCGTTCGCCGGCACGTCGCGCGACAGCGATTTCCTCGTCCCGGCGGTCGACCTCTCGGCGTGCTTCCCGGACGCAGCAGCGAGGCGCATCGTCGAATTCGGCGGAGTCATCCGCCGTGGCGTTGGCGTGCGCGGCGTTGCGTCCGATGCGACGGGTGTCGCGCTCGACATCGGCACGGGCAGCGAGCCGTTTGCCGCGGCCATCGTCGCCGTCGGGCCGCATCAGCTCGCCGCGACGATCGGCGCCGCGGCGGCAGACGAGGGCGCCTGGCGCACCACGGTCGGACAGGTGAGCACGTTCGCCTACGAGTCGATAACGACGATCTACCTCGGGCTCGCCGACCGCATTCCGTTTGCCGCGCCGCTCCTGCGCCTCGACGACGCGCCCGGGCATTGGGCCTTCGACCGCAGCGCGGCGCTCGGCCGGAACGGGCCGTCCGGCGCGCGGAGCCTGGTCGCCGTCGTCATCAGCGGTGGCGGGCCGCACGACGGGCTCGACCAGGGAATGCTGGCGAGGGACGCCGAAGCGCAGCTGCGCCGGCTCGCGCCGGACCTGCCGCGCGTGGTCTGGTCCCGCGTCATCGCCGAACGGCGCGCAACGTATTCATGCAGCCCGGGACTGGCCCGTCCGGCGCCCGGACGCATCGCACGCGGCGTCTATCTTGCCGGCGATTACACCGACGCGGCGTTCCCCGCGACGCTGGAAGCGGCCACGCGCAGCGGCGTGGCCGCGGCCCGGGCGCTCATCACCGACCTGGGCGCGCCGCTGCGCTGAGCCCGCGCGTCGCGCCTGCGGCTAGGCTCCGCGTGCGGTCCGCGCGCCCCCGGTCCGGTTGCGCATCAGTCGCTGCTGTTCGCGGTTCCATTCGCGCTCCTTGATCGTCGCGCGCTTGTCGTATTGCTTCTTGCCCTTGGCGAGCCCGACGTCGAGCTTGATGCGCCCCTTGGTGAAATGCAGGTTGAGCGGAACCAGCGTGTAGCCGGCGCGCTCGACCTGCCCGACGAGGCGGTTGATCTCCTTCCGGTGCAGCAGCAGCTTGCGCGTGCGCGTGGCATCGGCGGCTACGTGTGTCGACGCCGAAATGAGCGGCGTGATGTGCGCTCCGATGAGGGCGATCTCGCCGTTCTTCACGACGACGTAGGCCTCCTTTATCTGCGCGCGGCCCGCGCGGACGGCCTTCACCTCCCAGCCCTGCAGCGCGACGCCCGCCTCGAATTTCTCCTCGATGAAGTAGTCGTGATAGGCTTTTTTGTTGTCGACGATGCTCATGGCCCCATTCGATACCAGATTCCGGTCCCGGTGGCTGACGTCGCGCATTCTAGCAACGACGCCATGCAGCGCGTGAACAAGTCGGTGCTGGTGCCCTACTCCGCCGGCGCCATGTTCGAGCTCGTGGACCGGATCGAGCTCTACCCGCAGTTCCTGCCCTGGTGCGCAAACGCCCACGCCATCGAGACGCGCAACGAAGGCAAGACGGCGCGCATCGACATCAATTTCCACGGCGTGCGCGCGCACTTCACGACCGACAATGTGAACAGTGCCGGCGAATCGATCGTCGTGACGTTGCGGGACGGGCCGTTCCGTCATCTGCACGGCGAATGGCGGTTCCGGCCGCTCGCGCCCGATGCGTGCAAGGTCGAGTTCGAGCTCGCCTACGAGTTCACCACGCACGTGCTCGAACGGGCCGTGGGGCCGGTGTTCGGCCACATCGCCAATACGTTCATCGATGCGTTCGTCCGTCGCGCCGAGACGGTGTACGCGAGGCCCGGATGAACGTGAGCGTCGTGTGGGCGACCCCGCTCGTCCAGGACTTCGCGGTCGTCGAACTCCCCGCAGGCGCGACGGTCGCCGACGCCGTCGCGCGGTCGGGCCTCGTTGCGCGGTACGGGATCGACCGGGCGGCACTCGCATTCGCGATCTTCGGCCGGCGCGTTCGCGCCGACGCGCCGCTCACCGACGGCGATCGGGTCGAGCTCACGCGCCCGCTCGAAATCGACCCCATGGCCGCCCGGGCGAGGCGCGCGGGGGCCAAGCCGCTCGCCAAGACGCCGCGACGCGTCAAGCAACCGCGTTCGCGCTGATCGGACGCCCGCTTGCCGCCATCGGCCGAATCACGGACAATGCCGCCGATGCGACCCGCCACGCCCTGTCGCCATCGCCTGATCCTGGCGCTGCTGGCCGCCACCGTCGTCGTCTTCGCCCCTGCCGGCATGGCGCAGGAGCGCGGCGATCGTTCGTTCGGCGCCGCAGCGGCCGCCTCGGTCAAGGACGCGGCGGTGAGCGCGCTCAATACCGCGCAGGACTTGACGACGGTCGCGCTCGACCTCATCGGCATCCGCTACAAGTGGGGCGGAAACACGCCGGAAACGGGTCTCGACTGCAGCGGGCTCGTACGTTACGTCTTCCAGCAGGTCACCGGCGTCACGCTGCCGCGCACCGCGAAGGACATGAGTCGCCTCGGCGAGCAGGTCGCAGCGCGCGATCTGAAGCCGGGCGACCTGGTCTTCTTCAACACGCGGCGCTTCGCGTTTTCGCACGTCGGCATCTATCTCGGCGACAACCGGTTCGTCCATGCGCCGCGCAGCGGTCGCGAGGTCGAGGTCGCCACGCTCGACTCATCGTTCTGGCAGAAGCGTTTCAACGGCGCACGCCGCATGGTCGGCGTGATTCCCGATCTGCTACCCGCGATCGTGGGTGAAGCGGTCGCCGCTTCGCTGGACGTGGTGCCTTCGGACGGCGCAGCCGGCGGCGCGCCGCAGCAGGCAGCGCCGTCGGCGACGTCCGCCGAAGCGCTTCCCTGACGCCCCTCGCCTCCGCCCCCCCTGCTCGCCGCTCACGCCTCGGCCTTCGCCACGGTTTCGCGATTCCCGGCCGCCTAGGTATCGGCCTCTAGCGGCGATTCGCGTTTGCTCGCATCCCCTTGCCTTCGGCTCGGGGCCCCTGCTCGCCGCTCACGCCTCGGCCTTCGCCACGGTTTCGCGATTCCCGACCGCCTAGGTATCGGCCTCTAGCGGCGATTCGCGTTTGCTCGCATCCCCTTGCCTTCGGCTCGGGGCCCCTGCTCGCCGCTCACGCCGCTAGTCCCTCGCCCCGGCGCGTTTGAGGCGTTCGGCCAGCTGGGGTTCCTTCGTGCGCTTTGCCCAATCGAGCGCGCTGGCGCCGACATCGTTGCGGTGATTGACATTGGCGCCGCGGGCGATGAGCAGATCGACGGTCGACGACCGGCCTTCGCGCGCCGCCATCATCAGTGCCGTCGTGCCGTTGGGCGACGCGGCATCGATGTCGGCACCTTCGGCGAGCAGGTAAGTAACGATGGCGTCGTGCCCGCCGGTCGCTGCGTAGATCAGCGCAGTCCAGCCCCGCTGATTGACGTCCGCGCCGCGCGCGCGCAGCTTCTTCGCCAGATCGAGGCGTCCCGCGAGCGCCGCCACCATCAGCGCTGAGTCTCCATACCGGTTCCTCGCGTTGACGTTCGCGCGTGTCGCGAGCAGGACGTCCAGCGTCGCCGTGTTGCCGGCGCGGGCGGCGATGACGATTGCGGGATCGCCGTTCTTGTCGACACTGTCGGGGTCGATGCCGCGCGCCAGCAGCGCCTTCACGTCCGCGACGCGATCGTTGGCGACGTAGATGAAGAAATCCTCGAGGATCTGTTGCGCGTGCGCGACCGGCGCGACGACGAACTGCAGCACCGCAACCAGCGCCGCGATCGCGAAGGCCGCCATGCAGTGTCGATCAGTGCGCATCGGGGACGGGTTGGGGCGCGATCCCGAACAGGCGGAAGAAGTTGGCGCTGGTCGCCGCCGCGATCTCCTCGAGGGGCACGTCGCGGAGTCGCGCGACCTCGGCGGCGACGTGCGCCACGTACGCGGGCTGATTGCGCTTGCCGCGAAACGGCACCGGCGCGAGATACGGCGCATCGGTCTCGATCAGCAATCGATCGAGAGGGACGCGGCGGGCGACGTCCTTGAGCTCCTGCGCGTTCTTGAACGTGACAATCCCCGACATCGAGATGTGGAAGCCAAGGTCGAGCGCCGCGCGGGCGACGTCCCACGTTTCAGTGAAGCAGTGCATCACGCCGCCGGCATCGCGCGCGCCCTCCTCGCGCATGATCGCGAGCGTGTCGGCAGCGGCGGCGCGTGTGTGCACGACCAACGGCTTCCGGACGCGACGCGCCGTGCGGATGTGGGTGCGAAATCGCGCGCGCTGCCAGTCGAGGTCGCCCGTGAGCCGATAGTAGTCGAGCCCGGTTTCGCCGATCGCGACGACCTTGGGCCGCCCCGCCCGCTCTGCGAGGTCGTCGATCGAGGGCTCAAGCGTGTCCTCGTAGTCGGGATGCACGCCGACCGTCGCGTACAGATTGGGATGCGCCAGCGCGAGCGCGTGCACCGCAGGCCACTCGGGCAGATTCACGGATATGCAGAGCGCGTGCGTGACGCGCGCCGCTGCCATCGCCTCGAGCAGCGCGGGCAGCTCGGCGGCGAGCTCGGGAAAATCGAGGTGGCAATGCGAATCGACGAACATCGGAGATCGGGATGGACCGGGAGTGCGGCGAGCTCGGCCAGGCCCGACGCTGCCACCGGGTTGTCGCTGCCGCGCACGCGCGGTGAACCGCTACATCGTATGCGTTGGACGGGTCGACGCGAGCGTTTCACCCAGGATCTGCTCGATCGTAGCGCGCGCCGTCGCACCGGTATCGTCCTGCGTGAACTGCACGCCGATGCCCTGGGTCCGGTTGCCCTGGACGCCCTCGGGCGTGATCCATACGACCTTGCCCTGGACGGCGATCCGGTTCGGGTCGTCCATCAGGGATAGCAGCATGAAGACCTCCTCACCCAGCTGGTATTGGCGCGAGGTCGGAATGAAGATGCCGCCGCCCTTCAGGAACGGCATGTAGGCGGCGTAGAGCGCGGCCCGCTCGCGAATGTTGAGCGAGAGCACGCCGGGGCGCGCGACGCCGGCGGCGAGCGCGGCATTGCCGCCTGGACCCATCGGCTTGCTTTCGGCCATCGTCAGAACAGCGCCTTGTAATCGATGAGGAGCGCCTCGGCCACGAGGCGCGGCTGCAACGGGTGCACGAGCAACGCTCGCTGCCGAAGCAACGAGCGATGATATCGAAACAACGCGATTGGCGCCACCTGCGACGCCAGGCGCCGCAGCGGTTCGGTCGCATCCGGGTTCTGTCGCGCCGCGTCGCCCGCCCTGACGCGAGCGAGATCCGCGGTCCACGCGATCAACCAGTCGACGGCGCTCGCAAGCCTCGCCTTGCGCTCGTCCTTGCCGCCGCCGTCGATGCGCGCGGCGAGTGCGGGCACCGAAAGTCGATCGGGAGCGGACAGCGCGGCAAGCCACGCGCTGCGCTCGGACTGCGCGACAGGGTCGGCGTGTGCCAACGCGAGGAACGGTGCGCCCGCCGCCTGCGCCAGAGCGACTTCCGGTTCCGCGACGCCCTGGGCCGCGAGCCAGGCTAGAGCGTCCTCCGGTGCGGGACGCGGCGCCGCCAGCATTCGGCAGCGGGAAAGAATCGTGGCCGGCAGCCGCCCCGGCCGATCGGAAACAAGGATGAGGTACGTGCCGGCCGGCGGCTCCTCGAGCGTTTTCAACAGCGCATTGGCCGCCGCCGCGTTCATCCGCTCCGCCGGTGCGATCACGGCGACCTTGGCGCGTTGGCGATGACTGGTGAGCTGCGCGAAATCGGTCAGCGCGCGCACACGGTCGATCGTGATCGTGTCGACCTCGACGAGCGCCCCGTCATCCGGGTCGACCATCAGGAGCTCGAGCCGCATCAGGTCCGGATGTTGGCCGGCGATCGCATAGCGGCACCCCGGACACTCGCCGCAGGCCAGGCCATCGCCAAGCGGAGTTTCGCAGAGCAGCGCCTGCGCGAAGTTGAGCGCGAGTGCGCGCTTGCCGATGCCGCGGGGCCCGTGCACGAGCAACGCATGCGGCCACGTCGACCGCTGCGCCAGCGCAGCCCGCGCCGCGTCGACCTGCCATGGCAACAGCGGCGGCCAGGGCAGCCCCGCCGGCGCGACGTCGCGCTCCTCCACCATCACACGCTTCCCAACGACCGGAGCTCCGCTTCGAGCTCGGCCCGCACGGTGGCGAGCGGTCGCGAGCTGTCGATGATCCGGAAACGGCGCGGCTCGGCGGCCGCACGGTCGAGATACGCGTTGCGGACCCGCACGAAGAACGCGCCCGCCTCGCGCTCGAACCTGTCGAGGTCGCGGCCCTCGGCCTGCGCGCGATCGAGCCGCGCGCGCGAAACGTCGGGCGGCACGTCGAAGAGGAACGTGAGATCGGGCCGGCAGTCGCCGTCGATCCACTGCTCGAGCTCGCGTATCCGCGCGAACGGCACACCGTGCCCGCCTCCCTGGTACGCATAGGTTGCGTCGGTGAAGCGATCGCAAAGCACCCAGGCGCCGCGGGCGAGCGCCGGCCGGATCACGGCCTCGAGGTGCTCGCGGCGCGCCGCGAACATCAGCAGCGCCTCGCTGTCGCGCGTCATCGGCTCCCGGAGCAGCAGGTCGCGCAGTTTTTCGCCGAGCGGCGTGCCGCCCGGCTCGCGCGTCGCGACCACCACGTGACCGCGCGCCTCGATGCGCTCGGCGAGCCAGGCGACGTGCGTGCTCTTGCCGGCGCCGTCGATGCCTTCGAGGGTGAGGAAGCGGCCGGGGGCGGCGGTCATGGGTGAACGGGCGGAACGAAGCGCTGAGGAACGGGGCTCACCGCTTGGCACGCTGTCCGAGCTGGAATTTTGCCACGGCGCGATTGTGATCGGCGAGATTGGCCGAGAATTCGCTCGTGCCGTCGCCGCGCGCGACGAAGTACAGGTACGCGGTCTTCGGCGGGCGGGTGGCCGCCTCGAGCGACGCCTGGCCCGGCAACGCGATCGGCGTTGGCGGCAGGCCGTCCCGCGTGTACGTGTTGTAGGGCGAGTCGGTCTCGAGGTCGCGCTTGCGCAGGTTGCCGTCGAATTTCGCGCCGAGCCCGTAGATGACGGTGGGATCGGATTGCAGGCGCATGCCGAGCCGCAGCCGGTTGACGAAGACCGACGCGATCAGCGGACGGTCCGCGGCGCTACCCGTCTCCTTCTCGACGATCGACGCCAGGATCAGCGCCTCGTAGGGATCGTCGAGCGGCAGGTCGCTCGCCCGCTTGGACCACGCGTCGTCGAGTCGGGAGCGCATCAATCGGTACGCGCGCGCGAGCACGTCGAAATCGGAGGAGCCTGTCGCGAAGAAGTAGGTGTCCGGAAAGAACCAGCCCTCGACGCTCGAGCCGGGCAGCCCCAACCGCCGTGCGAGCTCGGCGGAGGGCAGGTCCAGCACGGACCTGGCGATGCCAGGGTCGGATTTGAGCGCGTCGGCGAGCTCGGCGAAGGTCGAGCCCTCGACCACCGTCATACCGGTCTGCGTCACGTCGCCCTGCGTCAGCTTGTCGAGCAGCTGCGCAACGGTGATGCCCTGCGCGATCTCGTAGTTGCCCGCCTTGATCGCGCGATCCACCCGCTTCCATCGCGCGAGCGCGATGAGCATGTACTCGGTCGGCAGCACTCCTGCGCCTGCGAGCTCGCGCGCGACCGTCTTGAGGTTCGCGCCCGCCCTCACGTCGAACGTGTACGGTGAAACCGGCAACGCGAGCGGCTGCACCATCCACCAGCCCAACGCGATCGCCGTCGCCGCGCAAACCAGCGCAACGAGCGCCACGACGCGGGCGAAGAGGTGAAGGGTTCGGGACACGGGAAAGGGGGAAGAAGACGTCCCGCGCGACGAAGCGCCCGCCCGCAAGGAACCGGCGGATTATAATCGGCCGATGATGCGGGCAAGGAGACGCGGCTCGCCGCGCAACGGTTTCACGCTGATCGAGGTGCTGGTCGTCATCGTGATCCTCGGCATTCTCGCGGCGCTCGTGGTCCCGCGCGTGCTCGAGCGTCCGGACGAGGCGCGCGTGATCGCGGCGAAGAGCGACATCGCGGCGATCATTTCGGCGCTCAAGCTCTACCGCCTCGACAACCAGCGCTATCCGACGACCGAACAGGGCCTCGCCGCGCTGAGTGCGCGCCCGACGCAGCCGCCGGTCCCGCCCAACTGGAAGCCGAACGGCTACCTCGAGCGCGTGCCCAAGGACCCGTGGGGCCAGCCGTACCAGTATCTGAACCCCGGCCTGCACGGCGAAATCGACGTCTTCAGCTTCGGCGCCGACGGCCAGCCGGGCGGCAACGGCATCGACGCCGACATCGGTTCGTGGGACCTCTGATGCCGGCAGTGCGGCGCCGGGGATTCACGCTGATCGAGGTCCTGGTCGTCGTCGCGGTGATCGCGATCGCATCCGGGTTCGTGATCGTCAATCTGGGCGGCGACGACCGGCGCGCCACCGAGCGCGAAGCGTCGCGTCTCGCCGGCGCGCTCGAGCACGCGGCTGCGCTCGCCCAGTGGCGAAGCGAGACGCTGGGCGTGTCGGCCGACGGCGCGCGGCTATCGCTTCTGGCGCCGCGGCGCCGACAATCGCTGGACTGCGGTGCGCGACGACGACGTGCTCGCGCCGCGCGCGCTGCCCGCGCAGTGGACAGTCGCGCCAGCGTCGTACGCCGGCGCCCCCGTCGCCGCCGATGCGATCCTTCCGTTTCGTCCGAGCGGACGCAACGAGCCGTACGCGCTGCAGCTCGCCTCCCCCGCATGGTCCCTGGTCGTCGCCGGCGATCCGCTGAACCGCGTGCAGGTCGCGGCGCAGCGGCTTCACGCTAGTCGAGATCCTCGTCGCGCTCGCCATCCTCGCGGTCGCGCTGGCCGCGGGAATGCGCGCCGTCGCGCAGTCGGCCGATGGCGCGACCCTGCTGAAGCAGCGCACGCTGGCCCTCTGGGTCGCGCAGAACCGCCTCGCCGCAGCGCAGCTCGAATCGCCGTGGCCGGCCCTGGGCTCGCGCGACGGCGATGCAGTCCAGGCGGGCGCGCGCTTCGTCTGGCGCGAGAGCGTCTCGGGCACGCCCAATCCGGCGTTCCGCAAGATCGACATCGTCGTCGCCGATGCCGGCGCAGCCGGACTACGTGCTCGCGCGGCTCGCCGGGTATCTCGGGCAAGCCGGCGGAGCGATGACGCCGCGCCGCTCCGGATTCACGCTGGTCGAGCTCATGATCGCGCTCGCGATCCTCGCGCTCGTCGCCGTGCTCGGCTACCGGGCGCTCGCGTCGCTGACCGACAGCGAGGCCCAGCTCACCGCGGAAGCGCAGCGCTGGCGCGACCTCGACGCGTTGTTCGCGCGGATCGAGGCCGACATGCGCGACGCATTGCCGCGCGACGTGCGCACGGACGGCGGCACCGAGCCGGCGTGGATCGGCGTAGTCGACGGCGACCGGCAATGCCGACTTGCGCTTCTCCCGCGCCGGCCCGGAGTTCGCGGTCGAGCCGGGAAGCGCCGGCCAGCGGATCGGCTACCGCTTGCGCAACGGCGCGGTCGAGGTCCTCTACTGGCCGCGCCTCGACCAGCCGTCGTCCGCTGCTCCCAAGGCGTACGCGCTGGCGACCGGCATCGGCGCATTTCGGGTCGGCTACCTCGACGCGCGCGGCAGCTGGCGCGAGCGCTGGCCGTCGCCGGCGAATCCGCGGTGCCGCGCGCGGTGCGCGTCGCGCTCACGTTCGCGAGCGGCGAGGACGATCGAACGATGGCTGGCGCTGCGATGAGTCGCGCGCGCGGCGCGGCGATCGTCCTGGCGATGCTGATCGCCGCGCTGGCCGCGGCGGTCGCCGCGACGGTGTTCGCCGATCAGCAGCGGTGGAGCCGCACGGTCGAGCATCGTCGCGATCAGGTGCAGGCGCAGGCGCTCGCGATGGCCGGCGTGCAATGGGCGCGGCAGATCCTCGACGACGACGCGCGCCGGTCCGAGATCGATCACCTGGGCGAACCGTGGGCCGTCGCGCTGCCGCCGATTCCGCTCGACAACGGCGAGATTCGCGGCGCGATCGCCGACGCGCAGGGTCGGCTCAACATCAACGCGCTCGGCGATGCCGGCGCAACGGCGGCGGAGGAACGGCGACGCGCATCGCCACGCTCTTCGCGCAGCGCGGAGGACCCACCGCAGCGCTCGACGCGATCGCCGACTGGATCGACGCCGACGGCAGCCCCCGCGACGTCGGCGCCGAGGACGCGTACTACGCAGCGCAACCGGTACCGGGCCTCGCCGCCGAACGTTCCGGTCGTGCGCGTCGCCGAATTGGCGCCATGTGAAAGGCGTCACGCCGCAGGCGCTCGACGCCGTCGCCCCGTTCCTGTCGGCACTGCCCGCGGGAACGCCGGTCAACGTCAACACGGCGCCGGCGGAAGTGCTGGCGACGATCGTCGACGGCCTCGATTCCGACGGACTTGCCGCCGCTCGTTGCCGGTCGCGCACAGAAGCCGTTCGCGACGCTCGCCGAATTCCGGACGCGACTGCCCCGCGGAGGCACGCTGTCGAGCGAGGCGGCCGCTATCGGTGAAGAGCAGCTTCTTCTACGTCACGGTCGAGGCACGGCAGGGCGCAACGCTGGCGCGCGCGCGCGCGCTCCTCCACCGCAGCGGTAACGCCTGGCCGGCCATCGCCTGGCAGGTCGTCGAGTAAACTAAGACGACCATGGCGCACTTCGGACCTCGCGGATGACGACGCTGCGCGTGCGGCTCGCCACGGCGCCCGTGCCGGATCGCGCCGACCCGTGGGCACTCTACGATGCCGCGGGTGCCTGCGTGCGCCGGGGCGCCGACCGCCCCGACGCGTGGCCGGCCGCGGACCGCGTCGAAGTCGTGCTCGCCGCATCGCAGCTGCGCATCGCGACGATCACGCTGCCGCCCATCCCTCCGGCGCGCGTCGCCGGCGCAGCGGGCTTCGCCCTCGAGGACCAGTTGGCCGGGCCTGCCGCTGCACATCACCTCACCGTGTCCGCGCAGGCGGCCGATGGACGCGTGCGCATCGTCGTCGTCGCGCGCTCGCTCCTTGCGGCCATCGCCGCGCCGCGGCGCGGCATCGCAAGGATCATCGCCGAGCCCGAGCTCGCGGCGCCGATCGCGGGCTGGCGCTGGTGCGTCGGCGATGAGGGCGGGGGGTTCGTCCGCTGCGCCGACGGCAGCGCGTTTCCGGTCGATGGATTGCCGGGCGAAGGCGCGCTTCCGGCCGAGCTCGCCCTCGCGTTGTCGCAGTCCCGACGGCGATGGCACTGCCCCGCCGCACGTTCGTGTCGATGCCGAATGCAACGATGCGGTGCTATCGCGATGGCAGCACGAAACCGGAATCGCCTTCCTGCGAGGTGCCGCGTGGCGCTGGCAAACGGCACCGGCGGCCGCCTTCGCGTCAGCGCTCGATCTCCTTCCCGATGCGCCGACCCGGGCCACCGCGAGGCCGCAACGGCGTTTCGGGCGGCTGTTCGTTCCCGCATTGACGCTCGCCGGTGCGGCCCTCGCGCTCCACGTCGTCGCAAGCGCCGGTGAATGGGCGTCGCTGCGTTTAGCGACCTGGCGCGACGCGCGCGAATGGACGTCGCTCGCCGCGGCCGCGGGCGTCGCGCCCGACGAAGCTTCGACGCCGCAGTCGGCCCGCACCGCGCTCGCCCGTCGCTACGCCGATCTGCGCCATGCGCAGGGCCTTCCGGCGCCCGACGACGCATTGCCGCTGCTCGCGCGCGCCGCGCCGGCGCTCACCATCCTGCCGGAGGGTTCCGTGAAGAGCGCGACCTATGCCGACGGCCACTGGACGCTCGATCTGTCGCGTGCCGATCCGGCGATCGTCCGCGATCTGGACGGGCGCATGCGCGCCGCACAGCGTGCCGGCACTGATCGTTCCCTCGGCAACCGGAACGCGCGTGCGCTTCGGGGGCCCCTGATGACCCCGGCACTCCCGGCCCTGCGTGCACCGGCCCCCGTCGCCCGCTGGCTCGCCGGGAAGACCACCGGCGAACGGCGGGCCGCGGCGATGACCCTGGCCGCGGCAGGCGTCGCCGTGGTTTGGACGGCGATCTGGCAACCGCTTGTCCGCGACACGGAAGCGATGCGCACGGCACGCAGCGGCAATGTCGCCGCGCTGGCGGCAGCGCGAACGATGACGGAAGAGGCGGCTGGGCTCGCCCGCACTGCCGCGCCGTCGAGCCCCGCCGACGCGCGGGCCGGCCTGGAGCGCGTCCTCGGCGCAGCGGAACCTGCGTTCGGCGGTGACGCAACTCGATTGGCAGGACAACCGCGCCCGCGTCGTGTTCGCCGCCGTCGGCTACGACGCATTGATCGTCGCGCTGGAAGCGTTGCAGCGCGACGAGAAGCTGCGCATCGTCGAGGCCGCGATCAACGCGCGCGTCGAACCCGGGATGGTTCGCGCGGAGATCACGCTGGCGCGCTGAAGCGCCGCCGGTATCCAAGGTGCCGCGTCCGCTCGTTCTTGTCGCGGCGCTTGCGGTCACGGTCGCCGTCGTCGCGGTCCGGCTGGCGCCCGCGGCCATCGCCGACGCGCGCCTTGCGCAGATCACCCAGGCGAGCTGCGCATTGCCGACACCGCGGGAACGGTCTGGCATGGGCGCGGCATGCTGGTGGCCGGCGGGACGCAAATCCCGGTTGCGTGGCGGATCGACGCGTTGCCCCTGCTGCGCGGCGAGCTGGTCGTGCACGTCGTCCCAGCGGTCGGCGCCGCCGGCTCGCCGCGCGTGGACATCGTGATCGGGAACGGACGCGTCGCGCTTCGCAATGCGGATGTGACGATGCCGGCGAATCTCGTGAGCGCCGCGGCGGGCGCCAAAGCGGCGTGGGTCGTCGGCGGCGACATCGACGTGAGCGCAGCCGCGCTCGACTGGGCGCCACCGGCCAATCGCGGCGATGCACGAATTCGGTGGCGGGCCGCGCGTTTGATCCCTCCCGCCGGCGCGGCACCGCTCGACCTCGGCGACGTCTCGTTGGCGCATTGGCGCCGACGGCGACCGCCTGTCGGGGCCATTGTCCAACGTCGGCGGCGACCTCGCGCTTCGCGGCGACATCGCGTTGCGTGCGGGGAGCGGGATTGCACTGTCGCTCCTGCTGACGCCGCGGCGCGCCGACAACCGCGAGCTCGTGCAGGCGCTGGCGATGATCGGCACGCCGAGCGGCGACGGCTGGCGCATCGACTGGCGGTGGCCGCCTCGATGAGCCGCAAGTCGCGGAAGCCGCGCGCGCCGCGCCAAGCCGTTGCGGCCGTCGGCACGCCGACCACACCGCCGCCCCCGGATCGCATCGCCGGCGTCGACGCGCTGCGCGGCATCGCGCTGTGCCTGATGTTCGTCTACCACTTTGCCTTCGACCTGCGCTTCTACGGCGTGACCGCCGCCGATTTCGAGCACGATCCGCTGCTGGCTCGGCTTTCGCGCGCTCATCGTGACGCTGTTCATGACGCTGGTCGGCGTGAGTCTCGTGCTTGCCGATCGCGCGGGCGCGACGCCGGCGACATTTCTGGAGCCGCGTCGGCGTGATCGGCGCCTGCGCGCTCGCCGTCGAGCGTCGGCAGCTGGATCGTCTTTCCGCGCTCGTTCATCTATTTCGGGATCCTGCACTGCATCGCGGTCGCGTCGGTGCTGGCGTGGCCGCTCTCGCGGCGGCCGCGCACGGCGCTCGCCATCGGCTGCCTCGTCATCGTCGCCGGACTCGCCCTTTCGCATCCGGCGTTCGACGCGCGCGCGCTGTCGTGGATCGGATTCACGACGCACAAGCCGCACGACCGAGGACTACGTGCCGCTCGCGCCCTGGGTCGGGCGCCGTGTTCGTCGGCATCGCGCTGGGGCACGCGCTTGCGGCGCGGATCGTTCCGCGTGCTGACGCCACTTCCGCCGCACCGGCGCCGATTGCGATGGCTGGGTCGGCACAGCCTCACCGTCTACATGGTCCATCAGCCGATCCTGCTGGGCGCGCTGTGGCTCGTCGTCGGACACTGACGGCGCGTTCGAGGCGGTCCTTCCGAAACGTCGCACCGCAGTTGTAAGGGGGGAGGTCCGTTCGGATAGAATTCCCTTGAAATTGCAGGCGCGTAGCTCAGCTGGTTAGAGCACCACCTTGACATGGTGGGGGTCGTTGGTTCGAGTCCAATCGCGCCTACCAGTTCGACTTCAGACGGAAGACGCACCGCTCGGACCGAAAGGCATGGTTATGACACCGCGAACGCGCAGGGAAGCCTTCCTAGAGAACGCGAGCTCGCACGTCGTCTGTGTACGGAAAAGTGCGGCTCGTCCGCACTTTTTTGTTTCTGGAGTCCGCCATGCCCAACAATCACATTGCCCGACGGCGCCGTCAAGGCCTTCGACGCGCCCGTCACCGTCGCCGAGGTCGCCGCCGCGATCGGCCCCGGCCTCGCCAAGGCCGCGCTGGCCGGCAAGGTCGACGGCAAGCTCGTCGACACTCGCACGTGATCGACCGCGACGCCGCGCTCGCGATCGTCACCGACAAGGACCCCGACGGCCTCGAGGTCCTGCGCCACTCGACCGCGCACCTGCTCGCCTACGCGGTGAAGGAGCTCTTTCCCGACGCGCAGGTGACGATCGGCCCGGTGATCGAGGACGGCTTCTACTACGACTTCGCGTACAAGCGCCCGTTCACGCCCGAGGACCTCGCGGCGATCGAGAAGAAGATGGCCGAGCTCGCGAAGAAGGACGAGCCGGTCACGCGCACGCGTGATGCCGCGCGACGACGCGGTCGCGTACTTCAAGTCGCTGGGCGAGCACTACAAGGCCGAGATCATCGCGTCGATTCCGTCCGACGAGGACATCTCGCTCTACGCCGAAGGGCGCGTTCACCGACCTGTGCCGCGGCCCGCACGTGCCGTCGACCGGCAAGCTCAAGGTCTTCAAGCTGATGAAGGTCGCCGGCGCGTACTGGCGCGGCGACTCGAAGAACGAGATGCTGCAGCGGATCTACGGCACCGCCTGGGCGAAGAAGGACGACCTCGACGCCTACCTGCACGCGGATCGAGGAAGCCGAGAAGCGCGACCACCGCAGGCTCGGCCGGCAGCTCGACCTCTTCCACCTGCAGGACGAGGCGCCGGGCATGGTGTTCTGGCACCCGAAGGGCTGGTCGATCTGGCAGCAGGTCGAGCAGTACATGCGCCGCGTCTACCAGGACAACGGCTACCAGGAAGTGAAGTGCCCGCAGATCCTCGACCGCTCGCTCTGGGAGAAATCCGGCCACTGGGAGAACTACAAGGAGAACATGTTCACGACGGAGTCGGAGAAGCGCGACTTCGCGATCAAGCCGATGAACTGCCCGGGCCACGTGCAGATCTTCAACTCCGACCTGCGCAGCTACCGCGACCTGCCGCTGCGCTACGGCGAGTTCGGCGCCTGCCACCGCAACGAGCCCTCGGGCGCGCTGCACGGCATCATGCGCGTGCGCGCCTTCACGCAGGACGACGGCCACATCTTCTGCACCGAGGAGCAGATCCAGCCCGAAGTCACCGCGTTCAACCAGCTGGCGCTCGCCGTCTACCGCGACTTCGGCTTCACCGACGTCGCGATCAAGATCGCGCTGCGGCCCGGACAAGCGCCTCGGCACCGACGAGACCTGGGACCGCGCCGAGAACGCGCTGCGCGAGGCGCTGCGCGCCTGCGGCGTCGAATGGACGGAGCTGCCCGGCGAAGGCGCGTTCTACGGCCCGAAGATCGAATACCACCTGAAGGACTCGATCGGCCGCTCGTGGCAGTGCGGGACGATGCAGGTCGACTTCCAGATGCCGGGCCGCCTCGGCGCCGAGTACGTCGCCGAGGACAACACCCGCAAGATCCCGGTCATGCTGCACCGGGCGATCGTCGGCTCGCTGGAGCGCTTCATCGGCATCCTGATCGAGAACCACGCCGGCGCCCTGCCGCTGTGGCTCGCGCCGGTGCAGGCGGTCGTGCTGACCATCACCGACCGGCAGGCGGACTATGCCCGGGAGGTCGAGCGCCGGCTTCAAGGCCGCCGGGCTCCGGGTGCTGGCCGATTTGCGTAACGAGAAAATAACCTATAAAATTCGAGAACATAGCCTGCAAAAGTTGCCGTACCAGCTGATCGTCGGCGACAAGGAAATGCAGGCTGGGCAGGTGGCCGTGCGAACCCGCAGCGGCGAGGATCTCGGGGCGATGCCCGTGGATGCCTTGCTTGCGCGCCTCCGCGAGGAGGTCGCGGCGCGGCGCTAGACGGTCGGCGCGGCGTGCGGGAGGCACGGTCTTTCTTTTGTTCACTTGGAGAATCGGCGATAGCCCAGGACAAAGCACAGCGGATCAACGGCGAGATCAACGCCCCCGAAATCCGCCTGGTTGGTGAAGAAGGCGAGCAGCTCGGCATCGTGCCGCTGGCGGAAGCCGTGGCCAAGGCCGAAGCGGCGGAACTCGATCTCGTCGAGATCGCGCCGACGGCCAAGCCCCCGGTTTGCCGGATCATGGACTTACGGCAAGTTCAAGTACCGCGAGGCGAAGAAGCAGCACGAGGCCAGGCTCAAGCTGAAGCAGATCCAGGTCAAGGAAGTGAAGTTCCGGCCCGGCACCGACGAAGGCGACTACCAGATCAAGCTGCGCAACCTGATCCGGTTCCTGGGCGAAGGCGACAAGGCGAAGATCACGCTGCGCTTCCGCGGCCGCGAGATGGCGCACCAGGAATTCGGGATTCGCCTGCTGGAACGCATCCGCAACGATCTCGAGCCGCACAGCGTGGTCGAGTCGTGGCCGAGGCTCGAGGGACGGCAGATGGTGATGCTGCTGGCCCCGAAGAAAGTGGCACCGAAGGTGCATCACCCGACGAAGCCCGAAGCCGGTAAGAAAGTCTCTCCGCCGGAGAGCACCGCCGTGGGCAGCAAATAAGGGACGAAGTCATGCCCAAGATGAAGACGAAGAGCGGCGCGAAAAAGCGCTTCCGCGTCCGCGGGAGCGGCAGCGTCAAGCGCGCCATGGCGTTCAAGCGCCACATCCTCACCAAGAAGACCACCAAGAACAAGCGGCACCTGCGCGGCACGACCGGCATCCACAGCACCAACGTGGATTCGGTCAAGGCCATGCTGCCGTACGCGTAAGGAGACCCGACCATGCCAAGAGTCAAACGTGGGGTGACCGCGCAGGCGCGGCACAAGAAGGTCCTGACGCAGGCCAAGGGTTATCCGCGGCCGCCGCAACGCCGTCTACCGCATCGCCAAGGAAGCGGTGATGAAGGCGGGCCAGTACGCCTACCGCGACCGCCGCAACAAGAAGCGCGAGTTCCGCGCGCTGTGGATCGCCCGCATCAACGCCGCCGTGCGCGAGCTCGGCATGAGCTACAGCGTGTTCATGAACGGCCTCAAGAAGGCATCGATCGACATCGACCGCAAGGTGCTGGCCGATCTCGCCGTGCACGACAAGGCCGCGTTTACGAAGATCGCGGAGCAGGCCAAAGCCTCTCTGGCCTGATCGAGCCGCGGAAGAAGGAGGGAGGCGCGTTCCGCCTCCCTTTTTTTTTGCAGGGCCGACCGAATCCCGACGTGCCCCAGGACCCCGGAACGCGGACACCCGATGGACGAACTCGAACGCATCGTCGCCAGCGCCCTCGCCGAATTCGCCGCGTGCGCGCGATCCGGCGGCGCTCGAGAACAGCAAGGCGAAGTACCTCGGCAAGTCCGGCGCGCTGACCGATCTGCTGAAGTCGCTGGGCAAGCTGCCCGCGGCCGAGCGCCCGGCCGCCGGTGCCCGCATCAACGAAGCGAAGGTGCAAGCTCGAGGCGGCGCTCGTTGCGCGGCGCGACGCGCTGGCCGAGTCGCGCCTCGCGGCGCAGCTCGCCGCCGAGGCGCTCGACGTGTCGCTGCCGGGGCGCGGGCTGGGCACCGGCGGGCTGCACCCGATCACGCGCACGCTGGAGCGCATCGAGACGCTGTTCCGCTCGCTCGGCTTCGAAGTCGCCGACGGTCCCGAGATCGAGGACGACTTCCACAACTTCACCGCGCTCAACACGCCGGAGAACCACCCGGCGCGCTCGATGCACGACACGTTCTACGTCGAGGGCGGACACGTGCTGCGCACGCACACGTCGCCGATCCAGGTGCGCTACATGGAAACGCACGCGCCGCCGATCAAGATCATCGCGCCGGGCCGCGTCTACCGCGTCGACAGCGACGCCACGCACTCGCCGATGTTCCACCAGGTCGAGGGCCTGTGGATCGACGAGGACGTCTCGTTCGCCGACCTGAAGGGCGTGTTCACCGAGTTCCTGCGCAACTTCTTCGAGCGCGACGACCTCAAGGTCCGCTTCCGCCCGTCGTTCTTCCCGTTCACCGAGCCTTCGGCCGAGATCGACATGAGCTTCGGCGACGGCTGGCTCGAGATCTCCGGCGCGGGCCAGGTGCATCCGAACGTGCTGCGGGCGGTCGGCATCGATCCGGAGAAGTATCAGGGCTTCGCGTTCGGGATGGGGCCGGACCGGCTCGCGATGCTGCGCTACGGCGTCAACGACCTGCGCGAGTTCTACGAGAACGACCTGCGCTTCCTGCGGCAGTTCGCATGAGATTCTCCGAACGCTGGCTGCGCACGATGGTCGACCCGCCGATCGACACGGCGGAGCTGTGCGAAAAGCTCACGATGGCCGGGCTCGAGGTCGAGGAAACGACGCCCGCCGCCCCGCCCTTCTCGGGCGTCGTCGTCGGCCGGATCGAAGCCGTCGCGCCGCATCCGAACGCCGACCGGCTGCGCGTCTGCATCGTCGACATCGGCCAACCGGAGCGCCTCACAGTCGTCTGCGGCGCGCCCAATGCCGCGGCCGGCATGAAGGTGCCGTGCGCGACGATCGGCGCGCAGCTGCCCGGCGGACTCGCGATCACGCGGGCGACGATGCGCGGCGTCGAGTCGCAGGGAATGCTCTGCTCGGCGAAGGAGCTCGGCATCGACGACGACGCATCGGGCCTGCTCCCGCTGCCGCCGGACGCCCGCGTCGGCGCGAACGTGCGCGACGCGCTCGCCCTCGACGACACGCTGATCACGCTGAAGCTCACGCCGAATCGCGCCGATTGCCTGTCGATCCTCGGCGTCGCCCGCGAGGTCGCGGCAGTGACCGGTGCGCGCTGGCAGCGCCCCCGGAAGCCCCGACGCCGGTCACCGGTACCACGACACGGCAAGTGCGCGTCGAGGACCCCGAAGCCTGTCCGCGCTTCGTGTCCCGCACGATCGAGGGCATCGACCCGCGCGCGCCGACCCCGGCATGGATGAAGCAACGCCTCGAGCGCAGCGGGATCCGCTCGATCTCGGCGGTCGTCGACGTCACCAACTACGTGATGCTCGAGCTCGGCCAGCCGCTGCACGCCTACGACGATCGCCTGCTCGACGGCGCCATCGTCGTGCGCTTCGCGCGTCCCGGCGAGAAGCTCACGCTGCTGAACGAGCAGGTGCTCGATCTCGAGCCCGACCTGCTGCTCGTCGCGCGATTCCGCCAAGCCGCTGGGCCTCGCCGGCATCATGGGCGGCGAGCATTCCGGCATCAGCGACACGACGACGACCGTGTTTCTCGAGGGCGCCTTCTGGAGCCCTGCCGTCATCCAGGGCAAGTCGCGGCGGCTCGGCTTCGCGAGCGACGCCGGCTACCGGTTCGAGCGGGGCGTCGATTTCGGCGGCTGCCGGCGCGCGGTCGAGCGCGCGACTCAGCTGATCGTCGAGATTTGCGGCGGGCGCGCGGGCCCCCTCGGTGACGAGCAGGGCCGACTTCCGCGCCGCGATCCCGTGCGCGTGCGCACGGCGCGCGTCGCGCGCCTTCTCGGGATTTCCGTTCCGGACGGGGAGATCGCCTCGCTGTTCCGGCGCCTCGGCCTCGCCTTCGAGCGCGCGGGCGACGATTTCCTGGTCACGCCGCCGTCGTACCGGTTCGATCTCGCGATCGAGGAGGACTTCGTCGAGGAGATCGCGCGGCTCCACGGCTACGACGCGATCCCGGCCAGCCGCGTCCGCACACGTGCAGTCGATGCTCCCGAAGCCGGAAACCACCGCTCCCTCCATCGCGCTCAAGAGGACGCTCGTCACGCGCGGCTGGCAGGAAGTGATCACGTTCAGCTTCGTGAGCTCCGCGTGGGAGGCGACGCTCTTCCCGCCGCACGCCGAGCGAACGCCGCCGATCGCCGTGCTGAACCCGATCGCGAGCCACCTCGACGTGATGCGCACGACGCTCGCCGGCGGGCTCATCGACGTCTTGCGCACGAACCTCGCGCGCCAGCAGGACCGCGTGCGCGTCTTCGAAGCGGGCCGCTGTTTCGCGCGCATGGGACAAGGCTACGATCAGCCGATGCGCCTCGGCGGTCTCGCCTACGGCGACGCGCTGCCGGAGCAGTGGGGCGTTGCGAAGCGGTCCGTCGACCTCTTCGACGTCAAGGGCGACCTCGAGGCCCTGGTGGCACCGCGGGCGCTGACCACGGAGCGCGCGGCTCACCCGGCGCTGCACCCCGGGCGCGCGGCGCGCGTGCTGGTCGACGGTGCGACGGTCGGCTGGCTCGGCGAGCTGCACCCGCGCGTCGTCAAGGAGTTCGAGCTTCCACGCGCACCGATCCTGTTCGAGCTCGACCACCTTCCGCTGACAAAGCGGGCGCTTCCCGCGGCACTGCCCGTGTCGAAGCTCCCCGTCGTCCGGCGCGATCTTGCCGTCGTCGTCGACGATGGCCTCCCGGCGCAGGAATTGATCGCCGCATTGGTCGCCGGAAAACCGCCGCGGGTCGAGGCGGTTCGGCTCTTTGACGTCTACCGCGGGCCCGGAATCGGGCCCGGCAAGAAAAGCCTTGCGATTCTTGTGCTTATACAGGATACTGAACGTACTTTGACCGACGCCGAGATCGATGCGACCGTGGCCCAGCTGCTGCGAATCGCGATCGACCAGTTCGGCGCCACGCTTCGCCAGTAGGATCCGCGATGACGCTCACCAAAGCCGAACTGGCCGACCTGCTCTTCGAGCAGCTTGGCCTCAACAAGCGCGAAGCGAAGGACATGGTCGAGCACTTCTTCGAGGAAATTCGCATTGCGCTGGAGCGGGGCGACAGCGTCAAGCTGTCCGGCTTCGGCAACTTTCAGCTTCGCGAAAAGCCGCAGCGCCCGGGGCGCAACCCGAAGACCGGGGAGGAGATTCCGATCACCGCCCGGCGCGTGGTCACCTTCCACGCCAGCCAAAAGCTGAAGGCCATGGTCGAAGTCGCGAACCATGCCGGACCACAGCCGAGTTAAGGCCGAGCTTCCACCGATCCCCGCCAAGCGGTACTTCACGATCGGCGAGGTTAGTGACCTTTGTGCGGTCAAGCCGCACGTGCTCCGCTATTGGGAGCAGGAGTTCACGCAGCTGAAGCCAGTCAAGCGTCGCGGCAACCGGCGCTACTACCAGCATCACGAAGTCCTGCTGATTCGGCGCATTCGCGATCTCCTTTACGAGCAGGGATTCACGATCAACGGCGCGCGGCACCGCCTCGAATCCGACGGCAGCGCTCCTGCGCTCGCAGCATCGGATGCCGAATGGCCAGCTGCGCGAGAAGGCGATCCGCGTGCGCTCGACATCGCGGTCCGGTCCCATGCGCTCTGGAGCGATTCCCAGTCGATCGACCTGGTCGAAATCCGGCAGGAACTGGAGGAAATACGGCAGCTGCTGGGACACGACAGCTGATCAGCTGATCGGGCTATAATCGGCGCCTACCGTCGGGGCGTAGCGCAGCCTGGTAGCGCACCTGCATGGGGTGCAGGGGGTCGGAAGTTCGAATCTTCTCGCCCCGACCACAAGATGCGGGCCGGCTCGATCCTTTCGAGCCGGCCCTTTGTGCCTTAGGAGCCCCCGACCGTCGCCGACGCTGGGGCCCCTGCCCGCTCACCGAGCGCCAAATTCTCCGCCTGACTGCAATGCCGCGCCCGAATGGCCTCACCGACGGGCACCCGCGGCATAACAATTGCTTAGTCGAGGCGATAAGTGTTGCGTCCCCGGGGGAGATACCAAATGTCGGCAATGCCGTCCCGTTCCAAACCAAGCGCCGGCGTCATTTCCGAGCTTGCGCTTGCACGTGCGCAACGCAATACCGTCCTCATCATCGACGACCTGTTCAGCAGCCGGCTCCTCATCGCCGAGATCGTCCGCCAGATCGACCCCAAGCTGAACCTCGAGCTCTTCGACACGCCCAGCCGTGCGCTCGAATACGCGCGGCAAAACCGGGTCGACATGGTCCTCACCGATTTCAAGCTGCCCGAGTTCGACGGCATCGAACTCGTCAAGCAGATTCGCGGCCTGGGACACTGCGTCGACATCCCGATGGTCGTCATCACCGTCGTCGACGATCGTCAGGTCCGATACAACGCGCTCGAAGCCGGCGCCACCGACTTCCTGATCAAACCCCTCGACGAGCACGAAACCCGGGCCCGGTGCGCCAACCTTCTCGAGCTGCGCCGGCACAAGATCGTGCTGTCTGATCAGGCGCGCGTTCTGCAATACCAGGTGGACAAATCGGTCGCCGAGATACACGAGCGCGAGCTCGAAACGCTCTCGAAACTCGCGCGCGCCGGCGAATTCCGCGACAAGACGACCGGCAATCACCTCATCCGCATGGCCAAGTACTCCGCACTCGTCGCCCACCATCTTGGCCTGGGTGCGGAAATGGCGCACGTGATCGAGGTGGCCGCACCGATGCACGACATTGGCAAGATCGGAATTCCGGACTCGGTGCTCATCAAGGAAGGTCCGTTGAGTCCCGCGGAGCAGGAAATCATGCGAACCCATCCCCGGATAGGGTACGACATCCTGAAGGGCAGTCCCTCGAAGTACCTCAGCATGGGCTCGATCATCGCGCTAGGGCACCACGAAAAGTACGACGGCACCGGATACCCGAACGGACTGCACGGAGACGACATCCCAATCGTCGCGCGCGTCGTAGCGGTTGCCGACGTTTTCGATGCGTTGGTCAGCGAACGGCCCTACAAGCGCGCATGGCCGATGGACGAGGGCATCGACTTTCTCAGGTCCCAGCGCGGCAAACATTTCGATCCGAAGTGCGTCGACGCATTTCTCGCGGACCGAACGAAGATCGACGCAATATTCTCGGAACTGCGGGACTAGAGCATGAAACGGTGGCGAACCCACCGATCGGAACGATAAGCAATTCGCCGAAGATCGATGCAATCACGTAGGCAACGCTGAAATTGCGCCAAGAACCTTCGGCCAAAGCGTGGAACGGAAACGCGATTCGAAGAAACCAAAATGCCCTATTGGCCGTCCATCTCCGTCAGACGCATCAATTACCAACCGTACAGCAGAGATATTTGGATAGAGTCCCAAAATCCTAGTCGTCGCTTCTTCTGTGGCAAATGGGTCGTCAGCGAAACGAACCGCGAGTGTGGGAGCACGTATTGCTGCAAATCTGGCTAGCAAATTTTGAATTCTCGCTGTGTCGAGCGACCCATCATCGCGCTTTAGATTCCACCAAAACTCGGGCCTGAGCCGTGCCGCCCACTCGAGGGCTACACTCCTTGGTAGATCCTCAAGCAGATGCAGGCGCTTTCCCGGGAAGAAGCCGACAAGGGCGGTGACGGTTGGCATGAGGACGTGCCAAAGCAAAACCATCGGTAGCCGCGCATGGGCCGCATAGTCGCGCCAGTATCCGGTGTGCGCACTTATAAACAGCATTCGGTCAATTAATGCCCCATTTGTAACAAATCCTGTCACAAATCCGCCGATGCTGTGCCCCACGACGATACGCCTAGCCCTAGGATACTGGTCGCGCAACCACAGCAGTGCCGCGGCACAATCCTTGCTTCCCCATTCTTCAACGGACGCCTGAAATCCCCTGAGTGAATATGGACGCGACCGGGCTATGCCGCGATAGTCATAGATCAGCGTGGGGACGCCGCTGCGCGCAAGAAATGCCGCGAAGCGATCGTAATACCTGCTTGCTATGCCAGCTCCCGCATTAATCAGCGCAACATCTTGCACGCTGAAGCCCTTGGGCGCTGCCCAAAGCCTTGCTGCGAGTGGAAAGCCATCCTGGGCGCGCAACTCAAAATCGAGCACATTGCCATCGTCGGGTCGCGGGCTAATCGGGCTCGGAGAGATTCGGTCCATTGCGTCCCGGCAAGAAGGAGGCGAAGACATCGCGCTAAACCATGAAGCTTAAGGGATTTCAAACACAAATGATTTCAAGTGCGGCAGAACCCGCGAAGCAACTAATTTCCCGCATTGGTCTAGCAGCCATGCTTGCTCGCGCCCATCGACCGGAACTGGAGCAATCGCTTCTTCGAGTCGCGATAGGTGGTCTGGTCCTGATCTACCTAGCATTTAGCGTCTACCGCGACAACCATGTTAGCGATGACGAGTCGCAGGTCTTATGGGTTGCAGTGGGCTTCTTTGCCTTTTCAATCGCCCTCACGCTGCAAGTCGTAACGTCCCCTGCGGTGTCGATCGCACGCCGATACCTTGGCATGGTTGCCGACAACGCAGTGACTTCCTATTGTTTGATCCAGACCGGCGAACCTGGCGCGGTAATAATTGGTGTGTACTTGTTCATCACCTTTGGCAACGGATTCCGGTACGGACGTGTCTACCTACACGCATGCCAGATCATGAGTCTCATTGGCTTTTCGCTCGTGATCGTGCTGAGCGATTTCTGGCGTGCAGAGATGTCTCTTAGTGTCGGTATTGTAATTTCATTTCTTGTACTTCCCTTTTACGTGGGCGTACTCGCCGAGAGGATTACCGAGGCAAAGAAGCGTGCCGACGATGCAAATCAGGCCAAGGGGCGATTCGTCGCAAATGTTAGCCACGAAATGCGCACACCGTTGAATGGGGTGATTGCGATGGCGGACGTGTTGCGCGAGACGAAACTTGACGAGTCGCAGCGCGAAATCGTGGAAACGCTAAGCACGTCGGCGAACCTGCTCCTTGCCCAAATTGAAGATGTCCTCGACATGGCAAAGATTGAAGCTGGCCGAGTTCACATCGAGAATAGCCCATTTGATCTTACAAGGCTCCTGACGAGCACTGTCAAGGTCCTGTTACCACAAGCGCGCTACAAAGGCCTCAGTATCGAATTGGAAGTCGCACCGGACGCCGCGCGATGGTTCATAGGAGATAGTCATCACACGCGCCAAGTGCTACTAAATCTGTTAGCGAATGCGGTGAAATTCACAGAACGTGGACGAATAGTCCTGCGAGCAGCGATCGTTAGACAGGACGCTCTGGAAACACGCGTCCGAATCGAAGTCAAGGATACGGGCATTGGCATTCCAATGTCCAAACAATCCGCAATCTTTGAACCATTTACGCAGGCCGACGATTCGATTACCCGCGTCTACGGCGGGACCGGCCTCGGCACGACAATCGCCCGACAATTGGTCACCCTTATGGGTGGTGAAATCGGACTCAAGAGCGTCGTCGGCGAGGGAAGCTGCTTTTGGTTCGAACTGCCAATGCTGCCGGCAGAACCGGCCAGCACCGACCTTACAAGCGAACTTACGTCGCCATCGAGGTTTGTTGGAGCACCCTCAGCACTTGCCATGCCTCAGCCCGCGACGGTTACAAAGATACGCGGAGCTCGAATCCTTGTTGCTGAAGACAATTCCACCAATCAGCGGGTGACACAATTGATCCTGGAGAGCGGGGCCATCGGTCACAATCGTCAGCAACGGCGAGGCCGCTCTTGACGCGCTCGAGCACACAAGCTTCGACTTCGCTTTCTTCGACCTTTCCATGCCCGTAGTGAGTGGACTCGAAGCACTCAAACTTTATCGATTCTCGACGCCCAATCCGATACCGGTACTTGATTCTTTCGGCAAATGTAACAACTGAAGTCATTGCGGAATGTCAAAGCGCCGGAGCCGCAGAATTTGTTGCAAAGCCAATACGGGCTGGCAGCGTTGCTCGATGCGATCGAAAGGCATATGGGGCACACGCGTTGCGGAGTATCAGCCCGGGGTCCCAAACTCCGCGCCATGAGGAACGTCCCCTGCTTTCCGTCGTGGACACGCCTGCCGTTGATCCCAGTGTGCTTGACGATCTGCGGCGGCTCTCATCCGACCCAACGTTCGTTGAGCGATTGTTGCGTGGTTTCCGCTCGGATGCCGAACGCCTAGTGAACGCGATTGGCGATGCGCTTGCGGCTCGGCGGTATCAAGAGGTAAAGACGCCGCACACGCCCTTAAGGGCGGAGCTGGTAGCGTCGGGGCAATACAACTTGTCGCGCTCGCCGTGCGCCTCGAGAACGCGGACCACGATACGATGCGGCTAAAGGCCGCTGCGTGGACCGAGGAGCTCTTGCGAGCAACGGAGAATGTGCTCTTCGCGCTCGAGTCGCACACTTGAAGAGCACGCCTGCAGCAGCAGTCAGGGTCGTCGTAGCGTCAATTGAGATTCGCAATCATGGTAGACGAGCTCGATGCACGGGCAAATATTAGTCACCGATCCCGGCTATCCTCATTGGAACAACATTAGGCACGGTTTGAAGCGACGCCTCTTCGGCGGTGCGCTGCTGCGCACGCACCAGTCGCTCCATCATTCGCAGATCACGATCCTGAACTCGTAGGGCGCGTCCGCCCAGATTTCCACGACTTGCATCCAATTCGCTGCGCGTAATGGGCGCGATCTCCGTTCGGACACGCTCAAATCCGCGTCGGCCATTAGCGGCCTTCGAGTGCCTTCGAATGTAGCTGTAAATCGCGGCTTCTCCAGTACCATCGGGCGCAAGAACATCCACGACGCCCATATCATATAGCTGCCGTCGCACCGTATATCGTCCCGCTTGTAATCATCTCTTCCGCAGAACGTCGTCCAATCTTGCGCGAGAGGAAACTAAATGCGCCCATACCGGGAAACAGATTGAACAGTATTTCCGGAAATCCCATTCGGGCCGACTCCTCCGCGACGACAACCGTTGCTGATAGAGCTGCCTCAAATCCTCCTCCTAGGGCGTCGCCTTGTACGAGTGAAAACGTTGTCATCGGGAGATCACAATTGTGATGCCATGGGAATAGATCATCAATGCACTTCTCGCCGTATTCGATTAGCAGATCACGATCTTGCGCCGCAATCGCAGTCCGAAACAGCAGCAAATCACCGCCAAGATTGAAGACCCCAGGTAGCTTCGACGCTAGTACGCCGTAATTGATTTTGTAACTCTTGCCTCGGTGCGCGATTTGACAATCGGCGTCCACTATCGTGTCGATGTACCCGCGCAGTTCCTCCAAGCAGCTGTATGTTGAAGCAAGGCCGAGGGCAAGGATTCATGAACGCCCAATAGACGCCATATTCAACATCGAAGCGCGTTTCGACTTGCTGGAACTGCGTCTGCGGCAGAAATCGGACGTCAGACGATCGCATTCATCGTGCACTCCTAACGTCGGTTGACGCAGTGGCGCTCTTCGCGCTGCTTGCTAGCCATGATCACATTGTGGCAAACAATTTAGTTGGAATCCAGTGACGTGTAGTGTGTGGCGCATCTAAGTTAAGGAATATTTGAACGATTCTTTTCGCATCCCTTGTGGTCTTAGACCACTTCGTACACCACAGATAGTTGCTCGAAGGAATCCTCCGTCCAGAGGCGCGGACTTCGCTTCACTGATTCAGTAGACTAAGAACGTAACGGTCGCCAGTGACCGGCATTGAACCCCTCCGCCGGCCGAAAACTCGCTTTGTAGGCCATCTTTCGACTCTCCGCTATCCAGTACCCTAGATACAAGTAGGGTAATCCGAGGATGCGGCAGCGTTCGATTTGCCACAGCACGTTGTAGGTTCCGAAGCTCGTGCCATGAACGCCAGGATCGAAGAACGCGTAGACCGACGAGAGTCCGTCGCGAAGGTGGTCCACGAGACTCACCATTCGCAGGGCGCCGCCCTCCCGGAACTCGAAAAGTTCGGTCGCAACATTGCTGTGAAGGAGGAAGTGCTGGTATTGCTCACGGCTATCCTGGTCCATCCCTCCGCCGGGATGGCGATGCCGCTGGTAACGCAAGTACAGCGCATAATGTTCGGCATTGAACGTCAATTTGTGCCTAACTACGCTCAAAATGCCATGAACGCGCAACGTCCGTCGTTGGGTGCGATTGGGCTTGAAGTCGGCGATGGGAATCCGGACAGGGACGCAGGCACGACAGTGATCGCAGTAAGGGCGGTAAGTGAACCCGCCACTACGGCGGAAACCGTGCCTCACCAGTTCGCTGTAAACGTCCGTATCGATCAGGTGGCTGGGCGTCGCTACCTGCGACCTGGCCACCCGCTCCGGCAGGTAGCTGCAGGCGTAGGGAGCCGTGGCGTAGAACTGGAGCGACGCCAGCGGGAGGTCGTTGAGCTTTGTCACGCGAGTCGGGTTGTATCGGGCACGGGATTCCAAAGTCCGCCCGGCGTGGATGAGTGTACCAATGCCGCCACAAGCTCGGCAAACACCCTACGGGGGATTGGGCGGGCACCGAAGGACGCGAGGTGTGCGGTTTCCTGCTGGCAGTCGACGAGCGGGAACCCGCGCGCATGCAATATTGCGATCAAGTGAACCAGTGCGACCTTCGACGCATCCGGCTCAAGCGCAAACATCGATTCGCCGAAGAACATCCGCCCAATTGCGACACCATAAAGCCCTCCGACCAGCCTGCCGTCGCGCCACGCTTCCACGGAATGCGCGTTGCCGCGGTCGTGCAGCGCCGTGTAAGCGTCGATGATCGCCGGCGTTATCCAGGTGCCGGCCTGCCCGCGCCTCTGGGTGGTCGAGCAGGCCTCGATCACCGCGCGAAACGCGGAATCGGCGCGAATTTCCCATCGATCTTGTTTCAACCGTTTGCGCAGCGACCGCGCAATGCGGAACTCGTCGACGAGGAGCACCATCCTCGGGTCCGGGCTCCACCAGAGCACCGGTTGGTCTCCGCTGTACCACGGAAAGATGCCCCGCCGATAGGCGTCGAGCAGCCGCTCCGGGGTAACGTCGTCGCTTGCCGCCAGCAGCCCGTTCGGTTCAGCGAGTGCAGTCTCGATTGGCGGAAAGGGCGCCTTGTTTCGAAGCCAGGGAATCACGCACCGATTTTGCCATGGGCTGAGGCATTGGCGACCGGCGCGCATTGCAGGCATTCATCGACGCATCGATAATCGGGGCCCATTCCCTCCCCGGCCCACATGACCAACACCCCAGCCCGCTGCCCGTGGGCAGAAGGCAGCGCACTCAATCTCGCCTATCACGACGACGAATGGGGCGTGCCAGTGCACGACGATCGAACCTTTTTCGAGTTCCTGATTCTCGAAGGCGCGCAGGCCGGCCTCTCGTGGTCGACGATCCTGAACAAGCGCGTTGCCTACCGCGATGCATTCGCCAATTTCGATCCCGCGCGCGTCGCGCGCTTCGACGCCAGAAAAGTCGCGCGCCTGATGGCGAACGAGGGCATCGTGCGCAATCGCCTGAAGATCGAGAGCGCCGTGGCGAACGCGCGCGCGTTCCTGGAGCTCCGGTGCGAGTGGGGCACGTTCGATCGCTACGCTTGGGAGTTCGTGGGCGGCAAACCCATTGTGAATCGCCATCGGACGCTTGCGACCGTGCCCGCACGCACCACCCTATCGGACGCGTTGTCGAAGGACTTGGCCAAACGCGGATTCCGGTTTGTCGGGCCGACGATCATGTACGCGTTCATGCAGGCGACCGGGCTGGTTAACGATCACCTCGTCAAGTGTCCGCGCTGGGCCGCTGTGCAGGGCACCCGAAGCGATTCCATCTGCGGAGTCGGGTGAGCATTCCGCTAAAATGCCCACGTCCGCGCCCCGGTAGCTCAGTGGATAGAGCAATCGCCTCCTAAGCGGTAGGTCGCCGGTTCGATTCCGGCCCGGGGTGCCAACAACCAACTGGCGGCGCTCGGCCGAATGACCGAGTTCGAACTCGGTCATTTCCTGCCAGGTCAGATGCTGATTGGCAGATCCAATGCCTCCGCCCTCCCCCGTTTGCGGCTCGTTTCCGGCGCCGTGGCAGCCAGCCGGTCCCGACATAGATCGACCCATCCCGAAGGTGGATCGTGCCGCCTGCGTTGATCTACGCGGCCGTCAGCCGGTCGCTGGCGCCAAGCATTGGCGCGCCGCTGCGCCAACCTCGCCAGAGTGACGGCGCTTCGCAGTTCCACACGGCTGGCTGGCCGGCGTATGATGGTGTCATATGCAATCGGACGTGCGACGGGTCAGCGATGAACGACAGCAGATATCTATCGTTGATGACGAAATGACGATGGCGATGACAAGGCGAGTCGGGAGGGCGGTCGCGGCTATCGCGACGGACTAAGCGCCTTCGACGACCCGCTGATCACCGCGCGCATTCATCCAGTCGTTCTCGTCATCGATGGCCGAAAGCGAATTTGATAAGTGGGCCACAGTCAACGCAACAGGCTCCCCAGGCGGACGAACGTCGAGACGCCCGTGGCGAGGTAGGCGATCGCGATCCGATGCAGGACTTGATGGCGGATTGGTCGGATGCGATCGCCGGCGGCCGATCGGTCCCGCCGACGAAGCACTAGCGCAGCATGTCCAATAGGTGCCCGCGCTGTGGCAGTTCGCATGTGCGGAGATCTTCCTTTCGGGGGTCAGAAGAGCGCCAGCTTCACGTCCTCCGATCACCTTATCGTTGCGAAGAATGCGACGAGCGCTTCTGGGTATTCAGCCACAGGACTTGGCGCCTGACGTTCTGGGTACTCGTTTTCATGATTGCGTTGGTGACAATTGCCTTGTTGATACCGGCAAGAGCTCCGCAACTGCCGCCGTCCGCACCCCCATCTCGCGGCGCGATCGTGCTGCCGGACGTGCGAGGGTAGCCAGGCCCTCGGGATCGGGCCCTGCAACGCGTTCTACGCGACAACAAACGTGAGCAAATCTATCCGGCGCCCAACCGCGTCACGGTGGTCCCGTCTACGGGGAGGTTGTTCCGCTCCCGCGCGCGACGCGCGATGATCCGGGCGCGACGCGCGAAGTTCCGGGCGCAACGCGCGACGCGATCCTGTTCCGCGGCCATTCGTAGCAACAACACGATGCCCAACAGCACGAACGCCTCGGCGACTAGAATCAACAACACCTCGACAAGATTCATATGCACCTCTCAGGATTCACCATCCTATCCATCCCGGTAGCAGCTTCCCCTTCCGGGTAACAACCCGGCAACACGCCCTTTCCCGCGGCGCCAATTGCCCCTCAGCGTAAGTTCGATTGTCTTGAGACACCCCCGCGCCGGCCGGCGGTTCAGAAGATCATGCCGTCCAGGATCAGCGCGAGCAACGACAGCATCGCCACCATCGAAATCCATGCGACTACAACAGTCACGCGGACAAACGTAACGTTGTGCGCTAGACGGCGCAGCGTCGGATGTTTCATCACCTGTAGGGTACGATTTGAAATCGTGCATGCCCGACCTCTTCCTGAAAGCACCTGCGCGTGCAACTGGAGCAAATGCGGTGCCAAGCCGCAGCCAGCGCGAAAGAACGCGCGATCGCGTTCTACGCGGTCGCGATCTGGCGGTCGGAGTATCGGCGCCCGATAATGTCGCCATGCCCGACGACGATGCTCCCGCGTTCGGCTAGTTGACCGACCCGGGTTTGGCCTTGGCCGCGGCGATGAACTTCTCGATCGTCGTGTACTCCGACTGTGCGGCGACCGCCAGCACGACCGGCACGCGGCCCACCAGCGCGATCGGCGTGATGTCGCGACCAAGGTCGTAAGGCGGCGGCTGGTAGAGCGACACGTTGGCCGCCACCGCGTTGGCCGTGAGCATCAGCGTATGGCCGTCGGGCGGGCTGTCGATCAGCGCCCGCAGGGCGATATTGGTCCCTGCGCCCGGCCACTTCTCCACGACGACGGGCTGGCCCAGGCCGGCCTGCTACTGCTGGGAGCGCGCGCGCGCGATGATGTCCACCGCGCCGCCCGCCGTATAGCCGACGATCACCCGGATCGGCTTCGATGGGAAACTCTGGGCACGGGCCACGGCGGCGGCCGTCAGGCCTGACAACATTAAGGCGATCGCCTCCCTTTGTTTCATCTCGTGGACTCCTTCAGGTCTGCGAGGTTTCTGCAGCGGTCCGGTCCGACACCGACGCTTGGTTTTCGGCTCGATCCTGTGATGCGCGAAGCGCATCGGCAAGCGTCCGCCAGGAGAACGCGCGGCCGGCGGGGTACGCGATGCCGGCATCGGCCATCTGCCGCACCAGCGCATCGTGCCGCGCGGCAGTAGCGGTCGCCATGATCGGCGGGATGCCGACCTCGTCCAGCGTGAGCGCGACTTCGCGCATCTCGGCAGCGCGGCGCCTTCCGTGCTCGGCCATGCGGCTCACCAGGTAATCGGGCAGCGCCGCGCTCCACCCCATGTGCGGGAAGGTCTTGTCCAGTGACGCGAGCACCGCCTGCTCGGCGCCGAAGCGCCGCGCCGCGAACATCGATTCGACGACCAGCGCCTCGATTCCCTTGATCATGATGCTGCGGCACATCTTGATCGCGGAGGCAGTCCCGATCTCGTCGGCGACGGCCGTGCCGTTCATTCCGAACGCTTTCAGCGCAATGGCAAGCTCGTTCGCGCGCCGTCCGCCGAGAAGCATCGGCACCGCGAGGCGCTGGGGCGGAACGGGCGCCATCACCGCGGCTTCCACGTAGTCCGCACCTGAGCCTTCGACCAGGCGCGCATTGCCCCGTTTGGTTTCCGGTGAGACCGAATTGACGTCGAGAAACACCTGGCCGGAATGCAGCCACGGAACGATGTCGCGCGCAACGTCGCGCGCGGACGACGCGGTGACCGCCGAGATCACGAGATCCACGTCGCGCACGGCGTCAGCCAGCGTGTCGCGCGGCGCCACGCCAGCCGCGCGCGCTCGCTCCAGCATCGCCGCGCGGATCGCCGGCGCGTCGAGCAGGATGTCGTAGGTCGACACCTCCAGGCCCTGCTGCGCGAGATCCTCTCCGAAGATCGTGCCGACTTCGCCGAAACCCACCAGGGCAATGCGCCGTATCGCCTGTTGTTCATCCATGAGGCTTCTCCAGTATGTGCGCCGCGCTCAGCGCTTGGGCGTTGGCGCTTCCGGCCCGACGCCGAGCGGTGGCGGCATGATCGCCACGAGGTGGCGAAACAGCTCCCGGAACGCCTTGCTCGCGGGGATGCCGACGACCGGATCGTTGTTCGAGGCGAACGCCGCGTCGATCGCGTCCCAGTCCTCCTGCAGGAGCGATTCGGCGGCCAGCGGTAGCACCTCTTCCTCCTCCTTGCGCATGTGCAGCCAGTGGAAATGCGCATAGCGCTCCACGCCCTCGTCGAACGGCGGCAGCGCCGCGGGATCGGCGCGATAGCGTTCCCACTTGGCCTTGAGCTCGGCGAAGCGCTCGCGGCCGATCGCGTGCTCCCGGTGCAGGCCGTCGAGCAGCGGCGCGGCGTCGGGCCGGCGCAGGCGCAGCCGCGCGAAAAGATAGTCATCCTCCTTCGGGTGATGCAGGCGCTCGGGGAACTGCTCGATGTAATGGAACAGCGCGGCGAGCACGGTGTGGTCGGGGGTCGTGCGTCCGGCGGCGATCCCGGCCACCAGCTGCCGCAATCCTTCGATCACCGCGGTGATTGCGCGATGCTCGTCCTGGATGATCGCGATGGCCTTCATCTCGATGCGGCCCTCCTCACGACACCGCCACCAGCCGGTGCAGGGTTTCGGGATCCCGGCTGAGCGCCTCGCTGCTCGCGCGGTGGACGACGCGGCCGCGCTCGAGCACGATCGCGTTCTGCGTAAGCGCCAGCGCGAGCTTCGCGTGCTGCTCGACGACCACCACCGCCATGCCGCTGTCGGCGACGAGATCACGGATCACGCTCATCAGCTCCTGCACGATGATCGGCGCCAGGCCTTCCATCGGCTCGTCGAGCAGGAGCAGGCTGGGATTGACCATCAGCGCCCGGCCGATCGCGAGCATCTGCTGTTCGCCGCCCGACAGCTGGTTGCCGTAGTTCCTGCGCCGCTCCTCGAGGCGCGGGAAGATCTCGTAGACGCGTGCGACGTTCCAGTGCCCGGGCCGCGCGACGGCGGTGAGGTGCTCCTCCACGGTGAGCGACGGGAACATGAACCGTTCCTGCGGCACCCAGCCGAGCCCGGACTGGCTGCGCCGGTGGGTCGGCAGCCGTGACAGGTCGGCACCGCGCCAGCGCAGGCTGCCGCGACGGATGCGCGTCAATCCCATCAGCGTGACGAGCAGCGTCGTCTTGCCCATGCCGTTGCGTCCGAGGAGCGCCAGTGTGCCGCCCTCGTCGAGCGCCAGTGTGACGTCGTCCAGCACGACGCTGTCGCCGTAACCCGCAGTGAGCCCCTCGACGGCGAGCAGCTCAGCCATGCTGCGCCTCGCCGAGGTATACCTCGCGCACGCGCGGATCGGCCGCGATCTCCCCCGGCGTGCCTTCGGTCAGGATCCTGCCGCTAACCAGCACCGTGATCCGCTCCGCGAAACGAAACACGAGCTCCATGTCGTGCTCGATGAAGAGGATCGTGACGTCCCGCGGCAGTGCTGCGATCGCGGCGAAGAGCTCGGCGCTCTCGCCCGTCGGGATCCCCGCCGCCGGCTCGTCGAGCAGCAGGATCCGTGGCTCCGTGGCGAGCGCCAGCGCGATCTCGATCAGCCGCTGCTTGCCGTAGGGCAGATTGCCTGTCAGCGTGTTCGCCTCGGCGGCCAGCTGCAGCGTCTGCAGCAGTGCCTGCGCCTCGTCGATCTCTGCGCGCCGCGCGGCCACGGTCCGGTGCCAGACCCCCGCCGCGCCCTTGCGCTCGCAGATCGCCAGCACCACCGACTCCAGCACGGTGAGGCCGGCAAAAAGCGTGTTGATCTGGAACGTCCGCGTCATCCCGCGCTTCACGCGCTCGTGCTGCGGCAGCGCGGTGATCCGCTCGCCGCCGAGGAACACGTCGCCCGCCGTGGGCGGCAGCGCGCCGGTGAGCAGGTTGATGAGCGTAGTCTTGCCCGCGCCGTTCGGGCCAATCAGGGCGTGCCGCGCGCCGTGCGGCAACGACAGCGCGACGTCGCTCGCCGCCTTGAATGCGCCGAAATGCTTCGACAGGCCGGCGGTGGAAAGCGCGGGCGTCACGGGCGCCCTCCCCGCAGGCGATCACGCGCCACCACGAGCGCGCCAAGGATGCCGCCGCGCGCGAACATCACCACGGTCACCAGGAGCAGGCCGAGCCAGAACTGCCAGTACACTGGATTGAGGTCGGACAGGTAATGGTGCGCGATCATGAAGACCGTGGCGCCGACGAGTCCTCCGTAGAGGCGCCCGGTGCCTCCGAGCACGAGCATGATCATGAGGTCGGCCGAGCGCGGGAAGCCGAACACGTCGAGGCCGACGAATTGCGTGGTCTGCGCAAGCAGGCCGCCCGCCACACCGGCCATCGCGGCGCTGACCGTGTAGATCGCGACCAGGCGACGCGTCACCGGGGCGCCGATCGCCGGCATGCGCCGCACGTTCTCGCGCACCCCGCGCAGCGACAATCCGAAGGGAGAGCTCACGATGCGGCGGGCCGCGACGAACAGCACGAACAGCACGGCGAGGCTGTAGGCGTAGCCGGTGCTGCCGGTCAGGTCGAACGGGAACACGCCGAAGAGCTTCCACATCGTGACGCCGGAGAGTCCGTCGGCGCCGCCGGTGATCGACGGAATCTGGTTGGCCGCCTCGAACAGCATGAGGCCGATGCCCAAGGTCACCATCAGCCGCGCCAGATCGGAGCCGCGCACGACCAGGAACCCGGTCGCGAAACCGACGATTGCGCCGGCCGCGCCGGCGACGACCAGGCCGCTGAGCGGCTCGCCCCAACCGTGCACGGCGAGCAACCCGGCTGCGTACGCGCCCACGCCGAAGAAGGCTGCGTGTCCGAGCGAGACGATGCCCGCGTAGCCTAGGATCAGGTCGAGCGTGACGGCGAACAGCCCGGTGATCAGGATCTGGCTGCCGAGCACGCGGTAGTTCGGAAAGGCGAAGAACGCCGCGACCGCCACCAGCCAGAAGGCGATCTCGATCGTGCTCCAGCGATCGGTGGGCAACTGCGGCGCGACGGCGGCATGCGCCGCGTTCATGTGCGCCGTCCGTACAACCCCGCCGGGAACAGGATCATCAGCGCGACCATCAGGAAGTAGATGATGAACGAGCCGACCTGCGGCACGTAATACTTGCCGGCGACGTCGCAGATGCCGAGGATCATCGCGGCGACCAGCCCACCCTTGATCGTGCCCGCGCCGCCGATCGCGACGACGAGCAGGAAATAGACCATGTACTTGAGCGGAAACGTCGGATCGAGGCCGAGCACGTCGATGCCCAGCCCGCCGCCCAGCCCCGCGAGTCCCGACCCCAGTGCAAAGGTCACGCCGAACACCCGATTGACATTGATGCCGAGCCCGGCCGAGGCCACCGCATTGTCGACCGATGCCCGCACCTGCGCGCCGAAGCGCGTGCGCACCAGCAGCAGGTGCAGCGCGACCGTGACCACGACGACCGCGGCGATGAGGAACAGCCGGTACGCGCCGAGATCGAGGCCGAGCACGCGCACCTGCCCGCGCAGGGAGTCGGGCAGCCGGACCGGCTGCTGCGACGGTCCGAAGAACCAGGTGGCCGCCGCCACCGCCATGAACACGAGGCCGATCGAGAACATCACCTGATCGAGGTGGGTGGCCTTGTACAGCCGGTGGTAGAGCGTGCGCTCCAGCACGATGCCGGCCGCGGCGGCAACGACGAACGCGACCGGCAGAGTCGCCAGGAACGGCACGCCGGCGCGGGTCATCAGCAGCACGCAGGCGTACCCGCCCACCATCGCGAACGCGCCATGCGCGAGGTTGACGAAGTTCATCAGGCCCATCGTCACCGACAGGCCGATGCTGATGATGAACAGCAGGCTGCCGTACGCGATGCCGTCGAACAGCACGCCGGCCAGGTTCCCGATCATCGCGCTTTGCGTGCGCTACTTCGTGGCATCAGGCCTCCCGCCGGGCCGCCCCAACGGAGGCCTGCACCCCCCGCGGAGGGAGGCGAACACAAGGCCGAAGGCCGCAGGACGGCCGAAGGCGGGTCCCGCGGAGCGGGATGCCGGCCTTGCCGCACAAAGTGAGCTTTGGGGCGCATCAGTTGCTCGGGGGGACGTTCTCGACCTTGTCGAACTCGACGTTCCAAGGCTTGCCGTTGACCATCTTCACCTCGCGCATGTAGACGGTCTGGACGGCTCGCGCGTGGCCGGGTCGATCGACATCGGCCCGCGCGGGCTCATCCACTTCATCCCCTTCATCGCCTCGACCAGCTGCTCGCCGGTCGCGTTGGGCCCGGCCTTCTTCAGCGCCTCGTAGATGAGGTGCATGCCGTCGTAGCCGCCGACGCGAGTGGAAATTCGGGCGCATGCCGTTGTTCGCCTTCATGAAGCCGTCGACGTACGCCTTGTTCTCGGGCGAATCGTGCGCGGCCGAGTAGTGGAACGACGTGATGACGCCGACCGCCGGCGCGCCCATGCTTTCGAGCAGGTCGTCGTCGGTGACGTCGCCGGTGCCGATCAGCCGGATGCCGGCCTGCTTCAGTCCGCGCTCGTCGAACTGCTTCATCACCGCGAGACCTTCGCCCGAGGGCACGAACACGAACAGCGCGTCGGGCTTCGCGTCCTTCGCGCGCTGCAGGAACGGCGCGTAATCCGGGTTGCGCAGCGGCGTGCGGATCGACTCGACGACCTCGCCGCCGCCGGCCTTGAAGACGCTCGACGAACGTCTTCTCGGCGTCGAGGCCGGGGCCGTAGTCGGTGACCATCGTGACGACGCGCTTGATCTTGTTCTTCGAGCGCCCAGTCGGCGATCGGCGCCGGTGACCTGCGGCAGCGTGAAGCCGGTGCGCACGATGAACGGCGAGCGCGTCGGGATCATCGCCGTCGCCGCCGCCATCACGACCATCGGGACCTTCGCCTCGGTCGCGACCGGCGCCGCGGCGAGCGCGAGCGGCGTGAGGCCGAAGCCGGCCAGCACGTTGACCTTGTCCTGCACCACGAGCTCCTGCGCGATGCGCTTGGTCGTCTCGGGCGCGAGACCGGTGTCGTCCTTGACGATGAGCTGCGACCTTGCGGCCGGCGACGGTGTCGCCGTTCTTCGCCATGTAGAGACGTGCCGCCGCCTCGATCTGCTTGCCGGTCGAAGCGAACGGCCCGGTCAGCGGCAGGATGAGGCCGATCTTGAACGGATCGGCGGCGAGCGCCGCGAGCGGCAGCGAGGCCGAGCAGCATCGCGGCGGTCGAAGCGCTGCAGGATCCTGCGGCGCGCGGTTGCGAATGGTCTGTTTCATGTTGCCTCCGTGGGGTTGAGTCAAGAGTGCGAGTCGATCGCTTTCGGGTTCACGCCGCGCGGGCACCGGTCGCGGCCGCATGCGGCTGGTTCTCGAGCACCATCGACGCGGCCGCCGTGTTCGAGATCGGGATGTGGTAGTTCGAATGGACCTTGCTCACTCTGCCGGTCAGCGCGCCGCGCGCTGCGATCCAGGTCATCAGCTCGGTGCCCTGCGCGCCGGCTTCGCGCACGAGGTCGAGCGACGACAGCCGCGTCAGCCGCTCCGGGTCGTCGACGATCGCGTCCATGCACATCGCGTCGAACGCCTTGTTGATGAAGCCGGCGCGCTTGCCGTCGAGCTGATGCGAGAGACCGCCGGTGCCGAGCACGACGACGCGGACATCCGCGTCCCACGCTTTCGAGCGCGCGGCCCACCGCCTGCCCGAGACGGTAGCTGCGGCGCGAGCGACGGCAGCGGATGCTGGACGTGGTTCATCGCGATCGGCACGATCCGCACCGGCCACTCGCCGCCGCCCGGCCACAGCAGCGCCATCGGCAGCGTCAGCGCGTGGTCGACGAGCATCTCCTGGCACATCGTGATGTCGAATTCGTCGGCCACCAGCGATTCGATCAGGTGCCACGACAGCGCCGGGTCGCCCGTGAACGGGCCGGACCGTCGGAATGCCCCAGCCCTCGTCGGCGTTGCGGTACTCGGGCGCCGCGCCGACGGCGAACGTCGGCAGCTTGTCGAGGAAGAAATTGAGCCCGTGGTCGTTGTAGAAGACGACGGCGACGTCGGGCTTCGCCCTGGCGAGCCAGGCGTGCACCGGCGGATAGCCGTCGAAGAACGGCTTCCAGTACGGATCCTGCTGCAGGCCCTTGGCGATCGCGCCGCCGATGGACGGAACGTGCGAGCTCGTGACCGCGCCGAGATCGTGGCCATGATCCTATCTCCCCGCGGCGACCAGCATCGCCTTGAACGTCGTCCTTGCTCATGCCCGTCTGCTGCGCGCCGATGTCCTGCACGTCGAGATGGAAGATCCCGGCGAGCTTGGCGAGGTAGTAGATGTTGCCGCCGGCGGCGATCAGCTCGAGCACGTTGCGGTTGCGCACGGCGCTCCGTCTGCGCGGCGTTCAGGCCGAACTTTCGCGCAGTAGGCATCCTCGTCGCGCAGGAACGCCTCGCGGTTCGCGGCCGAGTTGAACGAATAGCACATCTTGTTGAGCGCGTAGCCCTTGCGCGCCATCGCCCCGTCGAACAGCGTGGTGCCCGGGATGTCGGGCTTGCGCGCGTTGCCGGCCATCGCGATTCCTCCTGGTGTCGGCGCCGTCCGCGTTCAGGCCGGCTGCCCGGCGAGCTGCCGCTCGAGCCGATCGAGCGTCCGGTAGCAGGGCAGCACCTGCGCGACGCTCGCGTTGGGCTCGCGCCCCTCGCGGATCGCCGCGAAGAACTCGCGGTCCTGCAGCTCGATGCCGTTCAGCGACACGTCGACCTTCGACACGTCGATCTTCTCGTCCTTGCCGTTGTACAGGTCGTCGTAGCGGGCGATGTAGGTCCCGGTATCGCCGATGTAGCGGAAGAACGTGCCGAGCGGCCCGTCGTTGTTGAACGACAGCGACAGCGTGCAGATCGCGCCGGTCGCGGCCTTGAGCTGGATCGACATGTCCATCGCGATGCCGAGCGCCGGATGGATCGGACCCTGGAGGGCGTTCGCCGCGACGATGCTCGCCGCCCGTCTGGTAGGCAAACAGATCGACGGTGTGCGCCGCGTGGTGCCACAGCAGATGGTCGGTCCACGAGCGCGGCTGGCCGAGCGCGTTCATGTTCGTGCGCCGGAAGAAGAATGTCTGCACGTCCATCTGCTGGATGTTGAGTTCGCCGCGCCGGATCTTCCGGTGCACCCACTGGTGGCTGGGATTGAAGCGCCGCGTGTGGCCGACCATCGCGACCTTCCCGGTCTTCTTCTGGACCCGCACGACCTCCTCAGCGTCCTTCAGGCTGTCGGCGAGCGGAATCTCCACCTGCACGTGCTTGCCCGCCTCGAGGCAGGCGATCGCCTGCGCGGCGTGCATCTGCGTCGGCGTGCACAGGATGACCGCGTCGACGTCCGGCAGCGCGAGGCTGTCGCCGAGGTTGGTGGTCGACGTGGCCGATGCCGTACTTCGCGGCAACCTCCTTCGTCTTGTCGAGCTCGCGGCCGACGACCGAGACGACCTCGACGCCGTCGATCACGCTGATCGCGTCGAGGTGCTTGATGCCGAAGGCGCCGGCGCCGGCCAGCGCGACCTTGATCGACTTGATCACGGCGCGCCCCCATGCTCGCGGCTCGCTCGGCCACGCTCATGCGTTCTCCAGGATCAGGTGGCCGACGGCGGTGTTCGACGCGGGCACGTGATAGAAGCGGTGCACGACGCGCGGCGGCGCATCGGCCATCGCACCGCGGGCGATCAGCCACATCACGAGCTCGATCGCCTTCGGAGCCGGCCTCGCGCACGTAGTCGATGTGCGGCATTCGCCGCGAGCGCCTCGGGATCGGCGATCAGCCGGTCGAGGAAGGCGTTGTCGAACTCGCGGTTGATGAGGCCGGCGCGCGGACCCTGCAGCTGGTGGCTCATGCCGCCGGTGCCCCAGACCTGCACGTTCAGCGGCTCGTCGTAGGATTCGACCGCCTTGCGCATCGCCTGGCCGAGCTGGAAGCAGCGACGGCCCGACGGCGCCGGATACTGGACGACGTTCACCGCGAACGGAATCACCCGGACACGGCCACGCGTCGGGCTGCCCGCACATCAGCGACAGCGGCACGGTCAGGCCGTGGTCGACGTCCATCCGGTTGACGATCGTGAGGTCGAAATCGTCCTGGATCACCGACTGCGCGATGTGCGCGGCGAATTCCGGATGGCCCTTCACCACCGGCACCGGCCGCGGGCCCCAGCCTTCGTCGGCCGGCGCTGAACTCGGCGGCGCAGCCGATCGCGAACGTCGGGATCATCTCCAGGCTGAACGCGGACGCGTGGTCGTTGTAGACGAGGAAGACGACGTCCGGCCGGTTCGCCTGCAGCCACGCCTTCGACCGCTCGTAGCCGCGAACACCGGCTGCCAGTACGGCTCGGCGGTTGCGGCCGTGGTCGATCGCGGCGCCGATCGCCGCGGACGTGCGACGTGCTCACGACGCAATTCGCCGGGCGATCCGGCGGCCATGCGCCCCACACTCTGTCGTCTCCCCGACGTAGCGGTTGCCCTCGATCGAGCGGCCGCCCTTGAGCATCATGTCGCGGTACTCCTCCTCGGTCATGCCGGTCATGCTGCCGGCCATCTGCTGGAAGCTCCTGCCGTCGGTCGCGCCGATCTTCGCGAGAAAGTAGATGTTGCCGCCGAGCGCGATGCAGCGGTTGAGGTCGCGCGCGAGCACGGCCTGCTTCTGGTCCTCGGTCATCGGCCATTCGTCGAGATAGGCGCGCTCGTCGGCCTTGAAGCGGGCGCGGTTCTCGGGCTTCATCAGCGACATGCAGAACTGGTTCAGGTGATAGCCCTTGCGCGACTGCTCGGCGTCGAAGATCGTCGTGCCCGGGAACGTCCTTGTACGGTTTGTCGAGTGCCATGCGTTGATCCTCAGCTTGCTTCGTCCGGCCAGTAGAGGCGCATCGGGTTGTCGACCAGCAGCTTGCGTTGCAGCTCCGGCGTGGTCGCGATGTGCGGCACGAAGTCCACCAGCAGGCCGTCGTCGGGCATGTGGTCCTTGAGGTTCGGGTGCGGCCAGTCGGTGCCCCAGAGCACGCGATCCGGAAAGGTCTCGACGATGCGGCGCGCGAACGGCACCACGTCGCGATAGGCGTTCTGCTCGCCGTGCAGCGCCGGCGGACCGGAAACGGAGAGCCGCTCCGGGCAGCTCACCTTCGACCAGATGTTCGCGTGCTCGCGCATCAGCCGCACGAACAGCTCGAACTCGGGCCCGTCGACGGGCTTCGTCACGTCGGGCCGTCCCATGTGATCGACGACCACGGTGGTCGGCAGCGCGGTGAAGAAATCCCAGAGCTCCGGCAGGTCGACCGCCTCGAAGTAGACACCACGTGCCAGCCGAGCGGCGCGATGCGCTGCGCGATCTCCATCAGCTCGTCCTTCGGCGTGAAGTCGACGAGGCGTTTGACGAAGTTGAAGCGTGTGCCGCGCACGCCGGCGTCGTGCATCGCGGCGAGCTCGGCATCGGTGACGCTGCGCTTGACGGTGGCGACGCCGCGCGCCCTGCCGCCGGAGTGCGCGAGCGCGTCGACCAGCGCGCGGTTGTCGCGCCGTGGCAGGTGGCCTGGACGATGACGTTGCGCGAGAAGCCGCAGCCGGTCGCGCAGCGCGAAGAGCTGATCCCTGCGATGCGTCGCACGGGGTGTACTTGCGCTCGGGCGCATACGGGAATTGCGCGCCCGGGCCGAACACGTGGCAGTGCGCGTCCACCGCGCCCGGCGGCACCCGGAAGCGCGGCTTCGACGGGTCGGGATGGAACGGCAGCCAGCCCGGGGTCATCTGGAAATCCATCGCCGTCGTTCGCTCATGGTCGAGTCTCGTCGTGGCGCGCCGCCATCCGCCGTGCGCGGGATTGCGGGCGGAATCCGATCAGTTCAGTCGATGTACCTGAGCCCGGCCTTTGCCAGCGGCTCGCGCATCTTGTACATGTCGAGCCCCAGCACGCCGGCGGCCAGCTTCTTCCGCTTGTCGGCCTCGTTCGCCTCGCGCGCCTCCGCCGCATCGGCCAGCCTGCTGCGCGATCGCGGCGGGCACCACCACCACGCCGTCGTCGTCGGCGATCACCACGTCGCCCGGGTTCACCAGCGCCCCGGCGCAGACCACCGGGATGTTCACCGATCCGAGCGTGGCCTTGACGGTGCCCCTGGCGCTGATCGCGCGCGAGAACACCGGGAACTGCATCGCGGTCAGATCCTTGACGTCGCGCACGCCGCCGTCGATGACGAGCCCCTTCGCCCCCCGGGCACGAAAGCTCGTCGCCAGCAGATCGCCGAAGAAGCCGTCGTCGTTGTCGGTCGTGCACGCGGCCACGACGACATCGCCCTCGCTGCAACTGCTCGGCGGCGACATGCAGCATCCAGTTGTCGCCCGGCTGCAGCAGCACGGTGACCGCGGTGCCGCAGAGATGCGCGCCGACGTAGATAGGTCGCATGTACGGCTTCATCAGGCCGACGCGGCCCATCGCTTCGTGGATCGTGGCGACGCCGAAGCGCGCCGAGCTTCTCCACGGCCGCGCGGTCCGCGCGCACGATGTTCCGCCTGACGATGCCGAGATCGTTCATGCTCATGCCGGATCCCTCCCCGAATCTTGCCCTTACTTGCCCTTACCTCCCCCTGGCCTTGAGTGCGGCATCGAGCCGCGGATAGACCCGCCGCGCGTTCCCTTCGTAGATCTTGTGGCGGTCGTCCGCGCTGAGCGCCGCGGCCTCGATGTAGCGTCGCGTATCGTCGTAATGGAAGCCGGTCTCCGGGTCGATGCCGCGCACCGCGCCGATCATCTCGGAGGCGAACAGCACGTTGTCCACCGGGATCACCTTGGTCAGCAGGTCGATGCCCGGCTGGTGGTACACGCAGGTGTCGAAGTAGATGTTGTTCAGCAGGTGGTCCTTGAGCAGCGGCTTCTTCAGCTCCTGCGCCAGACCGCGGAAACGGCCCCAGTGGTAAGGCACCGCGCCGCCGCCGTGCGGAATCACGAACCGCAGCGTCGGAAAATCCCTGAACAGGTCCGCCGTCAGGCACTGCATGAAGGCCGTGGTGTCGGCGTTGAGGTAGTGCGCGCCCGTCGTGTGGAAGCAGGCGTTGCAGCTCGTGCTGACGTGGATCATCGCCGGAATGTCGTACTCGACCATCTTCTCGTAGATCGGGTACCAGTGCCGGTCGGAGAGCGGCGGCTCCTTCCAGTGGCCGCCGGAAGGATCGGGATTGAGATTGATCGCGACGAACCCGTACTCCCTGACGCACTTCGTCGAGCTCGGGAATGCAGGTCCTCGGGTCGACGCCCGGGCGACTGCGGCAGCATCGCCGCGCCGACGAAGTTGTCGGGGAAGAGCCGGCTCACCCGATAGCAGAGCTCGTTGCAGATCGCCGCCCACGTCGCGCTCGTCCGAAAGTCGCCGATGTGGTGCGCCATGAAGCTCGCGCGCGGCGAGAAGATCGTGAGATCGCTGCCGCGCTCCTTCATCTTGGCGAGCTGGTTGGTCTCGATGCTCTCGCGGAGCGCATCGTCGCCGATCACCGAGCTCGGAGGCCTTCGGCGCGACCGCCGGATCCTTGAGGCCGGCGATCTGGCGGTTGCGCCAGTCCTCCAGCGCCTTCGGCGCGGTCGTGTAGTGGCCGTGGCAGTCGATGATCACGATTGGATTCCTTTCCACACCGAAGCGGGAATCATGACCTCGCCGCGCATGATGAGCCGCGCGGTGCGCAGCAGCGCCGCCCGGGTGACGTTCTGCGGGTTGGCCGGATCGACCTCGAGCTCGACGCTGAACTCGCCGGTGGGGTGCTCGACCGAGACCTTCTTGACGCGGCCCTTCGGCACCATCGCGACGCCGTCGCACACCGAGCCGTCCAGCACGCAGGCGGTGCCCACCGTCACGGCGGCGAGCACGCCGATCGCGTCGTGGCAGACGTGCGGGATGAAGCTGCGCGTGCACGAGGCTGCCGCCGTGTCGCGGCGGCGCGATCAGCGTCATCTTCGGATAGTTCTTGTTCGTCACGTCGCCCAGGCCCATCGCGTGGCCGCAGGCGATGCGCAGGCGTTCGAGCCGCGCCTTGAGCTCGGCGTCGGCATTCATCTCGCGCGACGCTCTCGTAGCCGGTGCGGCCGACGTCCGTCGCGCGAAACATCACGAGCGGCATGCCGTTGTCGATGCAGGTGACTTCGATGCCGTCGATCACGTCGCGCACCTTGCCCGTCGGCAGCAGGCCGGTGCATACCGATCCGGCGGTATCGAGAAAATTGATAGTGATCGGCGCCGACGTCCCGGGCACGCCGTCGATGCGCGCGTCGCCCTCGTACTCGACATGGCCGCCGGGCGTCTGCACGGTGATGTCGCACTGCATGTCGGTGTTCAGCGTCAGCACGCGGAAGGTGCTGGTGTCGCCCCGCGGGGTCACCATGCCGGTTTCCAGCGCGAACGGCACCACGGCCGCGAGCATGTTGCCGCAGTTGGGTGTCGTGTCCACGGTGTCCTTGTCCGGCTGCAGCTGGGCGAACAGGAAGTCGAGGTCGACGCCAGGCTTGCTGCCGCGACGGACGATGCCGACCTTGCTGGTGAGCGGATGCGCGCCGCCCAGGCCGTCGATCTGGCGCTTGTCCGGCGAGCCCATCACCGCGAGAAGCACCCGATCGCGCAGCGCGACGTCGGCGCGGCAGGTCGGCGGCGTTGAAAAACGGCCCGCGCGACGTGCCGCCACGCATGAACAGGCAGGGAATCGGCGGTTTGAATGGGATGCTCCTCCGGTCGAACGGACGTCGACCTGGACGAAGTCTGCACCCTCGCGGGCACGTCGAAAAGCCCCATCGGTATACTAGCAGCTATGCCGGTTCGGCATGGTACCTCCCGAGCGACGCAGCGACGCCATGGACCTCAAGCAGCTCGAGTATTTCGTCAACGTCGTCGACCTCGGCGGCTTCAGCCGCGCCGCGCAGCTTCCTCGGCGTCGCGCAGCCGGCGATCAGCCGGCAGGTGCGCAGCCTCGAAGTGGAGCTGCGGCAGAACCTGCTGCTGCGCAACGGGCGTGGCGCCACGCCGACCGAAGCGGGGAAGCGGCTGCTCGAGCACGCCCGCGGCATCCTGCAGCAGGTCGACCGGGCGCGGCTCGACGTCGACGAGACCAAGGGTGCCGCGGTCGGGAAGGTCGTGGTCGGGCTGCCGCCGACGGTCGCGCGGCACCTGACCGTGCCGTTCGTGCGCGAATTCCGGCAGACCTACCCGCGGGCGTCGCTCAGCATCGTCGAGGGGCTTTCCTCCGACATCCAGGAATGGCTGGCGGTCGGCCGCGTGGACGTGGGCCTCGTCTACAATCCGACCGCATCGCCGGCCATCGAAATCCGGTTGCTGCACGAGGAGCCCCTCTGCCTCATCGGCCCGCGGAAGGCGCGGGCCGAGCCGCGGAGCCTGCGGCTGCGCGACCTGCCGCGTTTCCCCTTGATCATCCCCAGCCGTCCCCATGCGATCCGAACGCTGGTCGAGACCCGCCTTGCCGGCCTGGGCCTGCGGCCGGACATCGCGCTGGAGATCGACGCCGTGCCGGCGATCCTGGAGCTGGTCGCCGAGGGGCACGGCTTCGCGGTGCTGTCTCCGCGTGCGCTGCACGGTGCCGCGACGGCGGAGCGGCTGCACGCTCGGACCATCGTCCAGCCGCAACTCAGGAGCGCGCTGGCCATCGTGACGTCGGCGCAGCGCCCCTCGACACCGTTGCAAAAGGCCGTGATCGCGATGATCGAGAAGCTGGCCGGGCCGCGCCCCGCCTCCGCGTGACGCGGTCGCGGCCACCCCGCGGGACAACCCCGCGGCGATCTGGTTAAATCGCAGGACGAGCCGGCCCGCGGCGCGCACGATTCACGAGGACGAGTGCCATGAGCCAGCGCCAGACACCGCCGTTCCGCGCCGACCACGTCGGCAGCTTCCTGCGCCCGCAATACCTGCTCGACGCGCGCGAGCAGAAGGCGCGCGGCGAGATCACGGCGGCGGGCCTCCGAGCGGTCGAGGATCGCGCGATCACCGAGGTCGTGCAGATGCAGGAGGACGCCGGCCTGCAGTCGATCACCGACGGCGAATTCCGCCGCACCTATTTCCACATCGACTTCCTGGAGCAGATGGGCGGCGTCAAGACCGATGTCCCGGTCACCATCAGAAACCCCGACGGCACCGAAGAGCTCGCGCCGCCGGTGATGCGCGTCGTCGACAAGGTCCGCCACGTGAAGGACATCCAGCTCGACGACTTCCTCTACCTCAGGAGCCAGACGCGCGCACGCCGAAGGTGACCATCCCGTCGCCGACCATGCTCCACTTCCGCGGCGGCCGCGCCGGCATCAGCAAGGAGCACTATCCGGACCTGGAGGCGTTCTACCAGGACACCGCCGATGCGTACGGCGACGAGCTGCGGTCGCTCGCAGCCGCAGGGTGCACCTACGTGCAGATGGACGACACGAATCTCGCCTACCTCTGCGACCCGAAGATGCAGGAGGCGGCGCGCCAGCGCGGCGACGATCCGACCGAGCTTCCGCACCGCTACGCGTCGTTCATCAATCGCGTGGTCGCGCAGAAGCCCGCCGGCATGACGCTGTGCACGCACCTCTGCCGCGGCAACTTCAAGAGCACCTGGGCGGCGCAGGGCGGCTACGAGCCGGTCGCCGAGGCGCTGCTGTCCGAGATGAAGCTCGACGCCTACTTCCTCGAATACGACGACGAGCGCAGCGGCGATTTTCGGCCGCTGCGCTTCCTTCCGCCCGGCAAGACCGTCGTCCTGGGCCTGGTCACCACCAAGGTGGGCACGATGGAATCGAAGGATGCGCTCAAGCGCCGGATCGACGAGGCCAGCCGCTACGTTCCGCTCGAGCAGCTCGCGCTGTCACCGCAGTGCGGTTTTTCGAGCACCGTTCACGGCAACGCGATCGCCATGGAAGCGCAGGCGGCCAAGCTGCGGCTGATCGTCGAGGTCGCGCGCGAGGTCTGGGGCGAAACCTGACGTCGCCGGATCGAGTTGCACCCGGGTACAAGCTAAGCCTCCGCGATGCCGACGACCCCGAGGTTGCGCCGCAGAGTGCAGCAAGGCTGGTCCGGTAAAGTTGAAGCGTGAGGTACGGTGCAACAGAGTCGACCCGGGCTTCTGGCCAACGCCTCTCCGATTGGGTGGAATTCCACAGTGAACACATCGCGCGCGCCACGTGCGCGGGACCGAGGATCTGCCGCTTCGCGACCTGCTCGCGCGATTCAGGGTAACGCTGCACCTGCGCGCCGCCGAACGCGGCGCGGACCCCGCGGCGGCAAACCGGATCGGGCAGCTGATCCGAAGCGCTAGAGTCGAACCTTCGGGTTCAGCGTGTAGCGACCGGTGACGGACGCCTTTCCCAGGACGTGCGCAGCCATCGCGTTCCGTGCTTCGGCACCCGTGAAGACCCCGGCCGCCCCCAGGCGCGCGACGCCGAGTGCAAACAAGGAGAACACGTAGCGGTGCGGCAGCTCGTCGTTCCACGGGGGGCACGGACCGTCGTAGCCGAAATAGTTGCCGGACATGTCCTTGTCGCCGGCGAACCACCCCGTGTAATCATTGATCCCCTGGCGCGCGCCGCGCGGCGCGTGCGGTCCCGGCTTGCCGCGCGCCGTGACGCCATCCGAGAACTCCCCACGTGCGATCGGCGGCGTGTCAGGCGGCAGGTCGACGAGCACCCAGTGGAAGAAGTCCACGCGCGGCAGCGACGCCGGCACGCTCCGCCCTTCCTGGTTCACGTCGTCGCCGCGCGACGGCACGTCGGGATCGTGGCATACCAACGCCAGCGACTTCGTCCCCGCAGGCAACCCGCTCCACGCGAAATCGGGATTGCGATTGGCCGACAATTTGACGTGCGTCGCGGGATCCATCGTGCAGAACGCGAATTCGGCGGGAATCGTGGCGCCGTCGGCAAAGGCCGTCGTCGAGAGTCTCATCGGGCGTTCCTCAGGTCTTCTTCCAGTGCGGTGGAATGGTCTTGTCGAAATATGGCAGCCCCTCGATGCGCGCCTTCCATGCGCGCAGCTCGGGCGTCAGCATCCCCTCGGCGTCGAGATCCGGAATCCTGAGCTCGCACCGCGGCAGGTAGCTGATGTACGGATAGAACGCGAAGTCGGCGGCGGACAGCGGGCCCGCCAGGAAGTCGCCGCGCATCGCCTTCGTGAACAGCGCCAGTTCCTCGCAAACTGCGGCGCGCCCTGCCGCGATCTGCTGCGGGTCGCGCTCCTCGGGCTTCCGGCCGAACGCCTGGGTCGTGAGCGGATCGACCGCTTCGTCGAAATAGTTGTCGACTTCCATGATCAAGCGGCGGGCGAGCGCTCGCGTCCGCGCGTCACCGGGAAATAGCCGGCCACCCGAGGACGGGTACGCGTCCTCCAGGTACTCGACGATCGCGTTCGACTCGTAGAGGACGAAATCGCCGTCGACGATCACGGGAACGCGATGCCTGGGCGTGAGCGCCAGGAATTCGGGCTTGCGCGTGTCGCCGGCGGAAAACGACAGCACCTTCCGCTCGTAGGGAAGCGCCTTGTGCTCCAGCGCGAGCTGCACGCGCCACGCAAAGGGTGAACCGGAGCCGTAGTACAGAACGATCGCCATGTTGCGTGCACCGATATCGAATGTGGGGTTGAGGCCCTGATCAGGCCTTGCGGCCGCCGCCCGGGGCGGTCTCAGGCCCGTGCGGAGCCCGGAGTGCCTCGAGCGAAGCTTTCTGGAGCTCCATGGTCTTGACGCTCAGCTGCATCATGTTGAGACTCATCTGCAGCCAGGCCTGGATGACCTTGAGCTCCTCGATCTTGCGTTCGAGCTCGGCCGGATCGAGCGTCGCGAACATCGTCGCCGGATTCGGGAACGGCATTCCCCCTAGCTGCGGCGCTCCCGGCGCGCCCGGGGGGATTCCCGGCATCCCGAATCCTGGCATCGGGACGCCGAACGGGTTCCACATCTTCTGCATGAACTCCGAGATGTCGTTGAACCCCAGTCCCGGATCATCCTTCTTTGCGTCTGCCATTTGCCCCCCTTCGATGCCGGAATTCGCCCCCCTGCAATGGCGCACGTCCCTGCTATCGTACCGCGCCCTCCCCCATCCGGGGCGTACCGCACCCTCCGGGGCGCTGATCTCGGCCAGCGTTGGCGACCTGGCCCGCCTCTTGCTCAATGACGATCGTAGCGCCCCGGGCGGACCGGGATAGGGCCATTTCGCATGCCGAGCTTGGGAACATAGTGCCCAACCATGTCCATTTACCGCAGGACTGATCGCGTTTCGCTGAACGACGTCCAGGTCGATCGGGACGCGCGGCCGGCGGTCGCCTCGGAACAGGGCGGAGACTTCACCAAGCGGCGCACGAGCGAGCCGGCGAACGGCCTTCTGAAGCCCACGTTCGCCTGGGCGTCGACGCTGCCGATCGAGATCCAGCCCCGGTCGCTGTTGTACAAGTTTCCCCGGATCGCCAACCTGCTCGCGGCGATGTGGCCCGATCCCAATTCGTTCCGCCGCTACATCGACGATCTCCTCGTCGACAAGCGGGGCAACCGGCAGGGATTCCCGGTGGACGTTCTCCGCGAATTGTTCGAGCTCCGCGCCTACTACGAGCAACAGTACCCCGACCGGACCATGCCCTGGGAAGTGATGGGCAACAAGGAGTGAGCTCGTTGTCCCGGACCGGGGCACCCGTCCGGCGATCGCGCTAGAAAGCACGCGGGGCGGTCCGCGACGCCGTCCTGCGCGCGGGCCGGGACGACGCGCCGATGTGGGGTGCGACCCCGGGGGTAATCCGCTATCATCGCCGTTCATGACCGACATACGCGCAACCCTGCGGGCGCGGCTCGACGCGGCCGTCGGCAGCGCGCAGGTCCTCACCGTCCCCACCGACGTCGCTCCCTATGTCACCGATTGGCGTGGCCGCTATCACGGTCGCGCGCTTGCCGTCGTGCGCCCGGGCGGCACGGACGAGGTCGCGGCGGTCGTGCGCGCGTGCGCCGATTTTCGGGTGCCGATCGTCGCGCAGGGCGGCAACACGGGCCAATGCGGCGGCGCGACGCCGGACGACCAGGGCAATGCCATCGTCCTGTCGCTCACCCGGATGAACCGCGTTCGCGCCGTCGACCCCGAAAATGCGACGCTGACCGTCGAGGCGGGAGTTCCCCTGGCCGCCGTCCAGCAGGCGGCGGAGGAGAACGGCCTGCTGTTCCCGTTGTCGCTGGCCGCCGAAGGGAGTTGCACGATCGGCGGCAATCTTTCCACGAACGCGGGCGGCACCGCGGTGCTTCGTTTCGGCAACGCGCGGGAGCTCGTTCTGGGCATCGAAGTGGTCCTCGCCGATGGCCGCATCTGGGACGGGTTGCGCGGACTGCGCAAGGACAATACCGGGTACGATCTCAAGCAGCTCTTCATCGGCGCCGAGGGCACGCTGGGCGTCGTCACGGCCGCGGTGCTGAAGCTCTTTCCGGCGCCGAAGACCCGCGTCACCGCTTTCGTGGCAATGCCGGGTGTCGCGGCGACCGTCCGCCTGCTGCACGATCTGCGGCAGGCGATGGGCGACCGGATCACCGGATTCGAGTTGATGTCCGCGCTTTCGATCGCGGTGTCGCGCAAGCACCAGCCGGCCCTGCCGGATCCCTGTCCGGGCCACCCGTGGTACGCGCTGGTCCAGATCGACGACACCGCGAGCGACTCCCCGGTCGGGGCACAGCTCGAGCAGGCGCTCGGCGCCGCGATGGAATCCGGCGTCGCCCTCGACGCGGTGATTGCGCAATCGGGGGACCAGGCGCGCGCGCTGTGGCAGTTGCGGGAAAACATCGCCGAAGCCCAGCGGCGCGAAGGGCCGAACATCAAGCACGACATCTCGCTCCCGGTCTCCGCGATCCCCCGCTTTCTCGACAAGGCGCGCGTGGCCCTCGTCGCGGCGCTGCCTGGCGTCCGCTTCGTCACGTTCGGCCATCTCGGCGACGGCAACCTGCACTACAACCTGGCGGGTCCGGAGGGAGAAGCGCCGGCTGCGTTCATGGCGAACGCGCCGCGCGCGAATCGGATCGTCCACGATCTCGTCGCGGCATGCGGCGGCAGCATCAGCGCCGAACACGGAATCGGCCAGCAGAAGCGCGACGAGCTCGTCCGATACAAGAGCGCGACCGAGCTCGACCTGATGCGCGCGGTCAAGGCCGCGTTCGACCCCGCCGGAATCTTCAATCCGGGCAAGGTGCTCTGAAGCGATCCATGGGCAAGCTTCTCATCTGGATCGGCATCGCCATCGTGGTGTTGTTCGGCCTTCGGCTCATGAACATGGCCAAGGCGAAGCGGCGCCGCGATCCTTCGGGCCGCGCGCCGTCGTCGACGCCGCCGGCGGAATCGATGGTTCGCTGCGTGCGCTGCGGCGTCTACCTGCCGAGCGCTGACGCCAAGCCCGGCCCGGGCGGAATGACCTGTGGCGAACCCGGCTGTGCGCAGCGGGCTCGAGGTGATTCGTGAACTCCATCGACAGCGCCCAGATCCAGGCCAGCCCCGACGCGGCGCCGTTCGACCAACCGGCCTCGCCCGTCTCCGCGGCAGAATCGGGCCGCCGGATCCTGTGGATCGTCGGCGTCTATCGCGCGGTCTGCGGTGCAGCGCTCCTCGGGACGGCGCTGCTGCTGGATCTCAAGGTTCTCGGCATCGCGGCGCCGAATGCGTTCGTGTGGGCAGCTGCCCTCTATTTCGTGTTCGGGCTCGTCACCTTCGTGTGGATCCAGCGCGAGCCGATATCGTTGCCGCTTCCACCGCTGGTTTCCTCGCTGCTGTTCGGCGACGTCCTGTGCATCGCGCTCGTGATGGTGGCGGGCGGCGGCACCGGGGGCTCGCTTCCGATCCTGCTGTTCCCGCAGCTCGCGGCGAGCGGTTGGCTGCTGCGCACACGGACGGCGTTCTTTCACGCGGCGCTCGCGAGCGTCATCCTGCTCGGGCTCGACGTATGGCGGATGCTCGAAGGCCGCGTCACCGGTGCGCAGCCGTTCCAGACCGGTCTCATCGGGTTCGGCTATTTCGCGACGATCGGCATTGCCGTAGCGCTCGGGCGATACACGAAGGCGTCGGAGGACTTGGCCGCGCAGCGCGGGATCGACGTCGCGAATCTCGAACAGGTCAACCGCCTGATCATCCAGGACATGCAGGACGGCGTGCTGGTCGTCGACCTGAACGGCGTGGTTCGTGGCCACAACGCGCAGGTCGCCCGGCTGCTCGGCGGCTTCGGCCGGATGCGCGGCGGGATGCGGCTCGCCGAATTCAGCTCGACGCTGCACGACTACTGGCGCCGCTGGCAGGAGGACTACACCGAGGCGCTGCCACCGTTCAAGGTCGAGTCATCGCAGCGGCTGCTGCGCGTGCGGCTGGTCCGCATCGGGTCCGGCCTCAACGGCGGCACGCTGATCTATCTCGAGGATCTGGGGCGCGCGCAGAACGAGGCGCAGCAGATGAAGCTGGCGGCGCTGGGCCGTCTGACCGCGTCGATCGCGCACGAGGTCCGCAACCCGCTCTCGGCGATCAACCAGGCAGCGCAACTGCTGGAAGAGGATGGCGCTGTCACCCCCTCCGGGGCGCGGCTGCTCGGCATGATCCGCAACAACGCCAAGCGTATCGATCGGATCGTCGGCGAAGTGCTGCAACTGAACCGCCGCGACCGACAGCAGCCCGAGGTGGTCGTGCTGGCCGAATTCATGCGCTCGCTGATCGACGAGATCGTCCAGGCCGAAAGTTTGCCGCCGAAGGCTGTCGTCATCCTCGTCCCCGATGAAGTCCGCGTCCTCTTCGACCGCGGCCATCTCAACCAGATCGTCTGGAACCTGGTCCGCAACGCGTGGCAGCACTGCCAGAAGAAGGATGGCAGCATCCGGATCGCCGCGCGCCCGGGTTACATGGGCGATGCAATCATCTGCGAGCTCGCCGACGACGGACCCGGCATTCCGGGCGAGCTGCGCGGGCAGATCTTCGAGCCCTTCTTCACGACGCGTCCCGGCGGAACGGGGCTCGGCCTCTACATCGCGCGCGAGCTCTGCGACGCGAACGGTGCGGCACTCGAGCTCCTGCCCAGGGGTCCTGGCGCCCATTTCCGAATGACCATGAAACGCGCATTCAAACCCGCAGCGAAATAAGAGGAAATCCATGTCACGAAAATCCCGCGGCCAGCCGAGAGTCCTCCTCATCGACGACGAGCCGGATCTTCTCGAATTGCTCGAACTCACACTGTCGCGCATGGGTCTCGACACGACCCGCGCGGAGACCGTCGCCGAAGCCATCGCTCTGCTCGATGCCGAATCGTTCGACCTCTGTCTCACCGACATGCGGCTCCCCGATGGCCCCGGCCTGCGCGTCGTCGAGCACATCAACCAGAAGGGCCTCGATCTTCCGGTCGCGGTGATCACCGCCTACGGCAGCGCGGAAAACGCGGTGGCCGCGCTGAAGGCCGGCGCATTCGACTACCTGGCGAAACCCGTCGCGCTCGAGCAGTTGCGCGCGTTGGTCAAGCAGGCGCTGAAGGTGCCCGAAAAGCCGCAACCGACGTCCGGCTACCGCCTACTCGGCGAATCGCAGGCGATGCTGCACGTCCGCGACATGATCGAGCGGCTCGCCAAGAGCCAGGCGCCGGTGTTCATCAACGGCGAGTCGGGCAGCGGCAAGGAGCTCGCGGCCCGGATGATCCATGCCGGCGGCGCCCGCGCGGAGCTGCCGTTCGTGGCCGTCAACTGCGGCGCGATCCCCGAGAACCTCATGGAGAGCGAGTTCTTCGGCTACCGGAAGGGCGCCTTCACCGGCGCGGAGACCGACCGCGACGGATTCTTCCAGGCGGCCAACGGAGGCACGCTGTTCCTGGATGAAGTCGCGGACCTGCCGCTGCACATGCAGGTCAAGCTGCTGCGCGCGATCCAGGAGAAGAAGGTGCGCAAGGTCGGAGCGACGCAGGAGGACGCCGTCGACGTGCGCATCATCAGCGCGACGCACAAGAAGCTGTCGGCGCTGGTCGACGCCGGCGAATTCCGCCAGGACCTCTACTACCGTCTGCACGTGATCGAGCTCGCGATGCCGAGCCTGCGGGAGATGCGCGAAGACGTCCCGCTGATCGCGAACGCGATCCTCGAGCGCCTGTCGCGCGGCAATCCGGCGAAGCTCGATCCCGAGGCGATTGCCGCGCTCGAGCGATACCCGTTTCCCGGCAACGTCCGCGAGCTCGAAAACGTGCTCGAGCGCGGCCTTTCGCTGGCCGCCGACACGCAGCGGATCACGGCCGGGGACCTGCACCTGACCCCGATCGCGGAAGAATCGGAATACGCGGTCGCCGCAGGCGACAAGTGGCCGCTGCAGGACTATCTCGATCGGGTCGAGCGGGCGGCGATCAACGAGGCGCTCGAAAAGACGCGCTACAACCGCACCGCGGCGGCGAAGCTCCTCGGCATCACCTTCAGAGCAATGCGCTACCGGATGGAAAGGCTGGGGATCAAATAGCCGAACGCCGATCGCAACGCGAACGCACCGCGCACTCCACGACCAACGGTAGGCGATGAAGCTCGTGCTGCAGCAACCCGGCGTACGCGAGATACGGGTCAAGGTGATGCTGGCCGGCGGGCACGCGGCCATGCTCGTTCTGCCGCCCGAACATCCGCTGTTAGCGCAACTCCTCGAGACGGTCGCCGCGCCGGCGGACGGCAGGACCGGGTCACTGCCCGCCGTATTCCAGATTCCCGTCGAAGGCGGGCGGGCATCGCTGACGTTCGCGAGACATCAGCTGGTCGGCGTCGTGACGGATCCGGCCGTTCTGTTGCAGGCGGACACGGCGGAAAGTCCGGCGACGGGTCTGCCGGCCGCGCCTGGCGGCTCGGCCGTTGCAGCGTCGGGGCAGGACGCGGCTCGAACCACCCATGGCGCCGCGGATCATCCGGCACGCCGTCGTGCAGCTCGACGGCTTCCTGACGGACGACGAGTGCGCCTGGCTCCGCGAGACGGTGATCGCCGCGCAGGAAGAATTCCGGTCCTCCTGGACCAACGACGACACCGCCAAGGATTACCGGCAGTCGTTGGTCCTCAACGCGCCGGAGGGAGTGGTCCGGATGGTCGTCGGCAAGATTCGCGCCGTGATGCCGGAAGTGATGACGAAGTTGAAGCTCCCGCCCTTCCCGGTCGGCCAGATCGAATGCCAGGTGACGGCCAGCACCGATGGCAGCTACTTCCGCGTCCACACCGACAGCGGCCAGCACGCTGTCGACGCCAAGCGCCAGCTGACCTACGTCTACTATTTCAACCGCCATCCCAAGGGATTCACCGGGGGCGAGCTGCGCGTCTACGACGATCAGCTCCGCAACGCCAAGCTCGCGCGGACCGATACGTTTCAGGTCATCGAGCCGCACAACAACAGCATCGTCTTCTTCAATGCGGCGGTGATGCACGAAGTGATGCCCGTGAACGTCCCGTCCAAGGACTTTCGCGACAGCCGGTTCACCGTCAACGGCTGGGTGCATCGCACCTAGGGTCGCGCCGATGACGACGGGACGGTCATGAGCATCGCTGACAACCGGGGAATCGAGGCAAGCGTCCACGCTCCTTGGCGTCGTCGCGGCCCAGGCGCGCCGCGATCCCGACGCCCCTGCGATCCTTGCCCCGGGTCGTCCGGCATTGAGCTACGGCGCGCTGCTGGAGGTCATCGACCGCGCCGTGCGCTCGCTGGCCAACGCCGGGCTCGGACGCGGAAGTCGCATCGTCGTCGCGTTGCCGAACGGCCCCGAGATGGCCGTGGCGTTGCTTGCCGTCGGTTCCTGCGCAACGTGTGCACCATTGAATCCGTCGACCGACGAGGAGGCGTGCCGAGTGCTCCTCAAGGGCCTGCGTGCCGATGCCGTCATCGTTGCACCGGGCGATCGTTCGGCGGTGCGGCGCGTCGCGCAGACCCTTGGTTTGGCGGTGGTCGAGGTGATCCCATCCATCCGCGAGGGCGCCGGAGCGTTTGTACCGGATATTGACCGGCGCGCCGCCCCACCGCCCGGCGGATCGCCGCAGGCGCAGGACCTTGCCCTGTTGATGTCGACGTCGGGAACGACGGGAAAAGCCAGGATCGTTCCCATCGTTCAAGGCGACCTGATCGAGTCCGTCCGCAGGCAGATCCGGGCGATCGCAATGACGAGCGCCGATCGATGCCTCTGCGTCGCGCCGCTGTTCACGACCTCGGGCATCCGCCGCAATCTCCTCAACATGATGGTGGTCGGTGGCAGCGTCGTATGCGTTGAGGCATTTCGCGCGCGCCTGTTCGTCGACTGGATCCGTGAATTCAATCCCACCTACTATTCGGCCGGTCCGGCGATCCACGTCGCCGTGCTCGAGGAACACGAGCGCAACGGATCGATCGGACCGAGCTCGCTGCGGCTGGTCTGGTCCGGCGCGACCGCCCTTCCGGTCGAGGTTGAGCGCCGGCTCGAGCGCCTGCTCGGCGTACCGGTCATCCAGTCGTACGCCATGTCCGAAGCCGGCCTCGTTGCATGCAATCCGCTACCGCCGGGGATCCGCCGCCCAGGATCCGTCGGGCGCCCCGTGGGATTGGACGTGGTCATTCACGGCGACGCCGGCAACCCGCTGCCCGCCTTCGAAACGGGCGAGGTCGTCATTCGCGGACCATGCATTCGACAGTACATGGACAACCCTGAAGCCAATCGCGAAGCGTTTCGCGATGGATGGTTCAGGACCGGCGATCTCGGGTACTTCGATGCAGCCGGCTACCTCTTCCTGACCGGGCGCGTCAAGGAGCTCATCAATCGCGGCGGCCTCAAGGTCTCTCCGTACGAGGTGGATGCCGCACTGATGCGCCATCCCGATGTCGCCGAGGCAGCGACGTTCGCGGTTCCGCATCCGACGCTCGGCGAGGACGTGAACACGGCGGTCGTCCTGCGGAACGCCACGGTGACCGCGCAGCAGCTGCGCGACTTCGCCCTCGAACATCTCGCCCTGTACAAGGTCCCGAGCCAGGTCGTTATGGTCGCGAAATTGCCGAAGAGCCCGCTGGGAAAGATCCGGCGCCGCGAGATCGCGCAGCTCCTCGGCGAATCGCTCCGCCAGAAATTCACGCCACCCCGCGGCGAGTCCGAGGAACGGGTCGCCGGCGTCTTTGCCGAGATTCTCGGCGTCCCGCGCGTCGGCGCATTCGACAACTTCTTCCAGCTCGGCGGCGATTCGCTGCGCGGCGCGCAAGTGCTCGCACAACTCAATGCGATGCTCGGCTCGAATATCACCCCCGCGCTCCTGTTCAGGCGACCCACCGTTGCGGAATTCGCCGCGGAGCTCCCCGGAGCCGGCGCCGTCGGCCCGCAACCCGGGCTGCCTCCGATCGCAACATTGCGCAGGATCGGCCAGCGCGCCGATGCGATCGGCGAGGAGAAAGGGACACGAGCCGTGACGCGAACCGGCGCGCCGTTCGTCGTGTCGGCGCTGCTCGCGCTCCATGCGTCGTGCGGTCTCGCGCAATCCTATCCGACCAAACCCGTCAAGCTGGTCGTTGCGCAGGCGCCGGGGGGCCAGAACGACGCGATCGCGCGCATCGTGGCGCAACGGCTCGCCGAGATCCTGAAGCAGCCCGTCGTGGTCGAAAACCGTGGTGGCGTCGGTGGCACGATCGGCGCCGACGCCGTCGCGAAGGCGCCGGCGGACGGCTACACGCTTCTGGTCGGGGGGCTGAACAATCTGGCGATCGCGGTCGCGCTGTTCAGGCACCTGCCCTACGATCCGGTGAAGGACTTCGTCCCGATCCGCCGCATCGCGCAGGTTCCGTATGCACTCGCCGTGAATTCGAAAGTCCCGGCCGCGACGCTGGCGGAACTCGTCGCGTACGCGCGCGACAACCCCGGCCGATTGACATACGGCTCGGGCGGCAACGGCAGCGTGTCGGGTCTTGCGGCCGAGCTTTTCAAGTCGATGGCGGCCGTCGACATCGTTCAGGTGCCCTACAAGGGCGCGGCTCCTGCGGTCGCCGCTCTCGTGGGCGGTCAGGTCGACATTGTATTCGCCGATCTGTCGCTCGTCCTTCCGCACGCCAGGACCGGCACGCTGCGCCTTCTGGCGGCTGCCGGCCCGCGCCGCGCATCCGGTGCGCCGGACTTGCCGACGGTCGCGGAACTGGGGTTTCCCGGATTCGCCGTCGAAGCGTGGTACGGTCTGGTCGCGCCTGCGCGGACACCGGCTACGGTCATCGCGATACTCGACCAGGCCATGGCGCAGGCGCTGCGCTCCGACGATGTGCGCCAGCGCCTGCTGCAGCACGGCTACGAGCCGATCGGCGAAGGGTCGCCTGAAATCGGCGCCGCGATCAGATCCGACATCGCGAAATATTCAAGCGTCATCAAGGACGCGGGGATCAACGTCGAGCAATGAACGTGGATCCATTCGCCGTCGTTGCAATTTGGCGTCCAATCGCTGTGTCGCGCGCTCTGGAATGGGGTCGACTGCGAGCGATGAATGATCAAAGACATCGCGGCAACAGATGCGGAACGTACTCCGCCGCGGCGAACGCCCATCCCTGATCACCGAACCGGCGACGACCCGACGCGGCGAAGCGATGCGACCGGTTCTCCGTTTCGTCCACTTCGACCCCGCAGCGGGCGCGGCAGCCGGGCATTCGATTGCGATCGCACCGGCGGAGGTGCACGTGTGGGCGTACCTGCTCGGCGAGCCGGACGACGTCGTCGATGCGTGGTCGCGCGTGCTTTCACGCGACGAACGCGACCGTGCGGACCGCTTCGTGCGGCGAGGGGACCGAGGCCGCTGGATCGTCGCCCACGGGGTGCTTCGACACCTGCTCGGCCGCTACTGTGGCGTCGCTCCCGGCAGCATCGCTTTCGTTCACGGCGCATCGGGGAAACCGGCTATCGCCGGCGCCACCGGACGGGCGATCGCGTTCAATCTGGCGCACTCGCGTGGAGGCGCGCTGCTCGCGGTGGCGAATGGCGCCCCGATCGGTGTCGACCTGGAGCAGAGCCGCGACGATTTCGATCCGCTGCCCATAGCGCACCGGTTCTTTCATGGAACCGAGCTGGACGCCATCCTTTCCACCTCCCCCGATCTGCGTCGCGACGCCTTCTTTCGCCACTGGGTCGCGAAGGAATCCGTCCTGAAGGGGCAAGGTGTCGGCCTGACGTTCCCGCTCGACAGCTTCTGTGTGACGTTCGAATCTGACGACGAGGTAGCGCGCGTGCAGTCCCGCGATCCGGCGCTGCTCGACCCCGCTTGGCTCGTTCGCGTGCTGCCGCTGGAAGCCGGCTGGCGAGGCGCCGTCGCCGCGGGCGGCGAAGGCTGGGCCGTACGCCTCATGCAATGACGAGGATCATGCCTGTGCCACGATGCCGCGCTCCGCCTGCCGCGGCCCGTGCCGGTGCACGACGCCCGCCACCGCGAGTACGATGAGCGGGCCGACGGCGAACATGTGCTGCCGATCGCCGCTCTCGAAGATCCCGAATACGGCCGCCCCGCAAAGCAGCGGATACACGAGCGGCCGGAACACCTGACCGTCGCGCACGTCATCGACCCGCCAGCCCAGGATCGTCCGCGCGCACAATGCCGCGAGGAGCACCCAATACGCGAGCGACACGACGTTCGCGACCCGATAGAGCGCCATTCGACCCAGGCTCGCGCTCGCCACGGCATCGGCCTCGTTGCCCCCGGCGCCGCGGAGTACGCCCCAGTAGGCTCCATGGTCATCGCCGCCAAGATACGCGCGCCATTTGCGCAGGGATAACTTCGCCGCGTCGAGGGGATGCGTGCGGATCCACTGTCGTCCCAACTCGTAGCCCATACGGTCCCGTTCCAGTTCGGAAAGCCCTTCCAGCGGTGTTCCCCGCCCGGACATGTACACGCCGGTGGCATCCGGATTGTTCACACGGTAGAACACGCTGCCGCCGTTGGTCGAGATGCCGCAGAACTGCCCGTCGAAAACCGCGCAGTTGCGCAGCATCCATGGCGCGATAGTGACGGCCGCACCGGTCGCGATGGCGGCGACGATCGCCATGTAGCGTCGACGCCCGAGGGTCGCGAGGGCGGATCGGTACATGAGCGGCAGCGCGGGGAGAAGCACCAGCACGCCCGGCTGGGTCAATGCCGCGAGCCCGAAGGCGCCGCCCGCGGCCAGGGCAGGCGGGATCCGATGTCGCGCTGAAACGTCGAGCGCCTTGAAGGCAAGCGCGGTTCCCGCAATGACGGCTGTGATGAGGAGGTTCTCCTTGGCCGCCAGTCCGGCCATCAGCGCGCGCGCCGGCCAGAACGTGTACAGTGCCGTCGCGACGACCGCCGATGGCGCTCCGAACAGGCGCCGGGCCACGGACCAGATACCGGTTGCGCCCAGCAGATAGAGCAGGACGTTGACGACGATCGTGGCCGCGAGCCCCGGTCCGAACGTCCACACGAACGGCGCCAGGACGAACGGCCAGCCCGGTGGAAGCGATGCGCGCCGCCCGAGTTCGTCCACATACGACGACCCCGACGCAATTCGTTCCGCAAGGTACGAATAGTGCAGGAAGTCCGAAACCGGAACGGGCGCGGTGACGATGGCGACCAGGACCTGAAGCGCAACGCCGGCGATCAGCACTGCGTCGAGTCGGAACACTTCGCCGCGGCGCGCGAGCCACGCGCCGACCGGACCGGTCAACCGCGCAGCCAGGATCCACGCAAGCAGGAATCCTGCACCCAACAGAACAAGGTTGCCCGGAACGCCTGCACCTGCGAAATGCAGGTTGCTCATCGGGGCAATCACGGGAATGGCGAGCAGAACAGCAATCGCAACCGTACGCTCGACCCAGGTGGCAGCCGCGTCGACTGCCGATCTCATTGCCCTTCGAAGGCCTTCTTCAATTGTCGTGCAAGCTCGACCGCGAGGCCCTTCGCGTTGTCTCCCGTCAACATGTCGCCCGAGTCGCGGCCGACGACCGCGAGTCGAATGAGCTCACCTCCCGATGCCTTCCACCAACCCGCGTCCGTGTCGGCGCGCGTGGTCGCGCGACGAGCCGTCTCGAATATCGCGAGCACACGGACGCGACCATCGATAGGCTTACGCTCGAAGCCACGCAGTGCGGCGAGGTTCGCCCGGTACACCTTCGCCTGGTTCATCTCGAGGCGAAGGCCCTCGAGCGACTCGCGCCCGCTCAAGCGGCGCACGAAGGTTCGCAGCTTGCGCCCGACATAACTGATACGCTCGCGATGCCCGAGCTCGGCCAGCTCGCGCCGATAGAGCTGCAACCGGCCCTGCACGAAGCCGCCCGCCACCTTGGCCCGTCTCACAAGGGGTGGCGCCGACTGCGACGGCCGGCCTGCTTCCCCGCCACCCTGTCTCGTCGGATCCAGCAATCCGAGAAACGCGACTTCCTCGCCGCTCTCGATGATCTGCCGCGCCATCTCGTAGGCCACCGTCGCGCCAAAGCAGGCGCCGATGAGATGCATACGGCCCGCGCGGCCGAACCGATCGAACCTCGGAAACATAGAGCCGTGCCATGTCCTCGATGGATTCGAGCGGCTCCCGCGCACCGTCGAGTCCCAACGATTGCAGCCCGAAGAACGCCTGGTCCGCCCCCATGGCGCGCGCGAGATCGGCGAAGCCGAGCACGTTGCCCCCCACCCCGGGAACCGCGAAGACGGGAGGACGCGAGGACCCGTGAGTGATCGGGACGATGCTGACGCAACCGTCCAGCGGGGTCGACGAGCGCAGATATTCGGCCAGCTTGCGCACGGTCGGGGCCTCAATCAGGAGACCGAGCGGCAATGACCCGTCCGAATTCCTCGGCGAGTTGCATGAACAGCCGTGCCCCGAGCAGCGAGTGACCCCCGATCTCGAAAAAGTCGTCGTCGATTCCGACCCGCTCCACACCGAGCACATCGGACCACATCCGCACGAGAAGGCGCTCGGTGTCGTCGCGGGGAGCAACGTATTGGTCGGCCGCCACCACGCTGCCGGATTCGGGCGCCGAAAACTCTCGCCGATCGATCTTCCCTGCGGGCGTCATCGGAAAGCGATCCAGCGCGACATAAGCAGCGGGGACCATGTGCTCGGGGAGGCGCGCCCTGGCGAATTCGCGCAACTGTCGCGCCGTCGGCGCAGGAGCGTCGCGGGTCAAGAGGTACGCGACGATGCGCGGCTCGCCCGGTGTGTCTTCGCGCACCATGACGACGGCGTTGGACACCGATGGGTGCTGTGCCAGCGCGGCCTCGATTTCTCCCAGCTCGATGCGGAATCCGCGAAGCTTGACCTGGTGGTCGCGCCGGCCCAGGAACTCGATATTGCCGTCGGGCAGATAGCGCGCCAGATCGCCCGTCGCATACAGCCGCGCATCGGGCTCATCCGAAGCGGATCGGGGACAAAGCGCTCGGCCGTCAGCTCCGGACGTCGAAGGTAGCCGCGCGCGACCCCATGGCCACCGATGAAGACTTCGCCGGTGAGCCCCGCCGGCACCGGCGCACGGTGCGCGTCGAGAATCAGTATGCGCGTGTTGGACAACGGGCGTCCGATGGGAATCACGTGCCGCCCATCCTTCGGATCGCAGACCCAGAAGGTCGAGTACACGGTGGTCTCCGTCGGTCCGTAACCGTTGACCAATTCGGCAGCCGTCCGACTGTGGAAGCGATGCACCAGTTCGCCGGCAAGGACCTCGCCGCAGAGAAGCACCCGGCGCAGACGTTTCAGGTTCGCGAACCCGCGTGCGTCGACGATCGCACCCAGCAGGCTTGGGACCACTGCAGGACGCGTCACCCGCGCCGCGAAGCGAACTCGACCAGGTCATGGGGAGAGCGTTGCAGATGCGGTTCGGGAACCTCCAGTCGTGCGCCGGCGAGCAACGGCAGAAACAGCTCCCACACCGAAACGTCGAAGCTGATCGGCGTCCTCTGCAGCACCCGATCGGTCGACGTCAGCGGGAACTCCGCGCTGCATCCACGACAGGCGGTTGACCGACGCCTCGATGCTCGATCATCGACGCCCTTGGGCCGGCCGGTCGAGCCCGACGTGTAGATCACGTAGGCCAGGCTGCTCCGGCGCCCCCGTCACCGCGGGCGCCGTCGCCGGCTGCCCGCGCAATCGCACGCCGCGTCCCGGTCCAGGCACAGCACCTCGCGCCCGCGGTGCGCCGGCAGCCGCCGCCAGCAGCCGCTCCTGCGTCAGCAGCACCGGCGCCTGCGCGTCCGCCAGCATGAACGCCAGCCGCTCCGGCGGATAGCTCCGGATCCAGCGGCACGTAGGCCCCGCCCGCCTTCAGGATCCCCAGCAGCCCCACCACCATCTCCAGCGAGCGCTCCAGCGCAGATCCCCACCAGCACCTCCGGCCCCACGCCCAGCCGCCGCAGGTGGTGCGCCAGCTGGTTGGCCCGCGCGTTCGAGCTCCGCGTAGCGTCAGCTGCTCGCTCCTCGAACACCACCGCCACCGCGTCCGGCGTCCGCGCCGCCTGCGCCTCGAACAGCTCGTGGACGCAGCGCTCCCGCGGGTACGTCCGCCGCCGTCGCGTTCCACTCCACCAGCAGCTGCCGCCGCTCCGCCGCGGTCAGCAGCGGCAGCTCGCGACAGCCGCCGCTCCGGGTCGGCCACGATCGCCCTCCAGCAGCGCCCGGAAGTGCCCCAGCCAGCCGCGCGATCGTCGCCGCGTCGAACAGGTCGGTGTTGTACTCGAGCGCGCCGCGCAGCCCGTCCGCCGTCTCCGTCACGCGACAGCGTCAGGTCGAACTTCGCGCGTCCCGTCTCGCGCCTCCAGCGGCGCCGAGCGTCAGGCCCGCGCAGCTCGCAGCGTCCGGCGCGGCGCGTTCTGCAGCGCGAACATCACCTGGAACAGCGGCGTGCGGCTCAGGTCGCGCTCCGGCTGCAGCTCCTCCACCAGCTTCTCGAACGGCAGGTCCTGGTGCGCGTAGGCCCCCAGCGCCGTCTCGCGCACCCGCGCCAGCAGCTCGCGGAAGCGTCGGGTCGCCCGACAGGTCCGCCGCGCAGCACCAGCGTGTTGACGAAGAAGCCGATCAGCCCCTCGAGTCTCCGGCCGCGTCGCGGCCGGCGATCGGCGTGCCGACCGCGACGTCGTCCTGCCCGCTGTAGCGCGCACAGCAGCACCTGGAACGCCGCCAGCAGCGTCATGAACAGCGTCGCCCCCTCGCGCCGGCTCAGCGCCTGCAGCCCGCGCGTCAGCTCCCGCGGCAGCGTCGAACGGCACGCGCGCGCCCGCGGAAGCTCTGCACCGCCGGCCGCGGCCGGTCGGTCGGCAGCTCCAGCGCCGGCAGGCGCCGCCAGCTGCTCGCGTCCAGTAGGCGAGCTGCCGCTCCAGCACCTCGCCCTGCAGCCACTCCCGCTGCCAGACCGCGTAGTCGGCGTACTGCACCGGCAGCGCCGGCAGCGGCGACGGCTCGCCCGCGGCGAAGCGCCGCGTACAGCGCCGCCAGCTCCCGCACCAGCACGCCCAGCGACCAGCCGTCGCGAGACGATGTGGTGCAGCGTCAGCAGCAGCCAGTGCTCGTCGTCGCCAAGCGCAGCAGCCGCGCGCGCAGCAGCGGCCCGTGCGCCAGATCGAACGGCGCCTGCGCCTCGTCCTGCGCGCGGCGCCGCGCCTCCGCTTCCCGCTCGCTCCGGCGCAGGCCCGCAGGTCCTCCACCGGCAGCGCCAGGCGCAGCGCCGCCGCGATCACCTGCACCGGCTCCCCGTCCTCCAGACCAAAACGCGTGCGCAGCGCCTCGTGGCGCCGCACCACCTCGTTCAGCGCCGCCTCCAGCGCCGCCACGTCCAGCGCGCCCGCCAGCCGGAACAGCCTTCGCCACGTTGTAGACCGACCCCGTCGGCAGCAACCGATCCAGGAACCACAGCCGCTGCTGCGCGAACGATGGGGGGAAGACGAAAACTTCCGGCGATGCCGCGACCGCCGGCACACGAACGGCCGCGCTGCCTTGATTCGATGTAGCCACGCTGCGACTCTCCTTCACTTCACTGCGAAGACTGCCGGCCGCATTCTTGCGCTCGGGCTGCGGCTCGACCACGTCGTTCAGCGTCGCCTCCAGCGCCGCAACGTTCAGCGCACCCTCGGCCGGAGCATCTTGAATTGACGGATCCTTCGTCGGGTCGACCGACTCGTCCCGCACGAGTCGTCCGGGCCGCGCGCGCCGGGCAGCGGAATTATGCACGCAATGAGCGTGCCCGCGTGCAGAAGAATCCGCAGGCCGAGGCATGCCGTTGAACGGACACAATTCGTCACTGTGCGAAAATGCATGGCCCGATGACACCGCGCCTCGCCCGCGCGTGACCAACGATGAAGGTTCCGCAGCCGATCGCGCGTCATGGTCCCGCGAACCTGGCGGAGATGATCGACGCAACGGCTCGCATCCGCCCGCTCGCTCCTGCGCTGGTCGCCCCCGGCCGACACGACCTGACCTATGCCGCCTGCCAGCGATACGTCCGCGCCAACGTGCCGCTCGACCCCGACGCGCCGTTTCCGTTCAATTGAAACCCTTGCCGCCTGCGGCGCCCCGGCGCCGCCTCGCGATCGACGCCGGGTATGCGACCACGGCGCGGCAGATCCGCTCGCCCAACCGCGACGCGCGCCCGGAAGGAACCGCGATCGACCTCGTCGTCGTGCACGGCATCTCGCTGCCTCCCGGTCAATTTGGAGGCAGCGCCATCGCGCGGCTCTTCACCAACCGACTCGATCCGCATGCCCATCCGTATTTTGCGTCGATCGCCGACATACGCGTGTCTGCGCATTTCCTGATTCGACGCGATGGCGAGCTCGTGCAATTCGTCGGCTGCAACGACCGGGCGTGGCATGCGGGCGTCTCGGCGTGGAAGGGCCGCGAGCGCTGCAACGATTTCTCGATCGGCATCGAGCTGGAGGGGACCGACGACACGCCATATGCCGCCGCCCAGTACACGACGCTGGCGAGGCTGGTGCGGGCCCTGCGCCGTGCGTATCCGATTGCCGACGTGGTCGGCCACAGCGACATCGCGCCGGCGCGCAAGACCGATCCGGGCCCGGCGTTCGATTGGGCACGTCTCACGCGCCTGACCGCGCCGCGCACCCGATAGGGCCGCGCCGCTGGATCCATCGGATGGCGGCGCCGCGCGCGGGCTCTATCTTGTAAGGCGCTGATTTTACAGGCCGTCCGTGGGCGTGGTATGATTAAAGGTTATGCAACTCCTCATCGATTTCTTTCCGCTGCTGCTGTTTTTCGCGGCGTATCTGTGGCAGGGCATCTTCGTGGCGACCGGCGTGGCGATTGCCGCGTCGATCGCGCAGATCGCCTGGATCCACTGGAAGCACGGCCGGGCCGGCGTCATCCAGTGGCTGTCGCTGGTGATCATCGTCGTCTTCGGCGGCGCGACGCTTCTGCTCCAGGACAAGACCTTCATCCTGTGGAAGCCGACGGTGCTCTACGGGCTGTTCGGCGCGATCCTCGCGGTCGGCAAGCTCGCGTTCAGCCGGGACCTTCTGGCGCACCTGATGAAGGGCGTCGTGCTACCGGCGAACGTCTGGACCCGCCTCACCTGGGCGTGGGTCGGATTCTTCGCGTTCATGGCCGTCGCCAACTGGTACGTGGCCTTCCACTATTCCGAACAGACGTGGGTCCTCTACAAGGTGTGGGGCGGCATCGGCCTCTTCCTGGTGTTCGCCGTCTTCCAGGGGCTCTGGCTGTCGCGCCACATGCCCGAGGAAACGGCATGAGTGCCGCAGGGCCAACGTGCGGGTGCGCCCCCCCAGGGGGCAGCGCAGCGGCGGTAGCCGCAAGCGTGGGCGTCCTTCAATGAGCAACGCCGACACGGCGGCGACATTGCGCGAGCGCCTGACCACACTGGCGCCCGCCGTGCTCGAAATCCGCGACGACAGCGCGGCCCACGCCGGCCACGCGGGTGCTGCCGCCGGCGGCGGGCACTTTTCGCTGCTGATCGTGTCACAGGTGTTCGCCGGAATGCCACGCCTCCAGCGTCACCAGCGGGTACTGCGCGAAGTAGCCGACCTTTTGCCACACCCGGTCCACGCGCTGTCGATCAAGGCGCTGACCCCCGAAGAATTCCCCTCCCAACCGTAAAGGATTCACGACGATGAAACCCGCAACGCTCACCTTTGCCGCCCTCACCGCGCTCGCCGCGATCGTGTGGCTTCCGGCCAACGCGCAGGACAAGGCGGCGCCCGCCAAGAGCCAGGCCGCCGCGCCGGCGGCGAGCAAGGAGCTCTATCCCAAGCCGTACTTCGACTTCCTCCTGAAGGAGCGCCTCGCGCAGGGCCAGCCCGACACGCCGGAGCTCCGCAACGCGGTGCGCGAAGAGCTCAACACGCGCGAGTTGCTCGTTCGCGAAGCCAAGAAGAAGGGGCTCGAAAAGAATTCGGACGTCAAGAATCAGATGGAACTCGCGAGCCAGACGGTGCTCGTTCGCGCCTACGTCGGCGACTGGCTCAAGGCGAACCCGGTATCGGACGCGGCGCTTCGCAAGGAATACGACGCGATCAAGGCGCAGATGGGCGACAAGGAGTACAAGGTCCGCCACATACTCGTCGAAAAGGAAGACGAGGCGAAGGACATCATCGTCGAGCTGCAGAAGGGCACGAAGTTCGAGAAGCTCGCCGAGCGCTCGAAGGATCCGGGATCGAAGGGCAACGGCGGCGACCTCGACTGGAACGCCCCCGGCAACTTCGTGAAGCCGTTTTCCGATGCGATGGTCAAGCTGCCGAAGGGCAAGTTCACGGCTACGCCCGTGCAGACCCAATTCGGCTGGCACGTGATCGAAGTCGACGACATCCGCGACGCCAAGATCCCGAGCTTCGAGGAAGTGAAGCCCCAGCTGCAGCAGCGGCTGCAGGGACAGGTGCTCGACGCGTACTTCAAGGAACTCCGCGCGAAGAACGGGCTGTAAGCATCGGCGACGCGGTGCGCTCCACGGCCCGCGCCGTGCAGACCGGAAGGGGCAGGCGCCGAGCCTGCCCTTTTTCTTGGGTCCCGCGCGCCGTGGCGTACGTACGGTGCACCGCCGCGCGCGGATGCTATCCTATCGACCCGGCAGCATGACAAGCGAGCGCGACGGCGGTCTCGCCCGGGACAACCGGCGACGGTGCACAGCGCGAGTCTGCCGGATCGGGTACGCAGGGAGGAGCGCATGGGGATCGTTCGCCATCCGAAGGATTTCGTCGCGGGAGTGCTGTTCGTCGCGGTCGGCATCGCCGCCATCGTGATCGCCGCGAACTACCCGCTGGGCACCGCGGCGCGTATGGGACCCGGGTATTTCCCGCGCATCCTCGGCATCCTCCTGATCGTCCTTGGATCCTCGCTCGCATTCCGCGCGCTGCGGATCCAGGGCAGTGCGCTGCCCGGCTGGCAGTGGCGGCCCGTGGTTATCGTGCTGGGCAGCGTGGTTCTGTTCGGCTTGGTCGTCAACATCGTCGGGCTCGCGCTGTCGACGATCGGCCTGATCCTCGTGTCCAGCGCCGCCAGCAAGCGAATTCCGGCCGAAGGAAGCCCTGATCAGCGGAATCGTTCTCGCGATCCTCGCCGTCGCCATCTTCGTGGTGGGTCTCAAGCTCCAGCTGCCGATCTGGCCCGGCGGCAACTGAAAGGGCGCGCGCGATGGAGCTCCTGAATCACCTCGCGCTGGGCTTCGGCGTCGCGCTGACGCCGATCAACCTCATCTACGCGCTCGTCGGCTCGCTCGTCGGCACGCTGATCGGCGTGCTGCCCGGCATCGGCCCGGTCGCGACCATCGCGATGCTGCTGCCGACGACGTACGGGCTGCAGCCGGTCTCGGCGCTGATCATGCTGGCCGGCATCTACTACGGCGCGCAGTACGGCGGCTCGACGACGTCGATCCTCCTCAACATGCCCGGCGAGACCTCGTCCGCCGTCACCTGCCTCGACGGTTACAAGATGGCCCGCAAGGGGCAGGCCGGCGCCGCGCTGGCGACCGCGGCGCTCGCGTCGTTCTTCGCCGGAACGCGTCGCGACGGTCTTCGTCGCCACCGTCGCGACGCCGTTGTCGGAGCTCGCGCTCAAGTTCGGGCCCGCCGAGTATTTCTCGCTGATGGTGCTGGGGCTGATCGGCGCCGTCGTGCTCGCGCACGGCTCGGTGCTGAAGGCGATCGCGATGATCGTCCTCGGCCTGCTGCTCGGCATCGTCGGCACCGACGTCAACTCCGGCGCCGCGCGGTTCGCCTTCGGCGTCCCCGAGCTCACCGACGGCCTCGGCGTGGTCAGCGTGGCGATGGGCCTCTTCGGCTTCGCGGAGATCATCGCCAACCTCGAGAGCACCGAGAAGCGCGAACTCGTGACGAGCAAGGTCAAAGGGCTGTGGATCAGCGGCGAGCAATTCAGGCAGGCATGGCCCGCGGTGCTCCGCGGCACCGGGATCGGCTCGGTGCTCGGCTTGCTCCCGGGCGGCGGCGCGATGCTGTCCGCGTTCGCGTCGTACGCGGTCGAAAAGAAGGTCGCGAAGGATCCGTCGCGCTTCGGCAATGGCGCGATCGAAGGCGTCGCCGGGCCCGAATCGGCCAACAATGCCGGGGCCCAGGCCTCGTTCATTCCGCTGCTGACGCTCGGCATTCCGGAGAATGCCGTGATGGCGCTGATGGTCGGGGCGATGACGATTCACAACATCCAGCCCGGTCCGCAGGTGATGACGTCCAACCCGTCGCTGTTCTGGGGCCTGATCGCGTCGATGTGGGTCGGCAACGCGATGCTCGTCGTGCTGAACCTGCCGCTGATCGGCATCTGGATCAAGCTGCTGCAGGTGCCCTATCGGCTCCTGTACCCGGCGATCCTGCTGTTCTGCGCGATCGGCGTCTACAGCATCAACAACACGCAGCTTCGACGTGCATGCAGACGGCCGCGTTCGGGCTTCCTCGGCGTCATCTTCATGAAGCTCGAATGCGAGCCGGCGCCGCTGTTGCTGGGCTTCGTGCTGGGGCCGATGATGGAGGAGAACCTGCGGCGTGCGCTGCTGCTTTCGCGCGGCGATCCCACGGTGTTCGTCACGCGTCCGCTGTCGCTCGTGATGCTGGTGATGGCGGCCGCCCTCATCGTCCTCATCGTGCTGCCGAACTTCCGCAAGACGCGCGAAGTCGCGTTCCAGGAGGACGTGTAAGGGCGATGAATTTCGACTGGCAGCTTCCCTATGCGTCCCGCCGCCAACCGATCCTCGCGCGCAACGTCGTCGCCACGTCGCAGCCGCTCGCCGCGCAGGCGGGGATCGCGATGCTCCAGCGCGGCGGCAACGCGGTCGACGCGGCGCTCGCCACCGCGATCGCCCTTACGGTCGTCGAGCCATGCAGCAACGGCATCGGCAGCGACCTCTTCGCGATTCTCTGGGATGGCCAGCAGCTCGTCGGACTGAACGCGTCGGGCTGCGCCCCGGCGGCCGTGACCCCGGCACGCTACGCGGAGATCGACGGCGATCCCGGAGCGCAGCTGGGAGGCGGTGACGATTCCCGGCGCCGTCTCGGGCTGGGCGGCGCTGTCGCAGCGGTTCGGAACGCTGCCGTTCGCCGATCTCTTCGCGCCCGCGATCCGGTACGCCCGCGATGGCTATGCGGTGTCGCCTGTCGTCGCCGACAAATGGGCGCTCGCCGTCAAGGCCCTCCCCCACGAGCTCGGCTTCGCCGAGCACTTCATGCCGCACGGGCGCGCGCCGCTTCCCGGCGAGCTCTTCCGCTGCCCCCCGATGGCGCGAACGCTGGAGCGCATCGCGGCGACGCACGGCAACGCGTTCTATCGCGGCGAGCTCGCGGAGGCGATGGTCGCGCACGCAGGCGCGCACGGGGCGCTGCACACGCTCGCCGACTTTGCGGCGCACACGCTCGACTGGGTCGCCCCGCTCGGCCTCGACTATGGCGCCGCCACCGTGCACGAGATCCCGCCGAACGGACAGGGGGTCGCGGCGCTGATGGCGCTCGGCATCCTGCGCGCCTTCGACCTCGCGTCGCTGCCCCCCGATTCCATCGAGAGCCAGCATCTGCAGATCGAAGCGATGAAGCTCGCGTTCGCGGACGCGTACCGGTACGTGAGCGACCCGCGGACCATGGAATTCCCGGGGAGCGCATTGCTGGATCCGGATTATCTCGCCGCGCGCGCACGCCTGATCGATCCGCATCGCGCGCAGGATTTCGGGCCCGGAGAGCCGCCCCGCGGCGGCACCGTGTACCTGTGCGCGGCCGACGAGCGCGGGATGCTCGTGTCGCTGATCCAGTCGAACTACATGGGCTTCGGCTCCGGGGTCGTCGTGCCCGGAACCGGCATCAGCCTGCAGAACCGGGGCGTCGGCTTCTCGCTCGTCCCGGGCCACCCGAACGAGATCGCGGGCGGCAAGCGGCCGTTCCACACGATCATTCCGGGCTTCCTGACGAAGGACGGCGCGCCGCTCGCAGCGTTCGGCGTGATGGGCGGGCCGATCCAGCCGCCCGGGCACGTCCAGACCATGGTGCGGCTGCTGACGTACGGCATGAACCCGCAGGCGGCCGTCGATGCTCCCCGATGGAAGCTCAACGGCGGCGTCTCGGTCGACCTCGAGCCGTCGGCGTCGGCGGAACTGCGGGCCGGACTCGTCGCGCTCGGACACGAGATCAAGTCGGTCGCCGATTCGTACATGGACTACGGCGCGGGGCAGATCATCATGCGCACCGACGCCGGGTACGCGGCCGGCTCCGATCCGCGCCGCGACGGACAGGCAGCCGGATTCTAGGCCCAGTGACCTGGCGCTAGTCCGCGCCCGGCAGGTCACAGCAACGCTCGGCGGTCGGCAATACCGCGAGCACCGAGCCCGTCACCGAATTCGGGCGATAGACGGTGCACCCCTTGAGCCCCAATGCGTACGCGCGCCGGTACGTCGCCGCAAACTCCGCGAACGGGAGTCGGCGGGCACGTTGACGGTCTTCGCAATCGCATTGTCGACGTGGGCCTGCAGCGTCGCCTGCATGCGCAGCTGCGCATCCGGGTCGATGTCATCGCTCGTCACGAATGCCCCGGACAGCGGCTCGTCATGGCCGCGCAGGCGGACGTACTCGGCCAGCGCATAGCATTCGACGGGCACGTGGATCACCGATCCGTCGGCGTGCCGGACGCCCCGATCGTAGTGCAGCGCGTAGACGGGCTCCAATCCGCTCGACACGTTGCCGGCCAGCAGGCTGATCGTCCCCGCGGGCGCGATCGCGGTCAAATGGCTGTTGCGTATCCCGTCGCGCGCGATCGCCGCGTTGAGCTCCGGCGGCAGCGCGTGCACGAACGGCGAAGCCAGGTACTTCTCGCCATCGTAGAGGGGAAACACCCCCTTTTCGCGCGCAATTTCGACCGACGCCCAATACGCGGCCTCGGTCACGGCCCGCATCGCGTCGTCGGCGACACGCCGCGCGGCTTCGCCGTCGTAGGAGAGGCCCAGCATGATCAGCGCATCGGCGAGACCCGTGATGCCGAGCCCCACGCGCCGTGAAGCGCGTGCGGCCTGCGCCTGCGCCGGGAGCGGGAATCCGGAAACGTCGTAGACGTTGTCCAGCATGCGCACCGCGACGTGCGCCGTCCGCACGAGCGCGGCAACGTCGAGCCGGGCGTCCGCCGTGAACGGAGCGACCACGAATCGCGTCAAGTTGAGCGAGCCCAGATCGCACGCGCCGTACGGCGGGAGCGGAATCTCGCCGCACGGATTGGTCGCCCCGATGCGCTCCGCGTAGCCGAGATTGTCGAGGGCGCGAACGCGGTCGATAAAGATGACGCCGGGCTCCGCGCACTCGTAGGCGGTGCGCATGATGCTTTCCCACAGCGCCCGCGCCCGCACCGCGCGCACCATGTGCCGGCCCGCGCCTTCCGCCGGGAACACGAGCGGCCATTCCGTGTCGGCGTCGACCGCGCGCAGGAGCCCGTCGGTGACGAGCACCGACAGGTTGAACCGCGTCAGCGCACCCGGCTGACGCTTCGCCGCGACGAAAGACTCGACATCCGGATGATCGCAGCGCAGCGTGGCCATCATCGCGCCGCGGCGCGCTCCCGCCGACTGGACCGTCGCGCACATCGCATCCCACACGTGCATGAACGACACCGGCCCCGACGCGACGCCGCCGCCCGCGTCGGCCGGTTGGCCCGCGGGGCGCAACGACGAGAAGTCGCTCCCGATGCCGCCACCCTGCTGGAGCGTGAGCGCACCCTCGCGCAAGGCGCCGAAGATGCCATCGAGCGTGTCCTCGATCCGCCCCATGACGAAACAGTTGAAGAGGGTGACCCGCCGCCCCGTGCCGGCACCGGCGACGATGCGTCCCCCGGGCAGGAACCGAAAGTCGGCAAGCGCATCGGCGAACCGGCGCTCCCATGCCGGGCGGTCCGAGGATTCCACCGACGCCAGCGTCCGCGCGACGCGCGTCCAGGTCGCGTCGATCGACGGCTCCGGCGCACCTCCCGGAGGCGTGAACCGATACCGGGTGCGCCAGATCTCTTCGGCGAGCGGGTTGGCAAACGCTGTCATCGCAGGAATCGCCGCGGGTGCCTCATCCGCCCCTGGCCTTGCGCTCGGAGAGGGGCAGGAGCGGCGGCAGCTCGATCCTCCTCCGATCGGGTTCGGGTGCGGCAAGCGGCGACGTCGCGCGCATCGTCGCCAGGCTGCGGCGCGTGAGCTCCTGGTAGCTCTGCGTGCCCTCCACCTTCCACGCCAGATCGTCGTCGGTCAATTCGCGCAGGACGCGCGCCGGGATGCCGGCGACCAGCGTGCGCGGCGGAACGATCATCCCCGCCTTCACGAAGGCGAGCGCCGCGACGACCGCCGACTCGCCGATCACGGCGTTGTCGTTGACGACCGCGTTCATCCCGACGAGCGCGTTGCGCTTGATCGTGCAGCCGTGGAGGATCGCGCCGTGACCGATGTGCCCGTCCTCCTCGACGAGCGTGCCGACGCCCGGGTACGCGTGCAGGATGCAGGAGTCCTGCACGTTCGCCCCGGCGCGCATCTCGAGCGGGCCGAAATCGCCGCGCAGGCAGGCCGTCGGCCCGACGTAGCAGCCCGGCCCGACGATCACGTCGCCGATCAGCACCGCGCTCGGATGCACGTAGGCGGTGGGATCGACGACCGGCGTCACGCCGTCGATCGAGTAGACGGTCAGGGCCATCCGGGGGATCCTTCCTCGCGCTTGCGCGGAATGCACGACGGGTGCATCGTCGGTCAGGCCTGCGGGTCCGCCGCTGTGGCCGCAAGCGCCGCGCCACCCGCTGCGGCTCTTGCCGCCTCGTTGCCCTCCTGCGAGGGTGGCACGTAGACGGTGACCTGGCGGTGCGCGAACTTTATTCCGGCTTCGCGAAACGCCTTGAGGAGCTTGGTATAGGCCGCCTTGCGGATCATGTACGGCTCGCCCTCGGGCCGGGCCGTGAACTTCGCCCGGATGACGATCGCGCTGTCCTCGGTCGAGATGACGCCGCCCATCTTCAGCGGCTGCAGAAGATCGGGGGCGAGCTCGGCGTCGGCGGCGATCTCGTCGCCGACCTGCTTCATGATCTTCTTCACCGTCATGAGGTTGGTGTCGTACGTCAGCCGGAAATCCATCACCATGATCATCCAGTCGCGGTTGGTGTTGCGCAGCCGCTTGATTTCCCCGTACGGCAGTATGTTGAGCGCGCCGCGGTGATGGCGCAGGAACAGCGACCGGATGTTGATCTTCTCGACCCGGCCCTTGGCGTCGCCGATCTCGATGTACTCGCCGAGGCGAAACGCGTCGTCCATCAGGAAGAACGCGCCGGAGACGATGTCGCGCACCAGCGTCTGCGAGCCGAAGCCGATCGCCACGCCCACGACGCTCGCGCCGGCGAGCAGCGGCAGGATGTCGACGCCGAGCGCCGCCAGCAGCGACATCGTCGCCATGACGACGATCGTGACGAAGATCAGGAGGCGCAGGATGGGCAGCAGCGTGCGCAGCCGCGACGCGGGATGCTCCGGGTCGAGGTCGCCTTCGGTCGCGAGCCGCCGGTCGATCGCGGTCTTGGCGATTTCCCAGATCATGAAAGCGAGCAGCAGCACGACGCAGACCCCGACGAGCGAGCTTGCGATCTTGCCGCCCATGCTTCTCTGGGCGAGTTCGAAGGCGTCGATGTCCCAGAGCCGTGCGAAGAGCAGCAGGCCGCCCACGACGACCACGATATGGATCGCGCGCCGGAACACGGACTCGTACGACGCAACGATCCGCGGCAATCGCGACTGCGGAGCCGCTGACGGCCGCGCCGCCGCGGCGCCGAGTGCGCGGCACAGCGCCATGTCGACGATCGGCAGCGCGATGACGAGGAGAACGCTGGCGATTCCCTCGCCGGTCGCCCCCGTCGCCCCGGCAAGGATGTCGGAGACGCGGGCAACGAGGATGCCGAGGAGATACACGGTGGCGATGACCGGCCACAGGTCGGCGAGCCAGCCGATGATGGCGCCGTGTTTGCCGTCACCCCGTATCAGGTCGGCGATCGGCACGCGGACGCGCCAGACGGTCCACACGGTGAGCAGTATGCCCGCCGACAGGCAGGCAATCAGCGAGAGGTCGATCGTCGCCTCGCTTGCGCCGCTGTCGCGGAGCAGCGAGACCATGGAGATCGTGATGCCCAGCACGAACGCAAGGCCGACGGCAAACCGGCGCAGCGTCGCCGCCGCCGCATCGTCGAGCGGCAGCAGACGCTCCGATTCGGGGCCCGGCGCAAGAAGAAATTGCCCGAGCAGTGCGGCGATGCGCACGATGACGACCGCGATCAGGATGTCCAGCATCAGGATCCGGCGCAGCTCGTGGCCATGCCACACGACGAAGAACGCGGTCAGCGCGGCGAGGCTCCACACCACGATGCCACCGAGATCGAGCAGCAGGCCGACGCCCAGTCGAAAGGCGTTGGCGGTGAACGTCGGCGCGGCCGACTGCCGAAGCCTGGTGCGGTAGTTTCGGAGCGAGCGGCGATAGACGAACTCGCTGATCCAGCCGAAGGCGAGCAGCGCCGCCAGGATCCCCGCGATCACCGGGTAATGCGCGGGGCCTTCCGGCTCCGTCAGCTTCGCGCCGAACTGCTGGACGGTCTGCGGCAGCCCGACGAGCGCGCCTTGCAGCGCCTCGTAATTCGTGCGCATCTTCGCCGCGTTTTGATGGACCAGTCGCCCGCCATGCCCATCCCGTCCTTTGGCCGTATCGCCGTTGCGGCGGCCGCGCGGTCGAGCTGGTCGAGCAGGAGCTTCCGCACCTCGTCGTCGGACAGGCGCGACACGAGCTCGCGCACCGACTCCTTGGTCAGCGGTTCCGGCAACGCAGGCACGGTCGCCGCGCGGGGCGCATCCTTCGCGCCCGCCGCGAACGCGGCACCCGCGGCCAGTACCACCGCCGCAAGGCCGACTACCGACGCCCGGCGAATTCGGTCGATCTGCGACATCGCTACCCTCCTCGAAGCCCACGAATGATCGGCGGCCGGCAGCACCCGGTCAACAGGCCGGACATCGAACCCGAGGGCGCGGCGCCCGCGCCCGGCTCAGTACGCTGACGATTCATCCGGCACGATCGCGAGACTCCGACGAAGGTCGGTGGTGAACTGCGCCGATTCCGCGACCGCGTCCAAGATCGGAGCGAGGTCGCCGATCGACCGCACCCGCTGAAGCGCCCCGGTCATCGCGTCGCGGACCGCCTTCGGGAAGACGACAGGGTCGAGGCCGGCCAGCTCGAGCTCGGCGTTGAGCAGGAACCGCGCGACGCGCCCGTTGCCGTCGTAGAAGGGATGGATCTCGATGACGGCAAGATAGACGAGCGCGGCGCGCGCGAGACCGGGTGGCACCGCCCGGTACTGGGTCGAGAAGAACGTCGCACACGCGGCCGCGGCCTCACGCGGCGCCGCGCGCGACACGCGATGGCTCAAGAGCACGAAATTGGGAACGGGCTTCATCTGCCCCGGAAAAAAATCCGGTCGATGCGAGGTGATAAGCGCATGCCAATAGCGTACCCATGCCTCCGATCCGGTGCCGCCACCCGGCGGGAGCGCCCGCCGCTGCCGAACGGCGCGCTCGAAGTGCACGACGTCCTGCATCGACAGCTTTTCATCACCGGACGCCGATTTCGCGCGTTCCGCTGCCAGTTCGGCCAACGTATTGCGAACGGCGTCGGGAGAATCCGGTCGATGGACGGCAAAATGGGCCTCGATGCCGGGCCAGACGTCCGACAGCACCGTGCCACCGGGAATCGCGGTGACGTCCGCTTCCGGCTTTTCGACGCGACGCATCGTGCGCGCAAGCCGCTCCAGCACCTCGGCTGCATGACCGCGTGCCGGGTCGCGTCCCGCGTCGAGCGCCTTGCGAAGCGGCTCCGGATCGCCGGCGCTCAGGGCGCTCGCGATCGCGGGCGCGAGGCGCTCGTGCTCGTCCACCATCTCGAGCGCCGATTCGGCCTCCGCGCGCGCCGCCGCATCGAGGTCCGCGAGCGTCAGCGCTTCGCGGAGCAGCGCTCGCCCCTCCGCGTAGCCCCGCCGCTCGACGCGCAGCATGCCGAGGTTGACGCGAGCGAGACCGTACTGCGGCGCCATCGCGATCGCCGACCGGAGCAGGCTCTCGGCGCGATCGAAATCGCGCAGGATGCGCAAGGTGGAGGACAGCTTGTTGAGGGCCACCGGTGATCGCCGGTCGAGCGCGACCGCCCGCTCGTATGCAGCCGCCGCGTCGTTGAATCGACCCAGGTGCCGAAACGCGTCGCCGCGATTGAGCTCGGCAACGCCGAGATCGGGACGGAGGGCGAGCGCACGCGCTGCCGCGCCGAGCGCTTCGTCGGCGTGTCCCATTTCCACCCGCAATGCGGAGAGGTTGCACCACGCTTCGACGGACGCGGGCTGCAACGCGGCGGCGTCCTGCAACGCGTTGGCGGCATCGGCGGTCCGGCCCAAGGGGTGAAGAACGCGGCCGAGACCGAGCAGGGCCGGCAGCCGCGTGCCCGGGTGCCTCGACACCGCCGCGTACAGCTCCGCGGCGCTCGCGCCCTCGCCGATGGCTTCCGCAAAGTGCGCAAGCATGAGCACCCGCAATTCGGACATCGGGTACGCCCGTTCCGGCGTGTCTTGCTCCTCCCGTTCGGGAACGCCCGCCGCCGGGCTTGCCTGGGCGTTGCCGGAAACCGCAGGGCGCGCCGCGTCCACGGGCACAGTTCCGAGCTCGGCGTCGAGCGCGTCCGCGGCCTGATCGAAACGCCTGCCGCGCAGCAGCTCTCGGAGGCGGTGTCGCCATGTGCCGGCATCGCGAGCATCGCGCGCGGCGATCCGCCGCAGCAAGTCCGCCCGGATATCGGGACTCGGCGCGGGAGACGGCACCGCGGCCGCGCCGCTCATCCCAGCCACGCGCGCGCGTTCCGGAACATGCGCATCCACGGCGAATCCTCGCCCCAGCCATCGGGGTGCCACGACATCTGCACGGTGCGGAACACGCGCTCGGGATGCGGCATCAGGATCGTGTAGCGGCCGTCGGCGGTCGTGAGCCCGGTGATGCCTCCGGGCGACCCGTTCGCGTTGAACGGATAGCGCTCCGTCGGCTGCCCGCGAGGGTCGGCGAAACGCAACGCCACATGCGGCTGCGCGGCGGCAAGCTGCGCCGCATTGCGGAATTCCGCGAAGCCTTCGCCGTGCGCTGTCGCCACCGGGATGCGGCTTCCCTCCATTCCGCGGAAGAACAGCGACGCCGAGCGCTGCACCTCGAGCAGCACGAAGCGGGCCTCGAATTGTTCGGACCTGTTGCGGACGAAATGCGGCCAGTGGTCCGTACCGGGAATGAGCTCGGCGAGATTGCTCATCATCTGGCAGCCGTTGCACACACCCAGCGCAAACGCGTCGCCGCGGTCGAAGAACGCCGCGAAGTCGTCGCGCGCGCGCGCGTTGAACAGGATCGACTTTGCCCAACCCTCACCGCCGCCGAGGACGTCGCCGTACGAAAACCCGCCGCAGGCGACGAAGGCGCGGAATTCGGCGAGCGACCGCCGTCCCGTGATGATGTCGGTCATGTGGACGTCGATCGCAGTGAAGCCCGCACGGTCGAACGCCGCGGCCATTTCCACCTGGCCGTTGACACCCTGCTCGCGGAGGATGGCGATCGCCGGACGCGCACCGGTTGCAACATACGGCGCCGCGATGTCGACGGCAGGATCGAACGTCAGCGCAGGCGACAGCCCCGCGTCGCCTGCGTCGAGGATCCGCTCGTACTCCTGGTCGACGACTTCGGGATGATCGCGCATCCGTTGCAGCTCGTGCGTTGTCGCCGACCAGGCCCGATGCAGGTCGACGCGCGCTTCGTCGAGGAGCGTTGCCCCGTCTGCGCGCATCCGGATGCGCCCGTCGGTTGCAGGCACGCCGATCACGCCGGCGGTGAGACCGGCGGCCGCGAGGGTCGCCAGCACCACCATGCAATCCGCGGCACGGACCTGGACGACGGCCCCGAGCTCCTCGGCGAACAGCGCCGCCAGCGGATCACTGCCAACCCCGTCGATGGCAATGTCCAGACCGCAGCGCGACGCGAACGCCATTTCGGCAAGGGTCGCGAACAGTCCGCCGTCGGCGATATCGTGGTAGGCGAGCGCGCGCCCTTCGGCTGCAAGCACCTGGACCGCCGCGAAAAACGCGGCGAGCTGCGCGGGGTCGTCGACGTCGGGCGCGTCATCGCCGAGTTGGCCGTACACCTGCGCGAGCGCCGACCCGCCGAGGCGCCGCTTGCCGCGGCCGACGTCGATTCGAATCAGCACCGTGTCGCCGCCGTCCCGCGACAGCACGGGCGTCAGCACGCGTCGCACGTCCGGCACGGGCGCGAACGCGGTCACGATCAGCGACAGCGGCGCAGTGACCGCCTTGTCGACGCCGCCCGCGCGCCAGGTCGTGCGCATCGACATCGAATCCTTGCCAACCGGAATGCTGATGCCGAGCGCCGGGCAGAGCTCCATCGCCACCGCATGCACGGCATCGTAGAGCGCGGCGTCCTCGCCGGGATGGCCGGCCGGCGCCATCCAGTTCGCCGAGAGCTTGACGTCCGACAGATGCGCGATGCCCGCGGCGGCGATGTTGGTCAGCGCCTCGGCCACCGCCATGCGGGCCGACGCCGCCGCGTCGATCAGCGCCAACGGCGTGCGCTCGCCCATGGCCATCGCTTCGCCGGCATACCCATCGAAATCCATCAGCGTCGCCGCCACATCGGCAACCGGAACCTGCCATGGGCCGACCATCGGGTCGCGTGCGCAGAGTCCGCCGACGGTGCGATCGCCGATCGTGACGAGGAATGTCTTGTCCGCGACCGCGGGCAGCTGCAACACCCGGTACGCCGCGTCCCTGACGGTGACGCCGGCCAGGTCGAGCGGTCGCGGCGTGCGGCGCACGCGCGTCGCGTCGCGCGTCATCTTCGGCGGCTTGCCCAAGAGCACGTCGAGATCCACGTCGACCGGCGTGTTGCGGAAATGGGGATCCGATACCACGAGGCGCTCCTTCCTGGTCGCGGTCCCGACGACCGCGAACGGGCAGCGCTCGCGCTCGCAGATCGCGCGGAAGCGCTCGAGGTCGCTCGGCGCGATCGCGAGCACGTAGCGCTCCTGCGCCTCGTTGCACCAGACCTCGCGGGGCGACATTCCAGTTTCCATCGAAGGAATCCGACGCAGATCGAAGGCTGCACCCGCGCCGCCGCCGTGGACGAGTTCCGGCAGCGCATTCGACAGCCCGCCCGCCCCGACGTCGTGGACCGACAGGATCGGATTCGCGGCGCCCGATTGCCAGCAGCGGTCGATCACTTCCTGCGCGCGCCGCTGGATTTCCGCGTTTGCGCGCTGCACCGAATCGAAATCGAGCTCGGCCGTGTTGGCGCCCGTCGCCATCGACGACGCCGCCCCGCCACCCATTCCGATCAGCATGCCCGGGCCGCCCAGGTGGACGAGCAGCGTGCCGTCCGGCAACGTCTGTTTCATCGTGTGATCGGCGCGGATGTTGCCCAATCCCCCCGCGATCATGATCGGCTTGTGGTAACCGCGGACTTCGCCGGCGACCTCCTGCTCGAACGTGCGGAAGTAACCGAGGAGGTTCGGGCGCCCGAACTCGTTGTTGAACGATGCGCCGCCGATCGGCCCGTCCAGCATGATGTCGAGCGCGGACGCGATCCGGTCGGGCTTCCCGTAGGGGGCTTCCCACGGCTGCGGCAGGCCCGGCAGGCGCAGATGCGACGTCGTGAAACCGGTGAGCCCGGCCTTCGGCTTCGCCCCGCGGCCCGTCGCGCCCTCGTCGCGAATCTCGCCGCCCGATCCCGTTGCCGCTCCCGGAAAGGGGGCGATCGCCGTCGGATGGTTGTGGGTCTCGACCTTCATCAGGACGTGGGTCGGCTCGCTGCGGGCCGCGTAGCAGCCGGTGGCATCCGGGTAGAAGCGCCGCACCGTCGCGCCCTCCATCACCGCCGCGTTGTCCGCATAGGCCACCACGGTGCCCCGCGGGTTCGCGGCGTGCGTATGGCGGATCATCGCGAAGAGGCTCCGCTGCTG